>NZ_QJRP01000040.1 GCF_003205295.1 Pseudomonas mosselii
GAGTCATTGCCGGCACCGCCGCTGACGATGTCGTCACCGGCCCCGCCATCGACGAAGTCGTTGCCGTTACCGCCCTGCACGACATCGTTGCCGCCACCGCCCAGCACCGTGTCGTTGCCGTCGCCACCGACCACCACATCGATGCCGACGCCACCGTCGAGGTTGTCGTTGCCCGCCCCGGCCTGCAGCGTGTCGTTGCCGACACCGCCATTGAGCGAATCATCGCCATCCCCCCCGTCGAGACTGTCGTCGCCGCCCCCCCCGTTCAGGCTGTCGGCGCCGAGGCCACCGATCAACTGGTCGTTGCCGGCATCGCCGTTGAGCGTGTCGTTGCCGGCGTTGCCGACCAGGGTATCGTTGCCGCCGTCGCCACTGAGGGTGTCGTTGCCGGCACCGCCGGTGATGACGTTGTTCAGCCCGTTGCCGGTGCCGACGAAGTTGCCGACGCCGGTGTAGGTCAGGTTCTCGACGTTGGCGCTCAGGCTGTAGCTGGCCAGCGCGGTCAGCACGGTGTCGATGCCACCGCCACCCGCCTCGACCACCACATCCGAGGTGGAGTCGACGACATAGGTGTCGTTGCCGGCACCGCCCACCATCCGGTCACCACCGGCACCGCCATCGAGCTGGTCGTTGCCGGCCCCGCCGGTGAGGGTGTTGGCCAGCGCGTTGCCGAAGCCTGTGAAGTTGCCGCTGCCGGTGAAGGTGAGGTTCTCGACGTTGGCGCCAAGCTGATAGCTGAGCAGGCTGGTCTGCACCAGGTCGGTACCGCCACCAGCCGCCTCGACAACGCTGTCGCCGGCATTGTCGACCACGAAGGTGTCGTTGCCGAGGCCGCCGTCCATGGCATCCGCGCCAACGCCACCGTTGAGGGTGTCGTTGCCGTCCTCGCCGAACAGGAAGTCGCCGTCGTCACCGCCGTTGAGGATGTCGTTGCCCGCCCCACCGAACAGCTGGTCCACCGCGCCCAGGCCATTGAGCGTGTCGTTGCCGCCCAGGCCGCGCAGCACATCGTTGCCAGCGCCGCCGGTGAGTGTGTTCGCCGCATTGGTGCCCACCAGGGTGACGCCGGTCAGCAGGCGCACCGCCGTGGTCGCGGCGGAGGTCACGGTTTCCTGGGCGCCGAAGCCGTCGGTGTAGCGCACGATCACTCGCAATTGCTGGTTGCCCTGGGCGAAGCCCGGGGTGTAGCTCGCCGTGGTGGCGCCAGCGATGTCAACGAAGTTGCCGCCCACGCCCTGCTGCCACTGGAAGCTGAAGGCGCCCAGCCCGTCGAGATCCGCGATGCCGGCGGTCGAGGCAGTCAGCAGCTGCCCCTGGTCCGGCGTGGTGTCGCTGATCAGCACCGTGCCAGTCGGCGCGTCGTTGACGTTGGCCACCGGTCCGAGGATGTCGGAGGCGGCGCGCTCGGCCACGCCGAAGGTATCCACGTAGCCCACCTGCACCCGGACATGCTGGCCGACCTGGGGCTGGCCAAGGGTGAAGGTACTGGCGGTGGCACCGGCGATATCGACCCAGCCGGCGCCGTTGTTCATCTGCCACTGGAAGGTGAACGGCGCGCTGCCGATGCCGTCGGCGTCGACGATGGTCGCCGGGTTGGCGCTCAGCACCTGGTTCTGCACCAGCAGCCCGGCCACGGCGGGCCCGCTGCTGGGCGCGCTGTTGGCCGAGGAGTCGACGATCTCCAGGGTGCCCTTGGCGTCCTGGTACACCGCCCGCACGCGGATGTTCAGGCCGGCGACATCGTCCGCCACCCGGTAGGTGCTGCCGATCGCCCGCGAGACCTCGCCGGCGGCGACGAAGGTGATGTCCTCGTAGACGCCCGTGCCGGGGATGTTCTCCACCTGCCAGTAGTAGGCCACCGGCCCGCTCAGCGCGCCGCTGGGGTTGCTCGCGCCCTGGTTGTCGGCGTCATGCACCGCCAGGTCGCTGACCCGCAGCAACTGCCCGGCCACGGGCGTGTCATCGCGCAGGCCGGTGGCATCGTCGACGATCGCCAGGTGGCCGCTGGGGCCGTTGTTCACCGCGCTGCCCACGCCGGAAGCCTGGGCGCCGTCGGCGAACTGCAGGCGCTCGATGCCGGTCAGGCGATCGACGCCGTCGCGGCCGACCACCGTGTCGGTGACGATCACCGTGTTGCCCTCGACGACGATGCGGTAGTCCGTGGCGATGCCGGAGAACAGCGCGGTGTCGTACTGGTCGGTACCGCTGAGGATCTCCCGCACGATCACCAGCTGGCCGGGGTTGTAGGTGCCCTTGAGCATCAGCGGCACCATCGGCTCCATGCTGTCGAACGAGGCGATCTCCGGCCCGCTGCCGTCGCTGTTGGCACGCACGCTGATGCGCACGTTCAGCCACTTGTCACCGTCGAGGATATCGTCACCACCACGTCCTTCGATCAGGTCGCTGCCACTGCCACCGAGGATGATGTTGCCACCGTCGTAGAAGGTCGCGCCGGCCGGCAGCAGCCCGGCCAGGCCGTTGATCAGGCTGATGTTGGTGAGCACGCTGCCGGTGGCCCCGGCGGTCGGCAACGAGGTGGCGTCCTCGTTGTCGCCGCGCAGGAAGTCACCGTGCGCCGAGCCCGACAGGCCTTCCATGATGTCGAAGCGCACCAGCGCCGAAGCCCCCGATCCCGGTACCGGCGGCACATCGAAGAAGCGGTCGCTGTAGTCGACGGTCACGCCCTGGGCCAGGCCTTTGAAGGTCGCCCAGTCATAGCCGGAACCGCCGATGTAGCGATCGCCGAAGCCGAGGCTGCCGACCATGATGTCGTCGCCGCCTTCACCGTTGAACTTGTCGTTCTCGTTGCCGCCGACGAACACGTCGTTGCCGATCACCGGGTCGTTGCCGAGGGGGTCGAAGTTGTCGCCGGGGGCGCCGTCCGAGGTGCCCTTCTCGATCCAGTCGTCGCCTTCGTTGCCCATGTCCTGCTCGTTGGCCTTGCTGCCGAGGATGAAGTCGTTGCCCTGGCCGCCGATGGCCTCGGAAGCATCCTCGCCGGTGACGATGAAATCGTTGCCGAAGCCGCCGATGATCAGGTTGACGCCATTGCCGCCATGCAGCACATCGTTGCCGTCGCCGCCCTGGATGTTATCGTCGCCGCCCATGTCGCTGATGATGTCGTCGCCTGCACCGCCGCGCAGCTGGTCGTTACCGTAGCCGCCTTCGATGCGGTCGTTGCCGCCGTCGCCCCAGACCGTGTCGTCGCCTTCGCTGGAGACCAGGATGTCGTCGCCCTGGGTGCCGCCCAGCACGATGTGCTGGTCACCGGCATAGCGGATGTAGTTGCTGTCGGGCCCGACGGTCAGCGGGCTGTCGCGGAACACCACCTGCTGGCCGTTGTCGCCGAGCGGGTCGGCGTTGCCCAGGCCGTCGTTGTACTGCTTGCTGCGGTCCAGCTCCAGGTAGAACCCGGGGTCGGAGAACACCAGGCCCGGCAGGTGCGTGGCCGAGGTGTTGGCCATGATCAGCTTGGCGAACGAGTTGCTTTCCAGCTCGGCGTTCATCGACAGGCCGGCGGTGCGCTCCAGGTAATAGAAGCGGTCGCCGTCCTGCAGTTTCTCCAGCTGGTTCTCGAACACGAAGTTGAAGGTGCTGCCGAGCATGCCGCCGAACGGGGTCTTGGCCTCGGCCAGGCCGCCAATCCACAGGTCGATGGCATCGACGCCGGTCACGGTTACGCCCTTGAGGTCATCGACAGTGCCCAGCACCCCATCCTTGCCCGCCAGCGTCACGTTGGCCCAGCTGCCGCTGCCGTTGAGGAAGTCCAGGCGGTCGGACGGCGCGTCCGCGCCACCGAACACCAGGGCCAGGGCCGCGGCGCGCTTGCCGTCGAGGGTGGTGGCCGAGGTGATGGAGCCGTGGGTGCCGTAGGCGGCGATGAAGTTGATCAAGGACTCCGGGTGCTTGAGGTGCTGCACCAGGTCGACCCAGCTGGTGTAGGGCTTGAGCTGGGTATCACCGGTCTGCCCGAAGATGTCGCGGCGCACGGCGTTCAGCGAGGGGATGCCGACATCGCGGCCACGGGCGATGTTGATCGCCGGCAGGTCCAGCGGCAGGCCGAGCAGGTTGTTGCGCAGCGCCTCGGTGACGAACTCGTCGATCTCGTTGCCGGCCTGGCGGGTCACCCCGCGCACGATGGCGCTGGTCGCCTCCTCGGGGGTCACGCCGCTGGCGGCGTAGGCCAGCGGGTTGAGGAACGCCGCAATCAGGCCCATCTGCTGCTCGGGGTTGGCGCTGGCCGGGTCGCCGATCACCTTGAAATCGATGTCGAAACGGTCGACGGTCTCGGTCAGCATCGAGTGGCCGAAGCGGTACACGGTGTGCGCGAACTCGGCGACGATCGAGGCATCGAGGTCGACGTCGTAGACCTGGGTCGGGGCGAAGAACAGGTCGACACGCGGCTGGATGGTGCGGGCGAACTCCTCGAACACCAGGTGCTGGTACTGCATCTCGGTGCCGAACTTGGCCGCCTGGAACAATCGCTCGCCGTTCCACATCAGGGCGTCGATCTCGGCCTGGCTGGCGGGCAAGGCGCTGACCGGGGTCAGCAGCCACTCGTTGAGGAAGGCCAGGTCGCCCGAGTCGAGCACGGTGTCCTGGGTCTGCGCCACCAGCCGGTTGTGCTCTGAGTGGAAGATCGCATGCACGGCGGTCAGGCCGATGTTCTCGTTGACCCGGCCATCGCCGGCGATGTAGTGGGCGTCCAGCAGTTCGTTGTCGTAGGCCAGGTTGGCACCGGTGTGCGGATTGACCGGCACGGCGTTGCCGGTGGCGCTGTCGGCATCCGGCGCCAGCACGCCACCGATGGATACCGGCACGGCATTGTGAGCGATATCGGCAAGGAACTGATGGCCGGTGCGCACGGCGTTGGTCAGGTCGATCGGCGCCAACGGGTTGCCTTCGACCAGCACATCATCGGCGGTGCCGCCCAGGCCGTCGGCGCCCTTCATCACCACCATCGGATAGCCATGCGGCCCTTTGATGAAGTTGCCGTAAGCATCAGTGGCCAGCAGCGGCACGTTGTCGACGTCGGCGTCGGTCAGGTGGATGCCGAGGATGTCGTTGGCCTGGGCCTTGACCACCTTCCAGGTGGCCATGCCACCGATCTCGCTGTCGTCGCCGGTACCGAACTTGCCGTCGGCGCCCAGGTCGCGGTTGGTGATCAGCCGGCCGGTGGCGACAGGGCCACTGGCGGTGAGCTGGTAGCCACGCAGGAACACCTGGTGCGAGGGGTGCGAGCTGTAGGTCTGGTTCTGGTCCACGAACGGCGTGGTGGTGTTGGTGTGCTCATGGATGTCATCGGCGTTGCCGAGGATGCCGTCCGGCCCTGGCAGGTTGGTGGCGCGGGTCAGCACCATGAAATTGGCGGCGCCGCCAGGCACGTACAGGGGGTCGTCCGGCTGCAGGGGGATGAAGATGGTCCCCGAACCGCCCTTGGTGACCAGGTCCAGGCCATGGTCGAAGAACTGGCCGAAGAAGGTCATCCAGGCGTTGAACGGCGCCGACAGCCCGGCATCCGCCGAGGTGTTCTCGAACAGGAAGACATCATGATCGTCGCCGGTGCCGAACTGGCCGTCCATGCCGGGGCTGGCGACCACCCGCACACCGTCCTTGAGCTGGTCGTCGTTGCCCGGCGTGCCGAAGTCCAGCACGCCGTTGGCGCCGGGGTCGTAGGCGCTGGCGTAGGCCGCCGGGTTGTTCGAGGTCTGGTCGACGATCAGGTTGCTGATGGTGCGCGGCTGCGAGTCGAACACGTAGCCGCTGGTCTGCTGGTACGACGAGCCGGGAATGGCCGGTGAGCCGGGGCCAAAGAACCCGGCAGGCGCGCCCTCGGCGGCATTGAACACCGGGTCGGTCAGGCGCGGGAAGACATTGTCGGCGGCGCCATACTCGGTGTGGTCATGGCCATTGAGGTTCATCAGGTTGTTGTTCGAGCCGTCGACCGCGCGCAGGCCCAGGGGCGCGCGGATGTTGGGGATCAGCGAGAGGATGTCCTGCCCGGCGGCATCCGCTTCGGCAATCTTGATCTGGGCAAGGATGAAGTTGAGGTCGGAGCGGACCATGTGCAGGCCCTCGCCCCCCGCGCTGGCATCGACCACTGGCGTGGGCACGGTCGGCACCACCGGCGCGCCGGCCTCGACCACGCTGGTGGGCGCGGAGAACAGCACCTCGGTGGTGCCGTGGGCGTCCTGGTAGATCGCCTTGACCCGCAGCGACAGGCCGACCAGGTCCGGCGACACCTTGAACGCGGTGCCATCGGCGCTCTGGAACGCCAGGTCGCCGGCCGGCAGCAGGATGATGTCCTCGAACACACCGCTGCCGGGGTCGGCCTCGAACTGCCAGTAGTAGGACACCGAGGCATTGACCAGGGTGCCCAGCGGGTTGCCCGCCGTGACGTTGTCGCCGTCGCGCACCCCGGCCATGCTCACGCTGAGGATATCGCCCACGGTGATCGCGCCACCGTTGCCGTCACTGAGGCTCGGGCTGCCGGTCGGCTGCGCGTTCAGCCCCGGCACCAGCACGCGCTGGGCATCGGCGAACTGCAGGCGCTCGATGTGCAGCAGGGTATCGGTGCCGTCACGCCCGGCCACGGTATCGGCCACGGTCCACACATCGTCCGCCAGGTCGGCGGTGCCGCGGGTGTCCTGGGTCACCACGTACTCGGCCTGCACCCCGGAGAACACCGCGGTGTCGAAGGCCGCGCCGCCAGTCGAGGTGCCGGGCAGGATTTCCCGGATGGCCTTGAGCTGGCCGGGGTTGTAGGTACGGTCGAGCATGAACGGGATCATCTCGACCATGCTGTCGAAGCTGGCGATCTCAGGCCCAGTGTGGTCGACGTCATCGGCGGCGTAGACCGCGATGCGCACGTTGAGCCACTTGTCGCCGTCGATCAGGTCGTCGCCGCCACGGCCCTCGATCAGGTCGCTGCCATTGCCACCCAGCAGGATGTTGCCGGTGGCAAAGCCCGTGGTCGGCAGCCCGGCGTCGGCGAGGAACTGCGCCAAGCCGCGGATCAGCGCGACATTGCTCAGGGCGCTGCCGGTGGTGCCGCCATGGTTGAGGATGGTGACCGCATCGACGTCGTCGCCCTTGAGCACGTCGGCGAAGCGCGAACCGGACAGCCCCTCGACCTCGGCGAAGCGATCGAGGATCGACGCCGGCGAGGCGCCGACCGGGTTGAACACCCCGGCGTTCTGGTTCGGCGCGTTGCCATGGGGCTGTGCCAGCGCGGCCAGGCTCAGGTCGGCGGTGACGCCGACCTGGTCGTTCTTGTAGGTGATCCAGTCGAAGCCGGACATGCCGTCCATCTTGTCCTGGGCATCGCTGCCGACAAAGATGTCGTCGCCGCCCTCGCCGATCATTTCGTCGAAGCCGCCGCCACCGACGAAGATGTCGTTGCCCACCACTTCATCGGTAAGCAGCGGCGCGAAGTTGTCGCCCGGCGCGCCGTCCTGGGTGCCCTTCTCGATCCAGTCGTCGCCTTCGTTGCCGGTGGGCGGCAGGTTGGTCTTGGCGCCGAGGATGAAGTCGTCGCCCTGTCCGCCGAAGGTGGTGCTGATGTCCTCGGTGGTGATGATGAAGTCCTGGCCGTCGCCGCCGAGGATCAGGTTGCCGGCGGCGAGCATGCTGCCGGCGACGATCACGTCGTTGCCGGCGTTGCCTTCCAGGCGGTTGTCGCCGAACGAATCGGTGATGATGTCGTCGCCTGCGCCACCGAGCACGGCATCGTTGCCGGCGCCGCCTTCGAGGTAGTCGTTGCCGCCATCGCCATAGAGCGTGTCGTCGCCTTCGCCGGAAAGGATGATGTCATCGCCCGAGGTACCGCCGAGCACCACGTGGTCTTCGCCGGTGTAGTGCAGGTAGTTGTCGTCCGGCCCGACGGTGTCGGGGTTGTCGCGAATGACCAGCGGCACGATCTCCACGCCGTTGATCTCGATCCCTCCGGTGGGGTCGGCGCGACCGTCGGCGCCAAGGCCGGTGAACTGGTTGGCCTGGTTGACCTCGAGGGTGAAGCTCGGGGTGAGGAACACGGTGTTGGACAGGTGGGTGACATCCGAGTTGGCCATGATCAGCTTGGCGAACGAGTTGTTCTC
The DNA here is from genome assembly GCF_003205295.1 of Pseudomonas mosselii. GTDB lineage: Bacteria > Pseudomonadota > Gammaproteobacteria > Pseudomonadales > Pseudomonadaceae > Aquipseudomonas > Aquipseudomonas mosselii_B. Next base: position 8,097 of record NZ_QJRP01000040.1, read on the forward strand.
CAGCTCCGCGCCGAAGTTAAGGCCCGCGGTACGCGACAGGTAATAGAAGCGGTCGCCGTTCTGCAGGGCCTCCAGTTGGGTCTCGAAGACGAAGTTGAAGGACGAGCCGAGCATGCCGCCGAAGGGCATCTTTTGCTCGGCCAGGCCGCCGACCCAGAAGTCGATGGCGTCGACCCCGGTCACCGTCACCCCGCTCAGGTCGTCCGCGGTGCCCAGCACGCCGTCCTTGCCGGCCTTGGTCACGTTGGCCCAGGCGCCGCTGCCGTTGAGGAAGTCCAGGCGGTCGGACGGCGCGCCGCTGCCGCCCAGCACCAGGGCCAGGGCGGCAGCGCGCTTGTCGACCAGGGTGGTCGCCGAGGTGATCGAGGCGTGAGTGCCGTAGGCGGCGATGAAGTTGACCAGCGACGCGGGGTGCTTGAGGTGGTCGGCAAAGTCGACCCAGCTGATGTAGGGCTTGAGCTGGCTGTCGCCGGTCATGGCGTAGAACTCGCGCCGCGCCTCGTTGAGCGAAGGGATGCCGGTGTCGCGGCCACGGGCCAGGTTCAGCGCCGGCAGGTCCAGGGGCAGGCCGAGCAAGTTGTTGCGCAGCGCCTCGGTGACGAATTCGTCGATCTCGTTGCCGAGCTGGCGGGTCACGCCACGGATGATCGCCCCGGCCGCTTCATCGGCGGTGGCGCCGCTGCCGGCGAAGGCCAGCGGGTTGAGGAAGGCGGCGATCAGGCCCAGTTGCTGGTCCGGGTTGTCCGGATCGCTGAGGATCGGGTTGAACGCCGGGTCGAAGCGGTCGACGGTCTCGGTCAGCATCGAGTGGCCGAAGCGGTACACCACATGGGCGAATTCGGCGAGGATCGCCGGGTTGATCGAGGTGTCGTAGCCGCTGGGGGCGAGGAACTCGTCGATCTGTGGCTGGATGGTGCGGGCGAACTCCTCGAACACCAGGTGCTGGTACTGCATCTCGGTGCCGAACCTGGCCGCCTGGAACAGGCGTTCGCCATTCCATACCAGCGCCGCCACCTCGGCGGGCGTGGCGGGCAAGGCGGCCACATCGTCGATCAGCCACTCGTTGAGGAACGCCAGGTCGCCCGAGACAAGGATGGTGTCCTTGGTCTGCTGGACCAGGCGGTTGTGCTCGGCGTGGAACACGTGGTGCACGGCGGTCAGGCCGATGTTCTCGTTGACCCGGCCGTCACCTGCGATGTAGTGGGCGTCGAGCAGTTCGTTGTCGTAGGTCAGGTTGTTGCCGCCCGGGCCCATGGGCTGGGCATTGCCCACGGCACTGTCGGCATCGGCCTGCAGCACCCCGCCGACCAGCACCGGCTCGGCGTTGTGGGCGATGTCGTCGAGAAAACCATGGCCGCTGCTCACGGCATTGACCAGGCTGATGGGCGCGGCGCGGTTGCCTTCGACCAGCTGGGTGACGTCGTCGGCGGTGCCGGCAATGCCGTCGGCGCCATTGCCCACGCGGATCACCACCTGCGGCATGCCGTTGGGCCCACGCAGGAAGTTGCCATAGGCGTCGGTGGCCAGCAGTGGCACCCGGTGCACGTCGGCGTCGGTCAGGTTGATGCCGAGGATGTCGCGGGCCTGGGCCTTGACCACGGCCCAGGTGGCCATGCCGCCGTTCTCGCCGTTGCCATCGTCGCTGGTGCCGAACTTGCCATCGGCGCCCAGGTCACGGTTGGTGATCAACCGCCCAGTGGCCACCGGGTGACCGGCCGCGTCGAGGGCGTACTCGCGCAGGAATACCTGGTGCGAGGGGTGCGAGCTGTAGGTCTGGCTCTGGTCGACGAAGGGCGAGGTGGTGTTGGGCTGGCCATCGTCGGCGGTACCGACCACGCCATCGGCACCGGCCGTGCGCACGGCACGCGGCAGCACCATGAAGTTGGTCGGGCTGTTGGCCACGTACAGCGGGTCGTCCGGTTGCAGCGGGATGAACACCATCTGGCTGCTGCTCTTGGTGACCAGGTCCAGGCCGTGGTCGAAGAACTGACCAAAGAAGGTCATCCAGGCGTTGAAGCCGGCGGTCAGACCGGCATCCGGCGACTGGTTGGGAATGAAGAACACCTCTTTGTCATCGGCGGTGCCGAACACCCCGTCGATGCCGGGGCTGAGCACCGGGGCGGCGCCGCCGTTGGCATCGACCGCGGCCGGGTTGTTGGCGGTCTGGTCGACGATCAGGTTGCTGATGGTGCGCGGCTGGCTGTCGCTCACCGTGCCGGTGCCGGAATACGCCGCGCGGTACTGGGCATCCATCAAGCGCAGGAAGGCGTTGTCCGAGGCGCCGAACTCGCTTTGCCCGGTCACCAGGTTGTTGTAGCTGCCGTCGACGGTGCGCAGGCCGAACGGCACCTGGCTGTTGGGCAGCAAGTCGATGAGGCTGGCGCCCTGGGCGTGGGCCTCGGCGATGAAGATCTGCTGGAGGATGAATTGCAGGTCGGACTTGCTGAAATTGGCCATGATGGTTGACCTCTGTCTGTCGGGAGCGAGGCGCAGGCGCCCGTCGCGCCCGGTCGGTGGCGTGCACGGTCATGCGGTTCGGTTTTTTTATGGCGAATACGGGCGCGCAACCGCGTTACCCGTCGTGCGGGCTACATGCCTCGGATTCGCGAAGGTTCAGGGCTCGCCGTCGCTCAGGCGCGGCGCCCCCGGGCCCGGGGCGGGCCATGGTTTCTCGAATGGCAGGGGAACGTCCTGTAGAGCCCATTCACTCGGTACAAGAACAGGAGACGAGCCATGTTCTGCTCCCACAGGAATGTCGACAAGGATTCGCGAGGGGTCCGGGCGACAGCAGGCCTGCGGCGAAAGTTCCCACGAACTGATTAAGACTAAAGTTGCGCGGCAAAATATTGTCAATATCTCGTCAGCAAAAAATGTCGCGCATCGATAATGCTTATCAAGCCACTGTTTTTAATAGGAACTTGAAGGAATCCATAGAGCAAAAAGATATTACAAGATGTTTCTACGCAACCTACTCTGCTGCTTGTGGGCGCCCTGCAGCGTATTCGGAATAACCCGCCAAAAGAGCGACAGACCTTCTGCAGGCCAGCAACCACAAGGCTTTTAGCCCGACCACCGCAACGGCGGCCGGCATTTTGCGCAGAGGGAGGCTCCCCCGATGACCAGGCAGACAGGTACCCGCTCCGAGCTGGCCGAGGCACTGTTTCAACTGCGACGCAGTTTCTATGCCCTGGCGGTGTTCAGCGGGGTGATAAACGTCATGATGTTGACGCCTGCCGTGTACATGCTGCAGGTGTACGACCGCGCGCTGGTCAGCCGCAACCTCACGACCCTGGGCATGCTGACGGTGCTGGTGGTGGGGCTGTTCCTGCTGATGACCACCCTGGAGATGCTGCGCAGCCGGGTGCTGGTGCGGGTCGGCAACCGCCTGGACATGGCGCTCAACCGACGCCTGTTCAGCGCCGCCTTCGAGCGCAACCTCAGCCGTGCCGGCGGCAGCCCCGGCCAGGCCCTGCAGGACCTGGCGCAGGTGCGTCAGTTCCTCACCGGCAACGGCCTGTTCGCCTTTTTCGACGCGCCCTGGACACCGATCTACCTGCTCGTCGCCTACCTGATCCACCCGCTGCTCGGCCTGGTCACGCTGGTCGGCTCGCTGATCCTCGCGGCACTGGCCTGGCTCACCGAAAAGGCCACCAAGCAGCCCCTGGGCGAGGCCAACCACGCCGCCCTCGCCTGCGCTCACTACGCCAACAACAACCTGCGCAACGCCGAGGTGATCGAGGCCATGGGCATGCTGGCGTCGATCAGCCAGCGCTGGTTCCAGAGCCACCTGCGCATCCTGCAGATGCAGACCCTGGCCTCCGACCGCGCCGCCGTCATCGGCAGCATCGGGCGCTTCGTGCGCATCACCCTGCAGTCGCTGATCCTCGGCACCGGGGCCCTGCTGGCGATCGAGGGCAAGATCACCCCGGGCATGATGATCGCCTGCTCGATCCTGACCGGCCGGGCCCTGGGCCCGGTAGAGCAGGTGATCGCCGCGTGGAAGCCGTTGCTCGGCTGCCGCCTGGCCTGGGGCCGGCTCAACGGCTTGCTGCAGGACTATCCGCAGCGCCCGCCGAGCATGTCGCTGCAACGGCCGCTGGGCATGCTGGCGGTGGAGAACGTGTATGCCGGCGCGCCCGGCACCGGCAGCACCATCCTGCGCGGTGTCAGTCTGGGCCTGACCCCGGGTGAGAGCCTCGGGGTGATCGGCCCGTCCGCCTCGGGCAAGTCGACCCTGGCGCGGTTGCTGGTCGGGGTGTGGCCGGCCCAGGCCGGCAAGGTGCGCCTGGACGGCGCCGACATCTTCACCTGGAACAAGCGTGAACTGGGCCCCTGGCTCGGCTACCTGCCCCAGGATGTCGAGCTGTTCGAAGGCAGCATCGCCGACAACATCGCCCGCTTCGCCGAGGTGGACAGCGAGGCGGTGATCCGCGCCGCCAAAAGCGCCGGCGTGCACGACATGATCCTGCGCTTTGCCCAAGGCTACGACACCCGCCTGGACAGCGACGGCGGCCCGCTGTCCGGCGGTCAGAAGCAGCGTATCGCCCTGGCCCGCGCGCTGTACGGCGAACCCAACCTGATCGTGCTGGACGAACCGAACGCCAACCTCGACGACCTCGGCGAGAAGGCCCTGGTCGACGCCCTGGCCGAACTCAAGGGCCGCGGCGCCACGGTGGTGCTGATCTCGCACCGCCCCAACGTGCTCTGCGCCGTCGACAAGGTGCTGATGCTGCGCGACGGCGCCGTGCAGATGCTCGGCAGCCGTGAAGAAGTGTTCGCCGCCCTGCGCACGGCCAGCGTGATCCCCGCTGGCGCCGCGACCCCGCTGGCCGCCGTCAAGGTACGGGAGTGACCGATCATGATCCATTCCATGCAAACCGAACTGCTTCCGGCCGACGCCAACCCGATCGACCTCGACGTCGGCAAACCCGTGCGCTGGGGCCTGTGGCTGGTGCTCGCCGGCTTCGGCGGTTTCCTCCTGTGGTCATGGCTGGCGCCCCTGGACGCCGGTGTGGTCGCCACCGGCACGGTCAAGGTCACCAGCAACCGCAAGGCCGTGCAGCACCTGACCGGCGGCACCGTCGAAGCGATCCTGGTGCACGAGGGTGAGCGGGTGAACAAAGGCCAGGCGCTGGTGCGCCTCGACGCCCTGCATGCGCTGGCCGAGCAAGGCGCAGTCAGCGCCCAGTACATCGTCAGCAAGACCGTGGAGAATCGCCTGGAGGCCGAACGCGACGGCCACGACACGGTAACCTTCGCCCCTGCCCTGCTGCGCCAGTTCGAAGACGACCCGCGCCTTTTGGCGGCCATGGACCTGCAACAGCACCTGCTGGCGACCCGGCGCGCGGGTCTGGCCGGCGAGATCGGCATCCTCGAGGAGAACCTCGCCGCCTCGGCGGTGCAGCTCAAGGGCCTGCAGCAGGTGTATGGCGCCCGCGCCTCGCAGATCGGCTTCCTCGGCCAGGAACTGCAAGGCACGCGCATGCTCGCGGCCGAAGGCTATGTACCGCGCAACCGCCTGCTGGAGCTTGAGCGCAGCAACGCCGACCTCTCCGCCGGCCAGGCCGAGAACCTCAACAACATCGCCCGGGTGCGCAGCCAGATCAACGAGCTCAGGCTGCGCGTCCTGCAGCGCCGCCACGACTACCTCAAGGAGGTGCAGTCGCAGCTGACCGACACCGCCAAGGAAAGCACCACCCTGGCCGACCGCCTGCGCGCCCTGGACTACGAAGTGACCCATACGATCATCCGCGCGCCCATCGACGGCATGGTCCAGGCCTTGAGCATCGCCACCGTCGGCGGGGTGGTCCAGCCCGGCAGCCGGATCATGGAGATCGTCCCGCTCGACGAGCCGCTGCAGGTCGACGCGATGATCCCGGTGCAGGCCATCGACCGCATGACCCCGGGCCTGGCCGTGGACATCGCCTTCCCCGCCTTCAACCACGCCAGCACGCCGAACATTCCCGGGCGCGTGCTGACCGTCTCCGCCGACCGCCTGCTCGACGAGGAGAGCAAGCAGCCGTTCTACCTGGCCCAGGTGGAGGTCACGGCCGACGGCATGGCTTTGCTTGGCAGCAACCATATCCGCCCCGGCATGCCCGCCACCGTCACCATCAAGACCGGCGAGCGCAACCTGCTGAGCTACCTGCTCAAACCCCTGCTCGAACGCGTCGACGCCGCGTTCAAGGAGCAATGAGATGAATCGCCATTGCCTTGGCCTGTGCCTGCTGACGCTGTCGTTGCCGGCCGGCGCCATGGACCTCAAGCAGGCCTGGGACCTGCTGCAGTACCAGGGGCCGATCTACCGCGCCGCGGTGCATGAACAGCAGGCCGGCCTGGAAAACCGCGCCATCGGCCAGGCCGGCCTGCTGCCGCAGGTCAACGCCTCGGCCTACGCCAACCGCATCGACGGCAGCCAGCGCCAGCACGGCATCGACAACGACCTCGACTATGACGCCACCGGCGCCAACCTGCGCCTGCGCCAGCCGCTGTTCAACAAGCAGAAGATGGCCGAATACCGACAGGGCCAGCAACGCGCCGACTACAGCGTGGCGGTGTTCGACGCCAAGAGCCAGGACGCCGCCGTGCGCCTGGCCGACAGCTACTTCGACGTGCTCCTGGCCAGCGAGACCATCACCCTGGCCCGGGCCAAGCTCGGTGCCTTCGAGGAGCAGCTCGGCTCGGCCAGGCGACGCATGCAGCTGGGGGCCGGCACCATCACCGACATCGACGAATCCCTGGCCCGGCGCGACCTCGCCGAGGCCGAACTGATCGAGGCCCAGGACAACCTGGCCAACGCCAGGCGCAAGCTGGCCGAATACATCGGTGAGACACCCACGTCGCTGACCACCCTGCAAGCGGACTTCGCCACCCCGCCGCTGCTCCCGGACAACCTGCGCGACTGGCTGGCCAGGGCCCAGGCAAACAGCCCGGTGATCCAGGCGCGCCGGCACGGCTATGTGCTGGCCGAGGAAGAGGTCAAGCGCGCCAAGGCCGGCCACTGGCCGACCCTAGACTTCGTCGCCGGCTACACCGCTGGCAAGAGCCAGTCGATCTCCGAGCTGAACCAGCGCAACCACTACAGTTCGATCGGCCTGGAGCTGAACATCCCGCTGTACAGCGGCGGCGGCGTCAGCGCGCTGAGCCGCCAGGCCAGCGCCAACAGCGCCAAGGCCCTGGACGAGCTCGATGCCACGCGACAGGAAGTCATCACTGGCACCACCCGCGAGTTTCGCGGCGTGCAAAGCGGCGCCCTGCGCGTGCACGCGCTGGAAAAGGCGGTGGCCTCCAACGAACGCTCGCTGCTGTCGGCACGCAAGGGTTTCAGTGCCGGCGGCACCAGCACCAACGCCGATGTGCTCGACGCCGAGGAGCTGCTGTTCGTGGCACGGCATGACCTGTTCGAGGCCAAGCTGCGCTACCTGATGTCGCGCCTGCGCCTGGCCTCGGCGGTGGGCAGCCTGGGGGATGACGACATCGACCAGATCAACCGGTACCTGGGGCCGGAGTTGTTGGTGAACAACTAGATCGAGATACAGCCCGCGACATCGGCCCACAGTTTGGCGATACTGCTCAGCCCTCATCCATGAAAAGGACTTCGCTGATGAAGCGACTGCTTGCCCTCACCCTCCTCACCCTGGCCATCGCCGGCTGCGACAAGGCCGACCAGACCACCGCGGCGACCAGCCAATGCGCCAAGGACACCGACTGCAAGGGTGAGCGCATCTGTGAAAGCGGCCAGTGCGTCAACCCGCAGCCTCAGGCCGCGCTATTGGCCAAGCCTACCGTCACCGCACCGCTGGCACCGAGCATCGCCTATGAGCCGCTGCCGATCAGCGACGAAGGCGCCGGTCCGTTCAGCGTCCAAGGCATGGAAATGGGCACCGCGTTGAACTACCAGTCCCGGGCAGGCGTGATGAACGTCATGGAGTCCGTCGTCGCCGACGCCGAAGGCACCGGCTACGTCGCTATCGAGAAAGCCTACGCCTTCGGCCCGAGCCGCTATGTGCTGGTGGTGTCCACGGGCGAAGGCGGCAATGCCTGCCCGGCGTCCACCTATGTCTTCAGCTTCGACACCAGCGGCGAGTACGTGGACGGCAAGGCCGAGGTGGACGGTTGTTCGGAAATGGTCGAAAGCATGGCCGAAGGTAACAAGCTGACCATCAAGAAGGATGGCGCCGCGACCGTGGTGTACAACGGCCAGGTGAAGTGAGTGGGCTCAGGCCGGCACCACGTTGGCCCAGTACCCCAGTACCCGCTGGATCCGAACCGGCAGGGTCTCGGTCAGCAGTATCAGGCTGGCATCCGGCTGGTCGAGGGACAATGACCTGCTGACCTGCAATCGCGCGACCCGCGGGTCGCACCTGAGCACGCCTGGGCGATAGTTGTCGAGTTCCTCGAGCACCTCGGCCAGGGGCATGCGCTCGGCCAACAGGTGTCCGTGGGTCCAGGCGCCGGCCCCGGCTGGCAGTGCTACCCTCGGGGTGCTGCCCGTGTCGCCGAACAGTTGCTGCCACCCGGCGTCCAGTGCCAGCGGAGCGGCCGAACCCCACGCGATCGATGCCACGCCATCAAGCATCTGCACCAGGGTGGCGGATGCTTGCTGCTGGACGATCAAACGCGCCGCCTGCCCCGGCATGATCCGTACCTGGGTGGTTCGCAGGCTGACACCGGCGCCCTGTGTCACCTCCAGCAGCACCCGACCACGTTGCAGGGTCACGGCGCGGCCAACGTTGTCCAGTGCGCTGCGGCTGTCCAGTAGCACCGAAAGGCCCGGTGCCAGTCGCCAACCGCGTCGCTGCCCCGTGCCAGTGGAGCAATCGCTGAACAGGGTTGGCAGCACGCCACACTGGATCACACCATAGCCACTGGCGAGGAGTACGCCGGTCGCGGTCAGGCCGCCGAGCAGCGTTCGCCGTGACACCTTCGCCCGGCCACCCTGGGTGCCCAGCGGCTCGGTATTACCGTTCTGAATCAGGTCCAGTGCCGGGTCGCGGTGGGTTGAAGACATGCGGCGACTCTCTGGGGAGGGCGAAAAGGTGCTTATGATAATTCTTATCATTTACTTTTTGCCAGTTGCTCTGACTCGCTCTGGGGGTGTTCGCCGTAACCCTTGCAGCGCCTATCAGATCGAGCGCCGCCCGCGCGGCGCATCGCGGCACAAGGCCGCTCCTACATCTGTTTCGGGCCAGGCAATCCTGTGCCATTACCTGGTCCGCCTTGTTGGTCCGACGCAGTTTCAGGGTGGGCACCACTGGCGCCTCACCTATCTCAAGACATGCACCAAGGCGGGCAGCCATGGCCTGACAGGTTCGGCACGTTGCAACAAATGTGGGAGCGGCCTTGTGCCGCGATGCGCCGCGCGGGCGGCGCTCGATCTCATAGGCGCTGCAAGAGCTGCGGCGAGCACCTCCCGAAGCCCCCCCTCCAGAACTTTTTCCATTTTCCCGGTCTATTGGGTGAGTGCGCTCCACGGCTTCTCCAACAGCCACCGAACGCACGCTCACCTGCCATTCAGAGGTTGTCTTCTCTCATGAAACTCCCTGCTCCATGCATGCTGCTCGTTGGCCTGTTCGCACTCGCGGCTGCAGGCTCAGCATCCGCCGCACCGATGAAGACCTCGACACCTCCCGCACACACACTCGACCTGGCAGACCGCCAGGCCAGCGAAAACCCTTGGCCAAGCCTGGCCAGCGCACCCTCGGCAGCGCTGCTGGCCCATGACGACCGCTACCGGCGCGACGAGCGCTGGCACGATCACCGTGACGACTGGCGTCGGGAACAGTGGCGCCGCGAACAATGGCGCCGGGAGCAGCACCGCCGGGAAATGGAACGGCAACGCTACTGGGAACGCCATCACGAGCGCGCCCTGCGTCATCGCCATGACGACGACCACCGCTACTATCGCCGCTGAACAGCCCACGCGCTGCCAAAAACCGTAACTCATTGATTTAACCAGGCCCTGTGGGAGCGGCCTTGCGTCGCGAAAGGGCTGCGCAGCAGCCCCGGCAATTTCGATGGTGGCTCGAAATCAGGGGCCGCTACGCGTCCCTTTCGCGACGCAAGGCCGCTCCCACAGAGGTCCAGTTCCCTGCGCACAGCACAGCCCAATCTTCTGCACCGAAGTCATCCACCGGATAGGGTTGCAAGATACATATGAAAATACGTATATTCGATTTTCCATATGTATAGGCCATCACCATGCTCACGCCTCCCGAGGTATTCAAATGCCTCGCCGACGAGACCCGCGCCCGCGCCACCTTGCTGATCGCCCAGTCGGGCGAGTTGTGCGTCTGCGAGTTGATGTGCGCCCTCGGCGACAGCCAGCCGAAGATCAGTCGCCACCTGGCCCAACTGCGCAACTGCGGCCTGTTGCAGGACCGCCGCCAGGGCCAGTGGGTGTACTACCGCCTCGCCCCGCAGCTCCCCGCCTGGGTGCATGACCTGCTGCAGCTGACCCTGCGAGCCAACGAAACCTGGCTGCACGACAACACCACCCGCCTGCAGCACATGGACGGCCGCCCGCAACGCGCCGCCTGCTGCTGAACCTGCCCCCGGAAAACACCCATGCTGATCGCGATCGCGGTATTCGTCTTCACCCTGGTGCTGGTGATCTGGCAACCCCGTGGCCTGGGCGTAGGCTGGAGCGCGGCACTCGGCGCGCTGATCGCCCTGGCCGTCGGCGCGGTCTCGCTGCAGGACATCCCGGCGGTCTGGGCCATCGTCTGGAACGCCACGGCCACCTTCATCGCCATCATTATCATCAGCCTGCTGCTCGATGAAGCCGGCTTCTTCGAATGGGCCGCCCTGCATGTGGCGCGCTGGGCCAATGGCAGCGGCTACCGCCTGTTCGCCTTCTGCGTGCTGCTGGGCGCGGCGGTGTCGGCGCTGTTCGCCAACGACGGCGCCGCGCTGATCCTCACCCCCATCGTCATGTCGATGCTGCTGGCCTTGCGATTCTCGGCCGCCACGACCCTGGCGTTCGTCATGGCCGCTGGTTTCATTGCCGACACCGCGAGCCTGCCGCTGGTGGTGTCGAACCTGGTCAATATCGTCTCGGTGGACTATTTCGGCCTGGGCTTCGGCGAGTACGCCGCGGTGATGGTCCCGGTGAACCTGGTCAGCGTCGCCACCACCCTCGGCGTGCTGTGGCTGTTCTTCCGTCGCGACCTGCCGCGTCACTATGCCCTTGATGCGCTCAAGGCCCCCGAAGCGGCGATCCATGACCGCGCCACCTTCGTGGTCGGCGGCTGGATGCTGCTGGTGCTGCTGGTCGGGCTGTTCGCCCTGGAACCGCTGGGCGTGCCGGTCAGCGCGGTGGCGGCGGTGTGCGCGGCGATGCTGTTCGCCGTCGCCGCCCGCGGCCATCGCATCTCCACCCGCCGCGTGCTGCGCGAGGCGCCCTGGCAGGTGGTGATCTTCTCGCTGGGCATGTACCTGGTGGTGTACGGCCTGAAGAACGCCGGCCTCACCGACCTGCTCACGCAACTGCTCGACCGCCTGGCCGCGCACGGCCTGTGGAGTGCCACCCTCGGTACCGGCCTGCTCGCCGCCTTGCTGTCGTCGGTGATGAACAACATGCCCAGCGTGCTCATCGGCGCCTTGTCGATCCAGGCCAGCGATGCCCAGGGTCTGGTACGCGAAGCGATGATCTACGCCAACGTCATCGGCTGCGACCTGGGCCCCAAGATCACCCCCATCGGCAGCCTCGCCACCCTGCTCTGGCTGCACGTGCTGGAGCGCAAGGGCATGCGCATCACCTGGGGCTACTACTTCAAGGTCGGCATCCTGCTGACCCTGCCGGTCCTGTTGATCACCCTCTCGGCCCTGGCCTTGCGCCTGAGCCTTTGATACCCGGAGCGCCCCATGCGAGTCCTGTTCATGTGCACAGCCAACAGCTGCCGCAGCATCCTCAGCGAAGCCCTGTTCAACCACCTGGCGCCGCCGGGCTTGCAGGCCGTGAGCGCCGGCAGCTTTCCCCGGGGCCAGGTGCTGCCGCGCAGCCTGAGCACCCTGCAACAGGCCGGCATCGCCATCGAGGGGCTGAGCAGCAAAGGCAACGACGCCTTCGCGCACAACCTGCCGGACATCGTCATCACCGTGTGTGACAAGGCCGCCGGAGAAACCTGCCCGGTGTACTTCGGCCCGGCGCTGAAGTGCCACTGGGGACTGGCGGACCCGTCCGAGGTGGTGGGCGACGAGCAGACCATCGACGCCGCCTTCCGCGCCACCCTGGCGCATATCGAACGGCGCTGCCGGGCGTTCTTCACCCTGCCCCTGGACCGCCTCGGGCGCGATCAGCTTGGGGTTGAGCTGGAAAAGATCGGCAGGCTCTGAGGACTGGTCCTTTCGAGGGGTTCGACATTAGAGTTGCAGCGCCTACAAGATCGAGCGCCGCCCGCGCGGCGCATCGCGGATGAATCCGCACCTATTTGTTGCAACGTGGCCATGCCTGATAGGTCATTGCCGTTTCCGCCAGCCAAGGGCACTTGAAGCAGCCGACGGTCTGCTTGCCCACAGGTAGTGTGCCGCGCCCCCGACCCTGTGTATGCTGCACGGGCGCGGCAAGCGGCCCCCGGCGGCTTGCAGGACCTCGCGCCGCCGCCCTGCGTGATCGGACCATGACCGGGCTACCCGTATCGGACACCCCTGCCCTATGCCCGTCGACCTGCAAGCGCTCTACCCCAGGCTGATCCACCTGATGCTGGACACCGTGTTCGTGGTCGACCGGGACGACACCATCGTGTTCGTGAGCAATGCCTGCGAGGCCTTGCTCGGCTACCGCGCCGACGAACTGACCGGCACCCCGATCACCCGCTACATGCACCCGGACGACCTGGAAACCACCCGCGCCTCGATCGTCCGGGTCATGGACGGCACCCCGCACTTCGACTTTCGCAATCGCTATGTGCGCAAGGATGGCGATATCGTGCATATCCTCTGGGCGGCCTTCTGGTCCGACGAGGTGGGCGCGCGGATCGGCGTCGCGCGCAACATCACTGCCCTCACCCAGGCCGAGCAGGAACTGCGCTTTCTCGCCCATCACGACCCGCTGACCAAGCTGACCAACCGCTCGCTGTTCAACGACCGCCTGGCCACGGCCCTGCGCGCCGCCCGTCAGCAGCAGCGCCGGCTGGCCCTGTTGTTCCTCGACGTCAACGACTTCAAGGGCATCAACGATGTGCACGGCCACGCGGCCGGCGACCGGGTGCTGTGCGCCATCGCCCGACGCCTGCAGGACAGCGTGCAGGAGGCGGACACCGTGGCACGGATCGGCGGCGACGAGTTCATCGTGCTGCTGACCGACGTGCCATCGGAGGACGCCGTGTACGAGGTGGTCGAGCAGATCGCCATGGTCATGGAGGAGCCGCTCGGCGCCGAGTTCGGCGATGTCAGGATGCCGTCCTGCAGCATCGGCGTGGCCTGCTACCCCACCGATGGCGAGGATGCCGACACCCTGCTCAGCCATGCCGATGGCGAGATGTACCGCAAGAAGCGGCGGCGAGTGCGGGTCGGGTGATGGCCTGTTGTTGCCCCGCGATGAGGCCCGTGCGATTGCTCAGCCCTTCCAGGCCTCCACCACGATCCGCGTGGCCGCCGCGATCGTCTCGCTGTTCCACGGCGCGTCCTGTTTCGTGCCACGGCTGAACACCACCAGGATCCACGGCGCCCGGTCCTTGGGCCAGATGACCGCGACATCGTTGGCCACGCCGTAATCGCCCGAACCGGTCTTGTCGCCCACCACCCAGTCCTTCGGCACCCCGGCGCGAATGCGGGTGTCGCCGGTGGTGTTGCCCTTGAGCCAGGCCTGCAGCTGTTGTTGCGCGGCGGCGGGCAGGCCATCGGTGAGCAGCAGGCGCTGCAAGGTCATGCCCATGGCCAAGGGCGTCGTGGTGTCACGCGGATCACCCGGCAAGGCGGTGTTCAGCGTCGGCTCATTGCGATCGAGGCGGAAGGTCGGATCGCCCAGGCCGCGGACGAACGCCGTCAGCCCGGGTGGACCGCCGACCAGCTCGAGCAGCAGGTTGCCGGCGGTGTTGTCGCTGTACTGCACGGCGGCGGCGCACAGCTCGGCGACGGTCATGCCCGGCCCGACATGCTTTTCGGTGACCGGCGAATAGACCACCAACTGCTCGGCGCCATAGGCAATGCGCCGCGCCAACAAGCCCGGCTCGGACACGCTGCGGTGCAGGACGGCGCCGGCAAGGACAGCCTTGAAGGTGCTGCAGAAGGCGAAGCGCTCTTCGCCGCGCCAGGCCAGTTGTCGACCGCTGCCGGTGTCCAGGGCCCACAGGCCGATGCTGCTGCCGCTGGCCGCCTCGAGTTGTTGCATCGCCTGGCGCAGCGGGTCGTCCGCCCAGGCGGGCAGGGTCAGCAGGGCCGAGCAGCCGAGCGCGCCCTGGAGCACGCGGCGGCGACTGAGGGTGGGAATCATGCAGGCATTCCTTACGACAATGAGCAAAACGCGAAGGCTAGAACGTTTTAGCACCTGAGCCAAGCACCTCCTTGTACCCGGCCAGGAGGAACGAATATGCCGTAGGAAAGCGGATTCTTTCGCGCCACTGCCCTGGCCACCCTTGCGTTGACCGGCAAAAGGCAGGACAGTAACCGGGTGTTCCCGCAATGAAACGGAGATTCGCCTTGACTACCGATCGCCTGAGCCTGCTCCAGTTCGAGCAACTCAGCCTGAAGCCCGCCGCCGCCAGCCAGTTCGCCCTCTCGCTCAAGGAGCTCGAACAGCTGACACTCCCCGAGCGCTACGCCTATCGCGCAGCCCACTACCTGGGCGACATGGCCGAGGCGGAGAACAGCCAGCAGCTGGCTGTCGCCAAGGACCAGGGCATCGGTTTCACCCAGGGCCTGCTCACCGCCGCGGCCATCGAAGACGCCCTGGCGAAAAGGCTGATCGAGGTCTTCAATAACGCGAGCGAACGCGCCCTCAAGCTGCTGCCACAATAACAGCAGTTGCCTTTCCGAGCCCGGCGCCTGTCCGGGCTCATGCCTGACCCTGCCCTACCAGCTATTGCGTCTCGCCTGGCCATTGTCCAAGGAGTCCACATGCCACTGGTACGCATCGATATCAAGCGCCACCCCGACCCCACTCATCTGCGCACACTCGGCAAGATCGTCTACGCCTGCATGCGGCGCACGATCAATGTGCCCGAGCACGACAATTTCCAGGTGCTGACCGAACACGATGGCGACCGCCTGGTGAACGACCCACAGTACCTGGGCATCCAACGCTCCGACGGCCAGGTGTTCATCCAGATCACCCTCAACGAAGGCCGCACCCTGGAGCAGAAGAAGGCGCTGTACCAGGCCATCGCCGAAGGTTTCGAGCGCGAGGCCGGCGTGCGGCCGCAGGACGTGTTCATCAACCTGGTCGAGGTGCGCAAGGAGAACTGGTCGTTCGGCAACGGTATCGCCCAGTACGCCAGTTGACGGCAGTGGGCAGCCTGGCACCGTCCTTACCATGGCCGCAGGAGCCGCCGATGATCAGCGAACTGTCCGTTCATGTCCTGTTCCGCAGCCTGTGCTATCCGCTCGGTTGGCCACTGGTGAAGCTGGCCACGCTGGGCAGGTATCCGTCCAGGGGCGCCTGGTACACCGAGCGCGCCGAAGCCGAGTGGACAGCGGCCATCGGCCTTGTCGTACTCTTGCTGCTACTGATGCTGTTGCTGGGGCAATTCGACGTTGCGCCTTTCCCCTGATCCGCTGGAGCCCTTCATTGACCAACACGCCCTTCTTCCCCTTGCAGGCCCTCGCAGCCGAGTTGCTGCCCCACCTGCCCGCCGACAGTAACGACGGCTCCCATGACCTCGCCCATCTGCAACGGGTCTGGAGCAATGTCCGGCGTATCCAGGCCAGGGAAGGCGGCGACCTCGAAGTACTGCTCGCCGCCACCGTGCTGCACGATTGCGTGGCGGTGGAAAAGAACTCGCCCTTGCGTGCGCAGGCCTCGACGCTGTCGGCCGAACGCGCCGCCGCGATCCTCGCCGACATGGGCTGGCCGCTATCGCGCATCGAGCAGGTAACCCATGCGGTGATGACCCACAGCTACTCGGCGGGCCTTTCGCCGCAGAGCCTGGAAGCGCAGATCCTCCAGGACAGCGATCGCCTGGACGCCATCGGCGCCGTCGGTATCGCCCGCTGTTTCTATGTGGCCGGTCGCACGGGGTCGGCACTCTATGACGCCGAGAACCCCACTGCCGCAGGGCGGGACTATCGCGACAACCGCTTCGCCATCGAGCATTTCCAGACCAAGCTGCTCAAGCTTGCCTCAGGCTTTCAGACCGGCGAAGGTGCGCGCCTGGCCGCGCTCAGGCATCAGCGGCTGGCGTCGTTCCTGGCCGAATTCATGGAGGAAATCGGGGTAGACTGACAGCCTTTGCGCCTCCCACCCTTGCCATGGACAGCAAACCCGATGCGACTGCTCTATCCCTGCGAACCCTTCAACCTGAAACAGCCCGATGAACAGTACGCCGAGGAGTACAACGCGGCGCTGGCGGCCGGACTGGACACCCTGCTGTTCTCGTTCGAAGCCCTTGAAGCCGGTCTGCTCGAAACCTCCCGCGCCCTTAAGCCCGGCGATTGCATATTGTACCGGGGCTGGATGCTGACGCCCGAGGCCTACGCCGTGCTGGTCGACCTGCTGCATGGTAGTACCGCGGTCGCGCTGACCAGTCCCGAGCAATACCGGAAGTGTCATCACCTGCCGCAGTGGTACCCGTTGCTGGCCGCACATACAAGCGAAACGGTGATACTGCCCGACGACGCCGATTTCGAGCAGGCGCTCGCCGGCCTGCAATGGCCGGGCTACTTCATCAAGGACTATGTGAAATCGCTGAACACCGGCAACGGCAGCCTAGTGGACAGCCCTCGGGAGATCGCGCCGCTGGTGGCCCAAATGCGCCAATACCGCGGCCAGGTCGAGGGTGGTATCTGCGTCAGGCGGCGGGAAAGCTACCTCGAGGAAACCGAGCGTCGTTACTTCGTACTCGATGGATGCGCCCACGGGGCGGATGGCAAGGTGCCCGAGCTGGTGCGAGAGTGCGCAAAGCGGATCGACAGCCCGTTCTTCTCGGTCGACACGGTGATGCGCGCCGATGGCGTGCTGCGGCTGGTGGAGCTGGGCGACGGCCAGGTATCCGACCTCAAGGAATGGCCCACAAAGCGCTTCGTGGGCCTGTTGAAGAGCCGCTGAGAAAACATCCTTCAAGAGCACGCCGGCGCTGCCTGTGATCACAGGCAACCCCGATCTCAAGAAGCGCCTGTTTCTGTAGAAACCCGCTTTACCTGTCTATAACTTCATAGTTCATCATCGCCCCACTGCATGAGGGGAAGACCGGTGTATCGCATTTCCGAACTGGCGGCGAAGGTGGGCCTGAGCCGCTCCACGCTGCTTTATTACGAAAAACTCGGGCTGGTGTCCTCGCGGCGCCAGGCCAACGGTTATCGCACCTACGCCGAGCAGGACCTGCAGCAACTGCGGCTGTTGCAGCAACTGCAGGCCGGCGGGCTGAGCCTGAAGGAGTGCCAGGCCTGCCTGGAAGCGCGCCTGGACCGCGCGGCCCTGTTCGAACGCCTGCACACCCTGGATGAGGAGATCGCCGCCCGGCAACGCTCGCGTGACCTGCTCGCGGCGATGCTCGGGTTGTCGTCCATGCGCCCCTGGCACCAGGCCCTCGAGCAGCAGGCGCCCGGCGCCCACCTGGCGTGGCTGCGCCGGCAGGGATTCAATGAGAAGCAGGCCCTGCGCCTGAAATGGCTGTCCCGCGACATGAACGAACACGAACACTACATGGCCGACTTCGAACGCATCTTCGAAGGCCTCGAACACCTCGGCCCAGGCTCCACGCAGGACTCGCTGAAGGCTCTGCACGCCCTGCCCCACGCCCCCGCGACACTGTTGGACATCGGCTGCGGTCGTGGCGCCTCCAGCGTGCTGCTGGCCGAACACAGCCAGGCACACATCACTGCGCTGGACAACGACGAGCACAGCCTGGGCTGCCTGCGTGCGACCCTGGTCGCCAAGGGACTGCAGGCGCGGGTCACGCCGATTTGTGCGAGCATGACCCAGCTGCCGCTCGCGCCCCGGCACTTCGACGTGATCTGGGCGGAGGGCTGCGCCTACATCATGGGCTTCGACAACGCCCTGGCTTACTGGCGCGCCTTTCTCAAGCCCCAGGGTTACCTGGTGGTCAGCGACCTGGTGCGGGTGGCCGACCGGCTCGACCCTTCGGCCGAGGCGTTCTGGCAGGCCGCCTACCCCGACTTGCACAGCGTCGAAACGCGCCTGGCCGCCATCACCCGCCTGGGTTATCGCACCCTGTCGCACTTCCCCTTGAGCGCGCAGGCCTGGGCCAACTATCTGGAGCCGCTGCGCGAACGCGTGGCCAGCCTGGCGAGCGAGGATTTCGCCTCCCTGGCCCTGGCCGACATCCGCCGCGAACTCGAGATCCACGAAAACCACCTGGGCGAGTACGGGTATCATCTGTTCGTCATGCAGACGCGCTGAACCCGACCCAGGACATGGAGTCACCATGAACATCGAAAAACTGCAGAACCGCCTCGCTTTCCTGCGCCAGGCTGAACAACTCAAGAGCGTCATCCGCAGCGCCCACACCTCCAGCGGCCGCGCCGAAAGCACCGCCGAGCACACCTGGCGGCTGTGCCTGATGGCCATCACCTTCGCCGACGAACTGGGCGACCTCGACCTGCTCAAGGTGCTGAAGATGTGCCTGGTCCACGACCTGGGCGAGGCCATCAGCGGCGACGTCCCGGCCGTCAGCAAACAGGGTTTCCCCGACAAGAGCCGGCAGGAACGCGAAGACCTGCTGCACCTGATGTCGAGCCTGGACGCGGGCCTGCGCGACGAGATCATGGCGCTGTGGGAGGAGTACGAGGCCGCGACCTCGGTCGAGGCGCAGGCGGTCAAGGCCCTCGACAAGCTGGAGACCCTGCTGCAGCACAACCAGGGTCGCAACCCGCCAGGCTTCGACTATGCCTTCAACCTCGACTATGGCAAGCGCTACACCGCCGCCACGCCTTTGTTCGAGGCCCTGCGTGGCCTGATCGACGCCGACACACGCAGGCATCTCGACAATGGCATGACCCTGCGTGACGAGCGCCCGGAGGATGCCGCCACCATCGGCCACCTGACCGAGGCCGCCTTCGCCAACGCCGAACACAGCAGCCACACCGAGCAGTTCATCGTCGCTGCCCTGCGTCAGGCCGGACAACTGACGGTGTCGCTGGTGGCGGTGGAGGCCGGCGCCATCGTCGGCCATGTGGCGATCTCCCCGGTAACCCTGTCGTCGGGCGCCGAGGGCTGGTACGGACTGGGGCCGGTCTCGGTGCTGCCGCAGCGTCAGGGCCAGGGCATCGGCTCGGCGCTGATCAACGCCGCGCTGGCCCGCCTGCACGGGCTGGGCGGCCAGGGCTGCGTGGTGCTGGGCGACCCGGGGTACTACGGCCGCTTCGGTTTCAAGGTCCAACCGAGCCTGAGCTTGCCGGGCGTGCCGGCCGAGTACTTCCAGGCCCTGGCCTTCAGCGGTGACCTGCCGCAGGGCTGCGTGCAATACCACGTTGCCTTCGAGGCGACGGCGTAAGCCATCCAGCCGCTCCATGGCAGACCCTGTGGAGCGGCCCTTTCTCTCGCATCCCGTTGCCAGCCCGCTGGGAAATACACAATAATGCGATAAATTCCCATTTAAGAATTTATCCATGTCGGCCGATTCCCCTGCCCTGCCCTCTGCGGTCAGTACCCTCTATGCCCAGCACAGTGCCTGGCTGCGTGGCTGGCTGCGCAAGCGCCTGGGCAATCATTGCGATGCCGCCGACCTGGCACAGGACACCTTCGTCAAGCTGCTCAAGGCCCGTACCGCACTGGAAATCCGCGAACCACGCCAATACCTGAGCACCGTGGCCAAAGGTCTGATGATTGACCTGTTGCGGCGGCGCTCACTGGAGCAGGCCTACCTCGACACCCTGGCCAGCCTGCCCGAGGCTCAGGTCCCCAGCGCCGAAACCCAGGCCATCCTGCTCGAAACCCTGGTAGAACTGGACCGCCTGCTGGCGGGGTTGGGGACACGCATTCGCCAGGTCTTCATCCTGTCCCAGCTCGACGGTCTCACCTACGCCCAGATCGCCACGCAGCTGGGTATCTCCCTGCGCACGGTGAACAGCCACATGGCCAAGGCCATGGAGCACATCTGCCTGCTGCAATGGGACACCCACGCGTGACGCCATCACCCGCCCAGCGCGAGGCAATCCGCGCAGCGGCGCACTGGTACGCACGGCTGGCTTCAGGGACGGTCGACGTCCACGAGCAGGCGCGCTGGCAACAATGGCATGACAGCGACCCCTTGCACCAACAGGCCTGGCAACGCATGCAGGCGATCAGCGACAACCTCGGGCGCATGCCGGGCCAACTGGCGGCCTCGACTTTGTTGGCGGCCGGGCAATCACGACGCCAGGTGCTCTACGGCCTCGCCTGCCTGCTCGGTGGCGGAACACTGGCAACCCTGGGCTGGCGCAGCGACCTGGGCCTGGCCCTGCGGGCCAGCCACTATACCGCCGTGGGTGAGCGTCGCACCTTCACCCTAGCCGACGGCAGCCAGTTGACCCTGGACACCGACAGCGCGGTCGACGTGCGTTTCGATGATCACCAGCGCCTGCTGGTGCTTCATCGCGGCCAGCTGGCCATCAGTACCGGCACGGACCCGGCCGCTCGCCCCTTCCTGGTCGAGACTCGTTTCGGGCGGGTGCAGGCATTGGGCACCCGCTTCCTTGTCAGCACCGGCGAGCTGGGCTGCGAAGTGGCGGTCATGGAGAAGGCCGTGCGGGTCTCGGTCGAGGGCAGTCAGCCGCTACGCCTGGAAGCTGGACAGCGGGTCGGCTTCGGGCCGTCGGGCATCGGTCGCATACGCGTCAATGACGCCTCGGTCGGCGCCTGGCAGGATGGCAGCCTGATCGCCATCGAACAGCCCCTGGCCGAGCTGCTCGCGCAACTGTCGCGCTACCGTCCCGGTGTGCTGCGGTGCGACCCGGCGGTGGCCGCCATGCGGATTTCCGGCGCCTTCCCCATCACCGATACCGACCTGGCCCTGGAGGCGCTGCAAAGCGCCTTCGCCCTGGACGTGCAACGACGCACCCGTTACTGGGTGACGGTGACCGCGCGCGGCTGATTATCTTTGCCCGGGATTGCACTTTCATGCGCGCTCGTTCGGCCCTTCCTTCCATCTGACACCACTCAACCACTTGGGAAGGGAAGCATGAGCACGCGGCACTCGGTACATTCGGCATTGGCGTTGGCCATTCACCTTTCACTGGGCACGACGTTCGCGTTGCCCGGCATCGCCCTGGCCGCACCGGCCAGCAGCACCCAGGCCCGGGTCTACGACATTGCGCCCGGCAACCTGACCGAGACCCTGAGCCGCTTCGCCAGCCAGGCCGGGGTGGCGCTGTCGTTTGACGGCGCGTCCACCCGGGCCCTGCGCTCCTCCGGCCTGCAAGGCCGCTACAGTATCGACCAGGGGTTTGCCGTGCTGCTGGCGGGCAGCGGCCTGCAGGCGGTCCGTCAGGCCAATGGCGTCTACCTGCTGATCGCCTTGGCGCATGATGACGCCGTGCAGCTGGGTGCCACGCAGATCGACAGCCAGAGCCTGCAGGACAATGCCGACAGCTATACCGCCACCAGCGCGACAGTAGGCAGCAAGGTGGCGACTTCGCTGCGCGAAGTGCCTCACTCGGTTTCGCTGATCACCCGCAAGCGCATCGAGGAGCAGAACCTCAACAGCCTGACCGATGTGATGGGCAAGATGACCGGCGTCTCGGTGCAGAAGGGCGGGATCTCCCAGGCGGCCATGGGCAACGAGAGCAACTTCTTCTCCCGCGGCTTCGCGGTGTCCAACACCACCCTCGACGGTGGCGCGCCGCTGACCACCTCCATCGCCGGCTACGGTTCGCTCAGCCAGCTGGACATGGCCCAGTACGAGCGCGTCGAGTTCCTGCGCGGCGTCGATGGCCTGTACTCCAGCACCGGCGACCCCGGCGGCACCATCAACCTTGTGCGCAAGCGCGCCCTGCGCGAGCAACACCTGAGTTTCGCCGCCTCGGCCGGCAGCTGGGACAACTACCGCAGCGAACTGGACGTCACCGGACCGTTGGTGGACAGCGCGGCCCTGCGTGGCCGTCTCGGTCTGGCGTACCAGGACAGCAAGTCGTTTCTGGACTACGTCGATACCCGCAACTCGCTGACCTATGGCTCGCTTGAGCTCGACCTGACGCCAGACACCGTGCTCACCGCCGGCGGCAGCTTCCAGGACAACGATGGCGTACCCTACTTCGCCGGGCTGCCGCGCTACAGCGACGGTGCCGACCTGAAGCTGCCACGTCACACCGCATTCACCTCCAACTGGAACACCGTGCGGGAAAAGACCACGCAGTTGTACACCCGGCTGGAACACAGCTTCACCAGTGATTGGTCGCTGACCACCGACCTGACCTACGTCGACATAGACCGCGACTCCACCGGTCTGTACTACTTCGGCGGCGTGGATCCGCAGACCGGCACCGGGCCGACCTGGCACCAGTACCCGAACAAGGGCGGCAGCGTGCGCAAGACCGTCAACAGCTACCTCAAGGGCGGGTTCGATGCCTTCGACCGCCATCATGATGTGCTGCTGGGCGTTGACTACACCAACACCGTCGGCTCGGTGATCCAGCGCACCGGCCTGATTTCCGGCATTCCCGTGGACCTCGGCGGACGCACCCCGCCGCAGGACCTGGGCAGCACGCCGAACAAGAAACAAGTTCTGCCCGAAATCCGCCGCTCCGCCTACGGCATGACGCGCCTGGCGCTCAGCGATGACCTCAAGTTCATTCTCGGCGGGCGCCTGACCGACTACAGCTATCAGAACAAACAGGACTTCTACGACGGAACAACCCCGCCATCACGTCCGCAAACGCAGCACAAAAACGGCGTGTTCACCCCCTATGCCGGCCTCACCTACGACCTGAATGACCGCTGGACCGCCTACACCAGCTACGCCGAAACCTTCACCCCCCAGGCCGGCAACACCGACACCAATGGCGCCCAGATCGCACCCGCCACCTCGAAGAACTACGAGGTCGGCCTCAAGGGCCAATGGTTCGACGGTCGCCTCAACAGCTCGTTCGCGGTGTACCGGATCGAGCAACAGGGCACCGCCGTCTACGATGAAAACGGCAGCGGCCCGGTTGGCAGCGAGGCCACCTGCTGCTATTTCAACGCCGGCCAGGTCACCAGCAAGGGCTTCGACGCCGAGATCAGCGGCGAAGTCGCACGCGGCCTGCAACTGACGGCCGGCTACACCTACAACCGCCTCGAGGCCAAGGACGCCAGCGACGGTCGTGGCAGCTTCGAAGGCGTCACGCCCAAGCACCTGCTCAAGGTCTGGGGCACCTGGCAGTTGCCCGGCGGGCTGCAGGACTGGAAGGTCGGCCTGGGCGCGACCAGCCAGAGCGGCACCTCCAAGCAAGGCACGGTCAACCCGTTCAATCCGTCCACTGGCCGCTTCGATGGCGACCCGGTCGACTACAAGTTCCTGCAATCGGGCTACACGATCTGGAGCGCCAGCCTGGATTACCGGATCGACGAGCACTGGTCGGCAACCCTCAACGCCAACAACCTGTTCGACAAGAAGTACTACGCGACGGTGGGCAATTCGGCCTACAACAACTTCTACGGCGACCCGCGCAACCTCATGCTGACCGTGCGCAGCAGGTTCTGAGCCGACGCGTTGATGGCAGGCCCGGACTACCCGGTGTGAGAGGAAGGCTGGCAGCGTCTGTGTAATCGATGTGCTCCGCAGCCAGCGGCCATCGTCTACCTGAACGTTTCGATCGCGCCTTTCCTTCGCACCAGGTTTCCCGATGCAAGCACTCCTGCAAGAGATCCTCGACCACGTCCGCCCCCTGCTCGCCCAGGGCCAGGTGGCGCAATACATCCCCGCCCTCGCCCAGGTCGACCCGAACCAGCTGGGCATCGCCGTGCAGAGCCTGGATGGCCAGCTGCACTGCGCGGGTGACGCGCACACGCCGTTCTCGATCCAGAGCATCTCCAAGGTGTTCAGCCTGGTGCAGGCGATCAACCACAGTGGCGAGGACATCTGGTCGCGGCTGGGCTACGAGCCTTCGGGCCAGGCGTTCAACTCGCTGGTGCAGCTGGAGGTGGAGAAAGGCCGGCCACGCAACCCGTTCATCAATGCCGGGGCACTGGTGATCTGCGACATCAACCAGTCGCGCTATGCCACCCCCACCCTGTCGATGCGCGACTTCGTCCGTCGCCTGGCGGCCAACCCGCGCATCGTCAGCGACGCCGTGGTGGCCGAGTCGGAATACCAGCACCGCGCGCGCAACGCGGCCATGGCCTACCTGATGCAAGCCTTCGGCAACTTCCACAACGATGTCGACGCGGTGCTGCGCAGCTACTTCCACCACTGCGCGCTGTCGATGAGCTGCGCCGATGTGGCCCGCGGCTTCGCCTTCCTGGCCAACAGCGGCTACTGCCCGCACAGCGGCGAGCAGGTGCTCAGCCCACGCCAGGCGCAGCAGGTGAACGCGATCATGGCCACCAGCGGGCTGTATGACGAGGCCGGCAACTTCGCCTACCGGGTCGGCCTGCCGGGCAAGAGCGGCGTGGGCGGCGGCATCGTCGCGGTGGTGCCGGGGCGCTACAGCATCTGCGTGTGGTCGCCGGCGCTCAACGCCTCGGGCAACTCGCTGGCGGGGCTGCGGGCGCTGGAGCTGCTGAGCGAGCGGATGACCGGGTCGGTGTTCTCGGCGGTCTGAGCGAACACCCTACAGGGCCGGGTTGTCGCGCCAGGCCGAGGGACTCTGTCCGGTCCAGCGCTTGAACGCCCGGCGAAAGCCGCGCACATCGCTGTAGCCCAGCGCCTCGGCGATGCGTTCGATGGGCATGTTCGGGTTACCCAGCAGGCTCATCGCCCGCGACTGGCGCACCTGCTCCTGCAAGCCTTCAAAGGTCACGCCGTGCTCGGTCAGGTGCCGGCGCAGGGTACGGCTGCTCATGTTGAGGTCGGCGGCGACACTGTCGATCCGGCAGCCCTCGGGCAGGTCGCGGGCGATGGCGCGCTCCACGCTCTGCAGCAGGCTGGCCTTGTGCTGCAGCGGCGCGCACTCCAGCTCCAGCAGCTTGAGCGCCTGGCGCAGGGCGACCGGCTGGTGCCCGGGCAATGGCTGGTCGAGCCAGCGGCTGGCGATCACCATGCGGTTGTGCAGGCAGCCGAACGCCACCGCCGGCCCTAACAGCTGCACGTAAGTGTCCCGGTAGGCCGGCGCGGCATGGGTGAATTCGAAACGCAGCGGCTGGAACTCGGCACCGATCAGCGTCCGGCCGTAGACCATCAGGCTGGCGAAGAACTCCTCCACCGCGAACACCTGGATCTCGGCGTACGGCAGCCGGCAGTCGACCTCGATAAAGGTCTCGCGCTCGTCCTCGTGCAGACTGTAGACCGAGATGCCGCCGCTGGCGTGCTGGTAGCGCGCGCCCACCTCGAAGGCATCGCGCAGGGTTCTGCACAACGACAGCACGTGGCCGAGCAGGCCCAGGGTGCCCAGCACATTGCGATGCCCGACCCACAGCCCCAGGCCCTGCCCGGGCAAGGCCTGCAGGGCGCGCTGGATCAGCACCACCGCCTGGCGGCAGGCGATGCGCTGGGCCGGGTCCTGCAACTCGGCCGGGGTGAATCCCAGGCCGCGACACAGCCGCTCCTCATCCAGGCCACGGTCGCTGGCGAGCTGGACCAGGGTCTGCAACATGAACGGCGAGGCCAGCGCCAGGTCCAGTTGCGGGTCGAGGGGGGTATTGGGCATGAAAGACTACTCCCGGGCCGAGGCGCCTGAGGCTCTTGTTGTCGGGGGCACTGCGCTCGGCGCCGTCATCATATCGCGCAGGGACGCGCCCCAACGGCGAGAGTAACAAAATATTGCAGAGTGTCCGGCAAAGCCCCCCTGCCTGTCCGGCAAGGCCCTGCGCCCCCTGACGGCCAGCGCTTATTTGTATAGGGCGGCACAACGCCGCTCGCCCACAACAATAAGAACGAGCCCGACCATGAACCCGACCCGCCTCGCCTGGCTGCCCCCGGCAGCCGCCTGCATGCTCAGCGCCAGCCTCGCCCTCCCGACCCATGCCACCGAAAACGGCGTGGACAACATCGGTCCCGGCACCGACGGTTTCTTCGTCCTGCCGCTGAACGTCGACCAGTTGCCGGCGCACATGTTCGCCTTCAACCTCTACTACAACCATTACCAGGCGCGAAAGCTGGACATCAGCTCGCTCGGCGGCAAGGTCGAGCAGGTGAAGATCACCTCCGACGCGATCATCCCGCGGCTGGACTACCTCAGCCCGATGCGCCTGTTCGGCGGGCGGGTCGGCGGCTACGTGGCGCAGCCCTACATCCGCCAGCAGGTGGCGATGTTCGGCCAGCGCAGCCGCCGCGAGAGCCAGGGCGACGTCACCCTCGCACCGATCATCCTGTGGGACATGGGCGCGGACCTCACCCTGGGCGCGGCGCTGGAGATCACCCTGCCCACCGGCGACTACGAGGCCACGCGCATGGCCAACACCAGCAACAACTTCTACACGTACAAGCCGCTGCTGTCGGCGACCTGGCTGCCCAGCGAACGCAGCGAGCTGTCGGTCAAGGCCACCTACAGCTTCAACGAAGAGAACCATGACACCGACTACCGCTCGGGGCAGCTGTTCCACTTCGACTATTCGGCCAGCTATCGGGTAACCGACAACCTGCGCCTGGGGGTCAATGGCTACTACGTGAAGCAGACCACCGACGACAAGCAGTTCGGTCGGACCGTGAGCTTCATGGGTGAGGATGTCGACGATGGGGTACGCGGGCAGGTGTTCGCCATCGGCCCGGCGCTGCATTACACCTTCCTTGAGTACGCCAGCATCGAGGCACGCTGGGCCAAGGAGTTCGCAGTGCGCAACAGGCCGGAGGGGGAGATGCTGTGGGTCAAGCTGAGTTTGCCGTTTAGTTTGTGATGCCCGATCCGTTGTTATTTCACGCTCATGTGCATGCCTCGGAACAGCTCCATCGCGGCACGAGGCCGCTCTCATGGAACAAACCGTAACTCATTGATTTAGCTAAGCCCTGTGGGAGCGGCCTTGCGTCGCGAAAGGGCTGCGCAGCAGCCCCGGCAATTTCGATGGTGGCTCGAAATCAGGGGCCGCTACGCGCCCCTTTCGCGACGCAAGGCCGCTCCCACAGAGGGCGGCTCCCTGCGCGACAGCGCAGCCCGAATGGCTGGGCGATCTCCTACAGGGAAATGCATGAATTTATGGCCTGCGCAGCAACCCACTACGCATACACCGGCCAGCGCTCGACAATCCGCCCATCGCGTACCGCCAGCAGGTCGCCGAACTGCAGCAGGATCGCCTCGGACTGGGTCGGGCGCAGGAACACCTGGTCGTCGACCCGCAGGTCCACCGCCGCCGAGCCGTTGAGCATCTCCTGGTTGGAGCTGCGCCCGTACAGGCCGTTGAACCGCAGTCCTTTGGGCGACTCGGGCTCGGCCAGCCAGTTGCCGCCATAGATGAAGAAGGTCTCGCGCTGATTCGGGTCCCACCAGGCGAACAACGCCGACTTGCCGTCCAGCGCCGGAATCTGCACCGCCCCCGTGCGCTTGATCACCGGCGTGGCGATATAGGCCGCTGGCTGGTGGTCCTCCAACGAGGGCAGGTCATAGTGGGTGGGTTTGAGCAACGCAGAACCCACCGACACCTCGCTGCTGGTGCGCTCGTGCTCGTGCATGCGGTAGCTCGGGCTGCCGGCGGTGTTCAGGGTCAGGTCCGTACGCCACAACCCGGGGTAGCAACTGCGGGCATGGTCGACAAAGCTGTCGTACAAGCCCATGACCTTGGCGAACAGCGCCTGGGGTGACCCGAGGATACCCGGCACCCCCATGCCGACGAAGGGGTCGTAGCCCATGAAGCCGGCGAAGGCCAGGTGCCGGGGATTGGCGGCGATGATCGCCAGCATCCGCTCCAGCTCCACCGAGTCCTTGACCCCGCCACGGTGCAGGCCGACATCCAGCTCGATATTGATCCGCAGCCTTGTCCCCAGTCCCTGGGCCAGCGCCAGGTACTGTTGCAGGCGCTCAGGGGTGTCGAGCAACCATTGCAGTTGCCTGGCCGGGTCGAAGGCGCCGCGGTGCTCTTTGTAAAACAGTTGCGCCGAACGCACCGGCAGCGGCTTGCCAAGCAGGATGTCGGCATCCGGGAAGCGCAGCGCATCATGGTTGAGGAACGGCTGGTGGAACGACATCAGCCGGCGGGTATCGGCGCGCCGGGCGATGTAGTCGAGCAACTGCGGCGAGGGCAGCGACTTCTCCACCAGGCGCAGTTGCTTGCCGGCACGGCGCACCGACTGGGTCACCACGTCGATGTTGTGGTCCAGGCGGTCGAGGTCGATCAGCATCACCGGGCGCATCGGTCCGTATTCGCGCAGCTCGCGCTGCAACCTGGCGAAATAGTCGTCGTGCGGGGCGCCCTCGGCGCCCGGGCGCAGCCAGGCGCCGGCAGCGGCCAGCAGCACGCCGGCACCGGCCGCGCCGACCAGGAATTTGCGTCTGTTCATCACATCTCCTTGTGCTCAGCCCACGCCGAGGATCGAGGCCAGGTGGCCATTGAGGAACTTGCCTGTCGGGTCCAGCGCCTGGCGCACCTCGGTGAAGTCCTTCCAGCGCGGGTACAGCGGCTGCAGGGTGCGCGCATTGAGGGTGTGCAGCTTGCCCCAGTGCGGACGCCCGGCGTATTTCCAGAAGATCGGCTCGATAGCGGCGAAGAAATTGTGGTGGTCCATGCTGTAGTGCTGGTGCACCGAGATCGAGCAGCTGTCGCGCCCTTCGAACATGCTCAGCGGGATATCGTCGGCCTTGACGTAGCGGTACTCGATGGGAAACCAGGTGCGCAGGTCACGCTCGCGGATCAGCGCGAGGATCTCCCGCAGGCAGGCCGGGCCATGCTCGGCGGGCACCGAGTACTCCATCTCGTTGAAGCGCACGTTGCGCACATTGGCGAAGATCTCGTACGAGTCACCGACCCGCTCGTCGAAGCTGGCGACATGCCGCAGGCTGTTGAGCAGTACGCGCCGCGCTTCGGGAAAGTCGCTGCCGTACTTGTCGAGTTTCTCGATCAGGCTGACGAACTCGTTGCCGCCTTCGCCGGCCGGATCCTGGGCGGCGGTGACGGCGTCATTGGTCTCGTTGAGGGCGATGGATAGCGCGTAGTCGGAATGGGTGATCACCAGCATTTCCCAATGCTGGTTTTCCCGGGTGTTCTTCTCCACGTCCTCCAGCAACTCGTCGGTGCGGGCAATCCATTGTCGCTCGCGCAGGCGGAAGGCCTCGCGGTTCTGCAGGCGGATCCGGGTGGCCACGCCCAGCGCACCGAGGGACACCCGCGCCGCGGCGAACACCTCGGGGTGCCGATGGCTGTCGCAGTCGAGGACCTCGCCACTGGCCGTGACCAGTTGCAGGCCGGTGACCCGCGAGGAATACGAGCCAAAGCCGACACCGGTGCCATGGGTCGAGGTGGCGATCGCGCCGGCCAGGGTCTGGTAGTCGATGTCGGCCATGTTCGGCAGCGCCTGGCCGACCGCCTTGAGCGCCGCGCCCATCGCCGACATCGGCGTGCCTGCGGCGAACTCGGCCTGCAGGGTGGCGGGGTCGTGGTCGAGCAAACCGCTGAAATAGCCGAGCGACACTAGGGTGCCATCGGTGGGGACCAGGGCGCTGAAGGAGTGCCCCGAACCGACCGGACGCACCCTGCCGGGAGCCTGGCGGATGGCCTGGGCCAGTTCGTCGAGGCTCTGCGGCGCCAGCCGCGCCTCGGGCAGGCAGCTCTGCGCGCCGGACCAGTTGCGCCAAGGGATCAGCCGTGGCGCGCGCAGCAGTTGTGCCAGTGCCGGATTAGTGGAGAGCGCCAGCAACGCGCAGGTCGCACCGGTGTGTTGCAGCCAGCGACGACGGGACAGGTGAATCGCCATGGGAGTACCTTGCGCTCAATGGAGGGGCTGGCCGGACATGTAGCCGATCAGGGCGAGGAACTGCGCCTCGCTGCACTGCATGCACAGGCCCATGGGCGGCATGCCCTGGTAGCCGTTGATGCTGTGGTCCAGCAGGCGGTCGACGCCCTGGGCCAGGCGCGGAGCCCAGGCCGCCGCGTCGCCCGCCAGGGGCGCGCCGGATGCTGGGTTGGCGTGGCAGGTCTGGCAGGTGCTGGCGTACAGCGCGGCCAACGCCGGGTCCGCGGGGGCGGCCTGGGTGGCGGCGGGCTTGCTGTCGTCCCGGCAACCACCGAGCAGCAGGGCCAGGGTGGTCAGGGCGGCTGCGCACGGCAGCGGTGGAAAAAGCGGCATGGTGCTCCCCTCTTCTACCGTGC
>NZ_QJRP01000041.1 GCF_003205295.1 Pseudomonas mosselii
CGGAGGTGTACATGATGTACGCCGCGCTGCCGGCGTCCACCGCCAGGCCCAGCGGCGCATCGGCGTAACCGCTCAGGTCGAGGCGGTCGAGTTCGACTCGGCGTGCGCCGTCCACCTGCGGCTGGTCACTGTGGGTCAGCACCAACCGCGCCTGGCTGTCGGCCACCATGAACGCCTGGCGCTCGGCCGGGGCATTGCCGTCCAGCGGCACGAACACCGCCGCGCATTTGCTTACGGCCAGCTGGGCCGCCAGCAGATCGAACGAACGTGGCAGCAGCAAGGCTACCCGGTCCCCCGCCCTCACACCCTGTTCGAGCAGGTAATAGGCCATGCGATTGGCATCGGCCTCGAGTTGGGCGAAGGTCCAGCGATGCTGGCCCTGGACCACCGCCAGCGCATCTGGTGAGTTCGTGGCCTGGACTTCGAACAACCGGTGCACGGCCAGGTCATGCGGATACTCCCGCGCCGTGACGTTGAACTGCCGCAACACGCGCTCGCGCTCCGCCTCCGGCAGGCAGTGCAGGCTGTTCAGCGCGCTCATCGGCGCCTGTTCCAACGCAGTGACCAGTTGCAACAGCGCCGAGCGCAGCAGCTGGCAGACCCGCCCACCATCCACCGGCGCCACGGCCTGCACCGTCAGCCTGAAATCATTACCGTAGTCATCGACGCTGACCACCAGCGGATAGTTGCTGCGCTCCTGGGCGGTCAGCAGCTCGATCCCCGCCCAGGCTGGACCGTGTTCGGGTTGACCGGCACTATGGCGATAGTTCAACAAGCTGGTGAACAACGCCTGGGACGCCGGCACGCCGCTGCAACGCTGGGCCAGGGCCAGGGACGCCTGCTCGTGGGCCAGCAGGCGCGCCAGGCGCTGGTGGGTCAGACGCACGCCATCGGCTGCGCCCGCAGCCCCCACGCTGACCCTCAGCGGCAAGGTGTTGATGAACATGCCCAGCGCCCGGTCGGCGCCCTCGCCGCCCTGCAGGCGACCGAGCAGCACGGTACCGAACACCACGTCCTCGCGACCGGACAGCTGCGCCAGCACTTGGCCCCAGGCCTGGTGCACCAGGCTGGCGACACTGACCCCGAGCGCCCTGGCCTGGCCACGCAGGCGAGCGCCCAGTTCCGGCTCCAACGGCTGGCGGCTTTCACCGACCAGGCCCGTATCGACCTGGGCCTCGCGCAAACCGAACACCTCGGTCGGCTCGTCGATATCGCCCAGCAGGTCACGGAACAGCGCCTCGTCTGCCTGCGGGTCGGCGCCCAGACGCGCCTGGGCCACGTAGTTGCGATACGGCACGCTGTCCGGCAGCGCCGTCTGCCCTTGCAACAAGGCACCGACCTCGGCCACCAGCTGTTCCACGGCGGTGTGGTCGAGCAAGATATGGTGCAGCAGCAAGGTCGCCTCCAGGCGCCCCGCCTGGACCTGCCTGCTCAGGCGTAGCAACGGCGCCTGTCCCAGGTCGAGTCGCAGCGTGTCCAGCGCCGGGCTCGGCACCAGCGGCGCCTCGCGCCAGACTACCTGCACGGCCTCGTCGAGGCCCTGCCAGTGCAGGCTGGTGCGCAGGATGTCGTGGCGGGCGATGACCTGGTTCAGCGCCGCAACGAACGCGTCCAGCTCGGTCTGGCCGGCAAACGCGAAACGCGCCTGCACCACGTAGGGGTCGGCGCCTTCGCTGGCCAGGTGATGGTAAAGAATGCCCTGCTGTAACGGCGCCAAGCCATAGATATCCTGGACATTGGCCACGCCACCGGGGATCTGTCGCACCAGCGTATTGATGGCGTCCTGGTCGAGGCTGGCCAGGGGCAGCATGTCCGGGGTGATCCGCGTGCAACCGACGGGGATGCGGTTGGCCGGCACGGTGACAGTCGCCCGACCGCCCACCGACGCGGCCAGCGCCGCCAGCGTGGGCTGGCTGAACAGCACCCGCACATCAGCTTCCAGCGCCTGCTGGCGCATGCGCTCGACCAGACGCACCGCCAGCAGCGAATGGCCGCCCAGTTCGAAAAAGTTGTCGTCACGCCCCACCGCCTCGACACCGAGCAGATCCGTCCAGATCGCCGCCAGGACGGCCTCGACCGGCCCCTCGGGCGCCTGGTACTGGCGCGTCGGCGCTTCGGGTGTCGGCAGGGCCTTGCGGTCGACCTTGCCGTTGGGCGTCAACGGCATGGCCTCGAGGTGGATGAACAGCGCCGGCACCATGTACTCGGGCAATTGGCCCAGCAGCGACTCGCGCAGTGCCTGCGCGGCCTGGGCCTGGCCGGTGTGGTAGGCCACCAGACGTGGGCCGCTGTGCGGGTGCTGGTGAACCAGCACCAGCGCCTCGCGCACGCCAGGCAGGCGGTTCAGGCAGGCCTCGATCTCGCCCGGTTCGATGCGCAGGCCGCGCAGCTTGACCTGATGGTCGTTGCGACCGAGGAACGCCAGGCTGCCGTCGGCGGCCTGGCGCACCAGGTCGCCGCTGCGGTACAGACGCTCGCCCTTGGCGAACGGACTGGCGATGAAGCGTTCGGCCTGTTGCTCCGGCAACCCCAGGTAGCCACGCGCCACCCCGGCGCCGCCGATATGCAGTTGGCCGGCGACGCCCCAGGGTACCGGTTGGTCGTGGGCATCGAGGACGTACAGGCGGGTGTTGTCGATGGGTCGGCCGATCGGCAACGCGCCAGGTGGAATCGGTTGTCCGGGATCCAGGGTCCAGACGCTGCAGTCGACCGTGGTTTCGGTGGGGCCGTAGACGTTGTGCAGGCGCACCTGCGGCAAACGCTGGCGAACCTGTCGAGCCAGGGCCTCGGTCAGTTCGCCGCCACCACAGACGATATCGGTCAGGCTGGTGCACTGCGCGCTGCGTGCCTGCTCGACGAACTGCTGCAACAGCGCGGGCACGAACTGCACCACGCTGACCTGCCGTTCGATGATCTCCCGCGCGACATAATCCGCGTCGCGCTGGCCGTCCGCTCGCGCCAGCACCAGACGCAACCCGCTGCCCAGCGGCCAGAACAGCTCCCATACCGAGGCGTCGAAACTGATCGGCGTCTTGTGCAGCAGCGCGCCGCCGGCGCGGGTCGGGCACAGCCCCGCGGCCCAGCGCACCAGGTTGACCACGCTGCGGTGCTCGACCATCACCCCCTTTGGCGTGCCAGTGGAGCCAGAGGTGTAGATCACATAGGCCAGGTGCCGTGGGGTGAGCCCGGTCACCCGTGGGCAGGTGGCAGGCAAGGCTTCCCAGGTCGGCTGGTCGAGGTCGACCTGCGGCACCGCCACCTCGCCCGGTACCCCGCGGGTAGCGGAGTGAACCAGCACCGCCAGTGGCGCACTGTCTTCGAGCATATGACGGATGCGCCCGACCGGGTAACCCGGGTCAAGCGGCACGTAGGCACCACCGGCCTTGAGGATGGCCAGCAGACCAACCACCATCGAAACGCCGCGCTCGACGCAGATCGCCACCCGGTCGTCGGGCTTCACCCCAAGCTCGATCAAATGATGAGCCAGGCGATTGGCCTGCTCATCGAGTTGGCGATAGCTCAGTCGCTCGCCATCGGTCTGCACCGCAATGGCTTCAGGGCGCAGTTGCGCCTGGTGTTCGAACAGGGCGTGCAGCGGCAGGTCCAGGTCATGGTCGACCACCGTGTCATTGCAGTCCACCAGCAGATGGCGACGTTCCTCAGCCGTCAGTACCGGCAGGTCCAGCAATGGCCGCTCGGGCTGCTGCTCGAGTGCCTCCACCAGCCCTTCGAAGACTTGTCGCAGCTGCCCGCACAACCGCTCGGCGCCCCAGTCGGCGAGGGTCTGGACCGTCAGGCGCAGATCCTCGCCCAGGTCATCGACGGCCAGGCTCAAGGGATAGTTGGTGCGTTCCTCGGCCCCCACCACATCGATCCCCGGCGCCACCGCGATCACGTCGGCCGCGTCGCCCGCCGCGCTGTGGCGGTAGTTGAGCATGCTGTTGAACAGCGGCGTCGGCGCCACCACGCCGCTGCAGCGCTGGGCAAGGGCCAGGGGCGCCTGCTCATGGCCGAGCAACGCCGTCAGTTGTCGATGGGTGACCAGCAGCGCCTCACGCACACCCTGCCCGTGCAGGTCGACACGCAAAGGCAGGGTGTTGATGAACATCCCCAGGGCCTGTTCGCCACCCTCGCCCGCCGCCATGCGCCCGAGCAGCACGCTGCCGAACACCACCGACTCGCGTCCGGACAGCGCTCCCAGCAGGCGCGCCAGCCCCAGGTGCATGATGCTGGCCGGGCTCACCCCAAGCAGCCGTGCCTGGGCCCGCAAGCGCTGGCTGAGGCTGGAAGCCAGGGTCAGACGGGCTTCGTCCATGGACTGACCAGCGACCTCCTGAACGCCGAAAGCCAGGGTCGGTTCGTCGATATCGGCGAGCATGGCGCCAAAGAAGGCCTCGTGGGCCTGTTCATCCTGGGCCTGCCGGCTTCTGGCGAGCAGGTCGCGGAACGGCACCGGGGCCGGCAGTCGCGCCCTCTCACCCGCCAGGTAGGCCTGGATCTCGCGGCGCACGATGTCCAGCCCGGTGTGATCCATGACGGTGTGGTGGAACAGCAGCAAGGCCAGTACTTCGCCGTCGCGAGCCTGGGCATGCACCAGGCGCAGTAGCGGCGCCTGGCCAAGGTCCATGCGGTAGTGATGAGTGTCGAAGCGCGCCCGCAGCTGACCCAGCACCTCCTCGTCGCCGTTCGGTTCGACCGCCTCGCAGACCAGCGGCGCCCTGCGCCACACCACCTGCAGCGGCTGGTCCAGGTACTCCCAGGCCAGCGCCGTGCGCAGGATGTCATGGCGCTGGATTACCCAGTCGAGCGCCTCGGCGAACGCCTGCAGGCGCGCGGGGCTGGCGAAGCGCAGTTGCGCCTGCAGCACATAGGGGTCGCCGTCGGCCGCCGTGAGGTGGTGGTAGAGCATGCCCTCCTGCAGCGGCGCCAGCGGGTAGATGTCCTGCAGATTGGCCGCGCCGCCGGGTACCGTGGCGACAATCCGGTCAATGGCCGCCTGGTCGAGGCCGGCCAGGGGCAACATCTGCGGCGTAATGCGCAACGCCGGGCTCAACCAGCCATGATCCAGGCCGGCGAGCATCTCCAGCAGCGCCGGCTTGTGGGCCGCCAACGCGTCCCACAGGGCGTCATCGAGCGTGTCTTCATCGCCTTCGACGATCAGGTCGGCCTCCTCGCGCTGGAGTCGGATCGCACGGGTGGAGAGCGCTGCCATGAGTTCGCTGAAGAGCATTGGTGAGCATCCTGCTTTAGCCAGTCGGAAATGCTCGGAACGCTAATGGATCGTGGGGGCGCGGGCTGACATGGGAAGGGGGGACAACGGCAGGCCGGCAGGTACTCGGCAGGGGCGTCGCCGCGCCTGGGAGATCGAGCGCTGCCCGATCATTGCAATTACCCCCCGCCTGCCCCAAGCTCTGCCGTACCGCCATCACGGACCGCCAGATGCAACGACGCCACCTTCTCCTGATCGCCCTGCTGCTTCTGCTGGTGCTGCCCATCGCGATCGGCTACCTGTGGCGTGACCAGCAGCCTGCGGCGCCCAGCCTGCCAGCGCACAGCTACGCCAAGGCACTGCGCCAGGCCCATGACGGGCTGCCGGGCGCCGCCAGGGTGCTCTACCAGCAGTTGCAACGCGACGACCTGCCACCGATCCGACGCGCCGCGCTGTATGCCGAACTGCCCAACTATCCGTCGCCACTCGCACTGAAGCTGGCCCAGCAGGACCTGGAACACGCCGACCCGCTGGTTCGCCGCGCCGCCATCGCCAGCATCCACCGCCTGCTGCCCGCCGCCCAGCGCAGCCTGGTACTGGGTCCGCTCCTGGAGGATGACGAGCAAAGCGTACGCTTCGCCGCGGTCGACGCCCTGCTCGGCCTCGACCCCGACGCCATCGGTCTGTACTTCGGGCCCTTGCAGGACGCCTTGGAACAGTACGAGCAGACCCTGGAACAACAGCCCGACGACGCCGCGGCCCAGGTTCACCTGGCCCGCCTGTACATGCATGAGCAGGCCTACGATGCCGCCGCCAGGGCCCTGCAGCGCAGCCTGGCGGTGGCCCCCGAAGGCTTGGACGCCTTGGCCACCCAGGTACGCCTGCTGGAACAACAAGGCCGTCACGACGCCTCCCGCGAAGTGCTGGCCAAGGCCCTGGCGCTGCGCCCGGACTCGGCGTTCCTGCAATATGAGCTGGGGCTGTGGCTGACCCGCCACGAGCAACAGGAATACGCCTTGCTCGCCTTGGCACGCGCGGTCGAACTGGAACCGGAAAACAACGACTATCGCTACACCCTGGCCGTCACCCTGCACCAGCTTGAACAGGTAGACGCCGCGCAGAAACAGTTGGAGACCGTGCTCAATCGCCAGCCGGCCAACCGCCGGGCTCGGGTATTGCTGATCGAGTACTGGAAGGAAACCGGCCAATTGCAGAATGTCCAGGTCCTGCTGGCCGAGTTGGAGCGGCAGAACCCGGACGACCCTTTCCTGCAGCAAGGGCTCTGACGATAGCCTCAGGCCTGCAACATACGCTGAACCTGCGTGACCAGCGTCTGCAACGAGAACGGCTTGAACATCAGCGCCGTGCCCGGTTCGTCGAGCAATGCCTGCTCGACCGGGTCACTGGTGAAGCCGGTGATGAACAGGATCTTCTGTTCCGGCTTCATCATGCGCAGTGCCTTGGCCACCTGGCGTCCACTGAAGCCTCCTGGCAAACCGATATCGGTAATCACCAGATCGAACGGAGCGCCCCGCCTGAACTCTGCCAGCGCGCCATTGCCATCGGCCACGTCGCACACCTCGAAGCCGCACTCAACCAAGGCCTCCTTCATCAGGCCGCGCAGGCTGACTTCGTCATCGACCAATAGCAAGCGCATGCCCTGGACTTGAAGCGGCACCATGTCCAACTTGACGGCCTCAGGCTGCGGCCCCGAATGGCGCGGGAACATCAACACCACCCGGGTGCCCTGCTCCAGGGTCGATTCGATCCACACCTGCCCTCCAGACTGGTGCACGAAACCGTGGACCATGGGCAGCCCAAGCCCCGAACCCTGCCCCAAAGGCTTGGTGGTGAAGAACGGCTCGAAGGCCCTGGCTACCTCATTGCGCGACATGCCGTGGCCATTGTCCTCGATGTGCAACATGACGTAGTCGCCTGCCGGCAGGCTTG
Organism: Pseudomonas mosselii; assembly: GCF_003205295.1. Taxonomy (GTDB): domain Bacteria; phylum Pseudomonadota; class Gammaproteobacteria; order Pseudomonadales; family Pseudomonadaceae; genus Aquipseudomonas; species Aquipseudomonas mosselii_B. The sequence goes on from NZ_QJRP01000041.1 coordinate 7,160, forward strand.
CCGGCCCTCCTTCATTCAACACCAAGCGCTCGTTGCAAGTCCTGATCGTCACGGTGCCCTTGCCCAGACAGGCATCCCTGGCATTGCTGCACAGGTGCAGGAGGGCGTTGCGCAACTGATCGGGATCGACCTGCAACAGCCAGGGCGCGACGTCCAACTGCCACTCCAGGCGCATCTCGGCGCCGAGGGTCTGACGCAACATCGGTTCCGCCTCCTGCAGCAGGCGGTTGATGTTCAGGGGATTGGGCGACAATGGCTGGCTGCGGGCAAAAGCCAGCAGGTTCTGGGTCAGGCCGATGGCGCGCTGGGCACACTCCCGAGCCAGTTGCACGTACTCCTCGACACGCTCCATCCGCCCCTGTGCCAGTCGCCGTTCGAGCAGTTCCAGGCTGCTACCGACACCGGACAGCACGTTGTTCATTTCGTGCGCCAGTCCACCCGCCACCTTTACCACGCTTTCCATGCGCTGGCCTTCCCGCACCGCGGCATCGGCCAGGCGCTGGACCGCATGGCGGTCCTCGGTGATGTCCCGCCCTACCAGTGCAGGCAGCGCTTCATTGGCGACACCCGTCCAGCGGAACCAGCAATAATGGCCTTCGTTGTGGCGAAGCCGCGCGTCGAACGCCGTCATGCCCTGTCCCTGCAAAAGCGCCGTCAACGCCAGTTGGGCTTCGGTACGATCGGCGGGGTGAAACAGTTCGGGCAGCGGCAGCTTCAGGTGTGATGCATTACACCAGCCCAGCAGGCGCTGCCAGGCCGGATTGGCCGAGCGCACGCGCAGATCGCTGTCGAGCATCAACATCACATCGGGCGACAGTTGCCAGATATGTTCAGGATCGCTCAGGTACTGATCCAGGCGCGCCTCGAAGGAAAGGGCCAATTCGCGCCATTCACGACCGGTCTCCACACTGGCGGTGGTCTCGATCAGGGCGTGAAGGAAACCGGCGACCTCGCCCTGGTCGTCACGGATCGGCGAATAACAACCCGTCACCCAGGCCGTCGCCATGAAGCCTGCTCGATTGACAGGCAGTGGCGCGTCTTCGATCAGGCTGCCCTGTCCCTCGAGCACCTTGAATACCGCCGCGCCCATGTCCTCCCAGTTATGTGCCCAGAGCGCGTCGAAGGCGCGGCCCTGATGGCCAGTGCTACCGCCCAGCAGCACCTGGTAGGGTTCATTGTGTATGACCGTCAGTGCCGGGCCCCAGACCAGCGCACAGGGGAACGGCGACAGCAGCATCATATCGACGGCGACGCGCAGGGTGGGTGGCCAGGATGTCAGCGCTCCCAGCGATGTCGCGCTCCAGTCGAGGTTGCCAATGACATCCCCCATCGAAGCCAGAGGACTCGCCGGGGGTGCCAGGTGAATGACCTGGACATCCCCGCCGGCGACATTCAGGTCAGCGGCCAATATCTTCGTCCCACAGCTCGGGCTTTTCCTCGATGAACCGGCGCATCAACGCCTTGCAGGCCTCATCGTCGTGTACCTCCAGGCGCACGCCCCGGCTGCCGAGCAGTTGCTCCTCCCCCATGAACGTGGTGTTTTCACCGATGACCACATGCTTGATGCCATACAGCAGGATAGCGCCGCTGCACATCGCGCAAGGCGACAAGGTGGTATAGAGGGTGGACTCCTGGTACACCCGGGCCGGCTGTCGGCCGGCATTTTCCAGGGCATCCATCTCGCCATGCAGGATGGCGCTGCCATTCTGCACCCGGCGATTGTGTCCGCGGCCGATGATCCTGCCATCGTGCACCAATACCGAGCCGATCGGGATCCCCCCCTCCTCGAGCCCCTTGCAGGCCTCGTCGATGGCGGCCTGCAGGAAAGCGCAAGTGTCCTGTTCCATGGTTTCTCCCCGGTAATACGTCGGTTCTGCAGGAGACTAGCACAGCGCCAGCCGCCATGGCGCATTGCGTGGCGGGGGCTATGCTGATAGGGCTTTCGATGTTGCTGGCCAACCGTTCTTCCATGGATTCGACGGGCATGCGCACATGAACAAGAAGCTTCTGGTCGTGCTGACCAATACCGCCAAGTACCCCACCATCCCGCGCGCCACAGGGCTGTGGCTGGGCGAGGCCGTGCACTTCGTCGACAAGGTGCAGCAGGCAGGCTTTGTCGTCGACTACGTCAGCCCGGCGGGTGGCTACGTGCCCATCGACCCGCACAGCCTGCGCATGGCGCCAGAGCTGGACTGGCAGTGGTACGACGACAAGACCTTCATGAACCGCCTGGGCGCCACATTGAGCCCCGGCCAGGTCAAGGCTGAACAGTACAGCGCGATCTACTACACCGGTGGGCACGGCGTGATGTGGGACTTCCCCGACAATCAGCCGCTGCAAGAACTTGCACGGCGCATCCATGAGCGCGGCGGCGCGGTCGCCGCGGTCTGCCATGGCGTGGTCGGTCTGCTCAATATCAAGCTCAGCGACAACAGCCTGCTGCTCAAGGGACGCAAGGTCACCGGTTTCTCCAACACCGAGGAGAAGCTGGTTGAACTGGACGAGGTGGTGCCGTTCCTGACCGAAAACGAGCTGGGCGCCCGCGGCGGTGAGTACAGCAAGGCGGACGATCCCTGGGGGCCCTTCGTGGTGGAGGATGGCAGCCTGATCACCGGGCAGAACCCGGCCTCCACCTCCGGTGTGGCTGAGGCGGTCATTCGCTTCTTACGTAACCGGTAGCCGCCACAAAAGCATCGCGGGGCCATCCCGCTCCCACATTCACGTGGGAGCGGGATGGCCCCGCCATGGGTTTCGAGCCTGAGAAGGGTTACTCGACGCTCAGCACGCCGCGTCGCACCTGGTCACGCTCGATCGACTCGAACAGCGCCTTGAAGTTGCCCTCACCGAAGCCGTCATCGCCCTTGCGCTGGATGAACTCGAAGAACACCGGGCCCAGCAGGGTTTCCGAGAAGATCTGCAGCAGCAGGCGCTTGTCATTTGGCGCGGAGGCGCCATCGAGCAGGATGCCGCGGGCCTGCAGTTGCTCGACCGGCTCACCGTGCCCCGGCAGGCGCTCTTCGAGCATTTCGTAGTAGGTCTGCGGCGGCGGGGTCATGAAGCGCATGCCCAGGCCCTTGAGCGCGTCCCAGGTCTTGAGCAGGTCGTCGGTGAGGAAGGCCACGTGCTGGATGCCTTCGCCATTGAACTGCATCAGGAACTCTTCGATCTGCCCCGAACCCTTGGACGATTCCTCGTTGAGCGGGATGCGGATCATGCCGTCCGGCGCGGTCATCGCCTTGGAGGTCAGGCCGGTGTACTCGCCCTTGATGTCGAAGTAGCGGATCTCGCGGAAGTTGAACAGCTTCTCATAGAAGCCGGCCCAATAGGACATGCGCCCGCGATAGACGTTGTGGGTCAGGTGGTCGATGATCTTCAGGCCCGCGCCGACCGGGTTGCGGTCCACGCCTTCGATGAACTTGAAGTCGATGTCGTAGATCGAGCTGCCTTCTTCGTAGCGGTCGATCAGGTACAGCGGCGCGCCACCGATACCCTTGATCGCCGGCAGGCGCAGTTCCATCGGGCCGGTTTCGATTTCCACCGGCTGGGCGCCCAGTTCCAGGGCGCGGGCGTAGGCTTCATGGGCGTTGCGTACGCGAAAGGCCATGCCGCACACCGACGGGCCGTGCTCGGCGGCGAAGTACGAGGCGATGCTCTTGGGCTCGTTGTTCAGGATCAGATTGATGCCGCCCTGGCGATACAGGTGCACATCCTTGGAGCGGTGGCTGGCCACCTTGGTGAAACCGAGAATCTGGAATACCGGCTCGAGCACGCCGGGGGTCGGCGAAGCGAGCTCGATGAATTCGAAGCCTTCCAGGCCCATCGGGTTGTCGAAGATATCTGCCATGTGGGTGTCCTCATCTTTAAGCGAAAAACGGTTGATTACAGGCTTTGGATGTGGAGATGGCGTGGTGGTGAGCAAGGGATCCCGCGCACGCTGCGGGCCAGGAAGTCACCAATGATCAGCTTGAACCCATGGTATGTCATATGGACCCATTCTCGGCGGGCTTGATTCCCCGGGAGGCGGAGAACCTTATTGTTGTATTCGTAACCCGATTCTACATTGCGTAAATTTGTTTGTCGCGTTTTAGTTCGCAGATTGTTCCGACAAACGGCTATTCTCAGCATCATTCCGTTGCCTTGCAGAAGGTTCGCCCGCACATGCCCCTGACCGCCAAACGCCCCGCCCGCTGGAGCTGGCGCGCCCTGCTGCCCTGGGGCATCGGAATGCTGCCGTTGCTGTGCGGGCTGGCGGTGATGCGCTGGCAGACCGAACAGGAACTGCAGGCCAGCAGCCGAGCTACCGCTCGTGAAGTGGGCAAGCATGTCGAAGAGATCCTCGACAGCCTGTCCACCGCCGCCCATCAACTGTTGCCCAAGGCAGGTCTACCCTGCGACCAGGTGCAACTGGCACTGCGCGTCGAGGTAACACGCAACGCCTTTGTGCGCTCGACCAACCTGTTCGACCACGACCGTCTGTACTGCACCTCACTGTTCGGTGACTTCGACGAGCCGGTGGATGCCAGGGACTATACCAATGGCCAACTGTGGCTGATGAACGGCAACACGGTCACCCCGGGACAGCCTCTTCTGGTCTATCGCATCAATCAGGAAGGCCGTGGCGACCGGGGCGTGATCACCACGGTGGATGGCCGCCACCTGCTCACCGCGCTGCACCTGATCGGCGCCGACAATCTGGTGAAGGTGCATGTCGGCAATCACTGGATGGGCAGCGATGGTCAAGTGCACGACGGCGATCCGCCAGTCGCTGCCATCGCCGCCGGCCGGTATGCCTCCACCCGTTATCCGTTCCACGTGCACACCGGCTATGGTGAGGGCAAGCGAGCAGCACTTATGCGCTCGCACTATCCCGCCCTGCTGAGCCTGCTCTTGATGCTGGGCGTGGCGGCCGGTGCCGCCTGCCGCTGGCAGATCCGCCGCGCCAGCTCATCCCGTGGCGAGCTTGACCGGGCCTTGGACGCCGACGAATTCGTGCCGTATTTCCAACCGGTGGTGCGCAAGGGCGACTACCGCTGGGCCGGTGTCGAGGTACTGATGCGCTGGCAGCACCCCCGCGAAGGACTGGTGCGGCCTGACCTGTTCATTCCCTACGCCGAGCATAGCGGCCAGATCGTCGCCATGACCCGCGCCTTGATGCTGCACACGGCCCAGGCCCTGGCCCCGCATGCGGCCCTGCTGGAGGATGGCTTTCACATCGGCATCAACATCACCGCCGACCATTGCCGCGACCTGGGCCTGCTCGACGACTGCCAGACCTTCCTCCAGCACTTCCCGCCCGGGCGCGTGGTGCTGACCCTGGAGCTGACCGAGCGCAAACTGATCGAGCCGACTCCGGTGACCCTTGAGTTGTTCGAAAAGCTGCACGCCATGGGCGTCATGATCGCCCTGGACGACTTCGGCACCGGCCAGTCCAGCCTCAACTACCTGCGCCAGTTCAAGGTCGACTACCTGAAGATCGACCAGAGCTTCGTCGCCATGATCGGCGGCGACGCGCTGTCCCAGCACATCCTTGACACCATCATCGAACTCTCGGCCAAGCTGGCCCTGGGCATCGTCGCCGAAGGCGTGGAGACCGAGGTGCAGCGCGACTACCTGGCAGGCCACGGGGTGGACTTCCAGCAGGGCTACCTGTTCGCCCGCCCCATGCCCGCCGACGAACTGCTGCTGGCCCTGGCCGCCCAGCCGGGCAGCCCGCAGTTGCTGCCGGGCAACGCCCCTGAGATCATGCGCGGCTGATCCGCCCGCTCACTTCCCGTTTTCCGAGGCATTCGTGTCAAAAGGCATTCTTTCGTCGGTCATGGCGTCCTGTCTGTTCGCCGTGATGTACTTCTATACCTCCTTCCTCAAACCCCTGGACGGCGAGGAGATCTTCGGCTGGCGCACCCTGCTGACCTTGCCCTGCCTGACGCTGTTCATGCTGGTCTCGAAGGACTGGAAGCGGGTCGGCGAGCTGCTCGGGCGGGTGCGTCGCACACCGCTGCTGCTGCTCGGCATGGTCGGCACCTCGTGGCTGATGGGCGTGCAGTTGTGGCTGTTCCTCTGGGCGCCCCTGCATGGGCGCAGCCTGGAAGTGTCGATGGGCTACTTCCTGCTGCCGTTGGCCATGGTGCTGACCGGACGGCTGGTATACGGCGAACGCCTGTCGCGCCTGCAGAAGGTCGCGGTGGGCTTTGCCACGCTGGGGGTTGGCCACGAGCTGTACCAGCACGGCAGCTTTGCCTGGGAAACCCTACTGGTGATGATCGGCTACCCGATCTACTTCGTGCTGCGCAGACGCTGTCGCACCGACCACCTGGGCGGCCTGTGGTGCGACATGTGCCTGTTGCTGCCCTGGGCCCTGTACTTCGTGATCCAGGGCCCGCTGTCAGCGGCGGACCTGACCGAGCACCCGGGCCTGTACGGGCTGATCCCGCTGCTCGGGGCGATCAGTGCCTGCGCCCTGATCGCCTATGTGCTGGCCAGCCGCCTGTTGCCGTTCAGCCTGTTCGGCCTGCTCAGCTACGTCGAGCCGGTGCTGCTGGTGGGCGTGGCCCTGCTGCTGGGCGAGACCATCGGCCCGGACCAATGGCTGACCTACCTGCCGATCTGGGCTGCCGTGCTGGTACTGGTGCTCGAAGGCTTCAAGCACCTGCTGCGTCAGCGTCGGCGCTCGGTGTAAGGCGCACCTGGCGCACCCGGCGCTCCTCCACCGTGACCACGGTCATGACCCAGCCATTCCAGGCCAGGCGGTCACCGACCACCGGCAGACGGTCCAGCAGGCTCATCACCAGGCCCGCGAGGGTCTGGTAGTCCTCGGTGGCGCGAGCGGAAAAGCCGGTGCGTGCCTGTACCTGGGCCAGGTTCAGCGCGCCGTTGACGACGAAGCCGCCCTCCTCCTCGACCACGCCCGGGCCCTCCACCTCGCTGGCGTCCGGCAGTTCACCGGCGATCGACTCGAGGATGTCGGTCATGGTCAGCACACCGGTGAAGTCACCGAACTCGTTGACCACGAAGGCGATGTGCGTCGACTGCCCGCGCATCTGTTCCAGGGCGTTGAGGATGCTGAAGCTCTCCAGCAGATTCAGCGGGGCCCGGGCCAGGGTTTCCAGCTCGGGCTGGTTGCCGGCCAGCAACTCCCTGAGCAGCTCCTTCTTGTGCACGAAGCCCAGCGGCTCGTCGATACCGCCGTCGCGAATCAGTGGCAGACGCGAGTAGGACGAGTTGACCAGCATCTGGGTGATCGCCTCGGCCGGCTGCGACAGGTCGATGGCATCGACCTTGGCCCGCACCGTCATCACCGTGCGGATCGGCCGCTCGGCCAGGTTGAGCACGCCACTGATCATCACCCGCTCGCGGCGGTCGAAGACCACCTGCTCGTCACCACCGGCCACCAGGTCGGCGATCTCCTCGCCCACCTCGTCGGCCTCGACCCGGCGCCCGCCCATCAGGCGCAGCACCGCGTGGGCGGTACGTTCACGCAGCGGCCGATGCTGATGCAGGCTGCGCTTGCGGCGGGCACGGGCCAGCTGGTTGAACAGCTCGATCAGCAGCGAGAAGCCGATGGCTGCGTACAGGTAACCTTTCGGGATATGGAAGCCCAGGCCCTCGGCAGTCAGGCTGAAGCCGATCATCATCAGGAAGCCCAGGCACAGCATGATCACTGTCGGGTGTTCGTTGACGAAGCGGGTCAGCGGCTTGCTGGCGACGATCATGATACCGATAGAGAAGATCACCGCGATCATCATCACCGACAGCTGTTCGACCATGCCCACGGCCGTGATCACCGCGTCCAGCGAGAACACCGCGTCGAGCACCACGATCTGCGCGACGATTGGCCAGAACGCCGCGTGACGGGTCACCCCGCCGCTCTGGGCGACATGGCCCTCGAGGCGTTCGTGCAGTTCCATGGTGGCCTTGAACAACAGGAACACACCACCGAACAGCATGATCAGGTCACGGCCGGAGAAGGTCTTGCCGAGCACCTCGATCAGCGGCGCGGTGAGGGTCACCATCCACGAGATGCTGGCCAACAGGCCCAGACGCATGATCAGCGCCAGCGACAGGCCAATCACCCGGGCGCGGTCACGCTGGTGCGGCGGCAGCTTGTCGGCAAGGATGGCGATGAACACCAGGTTGTCGATACCCAGCACCAGCTCGAGGACGATAAGCGTCAACAGGCCCAGCCAGGCCGTGGGGTCGGCTAGCCATTCCATTAGCGGGTACTCACAAGGGCGGCGTCACGAGGACGGAGGAAGGAAGGCCGGGACGGCCAGGGACTGGGGGGCTCCGCGAAGGTGCTCATATAGACCTTGATAGAAAATAGGGAAGTCGATCCTACAATCGAAGCAGATTTCCCTGATAGCGCAAAACTATTACAAAAGCTGTAACAGGTGTGGCGGGGCATTTTTGTTCAATACCCATGTCACGGCCTCGGCCAGGATAGCCATGCCATCCACCCCACAAGGAAACCTTCATGAGCCTGACATTGTCCATGGCCGCCTTCGCCCTGGCCGCCTCCATCTCCCCTGGCCCGGTCAACATCGTCGCCCTCGGCAGCGGCGCGCGCCATGGCCTGCGGGCCAGCATCGGGCATGCGGCCGGGGCCACCCTGGGCTTCTGCCTGCTGCTGGTACTGGTGGGGCTGGGCGTACATGAGTTGTTGCTGCGCTGGCCGTTGCTGGGGCGGCTGCTGCACTGGGGTGGCGTGCTGTTTCTGCTGTACATGGCCTGGAAACTGGCCAGCGACGATGGCGGACTGGGTGCCGACGATGCCCCACGGGCGCCCAGCGCCTGGCAAGGCGCGGCCATGCAGTGGCTGAGCCCAAAGGCCTGGCTGGCGGCGGTCGCCGGGATCGGTGCCTACACCGGCGGCGAGCAGCAGTTGCTGTGGCTGTTCACCTGGATCTACGGGCCGATCTGCTTCGTCTCGGTGGCCAGTTGGGCCTGGGCCGGCAGCGTGATCCGCCAGTATCTGGGCGAGCCGTGGCGGATGCGCCTGCTCAATCGGGTGCTGGCAGGGTTGCTGGTGGCGAGTGCGTTGTACCTGATGGTGTGATCCTGGCTTTCAGCCATTGCGATAATGCCCCGGCGTGGTCGCCAGGTGGCGCTTGAAGGCCCGCTGCAGATGCGCCTGGTCGGCGAACCCCGCCTCCAGCGCCACCTCGGCGATCGGCCTGCCGGCCCGCAGTTGTGCCCGGGCATGCTGCACCCGCTGGTCGAGCAGGTAGCCATGGGGCGTCAGGCCGAAGCGCTTGCCGAACGCGCGGATCAGGTAGGCCCGCGACAGCCCCGCTGCGGCGCAGATGTCGTCCAGCGTCAGCGGGTCGAGGCGATGGGCACGGATGAACGCGGCGGCCAGCTCAAGGCGTGGATGGCGAGCAGGCTGGCCGCTCGCGTCGGCCTCCAGTACCTGCGGCAAGGCACTGAAGAATGCCTCCAACTGCGCCTCCCGGCCCTCGTTGCCGGGCTCGAACAGCCCGCCGAACAGCGCCAGCAACTGCCCGTACAGCGCCGCCGACGTGCTCAAGGTCGCCGAGGGCAGCGCGAAGCCACGCGCCAGCAGCCAGGGCATGTCGACGAACAGCATCAGGTACGACCAGGGCTCGCCCTGGATCGGGTTGCAGGTGTGCACGACGCCCGGGTTCATCAGCACCGTGGTCCCCGCCGCCACCTCGTGTCGGGCGTTGCCGGTCAGATAGGTGCTGCGCCCGCCGGTGATCACGCCGATGGAGAAGCTCTCATGGGAATGGGCGGCGTAGCACACCTGGCGACCGTCCCCCACACGCCGGGCTTCGACGAAGGGCAATGCCGGATCACGCCAGAACCGCGAGACCTCGATCATCGCCCCGCCCTCACCCCTCGCTGCCCTGCACCACCACCAGCAACTGCGCCTGGCGCTCGCCGACCGAACGCAGGCGGTGCGGCGTCTGGGCATTGAAATGCAGGGCGTCGCCCGCCTCCAGCAGCACCCGCTCGCTCATGAAGTCCACCTCCACCTGTCCCTCGTGGACGAACAAAAACTCCTCGCCTTCGTGCTCCTTGAAGGTCGGGTCGCTGAACGCGGTCGGCGGCTGGATCAGGAACGGCAGCAGGCTGCGCTGGCCGACCTGCGAGGTCAGCACCGCATACCCTGGCCCCTCGCCGCCGCCTACCAACGCCTGGCGCTCGCCCCGGCGCACCAGGCTGTAGCGCGCCTGGCTGTCGTGCTCGCCGTCGAACAGCTCCTCGACATTGACGTTCAACGCCCGCGCCAGCTTCAGCGCGGCGGCGATCGACGGCGTGTTGAGGCCGCGCTCGACCTTGGACAGGTAACTCTTGGTCATGCCGGATTTCTCAGCCAGCTGCTCAAGGGTGATGCCCAGTTTCTTTCTCAGCAGTTTCAGTCGGATAGACATGTGACGCGGGTTTCCCGAACAAACGCACTTGCTTATGACACTTTGTGTCATATAGGATTATTTGTGTCATCTGATGGCTCGCCCCCTCACCGTCCAAAGCTCGGGGGCGAGCCAGCCCTGACATCCGTCATCACGCCACAGAGGAAAGATCCCCATGGCCAACACCCTTACCCTCAGCAAAGACCAGCTGGTGCAAAAGGCACTGACACAGATGCAAGGCTCGCTTGCCGATAATACGTGGACTGTGCGCGAAAAGCTGGCCCTGACCTGCCGAATTCTCTTCGACAACGGCCACGACTCTGGCCTGGCAGGGCAGATCAGCGCCCGCGGCCCACAGCCGGGCACCTTCTACACCCAGCAACTAGGCCTGGGCTTCGACGAAATCACCGCCAGCAACCTGCTGCTGGTCAACGAAGACCTCGAAGTGCTCGAAGGCCAGGGCATGCCCAACCCGGCCAACCGCTTCCACAGCTGGGTGTACCGCGCCCGCCCCGACGTCAACTGCATCATCCACACCCACCCCACCCATGTCGCCGCGCTGTCCATGCTCGAAGTGCCGCTGCAGGTCTCGCACATGGACCTGTGCCCGCTGTACGAGGACTGCGCGTTCCTCGAGGCCTGGCCGGGCGTGCCGGTGGGCAACGAGGAAGGCGAGATCATCAGCGCCGCCCTGGGCGACAAGCGCGCCATCCTGCTCTCGCACCACGGCCAGCTGTCCACCGGCACCAGCATCGAGCAAGCCTGTGTCTATGCCCAGCTGATCGAGCGCGCCGCGCGCCTGCAACTGCTGGCGATGGCCGCCGGCACCATCAAGCCGATCGCCCCGGAACTCGGCCGCGACGCCCACGACTGGATCGACCGGCCCAAGCGCCACGGCGCCGCCTTCAACTATTACGCTCGGCAGGCCCTGCGCCAGCACGCCGATTGCCTCGCCTGACCCCACCTTGCCTTGCTTGCGGAGCCACGCACCATGACCACTCGATTCCACGGCATCATCGGCTACACCATCACCCCGTTCACCCAGGACGGAGAACAGCTTGACCTGCCGGCCCTCGGCCACTCCATCGACCGCCTGATCGACGGCGACGTCCACGCCATCGCGCCGCTGGGCAGCACCGGCGAAGGCGCCTACCTGAGCGACGGCGAATGGCAACAGGTCGCCCAGTACAGCCTGGAGCGCATCGCCAAGCGCGTGCCGAGCATCGTCAGCGTCTCCGACCTGACCACCGCCGGTGCCGTGCGCCGCGCCCGCTTCGCCCAGCAGCATGGCGCCGACGCGGTGATGGTGCTGCCGGCGGCGTACTGGAAACTCAGCGAGGCCGAGATCGTCCAGCACTACCGCACCATCGGCGCGGCCATCGATCTGCCGATCATGCTCTACAACAACCCGGCCACCAGCGGCACCGACATGCCGGTGGAGCTGATCCTGCGTATCGTGCGCGAGGTCGACAACGTGACCATGGTCAAGGAGAGCACCGGCGACATCCAGCGCATGCACAAGCTGCAGTTGCTCGGCGAGGGCCAGGTGCCGTTCTACAACGGCTGCAATCCGCTGGCGCTGGAGGCCTTCGTGGCGGGCGCCACGGGCTGGTGCACGGCGGCGGCCAACCTGATTCCCGAACTGAACCTGCGGCTGTACCAGGCGGTGCAGAACGGTGAACTGGAACAGGCCAAGGCGCTGTTCTACCGCCAGCTGCCGTTGCTCGACTTCATCCTCAAGGGGGGCTTGCCAGCGACCATCAAGGCGGGCCTGGAGATGACCGGGTTACCGGTAGGTGAACCGCGTCGGCCGGTGTTCGGGCTGGATGCCCAGGGCCGTGACCAGCTGAAGGCGCTGCTCGACGCCTTGCGTCAGGGCTGACATCAGCGACGAACCTGTGGGAGTGCGCTCTCACAGGTCATCCACACGCTTGAGAACTCAACCCCAAACCCGGAGAATGCCCCCGACCCAAACGACCAGAAGCCATGGAAAAGGACCTTTCCAGTGAACCAGAAACAACGCGACGCCCTCAGCAAGTTCCTCAGCTACGTACTGCGCCACGCCCCCGAATCCATCGACCTGTCCCTCGACCGCGACGGCTGGGCTGATGTCGACGCGCTGATCCACGGCGCCGGCCGGCAAGGCCACGCTTTCGACCTGCACGCCCTGCGCGAAGTGGTCGAGACCAATGACAAGCGCCGCTTCACCCTCTCCGACGATGGCCGCCGCATCCGCGCCGCCCAGGGCCACAGCAGCGCCCAGGTCGAAGTGCGCCACGTCGCCAAGACGCCACCCGCCCTGCTCTACCACGGCACCGCCAGCCGCTTCCTGGCCTCCATCGAAGCCCAGGGCCTGATCCCCGGCAGCCGCCACCATGTGCACCTGAGCGAGGACCCGCAGACCGCGTTGGCGGTGGGCAAGCGATATGGTCAGCCGGTGCTGCTCAGGGTCGATACCCAGGCCATGTGCGCAGCGGGAACAGTGTTCTATCAAGCGGATAACGGTGTCTGGCTGGTAGACCAGGTGCCGCCGGCACATCTGTCACGCCAAGCAGAGAAATAAGCCCAACCCGTCCCCCTGTAGGAGCGGCCTTGTGTCGCGAAAGGGCCGCAAAGCGGCCCTGGCGATCTTTGCATCAATGCTGAATCCTGGGGCTGCTACGCACCCCTTTCGCGACACAAGGCCGCTCCTACAGGGGAATGTGCAAGCCTGGGACTAATGCGCCATCCCCAGCTCCGCATCATCCATCAGCGCCTTGGCCAACGCACTGAGGTAATGCGCCGCCCAGACCATCCGCGGGTCTTCGTCCATCACCCCGACCAAGGTCAGGTGCCGCACATAGTCCATCAGCTCCGACGCCTGTTCGCGGGCATGCTGGCAAGGGATGCCAGGCTCGATGCAGAACAGCGGTTGGGCATCTTTGCCCTCGCCCTGGTGGAAACGGGTCTTGCCCGGAGTGACCGGGGTCTTGCCATCGTCTGTGGTCATGATCGATCTCCCTGAAAACGTCGTCGGCTAGTGCAGCGTGCGGGGCTCGCTCGGCGCTTGGGCCAAGTTCTGCACCTGGGTCAGGGCGGATTCGAGCAACGTGCGCACCGCCTCCATCTCGTGGGCGGCGGCCAGCATCAGGATCGCGCCGGGCGACCGGGGTTTGAGCTGCACAGCCTGGTTGGCCACCGTGAGGGCGCAGAAGGCGTACTCGATGGCGCGTACCAAGGTGTCTTCGAGGAAGTGGGCGTGGTCTTGGGGGGAAGGTGGATCGGGGACAATCTTCAGCATGCTCGTACTCCAACAATGGTTGAGGGTTGAGCTGTCAGCTGAGCTGCTGTCAAACAGTCGGGTGGCAGCTGTACGCGGGTTGACAGACCGAGATTGTTGGCACTCGGCGCACACTAGGTGCCCACACGTACAGCCGCCATTGAGCGAATGCACACGAGGACAACAATCGACGGTCTGTCAAAACCGACCGCTGAATTGGCAGCGGCTGGCCGAGACTAGAAGCCGGGGTGGCCTGGGGCAAGGGCTGAAAGGCGGTAAAAGCATGCTTCGGAAATGGACTACAAGGAATAAGGAAATTCCGATTCATCGAAACCAATACAGACTGTCGAAACCAGGAAAATTCCACCGACTCACTGCACCCATCGCAGCTGTCACTCCTGCCCTTTCAGTGAGTTGTCCACGTACATCAGCATCACCTATTCACGCCAATATGCATGAAAAAAGGGGGGACGAATCTATCCTGCATGTTCCGGTTCTTGCCCACACTGGCTCACAGGCTCGACATGCTTGGCATATGCCACGGAACGTTTGAGCGGGCGCGCTTCACATCTGTCTCATTTCCCCTCATCCCTTCGCCGGACTGCGCCCTGGGCGACAGGCTCGAATCCTGCCGGCCATCGAGTACTGTCGTCGAACATGGCCAACAGGAATGCTGCCTTCTCTATCCTGCTCACGCGTAGATCAGCTCCGCACAGATTGCTCCCATTGAATACAGCCCCTCCGATATCAGCCTCTGCCAGGTTTGCACCGCACAGGTCGGCCCCACTGAAGTCGGCGAAGGCAGCCAGCGCCCGAGAAAGATCTGCATTGCGCCGCCGGGCGCCATTGAACAGGGCATTGGCCAACGTCGTCCCTCGCATGTCGGCTGCGCTCAGATCCGCCTCGATGAACGATGCGTTTCTGAGATCGCTACCAATGAACGTCGTCGCCTTGGCATCCAGGCCGTCGAACTGCGCCCGGTGCAATGAAAGGCCATCGAAGTTGGCGCCGGGAAATTTGTCTTGGTCAAACACCCGGCACTCTCCCGTTTCAAAGCACAGTGAGATCATCTCGGCACATCCAATAATTATCGCTTCCGGCGACCTTTGCGGCCGCCTGAGAAACAGTCTGAGCATACAACCTGCTCTGCCTACGCCTTATACAACGAACTAAAATGCTGACTGACAGGCCTACTCTGCAGCACTTGGAGCAAAGAAAAATCCAAGCTATCAGACACCACCAGCCCTCGCCTCAGCCCAACGGGAAAGTCCTCAAGCGTGGCGTACTCTCCTGGCACTAAAAACCTGAAGTAATCACCCATCGCAGTATCCCCACCATACCCTTCGGGGTAGTCTTCACCCGCACGGCTACCCTCCACGGCGTGATACACAAATAACCCCTTGTTAAAGGCAAGGTTAGCCTCGCTATAATTCAGTCGTTCTTCCAGGTCATTTTGCAGTGCGCTTACCACACTGGCTTTCGACTTGCCTGGCCAGCGCCAGGCAGAGTAAAGATCCACTGCAAAGCCACCCTGTTTGGCTGGCGGGTATTCAGAATATTCTTGGGACTCCTGCCAAATAAATTCGCTTATTGAGTCCAGTACCCCCTCTACCCCTTCCAGCCTCAGCAGTACCTCGGGAATGACACCGTAGCAATTATTCACCATGACTGCAATTCGACCGAGTTTGTCCATGGCGAACCAAGTGAATACCGTTCCAAAACCAGGAATCCATTTCTCATTCAGCCTCATCGCCATGCCTCCAAAAACAGACTTAACCCTTATTTTTCAGGTAATACAACATTTACACTACCGACAAAATGATGTGCTCATCATTAAGCCCACACACTCAGAAATCAGATCAGGTGGAATAGATCCGCCACCAGCCCAACTCTATTCTTCGAGGCACTCTACCAGCCCTCAAGCCCCTGCCTGCTCTACGGCATAGGTGGTGAAACTATTCTTACCTTCTTCCAAGTACAATCGCTTGCATCGGGGGCACCGGTAAAGTGTCATGGCAGTCACTTCAATCGCCTCATAGAATTCTTCCGAGGACATTGACCCCACATCCAGGCGCTCTGCAACCCGTTCGATAACAGACTCAGGCATCAATGTCATTTCATGATCTGACCAACCCTGTGACAAACTCATGACATACCACATCTACACAAGAACTTTGGCATTCTGCTTTTCCACTGCCTGGTCTATCGAAGCGTACCATCGCTAGGTTACACTACTTAAACCATTACTAAAAAGGCATGACATATAACACTGATACCAGTGCCAATACCTACACCCGCATTGGGTGCCCTGGGGGCCGTAAGCTCACTCCGTGAAGCATGCGGTCATATTCCATCCAGAAGCGCCTGAAGCTTTCGTGGATCAGCAATGCTGCCGAAGGAATAAATCCACGCTACGGGTAGAGAGAGATCTGGCGATTTCACCTTCAGATAGGGAACAAAATACTCAGCATCCAACAGATACTCCAGTCGTTTGCAGTCCTCGGCGCCCACAACATATACAAAAGGTCCCTGCTCAGGGTCCAGATGAACCTGAACCCGCTCGCCGGTTACAGAATCGATCATAAGTGACGTACCCCCTCTCTCTCTTGAATCCTTAGAGAATGCCTATAACTCGATGCTGTCGAGCAGTGCCTGAAGTTTTACAGGGTCGGCGACGGTGCCGAAATAGTATTCGCTCCCCCCATGAACACTAAGGTCTGGGCAAGGGCCCAACCAGCAGTAGAGCACATTGAATTCATCATCAAACAGATCCCGGAGTGCCCCACTGTCCTGAAATGAAAAAACTCTGATATACGGCCCATAACGGGGATCCATGAGAACCTGGACCCGTTGTTTAGTAATATCGTCAATCATTTTGCACTTCGTCGCCCGTTTAGCCATTTCAACTGATTTTTCACTTAACCTGCTCTCTAACCTTACCCGTATCGGTGATGAGAGCACCACCAAGCGCGCCCTTATCCCTGACCGAAAAAGGGGGAGAGATTTATTTTTCACTCTCTGATTTCGACTTGCCCCGCTTCCAGCACTAGACGTCCTCACTGAATCTTAAGCATCAAGCTTCGTCGCCGTCCTGGCCATGCAAAGGCAGAAATTAGAGTAGAAAAATAAATCTGTCCCCTTTTCTGCCGTCCCCTTTTCTGCCCAAAGCCTTGTCTCTACCTTGCCAGCGCCATGCCGAATACAAGTCCACCATAAAGCCACCTTTCTTCAAAGGTGGGTACAACCGAAAGACCTGAGACTCCTCCCACATGAACTCACTGATGGCGTCCAGCATTTCCTCTGCTCCGCTCAGCGCCAAGAGCACTTTTGGAATATCGCCAAAACAATTGTTGACCATGACCGCAATTCGACCAATTCTGTCCATGGCCAACCACGTGTATATAGTACCGAAGCCAGGCTCCCATTGTTCATCAAGGCTCATTACCGGCCATCTGCATTACTCAACTACATAAACCGGACACACCACCGTTTTTTTCAACTGTTACAGATCCTTCAATCAAGTGGATGTTCTCTTACATAGGCTTGCAAATCCTCGAATGCTATACCTGGCGCACCTGCCGCCAACCACAGCTGGAACTCTGCAGGATAGGGTGATAGCACTTGGCCGTCAGCGACTTGAGGCTTCGTCACCTCTCCATACCGCGTGACAAATCTGAGATGCGTTACAACAAGCACCCAGATCCTTCTCAGCTCAGGGGATTCCGGTACCCCCTGTGAAGCATCGGTCAGGTACGGAGACTCCCCCTCGACGAAAGCGAGAAGATCACCCGCCCTGCCCGCCTTAATCAAAGCATGAATCAACTCAGTCTTTTCCATAATATTCTCTAATACCGGAAGCTAACCGAATAACTTGATGTCACCTCGACATTCTTGAAACCAAGCGAGGACATTGTTTTACCTAAAGGAGTACCCCATACCGCCTGATCAGCTGGCAAACCTGCGTCCCGGGCAGTTTGGTAGGCTTGTCGATTGTCATTTCCCAGCGTCGCGGATACCTGCTTAACACGTGTCGGCCCGACCTCTTCAATCGCCCGAGATATCAGTTCCGTGCCAATACCCCTACCCTTTACGGTTGTGCCATACCAGTCTATGAACAAACCCGTTTCTGGTGCATAACGTGCCACTAAGTCGGTGTGCGCAAACTTGCTATCCACTATCTCACCATTCTTATCGAACTTCTGACGCGCTGACAACTCAATCTCCAGCGCGCCATTAGGCTTGTTGACTATACTGGTGTCAAAATTTATACCACTTCTATCTGCAGGTTTAAAATCGTAGCCAGCATTTTCATTGAACACCAGCCCTGGGTTTTGCTGATGCTCCGGGGTGACATAAGCTCCAGTACCTGATTGCCCATCAAGCTGTTTGCCGCCTGTATGCGGAGTCACTGCCACCTGCCCGCCTTCTGCAAATCCCCCGCTGGATGGGTTCTGGCGATTTTTCTCAGCCAGCATCCCTTCGTAGATTTTCGCCCGTGGGTCAAGCTCATGGATCGGCAAGGCGGGCGTACCAAAGACAAGGCCCGAGAGCACCACCATCAACTCCGCTCTCTTACTCATGTCCGTAGTGGATGCCTCAATGGCATCGAACATGCTTGATGCGGCGGCGCGCATATCCGCTTGGCGCTCTGGCGAGCCCTGACTCAAGCTTAGTGACACACCAAGCCCCGCAACCAAGGCCGCACCCACTGCAGCAACGGGCACGAAGTTCGCTCGCCCATCTTTTTGATGATTGGCGGAATCCAAGACGGCCAACACCTTCAGGGCCGCTTGTGGGTCGTTACCTGCCAAGTCGATCAGGCGCTGGGCAACCGCGTCGAACTCTTTACCCGATGAGCCCTGGGTAATCCTGCCTAGAACGGTATTAACCACCGCGCTACGTGTTTCTTCGTTGCGACTGCCCAACTGACGAGTGAATGCAGCCATGCCCACGGCAAGACTCACCGCATCGGCATCAACCCCTGCGCCCAGTGCTTTTACAGTCAGGAACAGGTCACCCAGTTGCTGCAAGGCCTCTTCACTGTTCTCACCATACTTGGCCGCACTCTTCTGCCACTGCTCCAGGGTTTTCTTCGGGTTCAATACCGCCTTGACAGAGGTATCCGACACATACAAATCAGTACGCGACTCGCTGTCCCGAGTGATCTCGTAAGCCTTGTCCAGATCCCGATTCAGCCCGGCTACCGAGTCCTTGCCAGTCTCTGCATCCTGGCGCACGGTAACCTCACCAGCACCCACGGTGGCACGGACAATTTGCTCACGGTCCTTTTCATATTCCCAGCCACTGAGGTTGCCGTGGGTTTCGGACTTGCCGCCGCTTCGCTGCGACCAACTGCCGCCAACGTTGAGGTAATAACCGTGCTCCTTGTCCTTGCCGGCGATATCGCTGTAGCCCAGCGTGCCGGTGTCGAGCTTGAGGTTGCCATTGTCGGCGGCGATCAACGCGCCATCGAGCTGGGTGTGGTGTTCGGTGCGAATGTCGACCTTGTTCCCACCGGTGATGCGTGTCTGGTCCTGGACCCAGTTGGTCTTGCCGGTCGTCTGTCCGTAGCCCACCGAACCGCTGACACTGGCGCCGACACCCACGGATACCGTCGCACTCAGGTCGAACTCCTTGCCCTCGACCTTGCCGGTATCCGCTACGGAAGCGACCTTGAGATCGCCTCCCACACGGCCGATCACCTCATCGCCACGCATCTGCGCGCCGGCGATGGTGGTGTCCTTGCCGCTGCTGAACTTCAGCTGGTCCCCGGCATACAGGAACGCCTGTTGCTGCTGCTCGGCCTCGCGCTTCAGGTCGCCCTTGCCGATATCGACACTGGCGTAGAAACCGACCTTGCCCTCGCCAAACGCCAACCCCGCCTCGCCACCACCGTTATGGCGGGTGTTCTGGCTGTTACTGTCGTTCTGCGCCGAGCGGATGTTGATGTCATTGGCCGCGGCAATGTCGATATCGCGCCCGGCACTGACCTGACCGCCGACCACGTTCACGTCACGGCGGGCATCGAACTTGACGTCACGACCTGCGTTCAGCTGGCTCGCGGTCGAAGTACCCTGGACACTGTCCTGGTCGGCAACGCCATAGCTGCCACCTGCCCCCAGCTTGATCCCGCCAGTGGTTCCGCCATGGATACCGCCCCAGCTCTGGGTCTGCTGGTTCTCCTGGCTGAAGCTGCCCTTGGCCACATCGAGGTTGATATCCCGACCACTGATGCTGATGTCCCGACCCGCCTGCAACTGCCCGCCCTTGATGGTGACATCGTTGCCGGCCTTGACGTTGATGTCGTGCCCGGCATCCAGGGTTGAGCCACGCTGGCTCTCCTCGACCACCCGCTCGCGGCTGCCTTGCTTGGTGGTGCCAAGCTTCACATCGGCGGTAGGCCCGGCAAAGAACTGACTGACAGCGTCGACTGCACGCAAAGTGCTGGAGGTCTGGCTGACACCGTTCTCACCTTTGCCGGCGCCTTCGAGCGCATCCTTGGTTTTACCCAGGTTATGGTTGATCGTGACCCCTAGCCCCTGGCTCTTCTGCTCGCGCTCGTGCTCCACCAGCAAGCGCTCGCGGGCGGCATCGATGTTGATATCGCGGCCGGCATCGAGGTTGATGTCGTGCTCAGCCTTGAGGTCGGAGCCGGTCTGGTTGATATCACGTCCAGCACGAATACCCAGGTCCTGCCCGGCCTTGACCTGGCTGGCCGCCGCCAATTGCTGCTCGAGGCGGTCCTTGGCCTTTTGCTGTTCGCTGCCGAGGAACACGCTGACGCCATTGTCATCGCCGGAGACGCCGAGGCCTGTGCGTTTCTCGCTCGACCACTGGTGCTCGCTGTGCTCGCTCTGCGCAGCGGCAACGTTCACGTCGCGCCCGGCGTTGAGGCTTACGTTACGCCCGGCCGAAATACCGCTGCCGATGACGTTGATGTCGCGCTCGGCACTCAGGCTCGCGTCCTGCCTGGCCGTAAGCTGGCTGCCGACGCTGGTACTGCTCTGCGCCTCCTGACCGGCCTTCTTCGCCGACGCCACGGAAACAAAACCGCCCGACACCGACAGCCCCGTCTTCTTCTTGTACTGCTCCGAATGGCTATAGGCCGTGTCATTGGCCGACACCAGGTTGACGTCACCCTCCTTGTCGATTAACCCCGCACGCAGCTCGACGTCCTTGCCGGCATTGGCCTCACTGGCGCGCAGGCGCACATCGCTGCCTGCGGCGATGACGATGTCGTTGCCGGCATCCAGCTCGCTGCCGACCTGCGTGGCCTGGGTCTGCAGCTGGCTCTTGCCGCTCTTCGACAGCCCCAGGAAGCCGGACTTGGTCTTCTTGCTGTACTCGCCGTGCTCCTCGACGCCGGACAGCACCGCCACATCACCTGTGGCACCGAGCATGACATCGCCGCCGGCCTTGAGCTGGCTGCCGATCACCGAGACATCGCGGCCACCGTCCAGGGCGATGCCGCCGCCGTCCTTCTTGCTGACGTTGACGGTCAGGTCGCCACCGGCCTCGATCACCGAGGCGACGTTGGTGCTGTGGTAGCTCTCTTTCTGCGTCGAGCTGCTGCGACCGAACGAGCCCTTGCTCTTCTTGAGGTAGTAGGACGCACTTTCGTCCTGGGCGGAAGCGATGGTCAGGTCGCGCTCGGCGTCGATGTCGACATCGCCCTTGCCCTTGACCTGGCTGGCGACGATGGCCATGTCCTGGCCTGCGGACAGCGAGACGTCGCCACCGGCCTTGACCGTGGTCAAGACCTGGGTGACCTGGTCCTTGGACTGGGTGACTTTCTTGCTGCGGCTGAAGCTGTGGGCTTCGTTGGCAGCGGAGGTCAGGTTCAGGTCCTCGCCCGCGGCCAGGGTAAGGTTGCGGCCCGCATCGATCTGGCTGGCCACGGCGGTGAGATCGCGGCCGGCGCCGATGCTCAGGTCGCGGCCGGCCTCAAGGCTGGCGCCATGTTGCTGCACTGTGCTGCTACGCTGGGATCCGCTATAGAACCCCTCGCGCTGCTCGACCGCCAACAGGCTCACGTCGCGGCCGGCACTGAGCGACAGGTCCCCCTCGCTCTTGATCACGCCACCGATGTTCTTGATGTCCTGGCCGGCCTTCAGGGTCAGTCCATTGGACGCTTCGATGCGCGCAGCGCTGTCGAGGTAGTCCCATTGGTTGGTCACACCGCCATAGGACATGGCATGGCGAACCTGGTCGCGCTGGTTGATGATGTCGCCGTTGACCGCCGTGAGGCTCACATCGCGCCCGGTGATGATGCCGCCAGCGCTGTTGCTCAGGTTGTTGCCGGCCAGCAGTTCCAGGCGCTCTCCGGCCTGGACCAGGCCGGTGTTGACCAGGTTGTTGCCGGCAGTGGCGGACAGGTTGCGGCTGGCGCGCAGAGTACCGGCGTTGGTCAGGTTCTCGCCGGCGATCAGTTGTACGTCCTGGCCGGCGATCAACGCCCCGTTGGGTGCCAGGCGGTTGTTGGCCTGGGCCAGGTAGAGCACCGGGACCAGGACTTCCTCGCCGTTCACCTGGTGTTTTTCCATCCACACGATGTCATGGGTCAGCGCCGCGACCTGGGAGGCCGTCAGGCCTACACCCAGGCTGAGCTGGAGCTGGTCCTTGCTGCGGATGGCGTTGTCCATCAGGTACTTGAACAACTGCTCGCCGGAGGTCTGGCCATCGATGAACTGTTGGCCGGTACGCGCTACCACCGCCTGCTGGATCAGGCGCTGTTCGTAAAGACCATCGCCCAGGCGCTTCCAGCTCTGGTCCGGGTCATAGCCCAGGTTGCCGAGCAGATAGTCGGAACTCATGAACTGCTTAAGGTCGGTGAGGACCGGGTTGGTCTCGATCAGGTACTTGTGCGGCTTGCTGGCGTATTGATTGCCTGGCGTCGGGGTCACGCCGGGAATACGTGGCATGCCACTGATACCCAGGTTACTGACAGCACTCAGCTCGCGCCCTGTCGCACCGAGGAAACGTTGAGGCACCTGGGCATCCACAGACGCACCGACCGGTGCAAGCACACCAATACGGCTGGCTTGCCCGGTCAAGGTGCTGGCTTGATGGCCGACACGCTCAATCTGGGAATCGGAAATGCTTGTAGATACAGCATCGCCGGCTTGCAACATTCCCGTACCGACCGGAGGCGCCAACGCTTCACGCTGTCTTGTGGAAATCGCAGACGTCCCAAAGGACCAGCTTGGGGATGAAGCCATTGCCGAGTTCCCGCCCTCCCCACTCAGTCGGAACAATCCATTCTGTCCGGTAGGCAACGTAAAACCACCTAACGTCAACGGATTGACCTGCTGGTGAGCAAGATCGGGAGGGAGCTGCGCATGTACCGAAACCAGAGTACTTCCCGTGGCGCCAGGCAGCACCGGATCGAAAGGCTTGGCCACCGGGCTGCCGATGGCCTGGCTCTGTTGGATGACGCTGTTTGTCAGATTCTGCGCGGCATTGATCTGCACGCGGCCACCTGCTTGCACGACCGCGTTGATGACGCCAGCCTGCCCAGGCAAGGCAACGGTACGCGTATCAAAGAAGTTCTGGACCTGCGCCGGCAACGCAACGCGAATGCCGGAATTGTAAGTCGGGGCAACATTCAGAAAGCCCACGCCGTGTCGCCAGCCCCAGCTATTGATCCACCCCAGGCTGAATGACTCTTCGTAGGCTTGAGGCGAACCGGAAATTCTCGGGACGGCAACAGACTCATTCCATCCGGCATCCCAGTGCCTGAAGTTGGCCACGGGCCCACGGGCCCATCGGGAGTTCAGGTTGGTCATGGTATAGCCGGGATCATTTGCGGCATTGTACTGGGCAGCCGCAGCAAGCCAGTCCCGCCCGCCAACACTTACGTTAAATGACTTGAGCGTCTTGAACGAACCAAAGCTCGTCCCGACGTTGTTGAACGTGGTGAAGTCAGCGATCAGATCACCGCTTGCCGACATGATCGAGTTTGAGTTGGTGAGGGCTTGCCCCTCCATTTGCAGGCGACCACCCGCTGCAATCATCGAGGCGGGTGTATCGGTTTCGAGCGTGGTCTCAAAAGACTCCTGCAGTACGTAATGGCCCGAGGCACGTGCGGTGGAGCGCATGCCGATCGCCCCCGAGATCAAACGATCAATAGTCTTGATGAACTCCTTCCGGTTATTGATCGTCGCAGCGTGCAGGGACATGTCCCCGGCACTTTCCAGACTGCCGGAAACGTTCTCCAGCAGCGTTGCCCTGCTGCCTGCCCCATCCCGCGCCACCGTCAACCCACCCAGGCTGTAAACATCCCCGTAGAAGTTGGTCAGGCTGTCGGTATACAGCTGCATGTCCCCGCCGCTGAACAGCAGCCCATGGTCATTGAGCAGGCTGCCGCTGGTCACCCGCACCAACTGGTTGCCACCCAGCGTCCCCAGGTTGTTCAGGCTGCCGGCATTGACCAGCAGATCGCCCGCCGTGCTCAACCGCCCCTGGTTGCTCAACAGACCCGCAATATTGATCGTGGTGTTGCCCACGCCCGTGACGCTGCCATTGGCGCCCAGGGTCATCTGCGCCGCGCTCAACCCCAGCGTGCCCAGGCTGCTGACCCGGCCATTGCCGCCATAGCTGCCGCCCAGGTTCAGGCTGAGGGTACCGTCACTGGCAATCAGGCCATCGTTGCTCCAGTTGCCGCCGTTGCCCACCAGGCTGTCGAGTGCCAGCAACTGGCCGCCTGCAGTCTGGGTGAGGTTGTTGACATTGACAGTCAGGCGCCCGGCCTGGATCACGCTGGCGTTGGTCCAGCTGTCGGCGGTCAGGGTCAGCCCACCGCGGGTGCTGAGGCTGCCGCCGGCGCGGGTGAGGTTGGCGGTGTCGATGTCGAACACGCCCTTGCCCGCGTGCAGCACCTTGCCACCGACGTTCTGCAGCAGGCCGGCGCCGAGGGTCAGGTCACTGCTGCCGATCTCCACCTGGCCGTTGCGGTTGTCGAACAGCCCGCCAATGGCGAACTGGCTCTGGCCGCTGGTGCCCACGGCACGCAGCTGCCCATCCTGGTTGTCCAGGCTGGCGGCGGTAATGGCCAGGGTGCTGGCGCTTTCGACGACACCGCCGCGGTTGTCCAGGGCGCCGCTCAGCCCCAGTTCGATGCGCTGGCCGACCATCTCGCCACGCGTGTCGCCACCGTTGAGCAGGCTGGCGCCGGTGACCTTGAGCAGGCCGCTGGCGGAGATGCCGCCGTCGCGGTTGTCCAGCTGCCCGGTGCGGATCAGCGCATCACCGCCCAGCGCCGCGATGCGCCCGCCGTGGTTGTCGAGGCTGGCGCTTTGCACATCGATGCCCAGGGCCTGGAGGACGCCGCGCTGGCCATTGGCATCGCTGCCGTTGCGCAGCACACCGGTGGTACGCACGCCCAGCGACTGCTTGAGGCTGGCGAGGATACCGCCGCGGTTGTCGAGGGTATCGGCGGTGACGGTGAGCGCGCCATCCTGGGCGATCAGCTTGCCGCCCTGGTTGTCGAGCACGCCAGCGGCCTGCACGGTGAGCGCGCCCTTGGCCTGCACGGTGCCCTTGGTGTTGTTCAGGCTTGCCGCCAGCAGGCTCACGTCACCCTGCTGGCTGTAGATCAGGCCATCGCCCGTGTTGCTCAGCGCCCCGCTGCTGTCGAGCGTGAGCGGGCCACTGGCGGCCAGGGTGCCGCGCTGGCTGTTGTCGATGCTGCCGGCCAGCACCTTGAGCAGGCCCTGGCTGGCGATCTGGCCAGCCTGGTTGTCGACCAGCCCGGCGCGCTGGATCAGCAGGTCCTTGCCGGCGAACAGCGTGCCCTTGCGGTTGAGTAAATCGCCGAGCAGATCGAGGGTCAGGGCGCCCTGGGCGGCGAGGTTGCCGTCGTTGTTGTTCAGGCTCGCGGCGGTCAGGCCCAGGTCCTGGCGGGTGGCCACGCGACCGCCGTGGTTGTCGAGGGCACCAGCGCTGATGACCAGTTTTTCACCGGCATCGATCAGGCCGCCTTCATGGTTATCCAGTGCCGCCGTGATGGTCAGCTGCTGGCCGCTGCCGCTAGACAGGATGCCCTTGGCGCTGTTGTCCAGGCTGTCGGCCTTGACGTCCAGGCGCTGCTGGGCGACCAGCGCGCCACCGTCGCTGTTGCGCAGGGCGCCGGCCACGGTCGCCTGCACGGCGCCGGAACGGCTCGACAGGGTGCCCTGCTGGCGGTTGTCCAGGCTCTGGCCGGTGACGGTCAGCCCTTTCCAGCCCGAAACCAGGCCGTTGCGGTTATCGATGGCGCCGCCAGTGATGGCCAGGGTCTGTTCGCTGATCAGCTTGCCGTCACGGTTGTCCAGCTCGCTGACCTCCACGCGCAGGGCCTGGGCGGTGGAGATCTCGCCGCCCTGGTTGGCCAGCTTGGCCAGGTTGGCAAGGGTCAGTGGGCCGGCGGTGGTGATCAGGCCGGCGCCGTTGTCCAGGTCGGCGCCGAGCAGGTCCAGTGCAAGGCTGCTGCCAAGCAGTTTGCCGCCGTGGTTGTCCACGCCCTTGCTGGTGAGTGCGAGCGCGTCCTTGGCTTCGATGCGGCCACCGTCGCGGTTGCTCAGCAAGCCCTCTACGGTCACCTGCAAGCCACTCTGGCTGGTCAGGGTGCCGCCGCTGTTGTCCAGCACACCGGCATGAACCTCCAGCGACTTGCCACCGATCAGGCCCTTGAGGTTGTCCAGGCGCTGGCTGATCCGCAGTAGCAGGCCCTGGTCACTGAGCAAGCGGCCGTTGCCGTTGTCCAGTTGCTCGGCGGCGAAGGTGAACGCTTGCGCGCTGGAAATCTCGCCGCCCTGGTTGGCCACGGTCTTGAGGTTGTCGAGCACCAGCGACGGTGCGTTGATCAGACCGCCACGGTTGTCCAGGTGGCCATGGCCCAGGTCGAGATGGACCGAGGTGTCGCTGAACAGCTTGCCGCCCTGCTGGTCGAGGCCGGTGACCGTCGCGCTGAGTGCTTCGCGGCTGCCCACGCGGCCGCCGTCGCGGTTGTCCAGCTGGCCGGCGTGCAGGTCGAGGGTGCGGTTGCTGCTGATGCTGCCCTGGCGGCTGTTGTCCAGATGCCCGGTAGTAATGGCCAACGCGCCCTTGCTGGCAATAACACCCTTGTCAGTGTTGTCCAGGCTGGCGCTGGCCAGGGTGATATCGCTGTCGCTGAGCAACTCGCCAGCCTTGTTGAGCAGCGCGCCCGTCGTGGTCAGCTTCAGGCTGCCGGCGCTGTCCAGTTTGCCGGTGCTGTTGTCCAGGCTTTGCGCGGCCATCAGCAACTGGCCCTCGGCGCTGATCAGCCCGAGGCGGTTGAGCGCCGCGCCGGTCAGCGTCAGGGTCATGTCCCGCTGGCTGGTCAGGCGGCCACCGTCGTTGTCCAGGGTCAGACCGGTCAGGGTCAGGCCGGTCTGGGCCTCGATACGTGCCTTGTTGCGGTTGAGCAGCGCCTGCAAGGCGAGGGTCATGCCCGTGCCGGCGACCAGCAGGCCGCCGTCGCTGTTGTCCAGCGAGGTGCCGGTCACGCCGACGGCGGCCTTGCCGGTGATCTCGCCGCCACGGTTGTCGATGCGATCAACTTCCAGGGTCAGCGCGCCGTTGCTGCCGAGCAGGCCCGCCTCGCGGTTGTCCAGCTCGCCACCCTTGACCTGCAACTGCTCCAGGCTGACCAGCGAACCTGCGGTATTCAGCAGCGTGGCGGCCTCGATCTCACCACGGCCCTTGCCGGAAATCTTGCCCTTGCTGTTGTCCAGGATCTTGGCGTCGAGCTTCAGCGAGGTGTCGCCCACCAAAGTGCCCTGGCGATTGTCCAGGCGACCGTCGATGGCCAGGACCAGGCTGGCGCGACTGCTGACTTCACCTTCGCGGTTGTCCAGGCTGGCGGCACGCAGGTCCAGGCCCTTGGCCGAGACCAGCCCCTTGGTATTGTCCAGTGCCTGGGCAATACGCACCGTCAGAACCTGATCGCTGACCAACTTACCCTGGCGGTTGTCCAGCGTACCGGCCACCAGCGTGAAGCCTTGCGGGCTGACGATCTCGCCGCGCTGGTTATCGACGCTGCCGAGGTTGTTCAGCACCAGCACCGGGGCCTTGATCAGGCCATGGTTGACCAATGCGCCCTGGCCCAGGTCGAGGGTGATCGAAGCCTTGCTCAGCAGGCGCCCGGCCTGCTGGTCGAAACCCGTGGCGGTCAGGTTCATTGCGCCATCGCTGTCGATGCGGCTGTCTGCGCCGGCATTGTTGACCTGGCCAGCCTTGATGGTCAGGCGGTCGTTGCCGACCACATGGCCACTGTCGCGGTTGTCCAGCGTGCCGGTGGCGATATCCATGGCTCCCTGCGCGCCGATCTCGCCGGCACGGTTGTCCAGGCTGGCGCTGCGCAGGTCGAGGGTGCCGTCGGCGGTGATCGAACCGCGCTGGTTGTCTACCTTGCCGATGGTGGCCAAGGTGAGCTTGCCGGCGCTGCTCAGCTCCGCGTCGCTGTTGTCGAGGCTGGCGGCGCCGATATCGAGGTCACCCTCGCTGGTCAGCAGCCCCTTGCCGTTGTCGAGCGCCTGGCCCAGGCGCAGGCGCGCGCCCTGCTCGCCGGATACACGCCCGTCGCGGTTGTCCAGGGTCTGGCCCTCAAGGGTCAGTTGGCCCTTGCCGCGCAGCAGGCCCTGGGCCTGGTTGATGACCTCGGCCACCGTCAGCGACAGGTCGGTGTCGGCCAGGACCTGGCCGCCGGTGTTGTCCAGGTGCTGGCCGGTCAGGCTGAGCGCCTTGGCCGCGGACAGCTCGCCGCCACGGTTGTCGACGTTGCCCACGGTCAGGCGCATGCCCTGCCCGGCGCCCAGCACGGCGCCCTGGCGGTTGACCAGCGAATCGCCCTTGAGGGTCAGCTTGCCGTCGGCGGACAGCTTGCCGCCGAGCTGTTCCAGGTGCGTGACCTGCCCATCGAGATCGCCGCCGCTGGTCAGGCTGCCACCGCTGTTATCCAGGTGCGCAGCCACCAGGTCCAGGTTGCCCTTCGCACCGAAGATGCCGAGCTGGTTGAGTAGTTCGGTGCCATTGAAGCGCACCCCGGCCTGGCCGCTGACCAGGCCCTGGTCGCGGTTGTCGAGGTGGTCAATGGTCAGCGTCATCGCGCCATCGCCCTCGATCTTGCCGCCGCGGTTGTCCCAATGCTGGCCGTGCAGGGTCAGCAGGTCCTTGCCCTGCACCCGGCCGCCACGGTTGTCCAACTGCCCCGCGTCGATATCAGTGGCACCCTGGCCATTCACCAGGCCCTTGGCCTGGTTGTCCAACAGGCCGGTGACCTTGGCGGTCAGCGTGCCATCGCTGAGCAGCTTGCCTTGCTCGCGGTTGTCGAGGCTGGCAGCGTTCAGCGTCATTGCCTTGCCGGCAGCCAGCACACCTTGGCGGTTGTCCACCGCCTGGGCGACCACCAGCTCCAACGCATCACCCGTGACCGTGCCCTCACGGTTGTCGAGGCTGCCTGCCTTTAACTGGCCGTGGCCGGTGCTGGAGATCTCGCCGTGCTGGTTGTCGATGGCTGCGCGGGTGGTCAACACCAGGCTGGACTTGCTGGTGACCACGCCGCCCTGGTTGTGCAACGTCAGGGCCTGGATATCCAGGCCGTCGGCCGAGACCAGGCCATCCAGGTTGTCGAGCAACTGGTCGAGGCGCACGGTCAGGGCCTGCTCGCTGTATAACTTGCCACCGGTGTTGTCGAGGCTGCGGCCCGTCAGGGTGAAGGCGCCCTTGCTGAAGACCTCGCCACGCTGGTTGTCGATATCGGCCATCTGGCGCAGACGCAGCTGGTTGGCGACGATCTCGCCGTCGCGATTGTCCAGGCGGCCATGATTCAGATCGAGGGTCAGCTCGGTGACACTGCTCAGGTGGCCACCTTGCTGGTCGAGCCGACCGACGTTGACGTTGACCGCCTGGTTACCGCTGATATGGCCGCCCTGGCCGTTGCTCAGGGCCTGGGCGGTCAGGTCGAGGGAGGCCTGGCTGGCGATGCGGCCGGTCCGGTTGTCGACCAGGCCCTGACTGGTGACGCTGATGCCCCGGTTGGCCAGGACCTTGCCATTGCGGTTGTCCAGGCTGCCAAGGTTCAGCGCCAGGGCATCCAGGCTGGACAGCTCGCCGGCCTGGTTGTCGAGTTGGGTCCAGGTGGCGTTTAGCGCGCCTTGGCTGGTGATCTGGCCACGGTCGCTGTTAAGCAGTTGCCCACCGGCCAGGGTCATGCGCCCGTCCGCGACAACCTTGCCCTGCTGGCGGTTGTCCAACGTTGCGGCGTTGATGTCGACATGGCGTCCGGCGCTAAGGCTGCCGCCCTGGTTATCCAGACGGCCGCCTGTAGTCAGCGTCAGGTCACCACTGGCGATCAGGCGCTGGTTGCGGTTGCCCGCGGCACCGGAGTTGATCCTCAGGTCGGCGTCGGCCGCGCGACTGCCATCGGCCTGTATGCCGGCCTGGATGCCCCCAAGGTTGCTCAGCTGGCCAGCTGCGTTCAGTTGCACCGAACCCGCCGCGGTCAGCCCCTGGCGGTTGGCCAGGTCACCGCGGCTTTCCATCCGCAACTGCTTGCCGGCATGCACCGGCCCCTGCGCATCGATACCGACCGCCTGGATCCGCACATTACCGTCCGCGCTGGCCTGGGCCATGCGCAACTGGCCATTGGCATCGAGCTGGATATCGCCGCCACTGGCGATCATCCGCCCATCAAGGCGCACACCGACACCGGCCTCGGTGCCCACCAGCCTCACCGCGCCGGCATACATGCCGCCCAGCGCGCTGGAGTCGATCGCCAGGCTCGGCTTGGCGCTGCCGTCGTCAGCACGCGCAGTGGCCGCCAGGGTGCGGGCATCGACATCGTTACGCCCGGCGACGATGGCCAGATTGCGGGCCTGGATCTCGGCGTTGATCCTGGTACTGCGGGCAATCAGCTCGAAGCTGTCGACGTTGCTGGCGTTGATCCCCGCCCCTTCGATGGCGATGTGGCCCTGGTCGACCTGGTAACGGGTCAGCTGGCCGCCCTCGATCACCGGCTTGCCGGTACTGAGCGTGGCCTGTGGCGTGTTGATGAAACCGCAACCATCGCAGGTGATGCCGTGGGGGTTGGCGACGATGACATGCGCCCCTCGCCCGGCCACCTCGGTATAGCCACGCAACTGGCTGGCGTTGGCGCCGTTGACCTCGTTGAGGATGACATTGGCCGCCTGGCCCTGCAGGTTCGGGTTGCCGAGGATGATCCCGCCCAACTGGGTGGCCTGGGTGCGGTCAGTGGCGTTGTTGAGGATCAGCCCTTGCTGGCCGACGTTGTAGTCGCTGAACTGGTTGTGCGACAGCCCGCTGCCGTTGGGCGCGGCGATGTTGATGATCGGCACGCCGTTGCCCGCCTGGCCGAGGCTGGTGCCCGGCCCACTGACCACCACGCCTTCGGCGGCCTGCGCCCACAGCGGCTGCCAGAACATGGCATTGGCCAACAGGAACGCCAGACCGCGCTTGGGCAGGCCGCAAAATTGCTCACGGGGCTGAACTTCGGCCGAGCGTTGGCGGGCCAGGAAGGCAAACAGGCGGACGTCCATGTCAGGTCTCGTGAATCAGGCGGTCAAATGAAGAAGTCCAGGCGGAAATACACCGGCCTTTCCTTTTCGGTCAGCACGTCGGGGCTTTCCAGGCTGTGGGCGAAGGTCACGCTGGCGGCCATGTGCTGGCCGCGGGCGAACAGCTCCAGCGAGTGGCTGCTGGCACGGCCGTGGTACTCGCCGTTGTAGCGATCGTTGCGGATCACCCCGAGG
>NZ_QJRP01000042.1 GCF_003205295.1 Pseudomonas mosselii
CCCAATACCCAGCCTCCACCGCCGCACGCAGCTCAGGCAGCAACAAAGACTGAATCCGCATGAACAACGCAAACATGACTATCCCCCCGCCAATCATCAGCTGCACGTAACGAGGCGCGGTCTCGAACCCGGCAAACCGCAGGTGAATCATCCCGACCCCGCTGACAGCCAATACCGCCACCGCCAGCCAGACCCATCTGAAGAACCGCTGGAAAACCTCCACCCACAACCGCAGCCGCGCAGGCCCCTCCAGCGCGGCAACCGTTGCCGGCCGCAGCACCAGCCAGGCGAAGAACATCCCCCCGACCCAGACGAGGGCGGCCAGGACATGCAAGGTGTAGGGCAGGGCAAAGGCAAGCATCCGGATCTCCATGCGGCACAAAGGGCAATAGCGGGGTATGATAGCCGGCCCATGCGAAACACTGAAAATATATCCAGCCCTCCGGGCGCCTGCAGACCATGATCAGCAACGAACTCAAAGCCACCATCCAGGGCGCCTACTCGCGTTTCCTCGAAGCCAAAAGCCTCAAGCCACGCTACGGCCAGCGCCTGATGATCGCCGAAGTGGCCAAGGTGCTCGGCGACATCGCCTGCGACGACGACGGCCGCCGTGCCGGCGAGCCCGCCGTGGTGGCTGTCGAGGCCGGCACCGGTACCGGCAAGACCGTCGCCTACAGCCTGGCCGCGATCCCCGCCGCCAAGGCCGCCGGCAAGCGCCTGGTAATCGCCACCGCGACCGTGGCCCTGCAAGAGCAGATCGTCTTCAAGGACCTGCCCGACCTGATGCGCAACAGCGGGCTGAACTTCAGCTTTGCCCTGGCCAAGGGGCGCGGCCGCTACCTGTGCCTGTCCAAGCTGGACATCCTCCTGCAGGAAGGCCACGCCCAATCGGCCACCGCCCAGTTGTTCGAGGAAGAGGGCTTTCGCATCGAGGTTGACGAGCGCAGCCAGAAATTGTTCAACAGCATGATCGAGAAGCTCGCCGGCAACCGCTGGGACGGCGACCGCGACAGCTGGTCGGAGGCTGTCGAGGACCAGGACTGGGCACGCCTGACCACCGACCACAGCCAGTGCACCGGCCGGCATTGCCCGAACTTCCAGCAGTGCGTGTTCTACAAGGCCCGTGAAGGCATGGGCAAGGTCGACGTGATCGTCACCAACCACGACATGGTCCTGGCCGACCTGGCCCTGGGCGGTGGCGCCGTGCTGCCCGACCCGCGCGACACCATGTACGTGTTCGACGAAGGCCACCACCTGCCCGACAAGGCCATCGGCCACTTCGCCCACTATTCGCGCCTGCGCTCCACCGCCGACTGGCTGGAGCAGACCGCCAAGAACCTGACCAAGCTGCTGGCCCAGCATCCGCTGCCGGGCGACCTTGGCAAGTACATCGAGCAGGTTCCGGAGCTGGCGCGGGAGGTCCGCACCCAGCAGCAGTTCATGTTCACCCTCTGTGAGCAGGTGGCGGATTTTCGCGCCGGCGAGGACATGGAAGGCCGTGACCGCCCGCGCTACCGTTTCGAAGGCGGCGTGGTGCCGGAGCAGATCCGCGAGGTCGGCATCGAGCTCAAGAAAGGCTTCGCCCGCCTCAACGACCTGTTCACCCGCCTGGCCGACCTGCTCAAGGAAGGCATGGACGGCGAGAACAACATCGGTATCGCCAGCCACCAGGCCGAAGAGTGGTACCCGCTGTTCGGCAGCCTGGTGACCCGCGCCCAGGGTAACTGGGAGCTGTGGACCGCGTTCACCGCCGAAGACCCGGAAGACAATCCGCCCATGGCCCGCTGGCTGACCCTGGCCGAAAGCGGCGCGCTGTTCGACATCGAGGTCAACGCAAGCCCCATCCTGGCCGCCGAGATGCTGCGCAAGAGCTTGTGGAACGTGGCTCATGGCGCCCTGGTGACCTCGGCGACGCTGACCGCCCTGGGCAAGTTCGACCGCTTCCGCATGCGTTCGGGCCTGCCTCGCGACGCAGTGCAGTGCGTGGTACCCAGCCCGTTCGTGCATGGCGACGCCGGCCTGCTGCGAGTGCCCGACCTGGGCGCCGATCCGCGGGACGCCACGGCGCACACCGCGGCGATCATCCGCGAGCTGCCGGGCATCGTCGAGGATGCGCGTGGCGCACTGGTGCTGTTCTCCTCGCGCAAGCAGATGCAGGACGTGTTCGACGGCCTGGACCGCGACTGGCGCAAGCTGGTGCTGATCCAGGGCAACCTGTCCAAGCAGGAAACCCTGAACAAGCACAAGGCGCGGGTCGACGACGGCCAGCACAGCGTGTTGTTCGGCCTGGCCAGTTTCGCCGAGGGTGTCGACCTGCCGGGTGCCTACTGCGAGCACGTGGTGATCGCCAAGATCCCCTTCGCGGTACCGGATGATCCGGTCGAGGCCGCGTTGGCCGAGTGGATCGAGGCCCGTGGCGGCAACCCGTTCATGGAAATCGCCGTGCCCGACGCCTCGCTGCGCCTGATCCAGGCCTGTGGCCGGCTGCTGCGCACCGAGCAGGACCGTGGCGTCATCACCTTGCTTGACCGCCGTCTGGTCACGCAACGCTACGGCAAGGCTATCCTCAATGCGCTGCCACCGTTCCGACGGGAAATCGGCTGAGCGCCGGAGCAAGATGCACATCCCGTTGTCCATTACTCGATTGCGAGCCCATGACGGGTTCCGAAGGAGAGTCACCGCCCTATGATCCGCCGCACCCTGCCTGTCGTGTTCTCCCTGTTGTTCAGTGCGCCCTTGCTGGCCGGGCAACAGACGCTGTTCAGTTTCGTGCGCCCGGCCTCGGTGGTGAATGTCGTCACCCAGGACGCCAGCCTGCCGCAGTACAACGCGGAACAGACAGCCGAAGGCGAAGTGTTGCGGCGGGTGGTGTTCAACCCGGTGGCGCAGCCGACCCTGCGCCTCGCGCCGCAAGGCGGAGCGTGGGACTGGAGCGCCGGCCAGGCACTGACCCTGCGCCTGCAGAGCGGGATGGACTGGGCGCTGACCGTCGATGTGACGGTGCAAAGCAGCGATGGACGTACCCTCACCAGCCGCATCGACCTGCCGGCCGGGCCCGCGCAGACCGTGATGGTTCCGCTCAAGGCCAGTTCGCCGCTGAGCCAGGGCATGCGTGCCGGGCCGCCGATGCCCTGGACCTTCGAAGGGCAACGCTTGCTGCTCACCAGCAGCGAAGGCGCGGTGGACCTGGCGCAGGTCACTTCGATCAGCCTGAGCATTCCCGGCCCCAAGGTGGCCCAGAGCCTGTTGATCGAGAAAGTCGGCCTGCAGGATGACGACCAGGCGTTCAAGGCTGCCTACAGCGAATTGATCGATGCCTATGGGCAGTCGACTCGTGGTCGCTGGCCGGAGAAGATCGTCGGCGATGAGCAGCTCAAGGTCGCCGACAACCGTGAACAGGCACAACTCAAGGCCTGGCTGGCCGAGCGAAAAAAACTCAAGCTGGACACCTATGGCGGCCTGCTCGCGGGGCCGGCTTTCGAAGCCAAGGGTTTCTTCCGCACCGAGAAGCGCGACGGGCGCTGGTACCTGGTGACGCCCGACGGGCATCCGTTCTATTCGCTCGGCGTCAATGCCGTTGCCGCCGATGGCGGGCGCACCTATGTCGCCGGCCGCGAAGGCATGTTCAAGGGCTTGCCAGGCGAGGGCGAAGCCATGAACGCCTTCTACGGCGAGGGCAATAACGACGACGGTAATGCCTCGTCCCAGGGCCGGGGCTTCAAGCAAGGGCGCTGGTTCGATTTCTATGCGGCCAACCTGCAGCGCACCTACGGCAAGCCTTGCCCACAGGATGGCACGGCCTGCCCGGCGCCGGCCTTGGACGCCCAACGCTGGCAGGCCCACACCCTGGACCGCCTGCAGGCCTGGGGCTTCAACACCCTCGGCAACTGGAGCGACCCGACGCTCGCTCAAGCCAAGCGCCTGCCGTTTACCTTGCCATTGTCGATTGTCGGTGATTACGCCAGCATCAGTACCGGCATGGACTGGTGGGGACGCATGCCCGACCCGTTCGACCCGCGCTTCGCCATGGCGACCGAGCGCGCCGTGGCGATCGCCGCCCGGGATCATCGCGACGATCCCTGGCTGATCGGTTATTTCGCCGACAACGAACTGGCCTGGGCCGCCCCCGGCGACGATCCCAAGGCACGCTATGGCCTGGCCTACGGCACCTTGCGCCTGACCACCGATGTACCGGCCAAGCGTGCTTTCCTCAAGCAGCTCCGGGACAAGTACCGCAACCAGGAAGGGTTGTCCAAGGCCTGGGGGATCGAGCTGACTGCCTGGGAACTGATGGAGGACCCGGGATTCGAGGCACCCTTGCCCAACCCCGAACACCCGGAAATCGAGCGCGACTACCAGTATTTCCAGCAGGTGTTTGCCGAAACCTATTTCAAGACCATTTCCGATGCCCTGAAATGGCATGCGCCCAATCATCTGCTGCTGGGCGGACGCTACGCGGTCAGCACGCCCGAGGCGGTGAAGGCCTGCGCCAGGTTCTGCGATGTGCTGAGCTTCAACTTCTATACCTTGAAGCCTGAAGACGGCTACGATTTCGCCCGGTTGGCCGAGCTGGACAAGCCCGTGCTGGTCTCGGAGTTCCAGTTCGGTTCCCGCGACCGTGGCCCGTTCTGGCCAGGCCCGCTGGAAGTGGCCCGCGAGGAAGATCGCGGCCCGGCCTACGCCAACTTCCTCAAAGCCGCCATGGCCCAGCCGATGATCGTCGGCGCGCACTGGTTCCAGTATCTCGACCAACCGGCCAGCGGCAGGCTGCTGGATGGCGAGAACGGCCATCTGGGCCTGGTGGCCATTACCGACGTGAGCTACCCGGGCTTCGTCGAAACCGTGCGCCGGAGCAACCTGCAGATCCTCACGCAGCTACGCACCGAACTGGACAAGCCCGCCCCAAAAAAATGAGCGCTGTCCCTGGGGGTGCTTTCGTGGGAGTGGGCTTGCACCGCGATAGCGTTCCACCAGGGAACAAGCGCGCCCCTGGCAACCACCCAGCCATATCCAGTTTGCAAATCGCCCAACTACTGAAACAATGCACCCCTTTGCAAGCCAGGCCGTACAGAGAGGTAGTCGGGTGCAGATCCAGGGTCACTATGAGCTGAAGTTCGAGGCGGTGCGCGATGCCTTCGCCGCGTTGTTCGAGGATCCCCAGGAGCGTGGTGCCGCATTGTGCATCCAGGTCGGCGGCGAGACCGTGGTCGACCTGTGGGCCGGCAGCGCCGACAAGGACGGCCGCGAGGCCTGGCACAGCGACACCATCGCCAACCTGTTCTCCTGCACCAAGACCTTCACTGCCGTTACCGCCTTGCAGCTGGTAGGCGAGGGCAAACTGGCCCTCGATGCGCCGGTGGCGCGCTACTGGCCGGAGTTCGCCCAGGCCGGCAAGGAACAGGTCACCCTGCGCCAGTTGCTCAGCCACCGTGCCGGCCTGCCGGCCATTCGCGAGCTGCTGCCGGCCGAGGCGCTGTACGACTGGCAAGCCATGGTCGATGCCCTGGCAGCCGAGGCCCCCTGGTGGACACCCGGCAGCGAACACGGTTACGCGGCAATCACCTATGGCTGGCTGATCGGGGAGCTGATCCGCCGCGCCGACGGCCGCGGGCCCGGCGACTCGATCGTGGCCCGCACCGCCCGTCCATTGGGTCTGGATTTCCATGTCGGCCTGGCGGACGACGAGTTCCACCGCGTGGCGCATATCGCACGCGGCAAGGGTAACCCCGGGGACGCCGCGGCCCAGCGCCTGCTGCAGGTCACGATGCGCGAGCCCGAGGCCCTGTCCACCCGGGCCTTCACCAACCCACCGGCGATCCTCACCAGCACCAACAAGCCCGAATGGCGACGCATGCAGCAGCCGGCGGCCAATGGCCACGGCAACGCCCGCAGCCTCGCGGGCTTCTATGCCGGCCTGCTCGACGGCAGCCTGCTGGAGTCCGAGCTGCTCGACGAACTGACCCGCGAGCACAGCCTCGGCCAGGACCGCACCCTGTTGACCCAGACGCGCTTCGGCCTGGGCTGCATGCTCGACCAGCCAGAGGTGGCCAACGCCACCTTCGGCCTTGGCGCACGGGCGTTCGGCCATCCCGGTGCGGGCGGCTCGGTCGGTTTTGCCGATCCCGAACACGACGTGGCCTTTGGCTTCGTTACCAATACCCTTGGCCCCTACGTGCTGATGGACCCGCGCGCCCAACACCTAGTGCGGGTCCTTGGCAGTTGCCTTTGATCGGGTAATGCGGGTATTGCCCGGACCCTTTGACTATCCTCAATGCCAACGCCTGACGCGTATGGGCAAAATTTCTTTCTATTTCATGGTGTATCGCTGATGTCTTCACATAAAACCTTAGCACTCGCCCTGTGCCTGGCCATGACCGGCTGCGCCAGCCATTCCCAGGACTCCGCCAAGGACAGTGGCCTGAACTGGTGGCCCTTCGGCTCGGACAAGGTCGCCGACAAGGAAGTGAAGGAGGCCGTCGTCGAAAACGTCGCCAAGGCCGATGCCAAGTCCGAAAGCGCCAGCCGTTGGTGGTGGCCGTTCGGTAGCGACGAGAAGAAGGACAAGGTCGCGGCGGTGCCGAAGATCGACCAGAAGGCCACCCAGGCCTGGCTTGACCAGTACGAGCCAAAGGTCCGCGAAGCGATCAAGGGCAGCAAGTTCGAACTCGAACGCCGTGAGGATGTGCTGGCGGTGACCATTCCGGTGGACAGTTCCTACAACCCGGACCGTCCGAACATGCTGCTGCCGGTCACCCTCGGCCCGATCACCCAAGTGGCCAAGGCCATCGAGACCGACACCAAGACCGCCGTGCTGGTGCTTGGCCACGCCGACAGCAGCGGCGCTACCGCCGCCAACCAGAAGCTCAGCCTCGAGCGCGCCGCCTCGGTATCGGCAATCTTCCGCCTCAGCGGCCTGCAGCGTGACCGCCTGATGCTCAAGGGCATGGGCTCGGTAATGCCGCGCGCCGCCAACGACAGCGCAGAGGGTCGCGCCCTGAACCGCCGCGTCGAGCTGCTGCTGACCCCGCAGAACACCATGATCGCGCTGCTGGCCAAGTACCAGCAGGCCGCTCCGGCACCGGCCCCGGCGGCAATGGTCGCCACCCAGGACGCCAAGGCCCCGGCGGCCAAGGCCGCTGCCAAGCCAGCCGCGAAAAAGCCGGCCGCCAAGGCCAAGGCACCTGCCAAGGCCAGCACCGCCGCGAAGAAGAAAGCCGCTCCGGCCAAGCCCGCCGCGAAGAAGGCCGCCACCGACAAGAAAGTCGCCGCCAACAGCCCTGCGAAGACCAACTGATCGTCAAGGAAACGCAGTCATGACCCAATCCCTGGCCGATATGCGCCGCGACTACACCCGTGATGGCCTGGCTGAAGCCCAGGCCCCGGGGGAGCCGTTCGCGCTGTTCCATCACTGGTTCGCCGATGCGCTGAAGACCGAGCAGCTGCCGGTGGAAGCCAACGCCATGACCCTGGCGACCGTCGACGCCGACGGCCGTCCGCATTGCCGGGTGCTGTTGCTCAAGGCCCTCGATGCCCGGGGGTTCACCTTCTTCACCAATTACGAAAGCGCCAAGGGCCAGCACATCGCGGCGAACCCTTTCGCGGCCATGACCTTCTTCTGGCCGGCGCTGGAGCGTCAGGTGCGAATCGAAGGGCAGGTGGAAAAGGTCACGGCCAAGGAGTCGGACGATTACTACCAAGTGCGTCCTTTAGGCAGTCGCCTGGGCGCCTGGGCGTCGCCGCAGAGCCGGGTGATTGCCGACCGTGAGGAGCTCGAGGGGTTGGTCAAGGCCACCGAGGCGCGCTTTTCCGACACGCAACCGCATTGCCCGGAACACTGGGGCGGCTACCGCCTGGTGCCGGAGCGTGTCGAGTTCTGGCAGGGAAGGGCAAGTCGCTTACATGACCGGTTGAACTACCGACTGGTCGATGGTCAGTGGCTACGCGAGCGCCTGGCGCCCTGATATGCGGGGCCGCTGCGCGCCCCATCGCGGCACAAGGCCGCTCCTACAGGAATCGCGTAACCCCTGTAGGAGCGGCCTTGTGCCGCGATAGGCTGCAAAGCAGCCCCAGCATTACCGATACCCCGCCGCTTCCCGCTCCAGCCACGCCGCCAACTCCTTGCGCCGCACCTTCTCCACCCGCGCCCGCTCCAGCAGCTTGAGCATGAAATCCCGCTTCGCCGGGTCCTCTCCCGCCAGCGACAACGCCAGGTCGCGGTCCATCCAGCGCCGCATGCGCACATAAAGCCAGCCGTGAAAATACAGGCCGGCGATAGTCACCACGACGACGATGAAGTAATCCATGGCTATCCTTGGTCTCACGTGAAAGCCCGCCACCTAAGTCGACGCAGGCTGTACCTGGGCTGAATGAAAACAATTTTATAACGTTTGCGCCGTGACACTTGTCAAGGTGCGGAGTCTAATGGACACCTGTCTTATGGAGATTGACCCCATGCGTAAATCCGCTTTGCTGCTGGCCAGCTTCACCACCGTGTCGCTGCTGCTGGGCGGCTGCCAGTCGTCGCTGACCGGCGACAGCTACTCCCGTGATGAGGCCCGCCGCGTGCAGACCGTGCGCATGGGCACCATCGAATCCCTGCGTCCGGTGAAGATCGAAGGCACCAAGACGCCGATCGGCGGTGGTGCCGGTGCCATCGTCGGTGGCGTCGCCGGTAGCGCCATCGGTGGTGGCCGTGGCAGCATCGTCGCTGCGGTGATCGGTGCCGTGGCCGGTGGCCTGGCAGGTTCGGCCGCCGAAGAAGGCCTGACCCGCACCCAGGGCGTCGAGATCACCGTGCGTGAAGACGATGGCAGCATGCGTGCCTACGTGCAGCAAGTGCAGCAGAACGAAATCTTCCGTGTTGGCGAGCGCGTGCGCATCATGACTGTCGATGGCACCAGCCGCGTCACTCACTGATCACCGCACAAAAGAAACCCCGAACCGGCCTGGCCTGTTCGGGGTTTTCTTTTGCTTGCCCCGCAGTGGGATTACAGGCCGAGCATGTCCCGCGCCACCGCCTCGGCGATACGGATGCCATCCACGCCCGCCGACAGAATGCCGCCAGCGTAGCCCGCGCCTTCGCCCGCCGGGAACAGGCCCTTGAGGTTGAGGCTCTGGAAGCTGGCATCACGGGTGATGCGCAGCGGCGATGAGGTGCGGGTCTCGATCCCGGTCAGTACCGCATCGTGCAGGTTGTAACCCTTGATCTGGCGGTCGAAGGCCGGCAGCGCCTCACGGATCGCCTCGATGGCGAAGTCCGGCAGGCTCGGGGCCAGGTCGCCCAGGGTCACGCCCGGCTTGTAGGACGGCTCGACGCTGCCCAACGCGGTGGACGGGCGGCCGGCGACGAAGTCGCCCACCAACTGCGCGGGAGCCTGGTAGTTGCTACCGCCCATCACGTAGGCATGAGCTTCCAGGCGCTCTTGCAGCTCGATGCCGGCCAGCGGGCCACCCGGGTAGTCGCGCTCGGGGTCGATGCCGACGACGATGCCGGAGTTGGCGTTGCGCTCATTACGCGAGTACTGGCTCATGCCGTTGGTGACCACGCGCCCCGGTTCGCTGGTGGCGGCGACCACGGTGCCACCCGGGCACATGCAGAAGCTGTAGACCGAACGGCCGTTCTTGGCGTGGTGCACCAGCTTGTAGTCGGCGGCGCCGAGCTTCGGGTGGCCGGCGTACTTGCCCAGGCGTGCCTTGTCGATCAGCGACTGCGGGTGTTCGATACGGAAACCGACCGAGAACGGCTTGGCCTCCATGAATACACCCTTGGCATGCAGCATGCGGAAAGTGTCGCGGGCGCTGTGACCCAGGGCAAGGACCACATGTCGCGAGTGCAGCTGTTCGCCGCTCTGCAGCACCACGCCGGTGAGCTGTTCGCCGTCGACCAGCAGGTCGGTGACCTTCTGCTCGAAGCGCACCTCGCCGCCCAGGGTGATGATTTCTTCACGCATCTTCTCGACCATGCTGGTCAGGCGGAAGGTACCGATGTGCGGCTTGTTGATGTAGAGGATCTCGTCCGGCGCGCCGGCCTTGACGAACTCTTCCAGCACCTTGCGGCCGTGGTGGTTCGGGTCCTTGATCTGGCTGTACAGCTTGCCGTCGGAGAAGGTGCCGGCGCCGCCTTCGCCGAACTGCACGTTGGACTCGGGGTTGAGTACGCTCTTGCGCCACAGGCCCCAGGTGTCCTTGGTGCGCTGGCGCACTTCCTTGCCGCGCTCGAGCACGATCGGCTTGAAGCCCATCTGTGCCAACAGCAGCCCGGCGAAGATACCGCAGGGACCGAAGCCGACCACGATCGGCCGCTGCGTCAGGTCGGCCGGGGCTTGGCCTACGAACTTGTAGCTGACGTCCGGGGCCACGCCGATCTTGGCGTCGCCTTCGAATCGGCGCAGCAGCTCGGCTTCGTTGCTGGTTTCAAGGTCGATGGTGTAGATGAACAGCAACTCGCTGTTCTTCTTGCGCGCATCGTAGCTGCGCTTGAACAGGGTGAAGCCGAGCAGTTGCTCATCGCTGATGCCCAGGCGCTGGACGATGGCGGCGCGCAATTCGTCGTCGGAATGATCCAGGGGCAGCTTCAGTTCGGTGATTCGTAGCATGGCAGGGTCCAGTATCCCGGCCATGGGCGGCCGGCGGCTTTACACAAACCGCCAAGTATAAGCTGTTAGCCGCCCCGACTGGCAGGATAAAAGCGCCTGGCGATCAGAGGTCGCGGGCGCCGCCGTAGTAGGCGCAGCCCTGCAGGGTCTTGCCGTCGATGCGCAGTTCGGCCTTGAGGTGGCGGATGGCCCCGGTGGCACCGTCGATACAGCGTTGCGGCGCGACCCACAGCTCGACGCGCTGGCCGTTGGCCTCGCTGGACAGGCTCAGGCCGCCGCCGGGCATTGCCTCTTCCAGGTAAGGCAGCGCCAGCGGATCCTGGCCGATGCGGTTGAGCACCATGCCCTTGCCGCTGGCCTTGATGTCCCAGTCCGGCTCGTGGCCGCCGGCACGCAGGGTCAGTTGCTTGAAGTTCGGGTCTTCGCAGCCGGAATATTCGGAGGTTTCGAGGCGGTACAGGCGGGTCACGTCGAGCTGGCCGTCGCTGCCGGCCTGCTTGCTGCCGGTCATGCGCGCGCGGACGTCGGCGAACAGCTTGTCACCGGCGTCGTCGGCCAGGTTGGCCGCTTCCTGCAGGATGCCGGTCGCGGCGGCGTCGTTGACGATGAAGCGGCGGCTTTCGCTGCAGGGCTTGAACAGGAGATGGCCGCCGGCCGCGCTCAGTTCGCCTTGCATGCGGGTGGTGCCCAGGTTCGGGTCTACCGGTTTTTCGGCCAGCATCTGGCAGCCGGTGAACAGCGGCAGCAAGGCGGTGAGCAGCAGGGAAGGGGTGAGGCGCATGGGGCGGGCTCCGGGAGACTTTGCAGAATAACGGGCCACGGTACCGAGGCTGGGCGGTGATCACAAGTGGGCCGTGTGTCGGCCCTTTCGCGGGTAAACCCGCTCCCACAGGTTCACCACCACCCTTGTATGCAGTGATGTACCTGTGGGAGCGGGTTTACCCGCGAAGAGGCCGGCATAGGCGATATATTCCTGGCAGGCAGAAAAAAGGGCCTTGCGAAGGCCCTTTGATCATTCAACCCCCCAGATATGCGTCGCGCACCTTCGGATCGGTCAGCAACGCTTCACCGGTACCCTGCATCACCACCTTGCCATTCTCCAGTACATACGCCCGGTCGGCGATCTTCAGTGCCTGGTTGGCGTTCTGCTCCACCAGGAACACGGTCACGCCGTCGCGGCGCAGCTGTTCGATGATGTCGAAGATCTGCTGGATGATGATCGGCGCCAGGCCCAGCGACGGTTCGTCGAGCAACAGCAGCTTGGGCTTGCTCATCAGCGCCCGGCCGATGGCCAGCATCTGCTGCTCACCACCGGACATGGTGCCGCCGCGCTGGATGTAGCGTTCCTTCAGGCGCGGGAACAGTTGCAGGACCTTGTCCAGCTGCTCCTGGTAGTCGCCCTTGTCGGTGAAGAAACCGCCCATGGCCAGGTTTTCCTCGACGGTCAGGCGCGAGAACACGCGGCGGCCTTCCGGCACCACCGCGATGCTCTTGCGCATGATGTGCGAGGATGGCTGGCCGACCAGCTCCTCACCCAGGTACTTGATGCTGCCGCTGCTCGCCTGGGGCGAGCCGCAGAGGGTCATCAGCAGGGTCGACTTGCCGGCGCCGTTGGCGCCGATCAGGGTGACGATCTCGCCCTGGTTGATCTCCACGTTGACGCTGTGCAGCGCCTGGATCTTGCCGTAGAAGGTGGAAACGTTCTCGAACTTCAGCATTTACGCCTCCCCCAGGTAGGCCTTGATCACATCAGGGTTGCCGCGGATCTCGTCCGGCGTGCCGTCGGCCAGGGGCGTGCCCTGGTTGATCACCACGATGTGGTCGGAAATGCTCATCACCAGCTTCATGTCGTGCTCGATCAGCAGCACGGTCACGTTGTGGGATTCGCGCAGGTAGGCGATGAGGGCCTTGAGGTCCTCGGTCTCCTTGGGGTTCAGGCCTGCGGCCGGTTCGTCGAGCATGATGATCCGCGGTTGGGTCATCATGCAGCGGGCGATTTCCAGGCGCCGTTGCTGGCCGTAGGCGAGGGTGCCGGCGGTACGGTTGGCGAACTCGGTCAGGTTGACCTTCTCCAGCCAGTACTGCGCGCGCTCCATGGCCTCCTTCTCGCTGCGGCGAAAACCCGGGGTCTTGAACAGGCCGGCGAAGAAGTTGGTGTTCAGGTGACGGTGCTGGGCGATCAGCAGGTTTTCCAGCGCGGTCATCTCCTTGAACAGGCGCACGTTCTGGAAGGTCCGCACCACGCCCTTGCGGGCGATCTGATGGCCGGCCAGGCCCTGGATCGGCTGGCCGTCGAGCAGGATGGTGCCGCCGCTGGGCTTGTAGAAGCCGGTGAGGCAGTTGAATACGGTGGTCTTGCCGGCACCGTTCGGGCCGATCAATGCCACCACCTGTTTTTCCTTGACGGTCAGGCCCACGCCGTTGACCGCCAACAAGCCGCCGAA
Organism: Pseudomonas mosselii; assembly: GCF_003205295.1. Taxonomy (GTDB): domain Bacteria; phylum Pseudomonadota; class Gammaproteobacteria; order Pseudomonadales; family Pseudomonadaceae; genus Aquipseudomonas; species Aquipseudomonas mosselii_B. The sequence continues at coordinate 13,040 of NZ_QJRP01000042.1, forward strand.
GCGCATGCTCAGGCCGCTGACTTGCAGAATTTCGCGGCTCATCGAGGCAGCTCCATGTGCGGACGTTGCATGGGCAGCAGGCCCTGCGGACGCCAGATCATCATCAACACCATCAGCGCACCGAACATCAGCATCCGGTATTCGCTGAACTCACGCATCATCTCCGGCAGCAGGATCATCACGATGGCCGCGAGAATCACGCCCAGTTGCGAACCCATGCCGCCCAGCACGACGATGGCGAGGATGATCGCCGACTCGATGAAGGTGAACGATTCCGGCGTCACCAGCCCCTGGCGGGCGGCGAAGAAGCTGCCGGCGAAGCCGGCGAAGCAGGCGCCCAGGGTGAACGCCGAAAGCTTGATCACGGTAGGGTTCAGGCCCAGGGCGCGGCAGGCGATCTCGTCTTCACGCAGCGCTTCCCAGGCACGCCCGATCGGCATGCGCAGCAGGCGGTTGATGACGAACAACGCCAGCAGTGCCAGCAGCAGGGCCACCAGGTAGAGGAAGATCACCTTGTTGATCGAGTTGTATTCCAGCCCGAAGAACTCGTGGAAGGTCTGCATGCCCTCGGCGGCGCGGCGTTCGAAGGTCAGGCCGAAGAACTCCGGCTTGGGGATGTTGCTGATGCCGTTGGGGCCGCCGGTCCAGTCGGTGAGGTTACGCAGGAACAGGCGGATGATCTCGCCGAAGCCCAGGGTCACGATCGCCAGGTAGTCACCGCGCAGGCGCAGCACCGGGAAGCCGAGCAGGAAACCGAAGGTGGCGGCCATCAGGCCGGCGATCGGCAGGCACACCCAGAAGCTCCAGCCCAGGTAATGCGAGAGCATCGCGTAGCTGTACGCGCCAACGGCGTAGAAGCCGACGTAGCCCAGGTCGAGCAGGCCCGCAAGCCCTACCACGATGTTCAAGCCAAGGCCCAGCAACACGTAGATCAGGATCAGCGTGGCAATGTCGACCGCGCCGCGCGAGCCGAAGAACGGCCAGATCAGCGCCGCCACGATCAGCCCCATGATGACCCAGCGCTGGGTCTTCGGCAGGGTGAGGAAGTTGGTCACCGAAGGCGGTACCAGCTTGCGCTCAGAGCGGCGCCCCATCACCGCGCTCCACTGCTTGTCGAACAGTACGCGCAGGAACATCAGCACCGAGCACGCGGCGATGATGCTGATGGTGAACGAGCCCTGGCTGTGCACGATCAGGCTGATGCCGTCGATGCTGAGTTTCAGGCCCAGCACCGGGAAGGCCACGGCCCAGACCAGCAAGGCGCTGAAGAACGCCTGTTTGAGATTTCTGTTCATACTTTTTCAACCTCCGGGCGGCCCAGGATGCCGGTCGGCCGGAACAGCAGGACAAGAACCAAAAGACCGAATGCCACCACGTCCTTGTACTGGTCGCCGAAAATGTCGGCGCCGAACGCTTCGGCCACGCCCAGCACCAGCCCGCCGAGCATGGCGCCCGGGATGCTGCCGATGCCGCCCAGTACCGCCGCGGTGAAGGCCTTCAGGCCCACCAGGAAACCGGCGTTGGGGTTGATCACCCCGTACTGCATGCTCAGCAGCACGGCCGCCACCGCCGCCAGTGCGGCACCGATGACGAAGGTCAGGGCGATGATGTTGTTGGTGTTGATGCCCAGCAGGTTGGCCATCTTGATGTCCTCGGCGCAGGCGCGGCAGGCACGCCCCAGGCGGGAACGGGAGATGAACAGGGTCAGGCAGGTCATGGCGACGAGGGTCACCACGAACACCAGGATCTGCATGTACGAGACCAGCACCTCCTCAGCGCCCCCCGGGCCGAACGAGAAGCTGCCGGGGATCAGGTTGGGGATGGACTTGTCTTTTGAGTCCTGCGACAGCAGGACGGTGTTCTGCAGGAATATCGACATGCCGATGGCGGAGATCAGCGGGATCAGCCGGTTGCTGTTGCGCAGCGGCCGGTAGGCGACCCGTTCGATGCTGTAGCCGTAGGCACTGGTGACGAAGATCGTGGCGACGAAAGCCACGGTCATCAGGATCGGCAACGAGTGGATGCCCATCATGGCCAGCCCGGCAAGGGCGATGAAGGCCACGTAGGAACCGATCATGTACACCTCGCCGTGGGCGAAGTTGATCATGCCGATGATGCCGTACACCATCGTGTAACCGATGGCGATCAGCGCGTAGGTACTGCCGATGGTCAATCCGTTAACCAGTTGTTGTAGGAAATGGTAGATCTCAGGCATTACAGCGCTCCTAAAAACCTGATTTGCATTTCTCTGGCGGGGGACGACCCCGGCCCATGTTCTCGTGGTCTACGCCACGTGATCTTGTGCGGGCACAACCAGGAAACCGCGGGTGACGGTTTTAAGATTTTCAGGTGAACCGGCTCCCGGATCGCGGGAATCAGGTCCATAGAACCTCGTAAAACAAAGCCCACTGCTCGCACAGTGGGCTTCTCGGTCAGCTATTAGTCACGCAGTTACTGAGGGGAGACTTCGGTCTTCGGCTTGCCGAAGTGCCATTCGTAGACCACGAACTTGAAGTCTTTCAGGTCGCCCTTGGCGTCGTAGGACAGGTCACCGGTCGGGGTCTTGAAGGTGCCGGCGTGGATGGCGGCAGCCACCTTGTCGGTGTCTTCGGACTTGGCGGCCTTGATGCCTTCGGCGATCAGCTGGACAGCCGAGTAGGCCGGGAATACGAACGGACCGCTCGGGTCCTTGCCATCGGCCTTGATGGCGTCGACGATGGCCTTGTTCGCAGGGTCGGCGTCGAACGACTTCGGCAGGGTGACCAGCAGGCCTTCGGAGGCGCCCTGGGCGATCTGCGAGATGGAGTCGTTACCCACGCCTTCCGGACCCATGAACTTGGCTTTCAGGCCCTTCTCTTGCGCCTGGCGCAGGATCAGGCCCAGCTCCGGGTGGTAGCCGCCGTAGTAGACGAAGTCGACGTTGTTCTGCTTGAGCTTCTGGATGATCGAGGAGAAGTCCTTGTCACCAGCGTTCAGGCCTTCGAAGACGGCGACCTTGGTGCCTTTCTTCTCGAGGGTGGTCTTGACCGCGGTGGCGATGCCTTCGCCGTACTGCTGCTTGTCGTGCAGGACCGCAACGACCTTCGGTTTGACGTGGTCTGCGATGTAGTTGCCAGCGGCCGGGCCCTGGGCGCTGTCCAGGCCGATGGTACGGAAGACCATCTTGTAGCCACGCGCGGTGATGTCCGGGGAAGTGGCGGCGGGGGTGATCATGATCACGCCTTCGTCTTCGTAGATGTCGGACGCAGGCTGGGTGGAGCTGGAGCACAGGTGGCCGATCACGTACTTGACGCCATCGTTGACCACTTTGTTGGCGACGGCCACGGCCTGTTTAGGGTCGCACGCGTCGTCGTATTCCTTGGCTTCGAGCATCTTGCCATCGACGCCGCCCTTGGCGTTGATGTCCTTGATGGCCTGTTTGGCGCCGACGAACTGCATGTCGCCGTACTGGGTCACCGGCCCGGTCTTTGGACCGGCGATGCCGATCTTGATGGTGTCGGCGGCAAACGAATGGCTGGCGACTCCGGCCAGAACCATCGCGGCAAACAGCTTGGAAATCTTGATCATAGTGCTCCACTCATTCTGTTGTAATTCTTATAGTCCTGAGGCCAGGGCTACAGACCGGGCGGGATTTCGGCCTGGCTACGCCATGCCGTAAGCCCACCTTCCCCCGGAACATGTCCCGGAACTGTACCGGTACAGTGTAGAGCGCTGTCCGAGCGCTTGAAAAGCGGGCGAAAAGCGTCTGTTTCGAGGGGTGTCGCCTGGTCGACATAAAGATACAGAAAAGCGCCATCACTTTGCCGGTATCCGCGGCCCGCCCCCACAAGTTCGGGCCTGATCGACCAAATTACGTATTTGAAACCAGGTTTTTCTGCAAAAATGCCGGCCTTTTTGTTGGACGATCTTTGCGCAGGTAAACCCATGACTGATCAAGTAAGCACCCTCTATGCCAAATTGCTCGGCGAGACCGCCGTCATCGAGTGGAAAGCCCTGGAGCGTTTCTGGGCCAAGGGTGACCTGATTTGGGTCGACCCCAGCCTCGACCTGATCACCGTTGCCGAGGCGATGGCCGAGAATCGCGGCGAGATCTTTGCCAAGTGGCGTAGTGATGGCACTGTCGGGCCGGTTTCCGCCGAGCAGGCGCTCGACCTGCAAACCCGCGATCCAGAGATCTGGGCGGTGGTGGTTTCGCCGTTCATCGTGATCCAGGCGAAGAAAGCGGAATAAGCGCGCGCTTTTTTAGTGCGCAAAAACGCGCAGACGCCTCGCGCTGGTGCGCATTGACGCTCACGTAAGGTGGAAGTTGGTAACAGTGGCGGGGTGATTTGGCGGGGCGGTAACAGTTTACGGGATGCGTAATACGGCCGAAATGATCGCGGGGCAAGCCCGCTCCCACGAGGATTGTGCATCCTTGTGGGAGCGGGCTTGCCCCGCGATGGTTTTCAGTAATCCACGCGCCCGGTATGGCTGTTCAGCGAAATCACCCGGGTCTTGCCGATGCGATGGCGGAAGATCTCGCGCAGGTACTTCACCGCCTTTTTCACGCACTCGCGCGACAGGCGGATATCGTTGATCGACACGAAGCGGCTCTTGTCGTTGATCAGCTCGCGGTACTTCTTCTCGTACATCGGCTTGATCGCGTACCAGTTGGTGTCGAGGATCTTCGCCGGGTTCTCGAACTCGTTGAGCAGCTCATCGATGCTGTCTTCATCGAAGTGCTCGCTGGTGATGAACTCCAGGATCGCGTTGTCCATGGTGTCGTCGAAGCGGTACGGGTTGCGTGCGAAGCAGCGCTTGATGAACGCCACGATCAGGGTCAGGAAGTCGTCCGACAGGCACGGGCTCTTGGCGATCAGGGTGGTCAGCGACAGGTTGGCCGAGGCGCCGATCACCAGCGCGTAGCGCTTGAGCGTGGTGTTGGGGAACAGGCTGTTGAGGTGGGTCTTGAGCCGGTTCAGGTCCATGTACGACAGCTTGTAGTCCTTGGGCAGGGAGACGATCGACACCACCGACGAGCAGTTCTTGAAGAAGTGCAAGTCGTGCAGGGCCGCGGCGTCGTAGCCCGAGGCCTGGTATTGCTCCAGCGCGGCGCGGTAGCGGCGCGACTCGATCGGCAGCAGGCTGATGCCTTCGATGGCCTGGGTCTGCTTGTTGAAGTGCGGCAGGTCGATGGAGCGGAAGAACAGGTCGTCGATGTCCAGCCGCGGCTGCTCGCGCTCGAACACCTTGAACTTGTCCGATCCTGCCGGCGGCACTTCCGGCACCACCGATTCGGCGTAGGCGATGGCCACGGGGCCGGCCAGGCTCATGAACAGGTCGTTGGCGTCCAGGCGGATGGTCTCGCCGATGTCGATGCCGGCGCGGCGGAAGTAGTTCTGGTCGTAGTCGGTGGTCACCGCCTGGGCGGTGAGGATGTTGAAGATCTGCTGGGAGATGTACTGGTTGGCGTGCTTCTCCATGGCGTTGACGTCGATGTTCTGGATCGTGCCGTCATCGCTCTCCTCGGCATAGCGCATGATGTCGTTGGAGATCAGCATCATCGCGTTCCACGGGCGGATGCGGCCCATGACGCTGGCCTCGCTGCTGTCTTCATTGTCGAAGTTGTACGAGAAGTCCCATTCCTCCGACAGGTACTTGCACAGCAGGCGCCCGGCGTTGATGTGCAGCGCCTCGGACATCTCGCTGCGGTGGTCGGAGGCGTTGGGCAGCACGCAGATGCCGCTGGTGAAGATCGGCTCGAAGACGAACGAGTGCCCGCTCTTGCCGTCGTTCTCGTCGGCCGGCTTGGTGTCGAAGGTCTTGTTCATGTACGAATACTGCTGGGCCAGGCCGAACTCCGAGGCCATCCCTGAGCCGGTGCCGCCGCCGGCGCTGAAGATGTAGAAGTACAGGCGCGACTGGTTGGCCTTGATGCCGCAGGAGTCGATCAGGTACGAGTGGATCAGCTTCCAGTCGGCGCTGGAGAACCGCTGGGTATCCTTGTTGAGGATGATCTTGGCCAGGTACTGGCCAAGGATCGGCGCGTTGCCGGCGCCCCCGGCATGCACCTCGGACAGGTCCATGATCTTCATCTTGCTGTAGTCGCGCAGGAAGCCGCCGCGCTCGCCCTTGCGCGAGAAGCGGATGCGCCCGGCGATGTCCTTGTCCAGGTCGCCCAGCATCACCAGCGGCTCGACCAGGAAAACCGGCTTGGCGGCCTTGTTCTGCACCAGGCGCAGGTTCTGGCGGATCCAGCGCGCCGGGCTGTAGCCGTCCTGGCCCTTGAAGCGATCCTCGTTGTTGTACTCGTTGAGGAAGAAGGTGCGGGCGTTGTACACCAGTTCCGCCACGTCCAGGGCTATGTTCGAGCCACAGCGGCCCAGGCCGATCAGGCACACCGACGGGAACTGCTGCTCCAGGCGCAGCTGGTCCTCGTCCTCCACGTGCAGGTTCGGCGGAAACACCAGGTCGCGCAGGCCGTCGAGGTTGTCGAGGATGCGCTGGATGTCCTGCTCGGTGAAGTACAGGTACTGTTGCGCCGGCGTGCTGCGGGCGGCGGGTAGGTCTCGAGCACTGCCGGCGGTCAGCGAGGTGGTGCTGAGGGTCGGCTCGGGAGCCGCATTGGCAGAAGTGTTCGTAGAGGTCATAGTGCGCCATTTGCCTGGTGTGGTTGGCTTCCCGGTGATGAATATCATCTAGCCATCACGGAGAAATTTCGCGACTTTATCAGTGCGTCTTTTTCTTATGCGATAGGGGGTTTCCTTAGTCGGACTAAGGTTTTTCCCCTCGCACCCGCATTGCATCGTCCGTTTGTCACGCTTCTTTAATCTGGAGTTGCTCATGAGTACTGCATTGCCTTCGCTGGGGTTTGCCGGGATCGGCCTGATGGGCCTGCCGATGTGCCGTCGGCTGCTGGCCGCCGGGTATCCGCTGACCGTGTGGAACCGCAGCCCGGACAAGTGCGCCGAGCTGGTCGCCGCCGGTGCGCGACTGGCCGCCAGCCCCGCCGAGCTGTGCCAGGCGACGGACATTGTGCTGCTGTGCCTGGCCGACACGGCGGTGGTGCGCGAGGTAGTGTTCGGCGAGCAGGGCATCGCCCAGGGCGGGCGCGGCGGTCAGTTGCTGGTGGACTTCTCCAGTCTCGAACCGACCGCCACCCGGGAGATGGCCGCCGAGCTGGCCGCCCTGTGTGGCATGGCCTGGCTCGATGCACCAGTGTCCGGCGGCACGCCGGGGGCCGAGGCCGGCACCCTGGCAATCATGGTCGGTGGCGAGGCCGATGATCTCGAGCGGGCGCGGCCGGTGCTGTTGACCCTGGGCCAGCGGGTGACACACATGGGCGCGGTGGGCGCCGGCCAGGTGACCAAGGCGTGTAACCAGATGATCGTGGCCTGTAATGCGCTGGTGATCGCCGAGGTGGTGGCGCTGGCCGAGCAGTCAGGGGTCGATGCACGGCTGATCGCCGAGGCGCTGGCCGGCGGGTTTGCCGACTCCAGGCCGCTGCAGATTCTTGCCCCGCAAATGGCCGAGAGCCGCTTCGAGCCGGTCAAGTGGCATGTGCGCACCTTGCTCAAGGACCTCGACACCGCGGTGAAATTCTCCCGCGAGCAGGGCTCGGCGACGCCGCTCAGTGGCCTCGCCGCGCAACTGATGCGCCTGCACGGTAGCCAGGGCTATCTGCAAAAAGATCCGGCGACCCTGGTAACGCTGTATCGCAACAAGGGCTGAGATCGCCCGGCTGGCGGTCGAGCCGTTCTAGGATCGGCCGCAGCTCGGCCAGCGGCACCGGCCGGCTGAGCAGGTAACCTTGCAGGTAGTCGCAGCCGTGGCTGGCCAGGAACTCATGCTGCTCGACGGTCTCGACGCCTTCGGTGACCACCTTCAGGTGCAGGGTGTGGGCCATGATGATGATCGCCTGGACGATCTCCTGGTCCTTCTGGCTGCCCGGCACATCCTGGATGAACGAGCGGTCGATCTTCAGCACGTCCAGCGGCAGGCGCTTGAGGTAGGCCAGTGACGAGTACCCGGTGCCGAAATCGTCTATCGACAGCGCCACGCCCTGGGCGCGGATGCGCTTGAGCAGGCTGATGGTGTGGTGAATGTCGCCCATCAGCGCGTTTTCGGTGACCTCCAGCTCCAGCTGGCGCGGCGCCAGGCCGGCCTGGAACAGCGCCATCTCGACCTCGGTGGCCAGCTCTTCGCGGCCAAGGGTGAGCGCCGAGCAGTTCACCGTGACTTTCAGTTCGCCATAGCCATGGCGATTGAGCTGGGCCAGGTCCTCGCAGGCCCGGCGCAGCACCCAGAGGTCCAGTTCGGCGATCAGGCCGTTGGCCTCGGCGATGCAGATGAAGCGATCGGGGCTGAGCAGGCCGTGTTGCGGATGCTGCCAGCGCACCAGGGCCTCGAGCTTGGCCACCTGGCCGCTGCGCAGGTCGAAGATCGGCTGGTAGTGCACGCACAGGCCGCGCTCCTCGAACAGCGCCACGCGCAGCTCCTCCTCCAGTTGCAGTTCCAGGGTGGCGCGGGTCTTCAGGCCGTTGTTGAAGAAGTTCAGGCTGTTGCGCCCGCAGCCCTTGGACTGGTACAGCGCCAGGTCGGCGTTCTTCAGCAGTTCCTCGGTGCTCTGGCCATCGTCGGGGAAGATGCTGATGCCGATGCTGGTGGTCATCACCATGCGCCGGCCCGCCAGGTCGATCGGCTCCTTCATTCGTTGCATGATGCGCTGGGCCAGGTGGCGGGCCTCGTCGCGGCTGTTGAGGCTGGTGACGATGCAGAATTCGTCGCCGCCGAAGCGCGCTACCAGGTCCTGGCCGCGAGTGGCGGCCTTGATATGGTCGGCGATGACCTTGAGCAGCTCGTCGCCGGCGGCATGCCCGAGGCTGTCGTTGATGCGCTTGAAATGGTCGATGTCGAGGAACATCACCGCCAGCATGCCCTCATGGGCGGCCTGCTCGGCCAGCCGCTCGGCGAACACCTGATTGAAGCCGCGACGGTTGACCAGGTTGGTCAGGGCATCGTAGTGGGCGGCCTGCTGCAGCGAGGCCCGGGCCTGGTCGAGCTGGCTGAGCAGCACATTGACCCGGCGCAGGTCGTGCTCCTTGCTCTGCAACTTCTTGTCGGCCAGCGCCGCGCTGATGCTGCCGCCGCTGATCAGCAGGGTGATGACGGCGATGGTCAGCGCCAGTTGCAGGCTGTTGTCGGCCGAGGGCAGGCGCAGGGCGGTTTCGCCGGGAATCACCAGGGTCATGGCGGCCATGCCGGTGAAATGGGTCAGCACGATGCCGCCGGCCATCAACAGGCTGGCACCGTACTTGAGCAGCAGGTGCAAGGTGCCGCTGCCCTTGCGGAAGTAGCGGGCCATCAGCAACGCCACCAGGCTGACTAGCACGGCGATGCCGATGGAAGCGAGCAGCAGGCCGGTCTGGTAGTACTGCTGGGCGCTGGTCTGCAGGGCGGCCATGCCGGTGTAGTGCATGAGGCTGATTCCCAGGCCGATGAACAGCGCGGTCTGCAGGTAGTGGCGCAGGCGCATTTCGCTGCGATTGAGGCTGTTCATCGCCAGCCAGGCGGCGAGCAGGGCCACCAGCAGCGACAGGCCTGTCAATGGCGCGTCGAAGTGGATCTCCAGGGGCGCCTGGAACGCCAGCATGCTGATGAAGTGCATGGCCCAGATCCCCCCGGCCAGGCAGCAGGCGCCGAGCACCCGCCATTGCCGGCGGGCGAAACGGTCATCGCAGTGACTTTGCCTTTCGCTCATGTCCAGCGTGGCGAAACAGGCGGCGCTGGCCACGATAAAGGCGAGCAGCACCAGGAAGGGGTTGTGTCGACAGTCGAGGATGATCTGTCCGGTCGCCGGCAGCTCGGCGAACAATTGCAGTCCCAGCCACTCCATTGCAGGCCTCTTCGTCGAGTCTTCACTCGTCCCCAAAAAGCACGGATGGAGACTGTTCCTGCTGGAGTATAGAAACGGGTGCTTAAGCCTTCCTGATTAATGGCACTTTGGTTTCTACCATTTGGATATGAAGGCAATAGCTGGATGGTCTAAATGGATATCGCTGGACCGCACGATCCCTGTAGGAGCGGCCTTGCGCCGCGAAAGGGCTGCGAAGCAGCCCCAGGGATTCAGCGTTGCTGCATCAATCGCCGGGGCCGCTGTGCGGCCCTTTCGCGGCACAAGGCCGCTCCTACAGAAGATGCGTGAATCCTGATCAACCGGCGACCAGCACCCGGATCGCCTCAAGGCGTAGCGCCGCTTTTTCCAGCGCCGCCAGCCCTTCTTCGCGCTGCTTGCTCAGCGCATCGATCTCGCTGTCACGCACGCTCGGGTTCACGGCCTTCAGCGCGGTCAGGCGCGCCAACTCCTCGTCGGCCTCGGCGGTCAGCCGCTGCCGGGCCTGGGCCACGCGTTCGTCGTGGATCGGCAGGACCTTGGCCTCGCCTGCGGCGATGCGCTTGGCCAGTACGTCGCGCTGGGCCTGGACGAACTTGTTGGCGCTGGCCTTGGGCACGCTTTCAAGCTGGTCGTTGAGGGTTTCGAACGCCACCCGCGGGCCCAGGTCGTTGCCGTTGGTGTCCAGCAGGCAGCGCAGCGCGGCCGGCGGCAGGTAGCGGCCCAGCTGCAGGCTGCGCGGGGCCACCACTTCGCTGACGTAGAGCAGCTCGAGCAGCACGGTGCCGGGCTTGAGCGCCTTGTTCTTGATCAGCGCCACCGCGGTGTTGCCCATCGAGCCGGACAGCACCAGGTCCATGCCGCCCTGGACCATCGGGTGCTCCCAGGTCAGGAACTGCATGTCCTCGCGCGACAGCGCCTGGCCACGGTCGTAGGTGATGGTCACGCCTTCGTCGTCGCCCAGCGGGAAGCTGGCATCGAGCATCTTCTCGCTCGGCTTGAGGATCAGGGCGTTTTCCGAATGGTCCTCGCTGTCGATGCCGAAGGCGTCGAACAGGGTTTCCATGTAGATCGGCAGGGCGAACTGGTCGTCCTGTTCGAGAATGGCCTCGACCAGCGCCTGGCCTTCGCCGGCGCCACCGGAGTTGAGTTCCAGCAGGCGGTCGCGGCCGGTGTGCAGCTCGGCTTCCAGGCGCTCGCGCTCGGTACGGGCCTCGGCCACCAGCTTGTTCCAGCTCTTTTCGTCACTGTCGGCCAGCAGCGGCAGCAGGCGCGGGCCGAACTGGTGCTGCAGGGCGTTGCCGGTCGGGCAGGTGTTGAGGAAGGCGTTGAGGCCTTCGTGGTACCACTGGAACAGGCGCTCCTGCGGGCTGTCCTGCAGGTACGGGATGTGCAGCTGGATCGTGTGTTTCTGGCCGATCCGGTCGAGACGGCCGATGCGCTGCTCGAGCAGGTCGGGGTGGGCCGGCAAGTCGAACATCACCAGGTGATGGGCGAACTGGAAGTTGCGGCCTTCACTGCCGATCTCGGAGCAGATCAGCACCTGGGCACCGAACTCCTCGTCGGCGAAGTAGGCGGCGGCGCGGTCGCGCTCAAGGATGCTCATGCCTTCGTGGAACACCGTGGCCGGGATGCCGGAGCGCACGCGCAAGGCGTCTTCCAGGTCCATGGCGGTCTCGGCGTGGGCGCAGATCACCAGGACCTTGGTGCGCTTGAGCATCTTCAGGGTGTCGATCAGCCAGTCGACCCGTGGGTCGAAACGCCACCAGCGCTCGTCGTCGCCGCTCTCGCCCTGGGCCTGGAAGGCCACTTCGGGGTACAGCTCGGCGCGCTCGCCCGAGGGCAGTTCGGCGTAGGCGTCGGGGTTGGCCAGCGGGTAGGGGTGCAGCTGGCGCTCGGGGAAGCCCTGGATCGCCGCCCGGGTGTTGCGGAACAGCACGCGGCCTGTGCCGTGGCGGTCGAGCAGTTCGCGGATCAGGCGGGCGCTGGCCTGGCTGTCGCCGTCGCTGACCGCGGCCAGCAGGGCTTCGCCTTCGGCGCCGAGGAAGCCCTGGATGGTGGCGTGGGCCTTCGGCGACAGGCGGCCTTCGTCGAGCAGTTCCTGCACGGCTTCGGCCACCGGGCGATAGTGCTCGCTCTCGGCGCGGAAGGCGGCCAGGTCGTGGAAGCGGTTGGGGTCGAGCAGGCGCAGGCGGGCGAAGTGGCTATCCTGGCCCAACTGTTCCGGGGTGGCGGTGAGCAGCAGCACGCCCGGGATGACCTGGGCCAGTTGCTCGACCAGCGCGTACTCGGCGCTGGCCTGTTCCTCGTGCCAGACCAGGTGGTGGGCCTCGTCGACCACCATCAGGTCCCAGCCGGCGGCGAACAGCGCGTCCTGGGCCTTCTCGTCCTCGACCAGCCACTCCAGGGCCACCAGCGCCAGCTGGGCATCCTCGAACGGGTTGCTGGCGTCGCTCTCGATGAAGCGCTCGGCGTCGAACAACGCGACCTGCAGGTTGAAGCGTCGGCGCATCTCCACCAGCCATTGGTGCTGGAGGTTCTCGGGTACCAGGATCAGCACGCGGTTGGCCCGCCCGGACAGCAGCTGGCGGTGGATGACCAGGCCGGCCTCGATGGTCTTGCCCAGGCCCACTTCGTCGGCCAGCAGTACCCGTGGGGCGATGCGGTCGGCCACTTCACGGGCGATGTGCAACTGGTGGGCGATGGGCTGTGCGCGCACGCCGCCCAGGCCCCACAGCGACGAGAGCATCTGCTTGCTGGTGTGCTGCAAGGTGTTGTAACGCAGCGAGAACCACGACAGCGGGTCGATCTGCCCGGCGAACAGGCGGTCGCTGGCCAGGCGGAACTGGATGAAGTTCGACAGTTGCGTCTCGGGCAGGGTGCGCGGCTGGTTCTGGCCGTCAATGCCGTGGTAGACCATCAGGCCGTCGATGTCCTCGACCTCCTGCACGGTCAGCTTCCAGCCTTCGAAGTGAGTGATCAGGTCGCCGGGCGAAAAGCGCACGCGGGTCAGCGGCGCATTGCGTAGCGAGTACTGGCGGGTGTCGCCCGTGGCCGGGTAGAGCACGGTCAACAGGCGGCCATCCTGCGCCAGGATGGTCCCAAGACCGAGCTCGGCTTCGCTGTCGCTGATCCAGCGTTGCCCCGGTTGATACTGCTGCGCCATACTGCCAAAACTCCCGCGGTGAAAAAGCCGACTATGTTAACGGATCGGCTTCGCCAGACCAATGAATGTGAAGAGTCTAGCGCTTTCATCGACGAACACCGTCCTGTCACGAGGGCCACGCGCCAACATGGTTGCCAAGCACCGCTGGTTGAACGTCACCCTGGGCCTGGGCAGCCTCGCGCTGTTGGCCGCCTGTGAACAGAAGAGCTTCGAAGTCCTGCCGCCGATTCCGGTCGAGCAACTGGAGGTGCTCGGTGTGCAGACGCCGATCAAGAGCGTGCACTTCCACGACCGTGAGGGCGAAGGCTTGCTGGTGCTGAGCCGGGTCGACGGCCAGGCCACCGACCCCGACACCGAGGAAGAGGTCGACAAGGTGCTGCTCAAGGCCACCCTGTATGGCCGAGCCGCCGGCGGTGATGCCTTCAAGGCGCGCTGGCAGATCGAGCAGGAGACCACCTGCGCCGGGCTGGACCTGGACGTCGACTTCTATACCGATGTCAGCGATGTCGGCGACCTGAACAAGGACGGTATCGCCGAAGTGACGGTGGCCAGCCACGCCTTCTGTGGCGGCGGCATCGACCCCCACGACATCGCCATCGAGATGCGTGAGGGCCAGGCGATCTACACCATCACCGGCCAGTCGCTGATCAGCCCGCCCGGTGAGGACGCGTTCGGCGGCGAGCGCGAGGACAGCGCCTCGCTGAAGACTGCCCCGCAGGTCGTGCGCGAACACATGGACGCGGTCTGGCAGCAGGTCTACAAGCGGCCCTGGAGCGAGTCGAGCGCCGCGCCCGACGACGACCCGGACGAAGAAGCCGAGTAAGCCCGCGCTATACTCCAGCGCAGTGTGGCCTTGTGATACGCCGCACACCTTTGACCGCGGGCATTCAAGGCGGCGCACCACCAGCCGATAACAAGGCTACAGGAGACCCATCATGCTGCCGCCGATCATCCCGCTCAGTGCCGCCCCCGTGACCTCGCAACAGGATCCGGTCAAGCCGCCGCCGACCATCCCGCCGGTGGTACCCGCGCAGCCGACCTCCAGCGACGGCACCATCGACCTCAAGCACCACCGCGACCCCGAGGAGCAGACCTTGCTGCTGCGCGAGGAGCAGCGCCGCCAGCAGCAACGGCGCAAGCAGGCCGAAGGGGACCGCTACGAAGCCGTGCCCGGCGAGGAGCTCAACGCCGACAACACCGTGCCGGTGGCGCCGATGGGCGAGCGCACGCGCCAGGGGTTGCTGGTGGATATCGAAGTCTGACCAGGCTCTGTACCCTAGTCAGCGTTGCCGCTTGCCGTCATCATGAAGGCCTCTGCTGTCCGTCGAGCCCACCATGAGCCAAGACAACCTGATCGATTTCGGCGCCGAACGCGCCAAACGCATCCACGACCTCAATGACAAGCGCCTGAACGACATGCGCCAGGCCTTCGAGCAGGCCATGCCGCTAACCCAGGCCAAGAAGAAAAAGCCCAAGGGCAAACCCAAGAAGCGCTGAAACTTGATGCAGGTCAACCCTGCACCCGCCTCGCGCGCCCGGCCTCGGGCGCCATTGACTCCGGTCAATTTTCCCCTTCCCGGCATTGGTTACCTTGCACCCATCGGATGACGGCACATCAAGGGAGGGGCCGACATGTTCTTCGACAACGTGGTTATCGCCGGTGTGGTAACGGTCGGGTTGATGTTGGCGTTCTTCGCCGGTCTGGGCATTTTCATCTGGAAGGACTCGAAAAAGCGCAATCAGCGCTGATCCTTCCCGATTCACGAGCACGCAAGGCATTTAGGGCGACTTCGGTCGCCCATTTTTTTGCCTGTATTTTCATCGTGGGGCGGTGCTTGCCGACGAACGGGGCGCATTCATCTCAGGGCTGTTGGGCGGTCGCCGCCAGCACGATCTCGCGAATGCACACCTGCTGCGGCTGCTGGTAGGCCCAGACGATCGCCCCGGCGACATCCTCGGCGCTCAGCACCACGCCGCCCATGTCATTGGCCTTCCACGCCTCGTAGTCGCGCTTGATGCCCTCGTCGGTGGTGTGCCCGAGCAGCTCGGTCTCCACCGCGCCCGGGGCGATGGTCACCACTCGCACATTGTGCGGCGCCAGCTCCTCGCGCAGGTTCTCCGACAGCCCATGCACGGCGAACTTGCTGCCCACGTAGGCGACATGGTTGGGAAAGGTCTTGCGCCCGGCCACGGAGCTGACGTTGATCAGCGTGCCGTGGCGCCGCTCGATCATCCCGCCGGACAGCGCATGCACGCCGTTGAGCATTCCCTTGACGTTGATGTCGAACATGCGCTCCCACTGCTCCGGGTCCTGCTCGTGCATCTGCCCCAGCAGCATCACGCCTGCGTTGTTCACCAGGGCATCGGCCGGTCCGTACAGCGCTTCGGCCTCGGCCACGGCGGCCACCAGCGCCGCCCGGTCGCGGATATCCACGGCGCGGCACAGGCAATCGGGGAGCGCCAGCGCCTCGAGGCGTTCCAGGCGCCGGGCGATCAGCAGCAGCGAATGCCCCGCAGCGCTAAAGCGCCGGGCGGTGGCGGCGCCGATACCAGAGCTGGCGCCAGTGACGATGATCAGGGGTTTGTTCATGGTTGCCTCCCAGGCATAATCGCTTTCGATGGCCAGGATTCTAGATAGCGCCTGCGGCCATGAAAAACGGCTTATTTCTCTGGCTGGCATCGGTTCTATCTATGGATATCCGTCATCTCAAGGCATTCATCGCGGTCTTCGAAGCGCGCAACATCACGGTAGCCGCCCAGCGCCTGTGCGTGGCCCAGCCGACTTTGTCGGTGACCATTCGCCAGCTGGAGGAGGACCTGGGCGCTGAACTGTTCCTGCGTCAGGCCCGCGGGGTCGAAGTCAGCGAGCAGGCCCGCGAGCTGTATCCCCAGGCCTGCCGCATGGTGGCCGAGGCCGAGGCCTTGCGCCTGCGGTTTCGCCAGGGGCAGGAGCGGGTGCCATTGGCGCTGGGCATCGAGGCCGACATCGCGCCGGCCCAGGTCGAGGCCTGCGTGCGCCTGGCCAGCCAGGCGGTGGCGGGTTTGCAGTTGACCCTGCTGGAAGGCTGCGACGGCGACGCTCGCCTGGCCGACGAGGCCCAGCGTTGCGAGGATGAACTGTTCCTGCCGCTGTGGGAGGAAGCGTTCGTGCGGGTGATGGCCACCGGCAGCCAGCCGGACGGGCGCTGGGTCACCTGCCCGCAGCACCCTTCGCACCAACGCCTGATGGGCTTGTATGACGGGGGCGAGCAGGTCGGCCAGGCCGGTTCGTTGCAACGGGTCCTGGCCATGGTCGCCGCCGGGCAAGGCGCGGCCTGGTTGCCGCAGTCGCTGGTCGAGCGTTGCCCGGGCGTCTACTGGCAGCCGGGCAGTGGCCTGACGCTACGACGTCGGGTCGGGTTGTGCATGTCCCATGAAGCCTTGGCACTGCCCGCCGTGGCGGCGCTGCATCAGGCCCTCAGCCGCGTTTGAACGACCGCAATTGTGGGAGCGGCCTTGTGTCGCGAAAGGGGCGCGAAGCGGCCCCAGGTTCTTAGCGTCAACACATAAATTGCTGGGGCTGCTACGCAGCCCTTTCGCGACACAAGGCCGCTCCTACAGGGAAACGCGTAGCAAGCCAATCAGGCTGAGGCGCGCCTAGAGAAACATCCCCCCAGACACCTCCAGCCGCTGCCCCGTGATCCAGCCATTGCCGTCCTCCAGCAACAGGGCGATGGCCGCACCGATATCGTCGGGCAGGCCGACCCGTCCCAGCGCCGTGTTGCCGGCGATGTAGTCATTGACCTGCTGGTTGTCGCGCACCACGCCACCGCCGAAGTCGGTCTCGATGGCGCCCGGCGCCAGAATGTTCACGCGGATGCCGCGCGCGCCCAGCTCCTTGGCCTGATACCGGGTCAGCACCTCCATGGCGCCCTTCATGGCGGCGTAGGCGGCATAGCCGGGCAGGGCGAAGCGGGTCAGGCCGGTGGAGATGTTGACGATGCGCCCGCCGTCGGCCAGCAGCGGCAGCAGGCGCTGGGTGAGGAAGAACGGCCCTTTGAGCTGGATGTTCAGCAACTGGTCGAACTGCGCCTCGCTGGTCTCGCTGAACGGCACGTTCAGGCCGATGCCGGCGTTGTTCACCAGGAAGTCCAGCTGGCGGCGGCCGAACTGCTGTTCGAGGGTGTCGCCCAGGCGCTCGGCGAAGGCTGCGAAACTGGCGCTGTCGCTGACGTCCAGTTGCAGCATGGCGGCGCGCACGCCGGCCTGTTCAAGCGAGGCGGCCACTGCGTGGGCCTCGTCGGCCTTGCTGTGGTAGGTGCCGATGATGTCGATGCCGCGGGCGGCCAGGTGTTCGGCGGTGTTCTTGCCCAGGCCGCGGCTGGCGCCGGTGATCAGTGCGATCTTGCGAGTCATGTCGGTTACCTCGGTGGGTTGTTGTTGAATGACAGGTTATTGATCGGTTGAAGGCTGTTAAATCCATGGATTCCGGAAATACTGTTCGTATGAAATGGACAATCGGAGCCTGTGATGAACAAGCTGGAGTTGTTGCGCACCTTTGTCAGGGTCAGCGAACTGAGCAGTTTCACCCTGGCCGGCGAGAGCCTGGGCCTGCCGCGCTCGACCGTCTCCGAGCAGGTGCGGGCGCTGGAACAGTTGCTCGGCACGCGCTTGTTCAACCGCACCACGCGGCGGGTGCAGACCACCCAGGATGGTGCCTTGCTCTACGAGCGCAGCAAGGACCTGCTGTCGGGCATGGACGAGATCGAAAGCCTGTTCAGTGCCGACGATGCCGAGTTGGCCGGGCGTTTGCGCATCGACCTGCCGACCATGATGGCGCGGCGGCTGATCGTGCCGGCGCTGCCAGGGTTTCTTGAACGTTTCCCGCGTCTGGAAGTGGAGATCAGCTGCACCGACCGTCAGGTCGATTTGCTGCGCGAAGGCTTCGACTGCGTGATGCGCATTGGCGCGCTCAGCGACCTGGATGTGGTGGCCCGCCCGGTGGGGCGCCTGAGCATGCGCAACTGCGCCAGCCCCGCCTATCTCGAGCGTCATGGCGTGCCGCAGAATCTGCAGGACCTGGCTGGTCATCGGTTGGTCCACTATGTGCGCAACCTCGGTGCCCGCAGCGCCGGGTTCGAGTACGAGCAGGATGGCGAGTTGCACTTCCAGGCCATGGCCGGCGTGGTCACGGTGAACAATGCCGAGGCCTACTCCGCCGCCTGCCTGGCCGGGTTCGGGCTGATCCAGGTGCCGGCGGTGGGCGTCGATGAGCATCTGCGCAACGGTGAACTGGTATCGCTGCTCGAGCCCTGGCAGGCACGGGCCATGCCGGTGTCGCTTTTGTATGCGCGGCAGCGCCATGTGCCGCGCCGGGTGCAGGCGTTCATGAACTGGCTGGCGGCGCTGCTGGCGTCGCAGGTCGACCCGGAGGCTGCGCCGATCGGCTCAAGCGCGAAGGGGTGAGAAAGCGTGGCGAAGGTTCCGCCAGTTGCGTTAGGCTGGCACCTGCGCGTCGCCCGTCAGAGGTGACCGTTCCCTGCGTGCGTCACTTCCGAATTTTGCGAGGTTACGCCATGGCCATCACTTCCCAGGACATCTGCAACGCCGCCGAACAGCTCAAGGGCTTTGTCGGCTTCCACGGTAAGCGCGGTACACATATCGTGCGGTTTTCCGAAGACTCGTTCGGCATGGACGTCGCCGACGACAGCATCACCCCCTGCAACGAGTTCGTCTGGCGGCCCGAGGCCGATACGCGCATGGCATTGTGCCGGGAGCGCCTGGCCTTGTTGCTGGAGCAACATGTGGACGACCGGCTGAACATCGGCGAGCCGCTGCGCATCTACCTCCAGCGTACCGACCTGCCGGAGATCGTGGCTGAACGCAGCCTGCGCTGAAAGCATGCCTCAAGAGGGAGTCAGGACACATCCTGCTGGCGCACCTCCCGGCCCGCCAGCAGCGCCTCGAACCCCGCCCGGTCCACCGGCTTGCTCAGGTAGTAGCCCTGGACCTCATGGCACTGTTCCTTGTCCAGCGCCTGCAACTGCTGCTCGGTCTCCACCCCCTCGGCGGTGACCGTCAGCCCCATGGCCTTGCCCAGGTTGATGATGGCCTGGACCACCGCCCGGTCGTTGCCGCTCTGGCTGCTGAGCCCTGCGATGAAGCGCTTGTCGATCTTGATGCTGTCGAAGGGGTAGGTGCGCAGGTAACCCAGCGACGAGTACCCGGTGCCGAAATCATCCATGTTCAGGCGCACGCCCAGCTCCTTGAGCGCCAGCATGGTGCCCAGGGCGCCTTCGATGTCGTTGAGCATCACGTTCTCGGTGATCTCCAGTTCCAGGCGCTGGGCCGGGAAACCGGTGTCCAGCAGTACCTGGCGCACATCGGCGACCACATCGCTGCGGGAGAACTGCGCCGGCGACAGGTTGACCGAGACCAGCAGCTCGTCGGGCCAGTCGCGAGCATTGCGGCAAGCCTCGGCCAGCACCCAGCGGCCGAGAGGCACGATCAGGTCGCTCTGTTCGGCCAGGGGAATGAAGGTGTCCGGCCCGAGCAGGCCCTCCTCGGGGTGCTGCCAGCGCAGCAGGGCTTCCACCGAGACGATGTGCAGGTCGTCCAGGCGGTAGCGCGGCTGGTAGTGCAGGACGAACTCATGCTGCTTGATCGCCCGGCGCAGGTCGTTTTCCAGTTGCCGGCGGTACTGGATCTGCTGGTTCATCTCCGGCGAGAAATAACGCCAGGTGTTCTTGCCGTCGGCCTTGGCCTGGTACAGGGCAATGTCGGCGCAGCGGATCAGCTCGCCGGCATCATAGCCCTGGACCCGGGTCTGGGCGATGCCGATGCTGGCGCCGATGTGCAACTGGTGCTCCTCGTAGGCGATGGGTTGCTGCAGCAGGTCGAGCAGGCGGGCGCAGAAACGGTCGATCTCGCTGCGGTTGTCCAGGCCATGCAGCACCAGGACGAACTCGTCGCCGCCCAGGCGGGCGACCAGGTCATTGTCGCGGGTGGTGTCGCGCAGGCGGCCGGCCACCTCCTGCAGCACCGCGTCGCCGGCCGGGTGACCGAGGGAGTCGTTGATCGGCTTGAAGCTGTCCAGGTCGAGCAGCAGCAAGGTCAGGGGCGGTGAGTCGCTGCCGCGCAGCAGGGCCTGTTCGAGGTGGCGCGACAGCTTGTTACGGTTGGCAAGGCCGGTCAGGGCATCGTGCATCGACAGATGCTGGATACGGGCATGGGCGGCGACCTCGTCGGTGATGTCGCTGGCGGTGCCGCGAAAACCGGCGAGCTTGCCCTCGTAGATGATCGAGCGCGCCGAAACGCGGCAGTAGCGGTTCTGTCCGCTGGCGTCATCGTAGTTGCAGCGCAGGTTGGCCAGTTGCTGCGGGTTTTCGTCGGCCTGGCTGTCGAGCCACGGCAGCAGGGGCGTGGTGTCGCAGGCGAGCAACTGGTTGAGCGGCTGACCGAGCCAGTCCTCGAGCCGGTAGCCGGTGACGCTGACGAAGCGCTGCGACAGGTAGGTCAGGCGGTGCTGGCGATCGGTTTCCCAGATCCAGTCCGACGCGGCCTCGGCCACGGCGCGAAAGCGCTGTTCGCTGGCCTCCAGGGCACGGTTGCTCTGCTGCAGGCGCAGCAGGCTGTCGTCGATGGCGCGGGAGCTGCGCAGGGCATGGCGGAACAAGTAGAGCAGCACCAGGCCGAGCACCAGCAGCACCGCCAGCAGCGGCGGCAGGAAGGCGTGCAGCAGCTGGCGGCCCGGCAGCGGGGTGTTCCAGGCAAGGTGATAGCCGGTTCCGCCCAGGGCGATATGTGGTTGTTCGGCCTGGGCGGCGCCGTTCTTCTCCAGGCGCATGCCGGTCAGGCCCGCGCCCTTGCCCAGCACGGCGAGCTTGGCCTCGGTCAACTGGTCGACGAACACCATCACCGGCGCCTGGCGGACATCCGCTTCAGTCACTTCCTTGTCCGGGCGCACTGCCGCCGCGCTGAGCACTGCGGGCCAGCCGTTGAAGCGCACGAAGTGGGTTACCTGCTCACGGGCCGGGGCGGCCTTGCGCGCCGCGTCGATGATCGCCGCCAGGGGGCTGTCGATATGGGCGCTGGCCGGCGAGTCGGTGGGCTTGCCCTTGAACAGGGCGTAGGTGGTGCGGCCATCCTCGACCACGAACACGCCTTCGTAGCCGCTGGCGCTGTACAGTGACTCGCCGACGTTCTTCTCGTCATAGGCCCACTGCCAGTCGACCTTGCCGACCAGGTGCTCGTAGGCGGCGTCCCAGACGGCGTAGCTGGAGAGGAACTGACGCGAGGCCACCAGCCGCTGCTCCAGCGCCTGGGTGGCCTGGAAGGTGCTCTGCTCCTGCGCCTGGCGGTCCAGCGTGGCGGCGATGTTGAACAGCGCCACCAGGGTGAACACGCAGGCGAGCCCGAACAGCGCGCAGAAGCCGCCGACCAGGCGGCGCACCTGCAGGCGCGAGGTAGGGCTGGAGGATGAAAGGTCGACGTTCCTGTCCATGTACGGGCGACTCCTTCAACTGCTTTCTGCGCCCGGGCCTGGGCGAAGGTTCAGTCAGGATAGGCCAGCTTGAGCGTGGCGGCCTCGCCGCGGGCGAAATTGACCTGGTCGCGGCCCTGATGCTTTGCGGCGTACAGGGCCTTGTCGGCCTGTTCCAGCCAGTGTTCGGGCGAGGCGAGGGTGGCGCGGAAGTCCGCCAGGCCGATGCTCAGGCTGATGCGCAGGTCCGGCAGTTGCGGGTTGCGGTAGGCGCCGACGCGCTCGCGCAGGCGCTCCATGGCCTGGCAGGCCTGGGCCTCCTGGGCGCCGGGGAGGATCACACAGAACTCGTCGCCGCCGTAGCGCCCGGCCAGGTCGTCCTCGCGCAGGCTGCGCCGCAGTTCCTGGCTGAGCTGGCGCAGCACGCAGTCGCCGACCACATGGCCGTAGGTGTCGTTGATGGTCTTGAAGTGGTCGATGTCGATCAGGGCGATGACCGCCGGCAGCTGTTGTTGCTGGCAGATCTGGAACTTGAGCAGCAGCAGGTCCTTCCACGAGCCGTGGTTGAGCAGGCCGGTAAGGCTGTCGGTGCGGCTCAGGGCACTGAGGCGACGCTTGTGCTCGGCCAGCTTGATCGCCAGCTGGTAGCACACCCAGCCCAGGGCCAAGGGGTAGAAGGTGAGCATTGGCAGGCAGGCAAGTACCTGCAGCTGTGTGGCCTGGGGCTGCAGGCCGGTGCCGAGCAGGGCGCTGGCCAGCAGCATGCCGCACAGCTGGGCCAACAGGCCGCGCAGCAACACCCGTTTGCCACCGGCGGCGACGTTGTTCATGGTCATCATCGACAGGATGGTCACGGTGGGCAGCGGGTTGAAATGCATCGCCGCGGTCCAGAACCCTCCCATCAAGGAATCCAGCAGGATGTTGCGCTGTTCGGCCTGGTAGGGCGTGACCGAGCGCCGGGCCCACTGATAGGCCACATGAGGCCAGAGCAGGCCGTTGAACAGCAGCAGGGCCCAGGCCCACTGCGGCGGGTTCAGCGGGGCGATGGCTGCCATCACGCTGAACAGGCCTATCCCCAGGCCGATGATGCGCGGCAGGTAGATGCGCCTGACGAAAGAGAGCCCCTTGCCGCTGCGGTTGTCGATCATGGTTGTCGTTCTTCTGTGGGGCGCCGTTTATCGCATAAGTCGTGTGAATATTGTTGAACAATCGTTCATCGGCGAAAAATGACCTTACAAGCCATTTCACGGTTGATCCGACCCTGTGGAGTAATATGAAGGCTTTCCTCTTATGCGGAGTGCTGCTGCTCATGGTCCCCATGGCTACCCCCGCCGGCGAGCCGGCACCGCACCGGGACGGACGCTTTCACAACCAGGTCGAGCTGCCCAAGGACGGCGTGCTCAAGAAGCTGCGCATCGGCGTCAAGTACCTGCTGCTGCGCAAGCCGCCGCAAACCCGGCCAGATGCGGCGCTGACCTTGCAGCCGATGACTCGCCAGCAGGTGGCCGACGCACCGGATCACAGCCTGTGGCGCCTCGGCCACTCCACTGTATTGCTTAAACTGCGCGGGCGCTTCTTCATTACCGACCCGGTATTCGCCGAGCGCGCCTCGCCGGTGCAGTGGGCCGGGCCACTGCGCTTCCATGCGCCGCCGTTGGCGCTCGACGATCTGCCGCCGCTGACCGCGGTGATCCTGTCCCATGACCATTTCGACCACCTCGACGAGCAGGCCATCCGCCGCTTGGCGCCGCGCACCGAGCACTTTCTCGCGCCGCTGGGGGTAGGCGACCTGCTCATCGAGTGGGGTGTGCCGCCGGCCAAGGTGCGGCAACTGGACTGGTGGCAGGAGACCGAGGTCGAAGGCGTGCGCTTCGCCGCCACGCCGGCGCAGCACTTCTCCGGACGCGGGTTGTTCGACAGCAACCGCAGGCTGTGGGCGTCCTGGGTGATGATCGACGAAGGGCTGCGACTGTTCTTCAGCGGCGACACCGGTTACTTCGCCGGTTTGCGCGAGATCGGCGAGCGTTACGGGCCGTTCGACCTGACCTTGATGGAGACCGGTGCCTACAACGTTGCCTGGCCCAATGTGCACATGCAGCCGGAGCAGACCCTGCAGGCGCACCTGGACCTGAAGGGCCGTTGGCTGCTGCCGATTCACAACGGTACCTTCGACTTGTCGATCCACAGCTGGCAGGAACCCTTCGAGCGCATCCTGGCACTGGCCAATGCCGCCCAAGTGCAACTGAGCACGCCGCAGATGGGCGAGCGGGTCAGCCTCGACTCGCCACATCCGGGGCAGAACTGGTGGCGGCCGCGGCCATTGCCGCAACGGGGCAGGTCATCCGAGCGGGCGGTGGCAGCGCGCTAGTCCTTGACCTGCTTGTCGTCCTTCAACAGTTTGGAGGGCGGCTTGCCGCTGTCGCTGCGCACCTGGGCATGGCTGATCAAGGCGAAGATGAAACTGCCGCCAATGATGTTGCCGGCCAGGGTGGGCAGGGCGAAGTCGAGCCAGAAGGTGCTCCAGCTCTGCTCGCCGGCCCAGACCAGGTAGGACACCTCGACCGAGCCCACCACTATATGAGTGAAGTCGCCCAGGGCCATCAGGTAGGTGATCATCAGGATGATCCAGATCTTGGCGTGCTCCATGGACGGGATCATCCAGACCATGGTGGCGATCATCCAGCCCGAGACGATGCCCTTGGCGAACATCTGGCCGATGCTGTTCTCCATCACCTTGCGGCCGACATCCAGGAAGGCGACATCGGTCTTGCTGTCGAAGATCGGCAGTTCGAGCATCACCCAGGCCACCAGCAAGGTGCCGGCCAGGTTGCCGAGCAGAACGATGGTCCATAGGCGCAGCAGGCGGCCCAGGTTGATGAGGGTGGGGGTAGTCATAAGCGGCAGTACGGCGGTCAGGGTGTTCTCGGTGAACAGTTGCTGGCGGGCGAGGATCACCGCCAGAAAGCCCGCGCTGTAGCCCAGGCTGGCGACTACCTGGGCGCTGTCGCCCTCGGGCAGGCGGGCGTAGAACAGCCCCATGGCCATCAATGACAGGCCCATGGTCAGGCCGGCCGCCAGCGCCGACCACCACAAGGCGGCCAGGGTACGTTCCAGTTCCTGGTCGCCCTGGGCGCGGATGATCTCGTGCAGCACCGCCGCCCGGGGCGGCTGGTTGTGGCTGACTTCCTGCTCTTCGTCCGGCGACAGCCCCGGGGTCTTCTCGCTCTGTGCATCACTCATGGCAGCCGCTCCGCTTGCGTGTTTCTCTACAGAGCGGCAACCGCGTCGAATAGTTGCCGAGCGGCCGCCGGATGGCGATCGAAAGTTTTTTCAGATCAAGGTGTTGACTCTGAAATCAAACCGCGTATTATTCGCCTCCTCGCAGCGTTGAACGCCACGAGGCAAGCGGTAAGTCGTTGAGGTTGAAGGTGTTTTGCAGAAAGCAGCTTCGAAAAAAAACTTCAAAACAACGCTTGACAGTAAATGAGGAAAGCGTAGAATGCGCGCCTCGGTTGAGACGAAAAGCTCTTAACCAAACGCTCTTTAACAAATTGAATCAAGCAATTCGTGTGGGTGCTTGTGAGTACGGACTGATAGTCGCAAAGATTATCAGCATCACAAGTGGCCATGCGAGAAATCACATAGTCATTTGAGATTGCTGAGCCAAGTTTAGGGTTTCTTAAAAACCCAAGCAGTATTGAACTGAAGAGTTTGATCATGGCTCAGATT
>NZ_QJRP01000043.1 GCF_003205295.1 Pseudomonas mosselii
AGCACTGCCGCCCCAGGCCATCGGCACCGTGCTCGGCTCCACCTACCCCACCCTGGAACCCCTGTTCAGCCAGGGCCACCTGCAGCGCGAGGACAGCCGCAACCAGCTACTGGCCTTGCAGAAGCTTCAGGCCGGACGCTTTCGCCACGCGATCAGCAACCAGCTGTCATTGCAGTGGTACAACCGCTCCCTGCCACCGGGGCAGCGCCTGCAGACCTTGGCCGTGCTGGAGGAGCAAGCGCTGGGCTGCATGGTGCGCAACGATCCCCAGCTGCCGACCCAAGGCGTGCTCAAGGCGCTGGTGCGGATCAAGCAATCCGGGGAAATGCAGCGAATCGTCGAGCGGTATACCGACGGCCAGGTCTTTCAAGGTGCTCGACGTTAGAGGTGCAGCGCCTATCAGATCGAGCGCCGCGCGGGCGGCGCTCGATCTGATAGGCGCTGCAGGGGTTGCGGCGGACACCTGGATGCCCTCACCCAAGACAAGCATGAGACAGGCTCCATTGGTCCAAACACTCCGGTTTAACCTGTCAACCCTCTCCGCACGCCTGCCAGCACTACCGCACTCAGGAACAACCCAAAACCGAACACCCCATGCGTGGCCAAGCTACGCAGGCAGCTCCTGAGCGGCGTCGGGGTACGGGTGGCGAAATACCCCGCCCCAAACGCGGGCTGCACCACACACAACGGCACAAGCACCGAGACGATTCCAAACAGCAAGGCTGGCCACAGTGTCGGCCCTTGCAACCACCCCTCCCCGGCAATAGCCACCAGCAGCGCCGCAAACACCAGACCCGTGGCGTAGTGGAGCAACCAGCCCCACGCCAGTTCCCCCCTGACCAGTGCAGCCTTGCCGATCGCCGCATGCCGCCAGCGCCCCGCGAACAGGTGGCCCGCCCAGCGCCCGACCATCGCGTAGTTCAGGGTGGTGACGCCCAGGCGCCTGAGCAGCAAGGTCCACAGGTCCATGACCAGGGTGGCACCGATACCGATAAGCAAAATGGAAAATACGAGAGAAGAAACGCTCATGACGAAAGCCCTTGGCAGATTGACGGAAAGGTCGATGCCGAGCAGCATGCAAGTTGAAGTCAACTTCAAGTCAAGGGAGCCGCGATGGACATTGCCGATGTCGCCAGACGCACCGGAGTGCCGGCGTCGACATTGCGTTATTACGCGAACAAGGGCTTGCTCACATCGCTCGCCGGCCATGGCCAGCGCCGGCAATTTCCGGCAGATACGCCAGAACGCCTGGCCCTGATCGCCCTGGGCCAGGCGGCGGGCTTTTCGCTGGATGAAGTGGCGGCGATGCTGGACGAGCAACGGGTCGACCGAGCGCTGCTGCTGGCCAAGGCCGATGAGATCGAGCAGAGGATCAAACGCCTGCAGGCGATGAGCAAAGGGCTGCGGCATGCGGCAGTGTGCCCCGAAGAGAACCACCTGCAATGCCCGACTTTCCAGCGATTGATGCAGGTGTCAGCCAGCAAGGGCAAGCGTGGGAGTCGCCCTGCCCCGCGATAAGGCCCGCCAGACCAAAGTACGACAGCAGGCTCAGTAGCCGTGCAACTCGCGGAACGGCTGGCCCTTGTGGTAATTGATCCACTCCTCCACGTCATAGGGCAGGTACAACTGCCGCCGCGCCCGCGACAGGGCGATGTACACCGCGCAGATCCGCGCATCGAAGGCGTAGGCGTCCTTGAAGCGCTGGGTGGTCATCAGCTCCGGCGTCAACAGCACCTGGTCGAACTCCAGGCCACCAGCCTCCTCGGCCATCAACAGCGTGAGGCTGGCGGACTGCGCGGCGACTCGCGCGTCCAGACCGGTCAGGTCGGCAAGCTTGAAACCCGCCTCCAGCCGCGCCTCGACCCACTGGAACGCGGCATCGAAACGCTCGGACTCACGCACCTGCTGCCAGTCGAGCAGGTGCGCGAAGTACGCATGCGGCCCTTCGGCGTCCTGCCCCGGCGCATAGAACGCCGCCCTGAACAGGCCAATCGCGGTAACCATGAAGCGCCGCATGTCCGGCCAGTCGGGGAAGTTCAGCAGGCAGTTGGACCCGGCCATCTCCATGGCCCAGCGCATCGTGTCCCAGCGTGAGGCGGTCAGTACCACGCAACCTTCGGGCGGGACAAACCCTTCGGGGAAGTGCTCGATGCCGACATCGACATGCCGCGCCGCCTCGAACGCGACCTTGGACTTCTTCGAGTGCACACCGATCAACGGGTTGATCAGGCGCTCCACCTTGGGCCCGGAGCGCACGGCGAAGGCCATCTCCTTCTGCCGCACCTGGCGCTCACGCCTGACCACCTCGCCGGCTGCCTTCTGGTATTCGTCGCCCAGGGTGATCAGCACCTGGCGGCCGCGCTCGATGATCTGCAGCAGCGAGGCCGGCACGTCCTGGCTCTCGTCGATGATCACATGGCTGAAACGCCCGGGCACACTGCAGGCCCCCAGGCTGGCGCGCTTGAGCAGCAGCAACGCCTCGAACCCGGTCTGGGCGCCCCAGGCCGGCTGCGCCTCCAGGTAACGCCACAGGCGGCTGGCGTACTCGAGCAGCACCTGGGCATCAAGGCCGGACAGCGCCTGGCGAAAGTGCGGCAGGTGGCGGTTGGACAGGCTGTAGTCCCGCGACTCGCAATAGTTGCGCAGCACTTCCAGGCAGATATCCAGTGCGTGCTCGGCGTCGTACTGGCGCAGCCCGACGATCCCCAGCTCTTCGGCCAGCCGGCGCTTGCCGGGACCGCGCTGCACCGTCCGGGCGAAAGCCGGCCGGGTATCCTTGAGCAGGGCCCGGGCGAACTGGCCGAAGGTCATGCCGACCTTGGCCTGGGCATCCAGCCCCATGCGCCGACGCAGGGTACCGAGCTTGGCCGGCGTGCGCGCCAGGGCCAGCACCCGGCCACGGGGCAGGCAGTCCATCAGCGCGCCGAGCAGGTAGCTCTTGCCGATCCCGGCATAGCCCTGCACATGGATGTCCTCGTCAAGGTTGGCCTGGATGACCTTGAGCAGCTTGTCCTGCTCGACGGTCAGCCAGCGCTCGCTGTCAAAGCCGGTGGTCACCCGCTGGCTGAACGGGTTGTCACTGTGATGCAGGCGAATGCGGTAGTCGAAATCCCACTTGCCGTCCGCCAGCAGGTACTCCCGCGCCAGCACCTGTTCGGCATCGAGCAGGCGCAGCTTGGAGCCCTTGATCACCTCGAGGCCGAAATAGAGCTTGCGCGCATCGAACAGCCGGCGTGCCTCGGACAGCAAGCCCACGCCAGGCGAGTGCGCGCCATCGACCGCCCACGCCAGCAGCTTGCCCAGGACCTTTTCTGCCGCCCGCGCATCGACCTGGCCCTGTGCCTGGGCCAGGTTCTGGATCACCAGTATTGCTGCCAGCTCCGGCTCGCCCAAGGCCTCGAGCGCAGGCGCGCCCTCGGCCTGCAGCAAGGTCTGGCACACCTCTGCGGTGACCGGCAAGTACACCGGATGGGAAAAGTCGAAGTGCTCGGGCTGCATGTCGGTACGGGTCCGGGGATCACTCAAGGTTTGTCGGATTCAGCGGCCTGCCCCACCACCAGTTCGAAGCGGTAGGCTCCCAGCGACCCCGCCATGTCGCCGGGATAGCTGACACCCGCCTGCGGTGCATCGAGTACGCCATCTAGCTCATGCAGGGCCAGTTCCAGCAGCTTGCGCAAGTCACGCACCGACCGCGCCGACACCTGCACCTGCAGCTCGAAGGCCGCCGCGTCAGCCGTTACTGCCACCGGCACCGCCGCCTCCTCGAGAATGCGCTCATGCTCTTCTTCCATCTGGTCGAGCACCTGCGACAGCTCCAGCACGCGCTCGGGGCTGGCGGCCATCTGGTCCTTGATTTCAAGGCGGCGCATCTGCCATTCGCGGATTTTCTGGCGGGTGAGGTCGTCGACATGTTCCACGGTCGCTATCTCCTGGCCGATTGGGCTGACACGATGGGATGCATGATAAGGCGCTGCGCGGGATCGTGCAGGCGGAAAACGGTGCGAGGGTGTAAAGAAAAGCGTCTGATGGGCAACGCCTGGCGGGTACGTCGGAAAATTCCTGCGCCCAAAATGGAGGCGGCCCCACCAGCCACACCCCGGCACTCGATGTTCCCGCTATGGCTGCTCCCTTCCGGGCCTGACCAGGTTAACGGGTAATCAATGCGGGGGGACCGATGGGGCCACCACGACGGCTCGTCAGCTGACGAGCCGCGCCATTGTACAGCGCCAGGGCGAAGTTACAACCTTTGATCGTGAAAAAACCATCATTTCTCAAGGACTTGTGGTTTTGACGCGGTCTCGGGTCGGGCTGCGCTGGCTCGCAGGAAGCTGAGTGCTCAGGTGCTCCACGCCCCCTGTGGGAGCGGGTTTACCCGCGAACACCGGCGGAGCCGGTGCCATCCACCGCGCTGGATTCTTCGCGGGTGAACCCGCTCCCACAGGGAACCTGATCCGTATTTACGGCGGAGTCAGACGCTGATACCACGCTCCGCCAGGAAACCTACGAACGCCTCCTCGTCCATCACCGCCACGCCCAGCTCGCCGGCCTTGGCCAGCTTGGAGCCGGCGCCGGGACCGGCGACCACGCAGTGGGTCTTGCCGGACACGGAACCCGCCACCTTGGCCCCCAGGCTTTCCAGCTTCTCCTTGGCGATATCGCGGCTCATGCGTTCCAGGGTGCCGGTCAGCACCCAGGTCTGCCCGGCCAGCGGCAAGCCCTCGGCGGACTTCTTCTCGCACGACCAGTGCATGCCGAATTCCAGCAACTGGGCCTCGATGGCACGGGCCAACTGCTGGTTGGCCTCGACCTTGAAGAACTCGCGCACCCCGTCGGCGGCCTTGGTATTCAGGGCCTGGCGCAAGTCGATGCCATCGGCGGCGATGATCTTGTCCAGCGTGCCCAACTTGTCTACCAGCTTCTCGGCGCCAGTCGGCCCGACCGAGGGGATGTCGAGCTTGGCCAGCATGCCGGCCAGCGTGGTGCTGGCGGCGAACTCGGCGGCCAGCTCACCCTCGTCCTGCAACTGCATGCCACTGGCCAGCAACTGCGCGATGACCTCACGGTTGTGCGCGTCCTCGAAGAAGTTGTGGATCTCGTGGGCAACCTCAAGGCCGATGTCCGGCAGATAGGTCAACACCTGCGGCAACGCCACCTGCACCCGCGCCAGGCTGCCCAGGGACCGGGCCAGGACCTTTGCCGTCTCCTCCCCCACATCGGGGATGCCCAGCGCATAGATGAAACGCGCCAGGCTCGGGCGCTTGCTCGTCTCGATGGCGGCCAGCAACTTGTTGCTCGACACTTCGGCAAAGCCTTCCAGCGCCACCACCTGGTCGAAGGTCAGGTGGTAGAGATCGGCCGGCGAACGGATCAGGTTCTCATCGACCAGCTGTTCGACGCTCTTCTCGCCCAGGCCGTCGATATCCATGGCCCGGCGCGATACGTAGTGGATGATCGCCTGCTTGAGCTGGGCAGCGCAGCTCAAACGCCCCACGCAACGGTACACCGCGCCTTCGCTGGTGGTTTCCTTGCCCTTGCTGCGCTTGACGAGCTGGGTGCGTTCGACCTGCGAGCCGCACACCGGGCACTGCGTGGGCACCTCGACCGGCCGGGCGTCCTGCGGACGGCGGTCGAGCACCACCTGCATCACCTGCGGGATCACATCGCCGGCGCGGCGGATGATCACCGTGTCGCCGATGCGCAGGCCCAGGCGGGCGATCTCGTCCATGTTGTGCAGGGTGGCGTTGGACACGGTCACACCGGCCACCTTGACCGGCTTGAGCCGCGCCACCGGCGTCACCGCGCCGGTGCGGCCAACCTGGAACTCGACGTCGAGCACCTCGGTGAGTTCTTCCATGGCCGGGAACTTGTGGGCGATCGCCCAGCGCGGCTCGCGGGCGCGAAAGCCCAGCTCACGCTGGGAGGCCAGGCTGTTGACCTTGAACACCACACCGTCGATCTCGTAGGGCAGGCCATTGCGACGGGCACCGATATCGCGGTAGTAGGCCAGGCACTCATCGATACCGGCGGCGTGGCGCAGCTCGCGGCTGATCGGCAGCCCCCAGGTCTTGAGCTTCTCGAGGATACCGATATGGCTGTCGCCAAAGGGTTCGGACACCTGGCCGACGCCATAGCAGCAGAATTCCAGCGGGCGGCTGGCGGTGATCTTCGAGTCCAGCTGGCGCAGGCTGCCGGCCGCGGCATTGCGCGGGTTGGCGAAGGTCTTGCCGCCGGCGTCGGCCTGGGCAGCGTTGAGCCGGTCGAAGCCGGCCTTGCTCATGTACACCTCGCCGCGCACCTCCAGCACCGCCGGCCAGCCCTCGCCCTGCAGCTTGAGCGGGATGTTGCGCACGGTGCGCACGTTGGCGCTGATGTCCTCGCCGGTGGTGCCGTCGCCACGGGTGGCGCCCTGCACCAGCTGGCCATCGCGGTACAGCAGGCTCACCGCCAGGCCGTCGAGTTTCGGCTCGCAGCTGTAGTCTACCGCTGCCTGATCACCGCCCGGCAGGTCCAGGCCCTCCACCACGCGGCGACCGAAATCGCGCAGGTCATCCTCCTCGAAGGCGTTGCCCAGGCTGAGCATCGGCACCTCGTGGCGGACCTGGCTGAAAGCCGACAGCGCCGCCCCCCCGACGCGCTGGGTCGGCGAGTCCGGGGTCACCAGGTGCGGGTGTTCAGCTTCCAAGGCCTTGAGTTCGTTGAACAGGCGGTCGTATTCGGCATCGGGCACGCTGGGTTCGTCGAGCACATAGTAGCGGTAGTTGTGCTGGTCGAGTTCGGCGCGCAGGGCATGGATTCGGGATTCGGCGTTCATGGGTCGTCTTCTCTTGCAAAGCAAAAGAGCAGCCCCTGGCTGCTCTTTTGCTTGAATCATCGCGGCGCGGATCGAGGCAGGATCCGCCCGCTCGTAAACATCAGCGTTTCTGGGTCAGGGCGCGGCGCTCGAATTCGACGATGCGCTGACGGTAATGCTCGATGGTCTGGGCGGTCAGCACGCTGCGCTGGTCATCCTTGAGCTCACCGTTGAGCTCGTGGGCCAGCTTGCGGGCGGCAGCCACCATCACGTCGAAGGCCTGCTTGGGATGACGCGGGCCAGGCAGACCGAGGAAGAAGCTCACCGCACGGGTGCTGAAGTGGTCGATGTCGTCCAGGTCGAACACGCCGGGCTTGACCGCGTTGGCCATGGAGAACAGCACTTCGCCGTGGCCGGCCATGCTCTCGTGGCGGTGGAAGATGTCCATTTCGCCGAAGCGCAGGCCGCTTTCGAGGATGTTCTGCAGCAGCGCCGGGCCCTTGAAGCCACCTTCGTCACGGGAGATGACGCTGATCACCAGCACTTCCTCGGCCGGCGGCAGCTCCTTGGCTGGCGTGCTCGGCGCGGTGAAGCCGCCGTTGCGGGTATTGTCGGCGGCGAAATCGTCGTCGCCGCCGTCGAACAGGTCGGGCTCACGCGGCTCTGCAGCCAGGTTCAGGTCACCCTGCTGCGGCTCACTGTGGTTGCGCTTGCCACGCTTGACCTTGGCCGGCTTGGGTTCGCGCTCGCGCTCACGCTCACGCTCAGGGGCGCTCACCGACGGCAGGTCGGACTCGTCCAGCTCAGGTTCTTTATGGGTATCCAGCACGCGTGCCGGGCCGAGCACCTCGGCACCGCCGCCGTCGTCGTCCGGGGCGTTGGCGTAGCTACGGTCCAGACGGAACTTCAACTTGCCCTTGCCGCCGCGCATGCGGCGCCAGCCGTCGAAAAGAATACCGGCGATGACAATTATGCCGATGACGATCAGCCACTCGCGCAGACCGATTTCCATGTAATCCCGTGCCTCTATAAAAAATATGCTTGAAAACAAAGGCTTCAAAGGCCTTTAACACGTGGCGCCAACTCTATGTTCTGACAGGCGTTTTACCCACGCAAAAAACAAGTGACATTAAGCTAGCACGACCAAAGGCAACTTTACACCGTCTGTCGCGTCTGCTGAGGCTTTTGCCTGTATGTTCACACCCTTTCTTTACCCCTTACGCATCGACCATGGCCATTGCCTCTTCCACATCAACTGCTACAAGACGTGAACAGCCCGGCTCGTGCATGGTCACCCCCATCAGCTGGTCGGCCATTTCCATGGCGATCTTGTTGTGGGTGATGTAGATGAACTGCACGGTCTCGCTCATTTCCTTGACCAGGCGGGCATAGCGCCCGACGTTGGCGTCGTCCAGCGGCGCGTCGACTTCGTCGAGCATGCAGAACGGCGCCGGGTTCAGCTTGAAGATGGCGAACACCAGGGCCAGGGCCGTCAGTGCCTTCTCGCCGCCGGACAGCAGATGGATGGTGCTGTTCTTCTTGCCCGGTGGACGCGCCATGATCGTCACCCCTGTATCGAGTAGATCTTCGCCCGTCAGTTCCAGATAAGCGCTGCCGCCACCGAAAACTTTTGGGAAAAGTGCCTGTAATCCGGCATTTATCTGATCAAAGGTATCCTTGAAACGGTTGCGGGTTTCCTTGTCGATCTTGCGGATGACGTTTTCCAGGGTCTCCAGCGCCTCGACCAGATCGGCGTCCTGGGCGTCCAGGTAACGCTTGCGTTCGGACTGCTGTTCGTATTCCTCGATGGCCGCCAGGTTGATCGCACCCAGGCGCTGGATACGTGCCTCGAGTTGCTCCAGGGCCTGTTCGGTGCCCTGCTCGCTGGCGTCGGCCTCGAGCGTAGCGAGCACGCCCTGAAGATCGTAGCCGTCGGCGAGCAGTTGTTCCTGCAAGGTCTTGCGTCGCACATCCAGCCCTTGGGACTCCAGACGCTGCTGCTCCAGTTGGCCACGCAGCAGCTGCGACTGCTGCTCGGCCTGGGTGCGGCGCCGCTCGGCATCGCGCAGTTCGCGGTCGGCCTCGTCCATGTGCAGGCGCGCCTGGCGCATTTCCTCGTCGACGCTCATGCGTCGTTCCAGCAGCTCTTCGAGCTTGAGGCGCAATTCTTCCAGCGGCGCCTCGCCCTCCTCCAGGTTCAGGTTCAACTGCTCCTGGCGCTCGCCCAGGCGCACGGCCTGCTGTTCCAGGCGTTCGAGGGCCTGGCGGGTCGAGTCGTGCTGGGCGCGCAGCGAGCCCAGGCGCACGGCCAGCTGGTGGGCGTGGTCCTTGTGCTGGCGGGCTTCCTGGCGGATGCGGTCGAGGCCTTCGCGCAGGGTGTCGCGGCGCGCCATCAGCAGCTCGCGCTGTTCGGTGTCCTGGGCCATCAGCTCCAGGGCTTCCTGCAGCAGCAGGCGCGCCTCGCCCAGTTGCTCGTGCTCCAGGGCGCGCTGCTCCTGCAGCTCGATCAATTCTTCCTGCAGGCGGCGACGGCGCAGCTCCAACTGCTCGGCACGGGCACGTCCGGCGGACAGGCGTGCCTTGAGCTCGCCGTGCTGACGGCCTTCGTCCTGACTGCGACGACGCAGTTGCTCGCGTTGCTCCTCCAGGTCGAGCTGCTGCTCGCGCAGGCGTTGCAACTGCTCGTCAAGCTGTTCGAGCAAGGCCTCCTGCTCCAGCTGCTCCTGGCCCAGCCGCTCGATCTCCTGGCCTCGGGCCAGCACGCCACCCTGAGCCTCGCCACCTCGACTGACCCGCAGGAAGTGCCGCCCGACCCAGTAGCCGTCGCGGCTGACCAGGCTCTGCCCAGCGCCCAGCGACGCCCGCCGGGCCAGGGCCTGCTCCAGGGTGTCCACCGGCATGACCTGGCCCAGCCAGGGCGACAGGTCGACGCGTCCTTCTACCTTGTCTAGCAGGCTGCCGGCAACGGCCGTGCCCTCTCCCCCCGCCAGCAGCAGGCGCAGTTCGCCCTGCTCCAGCGCGGCGAACTCCAGGCCGGTGAAGTCATCCAGCAGCACCGCCTGCAGATCGGCGCCCAGCACCGTTTCCACCGCCAGTTCCCAGCCGGGCTCGACCCGCAGCCCCTCGGCCAGCCGTGGCCGCTGCTCCAGGCCCTGGGCGCGCAGCCAGTCGGCGGCCCCGACACCCGGCTCCAGCGCGGCCTGCTGCAAGGCTTCGAGGGACGCCAGGCGCCCGCCCAGGCGCTGCAGGTCACCCTGCTGCTGTTGCTGCGCCTGGCTGGCCTGCTGCATCTGCTCGCGCAACGTTTCCAGCTGCTCGACCACCTGCTGCTCCTGCAGCTGGAGTTCTTCGAGCAGCAACTCACTGCCGGCCACCTGCTCGCTTAGGTCGTTGGTCTCGGTATCCTGCGTATCCTCGCCGAGCTGGTCACGCTCTTCGCCCAGCTTGCGCTGGCGCTCTGCCAGGCGTTCCAGGCTGGCCTCCAGCTGCGCCAGGCGCGCCTGCTGCACTTCGGCCTGGCGGCGCGGCTCGGCGGAGCGGGTGTTGAAGCTGTCCCACTGCTCCTGCCAGCCGTGCATGCCCAGCTCGGCCTCCTCCAGGGTCGCCGCAGCCTCCTCGGCCGAGGCCAGGGTCAGTTCCTGCTCGGGCTCGAGCATCGCCAGCTCTTCACCGAGGGTCGCCAGCAAGGTGCGGTCGTGCCCCAGGTGCGATTCGGTTTCCAGACGGCTGCGTTCGGCCTCCTTGAGGTCGTCCTGCAACTGACGCAGGCGTTGCTGGCCATGCTGGATGC
This sequence comes from Pseudomonas mosselii, assembly GCF_003205295.1. Taxonomy (GTDB): domain Bacteria; phylum Pseudomonadota; class Gammaproteobacteria; order Pseudomonadales; family Pseudomonadaceae; genus Aquipseudomonas; species Aquipseudomonas mosselii_B. The sequence continues at coordinate 10,581 of NZ_QJRP01000043.1, forward strand.
TCTGCTCGACCCGGGCGATATCGCCGGCCACCGAATAGAAGCGGCCCTGCACCTGATTGAAGCGCTCGGACAGCTCATGATGGCCGTCGCGCAGGCGCTCGATGCTGGCATCGGCGTTGCGCTGCTCGGCGACCAGGGCCTCGAAGGCGATCTCCTGGTCGCCGATGACCGTCTCGCGCTGGCGCACCCGCTCATCCAGGTCGCGCCAGCGCAGGGCCGCCAGGCGTGCCTTGAGCTGGCGCTCCTCGGCCTTGTACTCGCGATACTTCTCGGCGGCCTGGGCCTGGCGATGCAGACGCTCGAGCTGGCGTTCGAGCTCTTCGCGCAGGTCGGTCAGGCGCGCCAGGTTCTCCTGGGTGCGGCGGATGCGGTTCTCGGTCTCGCGGCGGCGCTCCTTGTACTTGGAGATGCCCGCCGCCTCCTCGATGAAATTGCGCAGCTCCTCGGGCTTGGCCTCGATCAGCTTGGAGATCATGCCCTGCTCGATGATCGAGTAGCTGCGCGGCCCCAGGCCCGTGCCGAGAAAGATATCGGTGATATCACGGCGCCGGCACTTGGTACCGTTGAGGTAATAGGTGTTCTGCCCGTCGCGGGTGACCTTGCGGCGGATCGAGATCTCGGCGTAGGCGGCGTACTCGCCGACCAGGGTGTTGTCGCTGTTGTCGAACACCAGCTCGATGCTGGCCTGGCTGACCGGCTTGCGGCTGGTGGAGCCGTTGAAGATGACATCGGTCATCGACTCGCCGCGCAGGTTCTTGGCCGAGCTTTCGCCCATCACCCAGCGCACCGCGTCGATGATGTTGGACTTGCCGCAGCCATTGGGGCCGACCACGGCCGCCATGTTACTGGGAAAATTGACCGTGGTCGGGTCGACGAAGGACTTGAACCCGGCCAGGCGGATGCACTTCAGGCGCATCGGTCAGACCCGCGCCAGCGCCGCCAGCACCAGTTCGCAACTGCGCTGGCAATAGGCGGTGAGCACCTCGCGGATGCGCGGCAGGTCGCGGGCGACCACGGCTTCGAGCAGGCGGGCGAACAGCTCCAGGTAATCGACCATGTTGGCCTGGCGCTGGTCCAGGGCCAGGTAGTAGGCGCGGCTCATGGCCGGCTGCAGGTTCTCGACGGTTTCCTGCAGGTACGGGTTGTTGGCGAACGGATAGGCGGCGCGCATCACCGCGAAGCTGTCGCCGACGAAGGCCTTGATGTCCTTGGCGGCGTGGGCCTGCTTGAGGCGCTGCTGGATGTCCAGGAATGGGTGCAGGTCGCTGTCGCTGCGCCAATGCTGGGCAACGGCGTTGCCCAGCAGGATGTAGAACTCGCCCATCAGGGTGCACAGGCTGCGCACGCTGTTTTCGTCCAGCTCGGTCACATGGGCGCCGCGCCGCGGCAGGATCGCCACCAGGTGACGGCGTTCGAGGATGAGCAGCGCCTCGCGCACCGAGCCACGGCTGACGTTGAGGGCCTGGGTGACCTTCTGCTCCTGGATGCGCTCGCCGGGTGCGAGTTCGCCGCGGATGATCCGCTCGGCCAGGTAGTGGGCAATTTGCTCGGAGAGGCTGTCCGGCGCCTTGAACGTCATGGTTTTCCTTCGCGATCTGGGTAGCTGTGCACAAGGGCGCGATTGTAGCGCACTTGTCCCGTGCCCGCGCAGCGGCGCGACGCGCTTTGTGCGACTGGCGGGTCAACTTTCCCACTCGGCGCGAACTATGCTTGGAGAAAGGCTCGATGAAGCGGTTCGGAAGGCCTCTGGACGAAATCTTGACCTTTGGGTCAGAAAATTATTGACCTCAGGGTCAAGCGTTGCTTAGAGTCCGCCCGAACAACAATAAAACCATTGCGAGGCCCTCCCCCGTGATCCAGTTTCTCGTCAACCAGGAGCTGCGCAACGAGCACGCCCTGGACCCGAACATGACGGTGCTGCAATACCTGCGCGAGCACCTGGGCAAACCCGGCACCAAGGAAGGCTGCGCCAGCGGCGACTGCGGCGCCTGCACCGTGGTCGTCGGCGAACTCGTCGAGGACGACCAGGGCGGCGACGCCATCCGCTACCGCAGCCTCAACTCATGCCTGACGTTCGTGTCCTCCCTGCACGGCAAGCAGCTGATCAGCGTCGAGGGCCTCAAGCACCAGGGCGAACTGCACAGCGTGCAGAAAGCCATGGCCGATTGCCATGGTTCGCAGTGCGGCTTCTGTACCCCCGGCTTCGTCATGTCGCTGTTTGCCCTGCAGAAGAACAGCGAGGGCCACGACCTGCACCAGGCCCAGGAAGCCCTGGCCGGCAACCTGTGCCGCTGCACCGGCTACCGGCCGATCCTCGAAGCCGCCGAGCAGAGCTGCGCCCGCCCCTGCCGCGACCAGTTCGACGCCCAGCAGGCGCAGACCATCGCCCGCCTCAAGGCCATCGCCCCGCAACAGACCGGCGAGCTCAACAGCGGCGACAAGCGCTGCCTGGTGCCGCTGACCGTGGCCGACCTGGCCGACCTGTACAGCTCGCACCCCGAGGCACGCCTGCTGGCCGGCGGCACCGACCTGGCGCTGGAAGTCACCCAGTTCCATCGCACGTTGCCTGTGATGATCTACGTCGGCCATGTCGCCGAGCTCAAGCGCATCGACAAGACCGCCACCCACCTGGAGATCGGCGCCGCCACCCCGCTGACCGACTGCTACACCGCGCTCAACGAGGAATACCCCGACTTCGGCGACCTGCTGCACCGCTTCGCCTCGCTGCAGATCCGCAACCAGGGCACCTTGGGCGGCAACATCGGCAATGCCTCGCCGATCGGCGACTCGCCGCCCCTGCTGATCGCCCTGGATGCGCAGATCGTCCTGCGCCAGGGCGAACGCCAGCGCACCCTGGCCCTGGAAGACTATTTCATCGACTACCGTATCACCGCGCGCCAGGACAGCGAGTTCATCGAGAAGATCATCGTGCCACGCGCCAGCAATGACTGGGAGTTCCGCGCCTACAAGGTGTCCAAGCGCCTGGACGACGACATCTCCGCCGTGTGCGCGGCGTTCAACCTGAGCATCGAGAACGGCGTGGTCAGCGGCGTGCGCATCGCCTTCGGCGGCATGGCGGCGACTCCGAAACGCGCCCGCGCCTGCGAAGCCGCGCTGCGCGGCAAACCGTGGAACCAGGCCAGCGTCGAGCGCGCCTGCCAGGCCCTGGCCGAGGACTTCACCCCGCTCAGCGACTTCCGCGCCAGCCGCGAGTACCGCCTGCTGACCGCGCAGAACCTGCTGCGCAAGTACTTCATCGAACTGCAAACGCCGCACATCGAAACCCGGGTGACCGCCTATGTCTAACCATCACGCCGTCAAGAGCCAGGCCGAGATGGCCGCATTGTTCAGCCAGGACCTGACCACCGGGGTCGGCCGCAGCCTCAAGCACGACAGCGCCGACAAGCACGTGGCGGGCGAGGCGGTGTACATCGACGACCGCCTGGAATTCCCCAACCAGCTGCACGTCTATGCGCGCACCGCGGATCGCGCTCATGCGCGCATCCTGCGCATCGACACCACGCCCTGCTACCAGTTCGAAGGCGTGCGCATCGCCATCACCCACGAGGACATCCCGGGGCTCAAGGACATCGGCCCGGTGGTGGCCGGCGACCCGCTGCTGGCCATCGACAAGGTCGAGTTCTTCGGCCAGCCGGTGCTCGCCGTGGCCGCCCGCGACCTGGACACCGCCCGCCGTGCGGCGATGGCGGCGATCGTCGAATACGAAGACCTGGAGCCGGTGCTCGATGTGGTCGAGGCGCTGCGCAAGAAACACTTCGTGCTCGACAGCCACACCCACAAGCGCGGTGATTCGGACGCGGCCCTGGCCAGTGCCCCGCACCGTATCCAGGGCAGCCTGCACATCGGCGGCCAGGAGCACTTCTACCTGGAGACCCAGATCAGCTCGGTGATGCCCAGCGAAGACGGCGGCATGATCGTCTACTGCTCCACGCAGAACCCCACTGAGGTGCAGAAACTGGTCGCCGAGGTGCTCGACGTACCCATGCACAAGATCGTTGTCGACATGCGCCGCATGGGCGGCGGCTTCGGCGGCAAGGAAACCCAGGCCGCCAGCCCCGCCTGCCTGTGCGCGGTGATTGCGCGCCTGACCGGCCAGCCGACCAAGATGCGCCTGCCCCGTGTCGAAGACATGATGATGACCGGCAAGCGCCACCCGTTCTACGTCGAGTACGACGTCGGCTTCGACGACACCGGCCGCCTGCACGGGATCAACTTCGACCTGGCCGGCAACTGCGGCTATTCGCCGGACCTTTCCGGCTCGATCGTCGACCGCGCCATGTTCCACTCCGACAACGCCTACTACCTGGGCGACGCCACGGTGCACGGCCACCGCTGCAAGACCAACACCGCCTCCAACACCGCCTACCGCGGCTTCGGCGGCCCGCAGGGGATGGTCGCCATCGAGCAGGTGATGGACCATATCGCCCGCCACCTGGCGCTGGACCCGCTGGCGGTGCGCAAGGCCAACTACTACGGCAAGACCGAGCGCAACATCACCCACTACTACCAGACCGTCGAGCACAACATGCTCGAGGAGATGACCGCCGAGATCGAGGCCAGCAGCGATTACCATGAGCGCCGCGAATCGATCCGCCGCTTCAACGCCAACAGCCCGGTGCTGAAAAAGGGCCTGGCGCTGACCCCGGTGAAGTTCGGCATCTCGTTCACCGCCACCTTCCTCAACCAGGCAGGTGCCTTGATCCACATCTACACCGACGGCAGCATCCACCTCAACCACGGCGGCACCGAGATGGGCCAGGGCCTGAACACCAAGGTTGCGCAGGTAGTGGCGCAGGTGTTCCAGGTCGACTTCGACCGCATCCAGATCACCGCCACCAACACCGACAAGGTGCCCAACACCTCGCCGACCGCGGCCTCCAGCGGCGCCGACCTGAATGGCAAGGCGGCGCAGAACGCCGCCGAGATCCTCAAGAAGCGCCTGACCGAGTTCGCCGCCCGGCACTACAACGTCACCGAGGAGGACGTCGAGTTCCGCAACGGCCATGTGCGCGTGCGCGACCAGATCGTCAGCTTCGAGCAACTGGTGCAGCAGGCCTACTTCGCCCAGGTGTCGCTGTCGACCACAGGTTTCTACCGCACGCCGAAGATCTTCTACGACCGCTCCCAGGCCCGTGGCCGGCCGTTCTACTACTTCGCCTTCGGCGCCGCCTGTGTGGAAGTGATCGTCGACACCCTGACCGGCGAGTACAAGATGCTGCGCGCCGACATCCTGCACGACGTCGGCGACTCGCTGAACCCGGCCATCGATATCGGCCAGGTCGAGGGCGGCTTCGTCCAGGGCATGGGCTGGCTGACCACCGAGGAGCTGGTGTGGAACGCCAAGGGCAAGCTGATGACCAACGGCCCGGCCAGCTACAAGATCCCGGCGGTGGCCGACATGCCGATCGACATGCGCGTCAAGCTGGTGGAAAACCGCAAGAACCCCGAGGACACGGTGTTCCACTCCAAGGCCGTGGGCGAGCCGCCGTTCATGCTCGGCATCGCCGCCTGGTGCGCGATCAAGGACGCGGTGGCGAGCATCGCCGACTATCGCGTGCAGCCGAACATCGACGCGCCGTCGACGCCGGAGCGGGTGCTGTGGGGGTGTGAGCAGATGCGCAAGGTGGTGGCTGCGCAGCAGCCTGTGGAGCCCGCATTGGAAACCGTCACCCACTGATAACGCGGGACCCTGTAGGAGCGGCCTTGTGTCGCGAAAGGGCTGCGCAGCAGCCCCAAAAATCTTCATTGCGGCACAGATCCTGGGGCCGCTGCGCGACCCTTTCGCGACACAAGGCCGCTCCTACAAGGGCACGAGGAGGATTCAAATCATGCACCAATGGATCAACGCCCTCGCCGACCATCAAGCCCGCGGCGAACCCTGCGTCCTGGTGACCATCATCGAGGAACGCGGCTCCACGCCGCGCAACGCCGGCTCGAAAATGGTGGTCAGCGCCAGCGCGCTGTACGACACCATCGGCGGCGGCCACCTGGAGTTCAAGGCCCTGCACATCGCCCGGCAGATGCTCGAGGAACACCGCAGCACCCCGCACCTGGAGCGCTTCAGCCTCGGCGCCAGCCTCGGCCAGTGCTGCGGCGGCGCCACCGTGCTGCTGTTCGAGCCGATGACCGGCGTGCAGGCCGAGATCGCCGTGTTCGGCGCGGGCCATGTCGGCCGCGCTCTGGTACCCTTGCTCGCCGCGCTGCCCTGCCGGGTGCGCTGGATCGACTCGCGCGAGCAGGAATTCCCCGACGCCATCCCCAGCGGGGTGAGCAAGATCGTCAGCGAAGAGCCGGTCGACGAAGTCGCCGACCTGCCCGCCGGCAGCTACTGCATCGTCATGACCCACAACCATCAGCTGGACCTGGAGCTGACCGCCGCGATCCTCAAGCGCAACGATTTCACCTGGTTCGGCCTGATCGGCTCGAAGACCAAGCGGGTCAAGTTCGAGCACCGCCTGCGCGAGCGCGGTTTTGACGACGCGCTGATGGCGCGGATGCGCTGCCCGATGGGCCTGGCCGAGGTCAAGGGCAAGCTGCCGATCGAGATCGCCGTGTCCATCGCCGCCGAAATCATTGCCACCTACAACGCCTGCTTCGGCCAGCACGACGCTGCCGCCAATTCAGGCCCCATCGCCCAGTTGCTGCCGTCCTCGCGACGCAGCCAGACCCTTTGACGAGAGCCCCATGAGCGCAACCCGCAAAGCCTACCGAGCCGCCATCCTGCACAGCATCGCCGACCCCGCCGAGGTCGGCCTTGAGGCGTCCTGCGAATACTATGAAGACGGCCTGCTGGTGGTCGACAACGGTCGCATCAGCGCCCTGGGCCATGCCAGCGAGCTACTGCCGACCCTCGACGCCGACATCCCGGTGCAGCACTACCCGGACGCCCTGATCACCCCGGGTTTCATCGACACCCACATCCACTTCCCGCAGACCGGCATGATCGGCTCCTACGGCGAGCAGTTGCTGGACTGGCTGAACACCTACACCTTCCCCTGCGAGAAACAGTTCGCCGACAAGGCCCACGCCGACCAGGTGGCGAAGATCTTCCTCAAGGAACTGCTGCGCAACGGCACCACCACCGCCCTGGTGTTCGGCAGCGTGCATCCGGAGTCGGTCAACGCCCTGTTCGAGGAGGCCGAGCGCCTCGACCTGCGCATGATCGCCGGCAAGGTGATGATGGACCGCAACGCCCCCGACTACCTGACCGACACCGCCGAATCCAGCTACCGCGACAGCAAGGCGCTGATCGAGCGCTGGCACGGCAAGGGCCGCCTGCACTACGCGGTCACCCCGCGCTTCGCGCCGACCAGCACGCCGGAACAGTTGAGCGTGGCCGGCCAGTTGCTCAAGGAGCACCCGGGCGTGTACATGCATACCCACCTGTCGGAGAACCTCAAGGAGATCGACTGGGTCAAGTCGCTGTTCCCCGAGCAGAAAGGCTACCTGGACGTCTACGACCACTTCGAGCTGCTCGGCGAGCGCTCGGTGTTCGCCCACGGCGTGCACCTGTGCGACGACGAGTGCCAGCGCCTGGCCGAGACCGGCTCGGCCATCGCCTTCTGCCCGACCTCCAACCTGTTCCTCGGCAGCGGCCTGTTCAACCTGCCCCAGGCCGAGCGCTTCAAGGTCAACGTGGGCCTGGGCACCGACGTCGGCGCCGGCACCAGCTTCTCGCTGCTCAACACCCTGAACGAGGCGTACAAGGTGATGCAACTGCAAGGCGCGCGCCTGCACCCGTACAAGTCGCTGTACCTGGCCACCCTCGGTGGCGCCCGCGCCCTGCGCCTGGACGACCGCATCGGCAGCCTGCGCGCGGGCAATGACGCCGATTTCGTGGTGCTCGATTACAAGGCCACCCCGCTGCTGGACTACCGCCTGCAGCAGTCGAAGAACATCGAGGAGACCCTGTTCGTGCTCACCACCCTGGGCGACGACCGCACCGTGCGCGAAACCTACGCCGCCGGGCGTTGCGTGCACCAGCGCTAAGGCTGTTTAGCCAGGCCTCGATAGAGCGCACCGCCGATCGCCGCGCCGATCAGCGGTGCCACCCAGAACAGCCACAACTGCTGCACGGCCCAGCCACCGACGAACAACGCCGGCCCCGTGCTGCGCGCCGGGTTCACCGAGGTGTTGGTCACCGGGATCGAGATCAGGTGGATCAGGGTCAGCGCCAGGCCGATGGCGATCGGCGCGAACCCCGACGGCGCCCGGGCATCCGTAGCGCCCATGATGATGACCAGGAACATCGCGGTCATCACCACTTCGCTGGTGAAACCTGCCGCCAAGGTGTAGCCACCGGGCGAGTGCTCGCCGTAGCCGTTCGAGGCCAAGCCGTTGGCCAGCTCGAAACCGGCCTTGCCACTGGCGATGAAGTAGATCACCGCTGCGGCGAGGGTCGCGCCGATCACCTGGGCGATCACATAGGGCAGTAGCTCCTTGGCCGGAAAGCGTCCACCCACCACCAGTCCGAATGATACGGCGGGGTTGAGGTGACAACCGGAGATATGACCGATGGCAAAGGCCATGGTCAGGACAGTCAGGCCAAAGGCGAAGGCGACACCGAGGACACCGATGCCGACCGGGGAGCTTGCGGCCAGCACCGCGCTGCCGCACCCGCCAAGGACCAACCAGAACGTGCCGACCAACTCGGCACCCATGCGCACACCCAGGGACGAACTCATGGAGCATTCCTCAAGTAATTGGACGCAACGACTGCGCAAGCCCAACTGCCTGATGAAGGTTTGCTGAAGAGAAATCTAGCAGAGCTTTGGCCGGTGGCCAGAAACGACAATGGGCCGCAAAGCGGCCCCTGGTTCATGCAGGCAAACGATCAACCCTTGGCGATGGCCTTGGGCTTTTTCAGCAGGTGCGAGAACACCGCGTGCAGATCGTCCGAGGCGCTCTCCTCGTCGAGGTTGAGCTTGCTGTCGATATGGTCCATGTGGTGCATCATCAGGCTCACCGCCTGCTCGGCGTCACGGGCCTCGATGGCGTCGATCAATTGCATGTGCTCGTCGTACGAGCAGTGCGAGCGGTTGCCGCTCTCGTACTGGGCGATGATCAGCGAGGTCTGCGACACCAGGCTGCGCTGGAAACTCACCAGCGGCGCGTTGCCTGCGGCTTCGGCCAGCTTGAGGTGGAACTCGCCGGACAGGCGGATACCGGCGCCGCGATCGCCGCGGGAGAAGCTGTCGCGCTCCTCGCGGACCATCTGGCGCAGTTCGTTGAGCTGCTCTACGGTGGCGTGCTGCACGGCCAGTTCGGTGATGGCGCGCTCGACCATGCGTCGGGAGAAGAACACCTGGCGCGCCTCTTCCACCGTCGGGCTGGCCACCACGGCGCCACGGTTCGGCCGCAGCAGCACCACGCTTTCATGGGCCAGGCGCGACAGCGCGCGACGGATGATGGTGCGGCTGACGCCGAAGATCTCGCCCAGTGCTTCCTCGCTCAACTTGGTGCCCGGAGCCAGGCGCTGCTCGAGGATCGCCTCGAAGATGTGCGCGTAGACGATGTCGTCCTGGGTACCGCTGCGACCGGCCTTGCCGGTGCGCACAGGTTTTTTCAGAGGTTGCAGCTGTTCGTTCATGGGCGCTCGAGCACAAGGGATCTGCCAGTCGGACCGTGACTGTAATGCCCGTCGACGGGGGGGATGGCAAGTCCGGAAATGAAGATGAAGGGCCAAGGTATGGCGCCATTGTACACAGGCTGACCCGTTTCTGCAGGTGGCCTTTTACCTATATAGCCGTTGTACGACCGTTTGTACGCACAAAAGATAAAACATTATTTGCTTTATTTGTACACAAAAGCATAATCCTGCGAGCAACTTCCTGACCCAGAAGTCAACAAAATGGTCGGACGTCTGCCACACCCCCTCGCGAAGCCCCCAAGTGCATCGGCTCAGGACCAGGCTTCGAACAACAAGAAAGACTTGAGGAGTACTCGCTGTGGAAAGCCGCAAATCCGAAGCACCTACGCTGGATCTCGCCCCACCGCTCGATACGGGCTGGCTGGAACGGATTTTCAAACTCAAGCGACACGGCACGACCGTCAGGACCGAACTGATCGCCGGGGTGACCACCTTCATCACCATGGCCTACATCATCTTCGTCAACCCCAACATCATGGCCGACGCCGGCATCGACCACGGCGCCGCGTTCGTCGCCACCTGCATCGCCGCCGCCCTCGGCTGCCTGCTGATGGGCCTGTACGCCAACTGGCCGGTGGGCCTGGCGCCGGGCATGGGCCTCAACGCCTTCTTCACCTACACCGTGGTCGGCACCATGGGCTACAACTGGGAAACGGCGCTGGGGGCGGTATTCGTCTCGGGCGTGCTGTTCATGTTCCTGACCGTTTCGCGGGTGCGCGAGTGGCTGCTCAACAGCATCCCGGTGAGCCTGCGCCATGCGATGGGGGCCGGCGTCGGATTGTTCCTCGGGCTGATCGGCCTGAAGACCGCCGGCATCATCGTCGACAGCCCGGCCACCCTGGTCAAGCTGGGCTCGCTGCATGAGCCCGGCCCGCTGCTGGCGGCTGTGTGCTTCCTGTTGATCGCCATCCTCAGCTACAAGCGGGTGTTCGGCGCGATCCTGATCAGCATCATCGGTGTCACCCTGGCCGGCTGGGGCCTGGGCCTGGTCAAGTTCGGCGGGGTGATATCGATGCCGCCGAGCCTGGCGCCGACCTGGATGGCCATGGACGTGGCTGGCGTGTTCAACGTCAGCATGATCAGCGTGGTGCTGGCGTTCCTGTTCGTGCACATGTTCGACACTGCCGGCACCCTGATGGGCGTGGCCCAGCGCGCCAATCTGGTGGCGCCGGACGGACGCATCGAGAACCTGTCGCGGGCGCTGAAGGCCGACAGCACCTCCAGCGTGTTCGGCGCGGTGGTCGGCGTACCGCCGGTGACCAGCTATGTGGAAAGTGCCGCGGGCGTGGCGGCGGGGGGGCGTACCGGCCTGACGGCCGTGGTGGTCGGCGTGCTGTTCGTTGCCGCGATGTTCTTCGCCCCGCTGGCCGGGATGATCCCGGCCTATGCCACCGCCGGCGCGCTGATCTACGTGGCGATGCTGATGATGGGCAGCATGGCGCATATCGAGTGGGACGAAGCCACCGACAGCATTCCGGCGATCGTCACGGTGATCATGATGCCGCTGACCTTCTCGGTGGCCGATGGTATTGCCCTGGGCTTCATCAGCTATGTGGCGCTGAAGGCCGGGACCGGCAAGTACAAGGAGATCTCGGCGAGCCTGTGGGTGCTGTGCCTGATCTTCATTGCCAAGTTTGTGTTCCTCTGATCCCGCTGCAACAACCAAGGGCGCCTCGGCGCCCTTTCTTTTTGCCTGCTCATGACGATCCCCTGAGCGACCTTGCGCGGCGCAGGCCTCTCTCAAGGAAAGAATCGTAACTTATTGATTTAGCTAGACCCTGTGGGTGCGGCCTTGCGTCGCGAAAGGGCTGCGAAGCGGCCCCAGATTACGAGCCACTATCGAAATTGCTGGGGCTGCTGCGCAGCCCTTTCGCGACACAAGGCCGCTCCCACAGGGGGACAGTTCTCTGCCCGACAGCGCAGCCCTAACGGCTGGGCAATCTCCTGCAGGGCACTCCGCGACCGAGGTGGAAAAACAGCAGACGAAAAAAAGCCCGCCAGTGTGAGAGCGGGCCAAGGACCTACGAAGATTCTTCTAGCGACCAACTAGCTTCCACGATAGGTCGAATAGCTGTACGGCGAGATGAGCAGCGGCACGTGGTAGTGCTCCTGGCTCTCGTCGATACCGAAGCGCAGCACGACCACGTCGAGGAACGCGGTGTCCGGCAGCTTCACGCCCTTGGCGCGGTAGTAGTCACCGGCGCTGAACTGCAGTTGATAGACGCCGGTGCGGTAATCGTCGCCTTGCAACAACGGCGCATCGACGCGGCCATCGCTGTTGGTCAGGGCGGTGTTCACCAGTTCCAGCTGCTGGCCTTCGACGCGGTACAGCTCGACCTTGATCGAGCTGCCCGGGCAGCCATGCGCGGCGTCCAGTACGTGTGTGGTCAAACGTCCCATTTGCTTGTCGCCTCTTGTCGTATGCGTGGGCAAAAAATACACGGCAATCACCGGGCACGGGGCCTGCGGCGTGCGGGAATGACGCCATTAAGACAGTTTGCCGGCAAATTGTACACAATTTTTTGTCACCTCCTACGCACCCCCTGCAGAACAAGCCATCAGTCGCAAAGACACGCGCCGTAAAGCTGCCGACACCATTAACTGACCAATCGGGCAGATTTCTTGCAAGCCATTCTCACGCGACAAATGGGAAGAAATGCGGAAAAACAGGCTTACAAAAGATTTCAGAACTTGTATACAATCAGCCCATCCGGTGGTGCGACATCCCGACGCGGCCCGCCCACCCACCGCATTAACGAACAAGAAGGAAGACTGCAGTGAGCGCTGACTACCCACGCGACCTGATCGGTTACGGCAACAACCCACCTCATCCGCAATGGCCGGGGAATGCCCGCATTGCGCTGTCCTTCGTGCTCAACTACGAAGAAGGTGGCGAGCGCAACATCCTGCACGGCGACAAGGAATCCGAAGCGTTCCTTTCCGAAATGGTCGCCGCCCAGCCTTTGCAGGGCGTGCGCAACATGAGCATGGAGTCGCTCTACGAATACGGCAGCCGCGCCGGCGTCTGGCGCCTGCTCAAGCTGTTCAAGGACAGCGGCGTGCCGCTGACCATCTTCGCCGTGGCCATGGCCGCCCAGCGCCACCCCGACGTGATCCGCGCCATGGCCGAGGCCGGCCACGAGATCTGCAGCCACGGCTACCGCTGGATCGACTACCAGTACATGGATGAAGCGCAAGAGCGCGAGCACATGCTCGAGGCCATCCGCATCCTCACCGAGATCACCGGCGAGCGCCCCGTGGGCTGGTACACCGGACGCACCGGCCCGAACACCCGGCGCCTGGTGATGGAGGAAGGCGGCTTCCTCTACGACAGCGACACCTACGACGACGACCTGCCCTACTGGGAACCGAACAATCCGACCGACAAGCCGCACCTGGTGATCCCCTACACCCTGGACACCAACGACATGCGCTTCACCCAGGTCCAGGGCTTCAACTGCGGCGAGCAGTTCTTCCAGTACCTGAAGGACGCCTTCGACGTGCTCTACGCCGAGGGCGCCGAGGCACCGAAGATGCTGTCGATCGGCCTGCACTGCCGCCTGGTCGGCCGCCCGGCGCGCCTGGCCGCGCTCAAGCGCTTCGTCGACTACGCCAAGAGCCACGAGCAGGTCTGGTTCGCCCGTCGCGCGGACATCGCCCGCCACTGGCACGCCACCCACCCGTACAAGAAAGAGAACGCCTGATGACCGCCTTCAAGACCCTCAAGCCTTCCACCCTCGAGCGCGCCGCCTTCGTCGCCGCCTTCGCCGACATCTACGAGCACTCGCCGTGGGTCGCCGAGAAAGCCTACGACCTGGGCCAGCTGGCCGAGCTGAACGAGATCGAGGCGCTGCATCAGCGCATGAGCGACATCCTGCTCAGCGCCAGCCACGCAGAGCAACTGGCACTGATCAACGCTCACCCGGACCTGGCCGGCAAGGCCGCTATCCAGGGCGAGCTGACCGAATCGAGCACCAATGAACAGGCCGGCGCCGGCATCCACCAGTGCACCGCCGAGGAGTTCGCCCGGTTCACCGAGCTGAACGACGCCTACAAGGCCAAGTTCCAGTTCCCGTTCATCATGGCGGTCAAGGGCAGCAACCGGCACCAGATCCTCGCCGCCTTCGAAAAACGCATCCACAACGACCAGGATGCCGAGTTCAAGGAAGCCCTGGCGCAGATCAACCTGATCGCCCTGTTCCGCCTGCTGCAGCTTTGAGGACTGCGTGCCCGCCTCGCCCGAGTGCGTGACGCGTCCGCACCCAGGGCCCGGCAGGCCGGTCCACCAGAATCCAGAACAACGAACATACAAGAGAGACCCGCATGCGCACCCTGATGATCGAGCCCCTGACCAAAGAAGCCTTCGCCCCCTTCGGTGACGTGATCGAAACCGACGGCAGCGACCACTTCATGATCAACAATGGCTCGACCATGCGCTTCCACAAGCTCGCCACGGTCGAGACCGCCGAGCCCGAGGACAAGGCGATCATCAGCATCTTCCGCGCCGACGCGCTGGAGATGCCGCTGACTGTGCGCATGCTGGAACGCCATCCGCTGGGCAGCCAGGCTTTCATCCCGCTGCTCGGCAACCCCTTTCTGATCGTGGTCGCGCCGGTTGGCGATGCACCTGTATCAGGCTTGGTCCGAGCCTTCCGCAGCAATGGCAGGCAGGGCGTTAATTACCATCGCGGCGTCTGGCACCACCCGGTGCTGACGATCGAAAAGCGGGATGACTTCCTGGTGGTTGATCGCAGTGGTTCCGGCAACAACTGCGATGAGCATTACTTCCCCGAGGAACAGATGTTGATCCTCAATCCCCACCAATAAGAAAGGGTCGGTCATCGAGATGGTGACTGGCGAGAGGTACATACTGTGGAAGCACACCTTCACGAATGGCTGAACCTGAGCATTCGCTGGGTTCACATGATCACCGGCGTGGCCTGGATCGGTGCATCGTTCTACTTTGTCTGGCTGGAGAACCACCTGAACCGAAGCAACCCGCGCGATGGGTTGTCGGGTGACCTCTGGGCCATTCACGGTGGTGGTATCTACCACCTGGAGAAATACAAGCTCGCGCCGCCGAAAATGCCCGAGAACCTGCACTGGTTCAAATGGGAAGCCTACTTCACCTGGATGTCCGGGATCGCCTTGCTGTGCGTGGTGTTCTACTGGAACCCGAGCCTCTACCTGCTGGCACCCGGCAGCACCCTGAGCGGTGCCGAAGGCGTGGCCATCGGCATCGGTTCGCTGGTTGCCGGCTGGTTCATCTACGACTTCCTGTGCGACTCGCCCCTGGGCAAGCAACCGGCCCTGCTGGGCGGCGTGCTGTTCGTGCTGATCATCGCCGCCTGCTGGGGCTTCAGCCTGGTGTTCAGCGGCCGTGGCGCCTACCTGCACACCGGCGCGATCATCGGCACCATCATGGTCGGCAACGTGTTCCGCATCATCATGCCGGCCCAGCGCCAGCTGGTGGCGGCGATCGAGAACAACCAGACCCCCGACCCGGTACTGCCGGCCAAGGGCCTGCTGCGCTCGCGTCACAACAACTACTTCACCCTGCCGGTGCTGTTCATCATGATCAGCAACCACTTCCCGAGCACCTACGGCAGCCAGTACAACTGGCTGATCCTGGCCGGGATCGCGGTGGCCGCGGTACTGATCCGTCACTACTTCAACACCCGCCACGACAGCAACAAGTACGCCTGGACCCTGCCCGTCGGCGCCCTGGCGATGATCTGCCTGGCCTACGTGACCGGCCCCAAGCCGCTGCCGAGCGCTCCTGAGCAGGCCGCCGCCAAGGTTGAGTACCAGCCGCTGCCGGCCACTGCCGTGGGTGGCAAGACCGCCGCCGAGCTGCGCGCCGAGGAGGCCGCCAAGCCTGCCCAGGCACCGGCCGCGGAACCTGCCCAGGCCACGGCCCAGGCGGCCACCGGCAGCTTCGACAAGATCCACACCGTCATCCAGGAACGCTGCACCGTGTGCCACTCGGCCAAGCCGACCAGCCCACTGTTCAGCGCCGCACCTGGCGGCGTGATGTTCGACACCCCGCAGCAGATCCAGGCCCAGGCCGCGCGCATCCAGGCGCAGGCCGTCGCCAGCCAGATCATGCCGCTGGGCAACATCACCCAGATGACCGTCGAGGAGCGCAAGCTGGTCGGCGACTGGATCGCCAAAGGCGCGCAGGTCAACTGAGACACCCCACGACTGCGTGGGAGCGGGCTTGCCCCGCGATGAGGCCGGTACTCCCGGCCTCGCTTCCAAGCTCTACGTAACAAGCAAGCATCGAGCGTTCGGCTTCACGCGGGTCCCCAGCCTCCTTCACAGGAGCCTGCCACGTGAAGCCGCCCGCTTGGATCCGAGAATAAAAACAAAACTCGAGGTGCTGCATGTCCGAGTCACCCAAGGCGTACATCCCTGTTGCGCCGCCACGACAGCCCCTGCCCTTGTTCCAGCTGATCCTGGTGGGTCTGCAACACGTTCTGCTGATGTACGGGGGCGCCATCGCGGTGCCACTGATCATCGGCCAGGCGGCGGGCCTGTCCCGCGAAGAAGTCGCCTTCCTGATCAACGCCGACCTGCTGGTCGCCGGCGTTGCCACCATCATCCAATCCTTCGGTATCGGCCCCGTGGGCATCCGCATGCCCGTCATGATGGGCGCCAGCTTCGCCGCGGTCGGCAGCATGGTGGCCATGGCCGGCATGCCCGGCGTCGGCCTGCAGGGGATCTTCGGCGCGACCATCGCCGCCGGCTTCTTCGGCATGCTGATCGCGCCGTTCATGTCCAAGGTCGTGCGTTTCTTCCCGCCGCTGGTGACTGGCACGGTCATCACCTCCATCGGCCTGTCGCTGTTCCCGGTGGCGGTCAACTGGGCCGGCGGTGGCCATGAGGCCGAAGCCTTCGGTGCGCCGATCTACCTGATGGTCGCCGGCCTGGTGCTGGCGGTGATCCTGCTGATCAACCGCTTCATGCGCGGTTTCTGGGTCAACGTCTCGGTGCTGGTGGGCATGGGCCTGGGCTACGTGCTCGCCGGCTCCATCGGCATGGTCGACCTGTCGGGCCTGAGCGAGGCACCGTGGCTGCAGGTGGTCACCCCCCTGCACTTCGGCATGCCGACCTTCAGCCTGGCGCCGATCCTGTCGATGTGCCTGGTGGTGGTGATCATCTTCGTCGAGTCCACGGGGATGTTCCTCGCCCTGGGCAAGGTGACCGACCGCGAAGTCACGCCCGGCATGCTGCGTCGCGGCCTGCTGTGCGATGCCGGCGCGTCGTTCATCGCCGGTTTCTTCAACACCTTCACCCACTCCTCGTTCGCCCAGAACATCGGCCTGGTGCAGATGACCGGGGTTCGCTGCCGCTACGTCACGGTGATGGCCGGCGCCCTGCTGATCCTGCTCAGCCTGCTGCCCAAGGCGGCCTTCCTGATCGCCTCGATCCCGCCTGCGGTACTGGGCGGCGCATCCATCGCCATGTTCGGCATGGTCACCGCCACCGGGATCAAGATCCTCCAGGAGGCGGACATCGCCGACCGGCGCAACCAGCTGCTGGTCGCGGTCAGCGTCGGTTTCGGCCTGATCCCGGTGGTGCGGCCTGAGTTCTTCGCACAGATGCCACAGTGGATGGAGCCCATCACCCACAGCGGCATCGCCATGGCCACCCTCAGCGCCCTGGTGCTGAACCTGCTGTTCAACATCCTCGGCGGCGCCGACCGCGCCGCGCACAACGATGCCTGTCACCAGCATTGAGTGACCAGGGGCGGCGCCGTACCGGCCGCCCCGTTCCAACCACGCGGTAACGCTGGACCGTCGGCCCGCCGGAATGGGCCGCCCGGGGCGCTTGCGCGCCGAAAAAGCCCTTACAAAAACAATAAGTCCGGGAATCACAACATGAAGCGCATCACCACGTCCGTCCTGCTGGGCAGCAGCCTGCTGGCCACCCTCCCCGCCTACGCCGGCGAATGGCTGCAATGGCACGGCGAAAGCCTGTCCTACCTGTACGGCAAGGACTTCAAGGTCAACCCCGACATCCAGCAGACCATCACTTTCGAACATGCCAACAAGTGGAAGTACGGCGACACCTTCCTGTTCGTCGACAAGATCTTCTACAACGGCAAGGCCGACCCCGGCAAAGGCGTGACCACCTACTACGGTGAGTTCAGCCCGCGCCTGTCGTTCGGCAAGATCTTCGAGCGCAACCTGGCCTTCGGCCCGATCAAGGATGTGCTGCTGGCCATGACCTACGAACGTGGCGAGGGCGACAACGAGGCCTACCTGATCGGCCCCGGCTTCGACCTGAACGTGCCCGGCTTCAACTATTTCACCCTGAACTTCTACCTGCGCAACACCGAAGGCAGCCGCCCCGGCGACAACGTCTGGCAGATCACCCCGGCCTGGTCGTACACCATCCCGGTGGGCAAGTCCGACATCCTGATCGACGGCTACATCGACTGGGTGGTCGACAACGACCAGACCCGTCGCGGCACCTACCACGCCAACCTGCAGTTCAACCCGCAGGTCAAGTACGACCTGGGCAAGGCCCTGAACCTGGGCGCCAAGCAGCTCTACGTCGGCTTCGAATACAGCTACTGGAAGGACAAGTACGGCATCGACAGCCACGGCAACGTGGACAGCAACCAGAGCGTGGCCAGCGCCCTGGTGAAGGTGCACTTCTGAAAAACTGACCGAACGCCCAAATTTGCACCACTGTGCTCCAGGACGGAGCACTTGAGGCCCGGCGCGCAAGTGAGTAATCTGCGCGCCCCCTCGATCGGGGCGGGAAGGATCCCGCCCGCGTTTGCTGACCGCTCAGTCAATGTTTCCGGGCGGTTGGCCAACGTGTTGCCAGCGTGAAATACCCATTTCATCCGTTCAGAAAGACGTCGAGCAGGATGGTTGTGCCCAACGTGGAAAAGTTGGCGCAGCTCTTGCCAAACAGCTGTGGCCAATTGAAAAAAGCTGACCCAAAAGACAAGAACAGCGCCCGAGCGCTGACAACAGATCCAATCAAGGGAGCGACACTCGCAATGCGTACCATCAATAGCCTGATCCTCGCCGGTGGCCTGCTGGCCTGCGGCGCCAGCCAAGCCGGTGACCTGCTGCAATGGCAGAACAACAGCCTGACCTACCTGTGGGGCAAGAACTTCAAGGTCAACCCCGAGATCCAGCAGACCGTGACCTTCGAGCACGCCGATGCGTGGAAGTACGGCGACAACTTCTTCTTCTTCGACAAGATCTTCTACCAGGGCAAGAAGGACGCCAGCAACGGCCCCAACACCTACTACGGCGAGTTCAGCCCGCGCCTGTCGTTCGGCAAGATCTTCGACCAGAAGCTCGAGTTCGGCCCGGTGAAGGACGTGCTCCTGGCGATGACCTACGAGTTCGGCGAGGGTGACACCGAGTCCTACCTGATCGGCCCCGGCTTCGACCTGGCCATCCCCGGCTTCGACTACTTCCAGCTGAACTTCTACCAGCGCACCACCGACGGCAGCCGTCCGGGCGACAATGTCTGGCAGATCACCCCGGTTTGGTCCTACACCATCCCCGTGGGTTCGTCCGACATCCTGATCGACGGTTTCATGGACTGGGTGGTCGACAACGACGAGAACCGTCGCGGCACCTACCAGGCGAACCTGCACTTCAACCCGCAGGTCAAGTACGACCTGGGCAAGGCGCTGCACCTGGGCGAGAAGCAGTTGTACGTGGGTATCGAGTACGACTACTGGAAGAACAAGTACGGCATCAAGGACAGCGATGCCTTTACCACCGATCAGAACACCATGAGCTTCCTGGTCAAGGTTCACTTCTGATTCAGCGCCGGCGGGTCATGGTTGAAACCAGGCCCGCCGGTCTCTCCTTGCAATTTCTTGTTTCGCCCTCGCCGGGAGGGCACCTCTATCGCCGTGTTATACTTGACCCAAGGCTGTTCCAGAGCGGCGAACAGACTCTACCCTCACCACCAGGGACCAGCATGAAAATTCTAAATTTTATTTTTGGCAAACCTGGCGACGGCATGACTGCCAAGGAAAAGGAAATTTCTGACTCGATCAAGAAGCTCAAAAGCCTGAGCGTTGTCGATGGGCGCATATCCATCGACGTGGGCGAGGTACTGACAGAAGAATTTGTTGAAAAGCGCAAGAAAGCTCGCCGGTTACTGAACTCCTGAATGGGTATCCTGCTTCTACTACCGTTTCTGGTCAGTGGCTACTGGATCTGTGTAACTCACCCACGCATAACGCTGGGCTTCCATCGCTACGAAGGGCAGCTGCTCTATCTCCTGGTGGCAAAGGCAGGTCTTACCTGTTTTCTGATGGCAACTGCGATGAGTGGTTTGCTGACAGCGCTCAGTTTCCTCACCTTTTCCCTTCCCGGCTGCAGCGGCGCTATTCAGATCAGCCTCGACTACTTCACTCCGGCAAAAAACTGGCTGGTCGAACATGATCTCGCCAGCGAGAAAAGAGCCGGCTTCCACCTATTCCTTAGCCAGGCCGCAGCGCTCTGCCTGATTGTGCCTCCGCTTTGGACGCGCTTCACCGTATGGCACTTGAAACGCTTTTTCAATCTCAATACAAAAAGCGAGCTTCAGACACAGTTATTGTCGCTTTTTGTGGCTGACACACCGCTGCTGGATCTTCTCATGACCTCAATCAGGCACCCTGAGCGCAAGTACATGTTCAGCATGGCTGATCGAAAGATTTATGTCGGCAACGTGATCGATATTGGCAAGCCCACCGAGGCCCGGGGCATCGACCAACATTTCAAGCTGGTTCCGTTTCTCAGTGGCTATCGTGACAAGGATACATTGCAGGTAGAAATGACAACCGATTACGCAACGGCCGGTGACAGCACCATCACGCTCGCACAAGAGAACATCGTATCTGCCATGCCGTGGAAAGAGCATGTGTGGGAAGACTTCAAGGAGCAGCATCAGCAAAGGAAATCCAGAACGAGGTTGAAGGACAGGCTGCCGAACCGCTGACTGCCCCTCGCCCACTCTTTACCTCACGCGATCACCGCAAAGTTTCCACACCTTGGTCATTACGCTAACCACCGCCAGCACCACAGCCCCGGCGATCACCCCCGCCACGCCATTGAGCAGCGCCCCGGTCAAAGCCCCGCCCCGCCCTTCGCTGAACGCCTCGATGGCGTGATGCAGCGGCGCGATGCCGTGCACCAGGATGCCGCCGCCGACCAGGAACATCGCCGCGGTGCCGATCACCGACAGGCTCTTCATCATGTACGGCGCGGCGCGCAGGATGCCGTTGCCCACCGCCTGGGCCAGGCCCGAAGCCTTTTTCGTCATCCACAGCCCCAGGTCGTCGAGCTTGACGATGCCCGCCACCAGGCCATAGACGCCAATGGTCATGACCAGCGCGATGCCCGACAGCACGATGATCTGCTGGCTCAGCGGCGCATCGGCCACGGTGCCCAGGGTGATGGCGATGATTTCGGCGGAGAGGATGAAATCGGTGCGCACCGCGCCCTTGATCTTACTCTTCTCGAACGCCACCAGGTCGACCTGCTCGTCGGCCACCGCCGCCTTGCGCGCCTCGTGCTGCGCCTCGTCCTCGGCCTTGCTGTGCAGGAACTTGTGCGCCAGCTTCTCGAAGCCCTCGAAGCACAAATAGGCGCCGCCGACCATCAGCAGCGGAATCACCGCCCAGGGAATGAACGCACTGATCAACAGCGCCGCCGGCACCAGGATCGCCTTGTTCACCAGCGAGCCCTTGGCCACCGCCCACACCACCGGGATCTCGCGCTCGGCGCGCACGCCGGTGACCTGCTGGGCGTTGAGCGCCAGATCGTCGCCCAGCACCCCCGCAGTCTTCTTTGCCGCGACCTTGGTCATCACCGAGACATCGTCGAGCACCGTGGCGATGTCGTCGATCAGTACCAGTAGACTGCTTCCTGCCATGTTCTTTATCCAGAGGGGTTCAAAGGCTGCGATTCTAGCCGAAAGCGGCTGCCTTGAGCGCTCATCTGCGCCGGTGCTACCATGCCCGATCCCTCTTTGAGGCGGCCAGACACGAGGACGATCCCCGACAATGAGCACCATTCGCGAGCGCAACAAGGAACTGATCCTGCGCGCGGCCAGTGAAGAATTCGCCGACAAGGGCTTCGCCGCCACCAAGACCAGCGATATCGCGGCCAAGGCCGGCCTGCCCAAGCCGAACGTGTACTACTACTTCAAGTCGAAGGAAAACCTCTACCGCGAGGTGCTCGAGAGCATCATCGCGCCGATCATGCAGGCCTCGACGCCGTTCAACGCCGACGGTGATCCGAAAGAGGTGCTCAGTTCGTACATCCGCTCGAAGATCCGCATCTCCCGCGACCTGCCCCACGCCTCCAAGGTGTTCGCCAGCGAAATTATGCATGGCGCGCCGCACCTGTCACCGCGCCAGGTCGAGCAGCTCAACGAGCAGGCCCGGCACAACATCGAATGCATACAGCGCTGGATCGAACGCGGCCAGATCGCCCACGTCGATCCGCACCACCTGATGTTCAGCATCTGGGCGGCGACGCAGACCTACGCGGATTTCGACTGGCAGATCGCCGTGGTGACCGGCAAGGCCAAGCTGGCCGACAGCGACTATGACGCGGCGGCGGAAACCATCATCCGCCTGGTGTTGAAGGGCTGCGAGCCCGAGGCGGCCTGACCGAGCCAATGGGGCTGCTGCGCAGCCCATCGCGGCACAAGGCCGCTCCTACAGGAGAGCGCTATCCCTTGTAGGAGTTGTGCCGCGAATGGGCCGCAAGGCGGCCCCGACACCTTGAGCCTTAAGCCGCCACCCCGGCATCCGCCGTCAGCCCCACCTCTTCGATCGCACTGATCGCGCACTGCTCGTCGATATCCGACGTATCCCCGCTGATCCCGACAGCCCCCAGCACCTTGCCGTCCCGATCACGAATCAGCACCCCACCCGGCACCGGCACCACCGGCCGCTCGCCCAGCCCATTCAGCGCGGCATAGAACGCCGGCCGCTGCTGCGAATCCAGCGCCAGCAGGCGCGATCCCTTGCCCAGGGCGACTGCGCCCCAGGCCTTGCCGATGGCCACCTGCGGACGCAGCAGGGTGGCGCCATCCTCACGCTGCAGCGCCAGCAGGTGCCCACCCGCGTCCAGTACCGCCACGGTCAGCGGCGCGGCGTTGATCTTGCGCCCGGCGGCCAGCGCGGCGTTTACCACGCCGACAGCGTCTTTGAGGGTCAATGCGTTCATGGAAAGGTCCTCTTCTTGTTGTGAGAAGCCCTGAGGGCAGTTGAAAACCGATAGACAGAATAGAACACAACGAAGACACTCTTTGTATACAATTATTTGAATCAATCTTGCCAAGTGCGACGAAATGCCGCCTAATCGCCCTATGACCGCCCAGTCAACGCCACCGACGAAAATGGATTGACCTTTTGCGCCGAGCATGAATACACTCTGCCGCAACACAAGTTGTATACAATTACAAAATCGATGAGGCACAAACCATGAGCAAAATGAGAGCAATCGATGCAGCCGTTCTGGTCATGCGCCGTGAAGGTGTAGATACCGCGTTCGGCATTCCGGGGGCTGCCATCAACCCGCTGTATTCGGCCCTGAAGAAAGTCGGTGGCATCGATCACGTCCTCGCTCGCCACGTCGAAGGCGCCTCGCACATGGCCGAGGGCTACACCCGCGCCAACCCGGGCAACATCGGTGTGTGCATCGGCACCTCCGGCCCTGCCGGCACCGACATGGTCACCGGTCTGTACAGCGCCTCGGCCGACTCCATCCCGATCCTCTGCATCACCGGCCAGGCGCCGCGTGCGCGCCTGCACAAGGAAGACTTCCAGGCCGTCGACATCACCAGCATCGTCAAGCCGGTCACCAAATGGGCCACCACCGTCCTGGAACCAGGCCAGGTGCCCTACGCCTTCCAGAAGGCCTTCTATGAAATGCGTACCGGCCGCCCAGGCCCGGTGCTGATCGACCTGCCGTTCGACGTGCAGATGGCCGAGATCGAATTCGACATCGACGCCTACGAGCCGCTGCCAGTACACAAGCCACAAGCCAGCCGCGTGCAGGCCGAGAAGGCCCTGGCCCTGCTCAATAACGCCGAGCGCCCGCTGCTGGTGGCCGGTGGCGGCATCATCAATGCCGACGCCAGCGACAAGCTGGTCGAGTTCGCCGAACTGACCGGCGTGCCAGTTGTGCCGACCCTGATGGGCTGGGGCACCATCCCGGATGATCACGAGTTGATGGTCGGCATGGTCGGTCTGCAGACCTCGCACCGCTATGGCAACGCCACGATGCTCAAGTCCGACCTGGTGTTCGGTATCGGCAACCGCTGGGCCAACCGCCACACCGGCTCGGTCGACGTCTACACCGAAGGCCGCAAGTTCGTGCACGTGGACATCGAGCCGACCCAGATCGGCCGCGTGTTCACCCCGGACCTGGGTATCGTTTCTGATGCCGGCAAGGCGCTGGACGTATTCCTCGAAGTGGCCCGCGAGTGGAAAGCCGCTGGCAAGCTCAAGTGCCGCAAGGCCTGGCTGGAAGATTGCCAGCAGCGCAAGGCGACCCTGCAGCGCAAGACCAACTTCGACAACGTCCCGGTCAAGCCA
Organism: Pseudomonas mosselii; assembly: GCF_003205295.1. Lineage (GTDB taxonomy): Bacteria > Pseudomonadota > Gammaproteobacteria > Pseudomonadales > Pseudomonadaceae > Aquipseudomonas > Aquipseudomonas mosselii_B. Next base: position 34,835 of record NZ_QJRP01000043.1, read on the forward strand.
CAGCGCGTGTACCAGGAAATGAACGAAGTGTTCGGCAAGGACACCACCTACGTCAGCACCATCGGCTTGTCGCAGATCGCCGGCGCGCAGTTCCTGCACGTGTACAAGCCACGCCATTGGATCAACTGCGGCCAGGCCGGCCCGCTGGGCTGGACCATCCCTGCCGCTCTCGGTGTGGTCAAGGCCGACCCGAAACGCAAGGTCGTCGCGCTGTCCGGTGACTACGACTTCCAGTTCATGATCGAAGAGCTGGCGGTGGGCGCGCAGTTCAACCTGCCGTACGTCCACGTGCTGGTGAACAACGCCTACCTCGGCCTGATCCGCCAGGCCCAGCGTGGCTTCGACATGGATTACTGTGTACAACTGGCCTTCGAGAACATCAACGCCACCGACGCTGCCACCTACGGTGTCGATCACGTCGCCGTGGTCGAAGGCCTGGGCTGCAAGGCCATCCGCGTGTTCGAACCGGCCGACATCGCCCCTGCCCTGCTCAAGGCGCAGAAGATGGCCGAAGAGTTCCGCGTGCCGGTGGTGGTCGAAGTGATTCTCGAGCGCGTGACCAACATTTCCATGGGCACCGAGATCAACGCGGTCAACGAGTTCGAAGACCTCGCCCTGGTCGGCAACGACGCGCCGACCGCCATCTCGCTGCTGGACTGATCGCCTGACGCCCCCGTGCCTTGCGCGGGGGTCTTCAACGCAAGGAGACGACCTATGCCTCGCTTCGCCGCCAACCTGTCCATGCTGTTCACCGAACAGGATTTCCTGGCCCGCTTCAAGGCCGCCGCCGACGCTGGTTTCAGCGGTGTCGAATACCTCTTCCCGTACGATTTCAGCGCCGCTGAGATCAAGCAGCAGCTCGACGTCCACGGCCTGACCCAGGTGCTGTTCAACCTGCCGGCCGGCGACTGGTCCAAAGGTGAACGCGGCATCACCTGCCACCCTGACCGCGTCGAGGAATTCCGCGCCGGCGTCGACAAGGCCATCGAGTACGCCAAGGTGCTGGGCAACACCCAGGTCAACGCCCTGGCCGGCATTCGCCCCGAAGGCCTGGACTGCGCCACCGTGCGCAAGACCTTCGTCGACAACCTGCGCTACGCCGCCGACAAGCTCAAGGGCGCCGGGATCCGCCTGGTCATGGAAATGATCAACACCCGCGACATCCCCGGCTTCTACCTGAACACCACGAAACAGGCCCTGGAAATCCAGGCCGAGGTGGGCAGCGACAACCTGTTCCTGCAGTACGACATCTACCACATGCAGATCATGGAAGGTGACCTGGCCCGTACCCTGGAAACCAACCTGAAGCTGATCAACCACGTGCAGCTGGCCGACAACCCGGGCCGCCACGAGCCGGGCACCGGCGAGATCAACTACCGCTTCCTGTTCGAGCACCTGGACCGCATCGGCTACCAGGGCTGGGTGGGCGCGGAGTACAAGCCCAAGACCACCACCGAGGCGGGCCTGGGCTGGTTGAAGACCCATAACGCAATTTAAGACGGCGCGCTGTGGGAGCGGCCTTGTGTCGCGAAAGGGCCGCGCAGCGGCCCCGGCAATCTTCCTGCGTGGCTGAAATCGTGGGGCCGCTTCGCGCCCCTTTCGCGACACAAGGCCGCTCCCACAGGGGTCGAGTCGCCTGTTCAAACAAATACAAAGAGGCACAATTTCATGGCTAAAATCGGTTTCCTCGGCACCGGCATCATGGGCAAGCCCATGGCCCAGAACCTGCAAAAAGCAGGTCACAGCATCTTCGTTTCCACCCACCACGACGCCGCACCGGCCGACCTGATCACCGCTGGCGCCGTGGCCCTGGCCAACCCGAAGGAAGTGGCCCAGGAAGCCGAGTTCATCATCGTCATGGTCCCGGACACCCCGCAGGTCGAGAGCGTCCTGTTCGGTGAGAACGGCGTCGTCGAAGGCGTCGGCCCGAACAAGGTGGTGATCGACATGAGCTCGATCTCCCCCACCGCCACCAAGGCCTTCGCCGAGAAGATCAAGGCCACTGGCGCCGCCTACCTGGACGCCCCGGTGTCCGGCGGCGAAGTCGGCGCCAAGGCCGCGACCCTGAGCATCATGGTCGGCGGCTGCCCGAAAGCCTTCGAACGCGCCCTGCCGCTGTTCGAAGCCATGGGCAAGAACATCACCCGCGTCGGCGGCAACGGCGACGGCCAGACCGCCAAGGTGGCCAACCAGATCATCGTCGCCCTGAACATCCAGGCCGTCGGCGAAGCGCTGCTGTTCGCCGCCAAGAATGGCGCGGACCCGGCCAAGGTGCGTGAAGCGCTGATGGGCGGCTTCGCCTCCTCGAAGATCCTCGAAGTGCACGCCGAGCGCATGATCAAGGGCACTTTCGATCCGGGCTTCCGCATCAACCTGCACCAGAAGGACCTGAACCTGGCCCTGCAAGGCGCCAAGGAGCTGGGCATCAACCTGCCCAACACCTCCAACGCCCAGCAAGTGTTCAGCACCTGCGTGGCGCTGGGCGGCGGCAACTGGGACCACTCGGCGCTGATCAAGGGCCTGGAGCACATGGCCAACTTCTCGATCCGCGACGACAAGTGATTTGAATCCGGGGGCTGCTGCGCAGCCCTTTCGCGACACAAGGCCGCTCCTACAGGCGGTATGCAATCCCCTGTAGGAGCGGCCTTGTGTCGCGAAAGGGGCGCAAAGCGCCCCCACGATTCCAGATCCAACACCGCTGAACCTGCAACCACAGGTCCAGCGGTGACCCCGAGCAACACCCGCCCCTGGTTCGGCCTGCACGGAGGCAGTTCCAGGGGCGTTTTCGATTGTGCAGAACAACAAGAATCTGGGAGCCTGCCATGTCGGTCGATCCACAAAAACTCCTGCGCGAGCTGTTCGACACAGCCATCGCCGCCGCCC
>NZ_QJRP01000044.1 GCF_003205295.1 Pseudomonas mosselii
CCTCGGGGTGATCCGCAACGATCGCTACAACGGCGAGTACCACGGCCGTGCCAGCAGCCACTCGCTGGAGCTGTTCGCCCGCGGCCAGCACATGGCCGCCAGCGTGACCTTCGCCCACAGCCTGGAACGCCCCGACGTGCTGACCGAGAAGGAACGCCCGGTGTATTTCCGCCTGGATTTCTTCCTCTGATCCACCTGATCCCCTGACTTACGAGACCTGACATGGACGTCCGCCTGTTCGCCTTCCTGGCCCGCCAACGCTCGGCCGCCATTCAGCCTCGTGAGCGTTTCTGCGGGTTGCCCAAGCGGGGCCTGGCGTTCCTGCTGGCCAACGCCATGTTCTGGCAGCCATTCTGGGCGCAGGCCGCCGAAGGCGTGGTGGTCAGCGGGCCGGGCACCCGGCTGGACCAGGCGGGCAATGGCGTGCCGATCATCAACATCGCCGCGCCCAATGGCAGCGGGCTGTCGCACAACCAGTTCAGCGACTACAACGTCGGCCAGCAGGGGCTGATCCTCAACAACGCCACCGAGCGCACCCAGGCCACCCAGCTGGGCGGGATCATCCTTGGCAACCCCAACCTCCACGGCCAGGCGGCCAACGTCATCCTCAACGAGGTCAACGGCGCCAACGCCAGCCAGCTGCGTGGCTACACCGAGGTCGCGGGGCATGCGGCGCATGTCATCGTCGCCAACCCCCACGGCATCACCTGCGATGGTTGCGGTTTCATCAACACGCCACAGGCCACGCTCAGCACCGGCAAGCCGGTGATCGAGAACGGCCAGCTGACCCGTTACCAGGTCGACCAGGGACACATCGCCATCGAAGGCGCGGGGATCAATGCCAGCAACGTCGACAGCTTCGAGCTGATTGCCCGCAGCACCAAGATCAATGCCGAGATCCAGGCCCGCAACCTGGCCATTATCGCCGGGCGCAACGATGTCGATGCCCGCACCTTGGCGGCCACCGCGCGTGCTGACGACGGCAGCGCCAAGCCGAGCCTGGCGATCGACTCCAGCGCGCTGGGCGGTATGTATGCCGGCGCGGTCAGGCTGGTCGGCACCGAGGCCGGTGTCGGTGTGCGCCTCGACGGGCGGATGATCGCCAGCGGTGGCGATATCCAGCTCGATGCCAATGGCCAGCTGAGCATGGCCCAGGCCAGCGCTGCCGGCGATGTGAGCATCCGGGCGGCCGGTATCGATGCGCAGGGGCCGGTACATGCCGGCAAGCAACTGCAGGTGGAAAGCCGCGGTGACCTGGTCAACCGCCAGGGGCTGACTGCGGCAGGTTCGGTGCAACTGGACGCGTCAGGCCAACTGAGCAACCTTGGGGGCATCCAGGCCGGCATCCAGGCCGATGGCAGCCGCGCGGCCGATGCCGACCTGAAGATCAACGCCGGAGCCGTGGACAACCGCAGCCAGCGCCTGATCGCCAGCGGTGACCTGAAGCTGACCACGGGCGGTCGCCTGAATAACCAGGGCGGCAGCCTCAGCGCCGGGCGCCATGTCGACATCAACGCCGCAACGCTGGACAACCGCCAGCAGGGCAAGGTTGTCGCGGACGGGCGCATGACCCTGGCCGGTGGGCAACTGCTCAACAGCGACCGTGGCCAGATCATCAGCCAAGGGGCACTGAATGCCACCTGGGCGCACCTCGACAACCAGGCCGGTGAGTTGTCCAGCTTCGATGCCCTGATCGTGCATCTCGACCAGGCGCTGCTCAATGTCGATGGCGTGGTTTCTGGTGCTGGCATGGAGATCCATGCCCTGACGCTGAACAACCTGCGTGGCGTGGTGTCCAGCAGTGCCGGCCTGGAGCTGGTCAGTGGCGCGGATATCGACAACCAGCACGGTGAGATCTCCAGTGCCGGCGCCAGCCAGCTGCGCGCCGCCAGCCTCGACAACCGTGGCGGCAGGCTCAGTGCCGATCAGGCGCTGACGCTGACCGTCGGCCAGGCTCTGGATAACCGCAAAGGCGTGCTGGCCTCGGGTACGGCGCTGACGGTGAGCGCCGCCAGCCTCGACAACCGCGAGCAGGGCAAGCTGCTCAGCGATGGCACACTGACCGCCAAGGTCAGCGGCGTGCTCGACAACCAGGACAAAGGCTTGCTCAGTGGTACTGGCGCGACGCACATCGAGGCCGGCCAGCTGGACAATCGCGGCGGGCGACTGGTTGGCAAGGACTTGCTGACCCTGCAAGGCCAGCGCTGGGACAACCGTGGAGGCAAGATCGAGGGCGATGGCGCGATGACGCTGACCCTCGACCAGCTCGACAACCGTGACCAGGGCCTGGTCAGTGGCCAGGCCGGGGTGCGCTTCAATGGCACTGAGCTGCTCAACCAAATTGGTATCTTCGGCGCTAAGGGCAACCTGGATCTGGTCGCTGCGCACCTGGACAACAGCGGCGGCAGCCTGACCAGCGGTGGTGATCTCGATGGGCAGGTCACGCGCCTGGAACAGCTCGGCGGCAAGCTGTCCGCCGACGGCAAGCTGACCCTCAAGGGCGATTCGCTGGTCAACCGCCAGGGCGCCGTGCTGGGCGCCGGGCAGGGCATGCGCCTGACCGTGGGCAACGTCGACAACCGTGGCGGCGAGCTGTCCGCGGCCAAGGCGCTCAGCCTGACCGGCCAGCACCTGGACAACACCGGCGGCCAGGTCCTGGCCGACACCGACCTGTCGCTGACGGTGGCCGAGGTCATCAACCAGGCCCAGGGCCTGCTGCGCGGCAAGGGCCAACTGACCCTTGAGGGCCAGACCCTGGACAACCGCGACGGGCGTGTATCCGGCGAGCAGGGCGCGCGCCTGCGCCTGGGCCAGGCGCTCGACAACGGCAAGGGGCTGCTGACCAGCGAGGGTGACCTCGATATCGGCGCCGCCAGCCTCGACAACAGCGACGCGGAGCTGAGCAGCGCCGGCAAGCTCACCCTGGCCACCACCGGCAAGGTAGACAACCAGCGCGGTTCGATCACCGCCGATGGCACCCTCGACCTGCGTAGCGCCAGCCTGGACAACCGTGCCGGCGAGATCGGCGCCCAGGGGGCCGTGGACATCGCCACCGGCACGCTGGACAACCGCGACAGCGGGCATGTGGTCGGCAACGACCGCCTGACCATCAAGGCCGGCCAGGTCAACAATGCAGGCAGCGATAGCCGCATCGACAGCGATGGCGCAATGAACCTGACCGCCACCGGCTTCGACCAGCAGGCCGGGCGCCTGCTGAGCAAGGCCTCGATCACCCTCGACCTGGGCCAGGGCGCATTGGTCAACCATGGCCTGATCAAGGCTCCGCTGCTGGTGTTGAACAACCTCGGCAGCGTCGACAACCAGCGGGGCGAGATTTCCAGCTCGCAAGGTTTCACCCTCGTCACCACGACGCTGGACAACCGCCAGGGCAAGCTGATCAGCGACCAGGCCTTGACGGTGCGTATCGCCCAGGCACTGGACAATACCAAGGGGCTGGTCTCGGCCAAGGGCCTGGACCTGCGTGCCGCCAGCCTGGACAACCGCGAAGGTGAAGTCAGCAGCCGCTCCAGCCTGGTCGTGGCTATTGATGATCGCCTGGACAATCGCCAGGGCACATTGGTAGGCGACACCTCGCTGAAGCTCGACGCCAAGACCCTGGACAACAGCAAGGGCAAGATCTCCGGCAAGGGCCGCGGCGAGATCGAGGCCGCCACACTGCTCAACACTGCGGGTTCGCTGGTCAGCCTGGAGCAGTTGCGGATCAAGGGTGGCGAGCTGGACAACCGTGAGTCAGGGCTGCTCGGCAGCAACGGTGCCCTGACCCTGGACGTCGATCGGATCGACAACCGTGGCGGCGAGATCACCGGCAAGGCCGCTGTCGGCGTGACCGGCACCTCGCTGGACAACAGTGACGGTGGCCTGCTGGTCGCCGGCACGGGCATGACCCTCGCCTTGCAGGCACTGCTCAACCGCAACAAGGCACGTATCGAGGCCCAGACCGGTCTGACCCTGACCGGCCTGACCCTGGACAACGACGGTGGCCGCCTGACCAGCCAGCGTGACATGACCCTGACCTTGACCGGCGCGGCGCTCAACCGCCTTGGCCTGATCAGCGCCGAGGGCCAATTGGTGATGGCCGCGCAAAGCCTGGACAACAGCACCGGCAAACTGGACAGCGCCGGCAGCCTGAAACTGACCACGGCGGGCGCGCTGCTCAACCAGGGTGGCGAGTTGCTGAGCGACAGCGACATCACCCTGGCCAGCGCCAGCCTGGACAACACCGACAAGGGCGTTATTGCCAGCAAGAGCGCGCTGGTCATTACCACCGGGCAGCTGGACAACAGCCGCCAGGGCAGCATCAGCAGCAACCGCACCCTCGATCTGCATGCTGGTCAACTGGACAATCGCGACGGTGGCCGAGTCGGTAGCCGTGAAGCACTCGGCGCAACGGTTACCGGCCTCGACCAGCAGGGTGGCAAGCTGTTCAGTGACACTTCGGTGAACCTCGACCTGAGCCATGGCCACCTGGATAACCGTGGCGGCCTGATCAATGCCCCGTCGCTGCTGCTGAACAATCTCAAGACCGTGGCCAACCAGGGTGGCGAGATTTCCAGCGCGCAAGCGTTCACCGTCGCCGCTGAGCAACTGGACAACGGCAACGGCCGTTTGCTCAGTGACCAGCGCCTGCTGCTGCAGATCAGCCAGCGCCTGGACAACCTCAAGGGCCTGATCGGCGCCCAGTCGCTGGAGGTTCATGCCGGTGTGCTGAGCAACCGCGACGGTGGCCGCATCGAAGCCAAGGACGCGCTCGCACTCACCAGCAAGGGCGTGGACAACCACGGCGGCAAACTGCTTGGCAGCAGCCTTGCACTGGACCTGCTCGGCGCCGACCTGGACAACGGCGCCGGCCTGATCACCACCGCCGGCCCACTGACCCTTGCCAACCTGGCCAAGCTGGCCAACCAGGGCGGCGAGATCTCCACCGCCCAGGCCCTGCGCCTGGATGTCAGCGAACTGGACAACCGTGACGGCAAGCTGATCAGCGAACAAACCCTGGCCATCACCAGCGGCGCCATCGACAACCGTAACGGCCTGGTTTCGGGCTGGCAGGGGCTGACCGTGACCGGCCAGAGCCTGGACAACCGCCAGCAAGGCACCCTGTCGAGCCGTTCCGGTGCCGTGCAGGCGACCGTGGCCGGCGCCTTGCGCAACAGTGACGGCGGCGCGCTGGTCGCCCAGCAGCGCCTGGACGTCAAAGCCGACAGCCTGGACAACAGCGCCAAGGGCATCCTGTCCAGCGGCAGCGGCCAGCAGCTGACGATCAAGGCGGCCCTGGACAACCATGAAGGTGGCCTGATCGATGCCGGTGAAAAACTGGTCATCAGCGCTGGCGCCCTCGACAACCACGGCGGCCGCGTGGCCACCCGCCAGGACCTCGGCCTGACCGCCGCGAGCCTGAACAACAACGACGGCAACCTCGCCGCCCAGGGCGCCCTGACCCTCGATCTGCTCGCCGACCTGCTCAACCGCAAGGGCACGCTGTTCGCCGGCAAGGACCTGCTGATCCAGCGCGCCGGCCTGGTCGACAACCAGGGTGGCCAGATCGCCAGCCAGGGCCTGCTCAAGGTGCTGGCCGGCAGCATCGACAACAGCCAGCGCGGCACCCTGGCCGCCAATGGCGCGCTCGTGCTCAACAGCAGCGGGGCGCTCAGCAATACGGGCGATGGCCTGATCTACAGCCAGCAGGGCGACGTAGGCCTGCAGGCGGCCAGCCTGAACAACACCAAGGGCACCGTGCAGGCCAAGGGCGCGATCAGCGTGCAGGCCACTGGCGTGCTCGACAACCAGGGCGGCAAGCTGATCGCCCAGGACGGCGCGCTGAGCGTGACCGCCGACACCCTCGACAACCGCGGCGGCATCCTTGCCAGCTTCAAGCAGTCGCTGGGTGTGCGTACCACCGGTGTGCTGCGCAATGGCAGCGACGCCAATGGCCAGCGCGGCATCCTTCAGGCCCTGGGCCTCGATGTGCAGAGCGCCAGCCTCGACAACTACGGCGGGCGCATCGCGGCGCTGGGTGGTGATGCACTGATCCGCACCGGGCAGCTGGACAACCGCGACGGCGGCATCTCCGCCAGTGGCCTGCTCAAGGTCAACGGCGCCAGCCTGCTCAACGGTGGCGACGCGCGCGGCGAAATGGTCGGCCAGCGTATCGATATCGGACTCAGTGGCGCCCTGGACAACCGTGGCGGCATCGTCGAAAGCGCGAGTATTTTCGCCATCTCGGCCGCCAGCCTGGATAACCAGGCTGGCCAGTTGCGTGCCGTGGGCAGCACAGGCAAGAGCCAGTTCGCCATTGGCGGCCTGTTCGACAACCGCACCGGGCTGGTGGAAGTCGGCAATACCGACCTGACGCTCGGCGTCGGCGTGTTGCAGAACGTCGGCGGCAAGGTGCTGCATGCGGGCAAGGGCGTGTTCGACATCGACACGCTCAACCTGACCCGCGCTGGCGGCAATCTGATCACCCGTGGCGGTCTGACCCTGACCGCCGACAGCTGGACCAACGCCAGCGTGATCCAGGCCGGGCGCCTGACGGTCAACGTCAACAACCTCACCCAGACCGCCGGCGGCCAGTTGCTGGCATTCGACAGCCTGGTGGGCAACGGCGGCAACTGGAGCAACGAAGGCCTGATTGCCAGTGACGGTGATCTCAGCCTGAACCTGGGGGGCACTTACAGCAGCGCCAATGGGCGGGTGAACAGCCTGGGTACGCTGGGCGTGAGCGCGGCGCAGATGAGCCTGGGTGGCAACGCCAGCATCACCGGCGTGGGCAACACCACGGTCAACGTGGCGGGCCTGCTGAGCAACCAGGGACGGCTGAGTGCAGCGGGTGATCTGCTGGTCAATGCCGGCAGCCTGAACAACCTGGGGACCCTGGGAGGCAACCAGCTGGTGCGCGTGACCGCCGGCAGCCTGCGCAACGATCGCAGCCTGTTGTTCAGTGGCGGGGACATGCAGCTGTACACCGGGACCCTGACCAACTTCTATGGCGACGTCTACAGCCTGGGTGGGCTGACGGTGGCGGGCAATGCCGCAGGTGGACTGGCGGGCAAGGTGGAGAACATCTCCGGCAGCCTGGAAAGTGCAGGGGACATGCGCCTGAATGCGCAGACGATCGAGAACCGCAAGGAAATCTTCAAGACCACGGGGGCCCCGACCTGGAGCTCGATCGGCATGCGTCAGACCGGTCCGGGCGGCGGTCATATGGTGCTTGAGGAGTACTACGAGAAGAAGGTCGAGATCGACTCGCCCGCCGGCGCCATCCGTGCTGGCCGCGACCTGTTCGTGCTCGGGGGGCGGCTGGAGAACTCGGCTTCGGTGATCACCGCACAGCGTGATATCACGGTCAATGTGCAGAACTTCCTCAACAAGGGCGAGGCACTGGGCACCTATTCGGTATTGAAGTCGTTCACCCTGTCAGGCGTGGACAAGGTCAAGTACGCCATGCCGTATTTTGCTGCGGTGATGCGCTACAACGCAGCCAATGACCCGGAATACACAAGGGCCAACAGTAACGGCGACAGACACCTTGTTGGCACATTGCGCATGTGGGATGCCAACTGGAACGAGTCACGCATCACGCCCTACACCCGGCTTGGCGGTACCGCGAACTTCAACACCATCGCGGTCATCGGTTGGAAGAGCTGGTTCGACGGCTTCTCGCTCAGTGCGCTGAACATTGCGCCGGCATACAACCCGAATGCGAGAGCGCCGCTGCCCGCGCAGATTCAAGGCGTCACGTTCTACGACCAGCGTACCATCGAGCACGGCACTCAGGTCGGTGCCGCGAATGCTGTGGTACAGGCGGGTGGCCGGGTAAGCATCAATGCCACCAGGGATGTGATCAACAGCGTCATCCAGGAAGGGCTGACGGTCAGTGGTCCGGCAGGCAAGGCGTTTGACCCCAAGCTGCCTGGCGCTGCCGGTAACACGGTTATCCGTATTCACGCCCAGCTTCCCCCTGACCTGGCGCAACAACAGGTCAACCCCCTGGCGTTGGGCGGCTTCACCTTGCCCACCGGCCAGAACGGACTGTTCCGCCTGAGTGGCCAGGGGGGCAGTGCCGCGGGTGCCTCGCCGCAGGGTTGGACACTGGGAACTGCCGAGGTTTCGAACCAGGGCCGCCAGGCGCTGGTACCAGGTGGTCAGCCCGGCGCGCTGCAGGCCATGGACGCCAGTGCGGGTAACCAGAGCCATCAGGACATCGACCGCATCGCCCACCAGGGCGGTGCCGTGGGCGGCAACGCAAGTGCCATCGGTGTCTACGCACCGGGCGGTGCAGCGGTTGACGCCACCCCTGTGCCGCGACATCCCGGTGCCAACGGCAACCCGTGGAGTAACTCACGTCCCGACATTGCGGGTGTCACCCGTATGCCGGACAGCCAATACACCAGCAAGCCACACAAGTACCTGATCGAGACCAACCCGGTCCTGACCGACCTCAAGCAGTTCATGAGCTCCGACTACCTGCTCGGCAACCTGGGCTACGATCCGGACCAGAGCTGGAAGCGCCTGGGCGATGGCCTCTACGAGCAACGTCTGATCCAGCAGGCGGTGGTGGCCCGTACTGGCCAGCAGTTCATCGATGGCCAGACCTCCGGCGAGCAGTTGTTCAAGTACCTGATGGACAATGCCCTGCGCAGCAAGGACCAGCTGCAGCTCAGCCTGGGCGTGGGCCTGACGGCTTCCCAGGTGGCGGTGCTGACCCATGACATCGTGTGGATGGAAAAACACCAGGTCAACGGCGAGGAAGTCCTGGTACCGGTGCTTTACCTGGCCCAGGCCAACAATCGCCTTGCCCCCAACGGCGCGTTGATCGCCGGTCAGGACGTGGAACTGATCGCCGGCGAGAACCTGACCAACGTCGGGACCTTGCAGGCCAGCCGCAACCTGTCCGCCACCGCTGGCAACAACTTGGTCAACACCGGCCTGATCCAGGCTGGAGAGCGCCTGGAACTGCTGGCCGGCAACAACCTGAGCAACAGCGCCGGCGGCATCATCACCGGGCGCGACGTGAGCCTGACCGCGGTCAATGGGGACATCCTCAACCAGCGCGACCAGGTGCGCGCCGTCACCAACTTCGGCGGCACCAGCCAGCACAAGGACTACCTGGATAACGCCGCCCGTATCGAAGCTGGGAACAGCCTCAGCCTCAAGGCGGGCCAGGACATCAACAACGTCGCCAGTGTGATCCAGAGTGGCGGCGACCTGTCCCTCAACGCCGGGCGCGATGTCAGCCTGCTGTCGATCGAGGAGCGCGAAGGCTTCTACAGCAACCGCCAGCGCAACAACACCGTACAGCAGCATGGCGCGACGGTTACCGCCGGTCGCGACCTGAGCATTGGCGCGGGCCGCGATCTCACCGCGGTGGCCAGCCAGATCGATGCAGGCCGCAACCTGTCCCTGGCCGCGGGCGAAGACCTGAACCTGACCTCCGCCGCCAACGAAGCCCACAGCTTCAGCCGCAGCAAGAAGGTCACCCAGTCCAAGGACCAGGTCACCCAGGTCTCGACCACGGTCAAGGCCGGTGGTGACGTGTCGCTGTCTGCCGGCCAGGACATGGCCATCGTCGCCAGCCAGGTCAAGGGCAAGGGCGATGTCGACATCGACGTCGAGCGCGACCTGACCATCGCTTCCGCCCAGGACGAAAGTGCCTCCTACTACCTCAAGAAGAGCAAGGGTTCGTTCGGTCGCAAGAGTTCGAACCAGAAGGAGAGCTACCACAGCACCAACGTCGCCTCGGTGATCGAGGCCGGTGGTGATCTCACCGTCAACGTCAGCAAGCGGGACTATGGCGGCATCTCCCTGGATGGCGGCCGCGATGTCACGGTGATCGGCAGCCAGCTCAAGGCCGGCGGCGACCTCATGATTGGCGCGACGGGCGATGTGGCGGTGCTGTCCGGCGTCGAAGAGCATGGCGAGTTCAGCAAGAAGACCAAGTCCGGCTTCCTGGGCCTGTCGAAGAGCGGCAAGAGCCAGCTCAAGACCAGCGCCACCCAGGTGGGCAGCGAGCTCGATGCCGGCAACGACATTGTCCTGGCGGCGGGCAGCGACGTGCGCCTGCGAGCGAGCAAGGCCAATGCCGGCAACGATGTGGAACTGCGTGCCGGGTTGGTGGATGACGAGGGCGATGTCAACCTGGTGTCGGCCAACGACACCGCCTATAGCCGCAGCGAGGAGTACAAACAGAAGCTCAAGCTGTCGCTTTCGGCCAAGGACATGCTGTCGCCGACAGCGCTGATGCTGCCGGGCGTGCAAAACGTCTCGATCCCCTCGGTGTCGATTGCGTCGGCAAAGACCTCCGGGCATGAAGCGCGCAGCAGCACCAGTGTCGGCAGCCAGGTGGTCGCCGTGCGCGACGCCACCCTGGAGGCGGAACGCGATATCAACGTGCTCGGTAGCGGGATCAATGCCGGACGCAATGTCAGCCTCAATGCCGGGCGTGACGTGAACATCACTGCGGCGCAGAACCAACGTGACGATACGCAGTGGTCCAAGTCGAGCAGCGTCGGTCTGCATTCGGACACCGACGACAACGGTACCAATTTCTTCGCAGGCGTTGAAAAAGAGAAAGCCAAGGACCGCCTGCGCGAGCAGTTGGCTGCCGGCAGTCGCATCCAGGCTGGCAAGGACCTGGATATCAATGCCGGGCGTGATATCAACCAGACCGGTTCGGACTTGCTGGCAGGGCACGATATCAGCCTTGGCGCCGGACGAGACATCAATATCGATGCCGGCCGTGACACGCGTATCCAGGAGCAGGAACGCGAGTATGAGAGCCAGGGGGTCAGCGGCTCGATCAAACATAACGCCGGCAGTACCAAGGATGCGATAAGCAATACCGGCAAGGGCGAAGATGGCGTCAGCAAGGGTTCCAGCACCTTGCAGACCGTGGACGCCATCGGCCAGTTCTTCTCCGGCCCCACCGGTGACGGCAAGATCGGTACCAGCAAGCAGACCAGCAGCCAGCAAAGCGTGGAGCAGAGCAATCGGTCTTCGACGCTGGAGGCCGGCAACGATGTGAAGATGCAGGCCGGCAACGACGTCAATATCAAGGGCAGCAAGGTCCAGGCCGGGCGTGACATCGACATCAAAGGCCGGGATATCAACATCGATGTCGCCAAGGGCAGCAGCAGCCAGGAAAGCAACCAGTCGCAGAGCTGGGGTGGCGTGCATGGTGGCACCAGTGGCGGCTTCAAGGTCGGCATCGGCGGCAGCCATGGCACTGCCAGTGCCGATGGCCAGCAGGGCACCTCCACGCCTTCGCAGCTGGAGGCCGGCGGCAACATCAAGCTCGACGCCAGCAATGACCTGAACATCGTGGGCAGCCAGGTCAAGGCCGGCCGCGATGTGGAGTTGAATGCCGGCAATGAGCTGAACATCGTGGCTGCCAAGAACGACAGCCAGCAAGAGCAGAACCGTCATAGCGGCGGTGGCGAGGTCGGCCTGACCTTCGGCTCGGAAGGTGTGGGTGTCTACGCCAGCGTCAACATGGGCAAGGGCGACCTGGAGCGTGAAACCCAGCGTCATCAGCAAGCCTATGTGTATGCCGGTGACCAGCTGAAGTTCACCAGTGGCAAGGACACCAACATCAAGGGCGCCCAGGTACGCGGCGACGAAGTGATTGGCCGTGTCGGTGGCGACCTCAACGTGGCCTCGGCCATCGACACCGGCAAGGTCAAGGGCAAGGAGTTCGACATCAATGCCACCGTCACCGTGGGCCCGGGCGCCGGTGTCAGTGGCTCGGTCGGCTATGGCAAGACCACCGGCAAGACCGAGTGGGTCGAGGACCAGACGCGTATCACCGGGCGTGACAAGGTCGATATCCGCACCGAGAACCACACCCAGCTCGACGGTGCGCTGATCGCCGCCGACAACGGCAATCTCAAGCTCGATACCGGCACCCTGGGCTTCAGCGACATTGCCGGCAAGGACAAGGAGCACGGTTACTACCTGAACGTGGGTGGCAGCTGGAAGAAGGGGTCGGCCAGTGCCGAGCAGGACCCTTCCAACGGCAAGGTCACCGCAGACGCAGGCAACGGCGAGAAGGGTCCGAAGAACCAGACCAGCTGGAGCGTCAGTGGCTGGGAGTATGAAAAGGACCGCGAGCAGACCGTCCGCGCCACCGTGGGTGCCGGTGATATCACTGTGCGCAAGGACGCCGAGACCGGCCAGGACTCCACCGTCGGGCTGAACCGTGATCTCGACAAAGCCTACGAAATCACGCGGGACAAGGAGTCGCGCACCGATCTCTATGTGACCGACAGCTCGCTGCACGATGTGCTGAATCCCAAGGAGACGCTGCAGAAATGGAGCGATGGGCTGCTCGACTACGACAAGACGGCGCTGAAGAACTTCGAACAGGCTGGCAATGCCCTCAACGCCCTGGTCAATCGTTACCAGCGCATGACCGGGCGGCCAATGGACAGCGGCGCTGTCGCGGTCGCGGGCCGGGCGCTGGCGGAAAACACCCTCGAGTCGCTGATCCTGGCAGGGATGTCGCCACGCGATGCCATGGCCTTGATGGGCAAGGAAGACTTCCAGACCCAGGTATTGCAGCAGCTCAACAACCTTGAGCATGTGTTCGAGCAGTCGCAGGATTTCACCCGCGAGCTTGAGCGAAATCTGGGGGCTCTGCAGCTTGACACGACACATGTCACGGCGGAGCGCGACAGCGTCCAATGGACGCTGACCTATGTCTCGACCATCAACGAGTACCTGGACGCGCATCCGGATGGGGCCGAGGCGGTCACCGTGGCACTTGCCATGCTGCAAGGCCCCAAGGCTGTCATCCAGTTGGCTGTCAGCCAGGTGATCGACCAGACGGAGCTGGGCAAGGACTTCAATGCCAAGGTCGAGGAGGCCGTGGCGAAGGTTGGCAAGTACATTGCCGAGCGCATGGAAGGAGAGGACGACCTCGACAAGAAGGAAGGTGGCGACTTCCTGATTGGCGGTGGCAAGTTGATCACCAGCGTGATCATGGGTGCCATACCAGGACGCAAGGGCGGCACCCACCATGAAGGGAGCAATGGGCCGGGATCTCACCTGGATGTGCCGGACACCCGCAAGCCGCACGAGCCGCCTGCCGGCGATGTACCGCCCAAGGGGCCGACATCGGCGTTCACCCAGCTTTCCAGCCAGGCACGGCGTTATCTCAATGAGCTGGAGGCGCACACGGGCCTCAAGGTCACCGCCGAGCAACGCGACAACCTGGCAAATGCCTTGCGCGAAAAGAACTACACCAAGCTTACGCCCAAGGAAACCCAGAAACACCGACGCGAGTTCAACAAGGTCAAGGACGAGCTGATCGGCCAGTGGGAAACCAAGACAGGCCAGACGTGGCCCCGCTACACCGAGAATGTGATGAGCAAGGATGGAACAAAGGTGGTGCGCAAGGCCGGACAGCCCTACGATGCGCACCACATCATCGAAAGTGGGTTCGGCGGACCTAACGAATGGTGGAACATGCACCCGGCACGCTTCCCCGACCAGCATCAAGGTGGCATCCATGGGAAAGACAGCGTGGGCAGGGAAATCTTCACATCACGATAAGAGGGCAGTGTGAATGGGAATGTATGACGATCTGCAGCCGGACAAGGTGTCCGGCCCCCTTTCCAAACTGACGACAGCCGAAGCGCAGGTGCTCTCGGCGCTGGCTGGCCCCCATTCGCAGGTGCCGGCCGATTACCTGGCGTTCATCAGGGAGCTTGGATGGGGGGAAGTGGGTGAGGCGGCCTATATGTTGTACGAAGGCCTGCTCACGCCTGACCAGGTCTACGATGAGGACGGGAACACCGCCCTGGAAGGCATCCTGCTGTTCGGCGATGACCTGCAGGGTTACTGCTCAGGGTTCGATACGAACAATGGTTGGGTGGTCGTCGATATCGACCCGGTGAGCCGTGAGGCCCACCAGGTGGCGGACAGTTTCTCCGAGTTCATACGCGAACTGTTGGGTGATTTGTAGTCCGTGTGAACTGCAAGGGCCAGGTACTTCCAGGCTGTGCCCCGCGCCAAGCAACCTGTTGCGGCATTCGGAAGGTTATCCGCCGACGCACGAATTGCTAGCAGGGCAATTTAGGCTGGTATCGGCAAGGCCTGGCGTCTGATAATCGGGATCCATTCTCACTGCCGAGCCTTGCCATGTCGTTCAACCCGCTGAGGGGCCGCCCATGACCGCGGTCCGCAAGAACCCCGACGCCTTCGCCTTCCAGGTCATGCTGGGGCTGTGCCTGATCTGGGGCTGCCAGCAGGTGCTGATCAAATCCGCTGCCGTGGACATTGCACCGGTCATGCAGGCGGCGTTTCGCAATGGCATCGCCGCGCTGCTGGTGGGGCTGCTGGTTTGTTGGCGGGGTGGCTGGAGCCAGGTGGGCAGCACCTGGCGCGCCGGGTTGCTGGCCGGCGCGCTGTTCGGCCTGGAGTTCCTGTTCATTGCCGAGGGGCTGAAGCTGACCTCGGCGGCGCATATGTCGGTGTTCCTCTACACCGCGCCTATTTTCACTGCCCTGGGGCTGCATTTCATGATGCCCAGCGAACGGCTGCGGTTGTTGCAGTGGCTGGGCATCCTGCTGGCGTTCGGGGGGATTGCCCTGGCCTTCGCCGGTGGCGTTTCCCTCGAACACCTCGATGGACGCATGTTGCTGGGCGATGCCCTGGCGATCCTGGCGGGCCTGGCCTGGGGCGCGACCACGGTGGTGGTGCGGGGTTCGCGCCTGTCCGAGGCGCCGGCGACCCTGACCCTGTTCTACCAGCTGGCAGTAGGGTTTGTCGGGCTGGTACTGATCGCCCTGGTGAGCGGGCAGATCGCCGATTTCTCGCTGACCCCGCTGGCGGTGGGCAGCGTGCTGTTCCAGGGGATCGTGGTGTCGTTTGTGAGTTACCTGACCTGGTTCTGGTTGCTGCGCAAATACCTGGCCTCGAACCTGGCGGTGTTTTCCTTCATCACGCCGTTGTTCGGGGTGACCTTCGGCGTGCTGCTGCTGGATGAGCCGTTGAGCTTGAACTTCGTGATCGGGGCTGTGATGGTGCTGCTCGGGGTGGTCATGGTCAGCGCCGAGGCGTGGGTGCGGCAGCAGTTGCGCAGGGTCGTGGGGTAGGCGTTTGGCGGGGCCGGTGCAATCGCGGGGCAAGCCCGCTCCCACGAAGACTGTAGGTGCTGGCCCCGCGACCGTCAGCCTGTTTGTCGTAGACTGGCGCAGCCTTGCGAGGGCGAGAAACCTCCTGCCAACATCCCTGCCAATCCCAACCCAGCAGCCGCCAACACCAATGCTGGCTGTAATCCACCACTGAAATGGCTGCTCAACGCCGCCAGCAACGGCCCGCTCAACTGCCCCAGGGCAAAGCATGCAGTCAGCAACCCGGCATTGCGCTGCGTGGCGTGGGGCGCCAGTTCCCGTGAGCGCTGCATCACCAGTTGCATGCAGGCCAGGAACGGCCCGCCGCACAGCAGTACGCCCAATGCCAGGCCGATGCCGCCACCGAGCAGGCAGGCCAGTACACCCAGCCCTTGCAGCCACAAAGTGGTGGTCAGCCAGGCAGAGGTCCGCCCCGGGCGGCGCAGGCTGACGATGGCCACGCCGAGTGCAGATGCCAATCCGAACGCGGGCCAGAACAGCTCGGCCTGCCACTGTCCGAGGAACTGCTGGCTGGCCATCTGCGACAGAAAGGTGGCCGGCAGGATGTAGCCGATCCCGTAGAGCGCATAGACCAGGCCCAGGCGTCCGATGCCGGTGCCGCGGCCTTGTTCGTTGACGGCCGCAGGCGTGGCGGCGGGCGCCAGCGCCCGTGGCAGCCACGGCAGCACCGCCAGCAGCATGACCAGCGCGGCGACGCCATAGACCAGCCACAGGGCCGCCGAATCCAGTCCCAGCAGGTGCGCGCCCAGGGCCAGCACACCTGTCACCGCGATGCCGACGCCGGGCCCGGCGAACACCAGCGCACCGAGGCGCTGGCGGCCATGGGCGCTGGCCAGTTGCTGGCTGAGGCTGGCGATCATCACCAGCACCCAGGCGCTGGCCACGCCAGTCCCGAAACGCAGCAGCAGGTGGCTCCAGAAACCGTCGGCGGCCCACGAGGCCAGGGTCAGCAGCACGCACAGCCACAACCCCCCATGCAGGCGCAGGCGCACCTGGGCGGGTTGGCGGGCGAACATGGCGTCCACCGCGCCGAGGAAGTAGCCCAGGTAGTTGGCGGCGGCGACCAGGCCGCCGGCGGTGAGGTCGAACTGGCCCTCAGCGATCAGTCGGGGCAGTTGCGGAGTAAGGGCGAAGCGGCCGATGCCCATGGCCATCATCAGCGCCACGGCGCTGGTCAGCAGTTGCACGATGGGTGACATGGAAAGTCTCCTGCACGAAGGGATGCGATGGATGGCAGGGTAGGGCTCATTGACTTTCAATAAAATTGAATAATGATGATCAAGTTGTTCTGTTTTGGAGAATCCTATGGAGTTCAGCCAACTGCGCATCTTCCAGGCCGTGGCCGAGGAGGGCTCGGTGACCCGTGCCGCCGAGCGATTGCACCGGGTGCCGTCGAACCTGTCGACGCGCCTGCGTCAGCTTGAGGAGCAACTGGGGGTGGAGCTGTTCCTGCGCGAGCGCCAGCGCTTGCAGTTGTCGCCGGCCGGCAAGGTGCTGCTCGATTATGCACATAGGCTGACCAACCTGCGCGACGAGGCCCTGGCTGCGGTGCAGGGCGGCCAGCCGGCGGGGGACTTCG
This sequence comes from Pseudomonas mosselii, assembly GCF_003205295.1. Classification (GTDB taxonomy): domain Bacteria; phylum Pseudomonadota; class Gammaproteobacteria; order Pseudomonadales; family Pseudomonadaceae; genus Aquipseudomonas; species Aquipseudomonas mosselii_B. The sequence goes on from NZ_QJRP01000044.1 coordinate 16,732, forward strand.
TGCTGGGCACCATGTACAGCACGGCGGCCATTCATTTGCCGGCGCTGCTGGCGCGTTACCACCAGGCCTACCCGGCGGTGAACCTGCAGGTGCAGGCGGCGCCCAGTGCCGAACTGCTGGAGGGGGTGCTCAGTCATCGGCTGGACGCGGCGCTGGTGGACGGCCCACTCAACCTAGCCGGGCTGGATGGCGTGCCGTTGTGCGAGGAAACGCTGGTGCTGATCACCAGCCCCGAGCACCCGGTTGTGCAAAGCGCCAAGGATGTCGCCGGCAAGGCGGTGTTCACTTTCCGCCAGGGCTGCTCGTACCGCATGCGCCTGGAAGCCTGGTACGCCCATGCCCACACACCCATGGGGCGGGTCATGGAGATCGAGTCGTACCAGAGCATGCTGGCCTGTGTGATCGCCGGGGCCGGCGTGGCGTTGATGGCGCAGTCCATGCTCGACAGCCTGCCGGGCCGCGAGCAGGTGCGGGCGCATCGGCTGCAGGCGCCGTTCGACCAGGCGATGACCTGGTTGATGTGGCGCCAGGGCAAACGCGGGGCGAATCTGCAGGCCTGGATCGATTTGCAACAAAGCGAAACGATTGACCGACTGTCGGAAGCTGCCGTCTGCGCTTGATCCGGGTCAGAATCGGCCCTATGTGTAGGAACAGAGACATGCGCAATACAGGACATCGGGCTATGATCTGTATGACGCACCGCAGGATCGATTGACCAAGAGGCTGACCCGTCAAGGGGGCATTATGAACGAACGCATGTATAACTGGCTCCACGACCTCGCCGTCGCCTTGGGCTTGCTCCCGCCACCGCTGCAACCGGTGCCGATCCCGACCGACGAAGAACAGCGCAAGCGCCAGCCGCGTCGGCGCTGACCACCGACAAAAAGGCCGCCGCATCTTGTGGATGCGGCGGCCTTTTGCGTTTCAATGGCTCTGTAGGAGATCGCCCAGCCCTTCGGGCTGTGCTGTCGCGCAGGGAACTGTTATCTCTGTGGGAGCGGGTTTACCCGCGAACACCGGCGAAGCCGGTGCCATACACCGCGCTGGATTCTTCGCGGGTAAACCCGCTCCCACAGGGCCAAGCTAAATCAATGGGTTGTGTGTTGCTCCAAAGGAGCGGCGTGGAATTGGCCTCAGGCCAGGTTCACCGTCGCCACCGGCTTGCGCGAAGCCAGGCTGACCACCACGAAGCTCACCAGGCCAATGGCCAGGCTGTAGTAGATCGGTGAATTGGCCTCCAGGCCGTCCTTGAACATGAACAACAGTGCGGTGCCGAAGCCCAGCGACATGCTGGCGATGGCCCCGGCGGTGGTCGCGCGCTTCCAGAAGATCGCGCCGATCAACGGGATCAGCATGCCGCCCACCAGCAGGTTGTAGGCCAGGGTCAGGGCGCTGATCACATCGTTCACCGCCAGGGCGATACCCAGTACCACCAGGCCGGTGAGCAGGGTGAACAGGCGGTTGATGCCCAGGCTAGACTGCTTGCCGCCGCGCAGCTTGGGCAGCAGGTCTTCGGTCAGGGTGGTCGAGGCGGCGAGCAGGCCCGCGCTGGCGGTGGACATCATCGCGGCCAGGGCGGCGGCCATCAGCAGGCCACGGATGCCCTCGGGCAGCTGGCCCTTGATCATCTCGGCGAAGGCGTTGTTCGGGTTGGCCAGGTCCGGCATCAGCACATGGGCGGCCATGCCGATCAGGGCGCAGGCCAGGCCGTACAGCACGCAGTAGACACCGGCGGTGGTGCCGGCGCGCTGGCAGACCTTCTCGTCACGGGCGGTGAACACCCGCTGCCAGATGTCCTGGCCGATCAGGATGCCGAAGAAGTAGATTAGGAAGTAAGTGATGATGGTGTCCCAGCCGATGGTGGTCCAGCTGAAGCTAGCCGCCGGCAGCTTGGCCACCAGGGCGTCCCAGCCGCCGGCCTTGTACAGGCACACCGGCAGCAGGATGAACATCAGGCCCACGGTCTTGATCACGAACTGGACGATGTCGGTGAGGGTCAGCGACCACATGCCGCCGATGGTCGAGTACACCACCACCACGCCGCCCCCGAACAGCAGGGCCATCCAGAACGGCACGTCGAGCAGCACCTGCAGCACGGTGCCCATGGCCAGGGTCGAGGTCACCGCGATCATCAGCGCGTAGGCGAGCATGATCGCCGCGCTGGCCTGGCGAGCCATCGGGTTGTAGCGGCGCTCCAGCACCTGGGTGACGGTGAAGATCTTCAAGCGCAGCAGCGGCTTGGCCAGGAACAGGTTGAGGGCGATGATCCCCAGGCCGAGGGCGGCGCACAGCCAGAAGCCGGAAATACCGTGGACGTAGCCCAGGCGCACGGTGCCGACGGTGGAGGCGCCGCCGAGCACGGTGGTGGCCATGGTGCCCATGTACAGGGTCGGGCCGAGGTTGCGCCCGGCCACCAGGTAGTCTTCGTGGGTCTTCGCGCGCCGCATGCCGTACCAGCCGAGGCCGAGCATGCCGGCGGCATAGATCAGTACAACGATGATGTCCAAGGCCATTGGGGGTCTCCCGATTATCTTTATTATGGCGAGATCGGCCGTCCGGGCGGTTCACGGCGCCCGGCGGTCCTGTCATGTGTTGGCGGGCCTCTATGGCCCTCCCGAATGGCTCCTGCCGGGGTCAAGCAATCGCTTGCAGCGCAACGCCCCTGGATTTCGGCGTTTTCACATAAATCGCCGGGGCTGCTTCCAGCCCTTTCGCGGCGCAAGGCCGCTCCTACAAACAGGCGGTGCTTGACGGCTAGCGGCGTACCACGCCCGGCAGCACGCAGAGCATTTCGAACAGCAGGTTGGCGCCCAGCAGCGAGGTGTTGCCGGTGGTGTCGTACGGTGGGGAGACTTCGACCAGATCGCAGCCGATCAGGTCCAGGCCGTGGCAGCCGCGGATGATCTCCATCGCCTGGATGGTGGTCAAGCCGCCGATTTCCGGGGTGCCGGTGCCGGGCGCCCAGGCCGGGTCGATGCCGTCGATGTCGAACGACAGGTACACCGGGCCGCCACCGACTTTCTCGCGCACTTCGGCCATCAGCGGCTCCAGCGACTTGTGCCAGCACTCTTCGGCCTGGACCACACGGAAGCCCTGGCGACGGCTCCAGTTGAAGTCGTCGGCGGTGTAGCCCTGGGCGCGCAGGCCGATCTGCACCACGCGCTCGCAATCGAGCAGGCCTTCTTCCACGGCACGGCGGAAGGTGGTGCCGTGGGCGATCTTCTCGCCGAACATGTGGTCGTTGACATCGGCGTGGGCGTCGATGTGCACCAGGCCGATCTTGCCGTGCTTCTTGTGCAGGGCGCGCAGGATCGGCAGGGTGATGGTGTGGTCGCCGCCCAGGGTCAGCGGGATGACATTGTGCTCGACGATCTCGTCGTAGGCCTCTTCGATGATGCGCACGGCGTCCAGCAGGTTGAAGGTGTTGATCGCCACGTCACCGATGTCGGCCACCGACAGCGAGTCGAACGGGGCGGCGCCGGTGGCCATGTTGTAAGGGCGGATCATCACCGACTCGGCGCGGATCTGCCGCGGGCCGAAACGGGTGCCCGAGCGCAGCGAGGTGCCGATGTCCAGGGGCACGCCGATGAACGCGGCGTCGAGCCCTTCGGCGCTTTGCAGGTGGGGGAGACGGAGCATGGTGGCGATGCCGCCGAAACGCGGCATTTCGTTGCCGCCCAGTGGTTGGTGGAGAATCTTGTCCACGGTGGGCCTCATCAGTCGGTCGATTGTTCTGTTTGTTCGAACCTGTGCCGCCGCGCGCCTCGTTGCTCTGGTTGTGCGGGCGGGCAGGGACATTTCGCCGCAGTCTGCGCAAGGTAGTGCCCGGGAAGAATCGCTACCGACAAAAACTTACTTCAGGAATTTCTGAACTATCGGTGTACTGCCGGGTTAGACTCTGGCCATTTCCAGCCCACGGACCCGTTGCCCCATGGCCTCATCGCTGCCCGACCTGAAACTGCTGCGCATCTTCGCCAGCGTGGTGCGTCACCAGGGCTTCGCCAACGCCCAGCGCGACCTGAACCTGTCGACTTCAGCCATCAGTACCTACATGAGCCAGCTGGAAAGCGCCGTGGGTATCGTGCTCTGCCACCGTGGCCGTGGTGGATTCAGCCTGACCAGCAAGGGCGAGCTGTTCCATCAGGAGACGTTGCGCCTGCTCGGCGAGCTGGATGGTTTCGAGCAGTACGCGGCGGCGCTCAAGGGCGAATTGCGCGGCACCCTCAACCTGGGGGTGATTGACTCCACTGTCGGCGATCGTGCCCTGCCGCTGGCCGAGGCGATCGGTGCCTATAGCCAGGAACATCCGGCCGTGCACCTGCACCTTTCGGTCTCCAGCCCCTACGAGCTGCAGTTGGGCGTACAGGACAATCGCCTGGACCTCGCGATCGGCGCGTTCTCCTCGCGCATGAGCGGGCTGGTTTACCAGCCGCTGTACCGCGAGCAGCACTGGCTGTATTGCAGCAGCCGCCACGCGCTGTTCGGCGAGCGACGGATCCCGGAGCCGGTAATTACCCAGCAGCGCATGGTCGGACGTGGCTACTGGAGCCAGGCGGAACTGGCCCGGCACGGCTTCAAGCACAGCGCCGCCACCGTGGAGAGCATGGAGGCGCAGCTGATTCTGATTCTCTCCGGCGCCTACATTGGCTACCTGCCCGAGCACTACGCCCAGGCCTGGGTCGACAAGGGCGACCTGCGGGTGCTGTCGCCCGCGACCTTCGGCTACCAGGCACCGTTCTCACTGATCATTCGCCGTGGCCGTAGCCGTGAGCCCTTGATCCAGACGTTTCGCGACCTGCTCAAGAGCCAGCTCAACGTAGGGTGACCGAGGCCGCTTTCAGCGCATTCCGTCAGCTTCAGACCATTTCCTACAAAACTTGACCGATGGCGTGCTGGCCATCTGCTAAATATCTACTTGCTCTGATGATTTTCCCCATTCATCTGGATAAGCAAGGGACCGCCAACGATGCGCATGAATTTGCCCGTCACTGAGCACGAAAGAACCTTTCCCCAGGACCAGCGGCTGATCTCCACCACCGACCTGAACAGCCGCATCACCTATTGCAACGACGCATTCGTGGCCATCAGCGGTTTCACCTACGACGAACTGGTCGGCCAGCCGCACAACCTGGTGCGTCATCCCGACATGCCGCCGGCGGTCTTCGGGCATATGTGGGACACCATCAAGCAAGGCAAACCCTGGATGGGCGTGGTCAAGAACCGCGCCAAGAACGGCGACTTCTACTGGGTCAGCGCCTACGTCACGGCGGTGTACGAGAACGGCCGCATCAGCGGCTACGAGTCGGTGCGCTCGGTGCCGACCCGGGAGCAGATCCGCCGGGCCGAGAACTTGTACGCCCGCCTGCGGGCAGGGCGCTCGCCGGTACCGCTGGCGGCGCGCCTGGGGCATGGGATCGGCCATGGCTGGCCGCTGATCGGTGCGGGCCTGCTGTCGGCCGCCGCCTACTTGTGGCTGCCCCCCTACGCGGCGCTGGGTGTGCTGATGGCCAGCCTGCTGGCGGCCTGGTACGTGGTCGAGCACCGGCAGAACCAGTCGATCCGGCGCACGCTGCAGGAGCACCCCAAGGCCTTCACCAGCCCGCTGGTGGCGCTGACTTACAGCGACAACCCCGGGCTGCAGGGCCAGCTCGACCTGGCGATCATCAGCGAAGAGGCGCGACTGCAAACCGCGCTGACCCGCCTGGTGGACGCCGGTGTCGGGGTCAAGTCAAGGGCCGCGCAGTCCGCCGACCTGTCCGATGCCCAGGCGCAGATGCTCGACCGCCAACGCAGCGAGACCGACCAGTCGGCCACCGCCATCGCGCAGATGGCGGCAACCATCCAGCAGGTCACCCACAACGTGCAGAGCACCGCCCATGCCGCCAGCGACGCCGACCTGTTGGCCCAGCAGGGCAGTGACCTGGCGCAGCAGAGCCTGCGCGCCATGGGCAGCATGAGCGAGGCGGTGAGCGACATTGGCCAGGCGGTCAATGCCCTGGCCGAACAGACCCAGTCCATCGGCAGCGTGGTGGATGTGATCACCTCGATCGCCGAGCAGACCAACCTGCTGGCGCTCAATGCTGCCATCGAGGCGGCGCGGGCCGGTGAGCAGGGCAGGGGCTTCGCCGTGGTGGCGGACGAGGTGCGTTCGCTGGCGCAGCGCACCCGCGCCTCGACCGAGGAGATCCACCACATCATCTCCACCCTGCGCTCCGGTGCCGACCGCGCGGTGGCCAGCGCCAGCCGTGGCCAGCAGATCTCCAGCGACAGCGTGCACAGCGTCGAGGCGGTGCAGGCGGCGTTGTCGGGGATCGCCCAGGCGGTCAGCCGCATCACCGGCATGAGCCAGCAGATGGCCACGGCGTCCGAGCAGCAGAGCCATGTCGCCGAGGACATCAACCAGCAGATCGTGCGCATCGCCCATTTGTGCGACGAAAGCGCGGGGCAGGCCAGGCAGGGGGCCGAGATCAGCCAGGACCTGGAGCGCATGGCGGAGTACCTGCACAGCCTGGCGGAGCGGTTCAACCGCTGAAGTTTGACGGTGTGGGTGGGGCGTGGGAGCGGGCTTGCCCCGCGATGGCGGTGCCGACTTTTTTTGCGGGGCAAGCCCGCTCCCACGAACACCTTGTCGCAACCCGGGATGGCAACCCTGTGGCAAACTATCCGCCCCAAGGAGCCCCCCATGTCCAGACCTCGCTGCGAGCGTTGCCAGCGCCCGCTCGCCCATTGCCTTTGCCCACTGATCCCGCACCTGGACAGCCGCACCCGCGTGGTCGTGCTGCAGCACCCCAGCGAGACCGCCCACGCCCTGAACACCGCACGCCTGGCGACCCTTGGGCTGGTTAACGCCGAGTTGCGGATCGGCGAGGTGTTCGACGACCTGGACGCGCTGGTGGCAACGCCAGGTTACCGACCGGCGCTGCTGTTCCCCGGCGACGAGGCCGAGGTCCTGCAAGGCTATGGTCAAGGTGCCGACCTGCCGCTGATGCTGATCGTGCCGGACGGCACCTGGCGCAAGGCGCGCAAGATGCTCTACCTGAACCCGCTGCTGGAGAGGCTGCCACGGGTTACGCTCGGTCATGTCCAGCCCTCGCGCTATCGGTTGCGCAAGGCACCGGAACCGGGGGCTTTGTCGACGCTCGAGGCGGTGGTGCAGGCGTTGAATGTGCTGGAGGCTCCGGCAGCGTTCGATGCCTTGCTACGCCCGTTCGAGGCGCTGATCGAAGGGCAGATCGAGGCCATGGGAGCGGAGACTTATCAACGCAATCATGGGCAGGTTTGAATTGGAGCCAGCCTGATCGTGGAACAAGCCCGTCATGTAACGGGCTTATGATCCGTGGGAGCGGGCTTGCCCCACGATTGCGCCGCCATACTGGCGATCACCGCTCGCGCAACGCCTCCGTCCGCGCCTTCAGTACCGGCTTCAACAGATAATCCAGCACGCTCTTCTGCCCGGTGATGATATCCACCGTGGCTACCATCCCCGGAATGATCAGCAGTGGCTTGTTGTCCCCGCCCAGGTGGTTCTTGTCGGTGCGCACCTGGATCAGGTAGAACGCATTGCCCTTGTCGTCGGTGACGGTGTCCGCGCCGATCAGCTCCAGCTTGGCCTTGAGCCCGCCGTAGATGGTGTAGTCGTAGGCGCTGAACTTGACCATCGCGGTCTGCCCCGGGTGCAGGAACGCCACGTCCTGGGGCCTTACCTTGGCCTCGATCAGCAGGTTGTCCTCGATGGGCACGATCTCCACCAGGTCGCTGCCGGGCTGGACCACGCCGCCGATGGTATTGACCTTGAGCAGCTTGACGATGCCGCGCACCGGCGACACCACGGTGGTGCGGTTGACCCGGTCGTCGATGGCGATGCTGGTGGCGGTGATCTTCGACAGCTCCGTGCGCTTGTCGTTGAGTTCCTTGGCGGCGTCGGAGCGGAAGCTGGCGTCGGATTCCTGGATCTTGCTGCGGATTTCAGCGATCGCCGCCTCTGCTCGGGGGATCGCCAGGTTGGTGGCATTGAGCTGGCCGCGCGCCTCGACGCTGCGCTGCTTCAGGCGCAGGATTTCCACGGGGGATATGGCGCCCTTGCTCACCAGTGGCGAGGACATGTCCAGTTCCTGTTGCAGCAGGCCGACCGCCGAGCGGTATTGATCGACCTTGGAGCGGAACTCGGCCAGCTCCTGGGTCTTTTGTCGCAATTGTTCGTTAAGGGTCTGTTTCTCGCTGGCCAGCCGGCGCTGGCGCGAGTCATACAGCGCGGCTTCGTCCTCGGCCACCTGTGGTGCCTTGGCGCGGACTTCGCTCGACAACACGAAGGGGCGGCCTTCGGACTCGGCCGACAGGCGCTCGACCTGGGCGGTGAGCGCGTAGCGGTCGGCTTCACTCTCGCCCTTGTTCGACTTGAAGCGCGTGTCGTCCAGGCGCAGCAGGGTCGCGCCCTTGTCGACCATCTGCCCTTCACGCACGAAGATCTCGGTGACGATGCCGCCCTCGAGGTTCTGCACCACCTGCACCTTGCTCGACGGAATGGCCTTGCCCTCGCCGACGGTGACCTCGTCGAGCACCGCGAAGTTGGCCCAGACCAGGGCCACCAGCAGCAGGATCGCCGCCAGCCACACGGTCAGGCGTGACAGGCTGGGCGACTCCTGCAAGGTGGCGCCGGCCAGCTCCGGCATGTAGTCGCGTTCGGCGCGCTTGTCGGCGCCCTGGAGGTAGCTGCGCACGCTGTGGCTGAAGGGCATACATTACCTCCATTGCGGGGTTTGACACGGATCCCTGTGGGAGCGGGTTTACCCGCGAATGCTGCGGTGGCTTTGCCGACGCTTTCGCGGGTAAACCCGCTCCCACAGAGACCGCGTCGTCTTTGAAGGCCTACAGCGCCGCGCCGATACGGCCCTTGCGCAGCGCGTCGATGACCGCGTCCTTCGGCCCGTCGGCGACGATCTTGCCGTTGTCCAATACCAGCAGCCGGTCCACCAGGCTGAGCATCGAGGTGCGGTGGGTGACCAGCAGCAGGGTTTTGCCCGGCACCCAGTTCAGCAGGCGCTGGCGCAGTTGCTCCTCGCTGCTGTTGTCCATGTGGCTGGTGGGTTCGTCGAGGATCAGGATCGGCGGCTCCAGCAGCAGGGCCCGGGCCAGCAGTACGGCCTGGCGTTGGCCGCCGGACAGCAGCTGGCCACGCTCGCCCACCGGGCGGTCGAAGCCTTGCGGGTGCTGGCGGGCCAGTTCGCTGACCCCGGTCAGCTCGGCCACCTCGAGCATGCGCGCATCGCTGATGTGGCGGGCACCGAGGGTAAGGTTGTCGCGCAGGCTGCCGGCCAGCAGGGGCAGATCGTGCGCCACGTAGCCAACCTGGCTGCGCAGGTCGGCGATGTCCAGCTGGCGCAGATCGAGATTGTCCAGCAACACCTGGCCTTCGTCGGGGTGATGGAAGCCCATCAGCAGGCGGGCGAGGGTGCTCTTGCCCGAGCCGCTGCGGCCGATGATGCCGATGCGCTCGCCCGGCTTGAGCGTGGCACTCACATCGTTGAGTGCCGGGGCCGCTTGCCCGGCATAGCGGAAGGTGGCGTGGTTGATGCTGATGCCACCTTGCAGTGCGGTGTGTTCCAGGGCCTGGTGCTCGGCCTCGCGCTCCTGCGGCAGGCTCATCAGCGCATCGGTGCTGCGCATGGTCAGCTGCGCCTGCTGGTAGCGGGTGATCAGCCCGGCGATCTGGCCGAGCGGCGCGAGGACTCGGCTGCCGAGCATGTAGCTGGCCACTAGCGCGCCGACGCTGAGGTTGCCGGCGATGATGCTGTACACCCCGGCGACGATGGTGGCCATGCCGCAGAACTGCTGGATGAACAGCGTGCCGTTGCTGGCCAGCGAGGACAGGTTGCGGGCATGGGCGTCGAGGCGGGCGATGGCGCCGTTGGTGTGTTCCCACTGGTATTGACGCTCGCTTTCGGCGCCGCAGGCCTTGAGGGTCTCCAGGCCGCCGAGGGTCTCGATCAGCAATGCCTGGCGCACCGCGCCGAGGCTCAGGCTCTTTTGCACCGTGTCACGCAGGCGTACCTGGATGAACAGCGCCAGGCCCACCGCCAGCGGAAAGGCGATCAGCGGGATCACCACCAGCCAGCCGCCGAGCAGGCCGATCACCAGCAGCATCAGCGCCACGAACGGCAGGTCGATGATGCTGGTCAGGGTGACCGCGGTGAGGAATTCGCGCAGTCCCTGGAAGTCATGGATGCTCTGGGCGAAGCCGCCGATGGTGGCGGGCCGGGCCTTCATGCTCATGCCGGTGATGCGTTCGAACAGGGTGGCCGAGAGAATCAGGTCGGTCTTTTTACCGGCCTGGTCCAGCAGGTGGGCGCGGACCATGCGCAGCACCAGCTCGAAGGCGGTGCCGATGAACAGTCCGGCCACCAGCACCCACAAGGTGGACAGCGCCTGGTTGGGCACCACGCGGTCGTAGGTCTGCATGACGAACAGCGGCACCATCAACCCCAGCAGGTTGATCAGCAGGCTGGCCAGCAGGGCATCACCATACAGCCAGCGGGAATGCCGCAGGGTGTCGCGGAACCAGGCATTGACCCGTGGGATCAGCGGGGCACGCACGTCCTCCAGGGTATGGCGAGGACGGGCGAACAGGACCTGGCCACTGTAGGCCTCGGCAAGGACTTCGCGTTCCACCCACTGCTCGCCGCCCTCGGCTTCGCACGGCAGCAACAGGGCCCGGCCATTGTCCCCCCAGCGTTGTAGCACGGCGCTGCGGCCGTCATTGAGGATCAGCAGAACCGGCAGGTTGAGTGGCGAGATGGCGTCCAGGTCACGTTGCAGGACTCGCGCCTGCAACCCCGCACGCGCCGCGGCGCGGGGCAGCAGGGCCAGGGGCAGGCGCTGCTCGGCCAGCGGCAGACCGCTACCCAGGCTGGCACGGCTGGCAGGGCAGCCGTGCAGCTTGCACAGGATCAGCAGGCCATCGAGCAACGGATCATCAACATCCAGGCGCGGTTGCGCGCTTTGCATACTGGTCACGATGGCCTACTCCTGCCGCGGTGGACGGGAAATGGGCGCTGGCGAAAAGTCCCTTGTCTCGTCAGAACCTAACGCATGTCGGGCAGTTTCGCCTCGTTGCGCACTTCGGTCTTGGCGATGGCCTCGGGCGGCAGCGAGATGCGTTGCTTGCTCAGCAACTCACCCATGGTCGCCAGGACCCGGTACATGGAGAACTCTTCGGTGTAGCGCACTTCGGTGTAGCGCCGGTTGGCGTTGTACAGCTCGTTCTCGCTGTCGAGCACATCGAGCAGGGTGCGCTGGCCCAGGCCGAATTGGTCTTGGTAGGCGGCGCGCACGCGCTGGGTGGTTTCGGCGTACTCGCGGGCGCTCGGGGTCTGCTTGCGGGCGTTGTTCATCGCGTTCCAGGCCAGGCTGAGGTTTTCGTTCAGCTCGCGCAGGGCGTTGTTGCGGATGTCCATCGCCTGGTTGATCTTGTGCGCGTCGGACTGCAGGCGGGCCTTGTCGCTGCCGCCGCGGAACAGGTTGTAGCTGAGCTCGACGCCGGCCTGCCAGTCGTTGTTGTCATGCCCTTTCTGGCCGCCGATATTGTTGTTGGCGCCGGTGGCCAGTACCGCGTCCAGGCGCGGGTAGAAGGGCGACTTGGCCACTTCGTATTGCTGCTCGGCGGAGCGCACGTCAGCCTGGGCCGACTTGAGGTAAGGGTTGTTCTCCAGCATGCCCTGGCGGGCATTGAGCAGGTCACCCGGTACTTCGCCCTTGATCGTGACCGGGGTTTCCAGCTCGTCCGGCATGCGCCCGACTACGCTGTAGAAATTGGCCTCGGCGTCGGCCAGGTCGACCTCGGCGGTGTCCAGGTTGTTCTCGGCCAGGGCGCGACGGGCGCGGGACTGGTCGAGGTCGGCGGTGCTGCCCACGCCGCGCTCGCTGCGCAGGCCGATCTGGTCGTTGACCCGCAGGTGCGCCTGCAGGTTGTTCTTGGCCAGGGTCACCAGTTCGCGGCGCTTGAGTACCTCGAGGTAGACCTCGATGGCACGCAGGGCGATGCTCTCGGCGGTGGCCTGGGTGTAGTAGGCACGCGAGGTGGCCACCGCTTCAGTACGGGCGACCTCGTTGGAGGTGTTGAAGCCGTCGAACAGCATCTGCCGCAGGCGCAGTTCGGACTGGGTGTAGTTGAGGGTTTCCTTGTTGTGGTTACGCGTGCCGTCGGGGTTGAAGCCGCGGGTGTTGGTGTTGTCCGAGCGTTGCCGGCCATAGCCTGCGACCAGATCGACGGTTGGGTAGTACCCCCCGCGGGCGAACTTCACATCCTCGTCGGCCGACAGCCTGCTGTTGCGGCTGGCGCTGATCTCGGGATGCTGGTCCACGGCGTTCTGGACAGCCTCGGTGATCGACATCGCCTGACTGTTGGCACACGCCATGGCCAACAAAATCGCACTGGTGATGGGGGTTAAAGCGCGCATGGGGTACATCTCCCTGGTCTTGAATAATGTCCTGCTAATCGCCAAAAAAATGACGAAAAATTAGAATCAAACCGTTTCAGGTTTGTAACAACAGAGCTAAGAACATTTATCGGGCGAGCTAAGAAGATTTTTTCATAAGATATATGCGAAAAAAAACTTATGCGGTCTAAGGAATCCGCGACATTGTTTCATTCAGGCGGTTACGGGAATTGGCTGGGACAGGCGATTTTCGGGCCTTGGTGAAAGTTCCAGATTTTTTGCAGCTAAGGAGACAGGGGAGGAAGGCGAAAGCGGAATTTGGCGACAAAAAAATGGCACTTAATAATGGCCATTCGCCCATTTCGCTATCGTGGCAGTCGTCACAAGGAGCGTGGTTTCTCACGAACGTGACAGCAGCGATCCAGCCATGGCACTCGGAACGTTGCGCACATTACCCGGCACGCCTTGATCTGCGAAAAGCCCATCGGCAGGGGAGGCGTACGCTCATGGCTAAATTAGTCGGTGTAGTCGGCAAGGTGATCGGCCAGGTATTCGCGGTGGGCGACGATGGTCATCGCCGCCTGTTGGTGGAAGGCGACCGATTGTTCGCCGGCGAACAGCTGGAGACCGGCAGCGAGGGCGCCGTGGCGGTGCGGCTGCACAATGGCGCGCAGCTGACCCTGGGTCGCGACAGCAGCCTGGAGATGACCACCGACCTGCTGGCCAATCGCGCGCCCCATGTGCAGGCGCCGGACGCGCAGCCCAGCGACGCCCAGCTCAGTGATGTCGAGCAACTGCAAAAAGCCATTGCCGCAGGCGCCGACCCCACCCAGGAAGCCGAAGCGACGGCGGCGGGCGGCAACCCGTCGGGGGTGTCGGGAGCGCTCGGCGGGGGCCACAGTTTCGTGATTCTCACCGAGGTGGCCGGCCGGGTTGATCCCACCATCGGCTTCCCCACTGCGGGTTTCAATGGTTTCCCCCTGCTGGCCAATCTCGAGCTCGGCGGCCTCGATGGCAACGATGACGGGCCGGTGTTGGCCGATGCGCCAGCGATCGACAATCCGGTCAGCCTCAATGGCCTGGATATCAGCCCCGCCGAATTGACCCTGGACGAGGCCAACCTGCCCCAGGGATCGGCCAGCAACCCGGCGGCCCTGACCCAGTCAGGCAGCTTCACGGTGGTGGCCGCCGACGGCGTGTTCAACCTCAGTGTCGGCGGCATCAATGTGGTCACGGCGGGCGTGGTCACCGGCGTCGGGCAGTCCATCGTCACCGGGCTTGGCAATGTGCTGACCATCACCGGCTACAACCCGGTCACCGGCGTGGTGAGCTACAGCTACACCCTGACCGGTGCCGAACACCACCCGGACGGCGCGGGCAGCAATACCCTGGGCGAGCAGTTCCCGGTGCTGGTCAGCGACACGGATGGCGATGTGGCCAGTGGTTCCCTGGATGTGATCATCCGCGACGATGTGCCACGGGCCGTGAACGACACCAATACCACTGCCGCCACCGAGCAGCATGTGGAACTCAGCGGCAATGTGCTGAGCAACGACATCCAGGGTGCGGACCGTATCCCAAGCGGTCCGGTGATGGCCGGTACCTTCATCGGCACCTACGGTACCCTGGTCCTGGCGGCAGACGGTTCCTACACCTATACCCTCAACACCAACGACCCGGACTTCAAGAACCTGCACGGCGGTGGCAACGGGGTGGAGACCTTCACCTACACCCTGAAGGACGCCGACGGCGACACCAGCACCGCGACTCTGACCCTCAACGTCATCAACCTCAACGACCCGGTTACCCTCGGTGGTCTGGACGTGAACGGTGGCGAACTGACCGTCTACGAGAAGAACCTGGCCGATGGCAGCGCGCCGAACCCGGGTGCCCTGACCCAGAGCGGCACCTTCACGGTCAGCGCGCCGGATGGCCTGCAATCCTTGAGCGTCGGTGGCATCAGTGTGGTCAACGGCGGCGTGGCGGCAAGCTTCCCGCAATCGATCACCACGGCGCTGGGCAATACCCTGACCATCACCGGCTACAACCCGGCCACGGGCGTGATCAGCTACAGCTACACCTTGCTGGACAATGAGAACCACGCCAACGGCGACGGCGCCAACAGCCTGTCCGAGCACTTCACCGTCACGGCCACGGACACCGACGGCAGCACGGCCAGCGGCTCGCTGGACGTGAACATCGTCGATGATCTGCCCAAGGCCAATCCCGATTCGGCCAGTGTCGTCGAAGGCGGCACGGTCAGCGGCAACGTGCTCGACAACGACACCTCAGGCGCCGACGTGCGCGCCGATGGCAAGTACGTGGTCGGCGTGCGGGCCGGCTCCGATACCTCGACCTCGGCAAGCGGCCAGTTGGGCAATCAGGTCCAAGGCCAGTACGGTTACCTGACCCTGGATGCCCAAGGCAACGCCACCTATCACGCCAACCCGAATGCCGTGGCGCCGGCGGGAGCCACGGACGTGTTCGTCTACACCGTGCGAGACAGTGACGGCGACGAAAGCACCACCACCATCACCATCGACGTGCGCGATTGCTCGCTGATCGCCGGGGCCGACAGCGAAGTCACGGTCTACGAGAAAGCGCTCGACCTGACCAAGGATGGCAACGACCTGGCCGCGGGGAATGTGGTCGGCAGCCAGCCAGGCTCGACCGCCGAGACGGCCAGCGGCTCGCTGGCCAGCTCCATCAGTGGCGGAACAGGGGCGCTGACCTTCACCCTGGTCGGCAATGCCACCGGCCAGTACGGCCAGATCCAGCTGAACGCTGATGGCTCCTACACCTACACCCTGACCTCGGCGCCGAACTCGCCGAATCATGTCAACGACGGGCCGAATGTAATGACGGAAGCCTTCACCTACCAGGTGAAGGATTCGCTCGGCAACACCACCACCAGCACCATCGTGATCAGCATCGTCGACGACGTGCCCAAGGCCCACAGCGATTTTGCCAATGTCTACGAAGGCGGCACGGTCAGCGGCAACGTGTTGGTCAACGATGTGATCGGCGCGGACGTGCCGGCTGATGGCAAGTACGTGGTCGGCGTGCGCGCAGGCAGCGACACCTCGACCTCGGCCATCGGCCAACTGGGTAGCAATGTGGTCGGGCAGTACGGCTACCTGACCCTCGACGCCCAGGGCAACGCCACCTACCACGCCAACCCCGACAGCGTGGCGCCGGCCGGTGCCACGGATGTATTCGTCTACACCATTCGCGATGCCGATGGTGACGAGAGCACCACCACCATCACCATCGACGTGCACGATATCTCGCTGGTCGCCTGCCCCGACGACACGGCCAAGGTCTACGAGAAAGCCCTGGACCTGACCAAGGACGGCAACGACCTGGCCGCAGGCACCGTCACCGGCAGCGATCCGCACGCCACCACGGAAACCACCAGCGGCTCGCTGGCCGGTTCGGTCAGCGGCGGCATCGGTGCCCTGACCTTCACCCTGGTCGGCAATGCCGCCGGGCAGTATGGCCAGATCCAGCTGAACAGCGATGGCAGCTACACCTACACCCTGACTTCGGCGCCCAACTCACCCAACCACGCCAACGATGGCCCGAATGTGGTCACCGAGAGCTTCACCTACCAGGTGAAGGATTCGCTCGGCAACACCACCACCAGCACCATTGTGGTCAGCATCGTCGACGACGTGCCCAAGGCCCATTGCGACGTGGCCTCGGTCAAGGAGGGCGCCAGTGTCAGCGGCAACGTGCTGGACAACGATGTGGTCGGCGCCGATGTGCGTGCCGACGGACAATACGTGGTCGGCGTGCGCGCAGGTTCCGACACCTCGACTTCTGCCATTGGCCATGTGGGCGACACGATCATTGGCCAGTACGGTTACCTGACCCTGGACAGCCAGGGCAACGCCACCTACCACGCCAACCCCGACAGCGTGCCGCCCGCCGGGGCGACCGACAGCTTCGTCTATACCATCCGCGACGCCGATGGCGATGAGAGCACCACGACCATCCGCATCAATGTACAGGACAGCAAGCTGGTGGCGTGCGAGGACAACGACGTTACCGTCTACGAAAAAGCCCTGGACCTGCACAAGGATGGCAACGACCTGGCCGCCGGCAATGTGACCGGCAGCGATCCGGGCTCCACTGGCGAGACGGCCTCGGGCAGTCTGGTCGGTTCGGTCCATGGCGGCGTCGGTGCACTGACCTACAGCCTGGTCGGCAACGCCGTGGGCCAGTACGGACAGATCCAGCTCAACGCCGACGGCTCCTATACCTACACCCTGACCTCGGCGCCGAAGACCGCGGGCGGCGCCAACGATGGGGCCAACACCGTCAACGAGTACTTCACCTACAAGGCCACCGACGCCCTGGGCAACAGCGTCACCAGCACCATCGCCATCAACATCGTCGACGATGTGCCGACGGTGCAGTGTGCGGTGCGCAGCATCACGCCCGGCCAGGTGGACTCCAACATCCTGCTGGTGGTGGACGTTTCCAGCAGCATGGCCGCAAGCTCCGGTGTGCCGGGATTGACCCGCCTTGAATTGGCCAAGCAGGCCATCAATGCCCTGCTCGACAAGTATGACGAGATGGGCGACATCAAGGTGCAGATCGTCACCTTCGGCACCGGTGCCGAGATCAAGACACCGGTGTGGGTCTCGATCAGCGAGGCCAAGAGCCTGATCGCCGGTCTCAACCCCGGCGGTTCGACCTACTATGACTCGGCGGCTACCAAGGCCCAGGAAGCCTTCGCCACTACCGGCAAGCTGGTGGGGGCGCAGAACATCAGCTACTTCTTCTCCGACGGCGAGCCCACCAACGGCCACGCCATGACGGCGCCGCGCGAGGCCGCCTGGGAAACATTCCTCGACAACAACGGCATCAAGTCCTACGCCATCGGCATGGGCAGCGGCGTCAACGAGGGCAACCTCAACCCGCTGGCCTACGACGGCAGCAGTCATACCGACACCAACTCGGTGGTGGTCACCGACCTCAGCCAGCTCGGTGCGGTGCTCTCCGGCACGGTGCAGGGCGCGCCGATCACCGGCAGCCTGATGAGCGGCGGCGACTTCGGTGCCGACGGCGGCTTCATCAAGGCGCTGCTGGTGGACGGCACCACCTACACCTACGATCCGAAGGCCAATGGCGGGCAGGGCGGCTATGCGGTCAGTGGCGGGGTGGACAAGGCCTCGTTCGACACCGTGAGCAACAGCCTGAACATCAAGACCGGCCTGGGCGGCACCCTGGTGGTGAACATGGACAACGGCGAGTTCACCTACACGCCGCCGAAGGACACCGGCAGTGGCCAGGTGGAGAAATTCGGCTTCACCGCCAGCGACAACGACGGCGACACCCGCAGCGCCAGCCTGACGGTGAACATCAACAGCAACGGTGCGCCGGTCGCCGGTGCCGACCACATCATCACCAACATCAAGGGCGCCACCCTGAGCGTGCCGGCAGAGGCCTTGCTGGCCAATGACAGCGATCCGGATCACGACACCCTGAGCGCCGCGCCGACCACCTTCAATACCAACTTCGCCGACAAGGGCGCGGGCTTCACGGCGGGTACGCAGGCACAGACCATCACCTTCAACGCCACCGCCAACAAGGCCGAGAACCAGTTGCGCGAGCTGGCCCGCAGCGAGTTCACCAGCCTCAATGGCAGCATGACCGCCGCCCTGGTGGTGGCCGGTTACCTGGGCTCGATCAGCACCGGCAATGCCAACGACGAGGACACCCTGACAGTTACCCTGCGCAAGGGCGAGACCCTGACCCTCGACCATGACCGGCCCGCCGGCAACCTGCTGATGGAGTGGAAGGATGCTGGCGGCAGCTACCAGACCATCGCCGATGGCGGCAGCTTCACGGCCACCCATGACGGGGTGTACAGCATCCATGTGATCAACACCGAGAACGCCTCGGGCAACAGCAAGGCCGCCGAGAACTACAAGCTGAGCCTGGTGGTGGACTACAGCAACGCCAGCAACGACGACTACCACGGCAGCTACACCGTGAGCGACAACCATGGCGGCACGGCGAATGGGGCGGTGGACATCACCTACCAGGCCGGCAATACCCTCACCGGTACTTCAGGGGACGATGTACTGCTGGCCGGAGCGGGCGACACCCTCCTGCACGGTGGTGCCGGCAACGATGTACTGGTGGCCGGCGCAGGCAACAACAGTCTGTACGGTGGCGACGGCAACGACTTGCTGATTGGCGGTCCGGGCAATGACCTGCTCGACGGTGGCGCCGGCAACGACACCGCCAGCTATGCCAGGGCAACCAGTGGCGTGACCGTCGACCTGGGCCATGTCGGCCAGCAGAATACCGTCGGCGCGGGGCTGGACACCCTCACCGGCATCGAGAACCTGATCGGCTCGGACTACAACGACACCCTGACCGGCAACGACGGCGACAACCTGCTCAACGGCGGCGCGGGCAACGATGTACTCAGGGGCGGTGGCGGCAACGACATCCTGATCGGTGGACGCGGCGATGACACTCTCACTGGTGGCAGCGGCAACGACACCTTCGTCTGGCAGAAGGGCGACACCGGCCACGACACCGTGACCGACTTCACCCCGGGCAGCGATCGGCTGGACCTGTCGCAGCTGCTGCAGGGCGAGAACGCCACCAGCGCATCGCTGGACGACTACCTGCACTTCAAGGTCAGTGGCAGCGGCGGCAATGTGGTGTCGACCATCGAAGTCAGCAGCGTCGCCGGCGCGGCGCCGACCCAGACCATCGACCTGGCCGGGGTGGACCTGGCGCAGCACTACGGGGTCGCGGCC
>NZ_QJRP01000045.1 GCF_003205295.1 Pseudomonas mosselii
GTTCAGGGCAATGGCGGACAGCGAGGGGGGTGGGATCGGACAATCCTGCAAGACGGGGCTAGCCCGCTTGCAGGGAGCAGAAGATAACGAGCGCTACGTGGGAGCGGGCTTGCCCCGCGATTCAGGCGATGCGGTGCATGGCACCGGCTATGCCGGTGATCGCGTGGCTAGCCCGCTCCCACGTAGTCTCTCTTCAGGCTGGGGGCGCAAGGCGTGCCCTGTCAGCCTTTGTTGGTCAGGCCATCAATCTGGGCTTCAACCGTCACCGGTCCCACCTTCAGCTTGTCGCCCTCCAGCGACACACTGGGCAGGCCAGCCTCCGGCAGCTTGGGCAGGTCGAGGGTGGCCTTGACCTGGTAGCCGAGCGGCTTGACCTCGGCCCCGAGCGTGGTACCGCCCTGCTCCACGCCCTTGACCTGCAGCTCCAGCCCACGCTGCGCCGCGATGCCCGAAGCCTCCGTGACTCCGGCCTTGCGCACGAACTCGCCCTGGGCATTGAACGATGGCGTGTAATCGAAGCCCGGTTTCTCCTGGCCCTCCTTCGCCTCGCCCGGCTTGCCGGCCAGACCCGCACCCAGGTCGACCCGCACCGAGGTGGTGGTGTCCTGGCGTTCCGCGACCGTCAACCCGCCCGCGAGCTTGCCGCCGACCTGCTGGCCGTCGACCCGCGCGCCACTGAGTTGCGCCGCGCCGGCACTGTTCAGGGTCACCTCGGCAGCGGCGATATGGCTGTTCTGCTGGGTGGTGCCCTGCAGATGGTCCACCTGCACCTTGCCGCCCAGGTCGAAGTCATGGGACGAGCTGGCCTGTTGTCCGGCATCGGCCGGTGTATTACGGCTCAGGTTGCTCCCGGCCTTCACCTCGACGCCCCAGTTGGTGCGGCCCTGGGTGGACTGCGCCGACTCCAGCGCCAGGCCACCTTCGCCTGCGCCGACCTTGACGCCCGTGGCGCCGACCTGGGTGCCCTGCAGATGCACCGACTGGCCGGCCAGGTCCACGTTGGCGTGGCTGTTCAGCTGGCCGCCGGTCAGGGTCTGCGAGCGTTCATTGGTCTGGCCCACATTGAAGTTGCCGCCCAGCTTGCCGCTCAGGTCACGGCCCTGCTCACCGGTGGCTGCCTTGCCGCCGAGGTTGAGGCCTCCGCCCAGATGGCTGCCGCTGACGGTGCGGGTGTCGCTGGCAGCCTGCAGGTCGAGGGCGCCACCGGCCTTGAGTTCGACCGGGCCGTTCACGTCGATGCGCGTGCCTTGCAAGGTCTGACCCCCTGCGCTGCCCAGTCGTACCGGGCCGTTGCCGCTGATGCTCGCCACCTGGGCCTTGCTGTCGACACTGTGTTCGCCGGCATGGTCGAGCTGCAACCCTGCCCCCAGGTCGACCTTGTCGCCCGCCGGCAAGGTGCCCACGGTCAGCGAACCACTGCCGCCGAGGCTGCTGGTGTCACGACGCGCATGGTTGCTGGCCTGGTCCAGGGCGAGCTTGCCGCCGGTATTGACGGTAACCGCGCCTTGGCCACCGTCGAGACGGCCGCCTTCGAAGCGGGCATCACCACCGACCTGAATACTCAGGCCCTGGTTGCCACTGAAGGTACCGACCACGGCAGTGGATGTATCCTCGCTCAGGCGCTTGCTCCCACCCGAACCGTTGGCGGTCACATTCAGGTCCTCGCCGGTCTTGGTGTAGACCCGGGCGGATACATCGGCGTTCACCTGCTGCTCGCTGCGGCTGTGGGTGTTGCTGGCAGCATCAGCCTGCAACGAGCCGGCCTTGACGTCCAGCGCGCCGCCGTTGGCGTTGTAGCGGGTGCCCTGGTCCTTCAGCGCACCGGCCACACTCAGGTCGACGCCCTGGCCGTTGAACTGGCTGACCACCGCGGTGCCGGCCTGCTCGCCCTGCTGCTGGCTGGCATGGCCCACGGCCAGGTCGACGCCCAGGTTCGGCGTGCCAAGCTTGCCCAGGGCGGCGGTCAGCGAAGTCTTGCCGTCCAGCACGTCCTTGACGTCGTTGAGCGGCAGCTTGCCGTCGAGGGCGTCCTTGACCGACACCTTGCCGTCCACCACATCCTTGACCGTCCCGGCGATCGGCCGGGCGATGTCCTTGTACTCGACATTGACACCGACATCCGCCGTCCAACTGCTCTGCTGGTGGCTGCTGCTGGTGGTGTCGCGGGCCGCGTGGTTGTCCACCTGGCCTGCACTGACGCTCAGGGTGCCGCCACTGTTCACCTGCGCGCCTTCGCTTGCCAGGGTGTCGGCCTTGACTCTCAAGCTGCCGGCGCTGTCGATGCCGGTGGTCTTGGCAGTGGTGCTGCTTGAGGCGTCCTGCTGGGTGCCATGGGCGAAGTCGAACCCGGCGCCGGCACGGTCGAGGCCAGTGGTGAGGTAGACGCCACCCCCGGTGTGGCTGCTGTCGCGGGACTCGCTGCGGCTGTCCTGCGCTGCCAGCAGCGACACCTGCTTGCCGGTCAGGCTGGTATCGCCCGTGGTGGACTTCACCACTGCGCCCTTGAGCGCCAGGTCACCGCCGGCGGTCAATTGCACCTCGCTGCCACTGAGGGTTGCGCCCTGCTGGCTGACCTGGCTGCTACCAGCGCTCTGACGATCGCTCGCATAACCGACACCAGCACGATACTGCCCGGAGCCCGACGCGGTCTCCTTGGCCGAAGCAACGAAGCCACGGCTGCTGCTGGCGCTGTTGTGTTCGCGGGTGTCCTGGGCCGAGGCGACCTTCAGATCCCCCGCCGCCTCGGCGTTCAGCGCACCGGTGGCCTTGACCGTCGAGCCGACCACGTCGATGCCCTCGGCACTGCTCAGGCCGACGCTGCCACCGGCCACCAGCTCGCTGCGCACCGCGGTGCTTTCACGGTTGTTCTGCTTGGCCTCGTTGTGGCTGACGCCGAAGAACTTGCTCTGCTGGTTCTGGCTGTCACGCTGGTCAGTGCGCGAGGCGTTGCTGATCTGCACCTGCTTGCCGGCGATGCGGATGTCCTGGCCACTGGTCAGCTGGGCACCTTCGGCCAGCACCGAGGCCTTGGCGTGCAGAGCGATGTCGCCACCCTTGAGCTGGCTGGTGACGCTGCGCTGGGTTTCATTGCGGTTGTCCCAGTCGGCCTTCCAGAAGCCCTTGGTGTGCTTGCCCTGGTCGGTCTGCACCTGGCGCTCGGTGGCGGCGGTCAGGCGCAGGTCGGCACCGCTGTCCAGGCTCAGCTGGCCGGGCGCCTCGAGGCTGGCAGCGCTGAGGGTGAGGTCCTGGCCGGCGTGCAGCCCGGCGTCGCGCTGGGCCCCGACTCGGGTGGCGTGCTCGCGGGTGTCGCTGTCGGTCTGAGTGCGCTGATAGGTCTCCCAGTCGATGCCCAGCGCGCCGCTGCGCCAGTTCTCGCGTTTTTCCTGGAGCTTGCGGCTTTGCACGGTGCTCAGGGTGAGGTTGCGTCCGGCGTCGAGCTTGACGTCGCGCCCGGCCACATCGGCGGCGGCCAGGGTCAGGTCCTGGGCACCGCGCAGCTCGACATCGCCCTTGCTGCTGCGCACGCCGGCGCGGGTCGCCTCCAGCGAGTCGGCCACGGCGGCGCCGCTGACATTCAGGTCACCCGCAGAGTCGATGCGCACGCCGTCGCGGCCGTCGATCTGCCCCGGTCCGACCCGCACCCCGGCACCTTGCGCGGTGCTGACGATGTTGATGCGCCCGGCCTGCATCGCGCCGAACAGGCTGGCATCGATACGCTGCTCGCTGCTGGCCGCGCCGTGCCCGACGACCTTGGCCTGGCCGCTGGCGTAGTCCACCTGGTTGTGGCCCACGGTGAGGTTGAGCTGGTCACGGGCATCCAGGCGGCCCTGGCTGTCGATGCGCGGGGCGATCAGGTTGACCGAGCCGCCGTCGTTGCGCAGGCCGGCGCCCTGCACCTGCAATTGGCCGCTGGCGTCCTGGGTACCCAGGGCCTTGAGCCGGCCCGCGTCCAGTTCAGGGCGGCCCACCACCAGGCTGGCATTGGGTGCATTGATGAAGCTGGCGCCGTTGACCGAAATCCCGTTGGGGTTGGCCAGCACGTAGTCGGCGGCGCGGCCGAAGATTTCCTGGGCGCCATTGATGGCAGAGGCGTTGCGGCTGACCACTTCGTTGAGGATCACGCTCGCCGCATGGCCCTGGAACTGCGGGTTGGCCGCCAGTTCACCGGCCAACTGCGAGTGGCCGGCCTGCAGGGCGTTGTTCAGCACCAGGCCCTGGCGGTCGACGTTGTAGTCGAGGAACTGGTTGTGCGACAGGCCCGCGCCGTTGGGCGCGACGATATTGACGATGGGCACGCCGCCCTGGGTCTGCAGTTGCGCCGTGCCCCCGGGGCCGGGGGCGACCACGACGCCGCCGGCCAGCGCCTGGGGCAGGCTCGCAGTCAGGAGCAGGCTGGCAATCACCCAGCGCAGCTTGCCTTGCGGGGACAGGTTGAAGGTAAAGGGGGTCTTGGGCATAGGTCACTCTCCATGTCGGTACTGCTTATTCGGTGCGCTCAAATCTGCACGGCGGCCCTGAACAGCCAGACTTCTGGCTCGCGGTGGTAACCGCTGGGGGTGGTCAGGCTGCGCTGGTAGTCAACGTCCAGCTGCAGCGCCTTCCAGCTCAGGTTCAGCCCCAGGCTCGCGCCGCTCAGGCGCTGGCTGGCGGCGCCGTGGTCGGCCTTGATCCAGCCGTGGTCCAGCCCCAGCCGCGGGGTGATGGTCAGCGGCCCCTGGTGCTGCAGCGGCAGGCGCAGGGTGTTGCGCCACACCGCCCCGCTGGCCCCGGACAGGCTGCTGAGGCGGTAACCGCGCACGGCGGAATCGTCGGTGCCGAGCAACTGCTCGATGGCAGGCAACGGATCAGGGCTGTACTGCAGGTTGAGCTGGCTCTGCCACTGCCAGGCTTGGCCCAGCAGCTGGCCGTTGCGCCACTGGCCGAGACCGGCGCGGTACTTGCGAAACTGCGCCATGGGCAGGTCGGGCACCGGCCGGTCGGCATCGTCGTCGGCGCCAAACCCGTGCAGCCCCTGGGCGTAGTTGAGGTCCAGGTTCCACACCGCGCTGTCGAGCCAGAACAGGTTGAGTCCGGCTTCGGCCACCGTCAGCGCCGGGCTCTGCACGTCCAGGCGGACCTTGGCGAACTCGCTGTCGACATCCTTGTGCGCCAGTTGCAGGCTGGCGCTCAATTGATGGCGCTGGTCGCGCCACAGCACGCGCTCGCCGCGCAGGCTGATCTGGTCGGTGATGCCGGTGCTGTGCAGGGTCTGGGTGCTGAGCTTGATCGGCGAGCGGTACTCGGCATGGCTGGCGAACAGGCTGAAGGTCCAGTAGCCGTAGGGAATCGCGTAGTACAGGCTGGCGTTGCGGCTGTAGCGATCGCCCTGGTTGAGGGTATCGCTGGCCGACAGGCTGAGCAGGTCATTGAGCGCCAGCGGATTGTCCAGGCTCAAGCTGAGCACGCTGCGGTCGCGGCCAGTGCTGGCGCTGCCGAGGTTGTCCAGGCCCATGCCCACGGAAACCCGTGGCTGGCCGGCGCTGCGTGAGCGCAGGATGATCCGCGAGGCGCCCGGCTGGCTGCCGGGGGCGATGTCGGCGGTGAGGTCCACCGAGCGCAGGCGGTTGAGCTGGTCCAGGCCCTGCTCCAGGTCGCGCAGGTTCAGTGGCTCGCCGAGCATGCCGGGGAAGGCCCCGGCCAGGGACACCGGCAGGCGCTGGTCGGCCAGCTCGATGGCTTCCAGGTAGCCTTCGTCCACCAGGATGTCCAGCGACTGCCCGGCTGCCGGGGCGCTGCTCAGGTAGGGGCGGCTGGCGATATAGCCCTTTTCCAGGTACAGCGCGGTGATGCCCGACAGCAGCTGGTTGATCTGCCCCACGCCCATGCACGCGGCCACCAGGGGGTCGATGCGGGCATCGAGGGTGGCACGGTCGATCAGCGTGACACCGCCGATGCGCACCCCGGCCAGCGGCCAGCAGCGCGCATCCGGGGCCGAGGCCTTGGGTGTCTGTGGGGTGGTGTCGGGCGCGGTGAACGCGCCGCGTTGCAGTTGCCGGCGGCGTTGTTCCAGTTGCAGTTGCTGCAGGTCGTGTTGCTGCTGTTGCTGTTGGCGCAGCACTTCCTGGCCGGGGGTAAATGTCTCGGCATGCAGGTTGCCGGCGCACAGGCAAGCCAGTACGACAGACAGCATTAATTGACGACGATCAACAGCAGACAGGTACGACATACAACACCCATTCGCAGGCAAAGGCACAGCGAGAATCGCAGTACTTGGAACTTCCCAGCACGGTCACCGAGGGTTATCGGCAAACGCGAAATAACTTTAGAAAGTTGAGCGTTGTTTGTTGAAACGCTTGCGGAAAAGTTAACGGCTGCTAATTACCACATAGCGCCGGGCATGACCGCATGGTCACTTGATAGCCCGTGGTAAAGCGGGTAAAGGGGTTGACGCGATCGAATTGTCCAACAATCGAACTGGATGACTGTCTGGCCCCACGGTACTTGTAGACACGAGCGGGAGACACCGGACTTTAGTCGTAGGGGGAAATAGTGTATCAACTTTCTGGTTTTCGGCAGATTCAGGGAGAGCTTAGCGGGTTGAAAAATTGCGCAAAAGTTGCGCAATCTAATTAAGAGTGATTGGCTGTGGAATGTATATTTTTTCCAGGTGTTCGACGGGAGTATTGCAGCGCCTATCAGATCGAGCGCCGCGCGGGCGGCGCTCGATCTGATAGGCGCTGCAAGACTATCGCCTGCCACTCACCGCCCTCACACAATCCCCCTCACCGCTCCAACGCCGAACCGCGCAACAATCCCCTCTCTTCACTCCCCTCGCCCAGCCCATCGATCTGCGCCATGCTCAGCCGCGCCGTCTCCCTCAACCCCAACGAACACAACGCCACCAGCACCAGCGCCGCCGCCCCGTACAACGCGACGCCCAGCGGATCATGTCCGTTGAGAATCAGGATCGCCGTGGCAATGCTCGACGCCGTCCCGCCCCCCAGTGCCGCACCGACCTGGTAGCTGGCGGAAATGCCCGAGTAGCGCATTTCCCGGGGAAACTGTTCGCCCAGGAACGCCGGAATCGGCCCCTGTGTGGCGCCCATCAGCGCACCGACCAGGCTGTAGGCGACCAGGGCGATACCGAAGTGGCGCATGTCCACCAGGGCAAAAAAGACGAACAGCCCCAACGCCATGACCAGCGCCCCGAACACCATCACCACGCGCCGCCCCAGGCGGTCCGACAGGTGCCCGAACAGCGGCGCCGACAGCACGATGGCCACCGATAGGGTCAGGTCGAACATCAGGGCCTCGGTGCTGCCGTACCCCGCCTGGGTGGCGTAGGTCAGGAAGAACGTGCTGCCGATGTAGGCGATGGTGCAGTAACCAAAGGCGATACCGGTGCACAACAGCAATTGCCGTGGCCGTTGCCGCAGGGCCTGGGCCAGCGGCGCTCGCACGGGTTTGACGGTGGACGCGGCCAGCGGCGTCTTCAGCCGTGCGTACAGGCCGACCAGCACCAGGGTGCCCCCCAGCCAGAACGGGATCCGCCAGGCGAAGTCCACCAGGTTGTCATCAAACGCGGCGCTGACCAGGGCGAATACCGCCGCACCGAGAATACCGCCCACGCCGATGCCCATGCTGGTGAAACTGCCCCACAGGCCGCGCCGACCAGGCGGCGCCGACTCGATGCCAAACAGCGCGGCGCCACCCCACTCGCCCCCGGCGGCAAAGCCCTGGACCAGGCGCAACAGCACCAGCAGGATCGGCGCAACCACACCAAGGCTGGCATGCCCCGGCAGGCAGCCGATGAGGAAGGTGCTCAGCCCCATCAGCAGCAAGGTGGTGACCAGTACCTTCTGCCGACCGACGCGGTCGCCGAAATGGCCAAACACCAGGCCACCCAGGGGCCGGGCGAGGAACCCCGCGCCGAAGGCACTGAACGCCACCAGGGTGGCGGTCAGGTGGTCCAGACCGGGGAAGAACACCTGGGGAAACACCAGCGCGGCGGCGGTGCCATAAATGATGAAATCATAGAATTCGAGGGCCGTGCCCAGGCCGGAAACGCAGAAGGTACGCAAGGCGGAGCGGGAAGGTTGTGCATGCATTGTTGTTGTTCTCGTGATGCGGATGGGCTCAGAAGCGTTGGCAGCCGGCCTTGGCCAGTTGCAGCGGGGTGCCGGCGACGTAGTCGAGATGGCCGTGCTCGGTGTCGATGGCCACGCTGAGCAGGGTTTCCCAGCGCTCGGTGTCGGGCAGCGCCAGGTCCGGATGGAAGCAGATCGGCGCGGCATCGCCCGCAGCGCCGCACATGGCCTCGGCACGGGCACGCGGGTCGGCGCTGGTCATCTGGCCGACCACCTGTTGCAGATGGGCCAGCCGGCCCTCGGTCTCGGCCCGGTCGGCGACCTGCTCACCGGCACTGAGCTGCGGGTCGAGAAAATGGTTGGTGTGCAACAGCCAGCCATCCTCGCGGGGCAGCACCAGCGCCGTGCGCTCGGGACTCAGCTCGATGCTCACCGCACGTGGGCTGCGGTCCTCGCGGGAGAACACAGTGAGCACGGTGGAGGCGCTGACCCGCGCCGAACGGGCCAGTTCGATGGCCTCGTCGACACTGCGAGCCTCCTCCAACAGCCGTCGGGCGATGGCATGCACCGGCACGCCGCCGGCGGTGTTGTCGCTGCGGTGGTGGAGGATGTTGAAGTGCAGGCCCAGGCCCGCGCTGTTGACCCCCAGCTTGGCCAGCATGCCGAACTCGCAGAACAGTTTGACCGCCAGGCCCTGGCGGCTGCGCAGGGCCACCATCAGGCCATGGGGGCACAGGCTGTCGTGCCAGTCCCAAGTCTGCAGGGTCTGCGGCGCACGCGGGCCACGGGGGGCGTGCACGGTGGTGGAGCATTCGCTGTGGCGGGTGCGTGCCGCCAGCACCTCGGTGCGGGCGTTGAGGCTCGCCAACTGCCACAACGGCAGGCCGCTGCCACTGGCCAGGCCGGCGATTTCCGCCGCCAGGTCCGGGCTCCAGGCCTCGAGGGCGGCCAGGCTGTTCTCGCCGATGCGCTGCGCTTCGCCCAGCGTCACGCCGACGCGGGGAAAGAAGTCCAGGTACAGCTGGGTGGTCTCGCCGATCTGCCCGGCAAAGCGCTCGCCGACCTGACGGCCGCGGGCATGGGGATCGAGGGTATCGGTGACGCAGGTATGAATCTTCACGGCGGCTTTCCTGATGGGACGCAAGCGGCAAGCCTAGCGGCGAGGCCCCACCCCGATCATCGCCAGGCCCCGCACAACTTTTGTGCCCGCCAGGAAAAACTCAGGCGCGCAGGCCCTGACCGCGCAAGTGCTCATGCAACAGGGCGATGAATGCCTGCACCTTGCGCGTATTGCGCCGATGCGGCAGGTACAGCACATGCACCCAGGGACCGAACGCGCTCAGCGCCCGCCAGTAATCAGGCATCACCTCCAGCAGTTGCCCATTGGCCAGGTAGGGTGCCGCGCACCAGGTGGGGATGAACTGCAGCCCCTGGCCATCGAGCAGGCAGGCCAGCAGGAAGTCGAAGTTGTCGCTGACCAGCCTGGCCGTCGGCTGGCGCACGCGCTGGGTCTGGCCCTCGTGCTCGATCCACCAGAAGCTGCGGTTGAGCAACGGGTGGCGCAGCAGCAGCCAGTCGTGCTGGGCGTAGTTGTCCAGGTTGATGACCTCGCCGCGTCGGGCCAGGTAGTCCGGGCTGGCGCACAGGATCACGCGGTTCTCGATCAGCGGCTGGGCGATCAGCTCGGGCTGGTCGGTGGGACCGTCGCGCAGCGACAGGTCGTAGCCGCCGTCGATCAGGTCCTCGTTGGCATCGTTGAGGTTCACCTCCAGGCGCACCTGCGGGTGCTCGCGCATGAAGCGGCAGCACACCTGGTTGAGAAAGGCCGGGCCGAACGACGGTGGTGCGGTGATACGCAAGGTGCCGCGCAGTTCATGCTGCAACTGCTCCACTTCTTCGGTGACCCGCTGCAGATGCATCAAGGCCTGTCGCGCGCCTTCCAGGTAGAGGGTGCCGGCTTCGGTCAGCGCCATGCGTCGGGTGGTGCGCTCGAACAGGCGCACCCCCAGCTCGGCTTCCAGATGGGCGACGGCCTTGGTGATGGCCGACGGCGTCTTGCCCAGCTGCTCGGCGGCACGGCTGAAGCTGCCGTGTTCGGCGGCGGCGACGAAGATGGTCAGGGCCGTCATTTTGTCCATGGTTGCTTCCTGGTTGGCACACGTGGGGCGCCGTGGAGTATCCATGGATTCATGCGCAGGCGGCAATCGATGGGGAGCAGCAAGCACTCTTTCCAGAACGCGAATAAAGTTGTGCCTGCCGTGCCGTTTAAACACCCTTCCCGCTTGGCTAGCCTGCCGCCTCCCCCATCAAGCACGAGGCATCGCATGAAGCAGTTCCTGAAGATCGCGCTTGGCGCCGGCCTGGCCTGCGCCGCCCTGCCCGGCTTCGCCGCCGTCGACCTGATCCTGCACAACGCCAAGGTCTACACCGCCGAGCCGGGCCAGCCACTGCAGCAAGCCGTGGCGGTGGAGGGCGAGAAGATCGTCGCGGTGGGCTCCGACCAGACCGTGCTGCGCCTGAAGGTCGATGGCACGCGGACCATCGACCTGGGCGGCAAGGTGCTGATGCCCGGCCTGCTCGACTCCCACTCCCATGCCATCAAGGGTGGCCTGCAGCTGGAGTTGGCCGACCTGGCCGGTGTGCAGATCCCCCTCGACGCGCTGGAACAACGCCTGCGCCAGTGGCGTGACGACGGCAAGGCACGACGCGGCGAGTTCCTCAGCGTCGGCGGCTTGCCGCCGACCTACTGGGACGACCTGGCCGCGCTCGAGCAGCGCTTCAACCAGGGCGAGTGGGCCGACCAACCGATCCTGTTCGCCGCCAACGACATGCACACCGGCTGGGCCAACCGCGCCATGCTCACCCGTGCCGGCATCGATGCGGCAAAGATCGCCGCCCTGCCAGCCGTGGCCCGCAACACCATCGGCCAGCACTCGGACGGCACGCCGAACGGCTTTCTCGTCGACGCCGGGCTGTACCCGGTCACCGACCTGCTGCCGGCACTGACCCACGACAGCCTGATGAGCGCCGGGCGCCAGGCCCTGGCGCACTATCGAAGCCTGGGCGTCACCGGCTGGATGGACCCGCTGGCCAACGAGCTGCCCGGTGCCGACGTACACAACGACTCGCTCGGCGTGCTGCCGGTGTACAGGGCCCTTGCCCTGCGCGGCGAACTGACCGCCCATGTGGCCGCGCTGCTGATGGCCGATTCCAAAGCCCGTCCGGCCGACCTGGATGAGCTGGACAAGGTGCGCCGGCAGTTCCTCGGCGTACCCAACCTCACCCTGCCCGGCATCAAGGTGTTCGCCGATGGCGTCGCCGAGATGCCGGCGCAGAGCGCGGCGATGCTCAAGCCTTACCGCAACTCGGGGCAGCACGGCGAACTGCTGCTGGACCCGGCGCACTTCGGCGAACTGGTGAGCGCTGCCGACGCCCGCGGCTGGCTGGTGCATGTGCACGCCATCGGCGACCGCGCCGTGCGCGCGGCGCTCGACGGCGTGGCCCAGGCCCGCCGTGATCGCGCCAGCGGCATCCCGCACTCGATCACCCACCTGCAGATGGTCAACCCGAAAGAGTACGCACGCTTCAAGCAGCTGGACGTGATCGCCTCGATGCAGTTGTACTGGGCCAGCGCCGACGAGGCCAACCTGGAGCTGGTCAAACCCTACGTCGATGCCATGGCCTTCCTGCACACCTTCCCGGCGCACTCGCTGCTTGCCCATGGCGCCACCATCGCCGGCGCCAGCGACTGGCCGATCAGCACCCCCGATCCCTGGCAGGCCATCTACCAGGCCATCAGCCGCGCCGGCCCCAAGGGTGTGCTCAACGCCGCCGAGGCCCTTGATCGCGAGACGATGTTCCAGGCCTACACGCTCAACGCCGCCCGGGCCATGCGCCTGGAGCGGCAGATCGGTTCGCTCAAGGCCGGCAAGCAGGCCGACATGATCGTGCTCGACCGCGATGTCTTCAGTGTCGCACCCCAGGCGCTGCGCGACACCCAGGTGCTGCAGACCTGGTTTGCCGGAAAACCCATCTACACACGTTGAGCCAGCTTGCGCTGGTCGGGTCGATCAACCGTCCATGCTCTTGGTCAATGCTTCGCTGCCCTTGGGCGGGTAGACCACCTCCCGGGTATCGAGGTCGCGAATCTCGGAGGTGATGGTGATGGTCATCGTCTCTCGCCCGGGCGGGCCGTTGATGGCATCGACGGTGTCGAAGTCGACGATGTAGCGCTTGCCTGCACGGAACTCGACGTCGCGCGCGGTGAAACCGCATTTGCCGCCACCGGTCCCCAGCGCGTTCATCGAGGCCCAGCACCAGCTCAGCGAGTGCTTGCCCGGCGTCAGCCGCAGCGCCTGCTTGCCCGCGATATCGAGGATCGAGCGGCGCCCGGCCCCCTCGAGCAACTGGTCATCGACATGGGTGGCCAGCAGCAGGCGATGGAACGGCACGCCCAGGGCGCGGTAGCGGATGGTGGCGAAGTACACGACCGGCGCGTCGGCCTGGTTGCCGGAGAGATCATAGGGCGTCATCGTCTCAGGCGCCCAGTCACCCTGGTACTCCTTGTAGTGGTAGTTGGAGCAGGCTCCGAGCAGGGCGGCCAGTGACAGGGCGACAACCGATTTGAGGCAGGACGACAGACGCATGGTTCTTCCTTGGTGAATACAGGCGCAAGGATAGCGGCTGCGCACCCTTAAAATCAAAACGCCATCATCCTCGTCGATCACGCACCGCGGTGTATGCTTCGCGCAAAGGTCCGCCCCTCCTGCCCCTGAAAAGGACATCGTCATGCGCCGCCTGGACTGGCTGAAACACCACATGGCCCACAGCGACACCCTCGCCCAGTGGCTGCACCAACAGTTCCACTATGAATACGCGGACGTGCCGCTGGCCGACTGGCAACGTGAATTCGCCGAAGGCCAGCACAACGGTCAATGGCAATGCCTGGTGGCCCTGGACGGCGACCGCCTGCTGGGCAGTGCCGCCCTGGCCAGCGACGATCTGCCCGGGCGCCGCGACCTCGGCCCCTGGCTGGCCTGCGTGTTCGTCGCCCCAGAGGCGCGTGGCCAAGGCCTGGCGGAGCGGCTCATCGAAGGTGTCTGCGAGCATGCCCGCAGCAACGGAGTTGCCACGCTCTACCTGCATACCCACGACCAGGATGCGTATTACGCCAAGCGCGGCTGGACGCACATGGAACCGTTCGAGGCCTGGGGGCATAACCATTGGTTGATGTCTCGCACGCTCTGAGCAACGCCCGCACCCAGGCCATGCACTATCCGTGTAGGAGATCACCCAGCCCCTCAGGCTACGCTATCCCCTGTGGGAGCGGCCTTGCCGAGGCGTCGGACCGGTCGGAAAGGGGCGCGCAGCGGCCCCAGATTCCGAGCCACCATCGAAATTGCAGGGGGCTGCTACGCAGCCCTTTCGCGACACAAGGCCGCTCCCACAGGGATAACAGTTACCTGCGCGACAGCGCAGCCCGGAAGGGCTGGGTGATCTACTACAGGGACGCAAACGACTGCGCAGGGAATTATTTAGCGCGCCGTTGTATCTGACCCTAGGTACAAGGCTGGCCAAACCATGGCCATGCCCCAAGCCTTCAAGGACAACGGCCCATGAAATCACGCAGGAAACCCGTCAAGCCCATCGGTTTGAAGGACATCACCATCGTCGACGACGCCAAGATGCGCAAGGCCATCACCGCCGCCGCCCTGGGCAATGCCATGGAGTGGTTCGACTTCGGTGTCTACGGCTTCGTCGCCTATGCCCTGGGCAAGGTGTTCTTCCCCAACGCCAGCCCCGGCGTGCAGATGATCGCCGCACTGGCCACCTTCTCCGTCCCCTTCCTGATCCGCCCGCTGGGCGGGCTGTTCTTCGGCGCCCTGGGCGACCGCTACGGGCGGCAGAAGGTGCTGGCCGCGACCATCGTGATCATGTCGCTGAGCACCTTCGCCATCGGCCTGATCCCCTCCTACGCCAGCATTGGCATCTGGGCGCCGATCCTGCTGTTGCTGGCGAAGATGGCGCAAGGCTTCTCGGTGGGCGGTGAATACACCGGCGCGTCGATCTTCGTCGCCGAGTACGCCCCGGACCGCAAGCGCGGCTTTCTCGGCAGCTGGCTGGACTTCGGCTCGATCGCCGGCTTCGTCCTCGGCGCCGGGGTGGTGGTGCTGATCTCGACGGTGCTCGGCGAGGAGCAGTTCCTCGAATGGGGCTGGCGCCTGCCGTTCTTCCTGGCCCTGCCGCTGGGCCTGATCGGCCTGTACCTGCGCCATGCACTGGAGGAAACCCCGGCGTTCCAGCAGCACGTCGACAAGCTTGAGCAAGGGGACCGCGAAGGCCTGGCCAGCGGCCCGAAGGTGTCGTTCAAGGAAGTCGCCACCCAGCACTGGCGCAGCCTCTTGACCTGCATCGGCGTGGTGATCGCCACCAACGTCACCTACTACATGCTGCTCACCTACATGCCCAGCTACCTCTCGCACAACCTGCACTACAGCGAGGACCACGGCGTGCTGATCATCATCGCGATCATGGTCGGCATGCTGTTCGTGCAGCCGATCATCGGCCTGCTCAGCGACAAGTGGGGACGCAAGCCGTTCATCATCATTGGCAGCGTCGGCCTGTTCCTGCTGGCGATCCCGGCGTTCATGCTGATCACAAGCGGCAAGCTGGCGGTGATCTTCGCAGGCCTGCTGATCCTCGCCGTACTGCTGAACTTCTTCATCGGCGTGATGGCCTCGACCCTGCCGGCGATGTTCCCCACCCATATCCGCTACAGCGCCCTGGCCAGCGCCTTCAACATCTCGGTGCTGATCGCCGGCCTCACCCCGACCCTGGCCGCCTGGCTGGTGGAGACCACCGACAACCTGTACATGCCGGCCTACTACCTGATGGTCATCGCCGTGGTCGGCCTGCTCACCGGGCTGACCATGAAGGAGACCGCCAACCGCCCGCTGCGCGGCGCCGCCCCGGCCGCCTCGGATATCGAGGAAGCCCGCGAGCTGCTGCAGGAGCACCACGACAACATCGAACAGAAGATCGAGGACATCGACGCACAGATCGCCGAGCTCGAGGCCCGGCGCCAGACCCTCGCGCAACAGCATCCGCGCATCGATTGAGGCTACTTGCGCATTCCGCCGGATTGCTTGCCTGATCCTCTGAATCTGTGGGGTGTATCGGTTGCGCAATGGGCCCCTGTGCTAGCGTTTCTGGATTGGGGAACAGCGTATTCCCCGCTTCCACAACCGATGATCAGCAGGTGAGCCCATGGAACTACGAATCAACCAGCAGACCTACCAGGTCGAGGCTGACGCCGACACGCCCTTGCTCTGGGTGATCCGCGACGACCTGGGCCTGACCGGCACCAAGTATGGCTGCGGCCTGGCCCAGTGCGGCGCCTGCTCGGTGCTGGTGGACGGCAACGTGGTGCGCGCCTGCGTCACCCCGGTGGCCGGCGTGGTCGGCCGCGAGGTCACCACCATCGAGGCCATCGAGAACGATGCGGTGGGCAAGCGCGTGGTCGCCGCCTGGGTCGAGCACCAGGTGGCCCAGTGCGGCTACTGCCAGTCCGGCCAGGTGATGGCGGCCACCGCGCTGCTCAAGCACACGCCCAAGCCCAGCACTGCGCAGATCGACGCGGCCATGGTCAACCTGTGCCGCTGCGGCACCTACAACGCCATCCATGCCGCCGTGCACGATCTCGCCGAAGGGGGTAAAGCCTGATGAGCACACGCATCGATACCCCCGAAGACTTGCTGAAACTGCCAGCAGGCGAAACCGTCAACCTGTCGCGCCGGCGCTTCCTGGTCGGCACCACGGTGGGCGCGCTGGTGCTCGGCTTCGGCCTCCCAGTGGGTGCACCGCGCGTACAGGCCGCCAGCGCCACGGAGCGCGGCACCCAGGTGCCAGCCTTCCTGGAGCTGCGCCGGGACGGCAGCGTGCGCCTGCTCAGCCCATTCATGGAGGGCGGGCAAGGCGTCAACACCGCCATGGCGCAGATCGTCGGCGAGGAACTGGACCTCGAGCCTGCCCGTTTCCTGGTCGAAAGCGCGCCCGCCGGCGAAGCCTACGTGGTGATGGAAAACGGCCTGCGCATCACCGGCGGCAGCATGTCAGTACGCATGAGCTACCCGACCATGCGCCGCCTCGGCGCCCTGGCCCGGGCCATGCTGCTGCAGGCCGGCGCCCAGCGGCTGGGCGTGCCGGTGAGCGAGCTGACCACCGAACCGGGCAAGGTAGTGCATGCCGCTTCGGGCCGTTCGCTCGGCTACGGTGAACTGGCCGAAACGGCCATGGACCTGCCAGTGCCGGCCCCCGCCAGCGTCACCTTGCGCGACCCCAGCCAGTTCCGCTGGATCGGCAAGCCGGTGCAACGCCTCGACGCCTACGACAAGTCCACCGGCAAGGCCATCTACAGCATCGACATCAAGGTCGACGGCATGCTCCACGCCGCCGTGCAGCATGCGCCGCGCCTGGGCATGAGCGTCGGCGGACTGCGCAACGAGGAACAGGTCAAGGCCATGAAGGGCGTGCACTCGGTGCACCAGCTGCCCGGCGCGGTGGCCGTGGTCGCCGAACGCTGGTGGCACGCCAAGCGCGCGGTCGAAGCGCTGCAGGTGGACTGGAAGGAGGCGGCTGCCGACAGCCAGGTGCGGCCAATGCCCGCCGATTTTTCCACTGACGGCTGGCGCGACCACCTGGCCGCCCAGACCGGGCCGAGCCGTGACGAGGAAAACCAGGGCGACGTGGCGGGCGCCCTGGCCAGCGCCAAGACCAAGGTCGAAGCCACCTACCACAACCAGTACCTCAACCATGCTCAGTTGGAGCCGCCTTCCGCCACCGCCCGTTTCAACCCCGACGGCAGCCTGGAGGTGTGGCTGCCCAACCAAGCCCAGGACATGTTCCGCGACGACATCGCCAAGCGCACCGGCCTGGACCCGGCGCGGATCACCCTGCACTCGCCGCTGCTCGGCGGCTTCTTCGGCCGGCACTTCCTGTACGACTCGGCCAACCCCTACCCGCAGGCCATCGCCCTGGCCAAGGCCGTGGGCCGGCCGGTGAAACTGATCTGGAGCCGCGAGGAGGAATTCCTGCGCGATGCCATGCGGCCGATGGCCGTGGTCAAGTTCCGCGCCGGCCTGGACGACAAAGGCCTGCCGGTGGCCATCGAGGCGATCAGCGCCACCGAAGGTCCGACCGAGGCGCTCGCCGGCAAGCAGGGCGACAAGGTCGACCCCACCGCCCTCGAAGGGCTGTCGGGCAAGGCCTACGCCATCGCCAACAAGCGCACCGCGCAGATCTACGTCAAAGGCCCGGCCATGCTCGGCTACTGGCGCTCGGTGGGCAATTCGCTGAACGACTTCTTCTACGAGTCGTTCCTCGACGAATTGGCCGACAAGGGCGGCCATGACCCCTTCGAGCTGCGTCTGCAGCTGCTGCAGGGCAACCCGCGCCTGACCACCCTGCTGCAGGCGGTGGGCGAGTTGTCCGGTGGCTGGAAGCGCGGCCCGTTCACCGCCGAGGACGGCAGCAAGCGGGCCCGTGGCGTGGCCATGGCCTCGCCGTTCGGCTCGGAGGCGGCGGTGATCGCCGAGGTGTCGCTGGAGGGCGGCCAGGTCAGGGTGCACGACATCTGGCAGGCCATCGACCCGGGCAGCATCGTCAACCCGGCGATCATCGAAGCCCAGGTCAACGGCGCGGTGTCCCTGGGCCTGTCCCAGGTGCTGCTGGAGGAGGCGGTGTGGCTCAACGGCGTGCCACGGGCGCGCAACTACGACCTGTACCCGGTGCTGCCGCCGTCGCGCATGGCCCGGGTGCATGTGCGCATTGTCGAGAGCGGGGCGAAGATGGGCGGTATCGGTGAGCCACCGCTGCCGGCGGTGGCGCCCGCGGTGGCCAACGCCGTGGCGCAGCTCACCGGCCAGCGCGTGCGCAGCATGCCCCTGAGCCGCCATACCTTCAGCTGACACGACAAGGACAGCCCATGAACAACAGCCGATTCGCAAGAACCGCAGGCTGGCTGGCCTTGCCGTGCCTGGTCGCGGCAGGCCTGCTGGCCTGGTACGTCACCCGCGAGCCCGCCTCGCCCTTCAGCGCCACGGACAGCACCGACGCTGCCCTGGTCAGCCGCGGCGAATACGTCGCCAGGCTCAGCGACTGCGTGGCCTGCCACAGCCTGCCGGGCAAGGCGCCGTTTGCCGGCGGCCTGGAAATGGCAACGCCGCTGGGCGCGATCCATGCCACCAACATCACCCCCGACCGCGAGCATGGCATCGGCGCCTACAGCCTGGCCGATTTCGACCGCGCCGTGCGCCAGGGCATCGCGCCGGGTGGGCGACGGCTGTACCCGGCCATGCCCTACCCCTCCTACGTCAAGCTCAGCGACGACGATGTGCGGGCGCTCTATGCGTTCTTCATGAAGGGCGTGCAGCCGGCCGCCGAGGCCAATGTCCCCAGCGACATTCCCTGGCCGCTGAACCTGCGCTGGCCCATCGCCCTGTGGAACGGCCTGTTCGCGCCGACCAGCGCCTATGCGCAGAAGGCCGACCAGGACCCGCTGTGGAATCGCGGCGCCTACATCGTCCAGGGCCCCGGCCACTGCGGCAGTTGCCACACACCTCGGGGCCTGGCCTTCAACGAGAAGGCCCTGGACGAGAGCGGCGCACCGTTCCTCGCCGGCGCCCTGCTCGATGGCTGGTACGCGCCGAGCCTGCGCCAGGACCACAACACTGGGCTCGGGCGCTGGAGCGAGCCGGAGATGGTGCAGTTCCTCAAGACCGGACGAAACAAGCACGCGGTGGTGTACGGCTCGATGACCGAGGCGTTCAACAACTCCACGCAGTTCATGAGCGACGACGACCTGAACGCGATCGCCCGCTACCTCAAGTCGCTGCCCGGCGACCCGGGGCGTGACGGCGCACCCTGGCAGTATCAGGCGGTAGCCGCGGGGCTCGACACGCCGGGGGCGCATACCTACGCGACCCGCTGCGCCAGCTGCCATGGCCTGGACGGCAAGGGCCAGGCCGAGTGGATGCCGCCGCTGGCGGGCGCCACCTCGATGCTGGCCGCGGAAAATGCCTCGGCGATCAACATCACCCTCAACGGCTCGCAGCGCATCGTCGCCGCCGGGGTGCCGGATGCCTACCGCATGCCGGCGTTCCGCGAGCAGTTATCGGACCAGGAGATTGCCCAGGTGCTGAGTTTCGCCCGCAGTGCGTGGGGCAATCACGGCGGCGCGGTAGAGGCCAAGGCGGTGGGCACGTTGCGCGGGCATACCGACCCGGCCAGCAGCAGCCCGATCATCCTGCATATGCGCTGAGCAGCGCTGTGGGAGCGGGTTCACCCGCGAAGCCGGTGACGCGGTGGATGGCACCGGCTCTGCCGGTGTTCGCGGGTAAACCCGCTCCCACAGGGATCGCGCCAGATTCTAAAAATTGAGCAAGACAGTTGCTCCCACAGGGATCGTGTCAGCTTTTAGACATTGAGCAAGACCGTTGCTCCCACAGGCACTCGGCAACACGAGGTTTCATACACCATGGAAAGCATCGACCTGCTGGTCCTGCGCACCACCCATGACTGGCTCCAGGCCGGCCACCGAGTGCTGCTCGCCACCGTCGCCCGCACCTGGGGCTCTTCGCCGCGCCCGGTCGGTTCGATGATGGCGCTGCGCAACGACGGCCGGGTGGTCGGCAGCGTGTCCGGCGGCTGCATCGAGGACGACCTGATTCACCGCTACACCACTGCCTACGGCGGCCCCGGCCTGCCCGAGGGCGCACCCGAGGTGATCCGCTACGGCATCAGCGCCGACGAAGCGCACCGCTTTGGCCTGCCGTGCGGCGGCACGCTGGAACTGATCCTGGAATTCATGCCCGCCGCCGCCCCGCTGCGACAACTGCTCGGGCAACTTGACAACGGCCAGCTGATGCGTCGCCAGCTGACCCTGGCCGACGGCGCGGTCGACCTCGAACCCACCGCCACCCCGGAACAGTTCTGTTTCGATGGCCGCCACATGATCAACACCCTCGGCCCCGGCTACCGCATGCTGCTGATCGGTGCCGGGGCACTGGCCGAGTACCTGGCGACCATGGCCCTGTTCAACGGCTTTAAGGTGGCGGTGTGCGACCCACGGCCCGAGCACATGGCCACCTGGTCGGTCGCCGGCGTCGAGTACCTGAAGGGCATGCCGGACGATGTGGTACGCGACTTCAAGGCCGATCTGCGCACCTGCATCATCGCCGTCAGCCACGACCCCAAGCTCGACGACCTGGCGCTGCTCGAGGCCCTGCACGGCCCGGCGTTCTACATCGGCGCCATCGGTTCTCGGCGCAACAGTCAGCTGCGCCGCGAACGGCTGATCGGACATTTCGGCGAAACCGAGCAGTCCCTCGAACGCCTGCATGGGCCCATCGGCATCTATATCGGCAGCAAGACCCCGGCGGAGATCGCGGTGAGCGTGATGGCCGAAGTGCTGGCGGCGAAGAACGCCGTGAGCTTGCCGGGGGCGGTGAGTGTGTCCGGGGCCAAGCGCGAGCGTGATCATCAACCTTTGTAGTGCCTGAACCGGCCTCATCGCGGGGCAAGTCGCATCGGCGCACCGCCGCTCCCACGATCATCAGAGCGGCACCAACGTGGGAGCGGGCTTGCCCCGCGATGAGGCCACCATTGGCCACACACCTGCCAACCAGTGTCTATGCTTCTTCTCGCATACACCCCCCGGTATCGACCACAAGGAAGACAGGCCAATGACTGCCACCCTCGCACGCGCTGTTGCTTTCGCCTCGCTAGTGTCCGCCGCCAGCCTCACCGCCCACGCCGCCGAACTGCCCATCGCCAGCGAAGCGCTGGAAAGCCATGTCACCACCGAAGTGACCAGGATCGACCTGCCCAACCGCCAGGTCACGGTCAAGGGCCCCCACGACAAGGACGTGACCTTCCAGCTCACCGAACAGGCCAAGGCGCTGCCCAACCTCAAGGTGGGCGATCAGGTCGACATCAAAGTGACCCGTGCCATCGCCTATGTGCTCAACACCAATGTCGGCGGCGCTCCCAAGGCCTCCGAGGAGTCGGGCACCATCCGCGCCACCAAGGACAACCCCAACCCCGGTGGCGAGGCGTTCCGCCAGGTCAAGGTCACCTCGCAGATCAAGAAGATCGACCTGAATACCCATGAGGTCACCCTGCTGCCGCCCGAGGGCAAACTGCAGGTGGTCAAGGTCGAGGATCCCGAGCTGCAGGCACGCATGAAGAACCTCAAGGTCGACCAGACCGTCGAAGCCATCTATACCGAAGTGCTGAGCGTGGAGACCTCGCGCCCAGCCCAGTAAAACCTTTGGCCGGCCCGCGCATCGAACATCATGTGAGCCCTTCCCCCCCTTCAGGAGGTTTCCCATGGCGATGCGCCTGGCCGTGCCGTTTTACTGCTGCCTCACCCTCGCGCTCACGGGCTGCACCAGCGCCCGCGACGAGCTGCCGCCCACCACGCAACAGATAGAACTGCAGCGCTACCAGGGTACCTGGTACGAGCTGGCGCGCCTGCCGATGTTCTTCCAGCGCAACTGCGTGCAGTCCGAGGCCCATTACGGCCTGCGCGAGGACGGTCGTATCGACGTGACCAATCGCTGCCTGGAGAAGGACGGCCAGCGGAACGAAGCCCGAGGCGTCGCCGAGCCGCAGGTGCCCGGGCGCACCGACAAGCTCTGGGTGCGCTTCGACAACTGGTTCAGCCGCCTGGCCCCCGGCCTGACCAAGGGCGAGTACTGGGTGCTGTATCACGACGCGGATTACCACATGGCACTGGTCGGCCACCCCAACCGTGAATACCTGTGGCTGCTTTCACGCACGCCGACGGTCAGCCCCCAGGCCCGGGAGCAGTTGCTGGCACAGGCACGCAAGCTGGGCTATCCCACCGACCGACTGATCTGGCGCCAGGCCAACCCCTAGCCCATCGACGCCCGCCCCTGCCCGCTGTAAGGTGAGCCACCCGGCTCACCCAAAGGATTGCGTGCAATGATCACCTGCCACCTCAAGTACATCATCGACCCCTACCAGATCCCGGCCTTCGAGGCCTACGGCAAACTGTGGATCGGCCTGGTCAACCGCATGGGCGGTACCCACCACGGCTACTTCCTGCCCAGCGAAGGCGCCAACAATATCGCCTACGCCCTGTTCAGCTTCCCCTGCCTGGCAGCCTACGAGCAGTACCGCAAAGCCTCCGAAACCGACCCCGAGTGCATCGCCGCCTTCGCCCTGGCCAACGAGCAACGCTTCATTCTCAGCTACGAACGCAGTTTCTTGCGCCCTGTGCTCGACTGAACCGGGATCATTTGCGTCACATCACAGCTCTTTTTTCCATTGGGCGGGTAGCGTACCGCCGTGAACCATGCCCTGGTGCCGGGCTTGCTTCATGGCCGCTGCCGACCACGTTCACAAAACAACAGATCCTCCCAGCAAAATCGGTATTTTTTCTGTAACGAAAATGTAAAATTCGTTTTCGCATACCTATAACAAGTTGGGAGCTTCACATGTTTGCCTTCTTCCGCCCTGCCGCGCACCAGGCGCCGCTGCCCGACGAGCGCGTCGACAGCACCTATCGCCGCCTGCGCTGGCAAATCTTCGCCGGGATCTTCTTCGGCTATGCCGGCTACTACCTGCTGCGCAAGAACTTCTCCCTGGCCATGCCCTACCTCATCGAGGAGGAAGGCTACACCCGTGGCCAGCTGGGCGTGGCGATCTCCGCCATCGCCATCGCCTACGGCCTGTCCAAGTTCCTCATGGGCCTGGTCTCGGACCGCTCCAACCCGCGCTACTTCCTGCCCTTCGGCCTGCTGATCTCGGCCGGGGTGATGTTCATTTTCGGTTTCGCGCATTGGGCCACGTCGAGCGTGACGATCATGTTCGTGCTGTTGTTCATCAACGGCTGGGCCCAGGGCATGGGCTGGCCGCCGAGCGGACGGACCATGGTGCACTGGTGGTCGCAGAAGGAGCGCGGCGGCGTGGTCTCGGTGTGGAACGTCGCCCACAACGTCGGTGGCGGCCTGATCGGCCCGCTGTTCCTGCTGGGCCTGGGCTGGACCAATGA
The DNA here is from genome assembly GCF_003205295.1 of Pseudomonas mosselii. GTDB lineage: Bacteria > Pseudomonadota > Gammaproteobacteria > Pseudomonadales > Pseudomonadaceae > Aquipseudomonas > Aquipseudomonas mosselii_B. Next base: position 23,143 of record NZ_QJRP01000045.1, read on the forward strand.
CTGGCACGCCGCCTTCTACGTCCCCGCTGCCGTGGCGGTGCTGGTGGCGGTATTCGCCTTCGCCACCATGCGCGACACCCCGCAGTCGGTCGGCCTGCCGCCGGTCGAGCAGTACAAGAACGACTACCCCGAAGGCTACGACGAAAGCCACGAGCAGGAATTCAGCGCCAAGCAGATCTTCGTCGAGTACGTGCTGCGCAACAAACTGCTGTGGTACATCGCCCTGGCCAACGTGTTCGTCTACCTGCTGCGCTACGGCGTGCTCGACTGGGCGCCGACCTACCTGAAGGAAGCCAAGCACTTCAGCGTCGACACCACCTCGTGGGCGTACTTCTTCTACGAGTGGGCCGGCATCCCCGGCACCCTGCTGTGCGGCTGGATGTCCGACAAGATCTTCCGCGGCAACCGTGGCCTGACCGGCATCGTGTTCATGGCCCTGGTCACCGTCGCCACCCTGGTGTACTGGCTCAACCCGCCGGGCAATCCGACCGTCGACATGATCGCGCTGTTCTCCATCGGTTTCCTGATCTACGGGCCGGTGATGCTGATCGGCCTGCAGGCGCTGGAACTGGCGCCGAAGAAAGCCGCCGGCACCGCGGCCGGCTTCACCGGGCTGTTCGGCTACCTGGGCGGTTCGGTCGCGGCCAGCGCGGCGATGGGCTACACCGTCGACCACTTCGGCTGGGACGGCGGCTTCGTGCTGCTGGTGAGCGCGTGCGTGCTGGCGATCGCGTTCATGGTGCCGACCCTTTGGCACACCAAGGCTGCAACTGCCAGTCGCGAGGCGGTGGCCTGATAGCCACCCCTGAATCGGCGACACCTACCATAACGACACCGCCTGGGTGACCGGGCGGTATTGCGGGCGCCTCCTGAAGGAACGTCCTTACTCCGCCCGGAAACTCCAGACAATCTCGACCACCCGCGACGCCAGGATCAGATAGAGCAAGCACAGGATCACCTGCAGCACCGTGTGGTATGGCAACTTGGCCAGGCGATGCAGTGTGTCGCTGATGTTCAGCAGCAACAGCAACGCCGACACCAGGATCAACCCCCAGCCAGTGAAACTGGATACCCACAACCCCAGCAGGATCTGCTGGTTGCCATGGATTGCCTCGGTGCCCGCTGCGAACAGCAGCGCGCATACCAGCAGGTTCTTGAAGTTGTCGAAGATCTTGGCACTGAGGTCGGCATCCAGCAGTGCGAGGTACTTTTGCCACAGTCTGCGCATCGGTCTCCCCCATGGAATCGGATCATCTGCACAAGTCATGGACACGCATGAACGCCTGGATCTTCGCGCCACGCTGTAACGGCGTCTTGCCCTAACGCCTGGCGTTCTTCTTGACGATAGCCTTCATTCGCGCAGCCGCCCGCTGCACGGTCGCCATCTTCTCCGGGCGCTTCATACCCCGCCATTTGCGAATCTCGTCCCGGGTCCGGCCACAGCTCACGCACAGTTCGCTGTTGAGTTGGCACAGCGAGACGCAGGGGTTGTCGATGTCCTTGGCCATGGCGCGCTCCAATATGGGGGGCGCATGATAACGGTTCGGCAATCGCCCTTGCAGCCCCGAGGGAGCGGACTCCCTCGGCGTCAATTAATCGCTACTTCCCATCCAAAGCCTCTACAATGCCGCTTCCAGCATGAACGGAATCAAGCGATGCCCGCCTCCCTGATGCGCCCTTCCCCCGCCCCTTTGCTCGCACCAGGGGAAACCGTGCTGCTGTTCGACGGCGTATGCAGGCTGTGCAACGGCTGGGCGACATTCATTATCCGTCATGATCGCCAACAACGTATCCGCCTGGCCACGGTGCAGTCAGCCGAAGGCCAGGCCCTGCTGGCCTGGGCAGGCCTGTCCGTGACGGCGTTCGACACCATGGCGGTCATTCGGAACAACCACTACTGGGTGCGCTCCGAGGCATTCTTCGAGGTGGTGCGCCATCTGCCCGGCACCTGGCCGCTGCTGCGCGTGCTGCGTCTGTGCCCTCGCAGGTTGCGGGACTGGCTGTACGACCGTGTAGCGCTCAACCGCTATCGGCTGTTCGGCCGATACCAACAATGCCTGCTGCCCAGTGCGGACCATCAGCGCCGTTTTCTCGGGAAACAGCCATGAACCGTCTTCACCAGGTCCACTGGCTGGCCCGCGCCAGCCTGGCCTTTGTCTTCGCCTACCACGGGCTGGTGCCCAAGCTGATCGTCCTGAGCCCCGGTGAGCAAGTACTGCTGCAAGCCCACGGTCTGGCACACGCCACCTGGTTGTCACAGGTTGCCGGCGTGGCCGAGCTGGCGCTTGCCGCCCTGCTGCTGCTGCCTCGGCTGGCCTGGCCATTGCTGGTCGCCGCGGCGGTGCTGCTGGGCCTGCTGGTGGATGTGGCGGTCATGCAACCGGCAATGCTGGTGGATGCCTTCAACCCGGTCTCGCTCAATGTGGCAGGAATGGCGCTGTGTGCCGTGGCCTGGCTTTCTCGCCAGGCCCCTGCAGGGCAGCATCCTTGAACGGCCCGGGGCATTGCTGATTGGCTGCTGCCACAGCAACACCCCGCTGCTGCGCCACCACCACCCACCACCTGCAGCTCCAGTAAAACCGCCACCTGGTCCCTGGCACGGCGATTGCGATACCCCGGTATCAACCGCCGTTTCCAAGGTCCGCCATGCCCCCATTCAAAGCCCTCACCTGGCTGGTCTCGCCCCTGGCCCTGCTCGCCCTGTGGGCCGTGGTCGCCGACGCCGGACTGTTCCCGGCCAACCTGCTGGTGCCGCCCCTGGAGGTCTGGCGCAGCTTCGCCGACCTGCTGGCCACGGGCGAATTGCAGGAGCACCTGGCCGGCAGCCTGTCGCGCCTGTCGCTGGGCTTCGCCGTCGGCGCGCTGGCCGGCCTTGCGTTCGGCACGGCCATGGCCCTGTCGAGCACGATCGAGGCCTATTGCGCGCCGCTGTTCCATACCCTGCGGCAGATCCCCAGCATCGCCCTGATTCCGATGCTGGTACTGCTGCTGGGCATCGACGAGACCTTCAAGGTAGTGATCGTCGCCAAGACCGCGTTCTTCCCCGTGGCACTGGCCACGGGCGAGGGCATTCGCGCCATCCCCCGCAGCCACTTCGAGGTGGCCGCGGTGTACCGCCTGCGCTGGCCGACCCTGGTCGCACGCATCGCCCTGCCCGCCGCAGTGCCGGCCATCGTCACCGGCGTGCGCGTGGCCCTGACCCGCGCCTGGGTGGTACTGGTGGCCTGCGAGCTGCTGGCGGCCGACAGCGGCCTGGGGCAGATGATCGAGATGGGTCGGCAGATGCTGCGCATCGATGTGGTAATGGTGGGCGTGGCGATCACCGGGGTGATCGGCTTCGCCCTGGACTTCTCGCTGCGCCGTGTCGAGCGGCGCCTGTCCGGCTGGCAAGCCGGGAGGTGATGATGAAACTGCAAAACCTGCGTGGCCTGCTGCTGCCACTGCTGCTGATCGGCGCCTGGGAACTGGCCTCGCGCCAGGACGCCGCCGGCGCCTACGCTTTCGTACCGCTGGCGACCATCGGCCACGCCCTGGTGGAACTGCTGGGCAACGGCGAGCTGCTGGTCAACCTGCTGGCCAGCCTGGCCCGCACCAGTGCCGGCCTCGCCCTGGGCATCGTCGGCGGCGTCGCCCTGGGCGCGCTGATGGCCCTGTCGCCCCTGGCCAACCGCCTGGTGGCACCGCTGTTTCACGCCCTGCGCCAGGTACCGATGCTCGGCTGGATCCCGCTGATCGCCCTGTGGCTGGGCAACGGCGAAGCATCGAAGCTGCTGATCGTCAGCCTGGCGGCGCTGTACCCGATGGTGCTCAACACCTTCGAAGGCCTGCGCCAGGTCGATGTCCGCCATCGCGAAGTCGGCCAGGTGCTGGCGCTCGGGCGCTGGCAGCAATTGCGCCTGGTCCTGCTGCCCGCCGCCCTGCCGAGCATCGCCACCGGTGTGCTGCAGGCCCTGGCCTTCGCCTGGGTCACGGCGGTCGGCAGCGAGCTGTTTCTCGCCTCCGGCGCCGGTCTGGGCAACCTGATGATGAACGCCGAGGCCGGCGCACGCATGGAGATCATCGTGATCTGCGTGCTGTGCATCGGCCTGTGCGGCTACCTGATGACCTGGCTGTCCACCCTGCTCGCCCGCCGCCTGCTGCGCTGGCGCCCCACCCGTTGAAAGGCCCGACCATGAACGCCATCGCCCATACCCTTCCCGTCAACGTGCAGACCGGCGCGCTGAGCATCCGCAACCTGAGCAAGACCTACCCCCTCAAGGGTCGGCACGTGCCGGTGCTGCAAGGCATCGACCTGGACATCCGCCCCGGCGAGTTCGTCAGCATCCTCGGCGCCAGCGGCTGCGGCAAGTCCACCCTGCTGCGCCTGATCGTCGGCCTGGACCAGGACTACCAGGGGCAGATCCTGCTCGACGGCCAGCCGCTGAACGGTCCGGGCCTGGAGCGCGGCATCGTGTTCCAGGACCACCGCCTGTTCCCCTGGATGACGTTGCAGCAGAACATCGCCCTGGCCTTGAAAAACCACGACCTGAGCAAAGCGCAGAAGCAGCACCTGGTCGATGAGCACATCGCCCTGGTCGGCCTGCAGGGTTATGAGCAGGCCTATCCGCACCAGCTCTCCGGCGGCATGGCCCAACGCGGCGCGATTGCCCGCGCGCTGGTGAACAAGCCCAAGGTGCTGCTGCTCGACGAACCCTTCGGCGCCCTCGACGCCCTGACCCGCGTGCGCCTGCAGCAAGAGCTGCAGCGCATCTGGGTGCAGGAGCGCTGCACGGTGATCATGGTCACCCACGATATCGAGGAAGCGCTGTACCTGGGGGACCGAGTGATCGTGATGGAGGCCAATCCGGGGCGGATTGGCGAGCAGGTGCGGCTGGAGCTGACGCATCCGCGACAACGCGATACGGCGCTGTTGTTCCAGCACAAGCAGCGCCTGCTGGAACAGCTCGTGGGGCATTGACCTGCCCGATGTGGGCAAAGCCGGCGAAGGTCATCAGCAGCGAGACGAGCACATGGGCCAGTACCGTGGCCATCGCGCCACCGATGACGAAACCACCGACGTTAGACCGGATGAGGGTCTCCAGGTGTTCGCTGCAACTCTGTCATCGAACACGATGCCACGAAGAAATATCTTCGCCTGGCAACATTTCGATGCAAAAATGCAACACACACCCTCGCCCGCACCGTTAGAATGGCCGCCTGGCGTGTGCTGCGTGCGCCCGGGAGCCTTCCCGAATACGGAGAACATTCATTTGTTTTCCGTGAGATTCGTCCATGTTGCACGCATGCCTCCATTCCCCATGGCCCTTCCTGCCCCGTGCCTTCACGGCGTGGGTCGCTGCGCCGCATTCCCCATCCTTCTTCTCGCCCTTCGCCGCAGTGGCCCGTCTTGTCCGGAGCCAGCGCCCCGCCGTGCCCGTTGCCCGCCGCGCCACTGCCACCGCGAGGGTGATGCCATGAACGAGGAGCGTTACATGACTGCACCCCTTCCACCCACCAAGCCGCGTTCGATGCTGCGGCACCTGCTGGCCACCGAGGCGGCCGGCGGCGTACTGCTGATGCTCACCGCGGCGCTGGCCATCGTCATCGCCAACAGCCCCTGGGCCAGTGCCTACCAGCACCTGCTGCACCTCCCCGTCGGCCCGGTGCTGACCGACAAGCTCGGCCCGATGACCGTGCATATGTGGATCAACGATGGCCTGATGGCGATCTTCTTCCTGCTGGTGGGCCTGGAGATCAAGCGCGAGCTGGTCGACGGCCGCCTGGCCAGCTGGGAGCAGCGCCGCCTGCCGGCCCTTCCGGCGCTGATGGGCATGGCCGTGCCGGCGCTCATCTACCTGGCGGTGTCCCGCGGCGAGCCCGGGCTTTCGGAGGGCTGGGCGATCCCGGCCGCCACCGACATCGCCTTCGCCGTCGGCGCCCTGGCCCTGCTCGGCCGGCATGCGCCGCTGTCGCTCAAGGTGATGCTGGTGTCGGTGGCGATCATCGACGACATGGGCGCGGTGGCGATCATCGCGGTGTTCTACACCTCGTCGCTAAACCTGCTGGCCCTGGCCGGCGCCGCCGGTATCGTCGCCGTGCTGCTGGCCTGCAATCGCCTGCGTGTGGTCAGCCTGTGGCCCTACCTGATCGGCGTGGCCGCGCTGTGGTACGTGACCCTGCTGTCGGGCGTGCACGCTACCATCGCCGGCGTGGTCGGCGCCCTGCTGATCCCCTACAGCACCGGTGGCAGCGAGGCCCGCGAAGCCAGCCCGCTGCTCAAGCTGGAGCATGGTCTGGCGCCCTGGGTCGGTTTCCTCATCGTGCCAGCCTTCGGCTTCGCCAACGCCGGCGTGTCGTTCGGCGACCTGGGCCTGGGCGACATCTTCGCCCCGCTGCCGCTGGCCATCGCCCTGGGCCTGCTGCTGGGCAAGCAGCTCGGCGTGTTCGGCGGTGTGCTGCTGGCGGTCAAGACCGGCCTGGCCAGCAAGCCCCACGGCGCCAGCTGGCTGCAGATCTACGGCGTGGCGATGCTGTGCGGCATCGGCTTCACCATGAGCCTGTTCATCGGCGAGCTGGCCTTCCCCGGACAGGCCGAGAAGATCGACGCGGCCAAGATCGGCATCCTGCTGGGCTCGCTGCTGTCGGCGGTGATCGCCTGCCTGATCCTGCGCTTCGCGCCCAAGCCGGCGGATTGAAGTAGCCTCGGGGCCCGCGCCTGCTCGACAGCTCAGTGACTGTCGAGCAGACGCAGAAAGGTGTCACGGACCTTCACATTGTCACTGTGACCGACATTGAAACGCATGAACGCCCGGGCATCGGCCTGGGCGCTCAGCAAGGTGCCGGGTGACAGCACCAGATCATGCTGCAAGCCGCTCATGGCGATGGCCTCGCCATCGACACCGGCGGGTAGCCGGGTCCACAGGAACAGCCCCTCCCCTTGGCACGACGCCACCTCGCACCCTGCCTCGCGTAACCAGCCAACCACCCGCCCACTGGCCTCATACAGCCGGTCGACGACCCTTCGCGTATGCCGCTCATAGCTCCCTTCGGTCAGCAGGCGATGAATCACCTGCTCGGTCAGCTCAGACGTCACGCCGCCGCACTTCATCTTGAGCAGCGTCAGTTGCCCCGCCAATTCGGCGCCCGCGGCCAGGTAGCTAACGCGACAATTGGCGGTAAGGGTCTTCGAGTAGCCACAGACATAGCTGACCTTGTCCAGGCCACCCACCCCTGCCAGGCGGGGCGTGCGTTTATGCTGGATATCGCAGTACAGATCATCTTCGATGACGTGCACGCCATAGCGCTGGCACAACTCCAGCAGGCGGTGGACCTGCAATGCCGAAAAGGAATGCCCAGTTGGATTGTGCAAGGCACTGTTGGTCAGGTAGACGCGCGGGCGATGGGCAATCAGCAGTTGCTCGAAAGCCAGGAAATCGATGCCTTCCACCGATCGCGCCACGCAAACCGGGCGGGCGCCGTGGTAATACAGGTTGTCGCGGAAGTTGAAATAGCACGGGTCGTCGACCAGGACGCTGTCCCCCCTGCGCAGGATCAGGCGCAACAGCATGTCCACGCCTTGCATTGTGTTGGCGGTGGTGACGATCTGCTCGACCGGGACATCGATGCCCAAGGTACCGAGCTTGAGGCGCAGCCATTGACGCAGCGGCAGGTAGCCTGCCGCCAAGCCATACTCCCCCATGCGCAACTCGCTGGCCCGCAGGCATCCACGCATGGCTTTGAGCAGGGTATCCACAGGCATCCATGAGGGCGGCAGGAAACCGCAGCCGGGGCGCAACATGCCGTTGTCCGTCAGCAGTGCGTGACGGAGTACACTCACCGGGTCCTGGGGCAGCAGATTGCGTACAGCCTCCGTGCCCACGACCTGGGTCTCGCGTGCCACATAGTGGCCAGCGCCCTGGCGCGATACCACCAGCCCCGTGGCGCGCAGTCGGTCCAGGGCTTCCACCACCGTGGACTTGCTCACCCCCAACAGCTCGGTCAATTCACGAATGGGTGGCAACCGCCCCCCTGGGGCCAAAGCCCCATGCCCGATGGCTTTGGTAAAGCCCTCGGCAATCTGCTGCACCAGCGGTTGCCCCGGCTGGAGTTCGATGGCGGTGATCACGGCGCGCTGTCGCTGCATTGTACTGGTCGTCCCGGCAGTAAAGTTCAAAGGTTTCCATACGAAGTTGCCCTGCCCCTGCGGCCAGCGCCTTTCTACTATGCATCGGCATCCGGCTTGCTCCTAGCGCATACCACCCCAAGGCCATGAAGAGACCGAGAAGCGCCCTATGTCCCGTGAAGCACAGTTTGCCGCGATACTTGATCAGCTGGGTTACTCCTTCGAAGCAGGATTGAAACTCGGTGGCGACTACGCCGCCATCGTGCGCCATGAAGGCGTTGTGTACGTCAGCGGGCAGATCCCGCGTATTGACGAAGAAGTGATCCACCCCGGTCGGGTGGGGAGCGAAGTCAGCCTGAAGGATGCACGCACCGCGGCCATGGTCAGCGCCCTGCGCTGCCTGGCATTGGTGCGTGAACAGGTCGGCTCGCTGGATAACATCCGCGCCATCCTGCGCATGAGCGTGTTCGTGCAGTCGGCCGAAGCGTTCACCCGGCAGAGCGAGGTGGCCAACGCTGCTTCGCAGGTCCTGTACAGTGTGTTTGGCGAAGCCGGCGCTCATACACGAACTTCGGTCGGCGTGCTCAGGCTGCCGAAGAATGCCCCCGTGGAAATCGACCTGATCGCTGCGGTGACGTGATGCCCCAGGCATGGCGTGCTACCGCCCGCCTCAGCCGCGCACCACCGATACCCCGCCATCCACCACCATCGCCGACCCGGTCATGAAGCTTGATGCGTCCGAGGCCAGGAACAGTGCCGCCTCGGCGATTTCCTCCGGCCTGGCCAGGCGTTTGAGGGCGTGCAACCCTTCGACATGGGCCTGGGCCTCGGGGCTGCTCATCACACTACGTCCCATCGGAGTGTCGGTACCGCCCGGCAGCAACGCATTGGCGCGTATGCCCTGGGCACCCTGCTCCGCCGCGATGACCTGGACCAGGCCGACCAGGCCCGCCTTGCTGGCCGCATAGGCAGCCATGCCCGGCATGCCCACCGCGTGGCCGACGAAGGTCGAGGTGAAAATCAGCGAGCCACCGCCACGGGCCAGCAGCGCCGGGATCTGCGCCTGGGCGCAGAGGAAAGCGCTGGTCAGGTTGGTGTGCAAGGTATGTTGCCAGGCGTCCAGCGTCAGCTCGGGAACAGCAGCCAGATCACCGAGGGTGCCTGCATTGTTGAAGGCGATGTCCAGGCCACCGAAGCGCGACACCGCCGTGTCCACCAGCTCCCTGGCCAGTGCCGCGTCGGTGATGTCACCGGCCACCGTAAAGACCCGGCCGTGTCCGGCTGCCGTGATGTCCGCCGCCAACTGCTCGAGCTCGGCCTGACGCCGCGCTGTGAGCACCAGATTGGCGCCGTGCCGGGCGAACAGTTTCGCCGCCGCACAGCCGATGCCGGAGCTGGCACCGGTGATGATTGCCACTTTGCCTGCCAGTTGCATGATGAGTACCTCGTCCTGAAGGTGATTTACAGGGTGCGCGGGGACTATCGGGTGCGGTACGGGGGGATGCTCTCCGTTTCTTGCGGACTGTGGTCAGCCGACAGCAAGATGAAGATTCGACGAGTCAGGGGAGCACTGGTCAAGGACGAGCCAAACTGGCTGCCTCAGGTGAAAATGGAAAGTTGCGAACAGGACGCTGCTATGCCCCTCCTCTGGACTGGCCACCATCTGGCGCCTGCGCAAGCTTACGTGCAGTCATCGAACCCATGCTCAGACATCTGCGGCACCACTACCGACACTGTAGTGGTCTACTAACCCCGGACACCCATTTAGGCGAGAATGCTCGCCACAGAGAGGTGTCCGATGACCAAGCAACGCCGTACCTTTACCCCTGAGTTCAAGCGCGAAGCTGCCTGCCTGGTGCTC
>NZ_QJRP01000046.1 GCF_003205295.1 Pseudomonas mosselii
TCAACGCCATTGCCCGGGACTATCCCAGCACCCAGCCGAAAATACCGGTGGTGGTGGCGCTGGCTGATGCTGAAGGCGTGGCCCTGGACCTGAGCCTGTCGGTCTCGGCCTACCAGCACCAACTGCATGACCTGATGCCCGCCGAACAGCTGGAACACACCAAGCCCGCGCAAGGCTCCGAGCAGGCAGGCGTACCGGCGTGCTACCAGCTCGATGCCGAACGGCTCAGCCAGCAGAGCCGTGATTTTCACCATCGCAACCTGGTCGCCCTGTTGCTGAACAAAACCCTGGAGACGATGTATCCAGCGGATATGCCCGCTACCGAAGTGGTCGAGATAAGGCTGCAGTCCACCCGCACCGGACGCCCGCTCCCCCCGGCCGAGGCACGTTATCGGGCCCTCACTCACGAGGACTATTCCCCGAACGGTGCGCGCTTGGCGCTGCGCATCGATACCGACAAATACCTGCAGTTCCTCGCCGAACGTGATGAGCTGGAACAGCGCATTGCAGGCCTGCGCAACCTTGCCCTGCAAGCCAGTCATGATCACGACGCGTGGCTGGCCACGGCCGAAGCTGCGCATATCGATGACCCCTACAGCCTGGCCGCCGCACTGGCGTGCTATGACCGCAACGAACGCATCTCGGCCCGTGGCCTGGAAATCGCCCTGGCCCTGCTGATTTACCCGATGGGCCAGCCGACACCCGGTACCGAAGACCGAGACCTGCGCTTCAAACGCCTGGAACAGTGGCTGGACCAGCACGACAGCCCGCTCTACACCGCCCTGGCGCCGTTCAACCCCTTCAAAGACAAAGCCGATGCGGCCGGCAGTGTGCTGGGTGGCAGCGACAATGTCATCGAAGGGCTGGCCGGGCGTTTTCCGGCCATTGCCGACATCACCGATCTCACTGCCCAGTCTGTCAACGCCGTGGTGCTCAAACGCCTGCGTGGTCACACCCGCTGGGATGCCAGCCACACCCTGCGTCAGCAAGTACTGCTGGCGGCGCGTGAGGCCAATGCCGAGAAAGCGCTGGGGCTGTTGGCGGCGCGTTACCAGATCACCGACCAGGCCATCCGGGAAAACCCGTTCAGCCAGGAGGTGGAGCGGTACTTGAAGAGCGGCATGGCGCAGGTTGAGGAAATGAAGCAGCTGCGTATTTCGGGCAATCGGACGGTGGCGGTTGAGTTGACCACCACTGCGCGGGTTAAACCCAGCTTTCTCGGGTTGCTTACGTCGGGCGGAGGCGGTGGTCTGAACGCCGGAATGCTGTGGTTCAACGTGATCTCGCTGAAGACGGCTTACAACAGCCTGCAGAAAAGCAACGCGCCGGAATATACCGCCGGGTTTGCGTCATCGATTTTCGGGGTGATCGGTGCGGCCGCGGCGACATTGGTTAGCGTACGCGCAACGCAGAAAGCTGTGATGCTGAGATTGAGTTCGACGGCGCCGGGGATGGCGTTTGGTAACGGCGTGATCAAGTTTTTGGGGAGTAATCTGTTTGCTCGTTTAGCAGGCTACCCTGCAATTGGCTTTGGCTTAGTCTCAGACGGTTTAAAGGCGTATCGCCAGTACAACAACGGTAATTTAACTGCCGCTATCTATACAGCTAGCGGTGGACTGACCATGGCCGCGGGCTCTGTGGTCGCCCTTGAAGCAGGACTCGCAGTAGCGGGAGCTACGTCAGTAGTGCCCTTTGCCGGGTGGGCCGCAGCTGGGCTAGTGCTTCTAGGAATAGCGATTATTGCCGGAGGCTTATACCTTCACGCCCAAGCACATGCGCACCTGCACTCCCCTATTGAATTTTGGGCAGCACGGAGCATTTTCGGCAATCGTAAAAATGATGGAGAAGTGCATCCCGAAATCGTACTGGATCATGAAAAACAACTTCCTCCATTCCCTTATCTGCAAGACGAACTTAAAGCCTGGCACGATGTGCATTACGGACCAAGGTTAATATCTGCAGAAGAGGCGCAATCCTTTGGTATAACCGGGGTCGACATTGGTTGGCATGAAAATAATTATTGGGCGCCAGCAAACTGGACTGCTATCACCCATAACGAAGTCACCACCCCACAACCGACCGTGGAATTCACAGTATTCCTACCGGGCTTTATCGTAGGCACAAGCGAATGGTCAGCTAGCTTGAGCAGCCTTCGTGAAGACGGAAAAATGGTCGTCTTTCCACTTACTGCTATTTGCTACGTTATAAGCGCCGGCTTAATTCTGAATTTCAAGAACACCATAAACAACCAAACTCATGCCTCACTGCATTTAGCCTATAGCTCCAACCAAGGCTTGAATGAAGGAAATGAGGTTAGTTCAATTTTTCGTCTCGAGCGCTAATAATGTCAGTCATTTGGGCACTTAATATAAATTCGGATTCCGGATACAAACCAGCCATTACTGGACAGTTAGCAAACCTGTCTGGAGATATATTAAGCCTGCGAAATCCTTGGGTAACAGACTCCGTATTTATGGGGAAAATCTATACCGCACTAATCATCGGAGTAATGACTGGCATTTACCCAAGCCTTCTATCAATCAAAATATTAAACCTCGACACCCTCAATCTTGCCTTCATAGCCATAATGACACTTACACCCTTCGTTTTTTTCCCCTTCTTGCTTTATAGAATCTATTTCATAAAGAATTTCTCCGGATTTTACTTCAACCGCGCAACCAAAAAAATATACTACCAGCGAGGAAGAAAGCTGTTCACTTTCGAGTGGAACACTACAGGCGGTGGCTTTTTCAAGCGAACTGAATATGGTGGCGCATCCTTCAGCACTTCCTATGCACTTGCCTTTGCTCCCTACAGAGAAGACGGCAGCCTCCACCAAAAAGACTGCCTCTGGGTCGACAGCAACGAGCCCACCGAACCGGGCTTCAAACACGTCGCCGAAGTCTGGGAATACATTCGCCACTTCATGAACCACGGCCCAGCCAAACTCCCTCCTCCCGGCGAACCCAACTGGTGGTACCGACCGCTTCATGCCATCTGCCTGACCCCGGCAGAAGCCTGGCGCCACTACGCCCCCTGGCGAACCGGCGAGCCCGGAGAAATGCAGGGCAAGAAAAACTGGCAACTGCCGTTCTGGGCCGTGTTGTTCCCTTACAACTTCGGCCTCGCCCTCTGCTGGTATGGCGTCTGCCGACTCTTCAATGTCCGGGCAGCACCGCCTCCGCCTGAGGCCTTCAACGAAGCCCCAGTACGCTCAACCAAAAGGCAGCGTAAATGACCGACGTTTCTGCCAACAGCGCCACCTCCGGCCCCGCCTGTAGCCCACGCGTGCCCATCCTGCCGGTGCGCTATGCCATCGTGCCGCGTACGGGCGATGCCCCGGCCTGTCGCTACGCAGGCGCAGGCTTCAATCTGGAACAAGGCTTCGCCCCGCTGCAGCACTCGTCCTACACCCTGCGCGCGCTGCGCCCAGGCTACATCTACGTGTTCATGAAAGGCCCTCAGGGCGAAAAGCTGGTCATTCATGAGTACGACGGCGAAGGACGCTACCAGGAGCTGCGCTATCAAGGGCTGGAAGGCTACCACTTGCGCGAACGTTACCTGTCCAGCCAGAGCATGGGCTGGGTATGGGCCGACACCCGCCCGGACACCGCCAAGGAAGTGTGGATCGGCTACAGCCCGCACCTGTGGACCAACGCCACGACTGCCCGCATCAGCGCTTCAGCAGCCCTGCGCAAGCGGCATATGCGCCAGCTGGACATGGCCGAGCTGATTGCTGGCAACCCAGCCCCCTCCACCCAGCCCCATGTGCTGCCGCTCAGTGCGCTGCAAAACTGGGTCGAAGACTACAAACCGGCAAGCCGGCGTATGTCCCTGACCTGGAGCAGCCACGCGTCCACAACCACCTTGTCCGTCGGCAGGCTCAACGCCATTGCCCGGGACTATCCCAGCACCCAGCCGAAAGTACCGGTGGTGGTGGCGCTGGCGGATGCTGAAGGCGTGGCCCTGGACCTGAGCCTGTCAGTCTCGGCCTACCAGCACCAACTGCACGACCTGATGCCCGCCGAGCAGCTGGAACACACCAAACCTGCACAAGGCTCCGAGCAGGCAGGCGTACCGGCGTGCTATCAGCTGGATGCCGAACGGCTCAGTCAGCAGAGCCGCGATTTTCACCATCGCAACCTGGTCGCCCTGTTGCTGAACAAAACCCTGGAGACTATGTACCCGGCGGATATGCCCGCTACCGAAGTGGTCGAAATAAGACTGCAGTCCACCCGCACAGGACGCCCTCTCCCCCCGGCCGAGGCACGTTATCGGGCCCTCACTCACGAGGACTATTCCCCCAACGGTGCGCGCTTGGCGCTGCGCATCGATACCGACAAATACCTGCAGTTCCTCGCCGAACGCGATGAGCTGGAGCAGCGCATTGCAGGTCTGCGCAACCTTGCCCTGCAAGCCAGTCATGATCACGACGCGTGGCTGGCCACGGCCGAAGCTGCGCATATCGATGACCCCTACAGCCTGGCCGCCGCCCTGGCGTGCTATGACCGCAACAAACGCATCTCGGCCCGTGGCCTGGAAATCACCCTGGCCCTGCTGATTTACCCGATGGGCCAGCCGACACCCGGCACCGAAGACCGAGACCTGCGCTTCAAACGCCTGGAACAGTGGCTGGACCAGCACGACAGCCCGCTCTACACCGCCCTGGCGCCATTCAACCCCTTCAAGGACAAAGCCGATACGGCCGGCAGTGTGCTGGGTGGCAGCGACAATGTCATCGAAGGGCTGGCCGGGCGTTTTCCGGCCATTGCCGACATCACCGATCTCACTGCCCAGTCCGTCAACGCCGTGGTGCTCAAACGCCTGCGTGGCCAGCCCCGCTGGGACGCCAGCCATACCCTGCGTCAGCAAGTACTGCTGGCGGCGCGTGAGGCCAATGCCGAGAAAGCGCTGGGGCTGTTGGCGGCGCGTTACCAGATCACCGACCAGATCATCCGGGAAAACCCGTTCAGCCAGGAGGTGGAGCGGTACTTGAAGAGCGGCATGGCGCAGGTTGAGGAAATGAAGCAGCTGCGTATTTCGGGCAATCGGACGGTGGCGGTTGAGTTGACCACCACTGCGCGGGTTAAACCCAGCTTTCTCGGGTTGCTTACGTCGGGCGGAGGCGGTGGTCTGAACGCCGGGATGCTGTGGTTCAACGTGATCTCGCTGAAGACGGCTTACAACAGCCTGCAGAAAAGCAATGCGCCGGAATACACCTTGGGGTTTGCGGCGTCGATTTTCGGTGTAATTGGTGCGGCTGCGGCGACATTGGTCAGCGTGAGAAAAACGCAGCAAGCCGTAATGCTGCGATTGAGTGCAACGGCGCCGGGGATGGCGTTTGGTAACGGAGTGATCAAGTTCTTGGGGAGCAATCTGTTTGCACGTTTATCCGGTTACCCTGCAATTTTTCTAGGACTCACTTCAGACTTTCAAAAATCAAAAAGACAAAAACAACACGGCAACACTGAAGCATCTGACTTGACACTTTATGGCGGAAGCGCTGTCGCGGCAGGCTCCGTTTTAGTACTGGAGGGCGGACTCGCGATTGCGGGAGTTACATCAGTTGTACCCTTTGCCGGGTGGGGCGCAGCAGCGCTTGTACTCCTGGGAGCAGTGATCATCGCTGGAGGCTTATACCTTCACGCCAAGTCGTATGAACACCTCCATACTCCTATCAAACTGTGGGCAGCAAGGAGCATATTCGGCAATCGTAAAAACGATGGAGAGGTGCATCCCGAAGTCGTTCTGGATCATGAAAAAAAACTTCCTACATTCCCGTCTCTGCAAGACGAACTTAAAGCCTGGCACGATGAGCATTACGGACCAAGGTTAATAACCGCAGAAGAAGCGCGATCCTTTGGTATAACCGGGGTCGACAGTGGCTGGCATGAAAATAAATATTGGGCACCAGCAAACTGGACTGCCATCACCCATAACGAAGTCACCACTACACAACCCACCGTGGAATTCACAGTATTCCTACCGGGTTTCATCGTAGGTATAAGCGAATGGTCAGGTAGCTTGAGCAGTCTTCGTGAAGACGGAGAAATGGTCGTCTTTCCACTTACCGCTATTTGCTACGTTATAGGCGCCGGCTTAATTCTGAACTTTAAAAATACGATAAACAGCCAAAACCATGCCTCACTGCATCTAGCCTATATTTCCAACCAAGGTTTGAGTAAAGGCAACAAGGTTAATTCAATTTTTCGTCTCGAGCGCTAATCATGGCAGTCATATGGATATTCAACAAAAACTCAAACCCTGGATACAAACCAGCAATTAATGGACAGCTAGAAAATTTGTCCACAGACACATTAACCTTGCGAAACCCGTGGGTATCCGACTCTGTATTCATGGCAAAACTATACACCGCCATGACATTAGCCCTGGCTCTTTCTTTCTATCCCGACATTGCAGACCCCGAATACAGACTCATACTACTAGAACGCACCCAGTCCGTGATTCAGTATATTTTTGCACCACTAATATTCACACCTTTCCTCGCCTATAGAGTCTATTTCATAAAAAAACTTTCAAACTTCCACTTCATCCGATCAACCAAAAAAATTTACTACCAGCGCGGCAGAAAACTTATCACTTTTGACTGGAACAAGACCCATGGGGGCGTATTCAAACGCACCGAATTTGGAGGCTCATCCTTTAGCACCAGTTATGCACTTGCCTTCGCCCCACCTCGGGAGGATGGCAGCCTGCACCAGAAAGATTGCTTATGGGTCGACAGCAACGAACCCACTGAATCCGACATCAAACACGTCGCCGAAGTCTGGGAATACCTTCGCCAGTTCATGAACCACGGCCCATCCAAACTCCCTCCTCCCGGCGACCCCAACTGGTGGCACCGGCCGCTTCATGCCATCTGCCTGACCCCGGCAGAAGCCTGGCGCCACTACGCCCCTTGGCGAACCGGCGAGCCCGGTGAAATGCAGGGCAAGAAAAACTGGCAACTGCCGTTCTGGGCCGTGTTGTTCCCCTACAACCTCGGCCTCGCCATCGGCTGGTACGCCGTGTGCCGCCTGTTCAATGTCCGGGCAGCACCGCCTCCGCCAGAGGCTTTCGACGAAGCCCCTGTTCAACTAAAAAAAGGAAAGCGCAAATGAAACCCATCGTACTCGTAGGCCATCGTCATAGTTGCCCTATCCATGGCGAAGGCACCGTAGAAACAGGCGCAAGCGCAGCATTCGTGGATGGCAGGGCAATAGCACGCGTCGGCGACCGAATCAGTTGTGGCGCTGTCATCGAAACCGGTGCTGGCAGCACGATCATCGAGGACCAACCGGCGGCAAGGGAGGGAGACACCACCAGCCATGGCGGAACCTTAGTCGAGGGTGATCCGGGTTGGCTGATTGATTGACAGCAAAGCCGGCAGATGGCTTTGACAATGTCTAGCCCTGAAATAGATTTACACCTGTTCAGGTAGGCCGATAGGCCTTAAAACGCCCGATGCACCGCATCGGGCGTTTTGTTTTTCAGGGCGGCGCTGATGCCGTCAATGCGTGCAAGGGTTGGTGCCTTGGGCGATCAGCCGCCGCGCTTCATAGCGCAGTGAGCGCGCCTGACACAGGCCGACGTCGGGGTAGGTACCGAGGCATGCGATCGGAGTGGCTTTGACTGGAACGAAAAAAGACGCCTAAGCGTCTATTTTCAATGATCTAAAGAATTCCATGAAACTCTGTAGATCTATATTTGGAGCGGGAAACGAGACTCGAACTCGCGACCCCGACCTTGGCAAGGTCGTGCTCTACCAACTGAGCTATTCCCGCGTCGTGATGGGTGCCATTCTAGCGATTTCCAGAACGGCGTCAACCCCTTGATTCAAAAAAACTTTTACTTCTGCTCCGAACCTTCGCGCAGGTGCGGCCAGGCGGCCAGCAGGTAGTGCACCATCGAGATCAGGGTCAGGCCCGCCGCCACCAGCAGCAGCCCATAGCCCAGCACCACCCAGAAGGTCAGCAGCGGCGGGTTGGCCAGCAGGATCACCAGCGCCAGCATCTGCGCGGCGGTCTTCCACTTGCCCAGGTTCGACACCGCCACATGGGCGCGGGCGCCGAGCTCGGCCATCCACTCGCGCAGCGCCGAGACGACGATCTCACGGCCGATGATCACCGCCGCCGGCAACGTCAGCCAGAAGTTGGCGTGCACCTGCACCAGCAGGACCAGGGCCACGGCGACCATCAGCTTGTCGGCCACCGGGTCGAGGAAGGCGCCGAACGGGGTGCTCTGCTGCAACCGACGCGCCAGGTAGCCGTCGAGCCAGTCGGTGGCGGCGGCGATGGCGAACACCGTGCTGGCGGCCATGTAGCTCCAGTGATAGGGCACATAGAACAGCAGGATGAAGATCGGGATGAGCAGGACGCGTAGAACGGTGAGCAGGTTTGGAATATTCATCGGTACGACTGGCTGCGAGTTGAACCCGGCATTCTACTCGCTATGCAGGCTGGCATAAATCGACTCGGCAAGCTTTTTACTGATGCCGGGTGCTTTGGCGATCTCGTCGACACTGGCGCGGTTGAGCTCCTGCAGGCCGCCGAAATGTTTCAGCAGGTCGCGACGGCGCTTGGGTCCGACCCCGGCGACATCCTCCAGGCTCGAGGTGCGCCGGGCCTTGCCGCGCCGGGCGCGGTGGCCGGTGATGGCAAAACGGTGGGCTTCGTCGCGGATCTGCTGGATCAGGTGCAAGGCCGGCGAATCGCCCTTGAGAGTGAACTCGTGGGCCACGTCGTTCAGGTACAGGGTCTCGAAACCGGCCTTGCGGGTCACGCCCTTGGCCACGCCCAGCAGCGTCAGGTCAGCAAAACCCAGTTCCTGCATCACGTCGCGGGCCATGTTCAGCTGGCCCTTGCCGCCGTCCACCAGCAGCACGTCAGGTAGCTTGCCCTCGCCGTCCTTGATCCGCCCATAGCGGCGCTGCAAGGCCTGATGCATGGCCGCGTAGTCGTCGCCAGCGGTAACACCCTCGATATTGAAGCGGCGGTAGTCGGACTTGAGCGGGCCTTCGGGGCCGAACACCACGCAGCTGGCCACGGTGGCCTCGCCGCTGGAGTGACTGATGTCGTAGCACTCCAGGCGCTGCGGCACCTCGTCCAGGTCGAGCACCTGTGCCAGCGCCTCGAAGCGCGCGGCCATGTGCTGGCGGTTGGCCAGGCGGGCGTTGAGCGCCTGCTCGGCGTTGGTCACCGCCAGCTGCTGCCAGCGCGCACGGGTGCCGCGCACCCGGTGGCTGATGCTGATTTCGCGGCCACGCAGGGTCTGCAGCGCCTCGCTGATGGCGGCGAAGTCGTCGTGCACCACGTTGACGATCAGCTCGCCCGGCAGCTCGCGCTCGGCGTTACCCAGGTAGTACTGGGAGAGGAACGCGGCCATGACCTCGGCCACCTCCTCCTCGATGCCCACCTGGGGGAAGAAGTTCTTGCTGCCCAGCACCCGGCCGCCACGCACGCTGATCAGGTGCACGCAGGCGCCGCCCGGGTTGACGAAGGCCGCCACCACGTCGACGTCGCCGGAGCCGCCCTCCATGTACTGCTGGTCCTGGACCCGGCGCAGCAGGGCGATCTGGTCGCGCAGCTCGGCGGCCTTCTCGAAGTTCAGGGCCATGGCGGCCTTTTCCATCTCGGCGCTGAGCTCGTTGCCCAGCTGCTGGCTGCGGCCTTCGAGGAACATCACCGAGTGGCGCACGTCCTCGGCGTATTCCTCGGCGGCGACCAGCCCAACGCACGGTCCCTTGCAGCGCTTGATCTGGTACTGCAGGCACGGGCGGGTGCGGTTGGCGTAGTAGCTGTCCTCGCACTGGCGCACCGAGAACGCCTTCTGCAACAGGCTCAGGCTCTCCCGGATGGCACCGGCGCTGGGGTACGGGCCGAAATAGCGGCCCTTGGCCTTCTTCGCCCCGCGGTGGATGCCCAGCCGTGGGAATTCGCCGTCGGACAGGAATACATACGGGTAGGACTTATCGTCGCGCAGCAGGATGTTGTAGGGCGGTCGCCATTCCTTGATCAGCGTCTGCTCGAGCAGCAGCGCCTCGGTCTCGTTGGCGGTGATGGTGGTTTCGACCTGGGCGATGCGCCCCACCAGGGCAGCCGTCTTCGGCGCCAGCCCGGTCTTGCGGAAATAGCTGGCCAGGCGCTTCTTGAGGTTCTTGGCCTTGCCCACGTACAGCAGCCGGGCTTCGGCGTCGAACATCCGGTACACGCCCGGGCGACCGCTGCAGGTCGCCAGGAACGCGCTTGCATCAAAAGGTTGTGACATGAGGTGTGTGCTTACAGACTTGCGTCGACCATACCGTGGCGGACAGCCAGCAAGGTCAGTTCGACGTCGCTGGTGACCGAGAGTTTTTCGAAGATTCGATAACGGTAAGTATTGACGGTCTTGGGGGACAGACACAACTTGTCAGAGATGATCTGCACCTTCTGGCAGCCGACAATCATCAGCGCAATCTGGATTTCCCGCTCGGACAGCGCATCGAACGGCGAGCCCTGGGGCTGGAACGACTTGAGCGCCAGCTGCTGGGCAATCTGCGGGCTGATGTAGCGCTGGCCGGCGAAGGCCAGGCGGATTGCCTGGACCATTTCGTCGAGCCCGGCGCCCTTGGTGAGGTAGCCCGCGGCACCCGCCTGCAACAGGCGGGTGGGAAACGGGTCTTCCTCGCACACGGTCACCGCGACCACCTTGATGTCCGGATGGCTGCGCAACAGCTTGCGCGTGGCTTCCAGACCACCGATCCCTGGCATCTTCACGTCCATCAGGACCACGTCCGGCTTGAGCTCGCGGGCCAGCTTGAGGGCGGACTCGCCAGAGTCCGCCTCTCCCACCACCTGCAGCCCGTCGATGTCGGCCAGCATGCGTGTGATGCCGGTACGCACCAGATCGTGATCGTCGACCACCAGGACCCTAATCAAGCAGACACCTCGTCAGTGGGGCGATTGGATCCCGCCACCTTAACAAAATTTTTCACAACGAACCTAGCGCAAAGCGTCATGGAAATATGCCTGCCGGTCAGGCCGACGCATGCGCAGCACTTGTGCCCCGCCCTCCTCGCCCGCCAGGCGGTTGAGCAGGTGCCAGACCGCGGCCTGGTCGGCCGAGGGCAGGCGGCGGAACGCGTCGAGCAGACGGTTCTCGTCGGACGTGAGGCTGTCCAGCGGCGCGGGGGTGTGCACGCCGCTCAGCACATAGAGCGCATCGACGCCCTTGCTGGCGACCGCCGCGAGGTAGTCCATGCGCGGCGTGCGTTCGCCGCTCTCGTATTTGCCCTGGGCGTTGGGCTCGACGCCACCGATGTCGCCAAAGATACGCTGGGTCAGCCCCAGGCGTTCGCGCTCTTCTCTGAGTCGCGGACCGAATCCGTTCATCTGCTTGCCTCCTTTGCATGAATGGAAGAAGGGTGCATCCCGCACCCGAGTGAATGCCTGAGCAGTCGTCCGGCACTATGCCAATTGGATCCAATCCTTGCAAGCCATCATTGCGCCACGGCCGCACGGCAGGGGGACACGGGAGGTCCGGATGACAGGCGAAAACAGCACTTGCAAGTATCAGGAAAACCAAAAAAGGCAGTGAAAAATCGCACATCGGGGCGCAACTGAAACGGCGGAAAAAGAGGCGAAAAGCGTCATTTTGGCGTCATTTTATCGGCACAAACAAGCATATCAATTTTTTGACGTCCAACTTTTATCAAACTTTAAGCATCTGTTTTTAAAGGAATTTTTAACTTTCTCACAAGGCATTTTGAATTATCACAATCAACAACCCAACAAAGCTTGCCGAACTATCAGAAAACTCCTTAGGATGTAAAAAGACCACCAAGAAACAGCCTGCATCGCTATATATCTAGCGCGGCCTGATCCTGCGCGTCTGGCATTTTCAAAACTTCTGAACTGAGTATCTCGGCCGGCCTTGCGCCGCGCCTGGGGAGAGGGATCTATGAACATCAGTATCTTCGGACTTGGCTATGTGGGAGCGGTCTGCGCCGGCTGCCTGTCGGCACGCGGACACCAGGTACTGGGGGTGGACGTCGCCCAGGCGAAGATCGACATGATCAACCAGGGCCGCTCGCCCATCGTCGAGCCGGGCCTGGAACAGCTGCTGCTCGACGGCGTGCGCCAGGGCCGTCTGCGTGGTACCACCGATGTGCAGGCGGCGATCCTGGCCACCGAGCTGTCGCTGCTGTGCGTCGGTACGCCGAGCAAGGCCAACGGCGACCTCGACCTGGTGTACATGGAAGCGGTGTGCCGGGAGATCGGCGCGGCCCTGCGCGACAAGGCCAGCCGCCATACCGTGGTGGTGCGCAGCACGGTGCTGCCGGGCACGGTGAAGAACGTGGTCATCCCGATCCTGGAGCAGGCCTCGGGCAAGCAGGCCGGTCGTGATTTCGGCGTGGCGGTCAACCCGGAGTTCCTGCGCGAGAGCACGGCGATCCAGGACTACGACTTCCCGGCCATGACCGTGATCGGCGAGCTCGACAGCCGTTCGGGCGACCTGCTCGCCGCGCTGTACGAAGGCCTCGACGCTCCGGTGATACGCAAGTCGATCGAGGTCGCCGAGCTGATCAAGTACACCTGCAACGTCTGGCACGCCACCAAGGTCAGCTTCGCCAACGAAATCGGCAACATCGCCAAGGCCTCGGGGGTCGACGGCCGCGAAGTGATGGACGTGGTCTGCCAGGACTACAAGCTCAACCTGTCGCGCTACTACCTGCGCCCGGGCTTCGCCTTCGGCGGCTCGTGCCTGCCCAAGGACGTGCGCGCCCTCACCTACCGCGCCAGCCAGCTGGACGTGGCGCACCCGCTGCTGGCGTCGATCATGGACAGCAACCGCAACCAGGTGCGCAACGCCTTCGACCTGGTGACCCGGGCCGGCAAGCGTCGCATCGCCCTGCTCGGGCTGGCTTTCAAGGCCAACAGCGACGACCTGCGCGAAAGCCCGCTGGTGACCCTGGCCGAGCAGCTGATCGGCAAGGGCTACGACCTGCGCATCTTCGACGCCAACGTCGACCACGCCCGCCAGTTCGGCGCCAACCGCCAGTACATCGAGCAGCAGATTCCCCACGTCAGTGCCCTGCTGCGCAGCGACCTGCAACAGGTGATCGACGAGGCCGAGGTGATCGTGCTGGGCAACAACGACGAACGCTTCGTCCAGGCCCTGGACGTCGGCAACGGCAAGCAGGTGATCGACCTGGTCGGCTTCATGGCCACCAGCAGCGACGCCCAACGCCACGGCATCTGCTGGTAAGGCACGCCGCCGCCCGCCGTCACGGCGGGCCTCGACCCAAGGAGCTACAACGCCATGGAACGACAGCAACAGCGGCCTTTCGCGGCCCCGGTGTACATGCGCGCGGCGGCCGGCTTCTGCGCCTGGGCGCTGCTCGCCGGGCTGATCGCCCTGGCCGCGCAGATGGTCGCGCCACAATACCTGGACCCGAACCACCACCTGTTCATCTTCATCATCGGCACCCTGGGCATGTGGCGCTACGGCAACGCCATCGTCCACTACCTGCGCGGCATGTACTTCCTGCACTGGCGCTTCCCGCGCCTGCGCCGCCAGGTCGAGCGCCTGGGTGACGCGGCCTTGCCGTCGCACATGTTCATGGTGGTCACCAGCTTTCGCATCCCCACCCACACCACCTTCAAGGTGTATCAGTCGGTGTTCCAGGAAGTGCAGCGGCTGAAGGTGCCGTGCACGGTGATCGCCTCGATCGTCGAGAGGGGCGACGAGCAGTTCATCAAGGACATCATGCGCGACGAGGTGCGGGGCCGCGACGACATCGACCTGGTGATCGTTCGCGCCCGCGGCACCGGCAAGCGCGATGGCCTGGCCCACGCCTTCCGCGCGCTGTCGCGGCAGATGCCGCTGGACGACGCGGTGGTCGGCGTGGTCGACGGCGACACCATGATGCTGCCCGGCTGCGTCGAGCGGGCGGTCAAGCTGTTCGCCGTGCTGCCCGACGTCGGCGGCCTGACCACCAACGAGTTCTGCGAGGTCGAGGGCAGCCGCTGGATGCGCCAGTGGCATTCGATGCGCTTTGTCCAGCGGCACATCAACATGTGCTCGATGGCCCTGTCGCACCGGGTGCTGACCCTCACCGGGCGGCTGTCGTTCTTCCGCGCCGGGGTGATGACCGACCCTGGCTTCATCCGCGACGTCGAGGCGGATTTTCTCGAGCACTGGCGCCTGGGCCGCTTCCAGTTCCTCACCGGCGACGACAAGTCGAGCTGGCTGAGCCTGATGCGCGCCGGCTGGGACACCTTCTATGTGCCTGACAGCCACACCCTGACCGTCGAGCACCCGCCCAGCGACAGCTTCTGGGTGGCCACCCGCCAGCTGATGTTCCGCTGGTATGGCAACTCGCTGCGCCAGAACTTTCGCGCCACCGCCCTGCTCGGCCGCGCGCGCCTGGGGCTGTTCACCCTCTATGTGCTGCTCGACCAGCGGGTGTCGATGTGGACCTGCCTGATGGGCCTGACCGGCTCGGTGGTCGCCGGCCTGGTGTTCGGCATCCAGTACCTGCTGGTGTACCTGTTCTGGGTGCTGGTCTCGCGCAGCCTGGTGACGGTGCTGTTCGTGTTCGCCGGGCACCCGGTCAGCCCGATGTACCCGTTCGTTCTCTATTACAACCAGATCGTCGGTTCGCTGATGAAGGTCTACGCGATGTTCCACATGGACCAGCAACGCTGGACGCGGCAGAAGACCACCCTGGCCACCGGCAGCGTCGACTTCGACGCCAGCCTCAACCGCTGGTCCTCGAAGGCGATGCTGTGCTCCTCGATCGCCATCTTCTTCGGGGTCATCACCGTTCTCCTGGAACTCTCGCAACGTTAAGGAAAGGCGCCTGCACATGAGTACTTCGAATACCCCGGCGGCCCCGGGCAAGACCACGGCCAACATCGTCCACGAAGCCATCGACGAGCGTCAGTACGTGCGCACCCGCATGCACGCCCGGGTGCGCCTGTCCGGCGCCGGCCGCGAGCCGTTCGAGGCCGACCTTGCCGACATCTCGCTGGGCGGCATCGGCCTGCTGCACGAGGCGCAGCTGACTGTCGGCGCGCTGTACGACGCCTCGATCCAGCTGCGCCTGAACCAGGTGGACCTGTCGATCGACGGCAAGGTGCGCATCGTCTCCCAGCGCGGCAAGGAGGTCGGCGCGCAATTCGTCGACCTCGACGCGCAGAAGCGCGACATCCTGCGCTACCTGATCAGCGCCTACCTGTCGGGCGAGGTCGCCGATATCAACGGCCTGTTCAACGTGATGCAGCGCGAGAACTACATCAAGGCGCGCAAGCACCAGCAGGCCAGCGCGCGCACCCCGGGCGAGCGCCTCAAGGCCGTGGCCGGTACCCTGCTGTACACCGCCGCTGGCCTGGCCGCGCTGGGCTTCGTCGGCTACAAGGGCTACCTGCTGTTCTTCCGCATCCCGGCGCTGCAGGCCACGGTGGCCGGCAATGCCCAGGTCATCAGCATGCCGGACAACGGCTACGTGAAGTACCTGCTGCCGTCCGGCGCCACCGAGGTGCAGGCCGGCCAGCCGCTGGCGAACATCTCCACCCAGCTGGCCACCAGCTTCACCAGCCCGGCGGACATGAAGGCGCTGGCCGACCTCGCCCCGGGCGACCTGCAGGCGCTGCTGGGTCGCGCCAGCGTCGAGACGGTGATCAACAGCCCGTGCGACTGCCAGGTCTGGTACCCGTCGCCGCCGCTGGACGGCTATGGCTACAAGGCCGCGCCGATGATGCACCTGCTGCCGAAGCACGAGGGCTTGTTCGTGCGCGCCAACGTGCCGTTCGACAAGCTCGCCGATGTCGGCCGCGTGCGCTCGGTGGACATGCAGGTGTTCGGCCTCGACCAGCACTTCAGCGGCAAGGTGGTCGACGCCCGCTCCGACGAGCTGAACCACAACCTGGCCCTGACCATCCAGCCGGACAGCCCGCTGCCGGCAGCGGCCTACCAGAAGGCCGTGGCGGTCGACCTGTACCTGGGCCTGCCGTTCGGCAGCGGCAACTGAGGGCCGGTCATGATCGCCAAGAACGCCCCGCGCCTGTTGCTGGCCGGCCTCGGCCTGGCCTGGGCCGGCAGCAGCTGGGCCGGGCAGAGCCTGGAGCAGATCCGCTACGCCCTGTACAAGGACCCGAGCGCCGATGTCACGAGCGACCTGCGCGCCCTCGCCGAGCGTGGCGACCTGGCCTCCAAGCAGCTGCTCGGCGATGTGCTGGCCAACAGCGACAGTGCCAACCGCCAGGACATCGTGAGCCTGTACCAGGAGGCCTTCGCCGACGGCCACGGCCAGATCCCGGCGCTGGCCTCGCTGGCGCGCCTGCTCGACCGCACCCCGCGGCTGCAGCGCAGTCACGAAGCCTGGGTGCGCCAGGCCCTGGCCCGCTACCCCAACGACCGTGATCCGCGCAGCACCAGCACCAGCCTGGAGGTGTTCCTGGTCTATCCGCAGCTGTTCCCCGGCGAGCGCGCCGCCGAACTGCTGGCGCTGTACGAACAGAGCTGCCTGCTCAACTGTCGCCCTGAGCTGTACCGCGCCGTGGTCGCCGAGCGCCAGGGCGACAGCGCCGCAGCCGAGCGCTGGTACCAGCAGGCGGCGCGCATCGACCCACGCGGCATCGAGCGCTATTACCGCTTCCTTGGCGAGCGCCAGGACCCGGCCTTCCTCGCCTTCGCCCGCAGCCTGGAGCCGGAGATGGCCAGCCTGCCGGTGGAGGTCGTGCAGCGCATCGGCGCGCTGCTGGACAGCATCCACGGCACCACCCGCGCCGAGCTGGACGCCGAGCGCGAACAGCGCCTGAGCCGCGCCATGGGCCCCAAGGTCGAGCCGACGCCCGAGCAACTGGCCCGCGACAAGGCCAACGACCAGTTGCGCGCCGACGGCATCGCCGAGGCCCAGCGCTGGCTGGACAACGCCGTCGCCCGTGGCTACCTGCCGGCGCAGGTGTCCAAGGCCAACTTCATGATCTCCAACCCCACCGAGCACAACGCCGAGCAGACCCAGGCGCTGATCGCCCAGGTGCGGGCCAAGGACCCGACCCGGGCCAAGGCGCTGGATGCGGCGTTCTACATGGTCAACAACTGGCTGACCCTGGATCCGCAAAAGTCCCAGGCGCTGATCGACGAGCTGATCACCGCCCGTTATCCCGACGCGCAGCTGCTGCTGGGCGACCTGTACAGCAAGGGCGGCCTCGACCAGCCCGACCAGGAACGCGCCCTGGCCATCTGGCAGCGTCAGGCCGAGCAGGGCTCGACCGCAGCCTGGTACCGCTTAGCCACCGTGCACCTGCGCGGCCGGGCCATCTGCCACGACCCGGTCAAGGCCTACACCTATGCGCGCATCGCCCTCGACCTGGGCGAGACCCGCGCCCGCGGCCTGATCAAGCGGCTGGACAAGACCTTGCCCAAGGATGACATCGAGCGTGCCCTGGCCGCGCGCAACGATCTGTTGAAGGAGGCCACCCTGTGAAAGCCCACCCACCCCTGCTCGGCGCCCTACTCGCCCTGGCGCCCCTGACGGTGCTGGCGGCCGAGGAAGTCACCGGCCCCGAGGCCGACAGCAACGCGCCTGTGCGCGTCGCGGCCGTTGACGGCAGCGAGCCGCTGATCACCTCGGAGTTCTTCAACAAGCTCACCGTGCAGACCGGCTACGGGCCGCAGGACTCCCAGGTCGGCCGCGACCGCGAAAGCTTCTACAGCCTGCGCTACGAGCCGTCGTTCGCCTGGTACTCACCGGAAAAACGCTGGGCCAAATGGATGGTCTATGGTCGCCTGTGGCTGAACTACGACTCCAGCCAGTCGAGCAACCTGGCCAACGAGTCGACCAACAACAATGAGCGCGAGCAACCCGAGGGCTGGTACGCCGAGCTGCGCGAGCTGTACGTCAAGCGCAACCTGATCGGCGACGACCCGCGCTTCTCGCTGTCGTTCGGTCGTCAGCGCTTCTACGACGACTACGGCATCTGGTGGGACGACAGCCTGGAGTCGCTGCGATTCAACTACCAGGACACCTTCTCCGACGCCTTCGTCGCGGTCGGGCAGAAATTTCGCAACTACAACACCGACGCCAATTCGCTGGCCGCCAGCGAAGCGCGCACGCTGTACCTGATGGGCCAGTACGCCTATCGCTGGAGCCCGAACAACCAGGTCGGCGTACGCCTGATGCAGGAGAACGACCGCAGCGGCCACGACGCCGACGACCGCTACGACTTCAAGGGTTGGCGCTACGGATTGTTCTTCAAGGGTGACAACCTGCCGCTGGCCAGTGACTACCACCTGGAACTGGCGGCGCTGGACGGCACGATGGACAACACCGCCGGCAACGGCGTCACCAGCACCGGCCACGGCAGCCACGGCTGGGCGGCGCTGGGTGAAGTCGGCAAGCGTTTCGAGACATTGCCCTGGACCCCGCGCGTGGCCCTGCGCGGCGGCCTGACCGACAAGCCGGACGACGACAACGACGGCTTCCGGCTCAACCCGATCCAGTCCGACCGCATCACCCGCCAGGGCTCGTACAGCACGCGCCTGACCAGTTCGTTCGTCGCCCTCGACCTGCGCAACCTGAGCTACTACGGCGTCGCCCTGGAGACCCGGCCCACGGCGCGCAGCGCCCTGGACCTGCGGGTGACCCAGCTCAACCTGCGCGACGAGGGCGGCGCCCTGCCGATCCGCATGGCCGCCGATGCCCGCGCCCGGCGCCAGAGCGAACTGAACGCCGGCCTGCACGGCAAGGGCGACAACGTCGGCCAGATGATCGACCTCAACTACTACTGGAAGATGTTCCCGGTAGCCCTCGACGGCAAGCACCTGGACGTCAACACCCTGATCAGCGCCAGCTACCTCAACGCAGGCAGCGCGCTGGACACCGGCGACGACTACCAGCTGAGTGTCGGCGTGGTGATCAGCTACTAAGGACCGGCCAGCATGATCTTCGCCTCCAACGTCTTCCTGTTCCTCTACCTGCCGCTGTTCCTGGCCATCTACTACCTGGCCCGGCCACAGTGGCGCTCGCTGGTGATCGTCGCCGCCAGCTACGTGTTCTACGCCTGGTGGCGCCCGGACTTTTTGCTGCTGTTCGTCGCCATCACCGCCTGGAACTACGGCTTCGGCCTGTTCATCAAGGCGCGCCTGGACGCCGGCGACAAACGCCGTGCCCTGCGCCTGCTGTGGCTCGGCGTGGCCGGCAACCTGGCCACGCTCGGCTACTTCAAGTACGCCAACTTCGGCGCCGAGGTGCTGGCCCTGCTGCTGGCGCCGCTGGGCATCAACACCTGGACCCTGGAGAACATCTTCCTGCCGCTGGGCATCTCGTTCTACGTGTTCCATGCCCTGAGCTATATCGTCGACATCTACCGCAAGGACGCCACGCCCACCCGCAGCTTCATCGACTTCGCCGCCTTCGTCGCGCTGTTCCCGCACCTGGTGGCGGGGCCGATCCTGCGCTACAGCCAGCTCGCCCCGCAGCTGCGCCAGCGCAGGCATTCGCTGGAGCTGTTTTCGCTGGGGGTGTGCCGCTTCATGCTCGGTTTCATCATGAAGGTGCTGATCGCCGACCGCCTGGCGCCGATCAACGTGCTATTCGTCGGCGAAGGCACCCTGCAGTTCAGCGATGCCTGGTTCGGCCTGGTGGTCTCGACCCTGCAGCTGTACTTCGACTTCGCCGGCTACAGCCACATGGCCCTGGGCCTGGCCTTGATGATGGGTTTTCGCTTCCCGGAAAACTTCAACCAGCCCTATGTGTCGCAGAGCATCACCGAGTTCTGGTCGCGCTGGCACATGACCCTGGCGCATTTCCTGCGCGACTACGTGTACCTGCCGCTGGTGCGCAAGCGCGTGGCCGGCGCCCTGCCGGCGCTGGTGTGGACCATGCTGCTGTCGGGCCTGTGGCACGGGGCCAGTTTCGCCTTCATCTGCTGGGGGCTGTTCTTCGGCATCGGCATGGTGCTGGAGCGCAGGTTCAACCTGGCGACCAAGGTCACCACGCCCTACCACCTGGGCCACAACCTGCGTACCGCGCTGCTGATCATCCTGAGCATGCCGCTGTTCTTCACCATGGACCTGCGCCACAGCCTGCAGATCTACCAGGCGCTGCTGGGCTTCAACGGTTTCGGTTCGCTGGAGCTCTACGTGCTCGGCGCCTCGAAGATGGCCATGGCCTTTGCCCTGGTGGCAATCGCCTGGCTGATCCTGGCCGGGATCAACAACGTGCGCTTCTACGCCGGCAACAAGGAAGGCTACTTCATGCGTCACGTGGGCGTGCTGCACAGCCTGCTGCTGTGGGGCGGCTTCCTGTTGGCGCTGAGCAGCCTGGCGGCCAGTTCGTTCTCGCCGTTCCTGTATTTCCAGTTCTAGGAGAGTGCCATGTACCCGGTGATGAATTCGGCCGGCAAGGCCAACGGTGTGGTCTTCGCCCTGGCGCTGGCGGCGATGTTCGTCTATTCGCTGCCGCCGGTGCTGAGCTTTGCCCGCGCCCAGACCGACAGCTGGAACCTGTTCGTCGACGGCAAGCTGCTGCGCAAGTTCGAACAGGTCTACGACAAGCGCCTGTTCCTGCGCGAGCCCTCGCAGCAACTGTGGGCCGATGCCCAGTTCCAGCTGTTCGGCGAGGGCACCAAGGGCGTGGTGCTGGGCAAGGACGGCTGGCTCTACACCAACCAGGAATACCGCGTGCCCAACGACCTGGACGCCAGTCTGGCTAGCCAACTGGAGCAGATCGTCAAGGTCCAAAGGCAACTGGCCGAGCACGGCAAGCACCTGGTGCTGCTGCCGCTGCCGATGAAGCTGGATATCTACGCCAGCCACGCCGAGCGCGCCTTTGACCCGCGAGTGCACAGCCTCTACGACCGCTTCGTCGCCGACCTGCAGCTACGCCGGCTGGATGTGGTGCCGTTGCGCGAAGCCTACCTGCGCAACCTGGTCGGCCCACGGCTGTTCCTCAAGTCCGACACCCACTGGAGCCCCGACGGCGCGCGCCTGTCGGCCTATGAACTGGCACGCCAGCGCCCGCAGTTGCTCGGCGACCAGGTGTACGTTTCGCGCAAGGCCGGCGACAAGACGGTCAAGGGCGACCTGATGAACTACCTGCAGTTCGACCACGCCCGCCTGGCGCCGCAGTTCGGCCCCAACCCGATCGAGCTGTACGAGACCCTCCAGGCCGAACAGGACAGCGACGCGCTGTTCGCCGAGCAGACGCAAAGCCTGCTGCTGGTGGGCACCAGCTACAGCAAGATCGACGACTGGAACTTCGTCGGGTTCCTCAAGGAAGCGCTCAACCGCGACCTGTTGTCCATCGCCGTGGAGGCCCGCGGGCCGTTCGAGGCGATGGACCAGTTCCTTGCCGGCGACCAGTTGCAGAACCCGCAGATCGACACCGTGGTCTGGGAGTTCCCCCTGCGCACCCTGTTGGCCCATCGTCCCGGCGCGCTGGCCCGCAGCGCCCAGCCCGGGCATTTCTGACGTCCCTAGGAGAACCTGATGAAGCTTTCGCCCCTGTTCACCGCCCTGACCCTGGCCGCCGCCAGCCACACTGCCCTGGCCGCCGAAGGTAACGCCGACCTGTACGACGCCGTGGCCCCGGCCGACTCGGCGTTCGTACGCGTACTCAATCTGTCCGACAGCAACATCGATGTGGCCCTCAGCGGCAAGCTCAACCCGCAGAAGGTCGCCCCAGGCCAGCTCAGCGGTTACCGCTTCGTGCCGGCCGGCGTGCACAAGATCGGTATCGGCGCCAAGGCCATCGAACCGACCCTGGCGGCCAACGCCGCCAGCACCGTGGTCTACGACGGCAAGCAACTGCAGTTGATCGCCGACCAGTACGTCAACGAGCCGAAGAAGGCCCAGGTGGCCTTCTACAACCTGACCCCGACCCAGGCCACGCTGCGCACCGCCGACGGCAAGCATGAGGTGGTCAAGGCCCTGGCCAGCGGCCAGACCGGCGCGCGCATGGTCAACGAGATCAAGATCGACTTCGCCGCCTACGTCGGTGGCCAGGAGGTCGCCAGCTTCGACGAACTGTTCCTCAAGAAGGGCCGCTCCTACAGCTATGTGCTGCTGCCAGGCAACCGCAGCCTGAGCCTGGCCAACAGCATCGACCCGACCGAGTGACGCCATGCCGCACGCAAGGATGACTGGCCCATGAACACCCTCCTCCCCCTCGGCCTCGCGGCCTCCCTGGCCCTGCTCGGCGCGCAGGCAAAGGCCGCCGAGCCCGCCCGGCCCGGCTGCGAGAACCTGCAGTGCATGGTCTGCCCGGCCCTGGCCGAACCGCAGCACTATGCCGAAGGGCGCATGAAGCTGATGCGCCAGATCGTCCCCGGCAAGGAGCGCTGGCTGTTCCGCTCGATGGTCGACCTGACCAACGACTTCGGCATTCCCGCGCCCATGCGCCCGGAGTTCGCCCGGCTGATGGACGCGTTCCACCGCCAGGGCATCCAGGTGGCCATGGCGATCCAGCCGACCCGTGGCCTGATGCACCGCGACAAGCTCTACGCCGGGCAACTGCACGGGTTCGACTACGAGCGCGCCAGCCGCAACCTCGACAGCTACCTGGGGCAGCTGCGCCAGGCCGGCGCGGTGGTGGCACCGATGATGCAGCTGGTGCGCCAGCCGCCCCAGGGTGAATACTTCTTCCGCCGCGACCACCACTGGACCCCGGCCGGCGCCGAGGCAACGGCCAGGCTCATGGCCGAGGAGATCCGCCGCCAGCCGTTCTACGAAGACCTGACCAGGAAGCGCTACAGCACCGAGCCCGGCGTGATGGTGCCCAAGGATGGCACCCTGAACCTGGCCCTGAGCTACATCTGCGGCAACAACTACGGTTTCCAGTACGTGCGCGGTTACCAGACCGTGCCGGTGGCCGACAGCAGCGACGCCCTGTTCGACGAAGCGCCCGACCCCGAGGTGATCCTGGTCGGCGACAGCAACGCGGCGGCCCGCGAGGACGAGAGCAAGCAGTTCAACTTCGACGGCTACCTGAAGCAGTACCTGGAGGCGGATGTCCTCAACTACGCCCTGCCCGGCGTGGGCGAGGACGGTTCGCTGCTGGAGTACCTGCTGTCCGCCGACTACAAGCCCGAGGCGCCGCCCAAGCTGATCGTCTGGGAACTGCCGGCCAACTACCGCCTGGATTCACCGTTGATGTATCGCCAGCTGGTGCCGGCGATACGCGGCGGCTGCAAGGCATCCAGGGAAATCCTTGGCACGAAACTGCAGCGTCCGCCACTCAAGGTCGGCGAGCGCATCGAACTGCTGAGCAATGCCGGCAGCGCCCGGCAGGCCGTGTCCAAGGGCTTTCTCGATATCCGCCTGAGCGACAGGAACGTCAAGGACTTCTACATCATCGTCTATTACGACAACGGCGCCCGCGACAAGGTGTGGTTCCGCCGCGAGGCGGCCGTAAGCGGCGGCCAGTACTACCTGGAACTGAGCAAGGCCCCCGAGTTCGCTGGCGCCAACCTGCTCTCGGTGTTCCTCGAACCAACCAAGGCCGGCACCGCCGCCACCGATGTGGAGACCCGACTGTGCCTGTGAACCGCCCCCACGCAATCCCTGTAGGAGCGGCCTTGCGCCGCGAAAGGGGCGCAAAGCGCCCCCACAGTTTCACGCTCACCCTGGCAGCCCTGGCCTTGCTCACCCCCATGGCCCACGCCGCCCAAACCATCTGGCCCGCCCGCGCCACCGTGCAATCGGCCATGATCGCCGACTATCGCACCCTCACCTGCAGCAAGGCACCCCCACCACCCTACACCGCCAGCCTGCACCTGCAGAGCAAGTACGACCCGCGCGACGCCAGCAAGTCCACCCTGCGCGCCAGCCCCGACGCCGACAGCGAGCGCGTCGCCCGGCAACTCAAGCAGTTCGTCGGCGGCCTGATCCAGGCCGGCAAGCGCTTCCAGAACGCCAGCAAGCCGCAGCAGGCCAACATGGCCCTGGCCTGCCAGGACCAATGGCTGGAGCGCTGGGCGCAAGCGGGTGCCCTGCTCGACCCGGATGCCAGCAACACCGGCATGGCGGCGCGCAAATGGGCCCTGGCGGCCATGGCCGGCGCGGTGCTGCTGACTCAGGCCGCGGCCGACGGCAAGGCGCAGCTCAGCCCCGCGCAACGACGCTGGTTCACCCAGCTCGGCGAGCAGGTGATCCGCGAATACGACCCGCGCCGCCAGTCCACCACGGTCTACTTCAACAACCACGACTACTGGGCCGCCTGGGCGGTGGCCGCCGCCGGCATGCTGGTGGGCCGCGACGACTTCATCCGCTGGGCCGACGGCAACCTGCGCCGGGGCCTGGCCCAGGCCGTGCGCAGTGGCGACCAGGCCTACCTGCCGCTGGAAGTGGCACGCAGCAAGCTGGCCGCCAACTACAGCCAGTACGCCCTGGTGCCGCTGGTGCTGCTGGGCGAGTCGGCCCGGGCCAACGGCCTGGCCTGGAGCGAGGACGACCAGCGCACCCTCGACCAGCTGGCCACCTTCGCCGCCCGCAGCGTGCTCGCTCCAGACACCCTGCCCCAGCTCAAGGGCCAGCGCCAGGCCGACGTCGCGCCCTACAAGCTGGCCTGGCTGATACCGTTCCTGGCCCGCCGGCCCGGGCATGCCCTCGCCCGCCAGTTGTACGACAGCGAGGACGGCGAGGTGGACAACTACAGCCAGATCGGCGGCCCGCTCAAGCCGGCCTACCCCAACCTGCCTTGATCAAGGACGCTCCCATGGCACCGTTCAGCCGCTTTTCCCTCACCTGCCTGGCCGCCCTGCTGCTGGCGACGACCGCCCAGGCCGCGCCGGTGATGGACACATTGCCCCAGGCGCAGTATCAGCAGCAGCTGGAGCAACTGCGCCACCAGGCCCGCCAGGCGGTGACCTTCGAGCAGACGCGTCGCCCGCCGCCCGCGGGCCGCGCCAGTGTCAGCCTGCAACCGATGTTCTCGTCCCAGGCCGGCAGCTGGCCGTTCGAGCCGTTCGTCAACAACGGCCTGTTCCGCGCCATCGCCGGCTACCAGGCGCATCACCCCCAGGCCGTGGTGCTGCGCGGTGGCAGCATCACCCTGGCGCAGCTGCACGATGTGCTGCACGACCCACGGGTCCTCAAGCGCTACAAGGATGGCTACCTGCTGAGCTACCCGTTGATGATCGGCGCCGATGCCGGGCTGCTGCTGGAGGGCACGAGCCTCTACCTGTATAGCTTCTCCGGTTCCGCGCTGATCAACCAGGGCTGGCTGGGGCTGAACCGATCGACACTGGAGAGCGTGGCCGGCGACAAGCCCGGCAACACCGACCGCGCCTGGCGGCCCTTCGTGGTGGCCTGGGCTGGCAGCCATACCGAGGTGATCGGCTCGACTCTCAAACGTCTGGGCTACAACGCCAACCTGTCCCGCGGCCTGAGCACCGCGCTCAGCACCCAGCAGCCGGCCAGCACGCGTCCCGCCACACTGCTGGTGGAGGCCAGCCATTTCAGCGAGCTGTCCAGCGCGGTGGAGCTGCAACACAGCCAGGCGACCGTCGTCGACAGCCGCTTCGAAGGCTCGCAGCAGTACGCCATCGACGCCCGTGACAGCCAACTGAACCTGCGTGGCAACCAGTTGCGCGGCGTCGACAACAACAGCGGCGTGCGCCTGCGTGGCCAGACCCGGGCATCGATCGAAAACAACCTGATCCTCGGCGCCGCCAAGGCCGCCATCGAGATCAGCGACCAGCGCGGCGCCGTGCTGCTGATCGGCAACCGTATCGGCGACAGCCGTGGCCATGGCATTCAGCTGCGCAACCTCGCGCCCACGGCCGAAGCCCCGCTGCTGATCGACGACAATCTGCTGGCCAGCAGCCAGGGCAGCGCCGTGGACGCCAGCGAGGTCACGGCGCTGACCCTGGTGGGCAACCGTATCGGCAATACCCCGGAGTACGCCGTCAGCCTGCGCAACGCCACGCCGCAGCCGGGGCCGCTGGTAATCAGCGACAACCGCCTGGGGCAGGTGGGCAAGGCCGTGGTGCGAGTCGAGGGCGTGCGCGAGGTCGAACTGGGCGGCAATCGCTTCGATGGCAAGGCGCTGTTGCAGAACCTGCTGGCCGGCGACCTGCTGGCGTTGCAGGGGCCGGTGCTGGAGGCGATGCTGGTTCAGGGACAGATGGTCAGAGTGCGCCAGGACTGAAATACACCGCCCCCTGTTAGGAGCAACTGTCTTGCTCAACTGCTAAAGCTAGCGCGATCCCTGTGGGAGCGGCCTTGCGTCGCGAAAGGGGCGCGCAGCGGCCCCAGATTCTGAGCCACCCTCGAAATTGCCGGGGCTGCTGCGCAGCCCTTTCGCGACGCAAGGCCGCTCCCACAGGGGGATGGTTCCCTGCGCGACAGCGCAGCCCGAATGGCTGGGCGATCGCCTAAAGGGATCGCGTCAGGGCACTGGACGCTGCATCCGCACGAAGCACTCGTCCATCCCGACCTCGGCGAACCCTCGGCGCTGGTACAGGCGCCGCGCCGGATTGCTGCTGAACACCATCAACCGCAGCCAGGGCAACCCACGCTGCGCGGTCCAGCCAGCCAACTGCTCCAGCACCCAGCCGCCCACGCCCCGGCCTCGCTGCTCGGGCAGCAGGTGCAACTCGCGGATAAACAGCGCCTGGCGGTCCTGGCTGAGGCTGCAGAAGCCCAGCACCCGGTCGCCCTCGACCACCAGCCACTGTTCGCGCCAGCCCCAGGCTTCGTCGAAGGCCTCCTCGATCCACAGCAGGTCGAATTCGCGGTAATACGGCAGCATGGCGCGGCGCGTGAGGTCACGGGCGAACGCCAGGTGCTCGTCGGTGGCGGAAATCAGTTCAAGAGGCATAGCACACCGGCGAACTGGCCGGGCCACGGCGTTCCAGTTCGTCCTCCAGCCACCGGGCCAGGACCTGGGCGTTGTTGTGCTCGATGTCCTTGCCGGCGTACAGCAAGGTCAGGTCGCCTTTGCCGGCCAGGTCCAGCAGCGGATACCAGTACTCGGGGTGGGCGGCCAGCTCCTGCTGGTAACGCTGGGTAAAACCGGCGAAGTCGAACTCGCCGGCGTGAAACGACTTGCGCAGTGCGTCGGACGGCGCCACTTCGCGCAGCCACTGCCCGTTCAGGTCTTCCTTGCGCTTATTACGGGGCCACAGACGATCAACCAGCACGCGCTGGCCATCTGCGTC
The DNA here is from genome assembly GCF_003205295.1 of Pseudomonas mosselii. Lineage (GTDB taxonomy): Bacteria > Pseudomonadota > Gammaproteobacteria > Pseudomonadales > Pseudomonadaceae > Aquipseudomonas > Aquipseudomonas mosselii_B. The sequence continues at coordinate 27,147 of NZ_QJRP01000046.1, forward strand.
CTCGACCGCCTCGTAGACGCGTTTACAGCGAATCATGCAGCACTCCTGCGACATCGTTCCCCAGATAGCCTAGGGCCTTCATTGACCGAGGTCACGCCCTGGTAACGAATTGTTTCTATGCTGAACACCTTCGGCACCACCGCCCGACGCCAACCGGAGCCCTCATGGCAACCCCGTCCCTGGCCAGCCAGTCCGACCTGACCCTGCGCAACCCCCGCCCTCAACTTGCCCACAAACCCGGACGCGCCACCCTCACCCTGTTCTTCGGCCTGCTGCTGGCCGGCCTGACCTACACCTTCTGGAGCCTCAAGCAGGATGTCAGCGCCAGCGGCACCGTGGTCACCACCGTCACCCCCTTCCTGCTGCTGGGCCTGGCCCTGCTGATCGCCCTGGGCTTCGAGTTCGTCAACGGCTTCCACGACACCGCCAACGCCGTGGCCACGGTGATCTACACCCATTCGTTGCCGGCGCCGGTGGCGGTGGTCTGGTCAGGGTTGTGCAATTTCCTCGGCGTGCTGCTCTCCAGCGGCGCGGTGGCCTTCGGCATCATCGCCCTGCTGCCGGTGGAGCTGATCCTGCAGGTTGGCTCGTCGACCGGCTTCGCCATGGTCTTCGCCCTACTGCTGGCGGCGATCATCTGGAACCTAGGTACCTGGTGGCTGGGCCTGCCGGCGTCGTCCTCGCACACCCTCATCGGCTCGATCATCGGCGTGGGCGTGGCCAACGCGCTGATGCACGGGCGCGACGGCACCAGCGGCGTGGACTGGACCCAGGCCAGCAAGGTCGGCTACGCGCTTCTGTTCTCACCCCTGATCGGCTTCGCCTGCGCCGCCCTGCTGCTGCTCGCCCTGCGCGCGCTGGTCAAGCGCCGCGAGCTGTACCAGGCGCCAGAAGGCCAGACGCCGCCGCCCTGGTGGATCCGCGGCGTGCTGATCCTTACCTGCACCGGCGTGTCGTTCGCCCACGGCTCCAACGATGGCCAGAAAGGCATGGGCCTGATCATGCTGATCCTGGTCGGCACCCTGCCGATGGCCTATGCGCTGAACAAGACCATGCCCAACGAGCAGGCCCTGCAGTTCTCGGCCGTCGCCGAAGTCACCCGCCAGGCCCTGGTGCGCGCAGTACCGGCCCCCGCGCCAGCCGATCCACGCCAGGTGCTGACCGCGTTCATCGGCGAGCCCAAGGCCAGCGCCGAGCTGGTCCCGGCGCTGGCCGCGCTGACCGGCATGATCGGCGAGGAAGTCAAAGGCTATGGTTCGCTCAAGCGCGTGCCGGCCGAAGCCATGGCCAACGTGCGCAACGACATGTACCTGACCAGCGAAGCGATCCGCCTGATCGACAAGCACCAGTTGGCTCGCTACGACGCCGACACCACCCGCCATGTGCAGTTGTTCAAGCGCCAGCTGGACGACGCCACCCGCTATATCCCGTTGTGGGTCAAGGTCGCGGTAGCCATCGCCCTGGGCCTGGGTACCATGGTCGGCTGGCGGCGCATCGTGGTGACGGTGGGCGAGAAGATCGGCAAGACCCACCTGAGCTATGCCCAGGGGGCTTCGGCCGAGGTGGTGGCCATGTGCACCATCGGTGCGGCGGACATGTTCGGCCTGCCGGTGTCGACCACCCACGTGCTGAGCTCGGGCGTGGCCGGGACCATGGTGGCCAATGGGTCGGGGATTCAACGCAAGACGCTGGTCAACCTGCTGATGGCCTGGGTGTTGACCTTGCCGGCCGCGATGTTGCTGGCGGGTTGCCTGTACTGGTTGCTGAACCAGTTATTTTGAGCCATGCGTATTGCCTGTGGAAGCGGGTTTACCCGCGAATGCGATGGTGGCGCTGCCGACGCATTCGCGGGTAAACCCGCTCCCACAGGATCGCGGATAGCTGCTTAGCTCGGCACTTTCAGCCCGCGCTGGACCGCCGGACGCTCAAGAAACTTCGCCAGCACCCGCTGAACTTCCTTGAACTCATCGAACCCCACCAACTCGCGCGCGTTGTAGCGCTCCACCAGGTTGCGCACCCAGGGGAAGATGGCGATATCGGCAATGCTGTACGCATCGACCATCCACTCCCGCCCCTGCAGGTGCCGGTCGAGCACGCCCAGCAGGCGCTTGGACTCATTGACATAGCGGTCACGCGGCCGTTTGTCCTCGTACTCCTTGCCGGCGAAGAAGTGAAAGAACCCCACCTGGCCGAACATCGGCCCGATGCCGCCCATCTGGAACATCAGCCACTGCAAGGTCTGGTAGCGCTGGGCAGGATCCTGGCTGAGCAACTGCCCGCTCTTCTCGGCAAGGTACTGCAGGATCGCCCCCGACTCGAATAACGGCAGCGGCTGGCCACCAGGGCCGTCGGGATCGAGGATTGCCGGAATCTTGTTGTTGGCGCTCAGGGAGATGAACTCGGGGCTCAGCTGGTCGTCGTTGTCGAAGCTGACCTTGTGCACCTCGTAGGGCAGGCCGATCTCCTCGAGCATGATCGAGACCTTGACGCCGTTGGGCGTGGCCAGCGAATACAGCTGCAGGCGCTCGGGATGCCGGGCCGGCCATTTGCGGGTGATGGGGAATACGGAAAGATCGGTCATGTTCGCGCCCTGAAGGTTGAGGGACTCAATTTAAAGACTGCCAGGCGTCCTGACCATCACCCAGTCTCGGTGCCGCTCGTCACCGCACGGAAAGACCGCCTCGCCCACCTTGCGAAAGCCATTGCGTCCGTAGAACCGAATGGCCCTGGCGTTGAGTTCGTTGACAGTCAGACGGACCGGGCCACCAGTGTGGGCCAGGGTAGCCTCGAGCAGCGACTGCGCGGCGCCTGTGCCGTGGGCGGCGGGCAGCACATAGCAGCGGGAAATCTCCACCAGATGATCGGCCGCGGCGATCCCCAGCTCACCGGGCGCCAGGTCGAGCATGCTGTAGCCCAGCACCTGGCCGTCCTGCTCGACCACCAGCAGGCGCTTGTGCGGGTGGCACAGGTGGGCCTGGAAGTGCTCGGGCTGCAGGTTGTGGGCGATGTAGTGCTGTTGCGCCGCAAGGGCACTGTCGGGCGGACTGGCCAGGGCGAAGGTGGCCTGGCCGATATGGCTCAAGATTACGCAGTCGTCGCTGCGCGCCGGGCGGATCTGGTAAGGCATGGCAACATCCTGTCGGGCAGCCGGTTCGCCCTCGACAATGCCACCCTTGCCCGACCCTGTCCATGTGCGCCAGACAACCAGGTTTTCCCTCTGGCCTGTTATTTTTGCCAGTAGACGCCCTTGCAGCGGCCCTCCATCTTCGCAGGACGAAAATCATCCGCACAGCCCATTGGAGAAAAGATATGACCACCGAATCAGCTCAGGAGATCGGCGTCACAATCTATGGCCAGAACAGCACCTCAGCCAGCGCTTTGAAGGTGTATCGCCAGGATTGGTTCGATGAAGATTTTGGCTTTACCATCGAAGCCGTCAGCGACGGAAATCCAGCGCATGCACAATATTGGCTGAAGTTAACCGGCTACTGGAACCCCAGAGCTGGCGACTACCTCCTAACCGCTGAAGATCAAGGCGAAAAACCACATATCCTGGTCGAATTCGGTTATTTCGAGAAATCTATCAAGGCTATTGAAGCAGGAACGTTCGAACTTCATACGATTGATTACGAAGCGCGTTCGTTGACCGGCCGATTCGAATTCCCGGTGGAACTGGACGATGCTGAGTTTGACATCGAAAGCTGGGACTTCGACGTAGCAGCCGGTACTTGATCATCCCTGCTGATGAGCCTGGCGCTTGAGCTTCTCGGTATCGACCCGCACGAACACCGAGTCAGCGGTGACAGTCAGCACATCCCCGGCCCAGACCTCGCAGATCACCCGGCTCTTGCGCCCCACCTCACCCTCGACCCGCGCCTTGAGCAGCAGCTCGACGCCCATCGGCGTGGGCTTGAGGTAGGTCAGGCTGAGCTGGCCGGTAACGCAGTCGATACGCGGCAGGCTGCCGGGCTCGCGGCCTTCGGCGCGATAGTGGTGGGCCATGGCGGTCCAGTTGGAGTGGCAATCGACCAGCATGGCCAGCAGGCCGCCGTAGACCAGGCCGGGCCAGCCGATGAAGGTCGGGTCGGGGGAATGACGGCACAGCAGGTGGACGCCGTCGTCGTCCCAGTGACTGTGCACGTGCAGGCCGCTGGGGTGGGAGCAGCCGCAGCCGTAGCAGGTGCCTTCGGGCGCGGCGAGTTGTTGCAGGGAGAGGGCTTGTTCGGTCATACGCGTCCTTGGCTTGTTGGAATTGGGAAGGAGGCTGACTGCCGATGGTAGCGCCCTGCCCGCCCCACGCCAATCAGCGTGGCCCGGAGGACGGACATCAAGGTCAGGAAGAAAACGAATGACGGCAATCGAATAATTCGTTTGCGGGATACATCCCCGCCACGCTTGGATACGACCTGAATCGAACAACAGGCCGCGTGCAGATGAATCAGGAAAGTATCAGCCAGTCCATCGCCATCGTTCACCCGATCACCCTTTCCCATGGCCGCAATGCCGAAGTCTGGGACACCGCCGGCAAGCGTTACATCGACTTCGTCGGCGGCATCGGCGTGCTCAACCTGGGCCACTGCAACCCGGCGGTGGTCGAGGCGATCCAGCAGCAGGCCGCGCGCCTGACCCACTACGCCTTCAACGCCGCGCCCCACGGCCCCTACCTGGAACTGATGGAGCGCCTGTGCCAGTTCGTCCCGGTCAGCTACCCCCTGGCGGGCATGCTCACCAACAGCGGCGCGGAAGCGGCGGAAAACGCCCTCAAGGTCGCCCGCGGCGCCACCGGCAAACGCGCCATCGTCGCCTTCGACGGCGGTTTCCACGGCCGCACCCTGGCCACCCTCAACCTCAACGGCAAGGTCGCCCCGTACAAGCAGCGCGTGGGCGAACTGCCTGGCCCGGTCTACCACCTGCCCTACCCGAGCGCGGACACCGGGGTGAGCTGCGAGCAGGCGCTCAAGGCCATGGAGCGCCTGTTCGGTGTGGAACTGGCGGTAGAGGATGTGGCGGCGTTCATCTTCGAGCCAGTGCAGGGCGAAGGCGGCTTCCTGGCACTCGATCCTGCTTTCGCCCAGGCCCTGCGCCGCTTCTGCGACGAGCACGGGATCCTGATCATCATCGACGAGATCCAGTCCGGTTTCGGCCGCACCGGCCAGCGCTTCGCCTTCCCCCGGCTGGGCATCGAGCCGGACCTGTTGCTGCTGGCCAAGAGCATTGCCGGCGGCATGCCGCTGGGCGCGGTGGTCGGGCGGCAGGCGATCATGGGCGCGCTGCCCAAGGGCGGGC
>NZ_QJRP01000047.1 GCF_003205295.1 Pseudomonas mosselii
TTGCCTGCCCAGGCGGTGGCCACGGGGGCTCGGCGCGAGGTGCCAAACTGGGCAAAAAAGCCCTGAGCATCCGCTCGCGCCATGATCGGGTGGCGGATGCCAAGCCTCGCGCCGGTCATTTGACAGGGACTTCCCAGGGGCGCGCGCGAGCCAGCGATAACGGGCGTATCGCCTGGCTGCCGACCTTGTTCAAGGGTCGACCTCGCCAGCGTCGCGACCTGTGCTGGCAGCAGCGCCAGGCCCAGGCGCCGGAACTGTGGCTGGTGATCGTCGATGCCTCGGCATCCACCCGGCGCAACCAGGCGCTGGTCCAGGCCAAGGGGCTGCTGGTCGGGTTGTTCGATGAGGCCTACCGTCAGCGTGCACGCCTGGCCTTGCTCACGGCCAGTGGCAACCGGCCGCAATGGCAACGCCATGGCCTGAAAGCCTCGGCATCGTTGCAGCCCTGGTTGCAGGCCCTGGGGGCAGGCGGGGGCACACCGTTGCCGGCGGCACTGGAAGAAGCACGTCAGTGGTTGCAGGCCCGGGGCAAGCGCTTGCCCCATGAGACCCGGCGCTGTCTGGTGTTGACCGATGGCCGTCTGCAGCAGGGCGCCGCGTTGCAACCGCTACCTTGCAGCACGCTGTTGGTGGATATGGAAACAGCAGCGGTGCGGGTAGGCCGGGCACGCCAACTTGCCGAACAACTGCAGGCCGACTATCGCCATATCGAGCAGTTCTCGGTGGTCGAATAAGACAGTGGCTGCGACAGCATGTCGCAATTGAAAAGTTATCCCCGAAAGTGGGGTAACTTGCACAAGTGCGTGGTAGCCACGCACTTTCAGCAGCGTGCTCTTTTACTTTGGCATCGACCAGGGTTGCAGGTCGTAACCTTTGCCGGACAGTTCGGCGCGCACTTCCTCGATCAGGCTGGCCCATTGCGCGGGGTCGGAATAAACGCGCGAGGACACTTGTTTGCTGCCGATACGGGTGCTGGTCCGGTCGATCACTGCCAGGCTCAGTTCACCAGTACCGTTAGGGGCATCCCAGGCTACGCACTGGAAGGGTTCGAAGGCGTGGTCGGCGATCAGCAGTGCTTCGTTGACACGGAGCGGGGCGTTCATGGTTCGGTCTCTCTCATGGTCCCAAACAGCGAAATAAGGTGCCGCGATGTTATTTCACAAAAGTGTACAGCGCGGGGTTATTCGTACTGATGCTCCAGATCAGGGTTGAAGTCACATGGTCGTTGAAAATTTTTTAATCGGCGAAGTTTTCCTACCTGTGCATCGCGCCTGAGACGGCAATTGAGTTGAAAAATTCCCGGCGGGGCGTGCGGTTCTCGTGGTGGGCTGACCAACGGTAGTGGGGGGCGTCAAGTTCATTGCTACTGTTAATTCGGGCGTCGCAACTGTCTGTTTATAGTTAAAAAACCAAATACTGGCGCCAAGGAAAGGTCATGCTCGATACCGCATCCCTACGCCGCTTGCTGATCGTCGACCCCTGCGACGATTGCCACCGCCTTTTGCCGGGCCTGCGCAGTGTCGGCTGGGATGTGCGAAGTAGCACGCTGGAGGCGGCCATGGAGCAGCCCTGCGATGTCGGCCTGGTACGCCTACAGGCCTCGCACCTGCTGCACCCCGAGGCGCTCAAGGACCTGATCAAGCGCAGCAATACCGAATGGATCGCCGTGCTAAGCGCCGAAGAGTTGCGCCTGCAAAATGTCGGCGATTTCGTCTGCGAGTGGTTTTTCGACTTTCATACCCTGCCGTTCGATGTCTCTCGGGTGCAGGTTACCCTGGGCCGCGCCTTTGGCATGGCGCGGCTGCGTGGCAAGGGCGCGGTGCGGGTGGATGAGCCCGAGCATGAACTGCTGGGCGAGAGCCGGCCGATCCGCGAGCTGCGCAAGTTGCTGGGCAAGCTGGCGCCGACCGAATCGCCGGTGCTGATCCGTGGCGAAAGCGGCACAGGCAAAGAGTTGGTGGCGCGTACCCTGCACCGGCAATCGCAACGGCGCGACAAGCCGTTCATCGCCATCAACTGCGGCGCCATCCCCGAGCACCTGATCCAGTCCGAGCTGTTCGGCCATGAAAAAGGTGCGTTCACCGGGGCGCACCAGCGTAAGGTGGGGCGTATCGAGGCGGCCAATGGAGGCACCCTGTTTCTCGACGAGATTGGTGACCTGCCGTTGGAACTGCAGGCCAATCTCCTGCGTTTTCTCCAGGAGAAGCACATCGAGCGGGTAGGGGGCAATCAGCCTATCGCGGTGGACGTCAGGGTGCTGGCGGCTACCCATGTGGACCTGGAGAAGGCCATCGCGCTGGCACGCTTTCGCGAGGACCTGTACTACCGGCTCAATGTCCTGCAGGTCGTGACCGCGCCGCTACGTGACCGGCATGGCGACCTGTCGATGCTGGCCAGTCATTTTTCCCAATTCTACAGCGCCGAGACCGGCCGGCGCCCGCGCTCGTTCAGCGACGGCGCCCTGGCGGCCATGGGGCGGCACGAATGGCCGGGCAATGTCCGTGAGCTGGCCAACCGGGTGCGGCGCGGGCTGGTGCTGGCCGAGGGCCGGCAGATCGAGGCGCAGGACCTGGGCCTGCAGGAGCTGCAGGAGCAGGACCAGCCGTTGGGCACGCTGGAGGACTACAAGCACCGGGCCGAGCGGCAGGCGTTGTGCGATGTGCTGAACCGGCACAGTGACAACCTGAGTATCGCGGCCAAGGTGCTGGGGGTCTCGCGGCCGACGTTTTATCGGTTGTTGCACAAGCATCAGATTCGTTGACTTGCCTCGCGATAGGGCCAATACAGCCAGGGCTTTCAAGGTCTTTGGGTGCCAGGCTTTTGACCGAGTGAGGGCCACCAGGTGTCCGCCGTGACCCTTGCAGCGCTCTTGAGATCGAGCGCCGCCCGCGCGGCGCATCGCGACGCAAGGCCGCTCCCACATCTGTTTCGGGCCAATCAATCCTGTGCCATTACCTGGTCCGCCTTGTTGGTCCGACGCGGTCTCAGCGTAGACACCACGGCCACCCCACCTGCCTCAAGACATGCGCCAGGGCGGGCAACCATGGCCTGACAGGTTCGGCACGTTGCAACAAATGTGGGAGCGGCCTTGCGTCGCGATGCGCCGCGCGGGCGGCGCTCGATCTGATAGGCGCTGCAACACTTACGGTGAACACCTTGAACAGCCAACCCTCAACTCGACTGCGCAAGATGCCCGTCCGCCAGTTCTTCCACCGTCTCCGGCTCATCCGGCAGCGCGGTGATCACGCTGAAATCGCTGACCTCCACCTCGCCACCGCCATACCCCAGCAGATGGAAGGAAAACGCCTTGCGCACGGTGGGGTTGTCGAAGTCGAACTCCATTTCCAGCGGCTCGTCGGCCGTCACCCGGATCTCTTCGGGCAGCCCGAGCTGTACGTCCTGCTCCAGTTCCTTGGCCTTGAGGCGGATATAGGCCGCGTGCCGGGGATCCAGTGCCCGCACCTTCAGACGCACACGGGTACGCGACCCCTCGGGCATCTCCAGGTACTGCGCGCCGATCAGGTTGTCCGCCCAGTCATCCTTGATACGCTCCGCCAGGGCGATGGGCGAGGGCCCGCCGAACTGGTAGCGCAGGTTGAGCGGGGTCTGCAGCAGCGATTGGTCGAGGCTGGCGGCCAGCAGGTTGAGCTGCGGTCCGAGGCTGTCGTCGCCACGGCCGAGGAACTTGGCGTGGTCGGCAATGAATCCAGTGCTGGCATAGCGCCGGCAGCGTTGCTGGAAGTCGCATTCGCTGAGGGTGCCTTGCCCGTCGTGGTAGCGCAGCATGCCATTGGTGTAGGAGATCATCTCGCGGCCGCTGTCGTAGTCGCGGTACAGCGAGCGTCCGCCCAGGGCCGCCGGGATCGGCAGGGCGAAATAGTCGAGCAGGGAGGTACTCAAGTCGATATGGCCGTAGGTCCCCTGCTTGAGCCTGGGCAGTTGGGCCTGCTCCGGCGCCAGCGTGAGGTTGAAGCCCCAGGCCGAGGCCAGGCGCACGCCGTCGATGCCGTGGGACTCATCCGAGGTGACGATCACCAGGGTGTCTTCCAGCACGCCCTGTTTCTCGAGGCTGTCGAGGAAGCCACCCAGTGCATCGTCAAGGTAGGCCACTGCGGCCTGCTTGGGCGTATCGAAGCGTTGCAGATAGGCATCAGGCGCCGAGTAGGGCTGGTGAGTGCCGACCGTGAGCAGGGTGAGCATCCAGGGTTGTGGTTGCTTGCGCAGCTCGCCGACGTAGTCGAGCGCACCTTCGAAGAAGGCGCGGTCGTCCTTGCCCCAGGGGAATTCCAGGTAGTTGTCGTTGGCGAACCACTCCAGGCCATGCACCGTGTTGAAGCCGATATGCGGCATGATCCGGTCCTTGGCCATGAAGCGTAGCCCGGCGCCCTGCAGGTAATGCGTGGCGAAACCGGCCTCGCGCAGCTGGGCCGGCAGGCACGCCTGGTTACGTTGCTGCTGGGTCAACAGTTCGACGCCCTTGGGCGTACCGTTGGCCAGCTTGTCGTAGTCGCCGCAGAGCATCGCGTACAGCCCGCGAATGGTCTGGTGGGTGTGCAGCACATAGTCAGGGGTGTTCATGCCGCGCTCGGCCCACTGGCTGAGGCGCGGCATCAGGTCCTGCTGGAAGCGGCTGCCCAGTGCCTCGCGGTTGGGGCGCAGGTAGGCGCCGGGGATGCCCTCGACGGTGATGATCAGCAGGTTGCGCGCCTTGCCCGGGGCGTCGAGCAGCTTGACGCCATTGAGGTCGGACTGGGTCAGGCCGGCACTGGACAGCGCCGTGATCGCCGGGGCCCGGCCCATGCCACTCAGGGCCTGGTGCTGGAGCTTGCCCACCGCCGCCGACAGCGCCTGATGGGTAAGGCCGTACTGGCGCCATTGGTCGGCGTCCGAGGGGGCCAGTTGCTGGCCGCCCCAGTGCAGGCCGAACAGCGCCACGGGCACGGCCCAGAGTCGCCGTGGCAATGGCGTGCCGACGGGGGATCGCCATACGCTCGCCAGCCAGGCGCCAAGACCGGCAACCAACAGGGCGGGCAGCCAGGCATGGGCCAGGGCGCCGGCGGTGGAGTTCTCCATGAACTGCGGGTCGACCAGGTAGGCCAGGTCATCGACCGTGGGCAGCCGGCCGACGGCGCTGACCAGTTCGGCGGATGCCACCCACAGGCCGCCCCAGGCCAACAGCAGCGGCAGGGCCAGCCACCAGGGGCGGCGGTGGACGAGCAGCAGCAACAAGCTGCCGATGGCCAGGTCGGACAGGTAGCCGAAAGGGTTGGACCAGCCCAGCAGGGCGCGCGCGGTCAGGGGAATCACCAGCACCAGGATTGCCAGGCAGGCAAGGCGGGCGCGAGGGTGACCGAGCAGGTTGTTCACGAATCTTTCCTTAATGCCATTAAATCGTCACAAAACTGTGCGCGATCATAACAGGCCGATGGCGGGAAAGTCGGGCGCTACAAAACCGGTAACCAAATCCCGGGCCCTGGATCGGGCCCGGTTCGGGTCAGAAGTAGTACGGGAATTTCAGGCTGAACGAGAAATCCGGTGCGTCCTCGGTCAGTCCGATGGACAGGTTGGGGACGATGGTCAGGTTATCGGTGGCGGCGAAGGTCAGGCCGACGTTGAAGTTGGCGGCGTTGTAGTCGCTGTTGGTGATCGACTGCCAGTCGCTGCCGTCACGCTTGATCTTGCTTTTGCTGGCGAACTGGTCACTGACCGAGAACGACATACTCATCCTTTCATTCAGCGCAAAGGCGATACCACCGCCTATCTGCCACGAGTCGCCCAGCTTGACGTCACCCGGAGTTTTGCTGTTGACCTCCGGACTGATGTCGCTGAACGAGTCCTGCATGTTGTACGTGTAGGAGAGGCTTGCGAACAGAACGGCGGGGTCGAACGTCTTGACCAGAGAGATCCCGGGGGTGATCGACCATACACCGTTACCGGTTGGCAGGCTCTCAGGTACCGCCAGGTTGTCGTTGGCCGTGTCCTTGATCAACTTGATGCCATAGGGGTCCTTGCCGGTGGGGGCCTTGACCCGCAGCGTAGCGACTGCATCAGGCCAGTTCTCCGACTCGTCGAGAAACTTGTAGGCGATCCCCACGTTGATGTCGCCGATGGCTGGGTCGCGGGTTACCGAAGCATCGGAGGCGGTCGAGCCGACACCGCTTACGCCACCGGACGAATAGGTCGATTCGCGATAGACAATGGGTACGTTTATATCGAACTGCCAGCGCTGGTCGAGGTTGTAGCGGGCGGTCAGGTCCAGGGTCCAGTTGTCAGCCTTGATGCGGTCGAGGTTGATGTTGCCGAGAAAAATCGAGTCCAGTGCCAGGAAACCGTTGAGCGTGAGCGCACGGGTGTCGTAGTGCGTGTAGGTCAGGCCGGTTTCGATACTGAACTTGCCGCCGCCGAAGAAGCCGCTGGCCTCGTCATAGAGGTTGGAAACGCTCTGCGCCGGCTCGGAATCGTCCTTGAGCGATTGTCCATACGAGCTGGCTGCGTTGCCCGGAGTCCCTGAAGCGACCGTCTGGGCGCCTTTGGCCGGTTCAGAGGGAGACTTGGTCAGGCGCCTTGGCGGCGGTGTCGCAGGGGCTTCCTCGACTTGCCGCACGCGCTGCTCGAGCACCATCAGGGCGTTCTGCTGGGCTTCGTAGCGTTGTTTCAACTCCCGCAGCTCTTGTTTCAGTGCCTCGACCTGTGGGTCCGCAGCTGCGTGAAGCAAAGTCGCGGGTGCCAAGGTAGTCAAACAGACAACCGCTCTGAGCGTCAACGATCGTTGCATGGGTTAGCCGTCCCTTCAGACTACATACGATGAGAGTCAGCGTAGATCAGTATCCGAGCGCGCGAAGACCTTTGAGCTGGTCAAGATTGCCGTTGAGGGCCGCGGCAGGCACGTTGTCGCGCAGCACCACGTTGAGGGAGGTCAGGTTGCTGACCTGGTTGCCGTTGCCGAGCAGTGTCGCGTTCTGCATCAGGCCACCCTGGGCGATGCGTTGTAGCGCACTACCCTGGTTGTTGTTGGCGACCAGATTGAGTTGCACGCCAGTGCCACTCGAAGAAACGCTCAACGATCCTGCGGCGTTGCTGCCGACCAGTGTCGAGCCTGCGGTCAGCAGTTGGCCTTGCTGCGGTGTATCGGGGGCCTGGCTGGCCTTGGTGACGTTGATATCGACATTGTTATAAGCGCTGTTGTTGTCGCCTGCGGCGCGCACGACCTGGGTGACGCCCTCGGTCGCGTTCAGGCCTGCGCCACCGGTCACGCTGCCGCGACCTTGCTGGTTCGACGAGCCGGTGCCTTTTTCATCGATCATCGACACATAGAACTGCGGTTTTATGGTCGACTGCTGGACTTGCATCGTCGTCTTGGCGCCGATCACATCACCATTGGCGTTTTGCCAGGTACTGCTCATGACGATGCCGAAACTGATGATCCGCCCCGGCATGACGTAGCGACCGCGCAGGTTCGCCAACTCCTGATCCTTCAGTTCAATCGGTTTGAACGTCTCTGCCTGAATGGGCAGGGCGGTGGCCAGGCAGATCAGGGTGAGCCAGGCTGGAGTCTTCATGGGATGCTCCCGACGCGTTGCGCTCGATTATCGTTAGAAGAAGTCGCTGCGGATGAAGCCGAAGTCCATCAGTTCGGCGTCCTTGACCGGGGTGAAGGTGTTGATGCGGTCCTTGGCGCTCAGCGGCAGGGGCGGGTCGAGCAAGGCGTTGCCCTTGTCGTAGCCTTGGCCGATCACGGCGAAGATGATGCCGTTCCAGCCCTTGAGGAAGTCTTCGACCTTGTAGCGTTTGTGGCCGAGTACCGGGTCACCGATGTAGACCCAGCCCTTGTCGACCCGTTGCAGGACCACGAAGTGCTTGTAGCCACGGATGTCCATCAGCACGACCACGGGAATGCGCACGCTGCTCAGGGTGTCAGCGGCGACCCGGTAGCCGCGGGCACGCATGCCGAGGCTTTCCACGTAGCGTTTCATGTCGAGCATGGAGAAGCCCTGGACCTTGACCAGGTCCTGGTCGGCGTGGGCCAGCATGCCCTCGATGATCGTGTGTTCGTCCACGTCCAGCCAGTAGGCCTGGCGCAGGATGGTTGCCAGCGCCGCGGCGCCGCAACTGAAATCGGTCTTCTGTTGCACCAGGTCGGCGAACTTGCGTTCGCGGATGCTCTGGATGGGCTTGTAGATCACCGCGCCCCCCGGCAAAACCGAAAGCGGCATCTGCGCCGCTTCGCTGTAACTGGCCATGCACAGCAAAAACGCCAAGGCGATCATACGCATGGTCGTGCCCCCCGATCCTGTTGAGGAAAGGCCCCCCGAAGGGGGCCTCAAGGTCACAGCTGTCAGAACGAGGTGTTGGAGATGGCCAGCGAGTTGCTCTGCTGGTTGCCCACACCGGCGGCCACGTTGACGCCGAGGTTGCCGCTGCCGCCATTCACCGAGCCACTCAGGGTGGCGGTGTTGGTCACAGGGTTGGCCCAGCCGGTAGGCGTCAGCACCTGGAAGGACACGGTGTTGCTCAGGTCGTACGAGCTGGATTCGCTGAAGCTCTTCGAGCCGGATTTGGCGTACTCGGAGGCTTTGCTACCCGATTTTTCGTACGAAGAGTCGTAGGCCTTCTCGAACGAAGAGTCGTAAGCCTTCTCGAACGAGGAGCTGGAAGACTTCTCGTGCGATTTGTCATACGAAGCGTCGATCGAGGCGTTCAGCGACGCATCGAACGAGTCGGTGCGGCTGCGCTCGTGGCGGCCATAGTCGGTGGAGTGGGTCACACTGCCGCTTGCCGAGGCATCCAGCGAAGCGCTCAGAGAACCACTGGCCGAGGAGCTCGACTCATGGCTACGCGAACCGCTGGCGTCCGAGCTCTTCGAGCCACTGGCGCTCCAGCTGTTGGCACCGGCGGCCTCCCAGCTCGACGAGGAGCTGCCTTCCTTGCTGTAGCTGGAGTCCTTGTTGTGGGAGGCGCTGCCACTTTTCGTGGTGGTAAAGGTCAGGGTGTCGACCCGGTAGGTGCGGTCGGCTTGGTTGTTCACGACCAGGCCAGGGCCGTTCTGGTCGGCGGAGGCGGTGGCGGTGGCATTACCCAGTGGCGCATTGGAGTTGGCAATGGCCATGGTGTTTTTCTGCTGGTTCAGGTCGCCGCCAGCAATGTTGATGCCCATGTTGCCGCTGCCGTTGTTGCCCGAGCCGCTCATGATGCCGGAGTTGGTGGTGCCGTAGTTGTTGACCTTGTTGTTGTTGCTGTACTGACGCACATCGGCAGTGGCCGAGGCGGAGCCGAACACGAAGCTGTTGTCCAGGCTCGAATCGGCACCGGCGTTGGCGATGGCGGCGGCGTTATCCTGCTGGTTGCCGGCGCCGGCTGCCACGTTGACACCGACGTTGCCGCTGGTGCCCGAGGCCGAGCTGCTCATTTCGGCTTCGTTGATGGTGCCTTCATTGTTGATACGGTTGTTGGTGCTGCTTTGCTTATCCCAGGCATTGGCGGTTGCATACACCGGGATCTTGGTAGGAGGAGGGGTGTGATGACCGTTGTTGTGGCCGTGGCCATTGTTGTGACCATGGCCACGCGGATCATTCTGCCCAGCTTGTACAGCCACAGCCATGATCGCAGCAATTGCGAAAACCAGAGGCTTGAGTGCCATCGAGGGTTTCATGGTGGTTCTCCGTACTTTGTTTTAGGTTAAGTGTTGTTGTTACCTGTTTGGGTCAATCTGCGACCCGGATGCTCAGGGTGTTGGCCGTTCGGTTTCCCACCCCTGCACTCTGATTCAACTGCACCACGCCACGGCTACCGGTGAATGCCTGGTCGCTGATGCTGACCTGGCGATGGCCGGGTGTCTGGGCAGTTGGATCGGAGTTGTTGACCAGCGCCACGTTCTGTTGCAGAAGGACGCTGTCGTCGATGCTTTGCGGTTGGGCACTGACGCTGATGCGCAGTGCGTTGGCTTGCTGGTTGCTGGCGCCGGCGCTCTGGTTGACCCCGAGGATCCCGTTGCCATGACTGAAGGCCGTGCCCTGGATACTGGACTGAGCGTCCAGCGCTGGGTCGACATGGGTGCGCAGGCGCTGGCGGATCTGCGTGCTGGCGTTGGCGTCGTGGCCGATGGCGATGGCCCGGGCGTTGACCTGTTGCTGTTGGTCGCCGGCCGCCTGGTTGACACCCAGGTTGCCCTGGTACTGCGCGCCGGAGCTGTCGATGGTGGCATTGTTGGTAACGGGGGATTGGGCGAAGGCCGAAGCACTGCACAGCGTGGCCAGGATCAGCAGCGAATGCCTCATGTCACTGGCCCCCATTGAGAATCTTCAAGGCGCCCAGGCCTTGCTGGACATTCGAATTGACCATGTTGGCGATACCGTTGCCAGAGCCTGAGGCACGCCCTCCGGCAATGTTGGGCAATTGCGTCTGGTTGTTGATACTGGTGCTGATGCTGTTGGTCTGCTGAGTGATCAGCGTATTGATGCCCGAACCGCTGCTGATGCCTGCAAAGTCGCCATCGCTCAATTCGGTGGTCTGTTTGAGGATATGCGCGGAGGGGTTGGTGTTGACGGTGACAGGATTCGGGTCGGGAGCCAGCGGCGCCCGCGTTGCGATGCGCGGTTGTACATCGCGAGTGATCACGACAATCCCGTTCTCGGCCTGGACAGGCAGGCTGAAACTGGACCCCAAGGCGCAACCGAGCAGCAGGAGGTGACAGATCTTGCCTTTTTCTGGTTTCCCCACGATGGCAATTCCTTCTTCGGCGTTTGGGCCTGGGGCCGCGTTGCCAGAAGAAGAGCAGAAGCTGTGCCGGTTTTGGTTATTGCTTGAGAATCAGGATCTTGTGTGGGGAGCGCGGGTGCGTCAGGGAATTGTTGTATCAGTGCTGAGACAGATCGCCGCTGAGCTACGGGTCAAACCCCGCATTTTCGGGCTTGGAGGGGATTTCGGCGCAGGTGTATCACCGTTGTGACACTGCCCCCGAAACTGCGGGAATACGCGCAAATCCGGGGGCCATGGCCAGTCGGTGTGTATCAGCGGTTTAACATTCAGTGGGGAAAACCGGGGTTTTTCCGTCAAGCAAGCGTTGCACCGCGCCCAGCACGGTGGCGCTGCGTTGTGGCCAGTCGCCTTCGATGACCTGCAGATTCTGCCGGTGACCTTGCAGCCAGGCCAGGCTGTCGTCAAAAAAAGCCTGGCGCTCTTCCAGCCGTGGCTGGCAGCGCTGCCCGTCACCGACCCATTCGACGCCCTCTGGACGCAGCAGCAGGTGAAGGTCGTAATGGCGCGCCTTCAGCGCTTCTTCGATCCAGGCGGGGCAGTCGCCGAACAGTGCTCGGCTCCATAGGATGTTGCTGAGCAGGTGGGTATCGAGAATCAGCAGCTCCGGTGCCTGCGCCCGACCCTGATCTTCCCAGGCCAGCTGGCCGCGGGCGATGGTGGGGATGTCGGCATAGCAGGTGTCGCGTTGTTCATGCTCCATGAAATGGCGGACGTACTCGCCGACCAGCACGCCGCCGAAATGCGCCTGGATCTCGCCGCTCAGCCAGCTCTTGCCACTGGACTCCGGGCCGCACAGCACCAGGATCTTCATGCCGCGGCCAGCGCCGGGTCGCGGCGCCACTCCAGCCAGCCGCGCACGGCGATCAGGGTGAACAGGGCGTAGAGCGCGGCGGTGAGGTATAAGCCCTTGTACAGGAACAAGCCGACAAAGATCACATCCACCACCACCCACAACGCCCAGCATTGCAGGCGCTTTTGCGCCATCCACAGCTGCGCCACCAGGCTGAACCCGGTGAGGGCGGCGTCCAGCCAGGGCTGGGCGGCGTCAGTCCAGTGCGCCATGCCCGCGCCCAGCAGCAGGCTGGCCAGCAGGCCGGCCGCCAGGCCCTTGAGCATCGGCGCGGGGGCCAGGCGGGTCACCTGGCGGGCGTCCTCGACACGGTCAGGCCGGGTCCATTGCCACCAGCCGTACAGCTGCAGCACCGCGTAGACCAGTTGCAGGAGCATGTCCGAGTACAGCTTCACCTCGTAGAAGATCCAGCTGTACAGCACCACCATCACCAGGCCGATCGGCCAGCACCAGGGGTTCTGCTTGACGGTGAGCCAGACGGCGATGACGCCGAGCGCGGCGGCGAAGAGTTCGAGGCCGGACATCGGCGTTCCTTGGGCGGGGAAAGGGCGGGATGCTAACCGCTTCGTGCGGACCGCTTCAAGCTGTGGGCGGAATCGGATCCGCCCGCAGCTCGTCGTCGCTAGACCCTGAACTGGCGCAGCAGTTGTTCCAGCTCCTCGCTCAGCCGCGCCAGGGCCACTCCGGCGTCGCTGGACTGGCGCGCGGCCTCGGCGGTCTGTTGCGACAGGTCGGCGGTTTCGGTGACGTTGCGGTTGATCTCCTCGACCACATGGGACTGCTGCAGGGTGGCACTGGCGATCGAGGCGTTGAGTGCGCCCAGGTTGCCCAGTGCCTGGCTGATGGCATCGAGGCTGCTGCCGGCCTCGCGGGCCTGCTCGACAGTCTGGCGCGAGGCTTCGCTGCTGGTGTCGATGGCCCGTACCGCGGCCTCGGACTGGCCCTGCAGGTGCTCGATCATGGTCTGGATCTCGGCGGTCGACTGGGCGGTGCGCTGGGCCAGCAGGCGCACCTCGTCGGCGACCACGGCGAAACCGCGGCCCTGCTCGCCGGCGCGGGCGGCCTCGATGGCGGCGTTGAGGGCGAGCAGGTTGGTTTGCTCGGCGATCGAGCGGATCACCTCGAGCACGCCGCCGATCTTCGTGCTGTGGCTGGCCAGTTCACGGATGACCTGCACCGCCTGCTCGATGGTCGCCGAGAGCCGGTCGATCTGCTGCAGGCTGCCGTGGATCGCCTGCTGGCCGTGGCCTACCTGGGTCTGGGCGTTGCGCATCTCGCTGGAGGCCTGCTCGGCGTGTTTGGCCACGTCGTGCACGGCGTAGGAGACTTCGTTGATGGCGGTGGCCACCTGGTCCATCTGCATGGATTGCTGGGTACTGCGGGCCTGTGCGGCGCCTGCATTGTCACCGACATGGCCGGCCGACTCGGCCAGGGCATGGGCGGCGCCCTGCAGTTGGCCGATCACGCCCTGCAACTTGCCGTTGAAGCGGTTGAAGTGTTCGCCCAGGTGGGTGATTTCATCCCGGCCATGGGTGTCAAGGCGCCGGGTCAGGTCGCTTTCGCCGCTGGCGATGTTGCCCATCGCCTGCACCGCTTCCTGCAGCGGGCGGGCGATGCTGCGGGCGATCAGCATCACCAGCAGGGCCATCAGCAGGGCGATGCCCAGGCCCAGAAGCGAGGCGTCGCGCAGTTGGCGGGCGAACTCGGCCTGTACATCGTCGACGTACACGCCCGAGCCGATGATCCAGCCCCAGGGCTTGAACAGCTGGATATAGGAGGTTTTCTCCACCGGCTCGCTGGCGCCTGGCTTGGGCCAGCGATAGTCGACCGGGCCCGCGCCCTGGCTGCGGGCCAGGGCGACCATTTCGTTGAACACGGCAAAGCCATCCGGGTCGCGGATGGCGGAGAGGTCCTGGCCGTCGAGCTTGGGGTTGGCCGGGTGCATGA
Source organism: Pseudomonas mosselii (assembly GCF_003205295.1). Classification (GTDB taxonomy): domain Bacteria; phylum Pseudomonadota; class Gammaproteobacteria; order Pseudomonadales; family Pseudomonadaceae; genus Aquipseudomonas; species Aquipseudomonas mosselii_B. Next base: position 13,553 of record NZ_QJRP01000047.1, read on the forward strand.
CCATCTTCGGCTGCAGGTCGTTGATCCAGAAATAGTCGTTCTGGTCGTAGCGCAGCCCGCGCACCACTTGCAGGGCTTGCTGCTGCGCAGCCTCGCGGGTGAGCGTGCCGGCGGCCTCCAGGCCTTGGTAATAGGCCAGGACGCCGGCGGCGGTCTGCACCACGTGGCGGGTCTTCTCGGCCTTGGCCTGGTACAGGTCGCCGTGGAGCTGGCGCAGCATCAGCAGGCCCAGCACCAGCAACATGGCCACGGCCACCAGCAAGATCAGCCACAGGCGGCGGCTGATCGACATCGACCTCAGGGTCTTCATGATGCGTTACTCCAGTCTTGTTCTTTTTATCCAGGGCATCCAAGCATGCTTTGTCGCCGGCCCCCACTCGACCAACGGCTAACGCGTCGTTCTTGACATCCTGTGTTGCAGGTAACACCAAACGTGAAACAAAGGCTCTGCTAGGATTTCGGCCGCGGCAGATGAAACCTTTAGTCTGCTGAACTTTTCAGCTGGCTTTGTGACCAACTGTCGCTGTAAAAAGCACGCGCCGCGTGCGGTTTCACAGCGTCAATCAATACAAGCGGCCTGTCACGAGCAGCGTCGCACTGGGGGAATGATGGATTTTTGGAGTGCCTTGCAGGCAATCATCTTGGGCGTGGTCGAGGGGCTGACGGAGTTCCTGCCCATTTCGAGCACCGGGCACCAGATCATTGTCGCCGACCTGATCGGCTTTGGCGGCGAACGCGCCATGGCGTTCAACATCATCATCCAGTTGGGGGCCATCCTGGCGGTGGTGTGGGAGTTCAGGCGCAAGATCTTCGACGTGGTGCTGGGCCTGCCAACACAGGCACCGGCACGACGCTTCACGGCCAACCTGCTGATCGCCTTCTTCCCGGCGGTGATCCTGGGCGTGCTGTTCGCCGACCTGATCCACGAGTACCTGTTCAACCCCATTACCGTGGCCGCCGCGCTGGTGGTGGGCGGGGTGATCATGCTGTGGGCCGAGCGTCGCCAGCATCGGGTGGAGGTCGACGTTGTCGACGACATGCGCTGGAGCCACGCGCTGAAGATCGGGTTCGTCCAGTGCCTGGCGATGATCCCTGGCACCTCGCGCTCCGGCTCGACCATCATCGGCGGCCTGCTGTTCGGCCTGTCGCGCAAGGCGGCCACCGAGTTCTCATTCTTCCTGGCGATGCCAACCATGGTCGGCGCGGCGGTGTACTCGGGCTACAAGTACCGTGAGCTGTTCCAGCCGGGCGACCTGCCGGTGTTCGCCCTCGGTTTCGTGGTGTCGTTCATCTTCGCCATGATCGCCGTGCGCGGGCTGCTCAAATTCATCGCCAACCACAGCTATGCGGTGTTCGCCTGGTACCGGATCGTCTTCGGCCTGCTGATCCTGGCGACCTGGGAATTCGGCTGGGTCGACTGGTCGACGGCGCACGCCTGACATGGCACGCAAGCAGAACGCGCCCACGGGTGAGAGGGGCGTACGCCATTTGCGGCTGAAAGTGCTGATACTGGTGGGGCTATGCCTGTTACCGGTTTTCGGCGGTGTGCAGATGGGCCTGGGCGGCCGAACATGGCTGCCCCTGGCAATGTACCTGGCGGCAAGCCTGGTAAGCCTGTTGTTGTACTGGCAGGACAAACAGCAAGCCCGCAGCCAGGCCTGGCGTACCCCCGAGAAGGTGCTGCACGCCAGCGAGCTGCTGGGTGGCTGGCCGGGCGCGCTGCTGGCCCAGCAACTGTTTCGGCACAAGACCCGGAAGGTCTCCTACCAGGCGGTATTCTGGGGGATCGTCCTGGTGCACCAGGTGTTCTGGGTCGACTATCTGTTCCTGGCGGGGCGTTGGAGCAAGCTCGTGATCTGAGATTCCCCGATCAGTCACACCGTCGCTTGCATCTGTTCGATCAGATCCCACAACCGCGGATCATCATACGTCTCGATCACCAGGCTAGCTCCTGCTTCCACCAGCTGTTTGGCAGGCTGGGTGGTCGCCAGCCCCACGGTGAAGATCCCGGCGTCGACGGCGGCCCTGACCCCCGGCAGCGAGTCCTCGAATGCCAGCGCCTGCCCGGCTTTGGCGTCCAGGCGCTGCAGGCCGGTGAGGTAGGGCAGGGGATCGGGCTTGGGCCGGGCCAGTTCGTCCGCTACCAGCACATGCTCGAAACGTGCGCCCAGGCTCATGGCCCCGAGCATGTGTTCGGCGTTCAGGCGTGGCGCGTTGGTCACCACACACATGCCGATGCCATGCCGCTCGGCGTGGTCCAGCAGGCGCAGCAGGCCGGGCATCGGCGCCAGTTTCGGTGACAGTTCACGGAACAGTGCTTCCTTGCGCTCGGCCAAAGCCTGGCGGCTGGCGGCGTCGGCCAGTGGGAACAGTTCGGCGAACAACAGGCCGTTGGAGCGACCGCTGACCTGGGTGTTGAACTGCTCCTGCGTCAGTTCGCGACCGTCATGGTCGAACAGCAGCTTGCGGAAGGCTTGCAGGTGCAAGGTGTCGGTATCGGTGAGGGTCCCATCGAGGTCGAACAGCAGGGCGGTCAGCATTGGGCATCCTGAGGGTGGAGAAACCATTCAGCATCATAAGGGATCAGGGGTGGGAAATGCACTTGGCTGGGGGGCGCTCGAGGCGTTCGAGGTGCTCGGCGGGAGAGTTGCAGCGCCTGTCAGATCGAGCGCCGCCCGCGCGGCGCATCGCGACGCAAGGCCGCTCCCACATTTGTTGCAACGTGCCGCACCTGTCAGGCCATGGTTGCCCGCCTTGGTGCATGGCTCGAGAGTGGTGGCAGCAAAGATGCCAGCCGTTTGTGCGTTAGTATGAGCGGCCAGGCATTCCCAGCACGGAGCACCCAACGCCATGCCTTTCGTCACTACCCGCAAGATCCTGTTTGGCGACTGTGATCCCGCCGGGATCGTCTATACGCCGCGCATCTCCTATTTCGTCATCGAGGCGATCCACGAGTTTCTCTCCCACTGCCTTGGCGGCGAAGGCCTGCGCAGGTTGTTCGCCATGGGCGTGATGCCGCCGGCGCGGGCCCTGTCCATCGAGTTCCTGGCACCCATGGCCTGGGATGACCTGATCAGCGTGCAGGTCAGCAGTGGCGAGCCGGGTACCACTTCGTTCAGTTTTGCCGTCGAAGCCCGCGGCGCCGGTGGCGAAGTCTGCTTTCGCGCCAGCATGACCCAGGTGTGCGTCTGCCCCGAGAGCAAGCAGCCGGTTGCAGTGCCCGAGGCATTACGCCAGGCGCTGTGCACGAACATGGACTAGCGGGACATCACGACGGATAGTTTTTCAATAAAGGAACAAACGTTTCAGCATCAATCGGATATAAAGTCCGAACGTGACCGGTTATTCAGTTGGCGTTTTTCGAGCAATTAAGGTGTTGGCCACTGGTTGCTCCCGACGAAAGCTGTTAGTTTCGCCACCGCTGCGAAGCAAACAAGCAGGCCTGCAATGCGCCGCTTGCAGCCAACCGATTAATCAACGGTTGGTTGAACAGGGAATGATAATAAAAATCCTAGGGAGGGATAATCGGATGAATCTGTACATCCGCCTGTTGCTGACTGTCCTGCGCGGTTTCTTCAAGCCGCCCATGGCCCTGACCGACACGCTGCACCGCACGCTGCGGGTCTGGCCGAACGATATCGACATCAACAAACACATGAACAATGGTCGTTACATGACCATCGCCGACTTGTTCATGCTGGAACTTTGCCTGCGCGCGAAAATCCTCATTCCGGCCTTCAAGTTGGGCTGGAAGCCGATGCTCGGTGGCAACTTGGTTGTCTACAAGAAGCAACTTTCCATGTTCGAGAAGTATACCGCCGAATTCAGCATCTGCTGCCTCGACGAAAACTGGACCTACTTCCAGTACAGCTTCTTGAACATGGCTGGCGAGGTGGTCGTGACCGGCTACTCCAAAGGCGCCTGGGTCGGTCGCAAGGGCCTGGTCGCCAACGCGGTGATCGCCGAGAAGCTCAACGTCCAGCCCACCACCGCGCCGATGCCCGAAGCCGTGAAGAAGTGGCTGGAGGCTGAAGCGCACGTCCTCGGCAAGGCCTGAGCCAGGCCGCGCCGCGGCCCCCTTGCCAGCCACCTGACACCACCAACGCCTGTCCGTTGCTTCACGGTCCCCTGCCTCTGGCCCGGGGCTCGTGCGGCAGGCTTGGCCGTGCCCGGCGTTCGCGCCGCACATCGATCCATGAATGAGTAGGGAAACACCTCATGCCGAACACATTGTTGCTGATGCTGGCCTTTTTCGCGGCCTTCCTGCTGGTCGCCGAACTGTTCCGGCGCTACCGCCTGGTGGGCCTGACCTTCTTCGTCCTGTCGCTGCCGGCGCTGCTGGTGCCCAACGCCAACCTGTTCATGCGCATCAAGACCATCAGCGTGCTGCTGCCCATGTGCTTCCTGGCCTATGCCCGCTACAAGCCAAGGATCGAAGGCTTCATCTACAAGCTGATCTATGTGGTGATCGTGCTGAACATCATCGAAGCCTCGGTGATCGACTGGCAGACCGGCAACGTCCTCAACATCGTCGCCGCCGTGGGCCTGATCGTCTGCCTGCCGTACTCGCGCAAGCATTGGGAGATCTCTGGCCGCCACAGTGATTTCGTGGTGCATGTCCCTGCCTACTGGCCCTACCTCTATACCACCTGGAACCTGTGCTTCCTGTACTCGGCACGGATCACCACCTTCGGCTACGCCCTGCCGCTGTTGCTGGCGCCGGTGGCCTACGCCTTGCTCCTGCGCCGCTCGGACCTGTACTTCCAGGCCCGCGCCTACACCTTCGGCTTCTACCTGTTCGTACGCACGCTCGCCGGCGACACACCGCTGATGAACCTGCCGGCCTTCGACCTGACGAGTTGGTACAGCCCTGACGCAGCGCTCGCCTGGAGCGTTGTCAACGTGATTTTCACAGGCGCCTGCCTGTACAGCTACGGCGCAAGCCGCAACAAGAACAAAGCGATCGAACAAGGAGTTTGAAGCATGTTGGAAGTCATCCTGCTGGCGTTTTTCATCACCGTCAGCCCCGTGATCATCCTGATGAGCAAGACCCGCGCAGCGCCGTTGAAGCATGTGTACGTGGGCCTTTACTACGTGAAGTTCGTGCCCTTGCTGCTGTCGCTGTACGCGATCAACCTCGGCACCAGCTTCCTGGCCTGGAAGTGGGTCCAGCTGAAGTGGCTGCTGCCTCGCTATTTCGGCTATCGCCACTACAACCGCGATTCCATCTCGATGGAAAGCACGCCGATCCCGGGCACCGACTACCACATGGGCTACATCCCGAAAAAGCTGCCCGCCGAGCTGGTCTACCGCTGGAGAAAGGACAAGGTCTACCACAACTACATCCAGTCGATCATCAAGGCCAACCGCGACTACTACAAGGTGCCGCTGGGCCAGTTCCCGCAACCGACGGCCATCTCGGACGAGGACCTGCGGGTGTTCCTGATGTCGTCGCAGATCACCCACTACCTGCAGACGGTCGATGGCGTGTCGACCTTCGACATGCGTGACTTCACCCGCGAGATCCGCCTGTCCAGCTCGGTGTTCGACGTGGCCAGCATCGCCATTGCCGAGGACTTTGCCGCCGACAGCATGCGCATCACCCTGCGCGACGGTTCAAGCGTCGGCCCGGGCGAGCCGGACTGGGACCTGGCCAAGGTGTACTTCATGTCCAACACCATGGTGTTCTTCATCCTCGGCGCGCACCTGCACCACCACCTGTTCTTCGCCGAAATGGGCGCGGCGTTCCTGTTCAACCTGGTGCCCAGGGAGTCGAACTTCCACAAGCTGATGGACCCGCACACCGCCTACATCCTGATGCTCAACCACCAGTTCAAGGAATCGCCACTGTCGCTGCGCGAAACCACCGGCATCGCCGACAAGTTCCTCTACAGCTGCATCGGCTACTACTCGGCGCAGACCTTCTACAAGGTCGGTTATGAAAACGCCCTGAACATGTACAACAAGCGCGAGACCGAAGACCAGGCGCTGACCCAGAAATTCGAGATCAAGTTTGCCATCCCGTTCGACCAGTACCTCAACGGCCAGCATGCGCTCAATGCCCAGTACCGCGACTACTACGCGGCGGTGCTGAAGTTCGTCTCGGCCAGCTACGACGACCTGCTGCGCGACGGCTCCGAGCCTTATATCAACAACTGGGTCGCCGAGCTGTGCCGCTACGTCAACCTGCCGTGCCAGCCTGGTGACAAGGCCTTCAACATCGAGGTGATCGCCACCTATATCTGGTACGTGTCGTTCGTCCACTCCCTGGAGCACTACCAGTTCCACAAGTACAAGATGAACTACTGCCTGCTGACCCGCGTGCCGTTCTCCGTCGCCAGGCACCTGCCGCGGGACCAGGTGTTCAGCCAGTACGACATCTGGAAGTCCAAGCACATCGTGCACACCTTCGGCAAGAATCACCTCAATGCCGGTGTGTCGGAAAGCTACGCCGACCTGGACTACAAGTTCCGCGACCTGGCGCTGATCGACAGGCAGGAGCAGTTGAAGAAAGAGGTGCTGGGCCTGCTGGAAAAACACCAGACGCCGAGCGAGGCGATCGCCTTGTCCATTCGCTACTGAGGCAGGGGGAGGGCAGGCGACGAAGGGGGCTGTTCAGTGTTTTTAAAAAAGAGTACAAATGTACTCCATGGACACTTTATCCCCCAAACGCCGCGCCATCCTCGCGTTCATCCGCGAGCGCATCACCGATCAAGGCCAGCCACCGTCGCTGGCCGATATCGCCGAGCGCTTCGGTTTCGCCTCGCGCAGCGTGGCGCGCAAGCACATCACCGCCCTGAGCCAGGCCGGGTTCATCGACGTCACGCCCAACCAGGCGCGTGGCATCCGCCTGGCCGAGCCCCTGCGCCGGCCCGAGATCCTCGAGGTGCCGGTGCTTGGCCAGGTCGCCGCGGGTGCGCCGATCGGCCCCGACCTCGACATCCACGAGCAGTTGCTGCTCGACCCCAGCCTGTTCCGGCGCACCCCCGACTACCTGCTCAAGGTGCGCGGCGACTCGATGGTCGACGACGGCATCTTCGACGGCGACCTGGTCGGTATCCGTCAGCAGGGCGACGCCCGTGACGGGCAGATCGTGGTCGCACGACTCGACGGCGAGGTGACCATCAAGCGCCTGCAGCGCACCCGCGACGGCTATCGCCTGCTGCCGCGCAACCCGGCCTATGCCCCCATCGATGTAAGCCCCGAGCGCGAGTTCTTCATCGAAGGCGTGTTCTGCGGCCTGCTGAGGCGTGACTGATGGGCGCCGTGGTCGAACTCGACCGGCTGCTCGACCAGCGCCAGGTGTGGCGCGGGCGACAGGCACAGGCGCGTCCGCAGGGCCTGCAACCCACCGGGCATGCCAGCCTCGACCATCGTCTGCCGGAAGGCGGCTGGCCGGCGGCGGCGTTGAGCGAGCTGCTGCTGGCCAGCCCCGGTTGCGGCGAGCTGCAACTGCTCTGGCCGACGCTCGCCCGGCTGACTGGCGAGGGGCAGCGGGTGGTGCTGGTGGCACCACCGTTCATCCCCTATGCGCCGGCCTGGCAGGCCGCCGGGGTGGACCTGCGCTGGCTGGTGCAGGTCGATGCCGAGGCGGCCGATGCCTTGTGGGCCGCCGAGCAGTGCCTGCGCTCGGGCAGTTGCGCCGCCGTGCTGTGCTGGCCAGGGTACGCCGACGATCGTGCCCTGCGGCGTCTGCAGGTGGCCGCGGAGACCGGCGACGCGCTGGCGTTTGCCTGTCGCCCGCACCAGGCCGCGCTGAACCCATCACCCGCTGCCCTGCGCATCGCCCTCGACCTGCGCCCGGTGCAGTGGCGCGTGCTCAAGTGCCGGGGCGGCCTGGCACCGGCCACGCCCATTGCCTGCCCGGGGCGGGAGTGATGCGCCATGCTCTGGGCCTGCATTCTGTTGCCACAGCTGGCGCTGGACACCGTCCTGCGCGAACGCGACGACCCCGAGGCACCCCTGGTGCTGCTCGGCGGGCCGCTCCAGTGCCGTGTACTGCGGGCGGTCAACCCGGCGGCCGCTGAGCTGGGCCTGCGTGCCGGGCAGACGCTGACCGCCGCCCGTGCCCTGGCCGACGGATTTACCTGCGTCGAGGTCGAACCGGCGCGCATCGAGCAGTTGCAGCAGTTGCTGGCAGCCTGGGCCTACCGCTTCAGCGCCCAGGTCAGCCTGCACTATCCGCGGGCGTTGCTGCTGGAGGTGGGCTCGAGCCTGCAGCTGTTCGGCCCCTGGCCACTGTTCGAGGCGCGCTTGCGCCAGGAGCTGGCGGCGCTGGGGCTGCGCCAGCGCATCGTCGTGGCCAGCAATCCGGTGGCGGCGAGGATGCTCGCCAATGGGCATGACGGCCTGGCGCTGACCTGTCCGCAGGCCACCCGCGCCGCCTTGCTCGAGATGCCCGTCGAGCGTGTTGGCCTGCCCGCCGAAGCGGCCGAGGCCTTCGCCCGCATGGGCCTGCAGCGGCTCGGGCAGGTGCTGGCATTGCCGCGCGATGCCTTGGCCAGGCGTTTCAGTGTCCAGGTGCAGTTGCACCTGGACCAGCTGCTCGGCCTGCGCAACCTGGGGCTGGACTTCTACCAGCCGCCCGATCGTTTCGAGGCGCGGCTGGAGCTGAATTTCGACGTCGAGTCGCACCAGGCGCTGCTGTTCCCCTTGCGCCGCCTTGTCACCGACTTGGCGGCCTTCCTTGCGGGGCGCGACTGCGGCGTGCAGCGTTTCGAGCTGCACCTGGAGCACGCCGAAGGCGCGGATACCGTGCTCAAGGTCGGCCTGCTGGCCGCCGAGCGTGACGCCTCGCTGCTGTTCGAGCTGGCCCGTGGCCGCCTGGAGCCGCTGCGTATCCCGGCGCCGGTACGCAACCTGCGCCTGTTGGCCGCCGACCTGCCGCCATTCGTGCCCCAACGCCAGGCGCTGTTCGACCCGCGCGCGCAGCAGGCCCAGCCCTGGGAGCAGTTGCGTGAACGGCTGCGGGCGCGGCTCGGTGACGAGGCGGTCAGGGGCCTGCGCGCTGAAGCCGACCATCGCCCCGAGTGCGCCTGGCAAGGCGTGGAGCAGGGCGCCCAGGGCCAACAGGTGATGGCCCCCGGTCGTCGTCCCGGTTGGCTGCTGCCCACACCCCAGCTCTTGAGCGAGACCGGCCTGCAACTGCTGGGGCAGGCCGAGCGCATCGAGTCCGGCTGGTGGGACGGTGGCGACGTGCGCCGTGACTACTACCGCATCGAGACCCGTGACGGCCTGCGCGGTTGGGCCTTCCGTGACCTGGCGAGCCCCGGGCCGCTGTGGTTGCAGGGCTGGTTCGCATGAACATCCCGGATTATGCAGAGCTGCACTGCCTGTCGAACTTCAGTTTCCAGCGCGGCGCCTCCAGTGCCGACGAACTGTTCCGCCGTGCCCGCGAGCAGGGCTACCAGGCCCTGGCGATCACCGACGAATGCACGCTGGCGGGTATTGTCAGGGCCTGGCAGGCGGCGAAACAGCATCAGTTGAAGCTGATCGTCGGCAGCGAGGTGCGGGTGCACCAGGGGCCGAAGCTGGTGTTGCTGGTGGAGGACCTTGCCGGCTACCAGAATCTCTGCGCGCTGATTACCCGCGCCCGGCGACGCTCGGAGAAGGGCAGCTACCAGCTGCTCGCCGAGGACCTCGTAGCCCATCACCAGGGCTTGCTGGCGTTGTGGGTGGCCGAGTTAGACGACGGCGACGCGGCCTGGCTGCGGCCGCTGTTCGGCGAACGTCTGTGGCTGGCGGTGCACCTGCACCGCGGGGGCGACGACGCCCGGCGCCTGGCGCATCTGCGCGCCCTTGGGGCGCGGCTGGATATCCCGCTGGTGGCCTGCGGCGATGCGCACATGCATGTGCGCGGGCGGCGGGCGCTGCAGGACTGCATGACCGCCATCCGCGAACATTGCGCGGTCGCCGAGGCGGGGCGTTTCCTATTCGCCAACGGCGAGCGTCACCTGCGCTCGCTCGACCAGTTGCGCGAGCTGTACCCCGACGATCTTCTCGCGCAGACGCTGCGGGTTGCCGAGCGCTGCACCTTCGATCTGTACCAGCTGAACTACCAGTACCCACGGGAACTGGTGCCCGAAGGGCAGACCCCGGCCAGCTGGTTGCGCGAGCTGTGCCGGCGCGGCCTGCCCGAGCGCTGGCCCCAGGGCCCGAGCGACAAGGTGCGCACGGTGCTGGAGCAGGAGCTGGCGTTGATCGAGGAGCTGGGCTACGAGAGCTACTTCCTGACCGTCCACGACATCGTCGCCTTCGCCCGCCGCCAGCGCATCCTCTGCCAGGGACGCGGTTCGGCGGCCAACTCGGTGGTGTGCTTCGTGCTCGGCATCACCGAGCTCGACCCCATGGAACACCGCCTGCTGTTCGAGCGCTTCCTCTCCCGCGAGCGCAACGAACCGCCGGACATCGACGTGGATTTCGAACATGACCGCCGCGAAGAGGTGATCCAGTACGTGTTCCGCCGTTACGGCCGGCACCGGGCGGCACTCACCGCGGTGGTCAGCAGCTACCATGCCGCCGGCGCGGTGCGCGATGTTGCCCGTGTGCTTGGCTTGCCGGCCGACCAGGTGGATGCCCTGGCCAAGTGCTGCGGGCGCTGGAGCGACCGCATCCCCGATGCCGGGCGCCTGGCCGAGGCCGGTTTCGATGCGCACAGTCCCTCGCTGCGGCGCATCCTGGTGCTGGCGGGGGAACTGATCGGCTTTCCCCGGCACCTGTCGCAGCATCCCGGCGGCTTCGTCATCTGCGAGCAGCCGCTGGACCGGCTGGTACCGGTGGAAAACGCGGCAATGGCCGAGCGCACGGTGATCCAGTGGGACAAGGACGACCTGGACATGGTCGGGCTGCTCAAGGTCGATGTGCTGGCGCTGGGCATGCTCAGCGCGCTGCGCCGCTGCTTCGACCTGATCGCCCGGCACCGGGGGCGCGAGTACACGCTGGCAACCCTGCCCAAGGAAGACCCGGCCACCTACGCCATGATCGGCCGTGCCGAGACCATGGGCGTGTTCCAGATCGAGTCGCGGGCGCAGATGGCCATGCTGACCCGGCTCAAGCCGGTGAAGTTCTACGACCTGGTGATCGAGGTGGCCATCGTCCGCCCCGGGCCGATCCAGGGCGACATGGTCCACCCCTACCTGCGCCGCAGGCTCGAGCAGGAGCCGGTCACCTACCCATCGGAAAAGCTCAAGGCCGTTTTCGAGCGCACCCTGGGCGTGCCGCTGTTCCAGGAGCAGGTGATGGAGCTGGCCATGGTCGCCGCCGACTACAGCCCGGGCGAGGCCGACCAGTTGCGCCGCAGCATGGCCGCCTGGAAGCGCCATGGCGGCCTGGAGCCGCACCGTGAGCGGCTGATCGTGGGCATGCTGCGCAATGGCTACGAGCTGGCGTTCGCCGAACGTATCTTCGAGCAGATCAAGGGCTTTGGCAGCTACGGTTTCCCCGAGTCCCACGCCGCCAGTTTCGCCCTGCTGTGCTATGCCAGCAGCTGGCTCAAGTGCCATGAACCGGCGATCTTCACCTGCGCACTGGTCAACAGCTGGCCGATGGGCTTCTACAGCCCCGACCAGTTGTTGCAGGAGGCCCGCCGTCAAGGGATCGAGGTGCGCCCGGTGGATGTGTTCCACAGTGACTGGGACTGCACCCTGGAGGCCGTGGGCGAGGGGGCGTTGGCCATCCGCCTGGGGTTGCGCCAGATCCGTGGCTTCGGCGAAGGCGATGCCCGTCGCCTGGCACAGGCGCGGATACAGCGCCCGTGGCGTGATGTCGAGGACCTGTGCCTGCGCGCCGGGCTCGATGCCCGGGCCCGGGCGCGCCTGGCGGATGCCGGGGCGTTGCGCGGGCTGGCCGGTGACCGCCACCAGGCGCGCTGGCAGGTGGCGGCTGTGCAAGCGCAGTTGCCGCTATTCGCCGAAGTAGGGCCGGTATCCGAACTGGCGGTGGCGTTGCCGGCGCCGAGCATCGCCGAGGACCTGGTCGCCGACTACGACACCCTGGGCACCACCCTCGGGCCGCATCCGCTGGCCCTGTTGCGTGCACGCTTGCGGGCACTGGGCTGTCGCAGTTCGACGGAGCTGGCGGGGGTCGAACATGGCGACACTATCGCCGTCGCCGGCATCGTGGTCGGTCGCCAGCGGCCGCAGACCGCCAGCGGGGTGACTTTCGTCACCCTCGAGGATGAGCACGGGATGGTCAATGTGGTGGTCTGGCGCGACCTGGCCGAGCGCCAGCGGCGGGCACTGGTGGGTTCGAAGCTGCTCAAGGTGAGCGGACGGCTGGAGCAGGAGAGCGGGGTACGGCACCTGATCGCCCGACGCCTTGAGGACATCAGCCCCTTGTTGCAGGGGCTGGATGTGCGTAGCCGGGATTTTCACTAGACGCCAGGTCTTGGCGGCTGGCTGGCTCAGACCATCGCCAGGCGCTGCTTGCGTGTCGGAGCCGGGAACGCCCGCTCGATGGCTTGCAGGTCCTCTTCTGCAAGCACCAGATCGGCCGCAGCCGCATTCAAGCGCACATGCTCCGGATTGACCGCCTTGGGAATCGCGATTACCCCTTCACCCCGCGTCACCCAGGCCAGGCTCACCTGGGCCGGCGTAGCACCGTGGCGCCCAGCGATCTGCGTTATCACCGGATGGCGCAGCAGGCGCCCGGCCTGGGCCAGCGGGCAGTAGGCCATGGTCGGCAATCCCTGCTGGCGGCTCCACGGCAGCAGGTCGAACTCGATGCCGCGCTCGGCCGGGTTGTACAGCACCTGGTTGGTAGCGCAGGTGGGGTTGTCGAGCTCGCGCAGGTCGTCGAGGTCGAAGTTGGACACGCCCCAGCGGCGGATCTTGCCCTGCTCGACCAGGCGTTCGAACGCTTCGACGGTCTCCTCCAGCGGATACTGGCCGCGCCAGTGCAGCAGGTACAGGTCGATGCAGTCGGTGCCCAGGCGCTCGAGGCTACGTTCGCAGGCGGCCGGCACGCCGCGTCGGCTGGCATTGTGCGGATAGACCTTGCTGACCAGGAACACCTGGTCGCGACGTCCGGCGATGGCCTGGCCGACCACGCGCTCGGCGCCGCCCTCAGCGTACATCTCGGCGGTGTCGATCAGGCCCAGGCCCAGCTCGATACCCTGCTGCAGCGCCGCCACTTCGGCCCCCCTGCGCCCCGGGTCCTCGCCCATGTACCAGGTGCCCTGGCCGATGGCCGGAACGCGGGAACCCGCCAGATTCACGTAACGCATGTCACCTCCTGTGGATGGGTATGGGTCAGCAGCACATCGAGCAGCGCCTCGGCGGCCTTGGACAGCTTGTGATCGCTCAGGGCGATCACGCCGATGCGCCGCTCCACGGTGGGTTCGACCAACGGCACGCAACGGGCGCCGAGCTCCTGCATCTGCTCGATGCACAGCGCCGGCACCGCGCTGACCCCCAGGCCGCTGGCGACCATGCGACCGATGGTCGACAGCTGGTGGCTTTCGAAGGCCACCGCCAGCTTGCCATGGTTGGCGGCCAGGTGCTGCTCCAGCAGCAGGCGCACTGCGGAAGGCCGCTGCAGGGCGATGAAATCCTCGGCCAGAAGCTGTGGCCATCGCACCTGGGGCTGGCGGGCGAGGGGCGAGTCGGCGGGCACCACCGCGACGAAGCGATCCAGGTACAGCGGATGAAAGCGCAGCGCCTCGCTGCTCTCGGGTTCGAAGCCGATGCCCAGTTCGACGCGGCGGTGGCGCACCAGTTCCAGCACCTGCTCGTTGATCACGTCGTGCACGGTGACGTTGACCTTGGGGTAGCGCTGGCGGAACACCTTCAGCGACTGCGGCAGCAGGTTGCCGGCAAAGGCCGGCATGGCCGCCACCGAGACTCGTCCCAGTTGCAGGGTGAAGCGCTGGCGCAGCATTTCCTCGGTGTCGTCCCAGTCGGCCAGCAGGCGCCGGGCCAGTGGCAGTAGCACCTCGCCCTCGGGAGTCAGGCTGACGCTGCGGGTGGTGCGGGTGAGCAGGGCGCCGCCGAGGTTGTCCTCCAGCGCCTTGATGGTCAGGCTCAGGGCCGGTTGCGACACGTGCAGGTGCTCGCCGGCCTGGGCGAAACTCTGGTACTTGGCCACGGTGACGAAGGCGCGCAGCTGCTTGACGTTCATGGGGGGGCGGGCTCTTTGTTTTGTAAAAGTTATCAATCGATGACGAAAACAAAATTAACAAATCAGTCGACTACAGTGAAGATGACCGTACGGTTCCAACAACTACAAAAGGCGACTGAGCATGGCCGGACTGGACAAGCGTGTAGCAACTTATGAAGAGGCCCTGGCGGGCTTGACCGACGACATGACCGTGCTGGCCGGCGGCTTTGGCCTGTGCGGCATCCCCGAGAACCTCATCGCCGAGATCAAGCGCCGCGGCGTCAAGGGCCTGACCGTGGTGTCCAACAACTGCGGCGTCGATGGCTTCGGCTTGGGCGTGCTGCTCGAGGACCGGCAGATCCGCAAGATGGTCGCCTCCTACGTCGGCGAGAACGCCGAGTTCGAGCGCCAGCTGCTCAGCGGCGAACTGGAAGTGGAACTCACCCCGCAAGGCACCCTGGCCGAGAAGATGCGTGCCGGCGGCGCCGGCATCCCGGCCTTCTTCACCGCCACCGGCTACGGCACCCCGGTCGCCGAAGGCAAGGAAGTGCGCGAGTTCAACGGCCGCAAGTACATCCTCGAAGAGTCCATCACCGGCGACTTCGCCATCGTCAAGGGCTGGAAGGCCGACCACTACGGCAACGTGGTGTACCGCAACACCGCGCAGAACTTCAACCCGCTGGCCGCTACCGCCGGCAAGATCACCGTGGTCGAGGTCGAGGAGATCGTCGAGCCCGGCGTGCTGCTGCCCAGCGAGATCCATACCCCGGGCATCTATGTCGACCGGGTCATTGTCGGCACCTTCGAGAAACGCATCGAAAAGCGCACCGTCAAGGCCTGAGCGCCGTCCTCAAGAACAACAAAGAGATCCTGACCATGGCATTGACCCGCGAACAAATGGCGCAACGCGTCGCCCGTGAACTGAAGGACGGCTACTACGTCAACCTCGGCATCGGCATTCCCACCCTGGTGGCCAACTATGTGCCTGAGGGCATGGAAGTGATGCTGCAGTCGGAGAACGGCCTGCTGGGCATGGGCGAGTTCCCCACCGAAGCCACGATCGACGCCGACATGATCAACGCCGGCAAGCAGACCGTCACCGCCCGCCGTGGCGCGTCGATCTTCGATTCGGCGCAATCCTTCGCCATGATCCGTGGCGGCCATGTCGACCTCACCGTGCTCGGCGCCTTCGAGGTGGACGTGGAAGGCAACATCGCCTCGTGGATGATCCCCGGCAAGCTGGTCAAGGGCATGGGCGGCGCCATGGACCTGGTGGCCGGTGCCGACAACATCATCGTCACCATGACCCACGCCTCCAAGGACGGCGAGTCCAAGCTGCTGCCCAAGTGCAGCCTGCCGCTGACCGGCGCTGGCTGCATCCGCAAGGTGCTGACCGACCTGGCCTACCTTGAGATCGACAATGGTGCCTTCATCCTGCGCGAGACCGCCCCGGGCGTGAGCGTCGAGGAGATCATCGAGAAAACCGCCGGCAAGCTGATCGTGGCCGACGACGTGAAGGAAATGACCTTCTAATTACCCGCAACACACCGCCCCCTGTAGGAGCGGCCTTGTGTCGCGAAATGGCTGCGCAGCAGCCCCGCGATTTCGGCATCAGCGCTGGGATCGAGGGGCCGCTGCGCGGCCCTTTCGCGACACAAGGCCGCTCCTACAGGGGGTTTGCAATACCTGTTGAAAAATCCACCAATAAAACCAAAAAAGGAAAACACTGTGGCCGCTGATATCCAAGACAGCCGCTCCGCCCGCTTTGCCCTGCGCTGCTCCAACTGGGCCGAACGCTGGTTCCCCGACTCCTGGGTGTTTGCCGCCTTGGCGGTGATGCTGGTGTCCCTGGGCGCCCTGGCCATGGGCGGCAAGCCCACCGACACCGCCAAGGCCTTTGGTGACGGCTTCTGGAGCCTGATCCCGTTCACCATGCAGATGGCCTTCGTGGTCATCGGCGGCTATGTGGTGGCCAGTTCGCCACCGGCCGCGCGGTTGATCGACCGCCTGGCGCGCCTGCCGAAGAACGGCCGCTCGGCGGTGTGCTGGGTGGCGCTGATCTCGATGCTTGCCTCGTTGCTCAACTGGGGCCTGTCGCTGGTGTTCGGCGGTCTGCTGGTACGTGCCCTGGCCCGCCGCACCGACCTGAAGATGGACTACCGCGCCGCAGGCGCCGCCGCCTACCTGGGCCTGGGCGCGGTGTGGGCGCTGGGCCTGTCGTCGTCGGCCGCGCAGTTGCAGGCCAACCCGGCCAGCCTGCCGCCGTCGATCCTGTCGATCACCGGGGTGATCCCGTTCACCGAGACCATCTTCCTCTGGCAGTCGGGCGTGATGCTCGCCGCGCTGGTGATTGTCTCGCTGGTCGTGGCCTACGCCACCGCTCCCGGCCCGAACAGCGCCCGCAGCGCACAGGACTGCGGCGTCGACCCGAGCTTCAGCGCGCCGCCTTCGCCACAGCGCACCCGCCCGGGCGAGTGGCTGGAGTACAGCCCGATCCTGATCCTGCTGCTGGTCGCCCTGGCCGCCGGTTGGTTGTACCAGGAGTTCGCCACCAAACCTGCGATCACCGCGATCTCCGGGTTGAACACCTACAACCTGCTGTTCATCATGCTCGGTGCCTTGTTGCACTGGCGTCCGCGCAGCTTCCTCGACGCGGTGACGCGCGCCGTGCCGACCACCACCGGGGTGCTGATCCAGTTCCCGCTGTACGGCTCGATCGCCGCCATCCTCACCCAGGTCAAGGGCGCGGATGCCCAGACCCTGGCCCACCATATCTCGGTGTTCTTCACCCAGATCGCCACCCACGACACCTACGCGCTGCTGATGGGCGTGTACTCGGCGGTGCTCGGCTTCTTCATCCCGTCCGGCGGCGGCAAATGGATCATCGAGGCGCCCTACGTGATGCTGGTGGCCAACGACCTGCAGTACCACCTGGGCTGGGCGGTGCAGATCTACAATGCCGCCGAGGCGCTGCCGAACCTGATCAACCCGTTCTACATGCTGCCGCTGCTGGGGGTGCTGGGGCTCAAGGCGCGCGACCTGATCGGCTTCTCGTTCGTGCAGTTGCTGGTGCATGTGCCGCTGGTGCTGGTGTTGCTGTGGGCGCTGGGCACGACCTTGCAGTATGTGCCGCCGGTGATGCCGTAAGGCCCAAGTCGTGGAGCTGCACGGCAGCTCCACATCGTTCACGGCGACAGGGCAAAAATTTTTCTCTGTAGCGCAACAGCTCTATCTCAATGGTTTCATTCAACACGGAGAGCGGTGTTACAAAAAACCGGATGATGGCAAATTGACGCCAATATGCTGGCAAAATAGTATGCCCGCCACTTTGCACTGTTCACCAGGGATTGGTCATGGCGGGACGTCTAGTTTCAGGGCGCAAAACGGCCCTCTGTGCGCTTGTCAGCCTGCTGTGCTGCCCTGCGGCCTGGGCCGTTTCACCCGGCGACCAGGACCTGATCCGCGACCGCCAGGACCGTCTGCTCGAAGAGCAGCAGCGCCGCCTCGAAGAGCTGCGCAACCTGCCCGGCAAGGCCGCTGAACCCGGTGAGTCGCAACCGGCGA
>NZ_QJRP01000048.1 GCF_003205295.1 Pseudomonas mosselii
ACCCGAACCCGAACCCGAACCCGAACCCGAACCCGAACCCGAACGCCCCGAAAACCCCACCCCCAGAAAAGTTGGAAAGCTTCTTGCAAAGGCAGCGCCAGCCGCCACACAGGCGTCAAAGTTTTGCTTGAAGAGGAATCGCGGTGGATCGCACTCAGTTAATCAGCAGCGCCCGTAACAACCTGGCCGGTCTCGGCCGGGGCAACCTCGGCGTGCCGCTGCTCCTGCTGGTGATGCTGGCAATGATGATGTTGCCGATCCCGCCGTTCCTGCTCGACGTGTTCTTCACCTTCAACATCGCCCTGTCGATCGTGGTCCTGCTGGTCTGCGTCTACGCCCTGCGCCCCCTGGATTTCGCCGCGTTCCCCACCATCCTGCTGGTGGCCACGTTGCTGCGCCTGGCGCTGAACGTCGCCTCCACCCGCGTGGTCATGCTCCACGGCCAGGAAGGACACGGCGCCGCGGGCAAGGTGATCCAGGCCTTCGGTGAAGTGGTGATCGGCGGCAACTACGTCGTCGGTGCCGTGGTGTTCGCCATCCTCATGATCATCAACTTCGTCGTGGTGACCAAGGGCGCCGGGCGCATCTCCGAGGTGAGCGCGCGCTTCACCCTCGACGCCATGCCCGGCAAGCAGATGGCCATCGACGCCGACCTCAACGCCGGCCTGATCGACCAGGCCCAGGCCAAGTCCCGCCGCGCCGAGGTTGCCCAGGAAGCCGAGTTCTACGGCTCCATGGACGGTGCCAGCAAGTTCGTTCGCGGTGATGCCATCGCCGGCCTGCTGATCCTCTTCATCAACCTCATCGGCGGCATGCTCATCGGCATGCTGCAGCACAACATGACCTTCGCCGACGCCGGCAAGGTCTACGCCCTGCTGACCATCGGTGACGGTTTGGTGGCGCAGTTGCCATCGCTGCTGCTGTCCACCGCTGCCGCGATCATGGTCACCCGCGCCTCGGGCTCCGAGGACATGGGCAAGCTGATCAACCGGCAGATGTTCGACTCGCCGAAGGCGCTGGGCGTGTCGGCCGGACTGATGATCGTCATGGGCCTGGTCCCGGGCATGCCGCATGTCGCCTTCCTCAGCCTCGGCGCGCTGGCCGGTGGCGGTGCCTACCTGGTGTGGAAGAAACAGCAGAAGACCAAGCTCGCCGCCCAGCAGGAAGTCCAGCGCCAGCAGGACCTGCTGCCATCGCCCCAGCGCGCCATGGAAACCAAGGAGCTGGGCTGGGATGACGTCACTCCCATCGACATGATCGGCCTGGAAGTCGGCTATCGCCTGATCCCGCTGGTGGACCGCAACCAGGGCGGTCAACTGCTGGCGCGGATCAAGGGTGTGCGCAAGAAGCTTTCCCAGGACCTGGGCTTCCTCATGCCCACCGTGCACATCCGCGACAACCTCGACCTGCAGCCCAGTGCCTATCGCCTGACGCTGATGGGTGTGATCCTGGCCGAGGCCGAGATCTACCCGGACCGGGAGCTGGCAATCAACCCCGGCCAGGTGTTCGGCACCCTCAACGGCATCGCCTCGCGCGATCCGGCGTTCGGCCTGGAGGCGGTGTGGATCGATGTCGGCCAGCGCGCCCAGGCGCAGTCGCTGGGCTATACCGTGGTCGACGCCAGCACCGTGGTCGCCACCCACCTCAACCAGATCCTGCAGAAGCACTGTCACGAGCTGATCGGGCACGAGGAGGTGGTGCAGTTGCTGCAGGTGCTGGCCAAGGTCTCGCCGAAACTGGCCGAGGAGGTGGTGCCGGGTGTCATTTCCTTGTCGGGCCTGCTCAAGGTCCTGCAGGCATTGCTTGCCGAACAGGTGCCGGTACGTGACATCCGCAGCATTGCCGAAGCCATCGCCAACAACCCGACAAAGAGTCAAGATACCGCCGCGCTGGTGGCGCTGGTGCGCGTCGGATTGTCTCGCGCCATCGTGCAAAGCATTGTCGGCGTTGAGTCCGAGCTACCTGTGATCACCCTGGAACCAAGGTTGGAACAGATCTTGCTCAATAGTCTGCAAAGGGCCGGGCAGGGTCAGGAAGATGGTGTTCTTCTTGAACCGAGCATGGCCGAAAAGCTTCAGCGCTCGTTGATCGAGGCGGCCCAGCGCCAGGAAATGCAGGGCCAGCCGGCCATCCTCCTGGTCGCCGGCCCGATCCGCGCCATGCTGTCGCGCTTCGGTCGCCTGGCTGTACCGAATTTGCATGTTTTGGCGTATCAGGAAATACCTGACAACAAGCAAGTCACCATCGTTGCCACCGTGGGCCCGAACGGCTGAGGTAGTGGGTTATGCAAGTTAAGCGTTTTTTCGCCGCCGATATGCGTCAGGCCATGAAGCTGGTCCGGGATGAGCTCGGCTCCGACGCCGCCATCATCGGCAACCGGCGCATCGCTGGCGGTGTCGAACTGACGGCTGCGCTGGACTACAAGCTGTCCGCCCTGGCCCCACGCGTGCCCAATGCGGAGCTTGAGGACGAGCTGCGCAAGACGCAGTCGCGCATTGTTACCGCCCAGGCCGAACTGACCGGACGCGGCGATGCCGTCGAAGGCGGCAACCGTCAGTTGTTCGCCGGCCAGTCGCTGACCGCGTCCGAGCCGTTGATCGAAACGCATGTCGAGGAGCCTGCCCCGGTCGTCGCTGCGGCGCCGGCACCCGTCGATCCGCGCCTGTTCGACGCCATGCGCTTCGAGCTGACCGGCCTGCGCGAGCTGCTGGAAGTCCAGCTCGGCTCGCTCGCCTGGAGCCAGCTGCAGGGCAGCAAGCCACAGCAGGCCAACCTCTGGCGCCGCCTGCAGCGCCTGGGTCTGTCCGGTGGCCTGGCCCGCGAACTGCTCGACCTCACCGCCGAGATCGAAGAGCCACGACACGCCTGGCGCATGGTCCTGGCGCACCTGGCGCGGATGATCGACGTACCCGAGATCGAACCGATCGAGGAGGGCGGGGTCATCGCCATGGTCGGCCCGGCCGGCATGGGCAAGACCACTACCCTGGCCAAGCTGGCCGCGCGCTACGTGCTCAAGTACGGCGCGAGCAACCTGGCGCTGGTGAGCATGGACAGCTTCCGCATCGGTGCCCAGGAGCAGCTCAAGACGCTGGGGCGCATCCTCAACGTGCCGGTCACCTACGTCGACCCGGGCGAGTCGTTGGCCCAGGCGCTGGAGCCGCTGCTGCGCAAGCGCGTGGTGCTGATCGACACCGCCGGCCTGCAGGCCAGTGACCCGGCGCTGCGCATGCAGCTCGAGACCCTGGCCGGGCGCGGCATCGCCGCCAAGAATTACCTGGTGCTGGCGACCACCAGCCAGAAGCAGGTGCTCACCGCCGCCTACCACAGCTACAAGCGCTGCGGCCTGGCCGGTTGCATCCTGACCAAGCTCGATGAAACGGCATGCCTCGGTGAAGTACTGAGCCTTGCCATCAGTCATGAACTGCCGGTGGCCTATCTGACCGATGGGCCGCGCATTCCTGACGACCTGCAACTGCCGCGCAAGCACCAGCTGGTGAGCCGCGCGGTCAGCGTGCAGTTGCAGGACGAGCCCAGCGACGAGGCCATGGCCGACATGTTCGCTGATCTCTACCACAACTCCGGCAAACGCGCGGGTTGAGGGTGAATACTGTGCAAAGTACCTACATCATGGGGTTGCCCGGCCGGACCGTGGCCTTGAACGTTCAGCCCCTCATGTGGCCTGGGTCCAAGCGAGACAAGGTAAACAACAGACATGGGTAGCATGCATCCCGTACAGGTGATCGCCGTGACCGGTGGCAAAGGTGGCGTCGGCAAGACTAACGTTTCAGTGAACCTGTCCCTGGCGCTGGCCGAGCTCGGCCGCCGGGTCATGTTGCTGGACGCCGACCTGGGCCTGGCCAATGTCGACGTTCTGCTGGGGCTCACGCCCAAGCGCACCCTGGCCGACGTCATCGAGGGCCGCTGCGAACTGCGCGACGTGCTGCTGCAGGGGCCTGGGGGTGTGCGCATCGTCCCGGCGGCCTCCGGCACCCAGAGCATGGTGCACCTGGCGCCTGCCCAGCATGCCGGCCTGATTCAGGCTTTCAGCGAGATCGGCGACAACCTCGACGTGCTGGTGATCGACACCGCCGCAGGTATCGGTGACTCGGTAGTCAGCTTCGTGCGCGCCGCCCAGGAAGTACTGCTGGTGGTGTGCGACGAGCCGACCTCGATCACCGACGCCTACGCCCTGATCAAGCTGCTTAACCGCGACTACGGGATGAATCGCTTTCGCGTGCTGGCCAACATGGCCCAGAGCCCGCAGGAAGGGCGCAACCTGTTCGCCAAGTTGACCAAGGTCACGGATCGTTTCCTTGACGTCGCCCTACAATACGTTGGCGCCGTGCCGTACGACGAGTGTGTGCGCAAGGCCGTGCAGAAGCAGCGGGCGGTCTACGAGGCCTTCCCGCGGTCCAAGTGCGCGCTGGCCTTCAAGGCCATTGCGCAGAAGGTCGACAGCTGGCCGCTGCCTGCCAACCCGCGCGGACACCTGGAATTCTTCGTCGAGCGCCTGGTGCAGCCCACCAGTGCAGGGCCGGTGCTATGAACGCGAGCGGTTTCAAGATGTACAGCAAGGCCGCCAAGGACGCTCAATACGAGCTGATCGAGCGCTACGCGCCGCTGGTCAAGCGCATCGCCTACCACCTGCTGGCGCGCTTGCCGGCCAACGTCCAGGTCGAGGACCTGATTCAGGCCGGGATGATCGGCCTGCTGGAAGTGGCCAACAAGTACGACGCCAGCAAGGGCGCCAGTTTCGAAACCTATGCCGGCATCCGCATCCGCGGCGCCATGCTCGACGAGGTGCGCAAGGGCGACTGGGCACCGCGCTCGGTGCACCGCAACACGCGTATGGTCAGCGATGCGATTCGCTGTGTCGAAGCAAAGACTGGGCGCGACGCTAAAGATCACGAGGTTGCTGCCGAACTCCAATTGAGTCTCGATGATTACTACGGGATTTTGAACGACACCTTGGGCAGCCGCCTGTTCAGTTTCGACGACCTGCTGCAGGACGGCGAACACGAGGGGCTGCACGAGGACGGAGCCAGCGGCCAGCTGGAGCCATCGCGGGACCTGGAGGACGAGCGCTTCCAGGCCGCCCTGGCCGATGCGATCGCCAACCTGCCGGAGCGCGAGCGCCTGGTCCTGGCGCTGTACTACGACGAAGAGCTGAACCTCAAGGAAATCGGTGAGGTCCTGGGGGTCAGCGAATCGCGTGTCAGCCAGTTGCACAGCCAGTGCGCGGCGCGTCTGCGCAGTCGCCTGGGGGAATGGCGGGCGCGTTGAACCATGTTCGATGCAGTCGTTTTATTGTGGTGCCGAATTGATTGAGCGCGCGCTCGGCGCCGAGCGCGTTTAAGACTGCTTGGAGGTCTAATTGAACAAAGACATGAAAATCCTCATCGTTGACGACTTTTCGACGATGCGGCGGATCATCAAGAACCTGTTGCGTGACCTGGGTTTCACCAACGTCAAGGAAGCTGATGACGGCAACACGGCACTGCCGATGCTCACCAGCGAGCACTTCGACTTCCTGGTGACCGACTGGAACATGCCGGGCATGACCGGTATCGACCTGCTGCGCGCGGTTCGTGCCGACGAGCGCCTCAAGCACCTGCCGGTGTTGATGGTCACCGCCGAAGCCAAGCGCGAGCAGATCATCGAAGCTGCCCAGGCCGGCGTAAACGGCTATGTGGTCAAGCCTTTCACCGCCCTGGCGCTGAAAGAAAAGATCGAAAAGATCTTCGAACGCGTCAACGGCTGAGTCACGTCTGGGGGGCGCAATGGAGTCAACCAACAACTCTTTGGGTGAGTTCGAATCAACCCTGAAGAAGCATGCCCAGGAACTGGTCGAGAGCCTTGAGCGCGGCCGGTTCGGTGATGCGGTGCAGCTGATCCACCAACTGAACCAGACCCGCGACCGCGGGCTGTACCAGGAAGTCGGCAAGCTCACCCGCGAACTGCACAGTGCAATCGTCAACTTCCAGATCGACCCGGCCATGCCGCAGGCCGAGGAAGTGTCGCAGATTACCGATGCCGCCGAACGCCTCTCCTACGTGGTTCGCCTCACCGAAGGTGCGGCCAACCGCACCATGGACCTGGCGGAGGCGTGCACCCCGGTGCTCAACGACCTCGCCGCCGAGGCCCAGAGCCTGTCCGCCGACTGGCAGCGCTTCATGCGCCGCGAGGTGGCGGCGCCGGAGTTCCGTGAGCTGGTCAAGCGTGTGGACAGTTTCCTGGCGCACAGCGCCGAAGGTAACCAGAAGGTCGCCGGCCATATCAACGATATCGTCCTGGCTCAGGATTATCAGGATCTCACCGGCCAGGTGATCAAACGGGTGACCACGCTGGTCACCGAAGTCGAAAGCAATCTGCTCAAGCTCGTGCTGATGGCAAGCCAGGTCGACCGCTTTGCCGGGATCGAACATGACCACCAGCAGCTGCGTGCTGAAAAAGATCAAGAAAAACATCCGACTCGGGGTGAAGGTCCGCAGATTCATGCCGATAAGCGTGAAGACGTCGTGTCCAGCCAGGACGATGTCGACGATCTGTTGTCCAGCCTGGGTTTTTAAGGAGCACGTTTAATGAGCTTCGGCGCCGATGAAGAAATCCTCCAGGATTTCCTGGTAGAAGCCGGCGAAATCCTCGAGCAACTGTCCGAGCAATTGGTCGAGCTGGAAAGCCGGCCTGATGACGCGGACCTGCTCAATGCGATTTTCCGCGGTTTCCACACTGTAAAAGGGGGCGCCGGCTTCCTTCAGCTCAATGAGTTGGTGGAGTGCTGCCACATTGCCGAGAACGTGTTCGACATCCTGCGCAAAGGTGAGCGCCGGGTTGACGCGGAACTGATGGATGTGGTGCTCGAGGCCCTCGATACGGTCAACAGCATGTTCGGCCAGGTGCGCGAGCGTACCGACGTCACACCGGCCACGCCGGAGCTGCTGGCGGCGCTGTCGCGCCTGGCCGAGCCCGGTGGCGGCGAAGCCCCGGCCCCGGTGGCCGAGGCAGCGCCGGTGGTCGAGGCCCCGGCTGCCGAGCCCGACATTACCGATACCGAGTTCGAGCAACTGCTCGACTCGCTCGATGCCGTCAAGGCCGAAGCTCAGGCTCATGAGCAGTTGCAGGGTGAAGAGATCAGCGGTGGTGGTGACGAGATCACCGACGCCGAGTTCGAGTCTCTGCTCGACCAGTTGCACGGCAAGGGCCAGTTCTCGGCCGATGCCGCCGTCAGTGCGCCTGCGGCAGCTGCCCCGGCCAGCGACGAGATCACCGACGACGAGTTCGAGTCGCTGCTCGACCAGCTGCACGGTAAAGGCACCTTCGCCGTCGACGCACTACCAGGCGCCGCCGCGCCAGCGGCCAGCGCGGCACCCGCCGCGAGCGACGAGAGCATCAGCGAACACGAATTCGAGGCACTGCTTGACCAGCTGCATGGCAAGGGCAAGTTCTCCGGTGACGCAGTCACCGCCGAGGCGCCTGCTGCCGTCGCCGCACCTGTCGCGGCCAAGGCCGAGGTCAAGCCTGTCGCCAAGCCGGCACCGGCCCCCGCGCCCGCCGCAGCTCCGGCTGCCGCCAAGCCTGCCGCTGCGGCCCGCGCACCGGCGCCTGCCGCCGAGAAGCACGGCGCCAGCGAAGCGGAAACCACCGTGCGGGTCGATACCGCGCGCCTGGACGAGATCATGAACATGGTCGGCGAGCTGGTGCTGGTGCGTAACCGCCTGGTGCGCCTGGGGCTCAACAGCGGCGACGAGGCCATGTCCAAGGCCGTGTCCAACCTCGATGTGGTCACCGCTGACCTGCAGACTGCGGTCATGAAGACCCGCATGCAGCCGATCAAGAAAGTCTTCGGCCGCTTCCCGCGCCTGGTTCGTGACCTGGCCCGCCAGCTCAAGAAAGAAATCAACCTGGAGCTGGTCGGCGAAGAGACCGACCTCGACAAGAACCTGGTCGAGGCCCTGGCCGACCCGCTGGTGCACCTGGTGCGCAACGCCGTCGACCATGGCGTCGAGATGCCCGACGAGCGCGAGGCCTCCGGCAAGTCGCGCATGGGCCGGGTGGTGCTGTCCGCCGAGCAGGAGGGTGACCACATCCTGCTGTCGATCTCCGACGACGGCAAGGGCATGGACCCGAGCATCCTGCGCGCCAAGGCCGTGGAAAAGGGCCTGATGGACAAGGATGCAGCCGACCGCCTGAGCGAGTCGGACTGCTACAACCTGATCTTCGCCCCGGGCTTCTCGACCAAGACCGAGATCTCCGACGTGTCCGGCCGCGGCGTCGGCATGGACGTGGTGAAGACCAAGATTTCCCAGCTCAACGGCTCGATCAACATCTTCTCGGCCAAGGGTCAGGGTTCGAAGATCGTCATCAAGGTGCCGCTGACCCTGGCAATCATGCCGACCCTGATGGTGATGCTGGGCAACCAGGCGTTCGCCTTCCCGCTGGTCAACGTCAACGAGATCTTCCACCTCGACCTGTCGCGCACCAATGTGGTCGACGGCCAGGAAGTGGTGATCGTGCGCGACAAGGCGCTGCCGCTGTTCTACCTCAAGCGCTGGCTGGTCCAGGACCACGAGCACGAGGAGCAGCACGAAGGCCATGTGGTGATCCTGTCGGTCGGCACCCAGCGGATCGGCTTCGTGGTCGACCAGCTGGTTGGCCAGGAAGAGGTGGTGATCAAGCCACTGGGCAAGATGCTGCAGGGCACCCCGGGCATGTCCGGCGCGACCATCACCGGTGACGGGCGGATCGCGCTGATCCTCGACGTTCCGAGCATGCTCAAGCGTTACGCCGCCCGGCGTATTTGATTTCGGTGGCGCGCCCTGGCGGGCGCGCCGCCTAATGGAGTGTTTATGGCAGTCAAGGTCCTGGTGGTGGATGATTCCGGTTTCTTCCGCCGCCGTGTCTCGGAAATTCTCTCGGCGGACCCGACGATCCAGGTCGTGGGTACCGCGACCAACGGCAAGGAAGCGATCGACCAGGCGCTGGCGCTCAAGCCCGATGTCATCACCATGGACTATGAAATGCCCATGATGGACGGCATCACCGCGGTGCGTCACATCATGCAGCGCTGCCCGACGCCGGTGCTGATGTTCTCCTCGCTGACCCACGAAGGCGCCCGCGTCACTCTCGACGCCCTGGATGCCGGCGCGGTCGACTACCTGCCGAAGAACTTCGAGGACATCTCGCGCAACCCGGAGAAGGTCAAGCAGATGCTGTGCGAGAAGGTCCATACCATCTCGCGCAGCAACCGCCGTTTCAGCGCCTATTCCAGCCCGGCGCCGACTGCCGCGCCAGCTCCAGCCAGCAGCCATGCGCCGGCCAGCAGCTTCGCCAGCACCGCGCCCGCGCGCACGGCCGCTCCGGCCCGCGCTGCGGCACCGGCCGCCGCGCACTCGCCGGCACCCAAGCGCAAGCCGTACAAGCTGGTCGCCATCGGCACCTCCACCGGTGGTCCGGTGGCGCTGCAGCGGGTGCTGACCCAGCTGCCCGCCGGATTCCCGGCGCCGATCGTGCTGATCCAGCACATGCCGGCGGCCTTCACCAAGGCCTTCGCCGAGCGTCTGGACAAGCTGTGCAAGATCAGCGTCAAGGAAGCCGAGGACGGTGACGTGCTGCGTCCGGGCCTGGCGCTGCTGGCCCCGGGCGGCAAGCAGATGATGGTCGACGGTCGCGGCACGGTGAAGATCCTGCCGGGTGACGAACGCCTGAACTACAAGCCTTGCGTGGACATCACCTTCGGCTCCGCCGCCAAGTCCTATGGCGACAAGGTGCTCTCGGTGGTGCTCACCGGCATGGGCGCCGACGGTCGCGAAGGTGCGCGCCTGCTCAAGCAGGGTGGCAGCACCGTGTGGGCGCAGGATGAAGCCAGCTGCGTGATCTATGGCATGCCCATGGCCATCGTCAAGGCCAACCTGGCCGATGCCGTGTACAGCCTGGACGAGATCGGCAAGCACCTGGTCGAGGCGTGCGTCTGATGGATGTGTTGAGCCTTATCGGCCTGATCCTCGCCTTTGTCGCCATCGTCGGTGGCAACTTCATGGAGGGCGGCCATGTCGGTGCGCTGATCAACGGCCCGGCGGCGCTGATCGTGCTCGGTGGTACCCTGGCGGCGGCATTGCTGCAGTCGCCGCTGTCGTCGTTCAAGCGCGCGTTGCAGATCGTGCGCTGGATCTTCTTCCCGCCGCGGGTCGACCTGGCCGGCGGCATCGATCGGGTGGTGAACTGGAGCCTGACCGCACGCAAGGAAGGCCTGCTGGGCCTGGAGGGCGTGGCCGATGCCGAGCCGGATCCCTATGCGCGCAAGGGCCTGCAGTTGCTGGTCGACGGTGCCGAGCCGGAAGCTATTCGCAGCATCCTCGAAGTCGACTTCCTGACCCAGGAAGCCCGTGACATCCAGGCGGCCAAGGTGTTCGAAAGCATGGGCGGCTACGCGCCGACCATCGGTATCATCGGTGCGGTGATGGGCCTGATCCACGTGATGGGCAACCTGGCCGATCCTTCACAGCTGGGCAACGGCATTGCCGTGGCTTTCGTCGCCACCATCTACGGCGTGGCCAGTGCCAACCTGATCCTGCTGCCGATCGCCAACAAGCTCAAGGCCATCACCCTGCGTCAGTCGCGCTACCGCGAGATGCTGCTCGAGGGCCTGCTGTCGATTGCCGAAGGCGAGAACCCGCGCTCGATCGAGTTGAAGCTGCAAGGCTTCATGGAGTAAGCCATGGCCCGTCGTCGCAAGATCGAAGAGCACGAGAACCACGAGCGCTGGCTGGTCTCGTACGCCGACTTCATCACCCTGCTGTTCGCCTTCTTCGTGGTCATGTACTCGATCTCGTCGATCAACGAGGGCAAGTACAAGCAGATTTCCCAGGCGCTGATCGGGGTGTTCAACGACCCCGAGCGCAGCATGAAGCCGATCCCCATCGGTGACGAGCGGCCGCTGAGCGTCAAGCCCGCCGAGCCGCTGATCAAGGACAGCGAGCAGACCGACGCGGGCCTGGCCCAGACCAGCGCCGATCCGCTCAAGACCATCACCGACGATGTCCGCGACGCCTTTGGCGACCTGATCAAGTCCAACCAGATGACCGTGCGCGGCAACGAGCTCTGGGTGGAGATCGAACTCAACTCCTCGCTGCTGTTCGCCAGCGCCGACGCCATGCCCAGCGATGTCGCCTTCGAGATCATCGAGAAGGTGGCGAAGATCCTCAGGCCGTTCGCCAACCCGGTGCACGTCGAGGGCTTCACCGACAACCTGCCGATCCGCACCGCCCAGTACCCGACCAACTGGGAACTGTCGTCGGCGCGGGCGGCGAGCATCGTCCGCTTGCTGGCCATGGAAGGGGTCAATCCGGCGCGCATGGCCTCGGTGGGGTATGGCGAGTACCAGCCGGTGGCCGGCAACGACACCGCCGACGGGCGTGCGCGCAACCGTCGGGTGGTGCTGGTAATCTCGCGCAACCTCGAGGTGCGTCGCAGCCTGACCGGCAGCGGCAGTGCCAATGCCACCCCGGATGCGGCGATGCGCCGGGCTGGCACACAAAGTGCACCAGCCTCGCCAGCACCGTCGACCGGGGGCTGAATTCGTCAAATCCCCGTCACTGAATTTCACACCGTTCCCGGCAGGGCAGGCGGCCATACCGGGAGGAAGCAACGCACGATGAGAGTCTGGGCAGTAGCCAATCAAAAAGGTGGCGTCGGCAAGACCACCACCACCATCGCCCTGGCCGGCTTGCTGGCCGAGGCGGGCAAGCGCGTGGTCGTGGTCGACCTCGACCCGCACGGCTCGATGACCAGCTACTTCGGTCACAACCCCGATGCGCTCGAGCACAGCTGCTATGACCTGTTCCTGCACAAGGGCACGGTGCCCGAGGGCCTGCCGGGGCAACTGCTGCTGCCGACCAGCGACGAGCGCATCTCGCTGCTGCCGTCGAGCACCGCGCTGGCGGTGCTGGAGCGCCAGTCGCCGGGGCAGAGTGGCCTGGGCCTGGTGATCGCCAAGAGTCTGGCGCAGCTGTGGCAGGATTTCGACTTCGCCCTGATCGACAGCCCGCCCTTGCTCGGCGTGCTGATGGTCAACGCCCTGGCGGCCAGCCAGCAGTTGGTGATCCCGGTGCAGACCGAGTTTCTCGCGGTCAAGGGCCTGGAGCGCATGGTCAGCACCCTGGGCATGATCAACCGCTCGCGCAAGCAGGCGCTGCCCTACCAGATCGTGCCGACCCTGTTCGACCGTCGCACGCAGGCGTCGCTGGGCACCTTGAAAGTACTGCGCGACACCTACGGCGACCAGGTCTGGCAGGGTTACATTCCGGTGGACACGCGCCTGCGCGACGCCAGCCGCAATGGCGTCACGCCTTCGCAGTTCGACGGCAAGAGCCGTGGCGTGGTGGCCTACCGGGCGCTGCTCAAGCACCTGCTCACCTACCGTTCCGCGTTGCAGGTGGCGTGATGAACCAGGCTCGGCACACCACCACCAAGCCGCAGATGGCCCTGCAGTCCTACCTCGATGGGCTGTTGCAGGAGGCCACCGAGTCGTTCGAGCTGCCGTCGGAGCAGCAAGCCCCAGTCGTACAGCCTGTCGAACAGGCTCCCAGCGATGACTTCGCAGCCGCGGTCCGCGAGGAACAGGCCCGTGACGCCCAGCGCCAGGACGCACCGGCCATGCCTGCGGTGCGGCCTTTTGCCGAGCCGCAGGCCAAGGTCCTGCCGACCGTGCTGCCTCCTGCCGCGCCAGTGGTGGAACCAGTGGTCAGCGTGGTCGAGGCCGAGATGGTGGCAGAAGCCAGCATACCGGTCCTGACCGAAGCCCAGGTCATCGAGCCCGTGGCGCCGCTGGTGGAGCTGCATGTGCCGGCGGCACCTGCCGCGCCGACACCGCCGGCCAGCATCGACGGCCGTCCGGATTGGGCCGCCGAGCCATTCGAGTGCCTGCTGTTCGATGTCGCCGGGCTGACCCTGGCGGTGCCGCTGGTGTGCCTGGGTTCGATCTATACCCTGGCCGGCCAGGAACTGACGCCGCTGTTCGGCCAACCGGACTGGTTCCTCGGCATCCTCACCTGCCAGGCGGGCAACCTCAAGGTGCTCGACACGGCGCGCTGGGTGATGCCGGACCGCTATCGCGACGATTTCCGCCAGGGCCTGCAATACGTGATTTCCGTGCAGGGCTACGAATGGGGTTTGGCCGTGCACCAGGTCAGCCGCTCGCTGCGCCTGGACCCGAACGAGATCAAGTGGCGCAGCCAGCGCGGCCAACGCCCGTGGCTGGCCGGCACGGTGATCGAACACATGTGCGCGCTGCTCGATGTCGCCGAACTGGCCGAGCTGATCGCCAGTGGCGCGGTCAAGCAGATGAACACCAAACACAACTGAATCAACGCCGCTACTGCCGCGGCTACACAGAGCACACCGCCGAAGGCGGATTTAGAGGGCTAGGGGAATGAAAAAGTCGTCTGCACAGGGTTCCGAAGATCCGATCCTGCAATGGGTTACCTTCCGTCTGGACAACGAGTCCTACGGCATCAATGTGATGCAGGTACAGGAAGTGTTGCGCTACACCGAGATCGCCCCGGTACCGGGCGCGCCCAGCTACGTACTGGGCATCATCAACCTGCGCGGCAACGTGGTGACGGTGATCGACACCCGCCAGCGCTTCGGCCTGATGTCCAGCGAAGTCACCGACAACACCCGCATCGTCATCATCGAGGCGGACAAGCAGGTGGTCGGCATCCTCGTCGACAGCGTCGCCGAAGTGGTCTACCTGCGTCAGTCGGAGATCGAGACCGCGCCGAACGTTGGCAACGAAGAGTCGGCCAAGTTCATCCAGGGCGTCTGCAACAAGAACGGCGAGCTGCTGATCCTGGTCGAACTGGACAAGATGATGACCGAGGAAGAGTGGTCCGAGCTGGAGAACATCTGAGTTGATCTTCGAGGTTGCTGTCATCTTCCTGGCGCTGCTCTGGGCACTGAGCCTGTGGTTCTTCCTCAACTACAGCAAGCGCCAGCGTGAGCTGGCCGCCCAGCAGGCCCAGGGCGATGCGCTGCGTGACCAACGCATCAAGGACCTGGCCAAGCGCCTGGACGACTATCAGAACGGCACCGTGCGCATGGGCGAGGCGATCCATGAGCTGCGCGCGGTGGTGGCGCCGTTGCCCGAGAAGTTGCAGCAACTCGAGCAGCGCGACCCCAACAGCGTCACCTTCGCCCAGGCCGCCAAGCTGGTGGGAATGGGGGCGAGCGTCGAGGAGCTGACCCAGACCTGCGGATTGACCCAGGCCGAGGCGCAGTTGATGAGCAAGCTGCACCGCGGCGAGTGAAGGCGTGGCAAGGCGACCGAACGGTCGCCTTTTTCATCTGGCTGTATCGATTTTCGCATTGGGCTCAGGTGCGCGCCCACGAATGAAAACCACCCACGCGGGCAATGCGGTTGAGCGGCAGTTGATCGTGAATCGCTTGTGCCAGGGCTTCTACATCGATGAACTGTCGAGCATTGATCTGCGGCATGCTGAGCAGATTGACGGCATGGCGCAGGTTACGAAGGGCTGGCCACTGGCGGTCGATGATGTCCGTGACCAAGGCAGGGCCGGTGAGCCTGCTGAGGCGCCCGGCGTAGCGATAGAATCCCTCTGGATCGTCCGCAAGGCTTGGCTTGGCGTCATAGAAGTCTCTTCCTGCCAGAAAACGCATGCGCATCTCCTCGGAAATGGCCGTCAGCGTCGGATTACCCGCGTGGCTGCCGATCAAGCTGGTGTTGAACAGACAGTTCATGCGCAGCTTCTCGTTGCGCATGGGCGGTGGGATCAGCAGCCCATCCTGGGTGGCGCGCAGATCCACCGTGTCGATCGCCGCGCCGCTGCCATCGGCATGGGCGGCCAGCAAGGTGTCGTCCACGTCCATGTAGATGCCGCCCTCCTGGGCCAGCATCGGGTAGCGCAGCACATCCGAAGCTGAAGCGTAATTGCGCGCGACGCCGCCGTTGCCATCCAGCGCCGCCTGGTATTGTTCGAACGACGGGCTTTGACGAAACGCCTGGAAGAACGCCTGCTCCTCCAGTGGCAGAACGCTGAGGCCGGGGGCCGAACCCGCCAGCAGCCGCACGTTCTCTTCATAGACCGCTGGCAGCGCTTTGGTGAGGTACAGGCGGAACTGGTACGCGCTATCTTGAAGGCGTCGCGCATTCAGGGAGAGGTTTTCCAGCAGGCGGGCATCGATGACATGATCGCCTATCCACAGGCAAGTGATTCGCTTGGGTATCGGCTGCAGGCCCTCCGTGGGTACCTGCGGCAGCTCGAAGGGCAGGTTCAGGTCGATGCCCATCGCCCGCAAGCTGCTTTCGCGCATGGCGTTGCTGACCTGTCGCGTACCGAGTTCCACGGGAGCGAGGTCTCGCTGGCCGGTTCGGGCAATGTAGTAGGTAGGGTCGATTTCATTGAGGTCACCGTCGAACAGAAAAGCGTCGCGCTCCACGTCATACACCATATCGGCGTTGTAGCCGCCGACCGAGGCGGTGAGCATGTCGTGGGTGCCGTCGTAGCACGGCACACGAACGATCGCGCCGGCCACCGCGGGATCGCCGCCGGGCAGCGCAGCGATGGCGTCGGAGTCGTGGAAGAATTCCGCCACGTCGATGTCAGGCAGGTGGGGCGGGGAAACCGGGCTCAGCGGGTAGCCCAACTGGTCGTTGATGCGGCTCGGTACCACGAAGTTATCGCTCTTGATGCGGAACAGCACTTTCGCCTTGGCCGCCCCTTCCACGATCAGCGGGGCAGCGTTGAGCAGCCCGTAGGTGGCATTCGATATGCCGTCGGCCTTCTCCTCGGCGTTCTTGCCATCGATCACCTGATCGAGCCCGAAACCGAATTGCATCGCGCCTGCCAGCGCAAACAGCGGTGCGAGCTCCGGCAGGACGAACATCAGTGGCGCGAGCATGTTGATGGCCGAGACCAGATAGCCACGCCACCTGGCCTTGAGCACGTCGCTGTTGCTGGTGATGAGGAAGTCCGCATCGGCCAGGCTGCGTTGTTGCTGACGTCTGGCCAGGGCCAGGAACAGATCGCCTCTGAGTGCGGGGTTGTACTTGGTGGGGCGGTAGTTGACATAGACCTGCGCAGGCCATGCCCCATTGGTGGTGAATCCGGGACGGTTGGGTGACAGGCGATGAATCGCCGGGTACATGCCCATGCCTTCCAGGGCGGTGTCCAAGCCGCTGAAGTCCAGCCCGTCCGGGGTGTCGGAGAGCGCAAAGTGACGGCGTAGCGCCTCACGGGTGTCGGTATTGCGACATTGCCCGCCGACCCAGGCTCTGAGCGCCTTGCGGTCGGTGAACTCGTGCAGTGGCGATGAGTTGCCGGGAATGTACAGCAGCACAGGACCGTCGCTGGATTCGCTGATCAGTACCAGGTCGGTGGACGCATAGCCATAGATGTTCATCGCACGCGCTTGATAGCCCGGCGAGCGCTTGGCGATGCCTGCTGCCTGCCATGCCAGGCGACGACCAGTGTCGCTCAGGCTTCCCTCGCTCACCTGCTTGTTGCAAGCCGCGATGAAGCTGGTTTTCGCTGCCAGGCGATAGTGCTCCAGGCCCTCTTCCCAATAGCGCTCCAGCGTGGCCTTGTAGTGCTTGCGAAAATCCAGGTGCCACACGAACGACTGGAAGTCCTGCGCCGAAACCGACAGGTGCGTGGTGGCGTCATAGCGTTGCGGCGTGGTGCGCATGAACAGGCCATTGAAAACGGCATCTTCGGCGCGGGGTTGCCAGGGGCTGCGGGAGTCGAGCCTGTCGACCACGCGGATACCCGAGGCTGGTAGCTGGCCGGCCCAGGGGCCGCCGAGCAGGTCGCCGATGATGTCGTTGGCCGATTCGCCTTGCCAGTCCCCCAGCACTGCCTGGGCCAGGGTCAGCTCTGCGGCGACGATACCGACCCAGCCGTGGGCACCATCCGAGCGATAGTGCAAGGTGGCCGCCAGGGTGTTGTCGGGGTCGAGGTCCATGCCCCGCTCCTTGCCCCACTTGCGGATGGCTTCGGCGGCTTCCTGGTCCGGTCGTGGAAAGCTTGCCAGGTGATCACTGAGGTATCGCCTGGCTTTCGCATGGTTGGGTTGTCGGTTCATGGACATGCACTCTTGACTGAGGTGGAAAGCTCAAAAGTGTCATGCCGGTGGACGGGATCGGTGGTACATACGTCAGCCGCGGGCCAAGTGGGGCAGGGCGCGCCGCCTGGCCCACGGCCTCAGGTCTGGTACCAGCTGTGCGCGTGGCCGGCGCCGGCGATCTGGTCGAGTGGCAGGTACTGCTCGTATAGCAGTTGCAGTTGCCGAATGTCGAGATGACGTGCGCTATCGATGACTGGGGAGACCATCAGGTTGCAGGCCTCGCGCAGTTGCTTGAGCCAGGGCAGTGTTCGGTCGATCACGTCATTGAGCACGCCAGGGCCGGTCAACCGGCTCAGTTGCCGGGCATAGTCGAGGAAGGCCTGGGGATCGGACTGGTGGTCGGGGCGCTGATCGTAGAAGGTCCTGGCCTTTGTGAAACGCTGGAAGATTTCCTCGCAGATGGCGTCCAACGTCGGGTTGTCTGGATGGCTGCCGATCAGGCTGGTGTTGTACTGGATATACATGCCTAACTGGTCGTTGGAGACCGGCGGGCTGAGCAGCAGTCCGTCGTGCGTGGTTTCCAGCGGCAACGAGACCACGGGGGCGGTCAGCGCAGCTTTGGTTGCCGGGTGCAGCATGTCGTCGGCGTCGATGTACAGGCCGCCCAGGCGCTTGAGGGCGCGATAGCGCAAGATGTCGCTGGCCGAGCTGAAGTTCGTCGCGACGCCGCCGTTGCCCTCGATGGCGGTGTTGAACTGGCTGAAGTAGGGGCTGCCGAGAAACTCCAGGTAGAAGGATTGCTTTTCCAGGGGGAGAACGCTGAGCCCTGGGGCATGTGCCGAGAGCAGAGCCGAGTTTTGCGCGAAGGCGCCGCCAGAGCGGTTCGAGAGGAACAGTCGGTATTGCACGCCGCTTCCTTGCAGGACCTTGGCGTTGTGTGCGATGGCGGCGAGGTAAGGTTGGCCGATCACCTGATCGCCGACCCACAGGCTGAATAGATGGCGTGGGATGGCGGTGCGCTTGAGTGCATCGAGCGATGTGAAGTCCAGGGGGAGTTCGACGCGGATGCCCAGTGCCTGGAGGGTGCGCGTGCGGTCGGCGTCAGTCACTTGCCGGGGAGACGCCTTGAGCCTGACCAGCCCCGGTCCGCCGTCGTTCGGGACGACATAGTGGCGTGGCTCGCGCAGACGGCTTTCACCTTGCCTGATGAAGCTGTCGCTGGCGAGGTGATACTCCACCTGTGACTGCGTCAGCCCTCCATCTTCATGAATCAACGCGTAGAAGCGATGCCGCATGGTGCTGTCCACGCGCGTCAGTAGGTATTGCAGGGCATGGCCAGAGGCAGGTTTGAGTGTTTGCTCGTCCCGAAAGGCAAGTTCGAACCCCTCGATCTCATTCGGTGCCACCACCGACCTTTCTTCCCGCGCTTCGAGCAAGGTGCGGGCAGGAATGAAACCGGGACGCCGGAAGGTGAATACTTTCGGTACGCCGGGCAGCATCGAATGAATGACGGGCAAGGCATTGAGCACGCCGAATACCTGGTCTTGGACGCCCTGGACCTTGGCCTCCAGGGTTTTGCCGTCGATCACCTGCTCCAGCCCCATGGCGAACTCCAGCAGGCCACCCACTGCCAGCAATGGCGCCAGCCCCGGGACAATGATGGCGATGGGGGCCAACAGGTTGAGGCTGCTGCGCACGTAACCGCGCAGGCGAACTTCCTCGACCTGAGCGTTGCTGGTGATCTGATTGTCGGCGTCCTGATAGGAGCGTGTCTTCATGCGCTCGGCCAGGGACACGAACAGATCGCCGTGAATGACCGGGCTGTAGTGATCGGCCCGATAGTTGATCATATCGTCCGGGCGCCAGATGCCACTGATGGCGAAGCCGCTGTGATCGATCGAGAAATGATGGGCCTGTGGGTACCGCGCCAGCCCGGTCAAGGCGGTTTCCAGGCCGCTGTAGTCGAGGCCATCCGGGCGGTCGGCCGGGTTGAAAGCGTTCAGCAGGGCCTGGCGGCGATCAGGCGTACGGCACTGGACGGCGAACCAGGTCTTCATCGCCGAGGCACTGACGAACTCGTGCAGCGGCGACGAGTTACCGGGAATGTAGAGCACGGTCAGGCCGCTGTGGGTGTCGCTCAGGCAGACAATGGCGCTGGAGACATAGCCATACACATTCAACATGCGACGTTGAATGTGTCCCTGCTCGTCCAGCAGCAGTCCCGCTGCTTGCCAGATCAACCGTTGCGCGGGTTGCGACAGGCTGCCAGCGGCCACCTGGCGGTTGCAGGCGGTGATCATGGCGATCTTCAGGGCGCGTTGGTAAAGGACCTGGTTGTTGCGCCAGTAGCTATCCAGGCTTTGCTTGAATCGCTCGTTGAAATGCTGCCCCCAGACGAACGTCTGGAAGTCCTCGGCCCTGGCGGGTAGTAGCGTGTCGGGTGCCAGGCGTAACGGCGAGGTACGTTTGTACAGGCCATTGAAGATCAGGTAGCCGCTGCTGTTCTCGAACAGGCCGGGCGCTTGTAGCTGCTTGACCAACTTCAGAGGGCCCATGGGGGACACCCCAGCCCAGTCGCCGAAATGCAGGCCGGCGTAACCGTCGGCCGTCTCGCCCTGCCAGTTGCTCAGCATGGCCTGCACCAGTCCGAGGCGGCGAGTGATTACGGCCTGTTCCTGGTAGTGCTTGCGGCCTTCGCCCCGTGGCTCGAACTGATAGTGCAGGGTCACGACATCGATGTCGTCCGGTGCGAGGGCGATGGTGTGCGTTTTCAGCCAGTCGACCAGGGCCTGTCGGGCGAGGGGGATGGGCCGGGGGAAATCGTTCAATGCTTCGCGCGCGAGTGTGATGCCTGGTGAGGAAGATTCGATCATGTGTTCTGCCCTTGAGTGCGTGGAGCCCTCTAGGGTCAGGACGCTGGTGGCGTCGGGGCACTAGTTATTGCTTTGGCAGGTGTAATAGTCCAGGCGTGACATCACGCTCCTCGGGCGGCGAATCCTGGAAGCCGACCGGCACGCGGCCGCGCAGTTGCCAGGCGAAGGCGATGATCTCGGCGATGGTCAGGTACAGCGCTTCGGGAATCTGCTCGCCTAGCTCCAGGCGCGCCAGCAAGCGCACCAGCTCCGGGTTCTCGTAGATGGGCACCTCGTGCTCGCGGGCGATGGCAAGGATGGCCTCGGCCAGTTCGTCGTCGCCCTTGGCACTCAGGGTCGGGGCCTGCTGGCCGTCGTAGCTCAGGGCTATGGCCTGGCGTGGTGGCTTGTGTTTCATGCGGTCTCATCCACCCAGCGTTGTTCTAGGCGTGTGCGTGGTCCTTGCGGGGGTGTGCCTGGGTGGCACTCCAGGTCGCCGACTTCCAGGCCGCGGGCCAGCAGACGTTCGCGAAGCTGGCCAAGCTGGCTGTCGATCAGGCGTGCGGTGCGTTCCTGTTCCGCCCACAACTGGCCTGACAACCGCCCCTGCAGCAGTTGCGCCTGGACCTGCAACGGCCCCAGTGGCGCGAGGTCGAAGGCCAGTTCGATCCGCCACAGGGCCTCCAGCGGCTCGTGCTGTTCGCGCTCGCGATCGGCCTGTTGCTTTGGGGTTTCCTCACGCTGCAGCTTGACCTGCAGGGGGACGAACTCCTGGCCATGGCGCACCGGCACTTCGGTCTGCCAGGTGGTCTGCTGGTTGCCGTTCTCCAGGGTGCCGCTCTGTTGCAGGCTGGACAGTGAATGGCTCTGCAGTCGGGAGATGGCGGCGGCGGCCAGGCGCAGCAACTGTTGAAGGTCACCTTCACTTTCCAGCTTCTGCAGCAGGCGCGAGGGCAACGGGAAGGCGCTGGGCAGCGGCCGTGGGCTGACCTGACCGAGCATGCCCAGGGCGCTGCGGGCAAGGCCTGGCAAGGCCTGGGCGAGGGCGCTGGTGGCCAGCGCGGAGGCCGACGGTGGATGGCCTGGGACGGTGGGCAGGGCTTGGGCCACCAGCCTGACCAGTTGTGCCTTGAGGTCAGGGGCGATGCCGCCGGCCAGTCCACCCAGCAGCTTGGCCTCGAAAAACGTGCCGCTGTTGTTGAGGGCCTGGGCCAGGCCCTTCGCATCCCCCAGTTGCCGCGCATCCGGCAGGCTGGCGAGCAGGCGCTCGGCGCTGGCGCGCAGCTCGGGGTCCGCATCGGGGCTGCTGGCGATTCGTTGCAGGCTGTCGAGCACGCCCGGCAGCGAGGCCTGGAGGTTCTGCTGGGTCGACAGGTGCTGGGTGATGGCCAGCTGGTCCTGGCGGCCGCTCAGGGGCACGAAACGCAGCGCCTGTTCACTCTGCACCAGCGCGCTGAGCATGCTGCCCACAGAGAGCCTGCGCGGGCTGTCGATGGCCAGGGTGGCGCCGGTCTGGCTGCTGTTGAGCAGGCTCACCAGCGAGCGGAAGGTGGCGGGCACGCCGGGGCTCTGCGGCAGGGCCTGGCTGGTCAGGACCTTGGCCTGCAGCAGGGTGCCGACCGGCATCTCCCGGGTGTCCAGCTGGGTCAGGGTGGCGATGTTGCCGGCAGTGGCCTGTTGCACCATCACTGCCAGGCGGCTGCTCTCGGTCTGACTGACCATGATCTGGCTGCCGGGGGGCAGGGGTTGACTGGCGGTGGTCAGCACTTGCGTCTGGTTGCCGTTGGCCTGGGTCAGCCGCAGCAGCATCTGGAACTCCTGGCCGATCTGGCGCAGGGTCACGACCTCGGCTTCGGCGGTTTCTCCAGGCGGCAGCAGGCCGGGCTGGGCCTGCAGCAGGCGCAGCAGTTCGCCGGTCATGGCAGCCCGGGTCGCCTGGGGGCTTACCGCAGTTTGTGTGCTGAGACTATTGATTTCAGTCATGATTGTATACAACCTGTCGAACCAGCCCTCTTGGCAGCGCGGTGGCGCGTGCAATAATGCCGCTCGCTCGCTATTGCCAGTATAACGGCAAGGGTTGGAGCGACTTGAGACACAGGCTGCAATCGGTGCCGGCACCGATTGCAGACCTCATACTGCATAAGGCGATACCGTGACCCTTCACCTCCAAGCCGCGGGCCTGGCCTGCGAGCGCGACTGGCGGCTGCTGTTCGAGCACCTGCACTTCGAACTGCATCCTGGCGACATGCTGCAGATCGCCGGCCCCAACGGCAGCGGCAAGACCAGCCTGCTGCGCCTGCTGGCCGGGCTCATGCAACCCACCGCCGGGCAGATCCTGCTCGGCGGCCAGCCATTGGCCGAACAGCGCCATGCCCTGGCCAGCATCCTGCTGTGGATTGGCCACGCCGCCGGGATCAAGGACCTGCTCACCGCCGAAGAGAATCTTGCCTGGCTCTGCGCCCTGCATCGGCCTGCCAGCCGCGAGGCGATCTGGCAGGCGCTGGAGGCCGTCGGCCTGCGCGGTTTCGAGGACGTGCCTTGTCACACGCTGTCGGCCGGTCAGCAGCGGCGGGTCGCCCTGGCCCGGCTGTACCTGGACAGCCCGCCGCTGTGGATTCTCGACGAACCCTTCACCGCCCTCGACAAGCAGGGCGTGGCCCAGCTGGAAACCCACCTCGCGGCCCACTGCGAGCAGGGCGGCACCGTGGTGCTGACCACCCACCACACGCTCGAACGCAAGCCCTCCGGCTATCGTGAGCTGAACCTGGGGCAGTGGGCGGCATGAGCGTATTCCTTCTGCTGTTGCGCCGCGAGGCGCGCCTGTTGTTCCGCCGCCCGGCGGAGCTGGCCAACCCGCTGGTGTTCTTTGCCATCGTCGTCGCTTTGTTCCCGCTGGCGGTCGGTCCGGAGACGCAATTGTTGCAAACCTTGTCGCCGGGACTGGTCTGGGTCGCGGCCCTGCTGGCGGTGTTGCTGTCGCTTGACGGGTTGTTCCGCAGCGATTTCGAGGACGGTTCGCTCGAACAGTGGGTGCTTTCGCCGCACCCGCTGGCCCTGCTGGTGCTGGCCAAGGTGCTGGCGCACTGGATCTTTTCCGGGCTGGCGCTGGTATTGTTGGCGCCACTGCTGGCGTTGATGCTGGGCCTGCCGAGTGCCTGCCTGCCGGTGCTGCTCGCCTCCCTGCTGCTGGGCACGCCGGTGCTGAGCCTGCTGGGCGCGGTGGGGGCGGCGCTGACGGTCGGTCTCAAGCGTGGCGGCCTGCTGCTGGCGTTGCTGATTCTGCCGTTGTATATCCCTGTATTGATCCTGGGCAGTGGTGCGTTGCAGGCGGCGTTGCAGAATATGCCGGCTACCGGCCACCTGCTCTGGCTCGCCAGCCTGACGGCCCTGGCGGTGACACTGGCACCCTTTGCGATCGCGGCCGGCCTGAAGATCAGCGTCGGCGAATAACGAGTCTCGGGCACCGCAGCCCGGCCAATACCCTGGATGTACCCTGATGAAAATGAGTTGGACGTGGTTCCACAAGTTGGGCTCCCCCAAATGGTTCTATGCCATCAGCGGCCGCATGCTGCCGTGGCTGACCGTCTCCGCTATCGTGCTGCTGCTGGTCGGCATCACCTGGGGCCTGGCCTTCGCCCCCCAGGATTACCAGCAGGGCAACAGTTTCCGCATCATCTATATCCATGTGCCGACGGCCATGCTGGCGCAGTCGTGCTACGTGATGCTCGCGGTGGCGGGCGTGGTGGGGCTGGTGTGGAAGATGAAACTGGCCGATGTCGCGCTGCAGTGCGCGGCGCCCATCGGCGCCTGGATGACCGCGGTAGCCTTGGTTACCGGGGCGATCTGGGGCAAGCCCACCTGGGGCAGCTGGTGGGTCTGGGATGCGCGCCTGACCTCCATGCTCATCCTGCTGTTCCTGTACTTCGGTATCATCGCCCTGGGCCAGGCCATCAGCAATCGCGACAGCGCGGCCAAGGCCTGCGCGGTGCTGGCCATCGTCGGCGTGGTCAACATCCCGATCATCAAGTACTCGGTGGAGTGGTGGAACACCCTGCACCAGGGGGCCACCTTCACCCTCACCGAAAAGCCGGCCATGCCGGTGGAGATGTGGCTGCCGCTGCTGCTCACCGCACTGGGCTTCTACTGCTTCTTCGGCGCCGTGCTGCTGCTGCGCATGCGCCTGGAGGTGCTCAAGCGCGAGGCCCGCGCCAGCTGGGTCAAGGATGAGGTGCTGGGCCAGCTCGGGCGGGAGGCGGCACGATGAGCTTTGCGTCCTTCAGTGATTTTCTCGCCATGGGCCACCATGGCCTGTACGTCTGGTCGGCCTACGGCATCTGCCTGGCGGTGCTCGCGCTGAATGTCGCCGCGCCCCTGCTGGCCCGCCGCCGCTACCTGCAAGAAGAGGCGCGTCGTCTGCGCCGGGAGAGCAAACCGTGAATCCGCAGCGCAAGAAACGCCTGTTCATCATCCTCGGCCTGCTGGCCGGTGTCGGCGTCGCCGTGGGCTTCGCCCTGAGCGCGCTGCAGCAGAACATCAACCTGTTCTACACCCCGACGCAGATCGCCAACGGCGAGGCACCGCTGGACACCCGCATTCGCGCCGGCGGCATGGTCGAGAAAGGCTCGGTGCAGCGCTCGGCCGACTCACTCGATGTGCGTTTCGTGGTCA
Organism: Pseudomonas mosselii; assembly: GCF_003205295.1. GTDB lineage: Bacteria > Pseudomonadota > Gammaproteobacteria > Pseudomonadales > Pseudomonadaceae > Aquipseudomonas > Aquipseudomonas mosselii_B. Next base: position 24,600 of record NZ_QJRP01000048.1, read on the forward strand.
CCGACTACGCCAAGTCGGTGCCGATCACCTACCGTGGCATCCTCCCCGACCTGTTCCGCGAAGGGCAGGGCATTGTCGCCCTCGGCAAGCTCAACGCCGATGGCGTGGTGGTGGCCGACGAGGTGCTGGCCAAGCACGACGAGAAATACATGCCGCCGGAGGTCACCAAGGCCCTGAAGGAAAGCGGCCAGGCCGCCAGCGACGCGGGAGCCAAGCCATGAATGCGGCCCTGGTGATCCCCGAACTCGGCCAACTGGCGATGATCCTGGCGATCTGCTTCGCCGCCGTGCAGGCTACTGTACCGCTGCTTGGCGCCTGGCGCGGCGACAGCCTGTGGATGGGCCTGGCGCGGCCGGCGGCCTGGGGGCAGTTCGCCTTCCTGGCGTTTGCCTTCGCCTGCCTCACCCACGCCTTCATGACCGACAATTTCTCGGTCGCCTATGTCGCCAGCAACTCCAACAGCGCCTTGCCCTGGTACTACAAGTTCAGCGCCGTCTGGGGCGCCCACGAGGGTTCGCTGCTGCTGTGGGCGCTGATCCTCGGCGGCTGGACCTTCGCCGTGTCGATCTTCTCGCGCCAGTTGCCGCAGGTAATGCTGGCCCGGGTGCTGGCGGTGATGGGCATGATCAGCGTGGGTTTCCTGAGCTTCCTGATCATCACCTCCAACCCGTTCTCGCGCCTGCTGCCGCAGGTGCCGGGAGACGGTCGCGACCTCAACCCGCTGCTGCAGGACTTCGGCCTGATCGTCCACCCGCCGATGCTGTACATGGGCTATGTGGGCTTCTCGGTGGCCTTCGCCTTCGCCATCGCCGCCTTGCTCGGCGGGCGCCTCGATGCCGCCTGGGCCCGGTGGTCGCGGCCCTGGACCATCGTCGCCTGGGCCTTCCTCGGCGTGGGCATCACCCTCGGCTCGTGGTGGGCCTATTACGAGCTGGGCTGGGGCGGCTGGTGGTTCTGGGACCCGGTCGAGAACGCCTCGTTCATGCCCTGGCTGGTGGGCACGGCGCTGATCCACTCGCTGGCGGTCACCGAAAAGCGCGGGGTGTTCAAGAGCTGGACCGTGCTGCTGGCCATCGCAGCGTTCTCGCTGAGCCTGCTGGGGACTTTCCTGGTGCGCTCCGGTGTGCTGACTTCGGTGCACGCGTTCGCCGCCGACCCGTCGCGCGGTATCTTCATCCTGATCTTCCTGTTGTTCGTGGTCGGTGGCTCGCTGACCCTGTTCGCCCTGCGCGCGCCGGTGGTCAAGAGCCAGGTCGGCTTTGCCCTGTGGTCCCGTGAAACCCTGCTGCTGGCCAATAACCTGGTGCTGGTGGTGGCGGCCTCGATGATCCTGCTGGGCACCCTGTACCCGCTGGTGCTCGACGCCCTGACGGGGGCCAAGCTGTCGGTCGGCCCGCCTTACTTCGACGCCCTGTTCCTGCCGCTGATGGCGCTGCTGATGGTGGTGCTCGGCGTGGGCGTGGTGGTGCGCTGGAAGGACACCCCGGGCAAGTGGCTGGCCGGCATGCTGACCCCGGTGCTGGTTGGCAGCGCGGTGCTGGCGCCGATCGCCGGGCTGATCGTCGACGATTTCGACTGGCCGGCCCTGAGCGTGTTCGCCCTGGCTGCCTGGGTGGTCTTGAGCGGCTTGCGCGATATCCTCGACAAGACCCGTCACAAGGGCCTGGCCAAGGGGCTGGCGGGCCTGAACCGCAGCTACTGGGGCATGCACCTGGCGCACCTGGGCCTGGTGGTGTGCGCCCTGGGCGTGGTGTTGTCGAGCAACAACAGCGCTGAGCGCGACCTGCGCATGGCGCCGGGCGAGACCGTCGAACTGGGTGGCTATCACTTCCTGTTCGAGGGCGCCAAGCACTTCGAGGGTCCGAACTTCATTTCCGACAAGGGCACCGTGCGCGTCTCGCGCGATGGCCGCGAGGTCTCCGTGCTGCACCCTGAAAAACGCCTGTACACCGTGCAGCAGTCGATGATGACCGAGGCCGGTATCGATGCCGGTTTCACCCGCGACCTGTATGTCGCCTTGGGCGAGCCGCTGGAAAACGGCGCCTGGGCGGTGCGGGTGCATATCAAACCCTATGTCCGCTGGATCTGGCTGGGCGGTCTGCTGACCGGCCTGGGCGGCTTGCTGGCGGCCCTCGACCGACGCTACCGCGTCAAGGTCAAGACCCGGGTGCGTGAGGCCCTGGGCGTGTCTGGAGCGACTGCATGAAGCGTTGGATCATGGTGGTGCCCCTGGCGGTGTTCCTGCTGGTGGCGGTCTTTCTCTACAAGGGGTTGTTCCTCAAGCCCGACGAACTGCCTTCGGCGATGATCGGCAAGCCGTTCCCGGCGTTCGCGCTGGCGAGCGTGCAGGGTGATCGCAGCCTCACCCAGGCCGACCTGATCGGCCGCCCGGCGCTGGTCAACGTGTGGGGCACCTGGTGCCCGTCGTGCAAGGTCGAGCACCCGTACCTGAACCGGCTGGCCGAGCAGGGCGTGGTGATCCACGGGGTCAACTACAAGGACGACAACGCCGCTGCGTTGAAGTGGCTGGCCGAGTTCCACAATCCATACCAGCTGAACATCGCCGACCAGCAAGGTACGCTGGGCCTGGACCTGGGCGTGTATGGCGCGCCGGAAACCTTCCTGATCGACGCCAAGGGCATCATCCGCTACAAGCACGTGGGCGTGGTCGATGCCACGGTGTGGCGCGAACAGCTGGCGGCGCTGTACCAGGGGCTGGTCGACGAGGGCAGGCCATGAAGCGCTGGCTGGCGGCCGCCGTGCTCGGCCTGAGCCTGGCCGGTGTGGCCAAGGCGGCGATCGACACTTACCAGTTCCGCGACGACGCCGAGCGCGAGCGCTATCAGCAGCTGACCAAGGAACTGCGCTGCCCCAAGTGCCAGAACCAGGACATCGCCGATTCCAACGCGCCCATCGCCGCCGACCTGCGCCGCGAGATCTTCCGCATGCTGGGCGAGGGCAAGAACAACCAGCAGATCGTCGATTTCATGGTCGATCGCTATGGCGACTTCGTACGCTACAAACCGGCGCTCAGCGGGCGCACCTGGCTGCTCTGGTTCGGCCCGGGGATCCTCCTGGCCGGGGGCTTCGTGGTGTTGGCGCTGATCGTGCGCCGTCGCCGTGGCCAGGCCGTGGCCGGCAACACTGAACTGTCTGCCGACGAACGCGAGCGTCTGGCCAAACTGCTGGATAAAGAACGTACCCATGACTGAATTCTGGCTTAGCGCGGGCCTGTTGCTGCTCGCCGCCCTGGCTTTCCTGCTGTTGCCGATCCTGCGTGGTCGCCGCCGCCAGCAGGCCGAACAGGATCGTACCGCCCTCAATGTGGCGCTCTATGAGGAGCGCGTCGCCGAGCTGGCCGCCCAGCAGGCGGCTGGCGTTCTTGACGAACAACAACTGGCCAATGGCCGTGACGAGGCCGCCCGTGAGCTGCTGGCCGACACCGAGCGTGGCGACGTGACACGCCAGGGCCACCTGGGCAAAGCCGTGCCGCTGCTGGCGGCGGTGCTGGTGCCGGCCATGGCTCTGGGGCTGTACCTGCAATTCGGCGCCTCGGACAAGGTCGAGCTGACCCAGGAGTTCGCCAGCGCGCCGCAGTCTATGGCGGAGATGACCACGCGCCTGGAACGTGCGGTGCAGGCTCAGCCTGACTCTGCCGAAGGCCTGTACTTCCTCGGTCGGGCCTACATGGCCGAGCAACGGCCGGCCGACGCGGCCAAGGCCTTCGAGCGCGCCGTGGCCCTGGCCGGGCGTCAGCCCGAGCTGCTCGGGCAGTGGGCGCAGTCGCTGTACTTCGCCGCCGACAAGCAGTGGTCGGCGCAATTGCAGGCACTCACCGACGAAGCGCTCAAGGCCGACCCGCAGGAAGTCACCAGCCTCGGCCTGCGCGGCATCGCCGCCTTCGAGGGCGAGCGCTACCAGGAGGCCATCGACTTCTGGCAGCGTCTGCTGGCGCAGCTGCCGCAGGGCGACGCGTCCCGCGAGGCATTGCAGGGCGGCATCGACCGCGCCGTCGACAAGCTCAAGGCCGGTGGCGGCAAGGTGGCCCTGACCGCGCGCCTGAAGGTGCGGGTTGAACTGGCCGCGGCGCTCAAGGACAAGGTACGCCCCGACGACACCGTGTTCATCTTCGCCCGCGCCAGCAATGGCCCACCCATGCCGCTGGCGGCCAAGCGGGTGACGGTGGCGCAGTTGCCGATCGAGGTGGAACTGTCCGATGCCGACGCGATGATGCCGCAGATGAAACTGTCGGACTTTGCCGAAGTCCAATTGGTTGCCCGAGTCTCGCGCGCCGGGCAGCCCACCCAAGGTGAATGGAAGGGCCAGAGCGCCCCGCTGGCCACCGGCACCCAGGGCACCCAGCATGTGACCATCGACAGACCCGACTCATAAGAGAGCACCCCATGAACAGCACCGTCCGCCTGACCCTGATTTCCCTGGCCCTGGGTCTTTCTGCGTGTACGGTGCATCAGCCCGGGGAGCGTGAGCCGCTGCCGCCGATCGAGACCACCCCACCGCCGCACAAAGGACCGGTGGTCAAGCCTCTGCCGGGTGGCCAGCCCGGCTCCCGACCGAGCAAGCCGGCGACGATACCCAAGCCGATGCCACGTACCTCCGCCAGCTTCGCGCCGCCGCCGGGGGGCGCCAGTCACTGGGACCCGAAGCTTGGGGTCTATGTGCTGGAGAAGCAGGCCAACACCTTCTACCGCCAGCGTACCTATTACCGCTGGAACAATGGCTGGAGCTGGTCGCTGAGCCCCAACGGGCCGTGGCAGGAAACAGACAGCAGCGGCGTGCCGGGCGGGTTGGGCAGGGCGTTCGGGCAATAATTGCCGTTGGCCTGATCGCAGTGCCAACAGCTGGCATAATCCCCCTTCGCATTCAACCGGAGGGTGGCATGAGCAAGACAGTCCTGGTGCTGGTGGAAACCGTCGATGACTACCTGCCGCTATTGGAACGGGCCGGCTACCGCCTGATTCGCGCACCGTCGCCGCAAATGCGCGCCGACGCCATCGCCCGGCATGCCGGCGAGATCGACGCCGTGCTCACCCGTGGCCCGCTGGGTCTCACGGCCGACGAAATTGCCGCGCTGACCCAACTCCAGATCATCTGCGTGATCGGCGCCGGCTACGAGCAGGTCGACCTCGAGGCCGCTGCGGCGCGCGGCATTACCGTCACCAATGGCGCGGGTGCCAACGCCGGGCCTGTCGCCGACCATGCCATGGCGCTGCTGCTGGCGTTGCTGCGCGATATCCCCCGTGCCGATGCCAGTACCCGACGCGGCGAATGGAACCGGGTGATCAGTCCATCGGTCAGCGGCAAGCGCCTTGGCATCATCGGCCTGGGCGCGGTCGGCCAGGCCATCGCCCGCCGTGCGAGCCAAGGCTTTGACATGAATGTCAGCTACCACAGCCGCACGCCTCGCCGGGACCTGCCCTACACCTGGTACGACAGCCCGCTGCACCTGGCGGATGCGGTGGATATTCTGGTGGTCGCGACGCCTGGTGGCAGTGGTACCCGGCATCTGGTCGATGGTTCGGTACTGGAGGCCCTGGGCGCCGAGGGGTACCTGGTCAACATCGCCCGGGCCAGCGTCGTGGATACCACGGCGTTGGTCGCTGCGCTGGAGCGGGGCGTGATCGCCGGGGCCGCGCTGGATGTGTTCGATGACGAGCCTGCGGTGCCCGATGCGCTCAAGGCGCTGGGCAACACGGTGCTGACCCCGCACGTGGCGGGGCAGTCGCCGGAAGCGGCGCGCGATACCGTGACCCTGGTACTGCGCAACCTGCAGGCGTTCTTTGCCGGCGAGCCGGTGTTGACGCCAGTTCACGGCTGAATCCTTTCTGAAGTCCGCCCGGCACGGTGCCGGGCCCGAGGAGCTTTTGCATGCAACTTGAGATCTTCCAGGTCGACGCGTTTTCATCCGTGCCGTTCGGCGGCAATCCCGCAGCGGTGATTCCATTGCAGCAGTGGCTGCCCGACGAAGTGCTGCAGCGCATTGCCGAAGAGAACAACCTGTCCGAGACGGCATACTTTGTACGTAACGGTGAAGCGTTCGACCTGCGTTGGTTCACGCCGGCGGTGGAGGTCGACCTGTGTGGTCATGCGACGTTGGCGGCGGCCTGGGTGTTGTTCGAGCAACTGGGCGAGCAGGCCGAGGTGTTGCGTTTCAATACCCGGAGCGGTGAGTTGCGGGTACGGCGTGATGCCGATGGCCTGCTGGCGATGGATTTTCCGGCCAAGCAGCCGGTGGCCGTCGAGATTCCGGCGGGGTTGCTGGAGGCGCTGGGGTTGAGTGAGGCTCGGGCGCTGTACCGGACCGACGATTACGTGCTGGTGATTGACGATGTCTCGCTGATCGAGGGGCTCAAGCCGGATTTCGTGGCGTTGTCGGCGTTTGATGTGCGGGGGATCGCGGTGACGGCGGCGGGGCGGGGGTTTGATTTCGTCACGCGGTGGTTTGGGCCTAGGGTGGGGGTCAATGAAGACCCGGTGACCGGGTCGGCGCATACG
>NZ_QJRP01000049.1 GCF_003205295.1 Pseudomonas mosselii
CGCAATGGGTGATCGATTTATCCACAGGGCTGGGCAATCACGTGGGGTGGCTGCTGTTGTTGATAACTGTGTTGGGGGTTGGCGGGCGGGAGGTTTATCGGCGGCATCTGCCGGCGCGGCTGTGGATGGTGCGCTGGGGGCTGCGGGTGCCGGTGGTCGGCACCTTGCTCGGGCAGGCGGCGTTGGCGCGGTTTGCGCGCAGTCTGGCGACCTCTTATACAGCGGGCGTGGCGTTGCTGGATGCGCTGGCAACGGTGGCGCCGGTCAGTGGCAACTGCCTGCATGAGCGGGCGATCCTGGCGTTGCGCCAGGGCGTGGCCAATGGGGCAAGCCTGCAACAGGCGATGGAGGCGGACGGGCTGTTCCCGCCACTGCTGCGCCAGCTGGTGGCGGTCGGCGAGGCCAGCGGCACCCTCGACACCATGCTGGACAAGGCCGCGCTACATTACGAAGAGCAGGTGAGCCAGGCGCTGGAGCAGTTGACCACGCTGCTGGAGCCGGCCATCGTGCTGATCCTCGGGCTGCTGGTGGGGGGCCTTGTCGTGGCAATGTACTTGCCGATCTTCCAGTTGGGTAGCCTGATCTGAACATGAATGCCTGGGCCGTAATCGTCGATCATCCGCCGTTCTTTTATGCCCTGGCCGCGGTGCTGGGGTTGCTGGTGGGCAGTTTTCTCAATGTGCTTGTGTACCGGCTGCCGCTGATGCTCGAGCGCCAGTGGCAGCGGGAGGCGCAGGAGGTGCTGGGGCTGCCGCAGGCCGAGCACGAGCGCTTCGACCTGTGTTTACCGGCGTCACGCTGCCCGCATTGCCAGCGCCCGATCCGGGCGTGGGAAAACATTCCGGTGTTGAGTTACCTGGCCTTGCGCGGGCGTTGCTCGGGGTGCAAAGCCCGGATCAGTGCGCGTTATCCACTGGTGGAGTTGGTCACTGCCCTGCTGTCGCTGCTGGTGGCGTGGCATTTCGGGCCGGGCGTGGAAGCGCTGGCGGTGATGCTGCTGACCTGGGGGCTGATCGGCTTGAGCCTGATCGATGCCGAGCACCAGTTGCTGCCGGATGTGCTGGTGCTGCCGCTGTTGTGGCTGGGGCTGGTGGTCAACGCCTTCGGGTTGCTGGTGCCGCTGGCCGATGCGGTGTGGGGCGCGGTGGCGGGTTACCTGAGCCTGTGGACGGTGTACTGGGTGTTCAAGCTGGTGACCGGCAAGGAGGGCATGGGCTTTGGCGACTTCAAGCTGCTGGCCATGCTCGGCGCCTGGGGTGGTTGGCAGATTTTGCCGCTGACCTTGATGCTGGCCTCCCTGGTTGGGGCGCTGATCGGGCTGACGCTGGTGCGTCTGAAGCGCACGCAAATGGGCGCTGCGCTGCCTTTCGGGCCTTATCTGGCCATTGCGGGGTGGATCGCCGTGCTCTGGGGTGATGAAATAGTCGCTTCTTACCTGCAACTGCTTGGAACCTGATGAGCACAGCGCCTTTCACCCCCTGGATTCTCGGCCTGACCGGCGGCATCGGCAGCGGCAAGAGCGCCGCCGCCGAGCGTTTCGTCGAGTTGGGCGTGCACCTGGTCGATGCCGACCAGGCCGCGCGCTGGGTTGTCGAGCCGGGGCGCCCTGCCCTGGCCCGTATCGTCGAACGCTTCGGCCCCGGCGTGCTGCTGGAGGACGGCCAGCTCGACCGTGGCGCCCTGCGCCAGCAGATCTTCGCTGACCCTGCGCAACGGCAATGGCTGGAGCAGCTGCTGCACCCGCTGATCGGCCAGGAGATCTTCAGCTACCTGGCCAAGGCCGAGACGCCCTATGCGGTGTATGTGTCGCCGCTGTTGATCGAGTCGGGGCAGTTCAGCAAGACCCAGCGCATATTGGTGATCGATGCGCCGACCGAGTTGCAGGTGCAGCGCACCCTGCAGCGGGACAACACCAATCCTGAGCAGGTGCAGGCGATTCTCAAGGCCCAATTGGCCCGGGAAGAGCGCCTGCGCCATGCCGATGACGTGGTGGTCAATGATCGTGACCTGCAATCGCTGCACGACGAGATCGACCGCCTGCACCACTTTTACCTGACTTTGCGAGGAGGCCAGCCATGAGCCAGCCGATGACCGTTGATTGCCCGACCTGTGGGGCGCCCGTGGAATGGGGGGAGAAGAGCCCGTTCCGGCCGTTCTGCTCGGACCGCTGCAAGCTGATCGACCTGGGGGCCTGGGCGGCCGAGGAGCATAAGATCGCGGGGGCGGAAGAGTCCGAGGATGAGTTGTATTCGGGGGATCTGGAGCCGCGGCACTAAGCTGGGCTTGGTGGTGTGAGCACCACCGCAATCGCGGGGCAAGCCCGCTCCCACGCCGGTCGTCCATTAACTGGGAGGCCGGCGTTCAAGCCTCAGACATTTCTTACCTGTTAATCAGACCGCGCTGAATAGGCGCTCGCCCTATCCATTGGCATCGTTCGATGCACCAGCCATTCTCCCTTGCTGCTGGTCATCCGAGCAGGACGCCAACATGCCAGAACTGTATTTCATCGCTTACGGATTGGCGGCAGGCGTACTGCTCGACTGGCTGTGCCGCCCTAAAGGGTTGCGAAGGGCTGTGTACATCATCTTCATGGTGGTCGGCATCACCACTTGCTCCCAATTGGGTGAACGGCAAGTGCTGCAGCTCGATGGCGGCCTGTGGGGGATATTGTTCATGCTGGTCGGCCAGCGCTTGCTGTTCAAACGCTCACGCTATTTTCGCGATGATTCGGATTGAGAAACGACAGGCCGAGGTCACTCAATCGCGGGTGAACCCGCTCCCACAGGGAATTGCGTCACCTCTACATGACCGTGGGGTGCCGCGGTCGCGAATGGGCGGCCATGTGGGCCCACCCATCATTCATTGAATTAGCAGGGACCTGTGGGAGCGGGTTTACCCGCGAACACCGGCAAAGCCGGTGCCATGCACCGAGTCGCCTGCTTCGCGGGTGAACCCGCTCCCACAGGACCCGGACATGGATTCATGTCAGCGCTCTTCATCCTTCCAGGGCGCCTGCAAATATCGGCTGCGGTTGAACGTTTCCAACCACTCGGGGCAGAACACCACCAAGGCACTGATCACCGTGCCATTGATGAACGCCTCGGGGAACATCATCAGCCACAGGTAGCCAACAAAGTCGCTCAGCCACTCGGGCATGGCAAAACGCTCGTCCATCCACAACACCCCCAGCCCAGCCGCCAGGCACACCAGCACGGTCAGTGCGGCGGGGAAGAACCCGCAACAGAAGATATACACGAACAGGTTACGCGGCTGGGCGCGCTCGACCAGGATCGCGCACACCTCGGTGACCAGCACCGGCAAGCCGACGATCAGCAGGCCGTTGACGCCTATCGCGGCAAGGTCCTGGCGGCCGAGCAGCAACAGGCCAAGCTGGGCAAGAAAGCCGCCGAGCACTGCCAGCGGCCAGTCCAGCAACAGGGTGACGGCGGTCATGCCGATGAAGTGGTACGACACCCCGGTATCGAAATCCCGCCGCACCAGCCACAGCACGAACAAGCAGAACACCGTGCCAAACAGCAGGTGCTGGCGACGGGTGTCAGCGAACAACTCCACCCAGCGCGTCCGGCTGGCAGCCCAGACCAGCAGGGGTACGTAACCGAGCCAGCCAAGGGTGAGGCTGGTGCTGGACAAGACCTGTGCGCTGATCACCTGAACAATATCCCTGTCGGCCATGTGGACAAGCCTGAGTCTACACCCATTCTCCCTTTCGTCCGGTTGCTATAGGCTGACACCTCCTTTCGCTGCAGGACGCATCCCCGATGACCGAAGGCATCAACCTACCCTTGCTGCTGGGCGCGCTGTTCAGCGCCATCGCGGGGGTACTGCACCTGATGGTCATCGCCGTGGGCCCGCGCTGGTACCGTCTGTTCGGCGCAGGCGAGCGCATGGCCCGGGCCGCCGAACAAGGGCGTGCCTACCCTGCCCTGGTCACCCTGGTGATCGCATCGGTACTGCTGGTCTGGGCCGCCTACGCGCTGTCGGCGGCCGGTGTGATCGCGCCACTGCCTTTGCTGATGCCAATCATCTGCCTCATTACCCTGGTGTACCTGGCCCGTGGCCTGCTCGGGCCGCTGTTGCTGGCCGGTACCGGGCGCAGCCGGCGTTTCATCGCGGTTAGTTCGGCCATTTGTGTGGGCGGCGGGCTGCTGCACCTGTTCGGGGTCGTGCAGCAATGGCTGGTGCTGGGCTGATTCCCACGCACAAACAGCATCTTACCGTCATCAATTAGCGACTAAGCTTGTCCCCATGGATGACTCAGACTACCTGCGCCTGCTTACCATCCAGGCCGAACAAGCCAATGCGTTCCTGTCCAATGCCCGCAAATGGGAACGCGAGCGTTGGGTCTGCCAGCGCCTGCTGCAAGGGCTGAACATTCCCTACCGCAGCGAGGACTTCACCCCGGCCGGGCAGGAGCCGCCGGACGTACTGTTCCGCGACGCGGCGTTCGAGGTGTTCTTCGTGCTCGACGAGGGCCGGCGGCTCAACGATGAATGGCGCGAGGAGCTGCAACGGCGGCGCAGCGCGTTTTCCCTGGCCCAGCTGGTGCGCCGCGAGCAGCGGCCCCGGCGGATCAGCGCCCAGGAACTGCTGGCGCGCCTGGCGCCCACGCTACGCAAGAAATCGCACAACTACCGCGAACGCGGGCTGGACCTGGGCGAGCTGGACATCATCGCCTTCTCCAGCCTCAAGCGCGAAGTGCTCGACCTCAACAGCCATTTCCCGCCGCCCACCGAATACCTGCGCCAGGGCTGGCGGTCGCTGTCGCTGGTGGGGCCGACCTTCGCCCGGGTGCTGTTCGCCCACCCCGACGCGCCGGATTTCCTGCGCGGCAACCTGGGGCGCAGCATCGTGTTCGACGTAGGCATCAGTCTTTGATCCAGTGCCGGGTGTCTTTGCGATCACGTACACTCGGCGCCAGGGATAGAAAGCATTATCATTCGACCCATGCGTTTGCGTGAACGCTGTGGCGTACACGCAGTCACAAACGTCTATCTGACGAGGCCCACCATGACCAGCCGCCTGAATCCCGAAGATCAGCGTCGCGTCGATGAGTATCTGAGCGCCCCCCAGCATCAAGTCGAGCGCAGGCCCTTCCGGCCGTTGCTGCTCCTGTTGCTGGTGGTGGCCGTGACCATCGGTCTGGGCCTGTTGAGCCGCCTGCTGAGTGGACTGGTGCTATGAGCTGCCTTGCGCTCGCCCGCCCCTCGTGCCGGATGCGGCCGGACCTTGTGTCCACGAATTCCGTAAAACTTGTGAGATATCCCCATGACTCATCGCATCGTGATTGTCGGCGGCGGCGCCGGCGGCCTGGAACTGGCGACCCGCCTGGGTAAAAGCCTGGGCAAGCGCAAACAGGCCGAGATCACCCTGGTTGATGCCAACCTGACGCACATCTGGAAGCCCCTGCTGCACGAAGTAGCGGCCGGTTCGCTGAACTCCTCGGAAGACGAACTGAACTACGTGGCCCAGGCCAAGTGGAACCACTTCAACTTCCAGATGGGCCGCATGAGCGGCCTGGACCGTGAAAGCAAACTGATCCAGCTGGCCGCGACCCTCGACGACGAGGGCCGTGAGCTGTTGCCTGCGCGCACCATCGGCTACGACAGCCTGGTGATCGCCGTGGGCAGCAACACCAACGACTTCGGCACCCTGGGCGCGGCGCAGCACTGCCTGTTCCTCGACAGCCGCAAGCAGGCCGAGCGCTTCCACCAGCAGCTGCTCAACCATTACCTGCGTGCCCACGCGGGCGATGTGGCCAGCGAGAAGATCAGCGTGGCCATCGTCGGTGCCGGCGCCACCGGCGTGGAGCTGGCGGCCGAGCTGCACAACGCCGCCCATGAGCTGGCGGCCTACGGCCTGGACAAGATCCAGCCGAAAGACATGCACATCACCCTTATCGAGGCCGGCCCGCGGGTGCTGCCGGCGCTGCCGGAGCGCATCAGCGTGCCGGTGCACAAGACCCTGGAAAAACTCGGCGTGACGGTGATGACCAACGCCGCGGTCAGCGAAGTGACCGAGGATGGCCTGAAGACGGCGGCCGGCGAAGTGATCCAGGCCAGCCTGAAGGTGTGGGCGGCGGGCATTCGCGCGCCGGGCTTCCTCAAGGACATCGACGGCCTGGAAACCAACCGCATCAACCAGCTGGTGGTGCGCCCGACCCTGCAGACCACCCGCGACGACAATATCTTCGCCTTCGGCGACTGCGCCGCCTGCCCGCAGCCGGGCAGCGACCGCAACGTGCCGCCACGGGCCCAGGCCGCGCACCAGCAGGCTTCGCTGCTGGCCAAGAGCCTGAAGGCGCGCCTGGAGAACAAGGCGCTGCCGACCTACGAGTACAAGGACTACGGCTCGCTGGTGTCGCTGTCGCGCTTCTCGGCGGTGGGCAACCTGATGGGTAACCTGATGGGCAGCGTGAAGCTGGAGGGCTGGCTGGCGCGGATGTTCTATGTGTCGCTGTACCGGATGCACCAGATGGCGTTGTATGGGTTCTTCCGCACGGCGATGATGATGCTGGGCAGCAAGATTGGGCGTGGGACCGAGCCGCGGCTGAAGTTGCACTGAGGCTTTGAGATCCTGGGGCTGCTGCGCAGCCCTTTCGCGACACAAGGCCGCTCCCACAGGCAAGCGTATCTCCCTGTGGGAGCGGCCTTGTGTCGCGATAGGGCCGCAAAGCGGCCCCAGCGATTCACCTGACCACGCGATACGTGCTCTGCACAAACCCACTCTCGTAGCTGGTCGTCTTCATGTGCTGCAACAGCACATCCTTCGCCAACCCGCCAAACAACGGAATCCCCTGCCCCAGCAGCACGGGAATGCGGGTGATGGTCATCTCGTCCACCAGCCCCTCGCGCAAAAACCCCTGAATCAGCTTGCCGCCATCCAGGTACAGGCTTTTCGCGCCCGTGGCCTGCAGGTGCTCGAGCAATGCCGGGATCGGCCCTGGATGCAGTTCGACCTGCGCCGGCGCGCCCTTGGGCAAGGCCTCGAGGCTGGCGCTGACCACCACAACCCGCGTATCGGCATATGGCCACTCACCAAAGGTCATGACCTTGTCGAAGGTCCCGCGCCCCATCACCAGCGTATCGACGCCCGCCATGAACCCGGCGTAGCCATGGTCGTCGGTGGATTGGGTGGCGCCCATCAGCCAATCGAGGCCGCCGTCTTCACGGGCGATGTAGCCATCCAGGCTGGTGGCGATGAAAACACGGGCTCTGAGGGACATGCACGGCGCTCCTGCGGGCAAAAGAAAAAGGGCATCTCATTCGAGATGCCCTTTTTACATGGTGGGTCGTGTAGGATTCGAACCTACGACCAATTGGTTAAAAGCCAACTGCTCTACCAACTGAGCTAACGACCCGGAAAATGGTCGGGGTGAGGGGATTCGAACTCCTGACATCCTGCTCCCAAAGCAGGCGCGCTACCGGACTGCGCTACACCCCGAGATTGGCTCCGCGACCTGGACTCGAACCAGGGACCCAATGATTAACAGTCATTTGCTCTACCGACTGAGCTATCGCGGAACTGAACTTCGGTACATCTTTACTGCTTCGAAGCCTGTGTTAGCTTCGAACTCTTTAGCTGCTTCGCTTTCGCGTTGTCGCTGCTGAGGTCGGCTATTCTACATTCTTCGTTTTGCTTGTCAACCACTTTTTTTCGTTCAACTTACTGATTTGTAAGTTGTTTTGCGATCTCCGATGTTGCTGGTGATTCGCTCAGTGCCTGACAGCGGGGCGAATATTAGGGGCACTCTGATTTTTGTGCAAGCATTTTTTTCAAAAATTTCAGCAAGTTATCTGGAAAGCCCGAAAAGGCCCGGTTTTTCTGGGCCTGTGCTGGCCTCTTCGCGGGTAAACCCGCTCCCACAGGTACCGCACCACGATCAAAGCTTGTGAGATCCCTGTGGGAGCGGGCTTGCCCGCGAAGAGGCCAGCACAGGCAAACACATAAAAAAGAGCCCCGCATGTGCGGGGCTCGTCCATGGCTGCTAATGATCAGGCGAAGACGATTTCCTCGCCCTGCACCTTCGCGGTGATCGCCGCACCCGGCAGGAACTCGCCAGACAGGATCAGCTGCGCCAGCGGGTTCTCGATCCAGCGCTGGATCGCACGCTTGAGCGGCCGTGCGCCATACACCGGGTCGTAACCGACGGCGATCAGCTTGTCCAACGCCTCCGGGCTCAGGCTCAGGCTCAACTCGCGCTCGGCCAGGCGACCGCGCAGGCGACCAAGCTGGATCTCGGTGATGCCGGCGATCTGCTCACGGCCCAAGGGCTCGAACACCACCACTTCGTCGATACGGTTGATGAACTCCGGACGGAAGTGCGAACCCACCGCGTCCATCACCGCCGCACGCTGCGCCTCGCGGTCACCGGCCAGTTCCTGGATCTGCGCCGAGCCCAGGTTGGAGGTCATCACGATCACCGTGTTGCGGAAGTCCACGGTGCGGCCGTGGCTGTCGGTCAGGCGGCCGTCTTCCAGCACCTGCAGCAACACGTTGAACACATCCGGGTGGGCCTTCTCCACCTCGTCGAGCAGCACCACCGAGTACGGTTTGCGACGCACGGCCTCGGTCAGGTAGCCGCCCTCTTCATAACCCACATAGCCTGGTGGAGCGCCGATCAGGCGAGCCACGGAGTGTTTCTCCATGAACTCGGACATGTCGATGCGCACCATGGCCTCTTCGGTGTCGAACAGGAACTCGGCCAGTGCCTTGCACAGTTCGGTCTTGCCCACGCCGGTGGGCCCAAGGAACAGGAACGAGCCGCTGGGGCGGTTCGGGTCGGACAGCCCGGCACGGGAACGGCGCACGGCGTTGGCCACGGCGGTCACCGCCTCGTCCTGGCCGATCACCCGCTCATGCAGCAGGCTTTCCATCTTCAGCAGCTTCTCGCGCTCGCCTTCGAGCATCTTGGCCACTGGGATGCCGGTCCACTTGGAGACCACTTCGGCGATCTCTTCCTCGGTGACCTTGTTGCGCAGCAGCTGGTTCTCGGTCTTGCCGTGCTGGTCGACCATCTGCAGGCTGCGCTCCAGGTCCGGGATCACCCCGTACTGCAGCTCGGCCATGCGGCTGAGGTCGCCCTTGCGGCGGGCGGCTTCCAGCTCCTGGCGCGCCTGCTCGATCTTCTGCTGGATCTGCGCCGAGCCCTGTACCTCGGCTTTTTCCGAGGCCCAGATCTCTTCGAGGTCGGCATACTCGCGCTCCAGGCGGTCGATTTCCTCGGTCAGTTTCTCCAGGCGTTTCTTCGCCGCTTCGTCCTCTTCTTTCTTCAGCGCCTGGGATTCCACCTTCAGCTGGATCAGGCGACGGTCGAGGCGGTCGAGCACTTCCGGCTTGGAGTCGATCTCCATGCGGATACGGCTGGCCGCTTCGTCGATCAGGTCGATGGCCTTGTCCGGCAGCTGGCGGTCGGTGATGTAGCGGTGGCTGAGCTTGGCCGCGGCGATGATCGCGCCGTCGGTGATGGCCACCTTGTGGTGCACCTCATAGCGCTCTTTCAGGCCGCGCAGAATGGCGATGGTGTCTTCCTCGCTCGGCTCCTCGACCAGCACCTTCTGGAACCGACGCTCGAGGGCGGCGTCCTTCTCGATGAACTGGCGGTATTCGTTGAGCGTGGTGGCGCCGACGCAGTGCAGCTCGCCACGGGCCAGGGCCGGCTTGAGCATGTTGCCGGCGTCCATGGCGCCCTCGCCCTTGCCGGCGCCGACCATGGTGTGCAGTTCGTCGATGAACAGGATGATCTGGCCTTCCTGCTTGCTCAGTTCGTTGAGCAGGCCCTTGAGGCGTTCTTCGAACTCGCCGCGGTACTTGGCGCCAGCGATCAGCGCGCCCATGTCCAGGGCCAGCAGGCGCTTGCCTTTCAGGCCGTCGGGCACCTCGCCGTTGATGATGCGCTGGGCCAGGCCCTCGGCGATGGCGGTCTTGCCCACGCCGGGCTCGCCGATCAGCACCGGGTTGTTCTTGGTGCGGCGTTGCAGCACCTGGATGGTGCGGCGGATCTCGTCGTCACGGCCGATCACCGGGTCCAGCTTGCCTTCTTCGGCGCGCTTGGTGAGGTCGACGGTGTACTTGTCCAGGGCCTGGCGCGATTCCTCGGCGTTGGCGTCGTTCACCGCCGCGCCGCCGCGCAGGTTGTTGATGGCGTTCTCCAGGGCTTTCTTGCTCACGCCCTGGCCGAGCAGCAGCTTGCCGACCTTGCTGTTCTCGTCCATGGCGGCAAGCAGCACCAGTTCGCTGGAGATGAACTGGTCGCCCTTCTGCTGGGCCAGGCGGTCGGCCTGGTTGAGCAGGCGCGCCAGGTCCTGGGACATGTTCACATCGCCCGTGGGGTTCTGGATTTTCGGCAGCTGGTCGAGCTCCTTGGTCAACGCCTTGCGCAGGCTGTTGATGTCGAAGCCGACCTGCATCAGCAGCGGCTTGATCGAGCCGCCCTGCTGGTCGATCAGCGCCTGCAGCAGGTGCAGGGGCTCGATGGCCGGGTGGTCCATGCCCACGGCCAGGGATTGGGAGTCGGATAACGCGAGTTGCAGCTTGCTGGTCAGTCGGTCTATTCGCATGGGGGATACCTTCCTTTAAAGGGCAGGCGGAGCGATGGACAGCACCTGTAATGAAGAACCTGCCTGAGATGACCAATAGATAAGGGTGATTCTGGAAGATTCAAGCGTAGCGGGGTTGACAAGAGTCAGCCTGAAGGTTCGGCGCTGGGTTCTTCGCGGGTAAACCCGCTCCCACAGGATCTCCACAGCCCTTCAGCACACCCCAGCCCCTGTGGGAGCGGGTTTACCCGCGAAGGGGCCGGTACAGGTTAACGCGGCTGCAACCAGACCAACGAAGCAAAGCGCCCACCCTGCGGGGTGCGACGATAGGAGAAGAAGCGTGGATCGCTGACCGTGCAGAAGCCCCCACCATAAACGGCGGTAACGCCACGCGCCGCCAGGCGGATCCGCGCCAGCTGGTAGATATCGGCCATCAGCTTACCCGGGCGCTCACCCTCGACAAACGCCGAGGCCGTCTCGGGATGCACGGCGGTAAAGGCATCGCGCACTTCCATACCCACCTCGAACGCCTGCGGCCCAATGGCCGGGCCCAGCCACACCAGCACCTCTTCAGGCGCCAGCGCCAGGCGGTCGAGGGTGGCCTCCAGCACGCCACCGGCCAGCCCGCGCCAGCCGGCATGGGCAGCTGCCACACGGGTACCGGCGCGGTCACAGAACAGCGCGGGCAGGCAATCGGCGGTCATCACGGTGCAAGCGATGCCCGGCTGGTCGGTCCAGCTGGCATCGGCTTCGGCGACCACGGCGGGATTGGCGTCGGCCACCACCAGCCCATGCACCTGCTTGAGCCAGGCGGGCTGGATGGCGAATTCATCGCTCAGGCGACGACGGTTCTCGGCGACCGCCTGCGGGTCATCGCCCACATGGTCGCCAAGATTGAAGGATTCATAGGGCGGCAGGCTGACGCCGCCCTCGCGGGTGGTGACGCAGGCGCGAACCGAGGCCGGGGCCGGCCAGTCGGGGAGGATCAGCGACTGCGCCAGGCCACTCATCCGATGAAGCTCTCGCGGTCCTGGTCGAGCAGCGACAGCAGCCACTGGAAGTCGTCCGGCAGCTCCGACTTCCATTCCATGCGCTCACCCGTGGTCGGGTGGTCCAGCGCCAGGAAGCGTGCGTGCAGTGCCTGACGCGGGAAGTGCTTGACCGCCTCGACCATGGCCACGCTGGCGGCCGGCGGGATGCGGAAGCGTGCACCGTAGGTCTGGTCGCCGACCAGCGGATAACCGACATGGGCCATGTGCACACGGATCTGGTGGGTGCGGCCGGTTTCCAGCTTGACTCGCACATGGGTGTGCGAACGGAAGCGCTTGAGCACGCGGTAGTGGCTGACGGCCGGCTTGCCGCCCTCGGTCACCGCCATGCGCTGGCGCTCGCCGCCGTGACGGCCGATCGGCGCGTCGATCTTGCCGCCGGCGATCACCACGCCAACCACGATGCACTCGTAGATACGGCTGACCGAGCGCTTCTGCAGCTGGTCGACGAGGTTGGTCTGCGCCTGCAGGGTCTTGGCCACCACCATCAGGCCGGTGGTGTCCTTGTCCAGGCGGTGCACGATGCCGGCACGCGGTACGTTGACGATGTCCGGCACATGGTGCAGCAGGGCGTTGAGCAGGGTACCGTCGGGATGACCGGCCGCCGGGTGGACCACCAGCCCGGCGGGCTTGTTGATCACCAGGATCTGGTCGTCCTCGTAGACGATGTCCAGCTCGATGTCCTGAGCCACCCATTCGCCCTGGGCCTCCTGTTCGGCTTCAAGGGCCAGGATGGAGCCGGTGTGGACGGTGTCGCGCGGTCGCAGCACCGCGCCATCGACGGTCAGGCGGCCATCTTTGATCCACGAGGACAGGCGCGAACGCGAGTACTCGGCGAACAATTGGGCGGCGACCTGGTCGAGGCGTTGGCCGCCCAGTTCGGACGGGACCTCTGCGCTAAGTTGAATGATCTCGGACATGCTCGAATCGACGGGCGTTCAGCCTTTGGTTTCGGCTGCGCGCTTGTGGTTAAATACGGCTTCTTTTGCCCCGGGGTTTGGCCGGGGGCGCTCATCATAACAGGACGGCACCGCCCAAGACAGCGGCCGTCAAAGGGACGCAAGCCGCCATGCAAGTGAAACACCTGCTGCTGATCGCCATCCTCGGGCTCACCGCTGCCTGTTCCTCGAACAAGGAAGTCATTGACGAGAACCTCAGCGAGGCCGAGCTGTACCAGCAGGCGCAGGCCGACCTGGACAACTCCAGCTATACCAGCGCCGTGAACAAGCTCAAGGCCCTGGAATCGCGCTACCCGTTCGGCCGCTACGCCGACCAGGCGCAGCTCGAGCTGATCTACGCCAACTATAAAAACTCCGAGCCCGAGGCCGCCAAGTCCGCTGCCGAGCGCTTCATCCGCCTGCACCCGCAGCACCCGAACGTCGACTACGCCTATTACCTCAAGGGCCTGACCTCGTTTGACCAGGACCGTGGCCTGCTGGCGCGCTTCCTGCCGCTGGACATGACCAAGCGCGACCCGGGCGCCGCCCGCGACTCGTACAACGAGTTCGCCCAGCTGACCAGCCGCTTCCCCAACAGCCGCTACGCCCCGGACGCCAAGCAGCGCATGATCTACCTGCGCAACCTGCTGGCCTCCTACGAGATCCACGTGGCCAACTACTACCTGAGCCGCGAGGCCTACGTGGCCGCCGCCAACCGTGGCCGCTACGTGGTGGAGAACTTCCAGGAAACCCCGTCGGTGGGCGATGGCCTGGCGGTGATGGTCGAGTCGTACCAGCGCATGCACCTGGACGAACTGGCAGCCACCAGCCTCGAGACCCTCAAGCTCAACTACCCGGACCACCCGAGCCTGGTCGATGGCCAGTTCGTCACCAAGGTGGATGAAAACGGCAACCGCTCGTGGCTGTCCAAGGCCACCCTGGGCCTGATCGACACCCAGGCGCCGCTGCCACCGGGCGAGACCCGCGCCAACCAGGACGTGGTCAAGCAGTTCCAGGATGCCCGCTCGGAAATGCCGCAAGAGCTGCTGCCCAAGGACGAGAACGGCGACCCGATCCTGCCGGAAGGTCCGAAGGAAGCCGAGAAGGACCGTTCCTGGTTCAGCTACATGACCTTCGGTCTGTTCGACTGATACCACGCACGCAAAGAAAGGGAGGCCCGAGGCCTCCCTTTTTTCATGCCTGCGTCCTAGACTGTCGGCTTCTTTTCTCGACAAGCTGGACACCATGGTTCGCCTACTCTTCTGGATCGCCCTGATCGCCGCCGCGTTCTGGCTGTGGCGCAAGTTCAAGACCAGTCAGCAATCACCTGCCGAGCCGCGCCTGCAGGACCCGCTGAAGATGGTGCGCTGCGCCCATTGCGGCGTGCACCTGCCCAATGACCGGGCGTTGTCGCGGGGCCAGGAGTGGTATTGCAGCCAGCAGCATCTGGAACAGGGGCCAGGCCAGCAACGCTGACCGACGCGCCTTACACGATCCCTGTGGGAGCGGCCTTGTGTCGCGAAAGGGCTGCGTAGCAGCCCCAGGATTTCAGCGTTGACGCAAAGATCGCCGGGGCCGCTTTGCGGCCCTTTCGCGACGCAAGGCCGCTCCCACAGGGGGACAGTTCCCTGCGCGACAGCGCAGCCCAAAGCGCTGGGCGATCTCCTACAAGAATGATGCATGGCTCAAGGCCCGTGCTCAGCCCAGACGCCCCTCAGGCGCATACGGCGACGGATCGATGATCGGCTCGCGCCCCAACAACAGATCGCCGAACAGCTGGCACGACGCCGGCGCCAGCACCAGGCCGTTGCGGTAATGCCCGCAGTTCAGCCATAGCCCCTCATGCCCCGGCACCTTGCCGATATACGGGATACCTTCCGGCGACCCAGGGCGCAAGCCAGCCCAATGCCCCACCACCTCGGCATCCCCCAGCGCCGGCAGCAACTCCACCGCAGAGGCCTTCAGGCTCTCCAACGCATCCCCGGTCGGGGTCTTGTCATAGCCGGCATGCTCCAGCGTACTGCCCACCAGGATATGCCCGTCGCGGCGCGGGATCGCATAGCGCCCCTTGGCCAGGACCATGCTCGGCAAAAAGTCCTCGGCGCACTTGAACAGGATCATCTGCCCCTTCACCGGTTCCACCGGCAGCGCCAGCCCGAGGGTCTGCAGCAGGTCACCGCTCCAGGCTCCGGCGCTGAGCACCACATCGTCGGCGGCGATCACACCGTCCTCGGTCTGCACACCGGTAACGCGGCCACCTTCATGGACAAAACCGGTGATCTGGCAATGCTCGCGCAGGGTCACGTTCGGCAGTGCCTGCAGCGCGGCCTTCAGCGACTTCACCAGCCGCGGGTTACGCACGTTGGCCACGCCCGCCATGTAGATGGCATGGCGGTAACCCGGACCGAGCACCGGCACGGCGTCGTAGGCCGCCGAGATATCCACCGCGCTGAGCGGGCGATGCTCACGCGCCGCCCAGGCCAGGGCCTCGGCTTCGTCTTCCAGGTCCAGCCAGTAGAGCCCGGTGGTATGCACCTCGGGGTCGACCCCGGTGCTGGCGAACAGGCGCTCGCCCAGCTGTGGATAAAAATCCTGCGACCAGTGCGCCAGGGCGGTCACCGCCGGGCTGTAGCGCCACGGGTACAGCGGCGAGACGATCCCGCCACCGGCCCAGGACGACTCCCGACCCACCTCGCCCTGGTCGCACACCACCACCCGGTCGACATCCGCCGCCAGGTTGAACGCGGTCAGCAGGCCGATGACACCGCCGCCGACAATCACTACTTGCTTGCTCATGGTTCGATCCAACACCTGAAGTAATTCCACGGTGCCTGGGCACCTCATGATCTTCAGCTCCCCCAGCACGCCTGGTCGCCCGCGCCCGTGTTATCGCGCACGCCCGCCTGGTCGAGCAGGAAGTCGCCGCAGCGGTCATCCGCCATGAAGGCCTCGGGCACACGGCTGGCGTGCAGGCTGAACCGGTCAGTGTCGCGCCAGGCCTGCAGGCGGTAGTAGCGTGTGCCTGCGGGCAACACGGTGCTCAGCTGCTCGTTGTCGGCGTAACCGCCCACGCGTGCGCGGTGCTGCTCCAGGCGCAATGCCGCGTCCTGCAGCAGGCCGACCGCTTCACTTCGCGCGGCGCGCCGCAGCTGGTCGCTGTAGCTGGGGTAGGCAATGGCTGCCAGCATGCCGATCAGCGCCACGACAATCAATAATTCGATCAGACCAAGGCCTCGCTGCATCTCAGCCCTCCCCCAGGCGCTGGCGCCAGCTGATCCGCTTCACTGCACCGTCATCGTCGATGGCATAGACCGCCTCAAGCAGTTGCCGCCCACGGGTTTGGAGGCCCACCGCCGTCACCCGGACCAGCGTCAGCCTGTCCCCGACGGGCTGACCCGCGACACGCAGGCTGTCTCCCAGGGTTTGCAGGTGAACGAAGCCACTGTAGGTCGCCAGCCAGGGTGGAGAAGGCTGCGTATCAGGTGGACTGGGTGGCGGACAGGCCTGGCATCGGGGCGGCATGCTGCCTGCAAGCAGTTCTGCGCCCTCGATCAAGGCCGCCTCCGCCTGCTCGAAGGCCCGTGCGCCGGCCAACTGATCGCCTGCCTGACGTTGCTGCAAAAGCGCCTCGCGCAGGGCCAGGGTTGCCAGCAGGCCGAACAGCAGGCTCAAGACCAGCGCCAGCAACAGCACGATGCCACGCTGCCCCGTCACGACCTAGCTCCCGGATTGCGCAGGGCCACGCTCAGAGAATGGTGCTGCTCGAGCCCGTGCTGCCGGTCATGCAAGGTCAGGCGGATATCCAGCCGCTCGCCCTCTCCCGCCTCGACACGGCGGACCTCCAGCGCCCGCACCTGGTCGATGAGGCTGGCATGCTGCGCATTGCTGGTGAGCATCAGGCTGCCGTTGCGCACCCGGTAGGTCACCCGGCGCACCGGCAGCGCCAGCAACTCGCCGTCCCCGGCGTGCTGCCCGGGCTGCACCCGCGCCCAACTGCGACAGTCGCTGAGCACGGTCCAGTCCGGTGTGCCGAGCAACCCGGGCAACTCGGCGCCGACCAGGGTCAGGCTGTCGCCGGTGATCGCGATGGGCGAGGCGAAAGCCTGGGCCGCGCCAGGATCGGCGAAGTCCTCGGTTTCAAGGCGCAGGCAACCGAACATCCCCGCCTGGCGGATATCCTCGGCCATTCGCTGCAAGGCCAGGCGCGCGTCATCCTGCAGGCGTGCCGCCGCGCCCTGCAGTTGCCAGGCCTGATGCGCCGAGACGAACACCTGGCCGGCCGCCACCAGCAGCATCAGGCCCAGTGCCAGGGCCAGCAGTGCCTCGACAAGGCCGAAACCCACCTGCCGACGCCTCATGGCAGCACCCTGCCCTGCACGCTCAGCGACTGCCGCCCCTCTCCCATGCCCGGCCAATCGACGTCCAGCACCAGCACGCCCCCGGCCAGGCTCATGCGCCCTTGCGCCGCACCACCGAGCACCTGGGTCAGCCGCGACTGCCAGGCCGCTTCCTCGCCAGCCTCGAGCGCCCCGGCAGCCCTGACGCGCTCCAACATGCCCTGGGCCAGCTGCAACGCCTGCGCTTCCCGTCGCGCCCCCTCGACGGCCTGCAGCCCGCGCAACTGCAAGGCCGCCGATGCGAACAACCCCAACGCCAGCACCGTGACGGCCAACAGCACCTCCAGCAGTGTCATGCCCTTTTCCCTCGCGCCCATTGCCCCTCCTGGGATCTTTCCTCGCCCACAACACGAACCGGCCGACTGGCGCCCTTGCCGGGCGTCCTGGAAGCTACAGAGAAGCACGTCCAGGGAGGAATGCCGCGTGGGGCAACAAGGCGTAACACTGATACAAATGATGTTCGCACTGGGCGTGCTGAGCCTTCTGACACACCAGGGTCTGTCGGCCTACGGCAAGTTCAGCGAAGAGCTGTACCTCAGCGCCGCGGCCAGGGAGCTGGCGCTGGCCCTGCGCGGTGCCCGCAACCAGGCGGCGCTAAGGCACCAGGCCGTGCTGGTCAGGCCGCTTGAGGAAGATTGGGGCAAGGGCTGGCGGGTAATACTGGAACACGATGGCGAACTGTTGCAGGAACATCGCCTGGGCAAGCCACTGAGGATTGCCACGACCTCGGACCGGGTCGTGAGGTTCAGCGCCCGGGGGGCGCCGCTGGGGGTGGGCTTCGTCGGCGCCACGCTGGACATCTGCCCGCGCACCACCCTCGACAGCCGTCATCAGGTGGTGCTCAGCCCCAGTGGCAGGGTCAGCCTGCGCAGCGACGAGGGCCGCCGCTGTGCACGGGGCTGACTCAGATCAGCGAGCGAACCCGCAGTTCCTTGGGCATGGAGAAGGTGATGTTCTCCTCGCGCCCGTCGAGCTCTTCGGCGCCGGTCGCGCCCCAGGCCTTGAGCTGGTCGATCACGCCACGCACCAGCACCTCGGGGGCCGAGGCCCCGGCGGTGATACCGATGCGCTCGGCCCCGTCGAACCAGCTGCGTTGCAGGTCCTCGGCGCCATCGATCAGGTAGGCCGGGGTGCTCATGCGCTCGGCCAGCTCGCGCAGGCGGTTGGAGTTGGAGCTGTTGGGGCTGCCGACCACCAACACCACGTCGCACTCGTCGGCCAGCTGCTTGACGGCATCCTGGCGGTTCTGCGTGGCGTAGCAGATGTCGTCCTTGCGCGGGCCGCCGATGTTCGGGAAGCGTTCGCGCAGGGCGTCGATCACCCGGCTGGTGTCGTCCATCGACAGGGTGGTCTGGGTGACGAAGGCCAGGTGGTCGGGGTTGCGCACCTGCAGCTTGGCGACATCGTCCTCGTCCTCGACGAGGTAGATGGCGCCGCCGTTGCTGGCATCGTACTGGCCCATGGTGCCTTCGACTTCCGGGTGCCCCTCGTGGCCGATAAGGATGGTCTCCCGGCCGTCGCGGCTGTACTTGGCGACCTCGATATGCACCTTGGTCACCAGCGGGCAGGTGGCGTCGAACACCTTCAGGCCACGGCCGGCGGCTTCCTGGCGCACGGCCTGGGAAACGCCGTGGGCGCTGAAGATGACGATGACGTCGTCCGGCACCTGGTCCAGCTCTTCGACGAAGATCGCGCCACGGTTGCGCAGGTCCTCGACCACGAACTTGTTGTGCACCACCTCGTGGCGCACGTAGATCGGCGGGCCGAAGACTTCCAGGGCGCGGTTGACGATCTCGATCGCCCGGTCGACCCCCGCGCAGAAGCCGCGCGGGTTGGCGAGTTTGATTTGCATGCTCGGCTCCAGGCTCACACGGCCTTCACGTCGAGGATCTGCACCTCGAAGTTCAGGGTCTTGCCAGCCAGTGGATGGTTGAAATCGATGGTCACCTGGTTGTCGTCGAACGCCTTGACCACGCCCGGAAGCTCGGTGTTGGCGGCGTCGTTGAAGATCACCAGCAGTCCTTCGGACAGCTCCATGCCTTCGAACTGCGAGCGCGGCATCACCTGCACGTTCTGCGGGTTGTGCTGGCCGAAGGCGTTCTCCGGGGCGATGCTCAGCTTGCGCTGGTCACCGGCCTTGAAGCCGAACAGGGCGTTCTCGAAGCCCGGCAGCAGGTTGCCGTCGCCGACCTTGAACGTGGCCGGGGCCTTGTCGAAGGTGCTATCGACGGTGTCGCCGTTTTCCAGGTGCAGCGCGAAGTGCAGGGTGACTTCGGTGTTCTGGCCGATGCGGGTCTCAGTCATGGACGGCTTCCTCGGACTTCTTGCTCTTGAACATGTCCAGCGCCAGCATCACCGCGCCCACGGTGATCGCGCTGTCGGCCAGGTTGAAGGCCGGGAAGTAGTAGCGGTTCTGCCAGTGCACCAGGATGAAGTCGACCACATGGCCCAGCACGACGCGGTCGTACAGGTTGCCCAGCGCGCCACCCAGCACCAGGGCCAGGGCCACGGCCAACCAGGTCTCGTTGCGCCCCAGGCGCTTGAGCCAGACCACCAGCACCGCGCTGACCACCACGGCGATCAACGCGAACAGCCAGCGCTGCCAGCCGGAGCTGTCGGCCAGGAAGCTGAACGCGGCGCCGGTGTTGTAGGCCAGGGTCCAGCTGAAGTAGTCGGGGATGACCACGATCTGCTGGTACATGGTCAACGCGCCGTCGAAGTACAGCTTGGTGGCCTGGTCGAGGACCAGGACCACCAGGCTCAGCCAGAGCCAGGCAAGGCGCCCGAAGCGCCCCGCAGGAGCATTAGGCATAGTGGCGCACCTCGCCGGAGCCGCTCAGGTTGTCGACGCAACGGCTGCAGATCTCCGGATGCTCCGGGTGGCTGCCGACGTCGGCGCGGAAGTGCCAGCAGCGGCCGCACTTGGCATGGCCGGACTTGACGACTTTCAGCTTGAGGCCTTCAACTTCGGTTGTCACTGCGTCGGCGGGTGCCTGGACGAACGGCACGACACTGGCGGCCGAAGTGATCAGCACGAAGCGCAACTCGTCGCCCAGCTTGTTCAAGTCGGCGCTCAGGGCGTCGTCGGCGAACAGGGTGACTTCGGCCTGCAGGTTGCCACCGATGGCCTTGGCCGCGCGCTGGTTCTCCAGTTCCTTGTTGACCGCAGTCTTGGCGGCCATGATGCGTTCCCAGTACTCGCGACCCAGCTCGAAACCTTCCGGCAGTTCGCTCAGGCCTTCGTACCAGGTGTTGAGCATCACCGACTCGTTACGCTCGCCCGGCAGGTACTGCCACAGCTCGTCCGCGGTGAACGCCAGGATCGGCGCGATCCAGCGCACCAGTGCCTCGGAGATGTGGAACAGCGCGGTCTGGCAGGAGCGGCGGGCGACACTGTTGGCGCCAGTGGTGTACTGGCGGTCCTTGATGATGTCGAGGTAGAAGCCGCCCAGCTCCTGCACGCAGAAGTTGTGGATCTTCGAGTAGACGTTCCAGAAACGGTACTCGCCATAGTGCTCTTCCAGCTCGCGCTGCAGCAGCAGGGTGCGGTCGACCGCCCAGCGGTCCAGGGCCAGCATGTCTTCGGCCGGCAGCAGGTCGCGGGCCGGGTCGAAGCCGGACAGGTTGGAGAGCAGGAAGCGCGCGGTGTTGCGGATGCGGCGGTAGGCGTCGGCGCTACGCTGCAGGATCTGATCGGAAACCGCCATCTCGCCGGAGTAGTCGGTAGCCGAGACCCACAGGCGCATGATGTCGGCGCCCAGGGTGTCGTTGACCTTCTGCGGCTCGATGGTGTTGCCCAGCGACTTGGACATCTTGCGGCCGTTCTCGTCCACGGTGAAGCCGTGCGTCAGCAGCTCGCGATACGGCGCGTGGCCGTCGATGGCGCAACCGGTCAGCAAGGATGAGTGGAACCAGCCACGGTGCTGGTCGGAACCTTCCAGGTACAGGTCGGCGCGCGGGCCGGTGGCGTGGCCGATGTCGTGGGAGCCGCGCAGCACGTGCCAGTGGGTGGTGCCGGAGTCGAACCACACGTCGAGGGTGTCGGTGATCTTGTCGTACTGGCCGGCCTCGTCACCGAGCAGCTCGGCGGCGTCCAGCTTGAACCAGGCCTCGATGCCTTCCTGCTCGACGCGCTTGGCAACTTCTTCCATCAGTTCGACGGTGCGCGGGTGCAGCTCGCCGGTCTGCTTGTCGAGGAAGAACGGGATCGGCACGCCCCAGTTGCGCTGACGCGAGATGCACCAGTCCGGACGGTTGGCGATCATCGAGTGCAGGCGCGCCTGGCCCCAGGCCGGAACGAACTTGGTCTCTTCGATGGCCTTGAGCGCACGCTCGCGCAGCGGCTCGCCGGTGGTCGGCTGCTTGTCCATGCCGACGAACCACTGCGCGGTGGCGCGGTAGATCAGCGGGGTCTTGTGGCGCCAGCAGTGCATGTAGCTGTGGCTGATGGTCTCGGTGTGCATCAGCGCGCCGACTTCGCTGAGCTTGTCGACGATGGCCGGGTTGGCCTTCCAGATGAACTGGCCGCCGAAGAACGGCAGCGACTCGACGTACACGCCGTTGCTCTGCACCGGAGTGAGGATGTCGTCGTTGACCATGCCGTAGCGCTTGCAGGTGACGAAGTCGTCTTCACCGTAGGCCGGCGAGGAATGCACGACGCCGGTACCGGCGCCCAGTTCGACGTAGTCGGCCAGGTAGATCGGCGACAGGCGGTCGTAGAACGGGTGGCGGAAGTTGATCAGCTCCAGGGCCGAGCCCGGGGCGGTGGCGATGACCGAGCCTTCCAGCGCATAACGCTTCAGGCACGACTCGACCAGCTCTTCGGCCAGCACCAGCAGGCGCTCGCCGGTATCGACCAGGGCGTACTTGAAGTCCGGGTGGATGTTCAGCGCCTGGTTGGCCGGGATGGTCCACGGGGTGGTGGTCCAGATCACGATGGCGGCGGGCTTGGCCAGCGCGCCCAGGCCGAAGGCGGCGGCCAGCTTGTCGGCATCGGCCACCGGGAAGGCGACGTCGATGGTCTGGGATTTCTTGTCGGCGTACTCGACCTCGGCTTCAGCCAGGGCCGAGCCGCAATCGAAGCACCAGTTCACGGGCTTGAGGCCCTTGAACACGAAGCCTTGCTTGACCATCTCGGCCAGGGCGCGGATTTCACCGGCCTCGTTGGCGAAGTTCATGGTCTTGTACGGGTTGTCCCAGTCACCCAGCACGCCCAGGCGGATGAACTCGGTCTTCTGCCCTTCGATCTGCTCGGCGGCGTACTCGCGGCACAGTTCGCGGGTACGGTCGGCGGTCAGGTGCTTGCCGTGGGTGACCTCGACCTTGTGCTCGATCGGCAGACCGTGGCAGTCCCAGCCCGGCACGTACGGCGCGTCGAAGCCGGACAGGGTCTTGGAGCGGACAATCATGTCCTTGAGAATCTTGTTCAGCGCATGACCGATGTGGATCTTGCCGTTGGCATAGGGCGGGCCGTCGTGCAGGACGAACTTCGGACGGTCCTTGCCAATCTCGCGCAACTTACCGTACAGGCCAATACTGTCCCAGCGCTGCAGGATCTGCGGTTCGCGCTGAGGCAGGCCGGCCTTCATGGGGAAGGCGGTGTCCGGAAGGTTAAGCGTGGCTTTGTAGTCGGTCATTTCAGGCTCTTCGTTAGCGGTTGAGCGTGCCAGTGGGCACGTGCGGCGGCGATGTCCGCGTCGATCGCCGACTTCAGCGCCTCCAGGGAGGCGAATCGCTGCTCTTCACGCAGCTTGTGGTGGAATTCCACCGTCAGGCGCCGGCCATACAGGTCGCCGGCGTAGTCCAGGAGATGAATCTCCAGGTGAGGGCGCCCGTCACCGGCGACGGTGGGGCGCACTCCGATGTTGCCGACACCCGGCCAGGCCTTGCCGTCGATCTCGATGCTGGCCAGGTAGACCCCGGACAGCGGCACGCGACGGCGCTTGAGCTGGATGTTGGCGGTGGGGGTGCCGAGCTGGCGGGCCAACTTCTGGCCATGCAGCACGCGCCCGGTAATACGGTAAGGCCGGCCCAGCAGGTGCTCGGCCAGCTCGAAGTTGCCGTCGGCCAGGGCCGTGCGCACCTCGGTGCTGCTGACCCGCAGGCCGTCCTGAACCACGGTGTTGGCCGCCTCGACGGTGAACCCGTGGCGTTTGCCGGCCTCGGTGAGGAAGACGAAGTCGCCGGCGCGGTCGCAGCCGAAGCGGAAGTCGTCGCCCACCTCGAGGTGGCGCACACCCAGGCCATCGACCAGTACCGCCTTGACGAACTGCTCGGCGCTGAGCTGGCTCAGGCGCTGGTTGAACGACAGGCACAGCACCCGGTCGATGCCCTCGCCGGCCAGCAGCTCGACCTTGTCGCGCAGGCGGGCCAGGCGCGCCGGGGCGCTCTGCGGGGCGAAATATTCGCGCGGCTGCGGCTCGAAGATCACCACGCAGGTGGGCAGCCCCAGTTCCTGGCCACGTTCGCGCAGGCGCGCGAGGATCGCCTGGTGACCCCGGTGGACCCCGTCGAAGTTGCCAATGGTGGCGACACAGCCCCGGTGCTCGGGGCGCAGGTTGTGAAGACCTCGAACCAGCTGCATAACGCGCTTCTTGCTCATAAAGTGGCCGATTATAACCACACGCGGGCGCTGGCGACAGGCAGCAGCGCCCCCATGGGCGGTGGAATGCGAAAAACCGACGCCTGACCCCTCTCGCGCATCAATGCAACGCCTTGCGGGCGAAATGCCGCGGGCGGAATCCGCACAGGAACAGGCAGCCGAAGTAGGTCACCACGCCCGCCGCGATCAGGCCCCCCAGGCGCAGGAAGCGTGCGAGCATGTTGCCCTGTTCCCAGGCCGGCAGGTAGTGCATGCCCAGCAGCAGCACACCCGACATCAAGGTCACTGCCAGCACCAGCTTGAGCAGGAACACCATCCAGCCCGGTTGCGGCTGGAACAGCTGCTGGCTGCGCAGCTTCCAATACAGCAGGCCAGCGTTCAGGCACGCGCCCAGGCTGATGGCCAGGGCCAGCCCGGCATGGGCCAGCGGGCCGACCAGGGCCAGGTTGAACAGTTGGGTGCAGACCAGGGTGAAGACCGCGATCTTCACCGGTGTGCGGATATTCTGCTGCGCATAGAAGCCAGGTGCCAGCACCTTGACCAGGATGATCGCCAGCAGGCCCACCGAATAGGCGATCAGGGCGCGCTGGGTCATGGCAGCGTCGAAGGCGGTGAACTTGCCGTACTGGAACAGCGCCACGGTCAGCGGCTCGGCGAGGATGGCCAGGGCCAGGGTGCAGGGCAGCACCAGCAGGAAGCACAGGCGCAGGCCCCAGTCGAGGATCCGCGAATACTCCTCGCGGTCCTTGTTGGCGTAGGTCTTGGCCAGGGTCGGCAGCAGGATGGTGCCCAGGGCCACGCCCAGCACGCCGGACGGCAGCTCCATCAGGCGGTCGGCGTAGTACATCCACGACACCGAGCCTGCCACCAGGAACGAGGCGAAGATGGTGTTGATGATCAGCGAGATCTGGCTGACCGACACCCCGAGGATGGCCGGAAGCATCTGCTTGAGCACGCGCCACACACCGGTATCGCGCAGGTTCAGGCGAGGCAGCACGAGCATGCCGATCTTCTTCAGCGCCGGCAGCTGGTAAAGCAGCTGCGCCAGGCCACCGGCCAGCACGCCCCAGCCCAGGGCCATGATCGGCGGGTCGAAGTACGGCGTCAGCAGCACGGCGAAGGCGATCATCGCCACGTTGAGCAGCGTGGGCGTGAACGCCGGCACACTGAAGCGGTTCCAGGTATTGAGGATCGCACCGACCAGCGACGACAGTGAGATCAGCAATATATAAGGAAACGTCACCCGCAGCAGCGAGGTGGTCAGCTCGTATTTCTCCGCGCTGTCGACGAAGCCTGGCGCGGTGGCCCAGACCACCCACGGCGCGGCGAGGATGCCGATCACCGTGACCAGGGCCAGGACCAGGGTCAGCAGGCCGCTCACATAGGCGATGAAGGTACGGGTGGCCTCCTCGCCCTGCTGGGTCTTGTACTCGGCCAGGATCGGCACGAAGGCCTGGGAGAACGCCCCCTCGGCGAAGATCCGCCGCAGCAGGTTGGGCAGCTTGAAGGCGATGAAGAAGGCGTCGGTGGCGATGCCGGCACCGAACACTCGCGCCAGGATGGTATCGCGCACGAAGCCGAGCACCCGGGAAATCATGGTGATGGAGCTGACGGCGGCCAGGGATTTGAGCAGGTTCATCGAAAAGTTTCACGCCAGGGACAGAGGGCGCTGCCAGACAGCGTCCGAATGTGCGATACTCCCGCGCCTTCGCAGGGGAGCCAAAAATTCCCGAGTTTACAGGTCGTGCGGCAGAAAGGAATATTTCCCTCCTGTTGGCTCACCACTCGGCGGAACCCTGCAGGTGGCCTTGACATCCGCTCGACTCATCGGCATGATTCGCGGCCTATTTTGTTTGCTATTTACCTAAAGTCTTTCGAGGAGCTCGACGGTGGCCAACTCACCTTCCGCCAAGAAACGTGCAAAACAGGCTGAGAAGCGTCGCAGCCACAACGCCAGCCTGCGTTCCATGGTCCGCACCTACATCAAGAATGTAGTCAAAGCCATCGACGCAAAAGACGCCGAAAAAGCGCAAGCCGCTTACGTTCTGGCTGTACCTGTAATCGACCGCATGGCCGACAAGGGTATCATCCACAAGAACAAAGCTGCTCGCCACAAAGGCCGTCTGAATGGCCACATCAAGGCGCTGAAAGAAGCTGCAGCTGCCTAAGCGACGTTCTTGTCGAAAAAACCGACCTTAGGGTCGGTTTTTTTATGCCTGTGATTTCTCTCCAGCAACACTCCCCCTCTGTCTGTAGGAGCGGCCTTGCGTCGCGAAAGGGCTGCGTAGCAGCCCCAGGATTTCAGTGCTGATGCAAAGATCGCCGGGGCCGCTTTGCGGCCCTTTCGCGACGCAAGGCCGCTCCTACAGGCACCAGATCACTTGCCGATCTGAATCTTCGGCGCCCACTCCAGCCAGGCATCTTCGGGCTTGTCGAACAAGGCGAAGGTCTGCTGTGGCCGCGCCGGGTTGCCCATCTGCTCGCCATCCGGCGTGGCAAAGGCGATCCCGCCCTCGATCAGGGTCTCCACCGACTCGGTGCGCACCGTGGCGCCCTTGAACAGCCCCCAGTCGAAGCCGAACCCGCTGCTGTTCCAGAAGCGGCTGCCGCCACGCACCAGCCCGGCGTAACGCGGCTCGATCAGGATGTGGATAAGTACCCGGTCGGCCGTCTGGCCCAACTCAAAGCCGGTGACCCTGCCCACCGTGACCTCACGGTAGGTCACCGGCACACCCGGCTTGATCGAGCCACGGCGCGCCGCGCTCAGGGTCAGTGGCAGGCCGACCTCCTCGCCTTTCACTTCCGGCGCATCACTCAAGGCAATGAAGTCACGCTGCGGCCCCTTGTCCTTGAGCGCTGGCAGCACCTCCAGGTACTGGCCGCCGATCAATGTATCGAGGTTCTGGGTACGCACCAGGCCCAAGGCCGGCTTGACCACCCAGAACTGGGTGCCGGCACGGGCGATACGCTCGGCTGCCTGGGTAATCCGCGCACGCAGCAATACGGCTTGCAAGTCGCTGGTCAGGTCGACACTCTCGACACTGCCGACATCCAAGCCGCGGAAGCGGATCGGCGTGCCCGGCTTCAGGCCTTCGGCACGCTCGACACGGATGGTGATCAGGGTGCCGGCGCGGTTGGCCGCATCCTGGCTTTCATGCAGACGGAAGCGCGGGATGCGGCGCTTGAGCGGCACATCCGGTTTCGGCGTATCGAAGGCGATACCACCGGCCATCAGCGTCTGCAGCGACTCGCTCTTGACCTGGATCCCCGAGAGGCCACCGGTCAGGGTGATGCCGCTGGCATTCCAGAAGCGCGAGGAGCCGTTGACCAGGTTTTCGTATTCCTTCTCGATGTGCACCCCGATCAGGATGCGCTTGCTGTTGCGGGCGAACTGGTAGCTCTGCACGCTCCCCACGCGTACCTGGCGATACATCACCGGGCTGCCCACTTCCAGCGAGCCCAGGGTATCGGCGAACAGCACCATGTGCCGGCCCGGCGCCTTCAGGTCCAGCGGCGGCGCCTTGGGACGCGCCTCGAACTCGCGCAGCGGCTTGGCACCTGGCTCACCCGGGCGCACGGCAATGTAGTTGCCCTTCACCAACGCCTCGAGGCCGGTGATACCGGCAAGCGAAATGGATGGCTTGACCACCCAGAACTGCGTGCCTTCGACCAGGTAGTCCTCGGCCAACGGGTCCAGGGTCAGCTCGGCCATGGCAGTGGAGAGATCGCCTTCGACTTTCAACTCCTTCAGCGTTCCCACCTGGATACCTTTGTACAGTACCGGCGTGCGGCCCTTCTGCAGCCCCTCGAAATCGCTGAGCTTGACCTTGACCCGGATGCCGGCCTGGGCGGCATCAAAGTCTTCGTAAAGGCGGAACGGCAGGCTTGGGTCGGTGGGTGGGCTGTCCTTGCGATTCTCCGGCGTGGCGAAGGCGATACCGCCGGCAACGATGCTCGACAGCGATTCGGTGCGCACCTTCACGCCGGACAAGTCGGCGTCGATGCTGACCCCGCTGGCGTTCCAGAACCGCGTGTGCTTGCGCACCAGGCTGGCGTAGGCCGGGGCGATGAACACCTTGATCTCCACCGTGCCCTGGTCATCGGACAGACGATAGCTCTTCACCCGGCCCACCTGGATCTGCTTGTAGAACACCGGACTGTCACGATTGAGCGAACCCAGGCGCTCGGCCTTGAGGGTAAGGTGCAGGCCCGGCTCGGAATCGGACAACGGCGGGGCCTCCTTGAGCGCGTCGAAACGCTTGGTCGGCTCACCCTCCCCTGGATCGACGGCAATGTAGTTGCCCGAAACCAGCGTTTCCAGCCCCGAGATACCCGCCAGGCTGACGCTCGGCTTCACCAGCCAGAAGCGCGTGCCCTTGGTCAGGTGCGGGCCCGCCTCCTTGCGCATCTCGATGGTGGCGACCACACCGCGGTTTTCCCCCTTGTCATCCAGCACCAGGGCGACGACCTTGCCCACCGACATACCCTTGTAGATGACCTCGGTCTTGTTGGCGACGATGCCCTCGCCGCTCTCGAAGCGCACCTGGATCTCGATACCGGCATCGCGATAGGCCTGCCAGGCCAGCCAACCGCCAATCGCCAGGGCAATCAGCGGCAGGATCCAGATGGCCGACCAGTTCGAAGCAGGCCGGGTTTTAGCCGTAGGCAAATCACTCATGGTCGTCATCCGACTCCGTGTTATCCCAGATCAGTCGGGGATCGAAAGTTAAAGCGGCGAGCATCGTCAGGATCACCACGGTGGCGAAGGCGACGGCGCCCAGGTTGGCTTCGACACTGGCGATGCGGCCGAAATTCACCACCGCCACCAGGATGGCGATGACGAAGATGTCCAGCATCGACCAGCGGCCGATGAATTCGATGAAGCGGTACATCAGGATGCGCTGACGCGCCGAAAGCGGCTGATGGCGCTGTACCGAGTACAGCAACAGGGCGATGCCGACCAGCTTGAAGGTCGGCACCAGGATGCTGGCGATGAACACCACTGCGGCGATCGGCAGCATGCCGTGCTTCATCAGGGTGATGACCCCGGACATGATGGTGTCCGGACTGCCCTGGCCGAGCGCGCTGACGGTCATGATCGGCAGCACGTTGGCCGGGATATACAGCACCATGGCCGTGATCAGCAGCGCCCAGGTACGCACGATGCTGTTCGGCCGCCGGGCATGCACGACCGCGCCGCAGCGGGTGCAGACCTGCGAGGCACTGGCGTGCTCCTGGCGGTTCAGCTCGTGACATTCATTGCAGACCAGGATGCCTGCATCAATCGCCCGCATGGACATCCTCCCCCGACAAGGCCACCCAGATCTGGTGTGGCGACATGACCACCTCGAGCCATACCTGTACCAGCAACAGGCTGATAAAGCAGAACAGGCCCAGGCCAACGCTCAGCTCCGCCAGGTCGACCAGCTTGACGATGGCCACCAGCACGCCCATGAAGTAGACCTCGAGCATGCCCCACTCACGCAGGTGGTGATAGACACGATAGATCAGCAGGCCATAGCTGCGGCCGATATCCAGGCGGATGCTCAACAGCACCATCAGCTGGCAGAGCAGCTTGAGCAGAGGGATGGCCATGCTGCACAGGAACACCACCACGGCGATGCCGCGCATTTCTGAATTGTACAGGCCGAGCACACCGCTCCAGACGGTATCGTCGGAGGTCTGGCCGAGCAGGTGTAACTGCATGATCGGCAGGAAGTTGGCCGGCACGTACAGCAGCAACGCGGTCAGGACCAAGGCCAGGCTGCGGTTGATCAGGTTGTGGCGATGGGCGTACAGCTCGTAGCCGCAGCGCGGACACAGGGCCTTCTCGTCATTTTGCAGCGTGGTCTTGCGCATCAGCAGGTCGCACTCGTGGCAGGCCACGAGTTCGTCCAGCGGCAGCTGCGCGAGCGCTTCGGGATCGACAGGGTTGGGCATAAGGGGGTTCTGAATGGATGCGTCGGCTCTATTCTAGTGTTCCGACTCGAATTGTGGGAGACGGCCATTATGAGGAACTGTATCGGTAGCCGGGTCACATTTTCCGCAAGCGAATCGCCCTCCCTGTAGGAGCGGCCTTGTGCCGCGAATGGGCTGCGTAGCGGCCCCAGGATCTTGGGTCTGTCTCAGGATTGTCGGGGCTGCCTTGCAGCCCTTTCGCGACACAAGGCCGCTCCCACAGGGGCGGCGGTGTGGCGTTGATTTTGGAACGCGGAAAAGACAAAACCCCTACCTGCTCGCGCAGATAGGGGTTTTGCGAAATGAATCTTGACGATGACCTACTCTCACATGGGGAAACCCCACACTACCATCGGCGATGCATCGTTTCACTGCT
>NZ_QJRP01000004.1 GCF_003205295.1 Pseudomonas mosselii
CCGCCCCGCCCCCTTCATTACACCGCTGTCGAGCGCAAACTGCCCCAGTGGCTGAAGACCGCTTCACCGACGCTTCGCGCGGCAGTCCGCGAACGGCCTAGGCCGCCGGCCTGGCTGGCCCGGGCAATTCAGGAGAAGCCGGCCATCGCCAGGGCCTGGAGCGAAGAGCACGCCCGTCTTCGCGAACACCAGGCGCACGTCGCGAAACTGTTCGAACAGCTCCCGGACCTCGCGACATTCGCCAGGCAGCAGCTGAGCGAGGCCATGACCAGGCGTTTCGGTCTCTCCCTCGATGTGGACACGACCTACCTGGTGGACGCCCGGATGATCGACGCATCGCATGCAATCGATACTCGCCAGGCCGTCGACAGGGCGACGCGCTCGCTGCTGCAGAGCGCCCTGCACAATTTCGATGGCGCCGCCACGGCAACAAACGGCATGGACGCCGCCGATGCCCCGCTGAGGAAGTCCGTCATCCTCGACCATCGCCGGTTCATGGGTAGCCTGCCGATCGGCAATGCACTGGATATCGGCGCCGAGGCATTCGCCGACCTGTGTCGCACGCTGGACATTGGCGGCCAGTATCACGACAAGCTCCACGGCATCTATTACCCGGTGGATGAATCGGGCCAACCCGATGACGCGGCAGCGCTGGCGGTCTATCAGACCCTTGGCCGGGCCGAGGAGTCGGCATTCAGGCACGCCCTGCACTTCGCCCGGCTCAAAGGCGACATAGGCGAGCCCCTGTACAACGCCGCCCTCGCCACCCCACTGGACCAGGACACCCCCTGCGCGGCGACCGGTGCCGTCGAGTTCAGTCTGCTGTCGCTCTGGGAAGTCGAACTGGTCGGCATCGCGCTCGTGGCGCTGCCTGCACAGGCGCAAATGACCATGGCGCTCTACACGCCTGACGACAGCGAAACGCCTTTAAAGGAGTTCGCATCCATGCAGGCCCTGGAAGACGACTTGCGCGACCGGCTTCAGGCGAACCTTCATTATCTGGACAAGCACGTCGCCGAGCGTGACAGGGCCTCGCTGAGCCGCAGGCTCGCGGATCGTCTCACGCCTGTCCGCTGGAGCCGCCGGGGCCTGCAGGAACGCGTGCCGGAGCCACAGGCCGGTCTGGCTCCGGTCGCGCACCCCTTGCGTCATTCGTTTCTCGGCGTCATGGCGTTTCAAAAAGTCGAACGCCACGAGAAAGACGCCATCCACCACGCCGTTGCGACACGTGTCGTCGACCTGCAGGCCGCCAAGGCCCACCATGCGCTGATTGCCACACGGACGCTGACAGCCCTGAACATCGCCGGTTTCTTCGTGCCAGGCCTGGGCGAGGCGATGCTCGCGGTGTGCGTCATGCAACTGGCCTACGAGGTCTACGAAGGCTTCGAGAGCTGGCGCAACGACGAAAAAGACCAGGCCTGCCAGTACCTGGTGGATGTGGCCGAGAACATCGCGATGATGACCGCACTGGCCGCCGTCACCTCGATGGTGCGGGGCTCCACCGCGGCCGAAGGCGGTGCCGCGGCGGAGCCGTCGGTGCCGGAGCGGATCCCCGTGCAGACGCCATCCTTCATCGAGGAGCTCCAGGATATCGAGCTGCCCGATGGCGAGGTCCGCCTGTGGAAACCAGACCTGGCCCCTTATCGCATCGATCAGGCACTGCCCGACGCCGTCGAGCCGGATGAAGACGGCCTGCTGAGCCATCAAGGCAAGCGCTGGCTCGTAATACAAGGCGCCCGCTACAGGGTCGAGAAGGCACCGTCGAGCGCTCGCTATCATCTTGTCCACCCGACCAAGGCATCAGCGGCTCGCCCGGCCGTACGCCACAATGGCGCCGGTGCCTGGCTGCTGCCGCTCGAGCAACCCTTGCAATGGACACGCGAAACCCTGCTGCAACGCATGGACCTCTCGGCCAGCCATTTCAGCGCCGAGACCGCCGGGCACATGCTGCAGGTCAGTGGCATCGAAGACGACGTGCTGCGGCGCGCGCTGGCCGAAAGCGAAGGGTTGCCGGCCGTGCTCCAGGACACGATCGTCCGCTTCAAGCTGGACCAGGCCACCCAACGCCTGCCTGGGACACCGGTCCTGACCACCGAGTTCGAACGGGCCTATGGCCGTCTGCCAGGCAGCCAGGCAACGGGGGCCGCTACGATTCACCGGGTGTACCCGAAACTCCCGACGACGGTCATCGACGAGCTGCTGCGCCACGCCAGCGTCGGCGAGTTGCAGGCACTCGGCGCCGAAAAGGTCCCGCTGCGCCTGGCCGGGGAAATTCGCATCTACCAGCAGCAGATTCGCCTGGCGAGGGCCTACGAAGGGCTGTACCTGAAGTGCGTGCGCAGCTGGGACATCGAGCGCCTGCTCGTGCATACCCTCGAGCGCCTGCCTGGCTGGCCTGCCGACACCAGGCTCGCGCTTTACCAGCACCGCTACTGGCCAAGCGAACACATCGACATAGGCCCGGCGAGTGCGACCTTGCACAGGGCCATCAGCAGCGTCGAGGCCGGCTATCTCGTCACAGGCCTGGGCAGCACGGACGCCGTCCTCACCCCCAGTGCCACGCTCCATGCAGCCTTGTACCGGGCCTTGCCCGAAGCCATGACGCAACTGGGTGTCGCGGACGAAGACGGGCTGCGCCAATTGCTGCGGGAGCACCCACTGCCACGCGCGAGCGTGAGACAGGTGCTGGGGATGCAGGCTGTACGTCCCGGCTACCGCTCGCCCATGCGCCTGGCCGATGGCCGCCTGGGTTATCCCTTGAGCGGCGGTTTGCCGTCGGAGCGGAGCATCACGCGCCAGACCTTGCTCGACACCATCGTCGCGACCGGCCTGGCCGAACATTCCCGAAGATCGGCGCAGGAGATTCTGATGATCATCACCAGCCCTGGCCGCACCCCTTCCCAGGTCCTCGCGCGGCTGCAGACACTGCTCGAACAACGCAGCGAACTGCAGAACAGGCTCGATGACTGGAGCGAAGCCATCTCGCCCAGTTCCGACCAGGCCGCGCAGCAATACGACACCCTGCGCGCCGCCATCATGCAGCACTGGTACGACACCGCCCTGGTGGAGAGTGGCGAGCACACGGCCGAGCTGCTCATTCAAGGGGTAGCCTTGGCCGATATCCCGATGACGTTGCCCGAGTTCTTCACCTCGCGTGTCCACCGGCTGCGCCTGCTCGACCTGCCCCCTGGCAACCTCGCTGGCTGGATGCAGCACGAGCGCTTGCTGCAGCGCCTCCTGCAGCAGCTGCCACAACTCCAGGCACTGGAAGTCAGTCGCCCCTACATGCGCTCGGCCACCCCATCGGCCTTCATGTTCAGCATCCTCAACATCACCGAGCAACTGCCCGACCTGCAGACACTGGCCGTGACCAACCAGAACATCCCACTGTCCTCCAACGACATCGGGCGACTGGCGGAGTTGCGCCAGCTGCGACGCCTCGACCTGAGCGGCAATCGCTTCGCGCAGCACATCAGCCCCGACTTCGCTGGCTTTTCCCTGGAGTACCTGGGCCTGGACGACATGCAACTGGGCCAATGGCCGGTCGGCCTGGGCAGTACCGCGCTGGAGCGAATCGCCCATGTGTCGCTACGCAACAACAACCTCAGGTCACTGCCCTCGTTCCTGCTCGATGCCCCAGGCACCCTGACCAACCTCCCCCTGCTCTCGCTGGAAGGCAACGACATCAACGCACATCACCTGCAGCGTTTGCTGATCAACGAAAGCGGCCCCGTCTCGCGGGTGCGGGCCGACCTGGCAGAGGAAGTCACCGAGCAGGTCGAGCGCGTTCGCCGTGAGCGGCGCCAATTGCAGGACGCGCTCGATGGCTGGCGGGGCGCCTCGAGCTCCTCTGCCCCGCTGACCCAAGCGATCCTGCAGGACCGGCACAACATCGAAGTGGCGATCCGCTCGTTCTGGACGAACCTGGAGCGCGGCCAGCGCTACCTGCGGCTGCGCTTCGAAGATGTGGCGCTGGAGCACTTTCCCCGGCGTCTGCCGGGCTTCTTTGGCGAACGCCTGGAAACACTGGTACTGAACCGGGTGAGCGGCTCGGCCGAACAACTGGGCGAGTTGCTCGGTCGCTTCCCCAACATCACCCGCCTGACCATCGATGCCCACGTAGCCCCTACCGCCGCCCTGGCCTCGGTGCTGCCGCGCCTGACACGGCTCACCCACCTGGAGTTTCGCAACATGGGCCTGGAAATCGACCAGGCCACGCTCGAAGCCTTCGGCCGCTTGCCGCACCTGTCGTCGCTGGACCTGTCCGGGAACCGGGTGGGTGCCATCAGCCAGCTGCCCCGCAGCCTGTCCACCAACCTGACATCGCTCAACCTGAGCAACATGAGCCTGCAGGCCTGGCCGGTCTGGTGCGATAGCCTGCTGCCCCTGGAGTTCCTGGACCTGAGCGCCAACAACATCACGCAACTGCCCGATCACATTCTGGAAACCATCCAGAGCCCGATGCCGATCTCGTCGATCTCGCTGTTCGACAATCCCCTCTCGGCCGACACCATCCAGCGCGTGCGCACCTATTCGGACAGCCAGCACAGCCTGTCCTTCGCCCTGGACATGCCCGACAACCTGATGCTCACCGACTCGTCGGATGACAGCTCGCAGCTCGACCATCATCATTTTCCGATGCCTTTCGCGGCAGACGACACGCCCAGCCGCGAAGACTGGATGCTGGGCAGCGCTGCGCAGAACGAGGCGTTGAACGATGCCTGGGACACGCTCCAGGCGCTCCATGCCGACCACAACCTGTTGCGCCTGGCCGGTCGCTTGCGCAATGCCGCGCCTTATCTCGACCCGACCACGCGAGCCGGCTTCTGCGAGCGCGTGCGCATGATGCTGGTGACGGCGGCCTCCAATGACACCGAGCGCCCCACCATGAGCAGCATCGCCGAGGCCGCCCTGCCTGACCCGGTGTCCGGATCGCAGACCTGCCACGACGGAGCGCTTCAGGAGTTCAACAACATCGAGTTGCTGATGATGAGCAACCGCACGCTGATCGAGGCGGGCGACACCTTGAAAGACCTTCATCAGCGCTTGCGCCAGCTTTACCGCATGGGCCAGCTGGAGCTGCTGGCCAGCAGCCGCACCGGCCCCGGAGATCGCGCATCGGTGCGCCTGGCCTACCGCCGCGAACTCGCGCGGGAGCTTGACCTGCCGATCGCTGACAACCTGCGCTTTCGCGGCGCCGCCATGCTGGTACCCGACGAACTGGCCAGCGTGCTGGCGCAGGTACGGGAGAGGGAAGGCAGTAACGCATTCCTCGAATACCTGCTGGCCAACCACGACTGGACCAGCCGTTTGCGCGGTGAGTATCAGAGCCGCTTCGCCGAGGTCGAGCAGCGCTTTGGCGAAAGGGTCCTGGAGGTAAGCCGGCTCGATGTGCCGTTGAGCGAAGAGCTGATCCTGCAGCAGGACCTGCAGGACGACAGGGAGCGGGAAGAGAAAGCCTTGCTCCTGGAACTGACGATCCTGCACACCAGGCATGACTGACACGGTTCCAGGCCCGCCCAGGCGAGCCTGGAATCATCAGCGACCGTAGCGCTCGTCACCCCAGGCGATCAGTGCTTGCAGCAGCTTGCGCAGGACAGCCTGGGTCGGTTGCGCCAGGTCCTGGCGGTAGGCGAAGGGTTCCACCTCATCCATGTAGGTGCTCTGCGCCAACTCCAGTTGCACCGCATGGACATGGCTGGCCGGATCACCATAGTGCCGGGTGATGTGCCCGCCCTTGAAGCGGCCATTGAGCACGTGGCTGTAGCCCTCGGCTTCGGCACACACGCCCTGCAACCGTTCGGCGAGTTCAGGATCACAACTGGCGCCGTTGAAGGTGCCCAGGTTGAAATCCGGCAGCTTGCCGTCGAACAGGTGGGGGATATGCGAACGGATGGAGTGGGCATCCCACAGCAGCGCATAGCCGAACTCGGCACGCAGGCGCTCCAGCTCGCCGCGAATGGTGTCGTGGTAGGGGCGCCAGATCCGCTCCAGGTAAGTCGCCCGCTCGGCGGCGGACGCCACCTTCCCTTCCCTGAACAGCGGCTCGCCGTCGAACAGCGTGGCCGGATACAGGCCGGTCGTGGCGCCGACATACAGCGGCTTGTCGTCATCCGGTCGATTCAGGTCGATGACGAAGCGCGAATACTCCGCCGCCACCACGCTTGCGCCGAGTTCACGGGCGAAGTCGTACAGGCGCGGAATATGCCAGTCGGTGTCCGGCAGGCTTCGAGCCGGTTCGACCAGGCCATCACGCACGGCGTCCGTCAGCTTCAGCCCGGCATGGGGCATGCTGATCAGCAGGGGCAGACGGCCCTGGTGGAAACTCAATACCTTGTCCATGTCGCCTCGCTCAGTTGGATATCTCGTGGCCCAGGCGCACCACGCGCTTGGGCAGGTCGCCGCCGAGCCAGTAGCTGAGGTCGGCCGGGCGCTCGATCTGCCAGGCGATGAAGTCCGCCACCTTGCCCACTTCCAGCGAGCCGTGGCTGTCGCCCAGACCCAGCGCCGTGGCGGCATGCACGGTGACGCCGGCCAGGGCCTCCTCCGGGGTCATGCGAAAACAGGTGCAGCCCATGTTCAGCATCAGGCGCAACGACAGCCCCGGCGAAGTGCCGGGGTTGAGGTCACTGGCCAGGGCGATCTTCACGCCGTGCCGGCGCAGGGCATCCATCGGTGGCAACTGGGTTTCGCGCAGGAAGTAGAACGCCCCTGGCAACAGCACGGCAACGGTGCCGGCCGCGGCCATGGCGATGGCGTCTTCCTCGGTCATGAACTCCAGGTGATCGGCCGACAGCGCCTGGTAGCGCGCTGCCAGGCTCGAACCATGCAGCGACGACAACTGCTCGGCGTGCAGCTTGACCGGCAGCCCCAGCTCACGCGCCTTGATGAACAGGCGCTCGACCTGGGCCGGGGAGAACGCCAGGTGTTCGCAGAAGGCGTCCACCGCGTCCACCAGATCCTCGGCGGCCAGCGCTGGGAGCATCTGCTCGCAGATATGGTCGATGTAGGCGTCCGCCCTGCCCGCGTATTCCGGCGGCAGGGCGTGGGCGGCCAGGCAAGTGCTGCGCACGGTCACCGGCAGTTCCTCGCCCAGGCGCCGGGCAACGCGCAGCATCTTGCGCTCGTTTTCAAGGTCCAGGCCATAGCCGGACTTGATCTCGATCGTGGTCACCCCATCGCGCATCAGCGCCTGCACCCGCTGGCGGGCACTGGCCAGCAGCTCGTCCTCGCTGGCCGCGCGGGTGGCCCGCACGGTGCTGGCGATACCGCCGCCCTGGGCGGCTATCTCGGCATAGCTGACGCCCTGCAGGCGCTGCTCGAACTCGCCGCTGCGGTTGCCGCCGAACACCGCGTGGGTGTGGCAGTCGATCAGCCCGGGGGTGACCCAGGCGCCACCCAGGTCGACGACC
Source organism: Pseudomonas mosselii (assembly GCF_003205295.1). Lineage (GTDB taxonomy): Bacteria > Pseudomonadota > Gammaproteobacteria > Pseudomonadales > Pseudomonadaceae > Aquipseudomonas > Aquipseudomonas mosselii_B. The sequence goes on from NZ_QJRP01000004.1 coordinate 7,413, forward strand.
CGGTCGGCTTCGACCGGCGGCACGTCAGCGCGGGGACCGATCCACTCGATCAGGCCAGCGCTGGTGACGATCGCCGCGTCCTCGATGACCGCGTAGCGGCCGTCAGTCATGGTCGCGGCGTGGCAGTGCTGCCAGAGGGTTCTCATCAGGATCTCCTTTCTAATTCAGCGGTGCAGCTCGGCAGGCTCCCGGACCGGCTCGCCACCACCGGCGCGCGGCTTGCACCACAGCAGGTAGGACGCCACCAGGAACACCACCCAGATCACCCCGACGATCAACGCCGCCTGGGTGTCGGGGAAGTAGCCGAGCACACCGAAGATGAACACCATGAAGGCAATGGCCAAGGCCGGGCCATAAGGCCAGAACGGTACCGGGAACTTGAGCTGGGCGACTTCCTCGCGGCTCATGCTGCGGCGCATCGCGACCTGGGTGACCAGGATCATCAGCCACACCCACACGGTGGCGAAGGTGGCGATCGAGGCGATCAGCAGGAACACGTTTTCCGGGATCAGGTAATTGAGCAGCACGCCGATCAGCAGCGCCGCGCCCATCACCACCACGGTCATCCACGGCACGCCGTGTTTCGACAGTTTGCCGAAGCCTCGTGGCGCCTGGCCGTGCTGGGCCAGGCCGTACATCATGCGGCCGGCGCCGAAGATGTCGCTGTTGATCGCCGAGATGGCCGCCGAGATCACCACGATATTGAGCACGGCCGCAGCCGAGCCGATCCCCAGGTTACTGAAGATCTGCACGAACGGGCTGCCCTGGCTGCCGATCTGCGGCCACGGGTACAGGCACATCAGCACGAACAGGGTGAGCACATAGAACAGCAGGATGCGTAGCGGCACGGCGTTGATCGCCTTGGGGATCACGCGCTGAGGGTCTTTCGCTTCACCTGCGGTGACGCCGATGATCTCGATGCCGCCGAAGGCGAACATCACCACCGCGAACGAGGCGATCAGGCCACTGACGCCATTGGGCATGAAGCCGCCGTGGTCGAACAGGTTGCTCACCCCGACCGCGTGCCCGCTGCCCACCTGGCTGAAGCCGAAGGCCATGATGCCAAGGCCCGCGAGGATCATCGCGACGATGGCGCCGACCTTGAGCAGCGACAGCCAGAACTCCATCTCGCCGAACACCCGCACGTTGCACAGGTTCAGGCCGCCGATCAGGAACACGATGCCCAGCACCCAGATCCAGCGGGCGACCTCGGGGAACCAGAAGCCCATGTAGATACCGAAGGCGGTGACGTCGGCGATGGCGACGATGACCATCTCGAAGGCGTAGGTCCAGCCGAGGATGAAGCCGGCCATGGGGCCGAGGTAGGTGCTGGCGTAGTGGCCGAAGGAGCCGGCCACCGGGTTGTGCACGGCCATCTCGCCAAGGGCGCGCATCACCATGAACACGGCGGCGCCACCGATCAGGTAGGCCAGCAGCACGGCCGGCCCGGCCATCTGGATGGCCGAGGCCGAACCGTAGAAAAGCCCGGTACCGATTGCCGAACCGAGCGCCATGAAACGGATATGCCGGGCCGATAGCCCGCGCTTGAGACCTTGAGCTTGTTGCATGTCACGTCCTTATTGTTGTTCTGGTCGTGAATTCGGGAGGGGCTGCTGCAGACAGCCCATCGCGGGGCAAGCCCGCTCCCACGATTGGCGTGGGAGCGGCGATGCGGCGGCCCGACTTGCCCCGCGATTGCGGTGTTACAGGCTAGGCAGGACCCCAGTCGGCAGCAGGCCGGTCAAGGTACCTTTGGCCAGCAGCTCGGACGCCACCTCGATATCCGGCGCAAAGAAACGGTCACGGTCATAGTGCGGCACGTCCTTGCGCAGGGCCTGGCGTGCTTGCTCGAGCTTGACCGAAGTCTTCAGCCCCTTGCGCAGGTCCAGGCCCTGGCAGGCGCCCAGCCATTCGATGGCCAGCACGCCCCGGGTGTTCTCGGCCATTTCCCACAGACGCTTGCCGGCGGCCGGGGCCATCGACACGTGGTCTTCCTGGTTGGCCGAGGTCGGCAGGCTGTCGACACTGTGCGGGTGCGACAAGGCCTTGTTCTCGCTGGCCAGCGCGGCGGCGGTGACCTGGGCGATCATGAAGCCGGAGTTCACACCGCCATTTTCCACCAGGAACGGCGGCAGCTGGGACATGTGCTTGTCCATCATCAGCGAGATGCGGCGCTCGCTCAGCGAGCCGATCTCGGCGATGGCCAGGGCCAGGTTGTCGGCGGCCATGGCCACGGGCTCGGCGTGGAAGTTGCCGCCAGAGATCACGTCGCCTTCGGCGGCGAACACCAGCGGGTTGTCCGACACGGCGTTGGCTTCGATACCCAGCACCTCGGCGGCCTGGCGGATCTGGGTCAGGCAGGCGCCCATGACCTGAGGCTGGCAGCGCAGGGAGTAAGGGTCCTGGACCTTGTCGCAGTTCTTGTGCGACAGCGATACTTCGCTGGCGTCGCTCAGCAGGTCGCGGAAGCAGGCGGCGGTGTCGATCTGGCCGCGCTGGCCACGCACTTCATGGATACGCGCATCGAACGGCGAACGCGAACCCAGCGCCGCTTCCACGGTCAGGCCGCCACAGGCGATGGCCGCGGCGTACAGATCCTCGGCCTGGAACAGGCCGCGCAGGGCGTAGGCGGTGGAGGCCTGGGTGCCGTTGAGCAGGGCCAAGCCCTCTTTGGCGGCCAAGGTCAGCGGCTCCAGGCCGGCGACGGCCAGGGCTTCGGTGGCGGGCATCCATTGGCCCTTGTAGCGGGCCTTGCCTTCACCCAGTAGCACCAGCGACATGTGCGCCAGCGGAGCCAGGTCGCCGGAAGCGCCGACCGAGCCCTTGAGCGGGATGTGGGGGTAGACTTCGGCGTTGACCAGGGCGATCAGCGCGTCGATAACTTTACGGCGGATGCCGGAGAAGCCACGGCTCAGGCTGTTGATCTTCAGCACCATGATCAGGCGTACCAGGCTGTCGTCCAGCGGCGCGCCGATACCGGCGGCGTGGGACAGCACCAGCGAGCGCTGCAGGTTCTCCAGGTCATGGCTGGCAATGCGGGTCGAGGCCAGCAGGCCGAAACCGGTGTTGATGCCGTAGGCGGTGCGGTCTTCGGCGATGATCTGCTCGACGCAGGCGACGCTGGCGTCGATGGCCGGCGCGGCGCTGGCATCCAGCTGCAGGCGCACGGGGGCGGCATGGATGGCGCGCAGTTGAGCCAGGGTCAGGGTGCCGGGCTTGAGGGTCAATTCGGTCACTTCGCTACTCCAATCGCATGGGGCCGCGCAGGGCCCCTTCTTGTTGTTCAGTATCACCCGTACAGGGTGCGATCCAAAGCGCGCCGATCAGCCGGTGATCATCGGCAGGTCCAGGCCCTGCTCCTTGGCGCAGTCGATGGCGATCTGGTAACCGGCATCGGCGTGGCGCATCACGCCGGTCCCCGGGTCGTTGGTCAGGACGCGGGCGATACGCTCGGCGGCTTCATCGGTACCGTCGCAGACGATGACCATGCCCGAGTGCTGGGAGAAGCCCATGCCCACGCCACCGCCGTGGTGCAGCGAAACCCAGGTGGCGCCGCCCGCGGTGTTGAGCAGGGCGTTGAGCAGCGGCCAGTCGGAGACCGCGTCGGAGCCGTCGCGCATGGCTTCGGTCTCACGGTTGGGGCTGGATACCGAGCCCGAGTCCAGGTGGTCACGGCCGATGACGACCGGTGCCGACAGCTCGCCGCTGCGCACCATTTCGTTGAACGCCAGGCCGAGCTTGGCGCGCAGGCCCAGTCCGACCCAGCAGATACGCGCCGGCAGGCCTTGGAAGCTGATGCGCTCGCGGGCCATGTCCAGCCAGCGGTGCAGGTGGGCGTCGTCCGGGATCAGTTCCTTGACCTTGGCGTCGGTCTTGTAGATGTCCTCGGCGTCGCCGGACAGCGCAGCCCAGCGGAACGGACCGACACCGCGGCAGAACAGCGGGCGGATGTAGGCCGGGACGAAGCCCGGGAAGTCGAAGGCGTTGGCTACGCCCTCTTCCTTGGCCATCTGGCGGATGTTGTTGCCGTAGTCAAAGGTCGGGATGCCTTGCTTCTGGAAGTCGAGCATGGCTTTGACGTGCACGGCCATCGATTGCTTGGCGGCTTTCACCACCGCAGCCGGGTCGGTCTGGGCGCGGTCGCGGTACTGTTCCCAGGTCCAGCCGGCCGGCAGGTAGCCGTTGAGCGGATCGTGGGCGCTGGTCTGGTCGGTGACCATGTCCGGGCGCACACCGCGCTTGACCAGCTCAGGCAGGATCTCGGCGGCGTTGCCGTGCAGGGCGATGGAGATGGCCTTGCCTTCGGCGGTGTACTTGGCGATGCGCGCCAGGGCGTCGTCCAGGTCCTTGGCCTGCTCGTCGACGTAGCGGGTTTCCAGGCGGAAATCGATGCGGCTCTGCTGGCACTCGATGTTCAGCGAGCAGGCACCGGCCAGGGTCGCGGCCAGTGGCTGGGCACCGCCCATGCCACCGAGGCCGGCGGTCAGTACCCACTTGCCTTTCAGGCTGCCGTTGTAGTGCTGGCGGCCAGCTTCGACGAAGGTTTCGTAGGTGCCCTGGACGATGCCCTGGCTGCCGATGTAGATCCAGCTGCCGGCGGTCATCTGGCCGTACATGGCCAGGCCCTTGGCATCCAGCTCGTTGAAGTGTTCCCAGTTGGCCCAGTGCGGCACCAGGTTGGAGTTGGCGATCAGCACGCGCGGGGCGTTGCTGTGGGTCTTGAACACGCCGACCGGCTTGCCCGACTGCACCAGCAGGGTTTCGTCGTCTTCCAGGCGGGTCAGGGTCTCGACGATCTTGTCGTAGCACTCCCAGTTGCGCGCGGCGCGGCCGATGCCGCCGTACACCACCAGCTCTTTCGGGTTTTCGGCGACCTGCGGGTCGAGGTTGTTCATCAGCATGCGCAGCGGCGCTTCGGTCAGCCAGCTCTTGGCGGTCAGCTTGTTGCCACGCGGGGCACGGATTTCTACGTCACGGTATTTGTTGTTGTCAGTCACGGGAGAGGTCCTCTGCGGTCGTCCGCGGGCGGGTATGTCGTGGTCAATATACAAACACATCTTTACTTGTATGTACAAGCATGGACAACCAAAAAATTTAGACCTCTCCGCTGAGCGGCTGAAATAGCTGGGGCCGCTTTGCGGCCCTTTCGCGACACAAGGCCGCTCCTACAATGTCCGCGTTTGCCCCGATTGACGCGGTCACCTGTGGGAGCGGCCTTGTGTCGCGAAAGGGCTGCGCAGCAGCCCCGGCTATCTCAACGTGAAATGAGTTCGATCAGGCAGAACCGCCCCTGCACATCCAGCTCCAATAACCCCTCATTACCATCGATCCGCAGGCAGTCATACCGCCCAAGATGCTGCGCCCCCTCCCCGGCCAACCCCACCTCGACATGATTGCCAGCGGCAAACAGCAACAGTGTCGACGCCGAACTGAACACCCGGTTGCCGCCATCGAACCACTGCAATCGCGCCCGATACCGCTGCGGCGCATAGATCAGGTTGAAATCGCGAATCGCCCCACCCAGCAGCTTGCAGCTGACCTGGCTCTCGCCACTGAAGGCAAATGCATCGAACGGCAGCAGCAGCCGGCTGGCCTGGCCATCGACCAGCAACCGCATGCCATCGCCCTGCAACACGGTGATGACCCGCTGATACCCGGCAAAGGTGGAAAAGCCTCCGGACTCCCCGATATCGGCAATCGACAGGCGCCAGCCGAAACCGTCCAGGCTGTCGCCGGCATCGCGGGTGATCTCTTCGGTGAAGCCACCACCGTTCTTCCAGGGCATGCGCGGATAATCCCGCGCACGCAACAGCTGCAACTGAGTCATTTGCTGAATCGTCCTTCCAGACGGTGACGGGAACCGGGATGGATCAGGCGCGCGGCGGTCACCGGCTGGCGCCCGGACCAGGTGCGGCGGCGAATCAGCAGGCACGGCTCGCCCCGCTCGATCTGCAACAGCGTGCATTCTTCAGGCTCGGCAAGGATGGCCTCGACCACGTGCTCGCCTTCGGTGAGCGGCGCGACCTGCGAGAGGTAGGCGTAGGGCGTCTGCCGGGTGAAATCCTGCTTGAGGTAGTCCGGGGCGATGGCGGCGTTGACGTAGCGGTCCTCGATCTGCACCGGCACGCCGTTCTCGTAATGCACGATCAGCGAATGGAACACCCGCTGGCCTTCGCGCATGTCCAGCGCCAGGGCGCGCTCGGAACCTGCGGCCTCCTCGGCCAGGGTGATCACCTGGCAGCTATGCTGGTGGCCACGGCCGGCGATCTCGTCGGCGATGTTGTTGACCTCGAACAGCGCCGAGCGGCTCTTGGGTTCGGCGACGAAGGTGCCGACGCCCTGCATGCGTACCAGCAGGCCTTCGGCGGTCAGTTCGCGCAGCGCGCGGTTGATGGTCATGCGGCTGAAACCCAGCTCGCTGACCAGTTCGCTCTCCGAGGGCACCCGGTGATGAGGCGGCCAGGTGCCGCTCTCGATCTGCTGGATGATCATCTGTTTCACCCGGGCGTAGAGCGGCGCCGGCCCTTCGCCCATCTGGGCAACCAGCGCGGAGACAGGAGGTGTCGGCACGGCGTTGAATCCTTGTGCGGTTGGAGTGAACGGTAGCTTGCCGGAGTTTACCCGGCAGGCAAACGGCTGTATATGTATATACAAGTTAACAATAACAGGATTTCACCGATGTCCGCCTACTTCGCCGAACGCGCCCTGCTGCCCTCGGGCTGGGCCCGCAATGTCCGCCTGGAGGTCGCCGTCGATGGCCGGCTGACCTCGATCGAAGCCGATGCCAGCGCCGATGGCGCCGAGCGCCTGGCCGGGCCGTTGCTGCCGGGCATGCCCAACCTGCACTCGCACGCGTTCCAGCGAGCCATGGCGGGGCTGGCGGAAGTGGCCGGCAATCCCAACGACAGCTTCTGGACCTGGCGCGAGCTGATGTACCGCCTGGTCGGCCGGATCACCCCGGAGCAGTTGCAGGTGATCGCCCGCCAGCTGTACATCGAGATGCTCAAGGCCGGCTACACCTCGGTGGCCGAGTTCCATTATGTCCACCATGACCAGAACGGCCAGGCGTACGCCGACCCTGCCGAGCTGTCGCGCCGCATCAGCGCCGCCGCCAGTGCCAGCGGCATCGGCCTGACCCTGCTGCCGGTGCTGTACAGCCATTCCGGCTTCGGCGGCCAGCCCCCCAACGACGGCCAACGGCGCTTCATCAATACCACCGAGCAGTACCTGCGCCTGCAACAGCAGCTTGCCCCCTTGCTGGCGCAACAACCGGCACAGGCGCTGGGCCTGTGCTTCCACTCCCTGCGCGCGGTGACGCCGGGGCAGATCGCCGATGTGCTGGGCGCCGGCGATGCGGCCTGCCCGGTGCATATCCACATTGCCGAGCAGCAGAAGGAAGTCGATGACTGCCTGGCCTGGAGCGGCCGCCGTCCGCTGCAGTGGCTGTACGAACATGTCGAAGTCGACCAGCGCTGGTGCCTGGTCCACGCCACCCACGCCGAAGCCTACGAGGTCGCCGCCATGGCCCGCAGCGGCGCGGTGGCCGGGCTGTGCCTGACCACCGAGGCGAACCTGGGCGACGGAATCTTCCCGGCGGTGGACTACCTGGCCCAGGGCGGACGGATGGGCATCGGCTCGGACAGCCATGTATCGCTCAGCGTGGTCGAGGAGCTGCGCTGGCTGGAGTATGGCCAGCGCCTGCGTGACCAGCGGCGCAACCGGCTATATCGCAGCGACCAGCCGATGGTCGGCCGCACTCTCTACGATTGCGCCCTGGCGGGTGGCGCCCAGGCGCTGGGGCAGCCGATCGGCGAACTTGCCGTGGGCAAGCGCGCGGACTGGCTGGTGTTGGATGGGCAGGATCCGTATCTGGCCGTGGCTGACGGCGATGCCATCCTCAACCGCTGGTTGTTTGCGGGCGGCGATCGCCAGGTGCGTGATGTGATGGTCAACGGGCAGTGGGTGGTGCGTCAGGGGCGGCATGATCAGGAAGAGGAAAGCGCGGTGGCGTTTGTCGAGGTGTTGCGCCAGCTATTGGGATGAAACGCTGGCTCTGTGGGAGCGGCCTTGCGTCGCGAAAGGGCCGCAAAGCGGCCCCAGCAACATCTGCATCGACATCGGAATCCCGGGGGCGCTGTGCGCCCCTTTCGCGACGCAAGGCCGCTCCCACAGGGGGCAAGGCCTGTCTCTAGATGTTGAGCAGGCTCAATGCCGCGCGACGATATCTCTGTCGGGCGTCCGCCAGATCAGCCTGTTGGTGTCATACCCCTGCTGCCGCGCCTTGGCCAGCAGGTTCTCGCGCTCCCAGGCCGGCAACGAAGGCGTGCGCGACAAAATCCACAGGTACTTGCGATCCGGGCTGCCGACGATCGCCGTGCGGTAGCGCTCGTCGACGAACAGGATCCAGTAGTCGCCCCTGGCCACGCCCGGCACCAGGCGGGTGAACCAGTTGTCGAACTCCACCCACAGCTTGTCGGTGTGCCCGGTCTCCTGAGGCGTGGCATGGCCTTCGGCGCGTAGCCACTCGTCACCCAGGGTGCGGCAGCGATTGAGCACGCCGACCGTGCCATCGGGCTTGAGGTTGTAGTGGGCTTCGGATTGGGCGCAGCCATCCTGGTACTTCATTGGCAGGCGCGCCAGCTCGAACCATTTGCCCTGGTAACGCTTGAGGTCGACCGCACCTGCGGTCTTCGGCGCCAGCGGGTCGGTGGCCGAGGTGGCGCAGCCACCCAGCAGCATCACCAGGCACACGCCCAGCAGCAGGTGCAGACGCCTCATTTGAGGCCCTGCCCGGAATACATCAGGACCTTGTCCGCCGCGTACTGCACGCTGATGAAGCTCTTCTCGTCACCCCAGGTGCAGCTGCTCATGCCCAGCGCGCCGGAGCACTCCTTGGGCGAACCGAGCAGTTGCTCGACCTCGGCCTTGTTCATGCCGGCCTTGAGCTTGGAATAGTTTTCCTGGTTGATCTTGCTGCAGGCGGTCAGGACGACACACAAGGACAACAGGGCGAGGGAACGCAACGACATGAAGGGACACTCCTGGAGGTGGATACGCAGGTACGAGGGCCTGCAGGGAGCTTAGAAGGGAAAAAGGCTCCGCGGTTCCCTGCCGGGCCAGGTTTCGTTGTGCGCCGTTGGTCGCCTGGCGCGCAAACGATTAATGTTTTATTCCTGCGCGTCGACATAGAGCGGTGGTGTGGCCTTTTGCCGCACCCCTCCCCTTCGTGCCCGTGCGCAGATTCCAAGAAAAATGACCAAGAACCTCAAGTTCAGCCACAAGATCCTGCTGGCCGCCGCCCTCGTGGTGGCCGTCGCCTTCACTTGCTTCGTCCTGTTCAACGACTACCGCCAGCGCCAGTCGCTGCGCAGCGACACCGAATCGACGTTGCAGTCACTGGGCAACCTGACCGCGGGCAACATCCGCACCTGGCTCGACAGCCGCATCCAGCTGGTGAACTCGGTGGCCCAGCAGATCGCCGTCGACGGCCCGGCCAAGAACAGCCTCGACCGCATCCTGGCGTTGCCGGTATACAGCGGCAACTTCATCCTCACCTACTTCGGCGGCCAGGACGGCAGCATGCAGTCGGTGCCGGTGGGCAACCGCGCCGCCGACTACGATCCGCGCGTGCGCGGCTGGTACAAGGCAGCCAGCGCGGCGGGCCAGACCATCGTCACCGAGCCGTATATCTCGGTTTCGGCCGGCAAGCTGGTGATCACCCTGGCCACCCCGGTACAGCAGGGCGGGCGCATGATCGGCGTGAGCGGTGTCGACACGGACCTGCAGACCATCAGCAACCTTATCAACACCCTCGACTTCGGCGGCCACGGCCATGCCTTCATCGTCAACGGCGAAGGCAAGGTGCTCATCCATCCCAAGGGCGAGCTGGCGCTCAAGACCCTGGCCGATGTCTACCCCGGCAGCGACCTGCGCATCGGCAGCGGCCTGAAAGAGGTCGAGGTCGATGGCCGCCGGCAGTTCATCAGCTTCACCCACGTCGACGGCGTGCCGTCGGCGGACTGGTACGTGGCGCTGGTGCTGGACCAGGACGCGGCCTTCGCCATGCTTGGCGAGCTGCGCACCTCGGCGGTGGTGGCGACGCTGATCGCGGTGCTGGTGATCATCGCCCTGCTCGGCCTGCTGATCCGCGTGCTGATGGAGCCGCTGCACGTCATGGGCCGCGCCATGCGCGACATCGCCGAGGGCGAGGGCGATCTGACCCGACGCCTGAACATCCACGCCCAGGACGAGTTCGGCAGCCTGGCGCAGTCGTTCAACCGCTTCGTCGAGCGAATCCACGAGTCGATCCGCGAAGTGGCCTCGGCCACCGGCCAGGTGAATGCCGTGGCCAGCCAAGTGGTCAACGCCTCCAACGCCTCGATCCACAACGCCGACCAGCAATCGAGCCGCACCAGCAGCGTGGCCGCGGCGATCAACCAGCTGGGCGCCGCCGCCCAGGAAATCGCCCAGAACGCCGCCCTCGCCTCGCAGCACTCCAGCGCCGCCCGCGGCCTGGCCGAGGAAGGCCAGCAGGTGGTCGGCGAGACCATCGACGTGATGAACCAGCTGTCGGCACGCATCAGCGATGCCAGCGGCAATATCGAGACGCTGAACAACCACACGGCGAACATCGGCCAGATCCTCGATGTGATCAGCGGTATCTCGCAGCAGACCAACCTGCTGGCGCTCAACGCCGCCATCGAGGCCGCACGCGCCGGTGAGGCCGGACGCGGCTTCGCGGTGGTCGCGGACGAGGTGCGCAACCTGGCCCACCGTACCCAGGACTCGGCGCAGCAGGTGCAGCGCCTGATCGAGGAGCTGCAGGCCGGCGCCCAGGTGGCGGTCAGCACCATGAACCAGAGCCAGCAGCACAGTGACCGCAGCGTGGGCATCGCCAACCAGGCCGGCGAACGCCTGGGCAGCGTCACCCAGCGCATCGGCGAGATCGACGGCATGAACCAGTCGGTGGCCACCGCCACCGAGGAACAGACGGCCGTGGTCGAGTCGATCAATGTCGACATCAACGAGATCAATACGTTGAACCAGGAAGGGGTGCACAACCTGCAGAGCACGTTGCGTGCCTGCACCGACCTTGAGCATCAGGTCGAGCGGTTGAAGCATCTGGTGGGCAGTTTCAGGATCTGATTCGAAGGCCCTGGGGGCCGCTTTGCGGCCCATCGCGGCACAAGGCCGCTCCTACAGGGGGATGCGATTCCCTGTAGGAGCGGCCTTGTGCCGCGAAAGGCCTGCGCAGCAGGCCCGGCTGTTCAGAAGCGGGAACCAGGCTCCAGCAAGAAATCCATCTCCTCGCTGGTGCTCGGCCGCTCCAGCACCAGATTACGGTGCGGGAAGCGCCCGAAGCGGGCAATCACCCGCTGGTGCTGCTCGGCATAGTCGAGGAAGCCTTCGAACAACCGGCGGTTGGCCTCGGGCTGTTCAGCCAGCAGCATCTGGTAACGCTCGACACACAGGTTCTGCCAGTCCAGCACCTCGGCGTGCTCCAGCACCAGCAGCACGAACACCCGCTGGATCGGCAGCAACTGGTAGTCCCAGCCCTTTTGCAGGCCCTGCATGGCCACCACCTGCGCCCGCCGGTCGCCCTCGAAGGCGCGCGGCGTGTCGCGGTGGATCATGCGCGGCAACTGATCCAGCAGGATCAGCAGGCCAAGCCAGCCCTGCGGGCTCTGCTGCCACTCGTCGAGCCCGCCCGAGAGGGCCTGCTCGACCAGGTGGCCGAACTGGGCCTGGGCTTCGGCGTCATGGTGCTTGCCGAACCACAGCGTGTTCTTCTCGTCAGCCACGGCCTGGGCACTGCTGCCCCAACCGAACCACCACTCCAGCAACGGCTGCCAAGGTGCGAGCATGACTTACTCCTTGTGGTAGGCGGTGACGCGCTCGACCTCTTCCTTCGAGCCGAGGATCACCGACACGCGCTGGTGCAGGCTCTCCGGCTTGATGTCGAGGATGCGCTCGTAACCGTTGGTGGAGGCGCCACCAGCCTGTTCGATGATGAACGACATCGGGTTGGCTTCGTACATCAGGCGCAGCTTGCCCGGCTTGCTCGGCTCGCGGGCGTCGCGCGGGTACATGAACAGGCCGCCACGGGTCAGGATACGGTGCACGTCGGCGACCATCGAAGCGATCCAGCGCATGTTGTAGTTCTTCTTCAGCGGACCGGTCTCACCGGCCAGCAGCTCGCCCACGTAGCGCTGCACCGGGGCTTGCCAGTGACGCTGGTTGGACATGTTGATGGCGAACTCGGCGGTGGTTTCCGGGACGCGGATGTTTTCGTGGGTCAGGACGAAGCTGCCCAGTTCGCGGTCCAGGGTGAAGCCCTTGACGCCGTTGCCCAGGGTCAGGATCAGCATGGTCTGCGGGCCGTAGATGGCATAGCCGGCAGCGACCTGCTCGGTACCTGGCTGCAGGAACGCTTCTTCGTTCAGGCTTTCGTTCTGGCTCAGGTACTGATTAGGGCAACGCAGTACCGAGAAGATGGTGCCGACCGAAACGTTGACGTCGATGTTCGACGAGCCGTCCAGCGGGTCGAAGACCAGTAGGTAGGCGCCTTTCGGGTACTTGCCCGGGATCTGGTAGGCGTTGTCCATTTCCTCGGACGCCATGCCGGCCAGGTGGCCGCCCCACTCGTTGGCCTCGAGCAGGATGTCGTTGGAGATCACGTCGAGCTTCTTCTGCACTTCGCCCTGCACGTTTTCGGTGCCCATGCTGCCCAGCACGCCGCCGAGGGCACCCTTGGACACGTGGTGGCTGATCTCCTTGCACGCACGCGCCACCACCTCGATCAGGAAGCGCAGATCGGCAGGGGTATTGTTGCTGCGGGTCTGCTCAATCAGATAGCGACTCAGGGTAACGCGGGACATGTAAGGCTCCGAAAGGAATAGGGGGAGAAAAACCCCCGCAGTTTACAGGGAGAGTTGCGGGCTAGCGAGCAAAGAGACTCGTCGGGTGGGGTTGAGTTCAGCAAGCAGCCGGCCGGTGGTCGGTTTAAGCCATCGCGGGGCAAGTCGGGCCGCCGCATCGCCGCTCCCACGCCAACCCGCCCTGGAGCGTCGTTGTGGGAGCGGGCTTGCCCCGCGATGGACCTCAATCCAACACCTTCCAGATCTCGGTCGCATACTCACGAATGGTCCGGTCCGACGAGAACCAGCCCATCCGCGCGGTATTGAGCACTGCCATGCGCCACCAGTCCTGCGGCGCGTGCCACAGCTCCTCGACCCGCCGTTGAGCGTCCCAGTAGGCATCGAAATCGGCGCATACCAGGAAGCGGTCATAGGCGATCAGCCCGTCCACCAGCCCGGCGTAGCGCGCCGGGTCGTCCGGCGAAAACACGCCGCTGCGGATCGCCTGCAGCACATCGCCCAACCGATGGGAGGCGGCAATCGCCGCAGCGGCGCCGAAATCGCCGCTGCGCTTGCGCGCCTCCACCTGCTGGGCGGTCAGGCCGAAGATGAACATGTTCTCGGCGCCCACCTGCTCGCACATCTCGACATTGGCGCCATCCAGGGTGCCGATGGTCAGCGCGCCATTGAGGCCGAACTTCATGTTGCTGGTACCGGACGCCTCGTAGCCGGCGGTGGAGATCTGCTCGGACAGGTCCGCCGCCGGGATGATGCTCTCGGCCAGGCTGACGTTGTAGTTGGGCAGGAACACCACCTTGAGCAGGCCACGCACCGTGGGGTCGTTATTGACCACCCGGGCGATATCGTTGGCCAGCTTGATGATCAGCTTGGCCTGGTGATAACTGGCCGCCGCCTTGCCGGCGAAGAGCTTCACCCGCGGCACCCAGTCGGTGCCGGGGTCGTTGCGCATCGCCTGGTACAGCGCCACCGTGTGCAACAGGTTGAGCAATTGGCGCTTGTACTCGTGGATGCGCTTGACCTGGACATCGAACAGCGCCTCCGGATTGACCGTCACCCCCAGCCGGTCCTGGATGATGCTGGCCAGGGCGCGCTTGCTGTGCAGGCGCTGGGCGGCGAATTGCTTGCGGAAGGTGGCCTTGTCGGCAAAAGGCGCCAAGGCCTTGAGCTTGCCTTCCGGGTCGTCCAGCACCTGCGCCCCCAGCGCCTCGATCAGCATCGCCGTGAGCTGCGGGTTGGACTGGTACAGCCAGCGACGGAAGGTGATGCCGTTGGTCTTGTTGTTGATCCGCTGCGGGTAGAGCTTGTGCAGCTCGGCGAACACCGTGCTCTTCATCAGCTTGCTGTGCAGCGCCGACACGCCGTTGACGCTGTGCGAACCGAGAAACGCCAGGTTGCCCATGCGCACCCGCCGGCCATTGTCCTCCTCGATCAGCGACACCGCGCGCAGCACGTCGAAGTCGTGCAGACCTTTGGCCCGCAGGGCATCGATATGGTAGGCGTTGATCAGGTAGATGATCTGCATGTGCCGCGGCAACATGCGCTCCATCAGCGCCACCGGCCAGGTTTCCAGGGCCTCGGGCAGCAGGGTGTGGTTGGTGTAGGCCAAGGTTCCGACGGTAAGCTCCCAGGCCTTGTCCCAGGGGATTTCGTGCTGGTCCACCAACAGGCGCATCAGCTCGGCCACGGCGATCGACGGGTGGGTGTCGTTGAGCTGGATCGCCGCGGCATCCGGCAGGTTGAGCAGGTCCTTGTGCATGTTCAGGTGGCGGCGCAGCAGATCCTGCAGCGAGGCCGAGACGAAGAAGTATTCCTGGCGCAGGCGCAGCTCCTGGCCGGCCTCGGTACTGTCGGCCGGGTACAGCACCCGCGAGATGCTCTCGGCGCGGGCCACCTCGGCCACCGCGCCCAGGTGGTCGCCGGCATTGAAGCGCTCCAGGTGCAGCTCTTCCAGCGCCCGGGCCCGCCACAGGCGCAGGGTATTGACGCTGGAACCGCGCCAGCCGACCACCGGCGTGTCGTAGGCCACCGCCCGCACCGTCTCGCCCGGCCACCAGACCTGGCGCTGCTGGCCATTGCCCTCGTGCACGGTTTCAACACTGCCGCCGAAACTGATCGGGTAGATCACCTCGGCGCGCTCGAACTCCCAGGGGTTGCCAAAATCCAGCCAGTTCTCGGTCTGCTCCTGCTGCCAGCCATCGACCACCGCCTGACGGAACAGACCATGTTCGTAGCGGATGCCATAGCCATGGGCGGCGATGCCCAGGGTCGACATGCTCTCCATGAAGCACGCCGCCAGACGCCCGAGACCTCCATTGCCCAGCGCCGCGTCGGGCTCGAGCAGGCGGATGCGTTCCAGGTCCACGTCCAGGCCTTCGAGGGCCTCGCGGGCGATCTCCAGGTAGCCAAGGTTGCTCAGGCTGTCGTACAGCAGGCGGCCGATGAGGAACTCGAGAGAGAGGTAATAGACGCGCTTCTGACTACGTCGGTAGGCCTGCCGGGTATGGTCCATCCAGTGATCGACCATGTGGTCGCGAGCGGCCAGGGCGATGGCTTCGAACCAGTCGTGGTCGAAGGCGTGTTCCGGGTCCTTGCCGACCGCGTAGGTCAGCTTGGCCAGCACGGCGGCGCGGAAGGCCGCCACCTCTGCACTATGGTCCTTTTCGTCACGGGCTTCGGTTTCCTGGGACATGAGGCATCCTCGGGCAAATGGGCGAAAGCGCAGGGAGATTGTTCAGCCTAGACGCTCTGACACGGAGCGACAGCGACGGTTCGCGGTTTTCATCCACCGCTGGCGAAACCGGCAAAAGGTTGTTCACAAATTGAACAACTCCGGTATCATCGCGCGCCCCAAAACCGTGATTTCCCTTGCAAGAATAAAACCGCAACCATGAAACCGACCCTGATCGCCGCCGCCGAAGTCGACCGCCTGGAGACCTGGCAGCGCTATGCCAGCCACATGTGCGGTGGCTGCCACTCGACCTGCTGCACCCTGCCGGTGGAGGTGAAGATCAAGGATCTGATCCGCATTGGCGTGGTGGACGAGTTCGAGAAAGACGAACCGCCGAAGAACATCGCCAAGCGCCTGCAGAAGGACGGCATCATCGAACGCTTCAACCAGAAGTCGGGGATCTTCACCCTGACCCGGATGAGCAACGACGACTGCCTCTATCTGGACCGCAAGAGCCGGCTGTGCACCATTTATGACAAGCGTCCGGATACCTGCCGCAATCATCCCAAGGTCGGACCGCGGCCCGGGTATTGTGCATACAAGCCAAAGGCCGCAGTGCGCTAAGCCCACGGCCCTTGAACCTGGCGGCACTAACCTGGCAGGTGCGCGTGCCCCTCCATAATGGTGAGCTCGCGAATCAGACGCAGCACTTGCTCGCCGTACTCGACCTGCAGGCGATCGTAAATCGGCTGCAGTTGCTCGATCGTTTGCCCGGGATGCTCATCGGGGATTGCCAGCACGCGCTGCTGATAATCCTGCTCCAAGGCCGCGAAGCGGTCAGCGTGGACTTCTTTCAAGTAATCGACCCAATAGTCACGCCTAACGGCGTAGTCAATGAAAGGGGTGCCATGCTCGCCACGCTGCACCTGGGCCAAGGCTTCAGCCAGCTCACCCCGCCGCAGGTTGGCAGAGCTGCGGAACAGCATGCTGCTTGGCGGCAGAGGTAGGTCCAGCTCTTTCGCCCAGTGCAGACGGTAGGCCAGACGGACTTCCGCCTCATCCCTCGAACCTGCCTTTGCTCGCGCAATGTCGTCCAGCTCTTGCAGGCGGTACAACCGCACGGTCAGTCGGTAGAGCGCTGCACCGCGCGAAAGTGCGGGGGCATCTCGCACTGCCTGCTCGGTGAAGACACGAATCTCCATCTGATTAAGCAGCAGCCAGGCACCGTCCGCGCAAGTACCTACCGCTTGATGGGCGATCACGTTGAACAGTTGACGCTGCTCCGTGCTGGCAGCGGCAATCTCCAGGACCTGCCAGACCCTGGTCGCAAAAGCTGCACGGGTGCTGCTGGTTCGATAGGGCGCGGCCTCGGTCAGGCGTCCGACGAGCCCCAGCAGGTCCTGAGCATCATCGGCTGCCAGCAGTGCCTGCCAGGTGGTGCGGTGTGCCGCGTTCTCCTCACCACCACCCAGCAGCCACGGCTCGATGTCAGGGATGCCTTGCACGAAGGCAGTCGGCGGACTATGGATATGCCCTTCGCTCTGCGAGCCGCTTTCGGAGCCATCCTCGGACTCTGTATCTGAATCATGCCTGTCCCGCGACTCGTCGTTGGCAATCGAATCCGGCAGGTCCATGTTGAAGGTGTAAGAGCGTTCGTAACGTTCGGAGGCGTGGGCTTGCTGCATGGTGTACTCGCTCAGCGGATTGCCCAGCAGGGAGATCTCCGTCTGCCCTTCCGGATTGCGAGGGTTGTAGAGGATACGCTCGGGCAAGTCGATGATCTGGTTGTTGTCCAGACCCAGTGTTTCGAGGGGAAACAGGACTTCCACCCAGGCGGGCCATGCTTCAAGCCCAGTATTGATCAATGAAAGCGACCGCAGGCGCCCGGATAGCCGGGAAGCATCGGTGATCACGCCGATGAGATTGCCATCCAGCGCCAGCGATTGCAGCCTCGGCATGCGAGCCAAGGCTGCGACCGTTTGCTGGTTCACCTGCAGGCCCAGGTCATACAGGTTCAATTGCTGCAATTCAGGAAGTGCCACCAGTGCCTCGGGCAGCACGTGCGATATTAGGGCAAAGCCCTCCAGGGTCAGCGTTTGCAGCTCCTGAAACCGGCCGAGAAATGTATTCAGTTGCTCGGCGCTGGCGCTGATGCGGACCAGATGCAGGTCTTGAATTTGAGTCAAGTAGCGCTCAGGCAGATTGGAAGGAAAGTCAGCTAGATCAATCGCCTCGATAAACAAAGGAGCACGCCGCTCGCCCATTTGCAGGTCGTGCAGATGCGTAAGCAGCGTATCACTGATCATTGCCCTGGCAGTGCTGCTGTCGGAAGTGCTTGGCGCCTGTTGCCAGCTGTCGAGGATCCGACGCAGTTCGCTGTGAAGCCCCCGGTTTTCATCGAAAAGGCTCCGGGTCGAGGGGGACACATCGACTTCGAAGGCAAACCGTGCGCCGGCCGAGTTATCGCCAAGCATGACCCGCATGAGGTGGCATGGTTGGATCGGATTACCCTGTAGCGAAATCATGGTTTGAGGTGGGGCTGTTCGAACATCGCTGACCAGAGTGTCAGGCAAGGACTGCAGATAATTGTCACGCATTGATAGGCGCTGCAGGGATGACAGTACCTGGCCGTCAAGCCACATTGGCCACGTACTCAGGCCCATGCGGTCGAGCCCCAGAACGCGCAACGACAGTCCATGCATCAGATCTTGCCCTGTGGGTACATCGAGGCGGTTGCCACTCAGGTCGAGATGCTCAAGATTGCTCAGGCCACGTAGCCGACCCGCTTCGATTGAAGTGAAGGTAATACCTTGATTGCGCAGGCTCAACACTCGAAGCCGTGGCAAGTACTGGTCGATACGAGAAAGCGTCACGACCGTAAGCTCTCGTGAACTCAAGGTCGCGTGGCCTTGGCCGAGGTCCAGTGAGGTCAGTTGCGTAAACCCTTGGTAGAAGTCGCCAAGGGTACGCGAGTCCGCTACCGCCTGATCGAAGCCGGCCGCAAGCCCGCTGATTTGCGCGCCTATGAGCTGCAGGTTTTGCACACGCGACAGGAAGAAATCGGGCAGCCCGGAAGGAAAGTCGATCAGAAAGACCTGTTCCAGGCGTAGTGTCGCATTGGAATGTCCAAGCTCAGGTAAGTGGGTGTCGGACCAGTGTTGCCAAATCGCCTCAAGAATACGTCCTCGGCTGGCCGCACGCCGATCGAGATCGACAATCGCGTTGGATGCATCGCCCCAGGCGTCGAGCCGAGCGCTCAAGGTCGTGCGCTCTGTGAGCAGCTCGCAAAGGCGGGCATGAATCTGTTGACGATTAAAGCCAGCGGCTTCCAACTCACCGAGCAACTGTTCTGCGCACGCCACCTGACGCGGCAACCCGACCAGACGAATCATGTCGAGCAACGTCTCCCTGACGATGTACTCGCTGGTTACACCTCTGCCGCCCAGGGGATAACCGATACGACCATCGGCCAAGCGCATGGGAGAACGCCAGGCAGGATGGCTGGGTTGCATCTTCAGCAGCTCCCGCAGCGCGGATCGCGGCAACAGCGGTCCCCCCTGAAGCTTGGCCTTGAGCTGCTCCCCCTCCCAGGAGCCAGGGAACCCCAGGTTTGCGCGGGGAGCATCGGGCAATGCATGCAATACTGCCGCACACAGACTGTCGCGCCCGTGCAGATGCAACCCATCGCTGTCAAACGCCTCGAAACCATCGCCCGTGCGAACCAGTACCTTGCGAATTCCGGCATTTTCGACGCCGATGCTATCGAGCAACCTGCCGCCGAACCACCTGTCGCGCAACTCGATGCGCACCTCGGAAGACCAGCCAGCCAGGCGCTCGATGCTGTGCAGGATCAGCGTATCGGTATCGGGGTTGCGCACCGACTCCAGGTAAAGCCCTTCGTATGCCCGTTGCAGGCGCAAGTGTTGCCGATAGATGCGAATTTCTTGCGAAAGGCGCAAAGGGACCTTGCCGGCTTGCAATTGCAGCAGTTCGTCCGCGTTGGCGTTGCGGGCAAGCTCCTCGGCGATGCTGCCGGGAAGACTGGGATAGGCAGCGCGAATAGCCCTGACAGGGCCTTGTGGGTTGGCGTGAAGTGCCTGATAGCGAGTTTCGAATGCAGTAGTTCGCGTTGTGGCATTGGCCGAGGGCAGTTCGCTGACCACTTGCTCATCGAGCCTAAAGCGCTCCAGAGTGTCCTCGAATAGCGCAGGGGGACGCAGGTTATCGCTGTACATAGCCCGCAGGACGGTTTCCGAGGTACCGCTAACCCACAGAACATGCTGCGCGGTGGTAGCGTCGATGCCTGCCGCATGCAGATTCACACGCCGAACCAGCGTGTGCCCCTGCCATTCGAGAGGTTGATCCAGTTCATGTTGCCAGGTACCGGCACCGTTATGGCGGGCGATCGGTGGGTAACGGTCAGCATCGGTGGGGTGTTCGAGCCGATACTCGTCACCAGCCCCTGCTGGTCTGACCGAATAGACCTTGTCCTCGAGCGCAAGCCAGGTCTTGCCTTGATAGTGATAAAGCCCGAGCTCGTCTGGTTTCAAGTCGGCGGGCAAGATTACATCGTGGGCAAAGGGGGCTAGATCGGGGTACCAGAGGCGGGTTTTGCCATCGGGCATCTCCACAGGCTTGAGCTCTTCGATGAACGAGGGCGTCTCTACCGGGACTCTTTCTACCGCGGGGGTACCGGCGCCCGCTCCCGCTGCGCCCAGGGCAGCGAACAACGCCACGTTCTCCAGTACATCCACCAGGTATCCCAGTGCCTGCTCACGGTCATCGTTGGCCCAACTTTCCAAGCCGTCAAAAACTTCGAAACCAATCTGGAAAGCAGTCACGCCCATCATCACCGGCCCCAGCCCCGGCACGAAAAACGCCGCGACATTGAGCACTTGTAAGGCCGTCTGAATGAAGTAAGCCTTGCGCTTTTGCGCAGTCATCTCATCTTCAGATGCGGTGGAAACAGCATGAAACGCTGCATCATCCTTAAGGCGGGCTTTTTTGTTGGCCACCAGCTCATCGAGGAACGGCAACTCAAAGTAGTGCATGCCCAAGGGCATTTCCGCTGCTGGGTCAGGCCGCACCCGGTAAAACTTCGCCTCCGGATCCCACTTCATGGGAATCAACCGGTGCTGCAGCTTACCCATGAGTTCTTCTTCATAGCGAGCCGGCAGCAGGCGCCGCAAGCTACCCACCTTGAGATCCAGCAGTTGCCGTGGCAGCTCTGCGATCAGCGCATCGATCGACGGGTGCTCCACCAAAGGCGTGGAGGCGCCAGGCAAATAGCACACCAGTCGCTCCCTGTAAGGGGCAACACCGATGATCAAGGCCCCGGTGAGCTGGCGCGTCCACAGCGTAATGAAGTTGCACTGCAAGCGGCTGCCCTGATAGCTGGCTTTGTTGTTGAGCGATAGCTCCAGCAACGCCTCGTACATGGACTCACTAAGTTTTTCATGCATATACGCAAGGTGAGCATGAACCCTGAATGCATAGCGCTCGCTGTCGCTTAGCAGCTGCGCAGGCGCGGATTGCCAGGTCGCGTCGATCAACGCCTGGTACTGGCCACCGATGTCCAGCTCCCGCGACAAGGCCGCGAACTGATCAGCCGCGACGGGCAGCCTGTTCCCTGTCGCGCGGGTGAGGACGAAGTCATCACTGTCGAGAATGACAGCCTGCATCGAGTCAGCGTCCATACCGCCAGGCTGCGCTTCCGATGCCTCGAAATTCTGCATGGCGCAACGCAGCAGTGATTGAGTGGCCAATTTCAACGCACGCTGAGCATCGGTGACCGGATCTCGATCGAAGCTCAGCTTGAATTCCACGGCCTTGCGGGCATTCACCAGATAGGTTTTCGACATATCCAGGTCGAGTCCGAAGCGCTCCTTGAAGGCCGGACCCAGGATTTTCGAGGCGAACGCGTCCAAGTCTGGCAGCGGAGCAAGCAATGCGGCTAGATCGGCTTCGCACTGCCGATGCGCAGAGTAGTCATCGCCAAGCGTGCGAGCGACCTGCGGGTACAACAATCGCGCTTGCAAGAACCAGGACGGTGGAGATTCGATCGCATTGCGCAGATCCTGATGGTCTACAGGCTCCGCCGTCGATATCCAGGCGGGCAGTTTGCTTTCGATCACACGCTGGCGAGCAAAGCTATTGTGCTTGGTAGACGCTGCTTCATCGGAAGCAGATGAGGAAGAGGTCATGGGCGAGGCTCCTTGGATGGAACGCTCGATGCTAAGTGCCACTCACCGTCGGCAAGCGTTAGCATGTTCTACGCGACCGGCCTGTTTGCCCTTGGGCCGAGGCATGGCGCTCGCAAAAAGAAAACGCCCCCGGCCTTTCGACCGGGGGCGTTTTCATTCAGCCTGAACTAATGACTCAGTTCTTGGCTTTCTTGGCAGCGCGGGTACGCTCGCCTTCGTCGAGGATCTTCTTGCGCAGACGGATCGACTTAGGCGTGACTTCGCACAGCTCGTCGTCCTGGATGAATTCCAGGGCCTGTTCGAGGGTGTGGCGAACTGGCGGAACCAGGGCGATAACTTCGTCCTTGCCCGAAGCACGCATGTTGTCGAGCTTCTTGCCTTTGGTCGGGTTCACGCCCAGGTCGTTGTCACGGCTGTTCAGGCCGATGATCTGACCGTTGTAGATCTCCTGGCCGTGTTCAACGAACAGCTTGCCGCGAGCCTGCAGGGTTTCCAGCGAGTAGGTCAGTGCCTTGCCGGTCTCGACCGATACCAGGACACCGTTCAGGCGGCCGGACATCTGGCCCGACTTCATGGTGTCGTAGCGATCGAAGATCGAGGTCAGGATGCCTGCACCGTTGGTCAGGGTCAGGAACTGGTTACGGAAACCGATCAGACCACGGGCCGGGATGTTGTACTCAAGGCGCACACGGCCCTTGCCATCCGGAACCATGTTGGTCAGGTCGCCTTTACGCAGGCCCATCTCTTCCATGACCTTGCCCTGGGATTCTTCAGGGATGTCGATGGTGACGTTCTCGAACGGCTCCTGCTTGACGCCGTCGACTTCGCGGATGATCACTTCAGGACGGCCTACGGCCATCTCGAAGCCTTCACGGCGCATGGTTTCGATCAGTACCGACAGGTGCAGCTCGCCACGGCCCGATACCTTGAACTTGTCAGGGGAATCGGTTTCCTGAACACGCAGGGCAACGTTGTACAGCAGCTCTTTGTCCAGACGGTCCTTGATGTTACGGCTGGTGACGAACTTGCCTTCCTTGCCGCAGAACGGCGAGTCGTTGACCTGGAAGGTCATCGAAACGGTCGGCTCGTCAACGGTCAGCGGCTTCATCGCTTCGACGGTATCCGGGGCGCACAGGGTGTCGGAGATGAACAGCTCGTCGAAACCGCTGATGCAGACAATGTCGCCAGCCTGGGCTTCTTCGACGTCGACACGGTGCAGGCCGTGGTGGCCCATCAGCTTGAGGATACGACCGTTGCGCTTCTTGCCTTCGGTGTCGATGGCGACAACCGGGGTGTTCGGCTTGACGCGACCACGGGCGATGCGGCCAACGCCGATAACACCGAGGAAGCTGTTGTAGTCCAGTGCCGAGATCTGCATCTGGAACGGACCGTCACGGTCAACAGACGGTGCGGGTACGTTGTCGACGATCGACTGGTACAGCGCGGTCATGTCCTCACCCATTTCGGTGTGGTCCAGGCCGGCGATGCCGTTCAGGGCCGAGGCGTAGACGACTTTGAAGTCCAGCTGTTCGTCGGTGGCGCCGAGGTTGTCGAACAGGTCGAAGATCTGGTCCAGAACCCAGTCAGGACGCGCGCCCGGACGGTCGACCTTGTTGATCACGACGATCGGCTTCAGGCCGGCTTCGAAGGCCTTCTTGGTCACGAAGCGGGTCTGCGGCATCGGGCCGTCCTGGGCGTCGACCAGCAGCAGCACGGAGTCGACCATCGACATTACACGCTCGACCTCGCCACCGAAGTCGGCGTGGCCGGGGGTGTCGACGATGTTGATGTGGTAGCCGTTCCAGTTGATGGCGGTGTTTTTCGCCAGAATGGTAATGCCGCGCTCTTTTTCCTGGTCGTTGGAGTCCATGACGCGCTCGTCGTTGAGCTCGTTACGCTCCAGGGTGCCGGACTGGCGCAGGAGTTTGTCGACCAGGGTGGTTTTACCATGGTCAACGTGGGCGATGATGGCGATGTTACGCAGATTTTCGATCACAACTGTATCTCGATCAGAGGATTCGGTTGCCGCCAGTGTAGGCGGCCAATATGTACTGTTTAAGGCTCAGCGGGCCCGGCGGTCGGGAGGGCGATGGCGGATGCTGCCGCCATACAGCCCTGGCGTCTTATGTCGGACGATAAACACGCACATTGGCATGTCCCTCACTGAGCAGGTGGTGTGCGTGCAGACGGCTCATCACACCCTTGTCGCAATACAGCAAGTACTGGCGCGAAGGGTCCAGATGCTTGAACTTGCTGTTGATCGCATAGAACGGCATGGCCTGGACTTCGATACCTTCCAGCGCCAGGGGTTCGTCTTCCTGGGCATCAGGGTGACGAATGTCGATGACGATCTGACCGGGCAGCGCCTCGGCCACTTCCTCGACTTCGATGTCCTTGCCCAGTTCATCGATCACATGGTCGATGGAAATGAACTTGGCGCGCTCCAGGGCACGCTCCAGCACTTCCATCTCGAACTGCTTCTCTTCGTGCTCCATGCGGTGACGCTTGGCATGGGTGGTCGGGTTCACCGAGATCACGCCGCAGTACTCGGGCATGTGCTTGGCGAAATCGGCGGTGCCGATTTCGGTGGCCTGGTCGATGATGTCCTGCTTGTGGCTGGCCAGAAGCGGGCGCAGTACCAGCTTGTCGGTGGCCGAGTCGATGATCGACAGGTTGGGCAGGGTCTGGCTGGAGACCTGGGAGATCGCCTCGCCAGTGACCAGGGCGTCGATCTGCAGGCGGTCGGCCATGCGGGCGGCCGCGCGCAGCATCATGCGCTTGAGCGTGACGCCCATGTAGCTGTTATCGACCTTGTTGAGGATTTCGCCGACCACTTCCTCGAACGGCACGCTGATGAACAGCACGCGCTGGCTGCTGCCGTACTTCTTCCACAGGAAGTGGGCCACTTCCATCACGCCCAGTTCGTGGGCACGACCACCAAGGTTGAAGAAGCAGAAGTGGGTCATCAGGCCGCGGCGCATCATCTGGTAGGCCGCCACGGTGGAGTCGAAGCCGCCGGACATCAGCACCAGGGTCTGTTCCAGGGCGCCCAGCGGATAACCGCCGATGCCGTTGTGCTGGTTGTGGATCACGTACAGGCGCTGGTCGCGGATCTCGATGCGCACCAACACCTCTGGCTTCTTCAGCTCGATTCCGGCGGCGCCGCACTGCTGGCGCAACTGGCTGCCGACGTAGCGGTCGACGTCCATCGAGGTGAAGTCGTGGTGGCCGCCGCGCTTGCAGCGCACGGCGAAGTGCTTGCCGGCCAGCAGGTGGCCGAAGTGGTGCTTGCACTTGGCGACGATGTCGTCGAAGTCGCCCAGCGGGTACTCCTCGACCTGCAGGAAATGGGTGATCCCTGGGGTGCAGGTGAGGCGCTCGATCATTTCGCGCTGGATCTTCTCGTCCTCGACGCGGGTGACCACCTCGAGGTTGTCCCAGACACCATCAACCGCGAGCTCGGGATCCAGGTCCTTGAGCACGTTGCGGATGTTCTTGGCGAGCTGGCGGATGAAGCGCTTGCGCACCGGCCGGCTCTTGATGGTGATCTCTGGGAAGACTTTGACGATAAGTTTCATTGGTTTAACAGCGCGCGCAGGGCCTGCCGAAAATAGGGGGCGCGAATTATAGCGGAAATCGCTCAAGGTTTGAGCAACTTTTGTACAGAAGGTGCGATTTAAGTTGGCCGTACCACCCCTCGTCGGCCTGCTGCGTGGGAGCGGGCTTGCCCCGCGATAAGGCCTGCACTGACACAGACGCACCATAATGATGCATAAAAACCAAAATACGCATCTTATGAGTGCAAGACTACACTCCACATCTTCATGAAATGCCCGCCAACGCCCCCTTTCATCCCACGCTCGCCATTTTTGGGCACTGGCATGCAATTTGCTCCCTTGTGAGGCAGGTACGCTTGGCCGACTATCCGCGCCCAGCGACACCCTTTTTCCAGGGCAGCGGCCAACTGCGCCCTAGACCATCCGGAGGACAACATGTCGAAGTCGGTTCAACTCATCAAAGATCATGACGTCAAGTGGATTGATCTGCGTTTCACGGACACCAAGGGCATTCAGCATCACGTGACCATGCCGGCGCGCGATGGCCTGGACGAAGACTTCTTCGAAGTCGGCAAGATGTTCGACGGTTCCTCCATCGCTGGCTGGAAAGGCATCGAAGCCTCCGACATGATCCTGATGCCGGTCGACGACACCGCCGTACTGGACCCGTTCACTGAAGAACCGACCCTGATCATCACCTGCGACATCGTCGATCCGTCGAGCATGCAGGGCTACGATCGCGACCCGCGCGGCATCGCCAAGCGCGCCGAAGAGTACCTGAAGAGCACCGGCATCGGTGACACCGTATTCGCAGGCCCGGAGCCGGAGTTCTTCATCTTCGACGAAGTGAAGTTCCAGTCGGACATCTCCGGCTCGATGTTCAAGATCTTCTCCGAGCAAGGCTCGTGGATGACCGGCGCTGATGTGGAAGGCGGCAACAAAGGCCACCGTCCAGGCGTGAAAGGCGGCTACTTCCCGGTTCCGCCGTTCGACCACGACCACGAAATCCGCACTGCCATGTGCAATGCCCTGGAAGAAATGGGCCAGACCGTCGAAGTCCACCACCACGAAGTGGCAACCGCCGGCCAGAACGAGATCGGCGTCAAGTTCAACACCCTGGTCAAGAAAGCTGACGAAGTACAGGCCCTGAAGTACGTCGTGCACAACGTTGCCGACGCTTATGGCCGTACCGCCACCTTCATGCCCAAGCCTCTGTACGGCGACAACGGTTCGGGCATGCACGTGCACATGTCGATCTGGAAAGACGGCAAGAACACCTTCTCCGGCGAAGGCTATGCCGGCCTGTCCGATACCGCCCTGTACTTCATCGGCGGCATCATCAAGCACGGCAAGGCCCTGAACGGCTTCACCAACCCTTCGACCAACTCCTACAAGCGTCTGGTCCCAGGTTTCGAAGCCCCGGTGATGCTGGCCTACTCGGCGCGCAACCGCTCCGCCTCGATCCGTATTCCTTACGTCGGCAGCCCGAAAGCCCGCCGTATCGAAGCACGCTTCCCGGACCCATCGGCCAACCCGTACCTGGCCTTCGCGGCCCTGCTGATGGCAGGCCTGGACGGCATCCAGAACAAGATCCACCCAGGCGATGCCGCCGACAAGAACCTGTACGACCTGCCGCCTGAAGAGGCCAAGGACATCCCGCAGGTGTGCGGCAGCCTGAAGGAAGCCCTGGAAGAGCTGGACAAGGGCCGTGCGTTCCTGACCAAGGGCGGCGTGTTCTCCGACGACTTCATCGATGCCTTCATCGAGCTGAAGAGCGAAGAAGAGATCAAGGTCCGCACCTTCGTGCACCCGCTGGAATACGAGCTGTACTACAGCTGCTGATCTGATCGGCGCCCCGCGTCGATGACATCAGGACGGCCTCCCTCGGGAGGCCGTTTCTTTTTCATACCCCCATCATCGGACAACACCTATTAGCCGCCGCAACGCCAAAGGCGACACTCGTGGCTTCATTCCCAAGGAGATCGCCATGCGTGCCACCACCTTCGCCCTGACCTGTTGTGTCGCCCTCTCGGGCTGCACAACCTCAACCAGTACCGTGCCCACTCTCGACCAGTTGCTGACCACCATCGATCGCCGCCTGGACCTCGCCGAAGCGGTCGCCCTGCACAAGTGGGATCACCAGCAACCGGTGCAGGCCAGCGCACGCGAGCACCAGGTATTGGCCAGCGCACGCCAGGCCGCCGTCGCCCACCATCTGGACCCCGCCCGTGTCGAGGCCTTCTTTGCCGACCAGATCGAAGCCAACAAGCTCCTGCAGTACCACCTGCTCGACACCTGGCATCGCGCCCGACAGGCGCCAGCCATACCACGCCGCGACCTGGCCAACGACGTACGCCCTGAACTGGACCTGCTGCAGGAACAGCTGTTGAGCGCCCTCGCCCGCTTTGACCAGAGCTCGCCGGACAATTGCGCCAACCACTTGGCCGACGCCCTGCAACAACGCACCCAGGACACCACGCGCCACCTCGCCCTGGTTCGCGCCAGCGCCCAGCTGTGCAAAATGCGCTGACCGCCCTATGCTCCATATTGGTGCATGAGCGCGCAAGACGCCCCATCATGCATCCCAATTTGGGTCACAAGAATCGATAAACCAGGGCTTTCTGGCTCGAATTCGCGCAATTCCAGGTCTTTATCCGGAATTTCCGCTTCTTTTCGGAGCCTTGGTTTGGTTCTTGCATTTTCACCGCATCCAGCACCTTCCCGTGCGCGCCCCAGGTCCGAGCCCTTGGGTGCCACTGTGCCAAAAGAGGTCAACGACGCCTTATGACCATCAGCGATGCACAGCACCGTCTGCTTCTGGACAACCTGACCACGGCCACGCTCCTGCTCAACGCCGAACTGCGCCTTGAGTACATGAACCCGGCCGCGGAGATGCTGCTGGCCGTCAGCGGCCAGCGCAGCCACGGGCAGTTCATCAGCGAGCTGTTCACCGAATCGACCGAGGCGCTCAATTCGCTGCGCCAGGCGGTCGAGCAGGCGCACCCATTCACCAAGCGTGAAGCGCAGCTGACCTCGCTGACAGGCCAGACCATTACCGTCGACTACGCCGTCACCCCCATCCTGCACCTGGGCCAGACCCTGCTGTTGCTGGAGGTGCACCCGCGTGACCGCCTGCTGCGCATCACCAAGGAAGAGGCCCAGCTGAGCAAGCAGGAGACCACCAAGATGCTGGTGCGCGGCCTGGCCCACGAGATCAAGAATCCCCTCGGCGGCATCCGTGGCGCGGCCCAGTTGCTGGCCCGCGAACTGCCGGAAGAAAGCCTGCGCGACTACACCAACGTGATCATCGAGGAAGCCGACCGCCTGCGTAACCTGGTCGACCGCATGCTCGGTTCGAACAAGCTGCCGTCGCTGGCCATGACCAATATCCACGAAGTGCTCGAGCGGGTGTGCAGCCTGGTCGAGGCCGAGAGCCAGGGCTGCATCACCTTGGTGCGCGACTACGACCCGAGCCTGCCGGACGTGCTGATCGACCGTGAGCAGATGATCCAGGCCGTGCTCAACATCGTGCGCAACGCCATGCAGGCCATCGGCGGGCAGAACGAGCTGCGCCTGGGCCGCATCACCCTGCGCAGCCGTGCCGTGCGCCAGTTCACCATCGGCCATGTGCGCCACCGCCTGGTCGCCAGGATCGAGATCGTCGACAACGGCCCCGGCATCCCCGCGGAACTGCAGGACACCCTCTTCTATCCCATGGTCAGCGGCCGCCCGGACGGTACAGGGCTGGGCCTGGCCATCACCCAGAACATCATCAGCCAGCACCAGGGTCTGATCGAGTGTGAAAGCCACCCCGGCCACACCACTTTCTCGATCTACCTGCCCCTGGAACAAGGAGCCACCGCCCCATGAGCCGAAGTGAAACCGTCTGGATCGTCGATGATGATCGTTCCATCCGCTGGGTCCTGGAAAAGGCCCTGCAGCAGGAAGGCATGACCACCCAGAGCTTCGACAGCGCCGACGGCGTCATGGGCCGCCTGGCCCGCCAGCAGCCGGACGTGATCATCTCGGACATTCGCATGCCCGGCGCCAGCGGCCTGGACCTGCTCGCCCAGATCCGCGAACAGCACCCGGGGCTGCCGGTGATCATCATGACCGCCCACTCCGACCTGGACAGCGCCGTGGCGTCGTACCAGGGCGGCGCCTTCGAGTACCTGCCCAAGCCGTTCGATGTCGACGAGGCGGTGTCGCTGGTCAAGCGTGCCAACCAGCACGCCCAGGAGCAGCAGGCCCTGGAAGTGCCCCAGGCGCTGGCCCGCACGCCCGAGATCATTGGCGAGGCGCCGGCGATGCAGGAGGTGTTCCGCGCCATCGGCCGCCTCAGCCACTCCAACATCACCGTGCTGATCAACGGTGAGTCCGGCACGGGTAAAGAGCTGGTGGCCCACGCCCTGCACCGTCACAGCCCGCGTGCGGCATCGCCGTTCATCGCCCTGAACATGGCAGCGATCCCCAAGGACCTGATGGAATCCGAGCTGTTCGGCCATGAGAAAGGCGCCTTCACCGGCGCCGCCAACCTGCGTCGCGGCCGCTTCGAGCAGGCCGACGGCGGCACGCTGTTCCTCGACGAGATCGGCGACATGCCCGCCGACACCCAGACCCGCCTGTTGCGGGTGCTGGCCGATGGTGAGTTCTACCGGGTCGGCGGCCATGTGCCGGTAAAAGTGGATGTGCGCATCATCGCCGCCACCCACCAGAACCTGGAGTCGCTGGTGCAGGCCGGCAAGTTCCGTGAAGACCTGTTCCACCGCCTCAACGTGATCCGCATCCATATCCCGCGCCTGGCGGACCGCCGCGAGGACATTCCGGCCCTGGCCCGCCACTTCCTCGGCCGCGCCGCCCAGGAACTGGCGGTGGAACCCAAGCTGCTCAAACCCGAGACCGAGGAGTTCATCCGCAACCTGCCGTGGCCGGGCAATGTGCGCCAGCTGGAGAACACCTGCCGCTGGATCACCGTGATGGCCTCCAGCCGCGAAGTGCTGGTCGGCGACCTGCCGCCGGAACTGCTCAACCTGCCCCAGGACACCGCGCCGGTGACCAACTGGGAGCAGGCCTTGCGCCAGTGGGCCGACCAGGCCCTGGCCCGTGGCCAGTCGAGCCTGCTCGACAGCGCCGTGCCCAGTTTCGAGCGGATCATGATCGAGACCGCACTCAAGCACACTGCCGGGCGTCGTCGTGACGCAGCTCTGCTGCTGGGGTGGGGACGCAACACGCTGACGCGCAAGATCAAAGAGTTGGGGATGAAGGTCGATGGCGGGGACGACGACGAGGGCGAGGAGCACTGATCACAGCGCTTGAAAACATCGCGGGGCAAGTCGCATCGGAGCGGCGGTGCGCCAATGCGACTTGCCCCGCGATGCTTTGATGCACCGAACCTGTGCCATCTGCACCGTGTGAAGGCAAAAAAACCATCAAATCCTGGCTAAACCGCCTTCAACGCCAGGATTTCCGGGCAATGAGAACCTGGCACGCCCCCTGCTATAGAGACTGCATCTCCAGTTTCGGGGGCCTCGGTACAGGCAGGCCGGGATACCCCCTCTTTACTTTGCAATCGCGCAGTTTCGGGGACCCTGGTACAGGCAGGCCGGGATATCCCCTCTTTTATTCGTGCAGCCTCACCTGCACCCGCCAGCGCCCCGCCTCCTCCGTTGCGTTCCACTCGCCGCGCAGGGGGCGGGCAGCCACCACGGTCAGCACCAGCCCCGCTTCGCTCTTCTGCAGGCGCCAGCCCACCGGCTTGTCCTGCAACGTCAGCTGACCCCGCTGGGTCTTGCCCTGGGCCTCGAACACGATGGCCACGGTGCCCTGGACGTTCTCGCCATGCAGTTTGGGCTCTTCGTTGAACCACAGGTCCAGGCCATCCTGCACCACCTGCACCTGCTCGAGCACCCGTTCCTGCGGGGTGGTCAGGCGGCCGATCATCATGCCGACCATCAACCCGACAATCGCCAACGACAGGATCACCCGCGGGAAGGCCTTCGAACGCGGGTCGGGTTCGGGGGTAGAATGCCCGTCATCTTCATGCTTGGAGCCGTGCATGTTTCACGTCATCCTTTTTCAACCAGAAATTCCGCCGAATACCGGCAACATCATCCGCCTGTGCGCCAACAGCGGCTGCGACCTGCACCTGATCGAGCCGATTGGCTTCGAACTGGACGACAAGCGCCTGCGCCGGGCAGGGCTGGACTACCACGAGTATGCCACGCTCAAGCGCCATCAAAGCCTGGCCGACTGCCTGGAAAGCCTGAACCAGCCACGGCTGTTCGCCTTTACCACCAAGGGTTCGCACCCGTTCCATGAGGTCGAGTACCAGCCTGGCGACGCCTTCCTGTTCGGGCCTGAAAGCCGCGGCCTGCCGGCCGAGGTGCTGGACAACCTGGCGCCCGAGCAGCGCCTGCGCCTGCCGATGCGGCCGGGGTGCCGGAGCCTGAACCTGTCCAATACCGTGGCGGTGACGGTGTACGAGGCGTGGCGACAGCAGGGGTTTGCCTGAAAGGGCCTATCGCGGGGCAAGTCGCATCGGCGCACCGCCGCTCCCACGAAGCTAAGCCTTGCTAAAAGACGAACAAAAAAAGGGCGACCGAAGTCGCCCTTTCTTGTTACAGCGATTACTGCACGGTCGGCACTTCGCCGGCTTCCTGCATGCGCTGCATCTCTTGCGCGTACAGGGCGTCGAAGTTGACCGGCGACAGCATCAGCGCTGGGAACGAGCCACGGGTCACCAGGCTGTCCAGGGTCTCGCGGGCGTAAGGGAACAGGATGTTCGGGCAGAACGCGCCGAGAGTGTGGCTCATCGAGGCCGCGTCCAGATTGGCGATCAGGAAGATGCCGGCCTGCTGCACTTCAGCGATGAAGGCCACTTCGTCGCCGTTCTTGACGGTCACCGACAGGGTCAGCACGACCTCGTGGAAGTCGCCTTCCAGGGCCTTCTGACGGGTGTTCAGGTCCAGCGAGACGCTCGGCTCCCACTGCTGGCGGAAGATCTGCGGGCTTTTCGGGGCCTCGAACGACAGATCGCGCACGTAGATGCGCTGCAGGGAGAATTGCGGGGCGTTGGCGTCAGTGGCGCCGTTGGTCTGTTGCTCGGTCATGGCAGATCCTTTTCCTAATGTTCTTGAATGCAGTGCGAATCAGGCCGCCAGCAGCGCGTCGAGCTTGCCCGCGCGCTCCAGGGCATAGAGGTCATCGCATCCACCGACGTGCGTGCTGCCGATCCAGATCTGCGGCACCGAGGTACGGCCGGCCTTCTGGCTCATTTCGGCGCGAACCTGGGGTTTGCCGTCGACCTTGATCTCCTCGAACGCCACGCCCTTGCTCTCGAGCAGGTACTTGGCGCGCATGCAGTAGGGGCAGTAGTCGCTGGAATAGACGATGACGGGCTTCATATCACTTCACCAGGGGCAGGTTATCGGCTTTCCAGCTGGAAACGCCACCGCTGAGCTTGGCGGCGGTGTAACCAGCCTTGAGCAGCTCGCGGCACAGGGTGCCGGACTGCTGGCCCATCGCGTCGACGACGATCAGGGTCTTCTCTTTGTGTTTTTCCAGCTCGCTCATGCGGCCGGCCACTTTGTCCTGGGGAATGTTCAGCGCACCGACGATATGCCCGGCCGAGTATTCCTTGGCGGTACGGATATCGATCACCACGGCCTTGTCGGCGTTGACCAGCGCGGTCAGCTGGCCGTTGCTCAGGCTCTGGCCGCCACGGCGGACTTCGTTGATCAGCAGCAGGACCAGCAGGACGACGAAAATGGCCACCAGGATGTAGTGATCTGTCGCGAATTGAATCAGGTGAGCAACCATCAGGGGTGTTCCAGGCGATTGAAAATGGCGGCCAGTATACACAGCGCCCCATGACCGCCAAAGCCCACCGGGCTGGCCGCCAACACGACTTCATGCTGCATGCCTGACCGCGCCGGTCGGACTATGGGAGGAATATTCGCCGCCGCTGGCGGATTTGCCCTAAAATGCGTGTCTTTATCATCTTTGAACAACCGTGAGTTTGATTGATGACGAGTACGCCTAAACCCCTGGTCCTGATCATCCTGGATGGCTTCGGTCACAGCGAAAGCCCCGAATACAACGCCATCTTCGCTGCCAACACGCCGGTCTACGACCGCCTGCGCGCCACCCAGCCGCATGGCCTGATCTCCGGCTCCGGCATGGACGTGGGGCTGCCCGACGGGCAGATGGGCAACTCCGAAGTCGGTCACATGAACCTCGGCGCCGGCCGCGTGGTGTACCAGGACTTCACCCGGGTGACCAAAGCCATCCGTGACGGCGAATTCTTCGAAAACCCCGTGCTCGGCGGCGCGGTGGACAAGGCCGTCGGCGCCGGCAAGGCCGTGCACATCCTCGGCCTGCTCTCCGACGGCGGCGTGCACAGCCACCAGGACCACCTGATCGCCATGGCCGAACTGGCCGCGCAGCGTGGCGCCGAGAAGATCTACCTGCACGCCTTCCTCGACGGCCGCGACACCCCGCCGCGCAGCGCCCAGTCGTCCATCGAGCTGCTCGACGCCACCTTCGCCCGCCTGGGCAAGGGCCGCATTGCCAGCCTGATCGGCCGCTACTACGCCATGGACCGCGACAACCGCTGGGACCGCGTCAGCGCCGCCTACAACCTGATCGTCGACAGCGCCGCCGAATACACCGCCGACAACGCCCTTGCCGGTCTGCAAGCCGCCTACGCCCGCGAGGAGAACGACGAGTTCGTCAAGGCCACGCGCATTGGTGAGGCCGTCAAGGTCGAGGATGGCGACGCGGTCATCTTCATGAACTTCCGCGCCGACCGCGCCCGCGAGCTGTCGCGTGCGTTCGTCGAAGCGGACTTCAACGAATTCCCACGCGCACGCCTGCCCAAGCTGGCGGCGTACATCGGCCTGACCCAGTATTCGGCGAAAATTCCGGCACCTGCCGCCTTTGCCCCGTCCAGCCTGGACAACGTCCTGGGCGAATACCTGGCGAAAAACGGCAAGACCCAGTTGCGCATCGCCGAAACCGAGAAGTACGCGCATGTCACGTTCTTCTTCTCCGGTGGCCGTGAAGAGCCGTTCGAAGGCGAAGAGCGCATCCTGATCCCGTCGCCGAAAGTCGCCACCTACGACCTGCAGCCGGAAATGAACGCTCCCGAGGTGACCGACCGCATCGTCGAAGCCATCGAGCAACAGCGCTTTGATGTGATCGTGGTCAACTATGCCAACGGCGACATGGTCGGCCATACCGGCGTGTTCGAAGCGGCGGTCAAGGCCGTCGAGGCCCTGGACGCCTGCGTCGGCCGTATCGTCGAGGCTCTGGACAAGGTCGGCGGCGAAGCGCTGATCACCGCCGACC
Organism: Pseudomonas mosselii; assembly: GCF_003205295.1. Lineage (GTDB taxonomy): Bacteria > Pseudomonadota > Gammaproteobacteria > Pseudomonadales > Pseudomonadaceae > Aquipseudomonas > Aquipseudomonas mosselii_B. Next base: position 42,067 of record NZ_QJRP01000004.1, read on the forward strand.
ACGGCAACGTCGAGCAGATGGAAGACGAATGCACCGGCCAGGCACACACTGCCCACACCAGCGAGCCGGTGCCGTTCATCTATGTCGGCAAGCGCCAGGTCAAGGTCCGCGAAGGCGGCGTGCTGGCCGATGTGGCGCCGACCATGCTCAAGCTGCTGGGGCTGGAAAAGCCGGCGGAAATGACCGGAACCTCGATCCTGATCGATGCATGATTGGTGTACTGGGGCCGCCTTGCGGCCCCGAAATACCTGAATTCCAGACCAACGCCCCGCCGCACACGCCGCGGGGCGTTTTTTTTGCAGGCCCGCAAGGGCATACTAGGCCAGTCTCCATCCCCGGTACGCCAAACCCCATGCTCCGCGCCCTCTTCTTACTAGCCCTGTCATGCCTGCTCACCCCGGCCTTCGCCGACGAGCGCGCGCAGACCCAGCAGCAGCTGGACGCCACCCGCCAGGACATCGCCGAGCTGAAGAAGATGCTGGGCAAGCTCCAGGAGGAGAAAGCCGGCGTGCAGAAAGACCTCAAGTCCACCGAGACCGACATCGGCACCCTCGAGAAACAGGTGGAGGCACTGCAGCAAGAACTAAAAAAGACCGAGGGCGAGCTGGAGCGCCTTGATCACGAGAAAAAAAAACTCCAGAGCGCCCGCGTTGAACAGCAACGCCTGATTGCCATCCAGGCCCGTTCGGCCTACCAGAACAATGGCCGCGAGGAATACCTCAAGCTGCTGCTGAACCAGCAGAACCCCGAGAAGTTCGCCCGTACCCTCACCTATTACGACTACCTCAGCAAGGCGCGCACGGACCAGTTGCGCGCCTTCAACGAGACCCTGCGCCAGTTGGCCAACGTCGAGCAGGACATCGCCCGCCAGCAGGAACAGCTGCTGACCCAACGCGCCGACCTCGACGGTCGCCGCCAGGCGCTGGTGGCCGAGCGCGACAAGCGCCAGCAGGTGCTGGCCAAGCTCAACAGCGACATGAAAGAGCGCGACCAGAAGCTGCAGAGCCGCGAGCAGGACCAGGCCGACCTGGGCAAGGTGCTCAAGACCATCGAGGAAACCCTGGCCCGCCAGGCCCGCGAAGCCGAGGAAGCACGCCAGCGCGCCCTGCTGGCCAGGCAGGAAGAAGAGAAACGCCGCAAGGAGCAGGCCCTGGCCGCAGCCGCCCGTGCCCAGGAGCCCGAGGAAGCGCCGAAAAAGGCCCGCACCACCCTCGGCCCGGTGGTTTCCAGTGATGGCGCCAGCTACGGCGGCGCTTTTTCTGCGGCCCGGGGCAAACTTCCCTGGCCGGTCAATGGTCGATTGCTGGCACGCTTCGGCGATACCCGTGGCGGCGACGCCAGGGCCAAGTGGGATGGGGTGATGATCGGCGCCAGCGCCGGCACCCAGGTGCGCGCCGTGCATGGCGGGCGCGTGGTGTTCGCCGACTGGTTGCGCGGCGCTGGACTTCTGGTGATTCTCGACCATGGTAATGGCTACCTGAGCCTGTACGGTCACAACCAGAGCCTGCTCAAGAGCGCCGGCGACATCGTCAAGGCCGGCGATGCCATCTCAACCGTCGGCGACAGCGGTGGCCAGGACAACGCCGGCCTGTACTTCGCGATTCGCCAGCAGGGCCGGCCCACCGACCCCGCGCAATGGTGCCGAGGCTAGTGTCCTGTCTCGGAAATACGTTCTCTTTTGGCGAGTGGCTTGGGTGTTCGGGCAAGGCGCCGCGACGAGTCATAGCAGGGCTATGGCGAGGAGCGGCAACGCCGGCCGGGCGCCCAAGACGCCGCCAAAAGTGAACAGCTTATTTCCGAGACAGGACACTAGATAATGCTACTTTTACGGCGCTGCCCACGAAACGGCGGCGCCGATGCTCCCGAAGGGAGCACCAACAGGATCAGGAGTTCGTTCGACATGCTGCACTCGCCTCGCCTCACCCAGCTGGCCCTGACCATCGCCCTGGTCATCGGCGCGCCCCTGGCCGTTGCTGCCGAGCCGGCCAAGCCAGCGGCCAAGCCGGCTGCGGTGCCGGCCACCGAGGTGACCGCCAAGGCGCCGCTGCCGCTTGAAGAGCTGCGCACCTTCGCCGAGGTCATGGACCGCATCAAGGCCGCCTATGTGGAGCCTGTGGACGACAAGACCCTGCTGGAGAACGCCATCAAGGGCATGCTAAGCAACCTCGACCCACACTCGGCCTACCTCGGCCCCGAGGATTTCCAGGAGCTGCAGGAAAGCACCAGCGGCGAATTCGGCGGCCTGGGCATCGAAGTGGGCATGGAAGACGGCTTCGTCAAGGTGGTTTCGCCCATCGACGACACCCCGGCTTCCCGCGCCGGCATCGAGGCCGGCGACCTGATCGTCAAGATCAACGGCGCGCCGACCCGCGGCCAGACCATGACCGAGGCCGTGGACAAGATGCGCGGCAAGATCGGCGAGAAGATCACCCTGACCCTGGTGCGCGACGGCGGCACGCCGTTCGACGTGACGCTGGCCCGCGCGGTGATCCAGGTCAAGAGCGTCAAGAGCCAGTTGCTGGAGAACGACTACGGCTACATCCGCATCACCCAGTTCCAGGTCAAGACCGGCGACGAGGTGGGCAAGGCCCTGGCCAAGCTGCGCAAGGACAACGGCAAGAAGCTGCGCGGCGTGGTCCTGGACCTGCGCAACAACCCCGGCGGCGTGCTGCAGTCGGCGGTGGAAGTGGCCGATCACTTCCTTACCAAGGGCCTGATCGTCTACACCAAGGGCCGCATCGCCAACTCCGAGCTGCGCTACTCCGCCGACCCGGCCGACGCCAGCGAAGGCGTGCCGCTGGTAGTGCTGATCAACGGCGGCAGCGCCTCGGCCTCGGAAATCGTCGCCGGCGCCCTGCAGGACCAGAAGCGCGCCGTGCTGATGGGCACCGACAGCTTCGGCAAGGGCTCGGTGCAGACCGTGCTGCCGCTGGCCAACGACCGTGCGCTCAAACTCACCACCGCGCTGTACTTCACCCCCAACGGTCGCTCAATCCAGGCCCAGGGCATCGTCCCGGACATCGAAGTACGCCCGGCCAAGCTCACCGCCGAGGCCGACAACGACAACTTCAAGGAAGCCGACCTTCAGGGCCACCTGGGCAACGGCAACGGCGGCGCCGACCGCCCCAGCGGCAGCAGCAAGCGCAAGGATCGCCCGCAGGACAACGACTTCCAGCTGAGCCAGGCCCTCAGCCTGCTCAAGGGCCTGAACATCACCAAGGGCGACTGACCGCTTCCCATGCGTTTGCTGCTGTCTACGCTGTTCTGCCTCATGCTCGGTACCGCCCAGGCGGCGCCGGGCAAGGCCTACATGAGCATCATCATCGACGACCTGGGGCAGAGCAGCGAGCGTGACAGCCGTACCCTCGCCCTGCCTGGGCCGGTCACCATGGCGATCATGCCCGACACCCCGCACGCCACCGACTTCGCCCGCCAGGCCCACAAGGCCGGCAAGACGGTGATCCTGCACATGCCCATGGATCCGGCCACCGGCCCCTACGCCTGGCACCCCGGTACAGCGATCGAAGAGCTGGCTCGACGCCTGGAGGCATCCTTGGCCAAGGTGCCCTATGCCGCCGGCATCAATAACCACATGGGCAGCCGCATGACTGCCCAGCGCGAGCCAATGCGCTGGTTGATGGAGGAACTGCAACGCCGGCATCTGTTCTTTGTCGACAGCCGCACCAGCGCAGCCACTGTCGCCGCCGCCGAAGCCCAGGCAGTCGGCCTTGCGCATGTATCGCGGGATGTGTTCCTCGATGATGTACGCACACCAGAGGCGATCACCGCACAGTTGCAGCAAGGTATTACCCTGGCGCGCCAGCACGGCTCGGCGGTGCTGATCGGCCACCCTTACCCTCAAACGCTGGCCGTGCTTGAGCGACAGATACCCCGGTTGAAGAACCAGGGTATCGAATTGATCAGCCTTCGCCAGATGATCGGTGAACGGGGCAATCTGGCCATGCCTGCCCACGGCCGCGAGGGCCGCTACACCAACCGCTGAACATCAGGTCAATGAAATGATGCCTGCGATGTCTGCGCGCACCAGGGGCCCGCGATGCACTCGCTCGCCGCTGGCGACTTCATATGCATGGCCCTGGAAGCGTTGGGACCAGAGCTTGAGATGAGCGAACGTGAAGTCTTCCAGGTGAGCGGTCTGTGACCCCAGGTGGAAATGCGCCGCCCAGATTGGCCGTTCTCTTCTCACCGCCGCCGGATTCAGCAGGGTGATCTTGAACTCGTCGAACGGACTGGTGCTTCGCGAGGTGTCACGTCGGACATAGTCCACCCTGAGCAGGTTGCGTTCATACAAAAAGCGCAAGGCCGCGGCAGTGGGGTACTTCGTGTTGCTGTACAGCGCCGTCAGCAGTTCATTCCGTTGCGTCGACAGTGCATCCAATGCACCCTGCAGCTCGGCGGCCAACGCCTCACTGCCGCCCTGAAGGGCCGCGGCGGCCCGACGCAGTTTCTCGCCCTGCTGAGTCAGCAAACGGTCCAGCGCTTCACCGCTGACATAGGAACGGGCCATTTCCAGGATCTCGGCATGCTCCTGTAACAAGACTTGCACCTGCGCCCCCGCCTCCGTGGGCGAGTCATCCAACAGGTTCGAGCCCTCCTCCTCTCTTTCACGCTCGAGCCAACGCCCATTCCTGAGCTCGAAAACCTGTACCACCCGCTTGGTGACCGGTGCGCGAACCTCCAGCACGGTATTGCCATCGGCGTCCTGCACTTCGGTCGCGATGACCAATTGCCCGTCCCGATTGCGCACAGCCCGCTGGACCTCGACGGAAACCGGATAGACCGCCTCTGCGGTTTTCACCGCTCCGCCTTCCTGTTCGGCGATGGCCTCCAGCAACCGCCTGCCGGCGTCTTCCTTCAGCAGCTCCATTTGTCCCCGGTATCGCTTGAGCATGGCCACTTCGACCAGGTTGCCGCCGGTACGCTCTATATGGAGGCTGTTGACGATGGCTGTCGCATACTCATCCCATGCCTCCTGCAGGATGGTGATCCTGTCGGTCATGGCGAGGTTGGACATCAGTAACTCGCCATGAGCACCTGCCGCACTTGTGAGCCGCACGTTCGACAGGCCTGCCTTGAATCGCGCCAGCTGCCGCTGCCCCTGCGCGGCGTCTAGGCGAAGCGCCAGGTCCGCGAGATTCAGGGCATGGTGATAGCGCAGATCGACGACCGAAAAGGTGCGGCCTGCGACCAGCTCGGCAACCGTTCGGCTCGTCCCGCCGAGACCGATATCCAGACTCCTCGGCGCATCGCTCAGCAGCGAGTCCAGCGTCCCCTGGGCGACCAGCATACGCTCCTGATACTCGACGACGACCGCGAGCTCGCCACGCAACTGCCTGTAGGCCGGGCGCGCCTCGGCCAGGGAAAGCCCTTCGACGCTATGAGCCAAGTCGTTGATGCGTGGGTACTCCGCTATCCGCCAGAGTTCGCTCATGATGAAATCGGTACTTCGAATAATGGCGGTCCTAAGTTCAGCCTGTTGCGCCTGGATGTCCGCCTCGAACCCGCCTTTCCTGTAGCCCCCATACTTGGGTTCAAGCATTGTTTTCAGAATATCGAGCTGTTGCTTGTCATGGCGTACCGACGCTTCGATATGATCGATCGACTGCAGACGCTGCTGCTTCACCTGCGGCCCAAGCTCGGCGAGCCGCTCCTGATAGCCCTTCAGCACGCGCTCGGAGGCCGCCCAGTCCATGCTGGCATCCTCGCTTTCTCTGGCTGCGTCACGCCTGGCATTCTCTCGGCTCACCAGTTGCTCCAGGGCTTCAACCTTCCCCTGCAACTGCAGGACGCCTGCCGCGGCCTTGGTGAACGCCACGGAATCCTGATTGGCAGCAGCAGAAAGTCGTCCGGCGGAGCGTTGCAACTTGGTAAAGCGTTGGAACATCGCATCACCCGGCATTCCACCGACCAGCCGCAACCGCGCATCGATACGCCACACTCCGTGCTCCAGCACCAGCCAAGGCCCTGCCTGCCCTTCCCGCCCCTTTATGCGCACGCCCTCGGGCAGCACGCTGACCGCAAAACTCTCACCCAGCATCGAGGCATACTGGTTGCCTGCGACCTCGTACAGCCCCCCAGCCGAGGCTTGCAAACCTTCAAGCGCAACCTGCGAACGCATGGCCATGAGGTTTGCGCGCTGCTGCATGGAAAGCCAGTTGAAACCTTGAGCTCCCCGCCAGCTGAAGTCGACATTGACGTGCATCGCATCCGCGACCGGCTTAAGCGGCCCTGGCATTCCTACCTTGCCCTGGCTCGGCACAACCCTGGCAGCGGCATAGCCGCCATCCTGCGCGGGTGGCCCGTCGAACGTTGCATAAACCGCCAGCGATTGCCGCGTCACGGCAACGCGCTTGGGCAGCCGGGCGTGCAACAACGCCATCCCCATGTTGAGGATGAGATCAACCGTTGCCGCGCACCGCTCCTCGCTCGTTCCCTGATCGAGGGCTACAACGTCGGCGTCGACACTTCCAATGGCCTGCAAGAGCCAGGCGACGGTCGCAACCGGCCCTTTGAGCAGCAACGCGACAACATCAAACAGCAACCAGGCACCCTGTCTGAGCAGTGCCCAGCGACTTTCGACATCAGAAACGCTTTGCCAGTCGCCCAGTCGAACCAGAAGCTCACGGTTGGCGATGTACAACTTTTCATCAACCTCGGTTTGCCATGACTGCACCATGAGCTCGGCCCCCCGCGGTCTCTGCGGGATGTCATAGGGATCGATGCCCACGCTGCTGACATGAGGCTCGGCGAACCCGCCGTTGTCATAAACGTGCCGCACGGCCGGATCCATCCATGCCAGCATGCTCTGCTGCAGCCCTTGATCCGTTCGGATCGACGCCATCATCATTTCGATGCTCGCGTACTCTCGCAACGGATCGCCGCCATAGAGGGGCCGATACAACAGCACCACGCCTGGCTCGGTACCCGACAGCACATACATGCCCCCTACCAAGTCCTGTTTTGCCGAGGCAGGTTGCCGCTTGAAAATCAGTGGAAGCAAGGTGATTGTCGGCGACCGGTTGTCGATGTGACCACGACAGAAGTCCACCACACACTGCAGGCCGGCCTGAGTGATCCTGCGATCGAGTTTGGCCGACAAGGCAGCGAACACCAACGACTGGCGCCACTCCCGGGCAAAACGACGGTTGCGTGCCGGACGCGTGGCGGTATCGTCGAGCGCCTGCGCCACATAGTCCGGGTAACGTCCGCCGATATCGACGCTCTGGACCAACGACTTGATGTAGTCCGCCGTCATCCACGGCATGATCAACTGGTCGTCGCGATGCCGTATCCCCAAGATGCCGGCCCCCCCAAGCGACACCAGATTGCCCAAGGCGAACTCGGTCAAGGTCTTTTCTCCCGCGGGCTCGAGTGGCTCGCCGCCGCCGCTGCCGACCCCCGCCCCTCCCGGAACACCACGTGCGATCGCCAGCTCGATGATCAGATCATCGGGATAATAATTGGCTTCCAAAGGGTGATCCGCGAGCATCCGCTCCCGCAAACGCTGCCGGGCATATCCATGCAGGTCCAGGATGCCGTCCAGTGCCGCCACGCCCTCGGACTCGGCCTGTGCCAGGGCTACGTCCAGCAATGCCTCCTGAAATTCGAAGTTGTCCTGACCCGGCGCGAAGTCCACACCCGGCGGCGTCGCCAGGCGGGTGTACTCCTCGAGATAGTAGCCATCGATGAACCATCGGGCCGGGTCGCTCAGCGCGGCGAAACATTCCTCCAGCCGAGCCAAGCCAAGCCCGCCGCTGTGCAGGCGGGCCATGTCGTCCAGCATGAGTGACAGCAGCAACGCGCTTTGCTGTGCAAATACATTGCCTTCCAGCTGATGGCGGTCCCAGGTCATGACATCGAAATCGAAACGCAGGGCAAGCTCGTCACGCAGTGCCAGGGCAAAGTCCTCCAGCGAAGCGAAGGCCCGGACCTGGCTTGAAGGCGCGCACCACAGCACGACCTCTCGCTCGTCCCACTCCCCTACCACCAGCAGCCCGGCCTGCATCATCCTGAACTGCCGCTCACCCAGACCAAGGTTGGCTTGCACGACAAAAACTGGCGGTTGCTCCGCCCCCCCCTTGATCAGGCCGCGGACGCACGCCTGCTGCTGGCGATCCAACGCCTGCAGAGGCAGATTGCGCAGCAATGCCATCTTCAACAGCAGCTGCAGCCAACGATCACGGCTCTGCCCGCAGCTGCCTGGGGCCTCCCAATAATCGACCTGAGCCTGATAGAAGTGCTCCGGGAGCCGCCCCAGAAGTGCGTTGAGGGCTGCGCTCCCGCCTGTCAGGCGTCGCGTATCGAACTCGCTGCTGGACCCCGCGAAACGATGGGTCGCTAACAGTCCCAGGTTGCAGTGCCGCTCACCCAGCGGCTCCAGCGTCAACGGTTTGCCATCGAGCATTGCCTGCAGGACCACATCTACGAAGGGCGCAGTGGTCCAGTAGCCGGTGTCTGGATCAGGGCTATCCAGCATCAGCGGATCAGCAGACTCCAAAGCAGGCTGGACATGGGCCAGCCAAGGCAGCTGTTCGAGCAGAACGCTGAGCAACTGCCTGCTTGCAATCTGGCGAAGCGTGGGGCGGCCTGCGAATTCCCGGGCGACGGCGGTCTTGAAATCGAAAATCGGTAGCGATGCTGAGTTCATGGTCTTACCTGCTCGTTGATGAGCTGCCACCATGCCTCCACCCGTAACCCGTATCGGCACTACATATTTTGCAACCCATAACGAAAAGGGCCCGACGCTCACGCGCCAGGCCCTTCGTTACTACCAGCCTCGATCAGCTGTACACACGCCCCAGCAACTGGCGGTGGCTTTCGAACTGATCCAGCACGTCACGCACGATCTGCTCGCGAGTGAAGCCCATCAGGTCGTATTCCTGGCTGCCGTCGTGCAGGTACACCTCGGCACGGTAGAAGCGCTGGCGCACTTCCGGCTCGCCTTCGACCGGCGCCTCGCTCGGCGCGGCCATGTAGCCGTCCAGGCTGGCTTCGTAGACGAACGGGTTGCCCTCCTCCATCATCACCCGCAGGCCCATCATGTTGCGCGACTGGCCAACACGGGTCTCGACTTCGAAGCCCAGGGTGCGCAGCTGCTCGGCGGCTTCCTTGAGCGCCGGGCTGACCTGCTTGTCCATGAAGCGCTGGACCACGGCCTGGGTCGGTTGCAGGTCCAGCTGGCTCAGGCGCTCGCTGAAGCCGCGACGGCCACGGGCAGCCAGTTCGGCGCGCTCGCTTTCGACCGCGACGTCCTGCTTCATAGCCTTCATCAGGCCGAACATGAACAGCACCAGGACCACCGAGAACGGCAGGCCGGCCAGTACCACCATGGTCTGCATGGCTTCGAAGTTACCAGCAAACAACAGGCCAATGGTGACCAGGGTGATGACCACCGACCAGAACACTACCATCCAGTGCGGGGCGTCCTCGTCGACCTTGCCGCCTTTGCACGACAGGTTGGCCATCATCACCGCGCCGGAGTCGGCCGGGGTCAGGAACAGCACGAAGCCGACGAACACCGCCACACCGATGACGATCTTGGCCGCCGGGAAGAACTCCAGCAGCTGGTAGATCGACATCGACGGCTGTTCGAGCGCCGTCTTGCCCAGCTCCACGGCGCCCTGGTTGATCACCAGGTCCAGCGCGGTGTTGCCGAAGATCGACAGCCAGGCCAGGGTGAAGCCCAGCGGGATCAGCAGCACGCCGCTGACCAGTTGGCGCACGGTACGGCCCTTGGAGATGCGGGCGATGAACATGCCGACGAACGGGCCCCAGGAAATCCACCAGGCCCAGTAGAACACGGTCCACAGGCCCAGCCAGCGCTCGGATTTGTCGTTGTCGCCCTCATAGACATAGAGGTCGAAGGTCTTGAGCACGACACCGTTGAGGTAGTCACCGATGTTCTGCACGAAGCCGTTGAGCAGGTGCAGGGTGTTGCCGGCCAGCAGCACGAAGATCAGCAGGCCGCTGAACAGCAGGATGTTCAGGTTGGACAGGCGACGGATGCCGTTCTCCACGCCCGACACCGCGGCCACGGTGGCAACGCCGGCCATGACCAGGATCACCACCAGCAGGTTGGTCTTGCTGTGGTCCATGCCGAACAGGTATTCCAGGCCCGAGGCCACCTGCATCGAACCGATACCGAGGTTGGTCACCAGACCCAGCAGGGTGACGAACATGCCGAAGATGTCCACGGCATGGCCGGCACCGCCCTTGACCCAACGCTCACCGACCAGCGGGTACAGTGCCGAGCGCAGCGCCAGCGGCTGGTTGTGACGGTAGGCGAAGTAACCCACGGCAAGGCCGACCAGGGCGTAGATCGCCCAGCCGTGCAGGCCCCAGTGCAGGAAGGTCAGCTGCAGGCCCTGGCGCGCGGCCTCGAGGCTGGCAGGGGTGCCCTCTGGTGGGTTGAAGTAGTGGTCCAGCGGCTCGGAGGCGCCGAAGTACAGCAGCGAGATACCGATGCCCGAGGAGAACAGCATGCCGGCCCAGGCGCCGTAGCTGAAGTCGGGGGTGTCGTCCTTGCCGCCAAGCTTGAGCTTGCCGTAGTCGGAGAAGGCCAGGTAGACGACGAACAGCAGGTAACCGCAGATTACCAGCATGTAGTACCAGCCGAAGGTACGGGTCAGCCATTTCTGGGCGACGCCCAGCACTTGGCCAGCGGCATCGGGGACAGCGATCAGCAGGGCAGTCAGAACAAGGATCATCAGCGCCGAGGTGTAGAACACCACGCGGTTGACCCGTACCCGCTCGGCGGGGGGGGTTGTCAGGGAGGCAGAACTCATTGCACGAATGCTCCGGGCAGTGCGGCAGTGGAGGCTATACAGTTATTTCCCGCGCAATTGGTGCAATAGCCCTACTGCGCAAGGTGTTATAAAAGGCACCTGGAAACCGTGATCCCGAATCGAAACGCTGCAAAAAAAACAGACCGGCCGTCTGTCGCCTTGCCACGCACTCAGCAGAAGGTGCGCGCATTCGCCACAGACCACCTGGCCCGCTCCAAGGGCCGACCGCGCAGTCCATGACCGCTCGGCAGAATCTGTCCTTTGCATCGCTCATGCCCGTCAACGCCTTGTATTCCGGGGGTTACACGATTTCCTGGGGTGTCGATTCGTGCCCTCTTGACCGTCCTGAAAACTGTCAATGGCACAAATTGTCGCAGAGCTTATTCTTTATTGATTGAACGTTCAATCAAAACAAAATAGACTGGCCTTCGCCGAGGCAGCCGCTTGTCGTCTGCCCGCAGGCCTGAGGAGATAGCAAGATGCCCAAGGTCGGTATGCAACCCATCCGCCGCCAGCAGTTGATCGAAGCCACATTGCAGGCAGTCGATCAGGTCGGACTGGGCGATGCCAGCATTGCGCTGATTGCCCGTTTGGCCGGTGTGTCGAACGGCATCATCAGTCACTACTTTCAGGACAAGAACGGCCTGATCGCAGCGACGATGCGCTACATCATGAACATGCTCAACGAGGGTGTGATCGCGCGTCGTCAGGCACTCACGGACGACAGCCCGCGTGCCCATCTGAAGGTGATCATCGAAGGCAACTTCGATGCGAGCCAGGTGAATGGCCCGGCAATGAAAACCTGGCTGGCCTTCTGGGCCTCCAGCATGCACCAGCCGTCTTTGCACAGGTTGCAGCGGATCAACGATCACCGCCTGTATTCCAACCTGTGCTGCCAGTTCCGCCGCGTCCTGCCGCTCTACCATGCGCGCAAGGCCGCCCGCGGGCTGGCAGCCCTGATCGACGGCCTGTGGCTGCGTGGCGCCCTGTCGGGAGATGCATTCGACACCGACCAGGCAATACGCATCGCTTACGAATACATGGATCTACAACTGGCGAAACAGCAGTCCCTGGGCACAACCGACCAGGCCTCTGAACAGCCGCGCGCAGCGACCAGCCAACCGGCAGGAGCGTGACGCGGCAGCCAACCACACACTGCACTTGCGAGGACACTATGGCCCGTTTCGGAACGCAAAAACTCTACATTGATGGCGCTTACGTCGACGCTGGCAGCGACGCCACCTTCGAAGCCATCAACCCGGCCACCGGCGAAGTCCTCGCTCACGTGCAGCGCGCGACCCAAGCCGACGTCGAGAAGGCCGTCGAAAGCGCCGAGCGTGGCCAGAAAGTCTGGGCCGCAATGACCGCCATGCAGCGTTCGCGCATCCTGCGCCGCGCCGTCGACATCCTGCGCGAGCGCAACGACGAGCTGGCCATGCTGGAAACCCTGGACACCGGCAAGTCGTACTCCGAAACCCGCTACGTCGACATCGTCACCGGCGCCGACGTGCTGGAGTACTACGCAGGCCTGGTACCGGCCATCGAAGGCGAGCAGATCCCGCTGCGCGAATCGTCCTTCGTCTACACCCGCCGCGAGCCACTGGGCGTGACCGTCGGTATCGGCGCCTGGAACTACCCGATCCAGATCGCCCTGTGGAAATCCGCCCCGGCCCTGGCCGCCGGCAACGCGATGATCTTCAAGCCGTCGGAAGTCACCTCGCTGACCACCCTGAAACTGGCCGAGATCTTCACCGAAGCCGGCCTGCCGAACGGCGTGTTCAACGTCCTGACCGGCAGCGGCCGCGAAGTCGGCACCTGGCTGACCGAGCACCCGCGCATCGAGAAAGTCTCCTTCACCGGCGGCACCACCACCGGCAAGAAAGTCATGGCCAGCGCCTCCAGCTCCTCGCTGAAGGAAGTGACCATGGAACTGGGCGGCAAGTCGCCGCTGATCATCTGCGACGACGCCGACCTGGACAAGGCCGCCGACATCGCCATGATGGCCAACTTCTACAGCTCGGGTCAGGTCTGCACCAACGGCACCCGCGTGTTCATCCCAGCCGCGATGAAGGCCGCCTTCGAAGCCAAGATCGCCGAGCGCGTCGCCCGCATCCGTGCCGGCAACCCGGAAGACGAGAACACCAACTTCGGGCCGCTGGTCAGCTTCCAGCACATGGAAAGCGTGCTGTCGTACATCGCCAAGGGTAAAGAAGAAGGCGCCCGCGTACTGTGCGGCGGTGAGCGTCTGCTGGACGGCGACTTCGCCAAGGGCGCGTTCGTGGCCCCGACCGTGTTCACCGACTGCACCGACGACATGACCATCGTCAAGGAAGAGATCTTCGGCCCGGTGATGAGCATCCTCAGCTACGAGACCGAGGAAGAAGTCATCCGTCGCGCCAACGACACCGAATACGGCCTGGCCGCCGGCGTCTGCACCAACGACATCAGCCGCGCCCACCGCATCATCCACAAGCTCGAGGCCGGCATCTGCTGGATCAACGCCTGGGGCGAGTCGCCGGCGGAAATGCCGGTTGGCGGTTACAAGCAGTCGGGCGTCGGCCGTGAGAACGGTGTCAGCTCGCTGGCTCAATACACTCGCATCAAGTCGGTCCAGGTCGAGCTGGGCGGCTACAACTCGGTTTTCTAAACCCCGTTTAGCCACGCCCGTGCCTTCGCGCACGGGCGTTTCCGCTCCCTGACCACCGCCAACGAGGGTACTTTTCATGTCCCAAGAATTCGATTACATCATCGTCGGTGCCGGCTCCGCCGGTAACACCCTGGCCACCCGCCTGACCGAAGACGCCAGCGTCACCGTGCTGCTGCTGGAAGCCGGCGGCCCCGACTACCGCTTCGACTTCCGCACCCAGATGCCGGCCGCCCTGGCCTTCCCGCTGCAGGGTCGCCGCTACAACTGGGCCTACGAGACCGATCCGGAGCCGCACATGGACGGTCGCCGCATGGAATGTGGCCGCGGCAAGGGCCTGGGTGGCTCGTCGCTGATCAACGGCATGTGCTACATCCGCGGCAACGCCATGGACTTCGACGGCTGGGCGGAACTGCCAGGCCTGGAAGACTGGACCTACCTGGACTGCCTGCCGTACTTCCGTAAAGCCGAAACCCGCGACATCGGCCCGAACGACTACCACGGCGGCGAAGGCCCGGTCAGCGTGGCCACGCCGAAAGCCGGCAACAACCCGCTGTTCCACGCCATGGTCGAGGCCGGCGTGCAGGCCGGCTACCCGCGCACCGAAGACCTCAACGGCTACCAGCAGGAAGGCTTCGGCCCGATGGACCGTTCGGTCACCAAGAACGGCCGTCGCTCCAGCACTGCCCGCGGTTACCTGGACCAGGCCAAGAAGCGCCCGAACCTGACCATCGTCACCCACGCCCTGAGCGACCGTGTGCTGTTCGACAACAAGCGCGCCGTTGGTGTGACCTACCTGGTCGGTGACAGCGAAGAGCGCGTCGAAGCCCGCGCCCGCAAGGAAGTGATCGTTTCCTCCGGTGCCATCGCCTCGCCGCAACTGCTGCAGCGCTCCGGCGTCGGCCCGCGTGCCCTGCTAGAAAGCCTCGACATTCCGGTGGTCCACGACCTGCCGGGCGTCGGCGAGAACCTGCAGGACCACCTGGAACTGTACCTGCAGTACGCCTGCACCCAGCCGGTATCGCTGTACCCGTCGCTGCTGTGGTGGAACCAGCCGAAAATCGGTGCCGAGTGGCTGTTCAACGGCACCGGCATCGGCGCCAGCAACCAGTTCGAGGCCGGCGGTTTCATCCGTACCCGTCCTGAGTTCAAGTGGCCGAACATCCAGTACCACTTCCTGCCGGTCGCGATTAACTACAACGGCTCCAACGGCGTGAAAGAGCACGGTTTCCAGGCGCACATGGGCTCCATGCGCTCGCCGGCCCGTGGTCGCATCCAGGCCAAGTCGAAGAACCCGCGCCAGCACCCGAGCATCCTGTTCAACTACATGTCCACCGAGCAGGACTGGCAGGAATTCCGCGACGGCATCCGCCTGACCCGCGAAATCATGGCCCAGCCGGCGCTGGACGCCTTCCGCGGCCGCGAAATCAGCCCGGGCGCCCACGTGCAAACTGATGAAGAGCTGGACAAGTTCATCCGCGAGCACGCCGAAACCGCCTTCCACCCGTCCTGCTCGTGCAAGATGGGCACCGACGACATGGCAGTGGTCGATGGCGAAGGCCGCGTGCATGGCATGCAGGGCCTGCGTGTGGTCGACGCCTCGATCATGCCGCTGATCATCACCGGCAACCTCAACGCCACCACGATCATGATCGCCGAGAAGATCTCGGACAAGATCCGTGGCCGCAAGCCGCTGCCGCGCAGCACCGCCAAGTATTACGTGGCGGGCGATGCCCCGGTGAAGGGCAAAGCCATGCGTGAAGTGAAGCAGGGCTGATACACGCACGGGGCGCAAGCCGCCCCGTTCGAGGTACACGACAAAGGCACTGCCCGCGACTCTGCGGGCGGTGCCTTTTTCATACGCGCGCACCGACGCTTCAAGTGTGCTGCCAAGAGTGCTCGGCGCCCAGCTTCACGACATTGCGCAATGGGAAGTAGTAATCCAGCACGTCCTTGCGCAATTCGTCATACGCCTGCGCCTTCACCTGGACCTGCGGATAACCCCAGGGGAACGACATGTAGTCTGGGCGCAGCCGGCGCATGGTACTGCTCATGCCGATAGGCCCCGTGACACTGAAGATCTTATCGATGTAGGCCTCGTCGTCGGAGTCCATGCGACCAAAGCTGAACTTCGGCCGCGGTCCGGACAGGAATGACGCCGGCAGTGCATCGAACCGCGCGTTGATATCGTCGACGATCCTGCTTAACAGCGGATTGCCTTTCTGGCTGGCGAAATTGCTGTTGTTCGGCCCGAAGTAATGTGTCCCGTCCATGCCGGACCATTCGATCGGTCGCCCAAACAGCACATCGTGAGGCAAGGCCCTGAAGGATACCGACGACAGTGGCCGTACCAATTCGTCATCGCAATCCAGATAGATCATGCCGTGCTCTTCGACGAGACGAAAACGCAAGGCATCCGAGGCTGCCGCATAGTTGTGATTGGTGCCACGCCTGAAGTATCGATAGGTACGGCCTTCCGGCGCCGCGGTCCAGCGATTGAACCAGGCCTGCTCCCTCAGGTCTTGCACATTGACACCAGCCTCGCGCACCGCGTCGACGACCTGCAGGTCGTCGACATCCACGTACAAGGTGAAGACGTAGTCGGGATTGGCGGCGGCATTGGCCTTCATGCGCCCGATCAGATGGCTGGCGGGTGCCTGGTCGCCCATCCAGATCATGCCGACCTCCCGGGGAATCTCGGCCGCCTGCTCGGGCACGAGAGGCAGCTGAGGAAACGTGAAATCCACCACCAGGGCCGGCTTGGGCAGAGTATGTCGCTCCCGCTCATAATCGCTGGCCGAGCCTGACTCCATCTCGTCCCCATATGGCTTTTCGACATGCACGCCGTATGCGTCGGACTCTGGCTCCGGCCCTGACTCCGGCGCCCCCTTGCCGGTCCACACGTACCGCCCATCACTGACCGTCCGCCAGCATCCGGCATCCGCATCGAAGCAGACGGTGACCCTCGAACCAGAGCGCAAGCGGGCGCTATACCTTCCCAGCAAGTTAACTTCGATGCGGTCCATGGGGATGCTCACACTGATTTTCTCCAGCATGGGCTGCTGTGCAATCCCTTCGATCTCCGTCGGTGGAGGGGTCAGGCCGGCGACAACGCCTGGTCCTCGCACCCTGCCAAGAGCACTCCCGCCACCGCGCAGTCCCAGGCGCAGGTCCAGGTCCCAGTAACCATCCTCCGTGGCGCGTAAAAACGGTCCCCACTGCACCGGTTCGCCGTCCGAACGAATACGAAACTGCCCTTCATGCTCGAGCCATTGCACTCGGTAGACGTCATGACGCAGGTTCACATACAGCTTGCCATCCACCCGGAACGTCCCCCTGCCGCCCCCCTCCACGGCCATGTCTTCGCTGCCTGCCACCTTCAGAGCGGCCATGCGCGTCCTGAGCTCCGGCGACAGCGCGTCCAGCACTGGGCGATGCGCCCTGATCTCGGCCATCAGTGGCCATTGCGCGCCAGGAATGCCATCGTCAGCCATCTCGAGCCGCGCCACCCGCTCTTGAGCGCGCGCCTGCTGCGCGGACTCCAGCGCCATGAGCGGCTCACCTTCGAGCAGCGCTTTCGTGGCCTGCAGTTGTGACTTCACCTCACCGACCAGCGGCAACGCATTGAGCAACCCGAACACCACACGCTGGACACCGTCCATCGTGTCCTCCCGGCACTTGGCCGCGACAACCTCGCCCACGCCCACCGCCAGCAAGCCAACGCCCAGGGCGATCGCCACTGGCACCAGCGCCGGAAACACCAGCGTGAGGGTACCCACCACATTGGCCATCACCTCCAGTCCGGTGGCCACGTTCCTGGCGTAGTAGTCGCCACGGGTGCCGATCTCGAACTTCGCATCGGCGTAGTAGCGCTGTTTGATCAGCCGGGTCATGTGATTGGCTGGGTAGGGCAAGCGACCGCCCAGCGTGATCAGGCTGCTCGGCGACCAACGGCCGGTGTCCCGGTCCAGGCTGGACGGATACCGGGCGATGCCACGCAGGGCAGTTTCCACGCCGCAGAAGAACATGCCATCCAGCCGGTCGCCGGCCTGGAAGTGGCTGGCCAGCGAGGCGCGTCGGCGCGGGTCGCGGCACTGGTGGGCAATCCAGTCGCGCATTTCATCCAGATTGGCAAAGCCGTGCAGCGGCGAAGAGTTGCCCGGGATATACAGCACCACGTCTTTCTCGCCAATGCACTGGATCACCAGGATATCCGAGGCGATGTAACCGTAGATGCGCAGTTCGCACATCGCATGCCTGGACGAGATCAAGTTGTCGGTGAAATAGCGATACGAGGTGTTCTCCCAGCTGGTCTGCGGGTGCAAGGTCATGCTCTTGAGCACAAGCTCGGCATGCCGGGCGCTCAGGCTGCCTTCATCGCGCTGCAGCAACGCAGCACGCACCAGCCCCCCCTTGTACTGCATGGCATAGCGGTTCTCATGGTCCGTCCAGAAGCGATCCAGATGCTCCAGGTAGTGTGCCTGCAGGCGGGTTTCCCAAACGAAATCCCGAAACACCTGAGGGTCGAGATCGACCTGATTCGAGGCGTCATAGGTCTGCGGCGTGGTGCGTCGGTAGATCGCCTCGTAAGCCTCACTGTCGCCCAGTTCGGAAACGCCCAGGGGGCCCAACTCATTCACCGCATAGCCCGAGCGGCGCCACTCCATCGGATGCGCCAGGTGATCGAACCAGCTACCGACGCCGCTCTGCTGCCAGTTGCCGATGGTGGCCTGCACCAGCGTCATGGCATGGGCGACCTGCGCCTTCCAGGGGCCGGGACTGATCTTGACGAAACGCACTACCAGGGTCGCCAGGATCAAGTCCTCGGGATCGTCGTCGATGCCATGACGGACCAGGAACTCGCGGATCTTGCGCACCGCGAACGCTTCCGGCGTCTGCAACGTGACTTTCTGGCGGGCAAATACGCGCTCGATCGATGGCAACGGGTCTGGCTCGATGGTGTCTTGCACATCGATGACATAAGGGCCCAGATAGGGGTCTGCGCCTTCGAGCAGGAAGATGTCCGTCTCGGTGTGGACTGCCGGCTCCGGCAGGTAGGGTTCGCCACGCGCGACGATTTCAGGGTGTACGGGGGTATAGCTCATAAAGCGTCCTTCGATACTCGCTGCTTCTGGTCGGCGACAGAATCACCATTCACCAGCCGGTCAGGTGCTACTGATGCACCACCCTGTCCCTACGCCCTCTCGAAACGGTGCTTTTGTCCTGCTCAAACGCTTTACAGCCTGCCAATTCATCAGGTTAGAATCGGTTGGCACGCGACCTGCTAGTTCATGCCTCAGGTCCCTTTCCCCGCGATGTACCGGAGTAATTGCCTTTGGATGCGAGCACCATCAACAGCCTGTTCCTGATCGGCGCACTGCTGGTCGGGGCCAGTATCCTGGTCAGCTCGCTGTCGTCGCGTCTGGGCATCCCCATTCTCGTCATCATCCTCGCGGTCGGCATGATCGCCGGGGTCGATGGTGGCGGCATCATCTTCAACAACTACCCGACCGCCTACCTGGTGGGCAACCTGGCGCTCGCCGTGATCCTGCTCGACGGCGGCCTGCGTACCCGGGTAGCGAGTTTCCGCGTGGCGCTGTGGCCGGCCCTGTCGCTGGCCACGGTCGGCGTCTTGATCACCACCGGCCTGACCGGCATGGTCGCCGCCTGGCTGTTCGACCTGAGCCTGATCCAGGGCCTGCTGATCGGCGCCATCGTCGGCTCCACCGATGCCGCGGCGGTGTTCTCGCTGCTCGGCGGCAAGGGCCTGAACGAACGGGTCACCGCCACCCTGGAGATCGAGTCGGGCAGCAACGACCCGATGGCGGTATTCCTCACCGTCACCCTGATCGACATGATCGCCAGCGGCCAGACCGGCCTGCACTGGAGCCTGCTGACCCACCTGCTGCGCGAGTTCGGCATCGGCGGGCTGATGGGCCTGGGTGGCGGCTGGCTGATGCTGCAACTGGTCAACCGCATCAACCTGGCCGGCGGCCTGTACCCGATCCTGGTGGTGGCCGGCGGCCTGGTGGTGTTCTCCCTGACCAACGCCCTGCACGGCAGCGGCTTCCTCGCCGTATACCTGTGCGGCCTGGTGCTGGGCAACCGGCCGATCCGCAGCCGCCACGGCATCCTGCACATGCTCGACGGCATGGCCTGGCTGGCGCAGATCGGCATGTTCCTGGTGCTCGGCCTGCTGGTCACGCCCCACGACCTGCTGCCCATCGCCCTGCCCGCCCTGGGCCTGGCGCTGTGGATGATCCTGGTGGCCCGCCCGCTGTCGGTGGTCGCCGCGCTGCTGCCGTTCAAGGCCTTCCATGGCCGTGAGAAAGGCTTCATCAGCTGGGTGGGCCTGCGTGGCGCGGTGCCGATCATCCTGGCGGTGTTCCCATTGATGGCGGGGCTGCCCCAGGCGCAACTGTTCTTCAACCTGGCGTTCTTCATCGTGCTGGTGTCGCTGCTGGTGCAGGGCACCAGCCTGCCGTGGATGGCCAAGCTGCTGAAGGTCACGGTACCGCCGGACCCGGCACCGATTTCCCGCTCCGCGCTCGAGGTACACGTCACCAGCGAGTGGGAGCTGTTCGTCTATCGCCTGGGCGCCGAAAAATGGTGCATCGGCGCCGCCCTGCGCGAGCTGAAGATGCCCGAGGGCACGCGGATCGCCGCGCTGTTCCGCGGTGAGCAACTGCTGCACCCGTCGGGCAGTACCGTGCTGGAAGTCGGCGACATGCTCTGCGTGATCGGCCACGAACATAACCTGCCGGCGCTGGGCAAGCTGTTCAGCCAGGCGCCGCAACGTGGCCTGGACCTGCGCTTCTTCGGCGACTTCGTCCTCGAAGGCGATGCCGAGCTGGGTGCGGTGGCCGCACTTTATGGCCTGAAACTCGACGGTCTGGACGCGAATATGCCGCTGGCGCAGTTCATCCGACAGAAGGTCGGAGGCGCGCCAGTAGTAGGCGACCAGATCGAATGGCACGGCACGATCTGGACCGTCGCGGTCATGGACGGGAACAAGATCCAGAAAGTGGGCGTCAGATTCCCCGAAGGCACCCGCCCCGGCCCCGGGCTGTTCCTCTAAACTCCGATTTGCCGCGTAACACAAGAATTCTGCCTATGTCCCTGCGTGACCATTGCCGCGCAGCCCTGCTGGGGCTGTGCCTGACCCTCTCGTTCGCCGCCGGCGCGGTGGAAATCCCGACCACCCCGGGTATCCAGAGCAGCCTGAGCAAGATCGCCGAGCGCAAGCTGCCGGAAACCGAGCAGAAAGCCGTGCAACAGGTGCTGGAACAGACCCTGGCGCTGCTCAACGCCCGCGACGACAGCGAGAGGAAACTCGAAGCCCTCAAGCAGCAGTTGGCCAATGCTCCCCAGGAGATCCGCGACAGCCAGCGCGAGCTGATCAAGCTCAAGGCCAGCAACGCCGTGCCAGTGGCGCAGCGCTACGCCAGCCTGACGGTGCCGCAGCTCGAGCAGATGCTCAGCGAACGCAGCACCCAGCAGGGCGACCTGCAGAAGGCGCTGTCCGAAGCCAACAGCCTGATCATCAACTCGCAGACCCGCCCTGAGCGCGCCCAGGCCGAGATCAGCAGCAACCAGATGCGCGCCCAGCAGATCAACAACAGCCTCAAGAGCGGCAAGGACAACGGCAAGGCGATCAACGCCGACCAGCGCAACCAGCTCAACGCCGAACTGGCCTCGCTCAACGCGCTGACCCTGCTGCGCCGCCAGGAACTGGCCGGCAATAGCGTGCTGCAGGACCTGGGCAACGCCCGCCACGACCTGCTGATCGAGCGCGCCACCCGCCTGGAGCAGGAAATCCAGGACCTGCAGACGCTGATCAACGAAAAGCGCCTGGCCCAGTCGCAACAGGCCGTCACCCGCCAGTCGATCGAGGCGCAGAAGGCCGGCGGCAGCAACCTGCTGGCCACCGAGAGCACCGCCAACCTGCAGTTGTCCGACTACCTGCTGCGCAGCACCGACCGCCTCAACGAGGTGACCCAGCAGAACCTGCGCACCAAGCAGCAGCTCGACAGCCTCACCCAGGCCGACCAGGCCCTGGACGAGCAAATCAATGTGCTCAAGGGCAGCCTGCTGCTGTCGAAGATCCTCTACAAGCAGAAGCAGGCCCTGCCGCACCTGAAGCTTGACCGCAACCTGGCCGACCAGATCGCCGATATCCGCCTCTACCAGTTCGAGATCAACCAGGAACGCGAACAGATGAGCAGCCCGTCCAACTATGTGGACAAGCTGCTGGCCAGCCAGCCCGAGGAAGATGTCACCCCGCAACTGCGCAAGGCCCTGCTGGAAGTGGCGATCACCCGCAGCGACCTGCTCGAACGGTTGAACCGCGAGCTGTCGGCGCTGCTCAACGAATGCATCACCCTGCAGCTGAACCAGAAGCAACTGCTGAGCACCGCCCAGAACCTGCGCACAACGCTGGAAGAGCAGATGTTCTGGATCCCCAGCAACAAGCCGCTGGACTGGCAATGGTTGCGCGAAGTACCCGAGCGCCTGACCACCCAGGTGGCCAGCCTGCCCTGGGGCGCGGGCATCAAGGAACTGGCTGACGGCCTGGTGCAACAGCCGCTGCTGTTCCTGCCGCTGATCCTGGTGATCGGCGCCCTGTTGTGGCGGCGCAAGGCGCTATACCGGCGCCTGGGCAAGGTCCACCAGGACATCGGCCACTTCAAGCGCGACAGCCAGTGGCACACGCCCCAGGCGATCCTGATCAATATCCTGCTCGCCCTGCCGGTGGCCCTGGCCCTGACCCTGGGCAGCTACGCCCTGCAGCTCGACGCCCGTGGGCAGAACGCCAACCTCGGCGCCGCCTTGTGGCAGATCGCCCAGGCCTGGCTGGTGTTCTACACCGCCTACCGCATCCTCGCCCCGGGCGGCGTGGCCGAGATCCACTTCCGCTGGCACAAGCCCCAGGTCGAGTTCCTGCGCGGCTGGGTGCGCCGGCTCGGCACCGTGGTGCTGGCCCTGGTCGGCGTGGTGGCGGTGGCTGAACACCAGCCGTCGGCACTGGCCGAGGACGTGCTGGGCATCGGCGTGGTGCTGACCTGCTACGCCCTGATGGCCTGGCTGCTCAGCCGCCTGCTGCTGAGCAGCCCGGCGCACCAGAACACTTCGTTGTTCCGCAAGGCCGTCGGAGTGGCCTTCACCGCCTTGCCCATCGCGCTGTTCGTGGCGGTGTGCTTCGGCTACTACTACACCGCCCTCAAGCTCACCGACCGGTTGATCTACACCCTCTACCTGCTGCTGTTCTGGCTGGTGATCGAGGCCGCGTTCGTGCGCGGCCTGTCGGTGGCGGCGCGGCGCCTGGCCTACCAGCGCGCCCTGAGCAAGCGCCAGGCGGCCAAGGAAGGGCTTGACGGCGAGGTGGTGGTCGAGGAGCCGACCCTGGACATCGAGCAGGTCAACCAGCAGTCCCTGCGCCTGATCCGCCTGGCCCTGCTCGGCGGCTTCATCGGCGGGCTGTACTGGGTATGGGCGGACCTGATCACGGTATTTGCCTACCTCAACAACATCACCCTCTACGAGTACAGCAGCGGCACCGGCGCGGCGGCCAGCATGGTGCCGATCAGCCTCGGCGACCTGCTCGGCGCCATGGTCATCGCCGGTATCGCCGTGGCCCTGGCCAGCAACCTGCCGGGCCTGCTCGAAGTGCTGGTGCTGTCGCGCCTGAACCTGGCCCAGGGCAGCGCTTACGCCATCACCACGCTGCTGTCCTATGTGATCGCCGGCGTCGGCATCGTCAGCACCCTGGCCACCCTCGGGGTCAGCTGGGACAAGCTGCAATGGCTGGTAGCAGCGCTGTCGCTGGGCCTGGGCTTCGGCATGCAGGAGATCTTCGCCAACTTCATCTCCGGCATCATGATCCTGTTCGAGCGCCCGGTGCGTATCGGCGACACCATCACCATCGGCAACCTCTCCGGCACGGTGAGCAAGATCCGCATCCGCGCCACCACCATCACCGACTTCGACCGCAAGGACATCATCGTCCCCAACAAGACCTTCATCACCGGCCAGCTGATCAACTGGTCGCTGACCGACACGGTCACCCGGGTGACGCTGAAGCTGGGCATCGACTACGGCTCGGACCTGGACCTGGTGCGCGACCTGCTGCTCAAGGGCGCCCACGAGAACCCACGGGTGCTCAAGGATCCGGAGCCGCTGGTGTACTTCCTCAACTTCGGCGAAAGTTCGCTGGACCACGAGCTGCGCATGCACGTGCGCGACCTGGGCGACCGCAACCCGACGCTGGACGAACTGAACCGCTATATCAACCGCGAGTTCAAGGCGCACAACATCAAGATCTCGGTGCGTCAGGTGGAGGTGTTCCTCATGGATACCAAGGGTGGCAAGCAGCAGTTGATCCCGATGGAGCGCAAGCCGGACAGCACGCCTCCCGTCTGAGTGGACGTCAAAGGGGTAACCGCCCAGAATGCCGGCGAGGGCTTCGCCCTCGTTCGCGGGTAAACCCGCTCCCACAGAGCAAGCGCGCCCCCTGTGGGAGCGGGTTTACCCGCGAAGGGCCGCACAGCGGCCCCAATGGCATCGAATCCAGGAGCAGGCCCCGTGAAGTCCCTCGACCAACTCACCTTCGACAACCGCTTCGCCCAACTCGGCGACGCGTTTTCCACCCAGGTCCTGCCCGACCCGATCGCCGATCCACGCCTGGTCGTCGCCAGCGAATCGGCCATGGCCCTGCTCGACCTCGACCCGGCCCAGGCCGCACTGCCGGTGTTCGCCGAGCTGTTCAGCGGCCACAAGCTCTGGGAAGAGGCCGACCCGCGGGCGATGGTCTACTCCGGCCACCAGTTCGGCTCCTACAACCCGCGCCTGGGTGACGGTCGCGGCCTGCTGTTGGGCGAGGTCCTCAACGAGGCCGGCGAGCACTGGGACCTGCACCTCAAGGGCGCCGGCCAGACGCCCTATTCGCGCATGGGCGACGGCCGCGCCGTGCTGCGCTCGTCGATCCGCGAGTTCCTCGCTTCCGAGGCCCTGCACGCCCTGGGCATTCCCAGCAGCCGCGCATTGTGCGTGATCGGCTCGAGCACCCCGGTATGGCGCGAGACCCGCGAGAACGCCGCCATGCTCTTGCGCCTGGCCCAGAGCCACGTGCGCTTCGGCCACTTCGAATACTTCTACTACACGAAGCAACCGGAACAACAGCGGGTGCTGATCGACCATGTGCTGGAGCAGCACTACCCCGAGTGCCGAGACGCCGAGCAACCCTACCTGGCCATGTTCCGCACCATTGTCGAGCGCAACGCCGAGCTGATTGCCCGCTGGCAGGCCTATGGTTTCTGCCACGGGGTGATGAATACCGACAACATGTCGATCCTCGGCATCACCTTTGACTTCGGCCCCTACGCCTTCCTCGACGACTTCGACGCCAACTTCATCTGCAACCATTCCGATGACCGGGGCCGCTACAGCTACGCCAACCAGGTGCCGATCGCCCACTGGAACCTCAGCGCCCTGGCCCAGGCCCTGACCACGGTGATCGAGGTCGAGCCGCTGAAGGAGGCGCTGGGGCTGTTCCTGCCGCTGTACCAGGCGCACTACCTGGACCTGATGCGCCGCCGCCTGGGCCTGACCACCGCCGAGGACGACGACATGGCGCTGGTCGAACGCCTGCTGCAGTGCATGCAACGGGGTGGCGTGGACTACACCCTGTTCTTCCGCCGCCTTGGCGAGCAGCCCGTGGCCCAGGCCCTGCAGGTGGTACGGGAAGACTTCATCGACCTGGCCGGCTTCGACGCCTGGGGCGCCGAGTACCAGGCGCGCTGCGAGCGCGAACCAGGCAACGCCGAAGGACGGCGTGAGCGCATGCATGCGGTCAACCCGCTGTATGTGCTGCGCAACTACCTGGCGCAGAAGGCCATCGAAGCCGCCGAGGCGGGTGACTACAGTGAAGTGCGGCGGCTGCACCAGGTGCTGGGCAAGCCGTTCGAGGAGCAGCCCGGGATGCAGGCCTATGCCGAGCGGCCGCCGGAATGGGGCAAGCATCTGGAAATCAGTTGTTCGTCATGAACCCCGGGGCCGCTACGCGGCCCCAGCAATATCAAGGAGATGAAATGTCCGAACCACTGGTAATCCCCTGCCCCCACTGCAACGGCCTCAACCGCCTACCCGCCGAGCGCCTGGGCGACAGCCCCAAATGCGGCCGCTGCAAACAGGACATGCTGCTCGCTCAGCCCTTCGAACTGAACGAAAGCACCTACGCCGCCCAGATCAAGGGCGACCTGCCGTTGCTGCTGGATGTCTGGGCCGACTGGTGCGGCCCCTGCAAGAGCTTCGCCCCGGTGTTCGAACAGGCCGCGCGGCAGCTCGCCGGCCGCTGCCGCCTGGCCAAGCTCGACAGCGAGGCCAACCGCAACCTCGCCGGCCAGCTCGGCATCCGCTCGATTCCCAGCCTGATCCTGTTCAGGAACGGCCGTGAAGTGGCGCGCCAGGCCGGCGCGTTTCCACTGCAGTCGTTGCTGGAGTGGCTGCGCAGCCAAGGAGTCTAGATACGCTCACACACTGGCCAGAAGGGACTCATAGGGAATCCTCAGACCATCGTGCAAGCGCTTGATCATCGAGAGGCTCAAGCCTCGCTTGCCGTTCAATACTTCGGAAACGCGACCGCTCGGCCCGATATAACGCTCAAGATCACGCGGCGTCAGCCCTTGCTGGTCCATGCAGAACTTGATCGCTTCGATCGGGCCCGCTGAATGAATCGGATAGTGCTTGTTCTCATAAACTTCGATCAATGTCACAAGCACTTCCATTTCATCCGCCTCCGGTGTCCCGGCTTCGGCCTGGAAAATGGCTTCCAGCCGCTTGAAGGCGGCCTGCAGGTCATCGTCACTGCGAATGGGCTTAATATTCATTGATCGTCTCCACGTCGATCTCGTCATAGCGCTTGTGCGTTCCGACGAATTTCACCCAGGCAATACCTGCCCGATACTGCATTTCCACCACGAGCCGGTACTTGTTGCCTCCGATGTTGAATACCACACGATTGTTCGCGCAGATGCTGGCATTGCCAATCTGCGCCTTCACGTCCTGCGGAGAACACCAATCGGCCTTGAGCACCAGGTCATGCCAGCTTTCCAGGGGCGCCTTGGCATCCTCATGCCCGGGCAGCTCCCAGAACCGGACCAACGATCGCTTTGCAATAATTCGCATCCCGGCGCAATCTCCCGTTTTGGGAGATACTAGTCAGGATCGGTACTGCTCGCAAGTACCGTTTAGGCGCTGCGCTCCAGCAAATCATGCAACTCGACGAACTGCTGGGTCAGCTTGTGCCGTGGCTCCAGGTGGATCAGCGGCAGGCTGGCATGGTGGGATTCGCGCATCTTCACCGAACTGCCCAGGTACACCGGCAGCACCGGCAGGCCTTCGGCCAGCAGCTCATCGAGCATCTGCTGGGGCAAGCTGGCCCGTGACTGGAACTGGTTGACCACGATGCCCTCGACCATAAGCTCGTCGTTGTGGTCCTCCTTGAGTTCGTCGATCTCGGCCAGCAGGCCGTACAGGGCCTGGCGCGAAAAGCTGTCGCAGTCGAAGGGTATAAGCACGCGATCGGCGGCGATCAACGCGGAAACCGCGTAGAAATTCAGTGCAGGCGGGGTATCGATGTAGATCCGCTCGTAATCTTCGTCCAGCTCGTCGAGCAGTTTGCGCAGCTTGTTGATCTTGTGCTTGGCCTCGAGCTTTGGCTGCAGGTCGGCCAACTCCGCCGTGGCGGTGACCACGTGCAGGTTATCGAAGGGGGTTTCGTAGATATCAACCTTGTTCTTCTTGGCGAACGGCCCGCTGGACAGCGACTGCTTGAAGAAGTCGGCGATGCCCATGGGAATGTCGTCACCGGTCAGGCCGGTCAGGTACTGGGTCGAGTTGGCCTGGGCATCCAGGTCGATCAGCAGGGTCCGATAGCCTTCACTGGCGCTGACCGCCGCAAGATTGCAGGCAATGCTCGACTTGCCCACGCCACCTTTCTGATTGAACACCACGCGCCGCATGTCAGACCTCCGTGTATCAACGAATGCCCGAGTATGTGGTCAGCGCAGCGGTTTAGCCAGCACCTTCGGGCTGCTCCAGCCCAGCCAGCAGGGCGATGAAGGCATTGGCCATGGCCGAACCGGGCGCCTCGCGACGTACCAGCCACACGGCGGTCATGGCCTCTTCGTCGAGCAGCGTGCGGTACACCACGCCTTCGATGCGCATGCGCTGGAACGAGGCCGGCAGCACCGAAACACCCAACCCTGCCGATACCAGGCCGATGATGGTCATCGCCTCCCCCGCCTCCTGGGCGAAATGCGGGCTGAAACCCGCCTGGCGCGCCAGGCTCAGCAACTGGGCATGCAAGCCACTGCCGTAGCTGCGCGGGAAGAATACGAACGGCTCGTGGGCCAGGGCCTGCATGTGCACACCCTGTTCACTGCCAACGGCCAGCGGGTGAGATGCATTGAGCACGGCCACCAAAGGCTCGCGGAACAACTCGGTGCAGGCGATCCCTTCGGGCAGCGGCATCGGACGCATCAGGCCGATCTCGATGGACTCGTCGAACACCGCCTCGACCACCTCACGGCTGCTCATTTCCTTGAGATTAAGATGAACTGACGGATAGCGCTGGCGGAAGGCACGAATCGCCTGGGGAATCCGCGAAGTGAACGGTGCCGACGAAGTGAATCCGATCTTCATCTCGCCCAATTCACCCAGTTGCGCTCGCCGCGCCACATCGGCCGCCTTCTCCACCTGCGCCAGCACCTGACGTGCTTCTTCGAGGAACAATCGCCCGGCCTCGCTCAACTCGACCCGGCGGTTGGTGCGCTCGAACAGGCGGGCCCCAAGCTCCTGCTCCAGGGCCTGGATCTGCTGGCTCAAGGGCGGCTGGGAAATACCCAGTTGCTGGGCGGCGCGGCCGAAATGCAGTTCCTCGGCCACGGCGATGAAATAGCGCAGATGACGCAGCTCCATGATCGACTCCAAACAGGTCGTAAAACGTCTTAAACAGGTCGAACAATATATTGGATCTAATCATTAGCCAGCTATATGCTTTTTTCATCGCAGCACCGGCCCCAGCGCCCGAGGTACCCTCCGTGAGATCCGCCGTAGTCCCCCTGCCTGCCGAACCCGAGCCTGTCGTCAACGATATCTGGATCGAGAAAGGCTCGCCCGCCTTCATGAAAACCGTGCTGGCCCTGTTCAGCGGTGGCTTCGCCACCTTTGCCCTGTTGTACTGCGTGCAGCCGATGATGCCGCTGCTTTCCCGGGAGTTCTCGATCAACGCCGCGCAGAGCAGCCTGGTGCTGTCGGTGTCCACCGCCATGCTGGCGTTCGGGCTACTGGTCACCGGGCCAATCTCCGACCGCATCGGGCGCAAGCCGGTGATGGTCTTTGCCCTGCTCTGCGCGGCCCTGTCGACCCTGGCCAGCGCGGTGATGCCGAGCTGGGAGCTGGTGCTGGCCGCGCGTGCCCTGGTAGGCCTGTCGTTGAGCGGCCTGGCGGCGGTGGCGATGACCTACCTGAGCGAAGAAATCCACCCGCAGCACATCGGCCTGGCCATGGGCCTGTACATCGGCGGCAACGCCATTGGTGGCATGAGCGGGCGCCTGATCACCGGGGTATTGATCGACTTCGTCAGCTGGCACACGGCGATGCTCACCATCGGCGGGCTGGCCCTGGCAGCAGCGCTGGTGTTCTGGAAGGTGCTGCCCGAATCACGCAACTTCCGGCCCCAGGCGCTGAATCCGCGCAGCCTGCTGGACGGTTTCGTCATGCACTTCAGGGATGCCGGGCTGCCCTGGCTGTTCCTCGAAGCCTTCCTGCTGATGGGTGCCTTCGTCACCCTGTTCAACTACATCGGCTACCGCCTGCTGGCCGGGCCCTATCACATGAACCAGGCGCTGGTCGGGCTGCTGTCGGTGGTGTATTTGTCAGGGATCTACAGCTCGGCACAGGTCGGCGCCCTGGCCGACAGGCTGGGACGGCGCAAGGTGTTCTGGGCCAGCATCCTGGTGATGGCCGGCGGCCTGTTGATGACCCTGGCCACCCCATTGGCGATGATCATCGTCGGCATGCTGGTGTTCACCTTCGGCTTCTTCGGCGCGCACTCGGTGGCCAGCAGCTGGATCGGCCGCCGGGCGCTGAAGGCCAAGGGACAGGCGTCTTCGCTTTACCTGTTCTGCTACTACGCGGGATCAAGTGTCGCCGGGACTGCCGGCGGGGTGTTCTGGCACCAGTGGGGCTGGAACGGGACAGGGCTGTTCATTGCCAGCCTGCTGGCGGTCGCATTGCTGGTGGCGCTGCACCTGAGCAGGTTGGCGCCTAAATCGGGCTGATGCCGGGGCAACTGTGAGGCGCTTGTTGCGCGTGGGAAGGGTCTGAAACGCCTCACTCAATACTCGATTAAAATCCAGGTTAATAATCAACATTAGCAACTCTTTGTTTGTCAGCATCCACCCAAGTGGATAAAAATCGATCAACCACAACTACAAGAAAAGCCAGGATCGATCGATGGCCAACGCCTCCTGCTCCGCCCCCGCGCAACTGCGCCGTGTCCTGGGCCTTCCCGCCCTGGTGTTCTTCGGCCTGGTGTACATGGTCCCGCTGACCATCTTCACCACCTATGGCATCGTCACCGAACTCACAGGTGGCCGTACCGCTGGCGCCTACCTGGTCACCCTGCTGGCCATGCTGTTCACCGCCACCTCCTACAGTTTCATGGTCAAGCGCTTCCCGGTCGCGGGCTCGGCGTACTCCTACACCAACATGGCCTTCGGGCCGAGCGTGGGTTTCCTCGCCGGCTGGTCGCTGTTGCTCGACTACCTGTTCATCCCGATGATCAACTACCTGCTGATCGGGCTGTTCCTCAACATCGCCTTCCCGGCCATCCCGGCCTGGACCATCGTGCTGGCCGCCATCGCCCTGGTGACCGTGCTCAACGTGGTCGGCATTCACTCGGTGGCCAAGACCAGCAACCTGATCGTCGGCGCGCAGATTGTCTTCATCGGCGTGTTCGTCGCCCTCTCGTGGCAAGGCCTGGCCGGGCAACCGGTGGACCTGCTGGCGCCATTGCGCGGTGATGGCAGCGCCCCGGGCTTTGGCGCGTTGATGGCGGGGGCGGCGGTGCTGTGCCTGTCGTTCCTCGGCTTCGATGCCGTGTCGACCCTGGCCGAAGAATGCAAGGATGCCCGCCGCGACGTGCCCCGGGCGATCATCCTCACCACCCTCGGCGCCGGGCTGCTGTTCACCGTGCTGGCCTATGTCAGCCAACTGGTGCTGCCGGGCAGCAGCTTCGCCAACACCGATGCCGCGGCCAACGAAGTGATGATGAAAGCCGGCGGGCAGTTCCTCGCCAACTTCTTCACCGCCGCCTTCGTCGCCGGCAGCCTCGGTTCGGCCCTGGCCTCCCAGGCGGCGGTGTCGCGCATCCTGTTCACCATGGGCCGCGACCGCGTGCTGGCGCAGCGCAGCTTCGGCTACCTGTCGCCGCGCTTCGGCACACCGGTGTTCGCCATCCTGCTGGTGTCGGCGTTCTCGCTGCTGGCGCTGGTGATCGACCTGGCCACCCTCGCCTCGCTGATCAGCTTCGGCGCACTGGTGGCATTCTCGGCGGTGAACCTGGCAGTGGTGAAGACGCACTTGCTGGATGACAGCACGCAACGCAGCCCGATGGGCCTGCTGCGCTATGGTGTGGTACCGCTGGTGGGACTGGGCCTGACCTTGTGGCTGTGGACCAGCCTGTCGGCGTTGACGCTGGTGATCGGCTTGTGCTGGTTCGCGTTGGGGTTGGCCTACCTGGCGGTGCTGACTGCCGGATTCCGTCGGCCGGTGCGGATGGTGGATTTCTCCGAAGCTGCGTGATTCCACACTTTGTGCAGAACCTGGGGGCGCCTCGCGCCCCTTTCGCGGCACAAGGCCGCTCCAGTGCCCGTGTCAGGCGCTCAGACCGATGGCTGGCTCAACGGCGCAGGGGTGTTCCACAGGCTGCCCAGGTTCTGCAGCAACGACCCGGCAATTCCCTGCTGCCCCAGGTACTGCAGGATCAACGGCGCGAACTGCCCGATCATCCCGGTATCCATCCCCAGCGCCTTGAAGGCGGTGTCCAGGTCGTTGCGGTTCTGCACCTCGCCCCCCAGTGCATTGCTCAGCGCCGAGCTGTTCTTGTCATTGCCGAGCAACTGCCCCAGGCCGCTCAGCCCTCCCAGCGCATTGGTGCCCGACAGCAGGTCCAGCCCGGGCACGGCCTTGGTCAGTTGCCCATAGTCGTCGCCGCTGAGGTTGTTGCGCGCCAGCCCCAGCATCGCCCCGGCGCCGCCGATGGCTTGTTCGGGGGTGATCTTCAACTCACTGCCCAAGGTGTTGAGGAGGTTGGCCTGGCCTGCCGGAGCCTGCACCTGACCCTGTTGATTCGGGCTCTGCATGGCCGAGACGGCGTTGGCCGCGTCGCTGAGGTTGAAGGCGAACACCGGGCTTGCGGCCAGGGTCATCAGGGTTGCCAGGGTGAATGCTTTCATCGGGAGGGACCTCGTCGGCCGGAATGGCCGGGAAACGAGGGGTTGGACTGGAGCGTCGGGGGTTTGTTCCGGGCCGGCCATCGGTGCTCATTGCAAGGCCCGCGATGGACATTTACTGGCCAGCTCTGTTTTCCACCGCACTGGCCAGCGCATCCGCCTGCCCCCAGGCGATCTGGAATCTGCTGAAGGATAGGTAGGGGGGCCGCAGCCTAGCATTTTTGCCAGTTGTCTATTGCCAGACCACCCGGCAGAGTCAAACTCCACTTCCTTGCTTTGGAGCTCGTATGAAACGGGAGTCAATACAACACGCTTCACCGACGCTGCTATCAACTGATATGTCCGGTTCAGTATTACGGCATCACCCTCTAGTAGCAATGCAAGCTTTTTCATACACCGCCTATGGAAGTGAGAAGTCACCCTCCCCGGCAACATCATTACTTGGTTTCAACGGTGAACTTCGCACCCCCATCGGAGGCTACCTGCTCGGAAACGGCTACCGCACCTACAATCCTGCACTGATGCGGTTCAACTCTCCAGATAGTTTAAGTCCGTTCGAAGCTGGAGGGCTCAATCCTTATTCATATTGCTCAGGGGATCCAATCAACAATATCGACCCCAGCGGCCATATGCAGCGTGCCTCGAAACAAACCCAACTGTCCCCTCGACAACAAATCGGTAGCATCCTAAGCCGGCAAGTAGAGCTCAAAACAAAAATAAACTCAATA
Organism: Pseudomonas mosselii; assembly: GCF_003205295.1. Taxonomy (GTDB): domain Bacteria; phylum Pseudomonadota; class Gammaproteobacteria; order Pseudomonadales; family Pseudomonadaceae; genus Aquipseudomonas; species Aquipseudomonas mosselii_B. The sequence goes on from NZ_QJRP01000004.1 coordinate 74,759, forward strand.
ACAGCTGAAATAAGTATAAATAAAAAGGCAGAAGAAAAACTAAATCCAAAACTTGAAAACATCCAGGCCAGTCTCAAAAAAGATCGTGGCCTGAAAAATAGCCGCTCAGGTCTACATTCCAGTGAGAGGGCCAAAGCAGAAGAACGCAAGGACAAGATTCTCGGTGAAATGGTTGGTCTTGAGAAGGCACGCACCGCACTACAAAACAAAGTGACCGAATACCAAGATAGCTTCAGAAAGCTAAATACCGAACTTGACGTTATCGAGGACACTATTGGCACTACAGCGTTCAATGCAATATACGACGACATCATGCAGCCCGCCGACTCAAATTCAAGTACACGCAGCAATACAAACTAAAGAGCAGAGCCCCTTCGTGGGGCTCTGGCTGTTCTTATCAAGCAGCACTAAACGTCCTATGCGGATCAATCACAAACTTCTTCGGCACCCCCGCATCAAACTCCCCATACCCCTCCGGCGCCTGGTCCAGGCTGATCACCTGTACCCCCACCACCTCTGCGATATTGATGCGATCCCACATGATCGCCTGCATCAACTGGCGGTTGTACTTCATGGTCGGGGTCTGCCCGGTGTGGAAGCTGTGGGACTTGGCCCAACCCAGGCCGAAGCGGATGCTCAGGGCACCGATCTTGGCAGCGGCATCCACCGCGCCCGGATCCTCAGTCACGTACAGGCCGGGGATACCGATCTTGCCGGCCACGCGGGTCACCTGCATCAGCGAGTTGAGCACGGTGGCCGGGGCCTCGTGCTTGGCGCCTTCATGGCCATGGCCGCGGGCCTCGAAGCCGACAGCGTCAACGGCGCAGTCCACTTCCGGCTCACCGAGGATATCGATGATCTGCTCGTGCAGCGGGGTGTCCTTGGACAGGTCGACCACTTCGAAACCTTGCGACTTGGCGTGGGCCAGGCGGGCCGGGTTGAGGTCGCCGACGATCACGCAGGCGGCGCCCAGCAGGCGGGCGGAAGCGGCGGCGGCCAGGCCGACCGGGCCGGCACCCGCGACGTAGACGGTGCTGCCCGGGCCAACACCTGCGGTGACGGCGCCGTGGTAACCGGTGGGGAGGATGTCGGACAGGCAGGTCAGGTCGCGAATCTTCTCCATGGCCTTGTCGCGGTCCGGTAGTTTCAGCAAGTTGAAGTCGGCGTAGGGCACCAGCACGTACTCGGCCTGGCCGCCGGTCCAGTCGCCCATGTCGACATAGCCGTAGGCGCCACCGGCGCGCGCCGGGTTGACGGTGAGGCAGACGCCGGTGTGCATCTCCTTGCAGGAGCGGCAGCGGCCGCAGGCGACGTTGAACGGCACCGACACCAGATCACCGATCTTCAGGCGTTCGACATCACGGCCCATTTCGACGATTTCACCGGTGATTTCATGACCCAGCACCAGGCCGACCTGGGCGGTGGTGCGGCCGCGGACCATGTGCTGGTCGGAGCCGCAGATGTTGGTGGAGACCACCTTGAGGATGACACCGTGCTCGATCTTCTTGCCGCGCGGGTCCTGCATCTTGGGGTAGTCGATCTTCTGCACCTCGACCTTGCCCGCGCCGAGATACACCACTCCACGGTTACCAGACATGCTTCTTACCTCGCTTGATTTGTATTTATGCAGCGGTGGTGGAAAGCGCCGCCTTTTCCGTGGGCGGCCTGTGTTACTGGAATGAAGAGGATTGTGGGCTGGATGGGAGGTGGGGCGGTGACTGGATGCGACAGGGGGATGCCTGTTTGCGGCGCAAGATCTGTCGTAAAAAAGCATCGCGGGGCAAGCCCGCTCCCACGCGGTATACGTGGGAGCGGGCTTGCCCCGCGATGGTGGCTCAGAGAACGACGGTGCGATTGGCGTTGAGGAACACCCGCCGCTCGATGTGATACCCCACCGCCCGCGCCAGGGTCAGGCATTCGATATCGCGGCCTTTGGCGATCAGGTCCTCGGGATAGTGCGCATGGTCCACCACCTCCACGCCCTGGGCTATGATCGGCCCTTCGTCCAGGTCGTTGTTGATGTAGTGGGCGGTTGCGCCAACCATCTTCACACCTTTGTTGTAGGCCTGGTGATACGGCTTGGCGCCCTTGAATCCGGGCAACAGCGAGTGATGGATGTTGATCGCCCAGCCATCCAGCCGCCGGCACAACTCCGGCGACAGCACCTGCATGTAGCGGGCGAGGATCACCAGTTCGGCGCCGCTCTCCTCGATCACCTGCAGCACCTTGCGCTCCTGCGCCGGCTTGTCGTTCGGGTCGAGGGCGAAGTGGTAATAGGGGATCTTGTGCCAGTGGGCCAACGGTTCGAGGTCGGGGTGGTTCGATACTACAGCGACCACGTCCATCGTCAGCTGGCCGATGCGCTGGCGATACAGCAGGTCGTTCAGGCAGTGGTCGGCCTTGGACACCATGATCACCACCTTGGGGCGGTGATTCGGCGCGGTCAGCTCGAACGCCATGCCGAAGGCTTCGCTGCGCTCGGCCAGGCCTGCGCGAAAACCGTCCTCGTCGAAACCATCGGGGACGCGGAACTCCACACGAATGAAGAACCGCCCCGACAGCCGGTCATCGAAGGAATGGTGCTCGGTGACGTAGCAGCGCTGCTCGTAGAGATGACGCGTCACCACATCGACCGTGCCGAGCATGCTCGGGCAGTCGGCAGTGAGAATCCAGGTGTCCGGTGCCCGACTCATGGGTAATGCTCCTTACGCTTCGATGGCCAGGCCGTATTCGGCCGACGCGTCCTGCAGCCACAGCCACCAGTAGTCGGAGAAGCTGCGGCGGATCACCAACTCCCAGGTGTCCTCGGCGGTGCGGCGGATCACCAGTTGCGACTTGGCGAACACAGTGCCGACGGCCTTGCCCACCGGGAAGTTGTTCGGGTGTACATCATAGCTGGTGGATTTCATCAGCACGTCGCGCACATTGGGGCCGCGCAGCTCGAGCAAGGTCTGCCCGCCGCTGACGTTGACCACCTGGATATGCTGACCGTCGAGGGCGTCGCGCAGCTTCTGCTCGACGGCGAACTCCTGGCCGCCGGGAACGATCAGCAGCCACTCGTCCGGGCCTACCCACTGCAGCGACATCTCGTTGTTGGCGACCACGGTCAGGGCCACCGGCAGCTCCAGGCCGAGGGCCTTGTGCACGCCGCCGGCGAAGGCCTGGTCATGGGCATTGCCACGGATAGTCAGGTGGCCGAGGAGTTTCTTCTCCCGCAGGGTCACGCCTGCGTTCTTGCGGCCCTTGCCGACCAGGCTGGCCAGGTCGGCGTGGTGCAGCGGCGACTGGGCCTTGGCATCGCTGCCGGGGTTTTGCTGGAAGACGTTGATAGCGCTCATTTCTTACCTGCCTTGAATTCTTGTGCGAAGAACCACACTGACCTCGTGGGAGCGGGCTTGCCCCGCGATAGCGGCATCAAGGCCACCATCGCATCGCGGGGCAAGCCCGCTCCCACAGAGATCACGTCATCCTGGAATCAAACGTTCTGCCGCTCACCCTTCGGATCGAAGAACACCGAAGACACGATCTCGGCCTCGATCACGCTGCCATCGGCCTGGGGCGAATACACCCGCTCGCCCAGGCGCTTGAGGCCGCCCTTGACCACGCCCATGGCGAACGAATAGCCCAGGGAGTTGGCCGCGTAGCTGGAGGTAACGTGGCCGACCATGTCCATCGGGATCGGTTGCTTGGGATCGAACACCAGCTGGGCGCCTTCCGGCAGCCACACGTTCGGGTCCACAGGCTTCAGGCCAACCAGCTGCTTGCGGTTCTCGCGCACGGTGTCCTCGCGGTTCATGCCGCGCAGGCCGATCCACGAGAAGGCTTTGTTGCGGCCCACGCACCAGCTCATGTTGAGGTCGTCCGGGGTCATCGAACCGTCGGTGTCCTGGCCGACGATGATGAAGCCCTTCTCGGCGCGCAGTACGTGCATGGTCTCGGTGCCGTACGGGGTCAGGTTGTACTTTTTACCGGCCTCGACGATCTGCTCCAGCACGCCCATGGCGTAGTTGGCCTGGACGTTGATCTCGTACGACAGCTCGCCGGTGAACGAGATACGGAACACCCGCGCCGGCACACCGCCGACCAGGCCTTCCTTCCAGCTCATGAACGGGAAGCCTTCCTTGTCCAGGTCGATGTCGCTGACCTCGGCCAGCAACTTGCGGCTGTTGGGGCCGGACAGGGTCATGGTCGCCCAGTGGTCGGTGACCGAGGTGAAGTACACCTTCATCTCTGGCCATTCGGTCTGGTGGTACAGCTCCAGCCACTGCAGCACGCGGGCGGCGCCACCGGTGGTGGTGGTCATGATGAAGTGGTTGTCGCCGACGCAGGCGGTAACGCCGTCGTCGAAGACCATGCCGTCTTCCTTGCACATCAGGCCGTAGCGGGCCTTGCCCACGTCGAGCTTGGTCCAGGCGTTGGTGTAGATGCGGTTGAGGAATTCGCGTGCGTCCGGGCCCTGGATGTCGATCTTGCCCAGGGTCGAGGCGTCCAGCAGGCCGACGCTGTCACGCACCGCCTTGCATTCGCGGGCCACGGCGGTGTGGATATCTTCGCCGGGCTTGGGGAAGTACCACGGGCGCTTCCACTGGCCGACGTCCTCGAACTCGGCGCCGTTCTTGATGTGCCAGGCATGCAGGGCGGTGAAGCGCACCGGCTCGAACAGGTGGCCGCAGTGCCGGCCTGCTACCGCGCCGAAGGTCACCGGCGTGTAGTTGGGGCGGAACATGGTGGTGCCCATTTCCGGGATGCCGATCCCGAGCGAGCGGGCGGCGATGGCCAGGCCGTTGATGTTGCCCAACTTGCCCTGGTCGGTGCCGAAGCCTAGGGCGGTGTAGCGCTTGACGTGCTCGACCGACTCGAAGCCTTCGCGGGTGGCCAGCTCGATGGCGGCGGCAGTGACATCGTTCTGCTGGTCGACGAACTGCTTCGGCGCACGGGCGGTGCCCTTGTCGTGGGGCACCTGGAACAGGGCCACGGTGGCCTCTTCCTTGCGCGCCAGGGTTTTCGGCAGGGTACCGACGCTGGCCTTGAAGCCGGCTTCGGTGGCCGCACGCACACCGCCCTCGAAGCCGTCGGCGATCACATCGCCCAGGGCATAGACGCCGTTCACGCCACCGACGCACACGCGTTTCTGCGGGGCATCGCCCGGCACGAAGCCGAGGATGTCTTCGCGCCACACCGGGCGACCGCCCAGGTGCGAGGCCAGGTGAACCACCGGGCTGTAGCCGCCGGAGGTGGCGATCAGGTCGCAGTCGAGGGTTTCACCTGGGCTTGTGACCTTGTGCGCCTGCACATCGATGGCCGCCACGCGGGCACCGGTGACGTGCTTGCTGCCCTTGGCCTCGATCACGGCGCTGGAGGTGAGGATGCGAATGCCCTTGGCACGTGCTTCCTCGACCAGCGATCCGCGTGGGTTGTGGCGGGCGTCGGCGATGGCGACCACTTGCAGGCCAGCATCGTGCCAGTCCAGCGCGGCGCGGTAGGCGTGGTCGTTGTTGGTCGACAGCACCAGCTTGCGGCCCGGCGCCACGCCATAACGACGCACGTAGGTAGAGACGGCGCCAGCGAGCATGTTGCCCGGCAGGTCGTTGTTGCCGTACACCAGTGGACGCTCATGGGCGCCGGCGGCCAGCACCACGCGGTTGGCACGTACACGGTGCACCCGCTGACGCACCTGGCCGATCGGGGCGCGGTCGCCAAGGTGGTCGGTGAGGCGCTCGTGGATGGTGAGGAAGTTGTGATCGTGGTAGCCGTTGACCGTGCTGCGCGGCAGCAGGGTGACTTCCGGCAGGTTTTCCAGCTCGGCCACCACGGCATTGACCCAGTCAGCGGCCGGTTTGCCGTCCAGCGTCTCGCGGCTGTCGAGCAAGGTGCCGCCGAACTCTTCCTGCTCATCGGCGAGGATCACCCGGGCACCGCTGCGGGCGGCAGCCAGTGCAGCGGCCAGGCCGGCAGGGCCGGCGCCGACGATCAGCACGTCGCAGTGCTGGTTCATGTAGTCGTAGCTGTCCGGATCGTTCTGCAGCGGCGCACGGCCCAGGCCCGCCGCCTTGCGGATGTACTTCTCGTAGGTCATCCAGAACGACTTGGGATACATGAAGGTCTTGTAGTAGAACCCGGGCGGCATCATGTTGCCGCCGACCTTGCCGATGATGCCCATCATGTCGTTGTTGACGTTCGGCCAACCGTTGGTGCTGGTGGCCACCAGGCCTGCATAAAGGGCCTGCTGGGTGGCGCGCACGTTGGGGATCTGGGTGGCTTCGCTGGAGCCGATCTGCAGGATCGCATTCGGCTCTTCGGTGCCGGCGGCGATGATCCCGCGCGGGCGCGAGTACTTGAAGCTGCGCCCGACGATATCGACACCGTTGGCCAGCAGCGCGGCGGCCAGGGTGTCGCCGGCATAGCCCTGGTAGGTCTTGCCGTTGAAGCTGAAGTTCAGCACCTTGCTGCGGTCGATACGGCCGCCGCTGGCGAGGCGATAGGTCTGGCTCATACTTTTTCCCCTTGGCCCTTGGCGGTCGCTGGCGCGGTGCTCTGTTTCGAGGCGGCGGTGACCTGAGGCTTCTCGCCGATCTTGTAGGTTTCCAGGATCTCGTAGGTCACCGTGTCGCGGGTGACGTTGAAGTACTGGCGGCAGCCGGCAACGTGGTCCCACAGCTCGTGGTGGATGCCACGCGGGTTGTCGCGGAAGAACATGTAGGTGCCCCACTCCTCGTCGGAGCAGGCGTTGGGGTCCAGCGGGCGGGCGATGTGCGCCTGGCCCGACGCGTGGAATTCTTCCTCGGAGCGCAGCTCGCCGCAGTGGGGACAGAAGATTTGCAACATGACGGTTGTCTCCGGGTCAGTGGGCGACGGCAGCGGCGCCGTGTTCGTCGATCAGCGCGCCGTTGTAGAAACGGTCGATGGAGAAAGGCGCGGCCAGCGGGTGCATCTCGCCCTTGGCCAGGCTCGCGGCGAACACGTTGCCCGAGCCCGGGGTGGCCTTGAAGCCGCCGGTGCCCCAGCCGCAGTTGAAGAACATGTTCTTCACCGGGGTCTTGGAGATGATCGGGCAGGCGTCGGGGGTGGTGTCGACGATGCCGCCCCACTGGCGGTTCATGCGCACGCGGGAGAGGATCGGGAACATCTCGACGATCGCCTGCAGGGTGTGCTCGATGACCGGGTAGGAGCCGCGCTGGCCGTAGCCGACCCAGCCGTCGATACCGGCACCGATCACCAGGTCGCCCTTGTCGGACTGGCTGATGTAGCCGTGCACGGCGTTGGACATGATCACGCTGTCGATGATCGGTTTGATCGGCTCCGACACCAGTGCCTGCAGCGGGTGCGACTCCAGCGGCAGGCGGAAGCCCGCCAGCTTGGCCATGTGCCCGGAGTTGCCGGCGGTGACCACGCCGACGCGCTTGGCGCCGATGAAGCCCTTGTTGGTTTCGACACCGATCACGGCGCCATTCTCTTTACGAAAGCCAATCACCTCGGTCTGCTGGATCAGGTCCACGCCCAGGGCGTCGGCGGCACGGGCGAAGCCCCAGGCCACGGCGTCGTGACGGGCCACGCCGCCACGGCGCTGCACGGTGGCGCCGAGGATCGGGTAGCGGGTGTTCTTCGAGCAGTCCAGGTACGGGATCTCGGCCGCGACCTGCTCGGTGCGGATCAGCTCGCCATCCACGCCATTGAGGCGGTTGGCGTTGACCCGGCGCTCGGAGTCGCGGATGTCCTGCAGGGTGTGGCACAGGTTGTAGACGCCGCGCTGGGAGAACATCACGTTGTAGTTGATGTCCTGGGACAGCCCCTCCCACAGTTTCATGGCGTGTTCGTACAGGTGCGCCGACTCGTCCCACAGGTAGTTGGAGCGCACGATGGTGGTGTTGCGGGCGGTGTTGCCACCGCCCAGGTAGCCCTTCTCGACCACCGCCACGTTGGTGATGCCGTGCTCTTTCGCCAGGTAGTAGGCGGTAGCCAGGCCATGGCCGCCACCGCCGACGATGACCACATCGTAGACCTTCTTCGGGGTCGGCGTGCGCCACATGCGCTGCCAGTTCTCGTGGTGGCTGAGGGAGTGCTTGAAGAGGCCGAAGCCCGAATAACGTTGCATGGTGTTCTGCTCCACTCAGCGGTAGACCGGGAAGTCGGCGCACAGGGCTGCGACGTTCTTGGCCACATCGGCCTCGACATCGGCGTCGCCCAGGTTGTCCAGCACATCGCAGATCCAGCCGGCCAGTGCCACGCACTGGGCGACCTTGAAGCCACGGGTGGTGACGGCCGGGGTGCCGATGCGCAGGCCCGAGGTGACGAACGGCGACTGCGGGTCGTTGGGCACGGCGTTCTTGTTGACGGTGATATGGGCGCGGCCGAGGGCGGCGTCGGCGTCCTTGCCGGTCAGGCCCTGGCGGATCAGGCTGACCAGGAACAGGTGGTTGTCGGTGCCGCCGGAGACCACGTCGTAGCCGCGGTCGATGAATACCTGGGCCATGGCCTGGGCGTTTTCGATGACCTGCTTCTGGTAGCTCTTGAACCCAGGTTCCAGCGCTTCCTTGAAGCACACCGCCTTGGCGGCGATCACATGCATCAGCGGGCCGCCCTGGGCGCCGGGGAATACGGCGGCGTTGAGCTTCTTCTCGATCTCTTCGTTGGACTTGGCCAGGATCAGGCCGCCACGCGGGCCGCGCAGGGTCTTGTGGGTGGTGGTGGTGACCACGTCGGCGAAGGGAATCGGGTTCGGGTACAGGCCGGCGGCGACCAGGCCGGCGACATGGGCCATGTCGACGAACAGCAGCGCGCCGACTTTATCGGCGATCTGACGGAAGCGTGGGAAATCGAGGGTCTTCGAGTAGGCCGAGAAACCGGCGACGATCATCTTCGGCTTGTGCTCGACCGCCAGGCGCTCAACTTCGTCGTAGTCGATCAGGCCGGTGGTGGTGTCGATGCCGTACTGCACGGCGTTGTACAGCTTGCCCGAGGACGACACCTTGGCGCCGTGGGTCAGGTGGCCGCCGTGGGCCAGGCTCATGCCCAGGATGGTGTCGCCGGCCTGCAGCAGGGCGAGGTATACGGCGCTGTTGGCCGATGAGCCGGAGTGCGGCTGGACGTTGGCGTAGTCGGCGCCGAACAGCTGCTTGGCGCGTTCGATGGCCAGCGCCTCGACCTTGTCGACATGCTCGCAGCCGCCGTAGTAGCGCTTGCCCGGGTAGCCCTCGGCGTACTTGTTGGTCAGGCCGCTGCCCTGGGCCTGCATCACGCGCTTGCTGGTGTAGTTCTCCGAGGCGATCAGCTCGATGTGATCTTCCTGGCGCTGCTCCTCGGCATTCATCGCCGCCAGCAGTGCGTCGTCATAACCCTGGATCTGGTCTTGCTTGCTGAACATCGTGTATCTCCCGGCAGCGATCGTTTCTTGTCTGGTGAGGGTTTTCCCACCCTTTGCAGCGATGGTATGACCGGGCACGGCGGTACAGATGCCTGCGCGCGCCTTGCAATGGCGCGTTTACGACATTGGCTGCAGTGTTTGTCTGTGCCGGCCTCTTCGCGGGTAAACCCGCTCCCACAGGGTGTGGCGCAATCCCTGTGGGAGCGGGTTTACCCGCGAAGAGGCCGGCACAGGCGACGCAAGCCTGGGCCTGTATAGGCAACCGCCAAATCGATGGTTTAGAGTGCGATCCTGCGTCGTACAAAAGGACAGGCGTCATGACCGACAACAACCAACAATTCGCCAGCGACAACTACTCCGGCATCTGCCCCGAAGCCTGGGCCGCGATGGAAAAGGCCAACCACGGCCACCAACGCGCCTACGGCGACGACCAGTGGACCGAACGCGCCTCGGAATACTTCCGCAAGCTGTTCGAGACCGACTGCGAGGTGTTCTTCGCCTTCAACGGCACCGCCGCCAACTCCCTGGCCCTGGCCTCGCTGTGCCAGAGCTACCACAGCGTGATCTGCTCGGAGACCGCCCACGTCGAGACCGACGAATGCGGCGCGCCGGAATTCTTCTCCAACGGCTCCAAGCTGCTGACCGCCGCCAGCGTGAACGGCAAGCTCACGCCCGACTCGATCCGCGAAGTGGCGCTCAAGCGCCAGGACATCCACTACCCCAAGCCACGCGTGGTGACCATCACCCAGGCCACCGAAGTGGGCACGGTGTACCGCCCTGACGAGCTCAAGGCGATCAGCGCCACCTGCAAGGAGCTGGGCCTGAACCTGCACATGGACGGTGCGCGCTTTACCAATGCCTGCGCGTTCCTCGGCTGTTCGCCGGCCGAGCTGACCTGGAAGGCCGGGGTCGATGTACTGTGCTTTGGCGGTACCAAGAACGGCATGGCGGTGGGCGAAGCGATCCTGTTCTTCAACCGCGACCTGGCAGACGACTTCGACTACCGCTGCAAGCAGGCCGGGCAGTTGGCGTCGAAGATGCGCTTCCTGTCGGCGCCCTGGGTCGGGCTGCTCGAGGACGGCGCGTGGATGCGCCATGGCCAGCATGCCAACCACTGCGCACAGTTGCTGGCGTCGCTGGTAAATGATTTGCCGGGGGTGGAACTGATGTTCCCGGTGGAGGCCAACGGGGTGTTCCTGCAGATGCCGGAGCATGCGCTGGAGGCGCTGCGCAACAAGGGCTGGCGGTTCTATACCTTCATTGGCAGCGGTGGAGCGCGCTTCATGTGCTCGTGGGATACGCAAGAAGCCCGGGTGCGGGAACTGGCGGCGGACATCCGAGCCATCTTCGGCGTCTGATCCAATGCAGGAAGGGTCCTGCCTTCTTTCGCGACACAAGGCGGCTCCTGCGGCCTTGTGTCGCGAAAGGGCTGCACAGCAGCCCCATGCCTCATCTGGCCCCGACAGGAAACAACAGCCCGATTCAAGCGGCCAACCACCGCCCGGTCTCTCTATCCTCTCTCATACCCTGGGCTGGCCACTTCGCGGGGCAAGCCCGCTCCCACAGGGTCAGCTAAATCGCCGCACCGGCAACCAGAGCCGCACCCGCACCCCACCCTCGACGTTATCCACCGCCAACGCCCCACCATGCAACTGCATCACCTCGGCCACGAAGTTCAACCCCAGCCCGGTGCTCTTGCGCCCGGTCCCGGGCCTTGGCAGCGAATAGAACCGTTCGCTGACCCGCCCCAGGGCATACTCGGGAATCGCCTGCCCCTGGTTGAACAGGCTCAGCGCCACTCGCTCGCCGTCACGCTCAAGCTCGAAAGCCAGCGCGCCACGCTCGGGGGTGAAATCCAACGCGTTGTCCAGCAGGTTGGCCAAGGCCTGGCGCATCAGGAACGGATCGCACAGTAACCTGACATCAGCCGGGATGCGCTGGCGCACCTGCAGGCCGGCGCCGTCGATCCTCGCACCATGGGCCAGCAGCAGCTCGTCGATCAACGCCGCCACCGCCACCTGCTGCTCATCTTCCAATGCCTGCATCTGCTCGACCCGCGCCAGGTTGAGCAGGCGCTCGATCATCTGCTGCAGGCGCTCGCTCTCGCGCTCGATATTGCCGGCAAAGCGCGCCCGCTGCTCTTGCGGCATGTCGCCCTGCAGCAGCTCCGAGGCGCCCCGGATCGCCGCCAACGGGCTCTTGAGCTCATGGGTGAGCGTGTGCACGTAGCGCTCGACATAGGCCTTGCCTTCCAGCTGGGTGCGCATGCGCTCCACCGCCGTGGCCAGTTGCAGCAATTCGCCGCCCTTGTAGTGCGGCAACGCGGCGCGCTCGCCCTCGCTGACCGCCTGGGCATAGTGAGTGAGCCGACGCAGCGAGCGAGTCAGCCACCACGACAGCGCCGCGCCCACCAACAGCCCCAGCACGATCAGCCCCAGGCCGAGGTACAGCAGGCGCCGCTCGGAGCGGTCGATGTACGGCTGCAGCGAGCTGTTGGGCTTGGCCACCGTAACCACGCCGATGATCCGGCCACCGTCGAGGATCGGCGCCGCCACATGCATCACCGAAGTGCTTTCGTCGTCCGGATCGCTGCGGGTCGAACGGGCGCCGTACTGGCCGCGCAGGGTCAGGTAGACATCGTTCCAGCGCGCGTAGTCCTTGCCCAGGTCCTTGCCGCTGGAGTCGAGCAGGACAATGCCCTTGGCGTCGGTCACGTAGATCCGGTGGCTGACCTGGTTCTTCGCCAGCCCCCAGATCTGCGCGCTCGGGCGCCGCTCACCATAGGCGCCGAGCACCTGCGACAGGCGGCTCTGGGTCAGGGTGCCGTTCTTCACATCGTCGTGAAGGATCTCGGCCAGCAGGTTGGCGGTGTCCACCAGTGTTTCTTCCGATGATTGCCTCACCACCGGGCGGATTTGCTCACGTACCGTGTTGAGCAGGAAGTAGCCCGCCAGGCCGACGAACAGGAAGTACACCAGGAAGATGCGAATCCCCAGGCGCATCAGGCGTGTTCCGGGCTGTAGCTGTAGCCCAGGCCGCGGTGGGTCTGGATCGCCTCGGCGTCGGGCGCGACCTGGCGCAGCTTGGCGCGCAGGCTCTTGATATGGCTGTCGATGGTGCGCTCGTAGCCGACGTCCGAGGCCACGCCGAGGCCGTCGAGCAGCTGTTCACGGCTGAATACCCGCCGCGGTTGTTCGAGCAGGCTCTGCAGCAGACGGAACTCGTGGCGGGTCAGTGTCAGCGCCTGACCACGGTAGCTGATGCGCATGGCCAGGGTATCGAGCTGGAACGGCGTGCTTTCGCTGGCCGCGTCCGCTCTGGGCACCATGCGCTTGAGGATGGCCCGTACCCGCGCCGCCACCTCACGAGGGCTGAAGGGTTTGACCACGTAGTCGTCGGCACCGATCTCCAGGCCCAGCACCCGGTCGATCTCGGCGTCGCGGGCGCTGAGGAACATCACCGGCACCTCGCTGAAGCGGCGCAGCTGGCGGCAGGTCTCGAAGCCGCTGATGTCGGGCAGGCCGATGTCGAGGATCACCAGGTCGGCCGGGCGCAGGCGCTGCTGCTCGACGGCGGCGCTGCCGAGGGTCACCCATTCGGTGCTGTGGCCGTCGGCCTGCAGGGCGTAGACCAGGGTGTCGGCGATGGCGGATTCGTCTTCGACGATAAGGATGTGGGGCATCTGAGCGGCAAGCCTCAAGCTGCAAGCTTCAAGTGAAAGCGGATCGCGGCAACTTACACCGATCCGCCGCTTCTTGCAGCTTGTCGCTTGCCGCTGCCGCATCAGCAGTCCGGCTTGCCCGCCGTGAACTTCTTCGCCGGGTTCACCGCCGCCTTGAACTCGCGCAGGGCCTTGGCGCCCACCAGCAGCGGGTAGTTGAAGCTGCTGCGATCGACCAGGTTGACCTCAACGGTACGCTTCACATCGCCCAGGCACAGTTCCAGGTCGACCACCGGGCGGCGTGACAGCTCGGGGGCATCGCCTTCGTCTTCCTCGTCGGCGCGGTTCTTGATCTTGCTGATGCGCGCCAACTTGTGTTCGTAGACCTTGCCATTGGCATCCTTGGTGGCCAGGCGGAAACGCACCCATTCCTCGCCGTCGCGGGTAAACAGCTCGATATCCTTGGCCGACAGCGACGCGGTGTAGGCACCCGTGTCCATCTTCGCCTTGAGGGTCTCGCCGATCTCCGGCAGGGCGATGTTCTCGTAGCGGCCATACAGGGTGGGCTCGGCGGCCATCACCGGCAGCGCCAGAAGGGACAGCAGGGCAAGCAGGGGTTTCACGGGGCAGGCTTCCTTGAGAGGGGTCAGTGCTTAGACTGCGCAGGCAGGATAGGTTCGTTGCAACAGGTTAAACAACATAATGTGAAACATTTGTCCCAGCTAATGGGCGTACGACGTTTGGCTAAGGGCCAGACCCTGCTTATCATTGCCAACCGTTCACCTAACACAACAAGAGTCCCTTTATGCGTCGCCTGCTGACCGGCATCCTCACCCTCACTTTGCTGCTGCTCAACACCCTGGTGCTGATCGGCCCGTTGCTGGTCTTCGCCCTGCTCAAGCTCGTGCTGCCAGGCCGTGGCCGCGACTACGCATCGGCTGCGGTGATGTGGATCGCCGAGACCTGGTCGGAGATCGACAAGGCCATCTTCGCCCTGTGTATCCCCACCCAATGGGATATCCGCGGCGTCGACACCCTGCGCCAGGACACCTCGTACCTGTGCGTGAGCAACCACCAGACCTGGGTCGATATCCCGGCACTGATCGAAAGCCTCAACCGCCGCGTGCCATTCTTCAAGTTCTTCCTCAAGAAGGAGCTGATCTGGGTACCGCTGCTGGGCCTGGCCTGGTGGGGCCTGGACTACCCGTTCATGAAGCGCTACAGCAAGGCCTTCCTCGACAAGCACCCCGAACTCAAGGGCAAGGACCTGGAGATCACCAAGGCCGCCTGCGAGCTGTTCAAGCGCCAGCCGGTGACCGTGGTCAACTACCTCGAAGGCACCCGCTTCACCGAGGCCAAGCGCCAACAGCAGCAGTCGCCCTACCGCCACCTGCTCAAGCCCAAGGCCGGCGGCGTGGCCTTCGTGCTGGCGGCGCTGGGCGAGCAACTGGATGCGCTGCTCGACGTGACCATCGTCTACCCGGGCGACAAGGCACCAGGGTTCTGGGACCTGCTCAACGGCAGCATCAGCCGGGTGATCATCGACATCCGCGTACGCGAGCTGGACCCCGCGCTGAGCGAGGGCGACTACGAGAACGACCCGGCCTTCCGCCAGACCGTGCAGTCCTGGGTGAACCAGCTGTGGGTGGAGAAGGACCAGCGGATCGAGGAATTACGCGCCGAAATGCGCTGAAGCCAATGGCATCAACGCGGGCAACCCTGCTCTCGCGAGACGAGAACCGGGCTTGTGCCGCGAAAGGGCTGCAAGGCAGCCCCATAAGTGCCGATCAGTTGATGATCTCGACAATATCCACATCCACTTCGCGACTCATCAGGTGCTTCTCCACCTCGCCGGTCAGCTTGACCTTGGTCTTGTCGTTGAAAGGGGTCGGCGGCAGGTCTTCATCGTCGATCTCGACGGTGATGGTGCCGGTGTTGTCCTTGAATTCGTACTTGTCGTCGTTGTTGATCTTCTTGGTCACAAAGCCCTGCAGCACCACCGGGGTGTCGTCGGCGGCATCGTTGGCGGCAGCGACCGTGGTCACGGCCTGGGCGCCAGGGCCGGTGTAGCCGGCGGCCAGTGCGGCAGTGCTGAACAGCGGGGCGAGGATCAGGGGCAGGTAGCGGGCTTTCATGGTGATCGGGTCCTGTTTGCGTTTTGATGGCCCCAGATTACCGACGATCGCTGAATTGAAACTTAATACGAAAAATCGCGGGGCAAGCCCGCTCCCACGCCATATACAAGGGGCGTGGGAGCGGGCTTGCCCCGCGATCGGTCTGACGCTTACTGGTGGTACTGCGCCGACAGCTCATGCACGGCGTTGATGAACACGCCGGCGTGCTCCGGATCGACCTCGGGGGTAATGCCATGGCCCAGGTTGAACACATGGCCACTGCCCTTGCCATAGCTGGCGAGGATGCGTGCCACTTCCTTGCGGATCGCCTCGGGCTTGGCGTACAGCACGGTCGGGTCCATGTTGCCCTGCAACGCCACCTTGTCGCCGACGCGGCGGCGGGCGTCGCCGATTTCGCAGGTCCAGTCCAGACCCAGAGCGTCGGCACCGGCATCAGCAATGCTTTCCAGCCACATACCGCCGTTCTTGGTGAACAGGATGACCGGTATCTTGCGCCCTTCGTGCTCGCGGATCAGGCCGCTGACGATCTTGCGCATGTAGGCCAGGGAGAACTCCTGGTAGGCCGCCGCCGACAGGTTGCCGCCCCAGGTGTCGAAGATCTGCACAGCCTGGGCGCCGGCCAGGATCTGGCCATTGAGGTAGCTGGTGACCGACTGCGCCAGCTTGTCCAGCAGCAGGTGCAGGGCCTCGGGGTTGTCGTAGGCCATGGCCTTGGTCTTGCGGAAGTCCTTCGATGAGCCACCTTCGACCATGTAGGTGGCCAGGGTCCACGGGCTGCCAGAGAAACCGATCAGCGGCACGCGACCGTTGAGCTCGCGGCGGATGGTGCTGACCGCGTCCATCACATAGCCCAGGTCCTTCTGCGGATCGGGAATCGGCAGCGCCTCGATGTCCGCCAGGGTGCTGATGACCTTCTTGAAACGCGGGCCTTCGCCGGTCTCGAAGTACAGGCCCTGGCCCATGGCGTCGGGGATGGTGAGGATGTCCGAGAAGAGGATCGCCGCGTCCAGCGGGTAGCGGTCCAGCGGCTGCAAAGTGACCTCGCAGGCGAACTGCGGGTTCATGCACAGGCTCATGAAGTCGCCGGCCTTGGCGCGGCTGGCGCGGTACTCCGGCAGGTAGCGGCCGGCCTGGCGCATCATCCATACCGGGGTGACGTCTACGGGTTGCTTGAGCAGTGCACGCAGGAAACGATCGTTCTTCAGGGCAGTCATGTCGGCATCCGGAAAAAAAGTGCGGGCATTTTCTCAGACGCGGGCGCAAAAGGCACGGCCATGGCCATGCGTTTTGTCTATTGGGTGCCTTGGATCAAGCGTTTTTGTATACAAAAATTGAACCTGGGGCTGCTTCGCAGCCCTTTCGCGGCACAAGGCCGCTCCTACAGGTGAATGCGATCCTCTGTAGGAGCGGCCTTGTGCCGCGAAAGGGCCGCAAAGCGGCCCCGACAATCGATCAGACTTCGAGGTAGTCCAGGATCCCCTCAGCGGCCGTGCGGCCCTCGAAAATGGCCGTTACCACCAGATCCGACCCCCGCACCATATCACCACCGGCAAACACTTTCGGGTTGCTGGTCTGGTGCTTGAACTTGCCCTTCTCCGGTGCCACCACGCGGCCCTGGCTGTCCAGCTGGATGCCATGCTGCTCGAACCACGGCGCCGGGCTCGGGCGGAAGCCGAAGGCGATCACCACGGCGTCGGCCGGGAGGATCTCCTCGGAGCCCGGGATCGGCTCGGGGCTGCGGCGGCCACGGGCGTCCGGCTCGCCGAGACGGGTCTCGACCACCTTCACACCTTCGACCTTGTCCTCGCCGACGATGGCGATGGGCTGGCGGTTGTAGAGGAACTTCACGCCTTCTTCCTTGGCGTTCTTCACCTCTTTGCGCGAACCCGGCATGTTGGCTTCGTCACGGCGATAGGCGCAGGTCACGGCCTTGGCGCCCTGACGGATCGAGGTGCGGTTGCAGTCCATCGCGGTGTCGCCACCGCCCAGGACCACGACCTTCTTGCCCTGCATGTCGACGAAGTCTTCCGGCGACTTCTCGAAACCCAGGTTGCGGTTGACGTTGGCAATCAGGAAGTCCAGCGCGTCATGCACGCCTGGCAGGTCCTCGCCCGGGAAGCCACCCTTCATGTAGGTGTAGGTACCCATGCCCATGAACACCGCGTCGTACTCGGCGAGCAGTTGTTCCATGGTGATGTCCTTGCCCACCTCGGTGTTCAGGCGGAACTCGATGCCCATGCCGGTGAAGACTTCGCGGCGATTGCTCAGCACGGTCTTTTCCAGCTTGAACTCGGGGATGCCGAAAGTCAGCAGGCCGCCGATCTCGGGGTTCTTGTCGAACACCACCGGGGTCACGCCCGCGCGCACCAGCACGTCGGCGCAGCCCAGGCCCGCCGGGCCGGCACCGATGATGGCGACGCGCTTGCCGGTGGGCTTGACCTTGGACATGTCCGGGCGCCAGCCCATGGCGAAGGCGGTGTCGGTGATGTACTTCTCCACCGAGCCGATGGTCACCGCGCCAAAGCCGTCGTTCAGGGTGCAGGCCCCTTCGCACAGACGGTCCTGCGGGCACACACGGCCGCACACTTCCGGCAGGGTGTTGGTCTGGTGCGACAGTTCAGCCGCGGCCAGGATGTTGCCTTCGGAGACCAGCTTCAACCAGTTGGGGATGAAGTTGTGCACCGGGCACTTCCATTCGCAATACGGGTTGCCGCAGCCCAGGCAGCGGTGCGCCTGCTCCACGGACTGCTGTGGCTTGAAGGGTTCATAGATTTCGACGAACTCCTTCTTGCGCTGGCGCAGCAGTTTTTTCTTCGGGTCCTTGCGGCCCACCTCGATGAACTGGAAGTCGTTGCTCAGACGTTCAGCCATTTTTCAAAACCTCTTTACCGCAGTTGCCGGCCTTGGGCCGCAAGCTGCAAGACAATCACTTGAGCAGGACAGGCCCCGCGCACAGGGCCGTCACTTGCAGCTGTTCTTACTGCGGGTTGGCACGGGTGCTGGACAGCAGTTGCTTGAGATTGGCCGCCTTCGGCTTGACCAGCCAGAAGCGCCGCACGTAGTCGTCCAGGTTCTCGGAGAGCTCACGCCCCCACTCGCTGCCGGTTTCCTCCACGTACTCGCCCAGGACCCGCGCCAGATGGCTGCGGTAGGCCTCCATCGCCTCACCACTGATGCGCTGGATTTCCACCAGCTCGTGGTTGAGCTTGTCGACGAAGCTATTGTCCATGTCGAGCACGTAGGCGAAGCCGCCCGTCATGCCAGAACCGAAGTTGTAACCGGTCTTGCCCAGGACGCAGACAAAGCCGCCGGTCATGTATTCACAGCAGTGATCGCCGGTGCCCTCTACAACAGCGTGGGCGCCGGAGTTACGCACAGCGAAGCGCTCGCCCGCGGTGCCGGCGGCGAACAGCTTGCCGCCGGTGGCACCGTACAGGCAGGTGTTGCCGACAATGGCGCTGTGCTGGGTTTCGAATGGGCTGCCGGCAGGCGGCACGATGGTCAGCTTGCCACCGGTCATGCCTTTGCCGACGTAGTCGTTGGCATCGCCTTGCAGGTACAGGTTCAGGCCACCGGCGTTCCACACGCCGAAGCTCTGGCCCGCGGTGCCCTTGAAGCGGAAGGTGATCGGCGCCGCGGCCATGCCCTGGTTGCCGTGCAGCCTGGCGATTTCGCCGGAGATGCGCGCACCGATGGAGCGGTCGCAGTTGCAGATGTCGAGGCTGAACTCGCCACCGGCCTGGTCGCGGATCGCCGGCAGGGCCATGGCGACCATCTTCTCGGCCAGCTCGCCCTGGTCGAACGGCGGGTTCCTGTCCACTTCGCAGAACTGCGGCTTGTCGACCGGGATGTGCGAGCTGCCCAACAACGGCGACAGGTCGAGGTGATGCTGGCGCTCAGTGTCGCCCGGCAGCACGTCGAGCAGGTCGGTGCGGCCGATCAGCTCGCCCAGGCTGCGCACGCCGAGCTTGGCCAGCCACTCGCGAGTCTCTTCGGCGACGAAGGTGAAGAAGTTGATCACCATGTCGACGGTGCCGATGTAGTGGTCCTTGCGCAGCTTGTCATTCTGGGTGGCGACGCCGGTGGCGCAATTGTTCAAGTGGCAGATGCGCAGGTACTTGCAGCCCAGGGCGATCATCGGCGCGGTGCCGAAACCGAAGCTCTCGGCGCCGAGGATGGCGGCCTTGATCACGTCCAGGCCGGTTTTCAGGCCACCGTCAGTCTGTACCCGCACCTTGCCGCGCAGGTCATTGCCACGCAGGGTCTGGTGGGTTTCGGCCAGGCCCAGTTCCCACGGGGCGCCGGCATACTTGATCGAGGTCAGCGGCGAAGCGCCGGTGCCACCGTCATAGCCGGAGATGGTGATCAAGTCGGCATAGGCCTTGGCCACGCCCGCGGCGATGGTGCCGACGCCGGCCTCGGCCACCAGCTTGACCGACACCAGGGCCTGCGGGTTGACCTGCTTGAGGTCGTAGATCAGCTGGGCCAGGTCCTCGATCGAGTAGATGTCGTGGTGCGGCGGCGGCGAGATCAGGGTCACGCCCGGCACCGCATAGCGCAGCCGTGCGATCAGGCCGTTGACCTTGCCGCCCGGCAGCTGGCCGCCCTCGCCGGGCTTGGCGCCCTGGGCCACCTTGATCTGCAGCACCTCGGCGTTTACCAGGTACTCAGGAGTCACGCCGAAGCGGCCGGTGGCCACCTGCTTGATCTTCGAGCTCTTGATAGTGCCGTAGCGGGCCGGGTCTTCACCGCCCTCGCCGGAGTTGGAGCGCGCGCCCAAGCGGTTCATCGCCTCGGCCAGGGCCTCGTGGGCCTCCGGCGACAGCGCGCCCAGGGAGATGCCGGCAGAGTCGAAGCGCTTGAGGATGTCCTCCAGCGGCTCGACCTGCTCCAGCGCCAACGGTTGCTCGGCGACCTTGACCTTGAGCAGGTCGCGGATCATCGACACCGGCCGCTGGTCGACCAGCGTGGTGTATTCCTTGAACTTGGCGTAGTCGCCCTGCTGCACGGCGGCCTGCAGGGTGTTGACCACGTCCGGGTTGTAGGCGTGGTATTCGCCGCCGTGGACGAACTTGAGCAGACCACCCTGCTGGATCGGCTTGCGCGCGCTCCAGGCCTCGGCGGCCAGCAGCTTCTGGTCGCCTTCGAGGTCGACGAAACGCGCCCCCTTGATGCGGCTCGACACGCCCTTGAAGCTCAGGCCGACCACTTCCTCGGCCAGGCCCACGGCTTCGAACAGCTGGGCGCCACGGTACGAGGCGATGGTGGAGATGCCCATCTTCGACAGGATCTTCAGCAAGCCCTTGGAGATGCCCTTGCGGTAGTACTTGAAGACTTCGTCCAGGTCGCCCAGCACTTCGCCGGTGCGGATCAGGTCGGCCAGCACTTCGTAGGCCAGGTACGGGTAGACGGCCGAGGCGCCGAAGCCCAGCAGCACGGCGAAGTGGTGCGGGTCACGGGCGGTGGCGGTCTCGACCAGGATGTTGCTGTCGCAGCGCAGGCCCTGTTCGGTCAGGCGGTGGTGCACCGCGCCAACGGCCAGCGAGGCGTGCACCGGCAGCTTGCCCGGGGCGATGTAGCGGTCGCTCAGCACCAGCTGGGTCTTGCCGCCGCGCACAGCCTCTTCGGCCTGGTCGGCGATGTTGCGGATGGCCGCTTCGAGGCCCACGCTTTCGTCGTAGTTGAGGTCGATCAGCTGACGGTCGAAACCTTCGCGTTCCAGGTTCATCAGCGAACGCCACTTGGCGGGCGAGATGACCGGCGAGCTGAGGATCACCCGCGAGGCGTGCTCGGGGGACTCCTGGAAGATGTTGCGCTCGGCACCCAGGCAGATTTCCAGGGACATCACGATCGCCTCACGCAGCGGGTCGATCGGCGGGTTGGTCACCTGGGCGAACTGCTGACGGAAGAAGTCGTACGGCGAGCGCACGCGCTGCGACAGCACGGCCATCGGCGTGTCGTCACCCATCGAACCGACCGCTTCCTGGCCCTGCTCGCCAAGCGGACGCAGCACCTGGTCACGTTCCTCGAAGGTGACCTGGAACATCTTCATGTATTGCTTGAGCTGGTCGGCGTCGTAGCTGGCCACGCCCTGGTCGTCGGTCAGCGTCGCCTGGATGCGCGTGGCGTGCTGACGCAGCCAGCGCTTGTACGGGTGGCGCGACTTCAGGCGGTTGTCGATGGCATCGGTGTCGAGGATCTGCCCGGTCTCGGTGTCCACGGCGAGGATCTGGCCCGGGCCGACACGGCCCTTGGCCAGGACTTCCTCGGGCTGGTAGCCCCATACGCCGATTTCCGAGGCGATGGTGATGTAGCCGTTGGTGGTGGTCACCCAGCGCGCCGGACGCAGGCCGTTGCGGTCGAGCAGGCACACCGCGTGGCGGCCTTCGGTCATGACGATGCCGGCCGGGCCATCCCACGGTTCCATGTGCATGGAGTTGTATTCGTAGAAGGCGCGCAGGTCGGCGTCCATGGTCTCGACGTTCTGCCAGGCCGGCGGCACCAGCATGCGCACGCCGCGGAACAGGTCGATGCCGCCGGTGACCATCAGCTCCAGCATGTTGTCCATGCTCGAGGAGTCGGAACCGACACGGTTGACCAGCGGGCCGAGCTCTTCGAGGTCGGGGATCAGGTCGTTGGCGAACTTGGTGCGCCGGGCCATGGCCCAGTTGCGGTTGCCGGTGATGGTGTTGATCTCGCCGTTGTGGGCGAGGAAGCGGAAGGGCTGGGCCAGCGGCCACTTCGGCAGGGTGTTGGTGGAGAAGCGCTGGTGGAACACGCAGATCGCGGTCTGCAGGCGCTCGTCGCCCAGGTCTGGATAGAACGCCGCGAGATCGCGCGGCATCATCAGGCCTTTGTAGATGATGGTCTTGTGCGAGAAGCTGCAGATGTAGTGGTCGGCGTCGTGGGCGTTGGCCACGGACGAGCGGCGACGGGCACTGAACAGCTTGATGGCGAACTCCTGGTCGCTCAGGCCTTCGCCGCCGATGAACACCTGCTCGATCTGCGGCAGGCGCTCCAGGGCCAGGCGGCCGAGGACGCGGGTGTCGATCGGCACCTTGCGCCAGCCGACCAGCTTGAGGCCGGCGTTGACGATCTCGCGGTCCATGTTGGCGCGGGCGGCCTGGGCTTTGACCGGGTCCTGGTTGAAGAACACCATGCCGACGGCGTACTGCCTGGGCAGCTCGACGGCGAAGTGTTCCTGGGCCACGGCACGCAGGAATTGATCGGGCTTCTGCATGAGCAGACCGCAACCGTCGCCGGTCTTGCCGTCGGCGTTGATGCCGCCGCGGTGGGTCATGCAGGTCAGCGCCTGCATGGCGGTTTGCAGAAGGTGGTGACTCGGCTGCCCCGTCATATGGGCGATCAGGCCGAAACCACAGTTGTCCTTGAATTCTTCGGGATGGTACAGACCTGTTTTCATAGACACTTTCTCACCAGGTTCACCTCTCAACCGGAGGCAAATCTCTTTTTTAACAACCACTTACCATCCACGCCGATCAAACGCCAGCTTTTTTGCGGTGGTCATGGAAAACCATTGTTGCACAGCGACAGCGACGCCCACAAATTTTCATGTCTCACCATTGAAAATTTATGTCGCAATTTTGAATGTTTTTACGCCATGCGCCGTGATAGCGGCTTGGCTAGAGTCTGAAGCGTTTCAGCCATGACTGCAACACAGGGCTTGTGGCCGGCAGTCTGGGACAGAAAAGCCTGCCGCGCTCGGGCGCAGCAGGCTGATCGAAAGCTAGAAGTCGCTCAGCAACTGGGCGGCGGGGTGTTGCCGCCCGGAAGGTATCAGCGGGCCGTGGCCAGCTCTTGTTGGACGCTGCCGACGGTACGTGGCCAAGGTTTACCAGCCTGGACCTTGGCTGGCAAGTTCTTGATTGCCGCAGCGGCGGCGTCGCGGCTGGCGAAGTTGCCGTAGGTGACGACGTACAGCGGCTTGCCCTGCAGGTTTTTCTTGAAGTAGCGATAGTCGCCACCCTGCGCCTTGACGAACGACTGGGCCGACGCCTCGGAGCTGGTGCCGAAGATCTGCACCACGTAATTGCCCGGTTTCTGGCCCGCATACCAGCTGCTGTTGCCGGCGCTGCCTGCGGCGGGTTTCTCGGCAGGCTTGCTGGCGGGCTTGGCGCTGGCGACCTGGGTGGGGGCCGGGGCCGGCTTGGAAGGTGCAACCGGTTTTGCCGGTTGGGTTGCGACAGGCTTAGATACAGGCGCAACCGGCTGCACCGGAGCGCTGGTCACCGGCTGGGCAGGGGCCGGTGCCGGGCTGGCGGTGGCACCTTGCGGCGGCGCGATGGTGGTCACGGTCGGCGGCACGGCGGCTGACGGCGCGGCAGGCTGCAGAGCGGTATCACCCGCAGGCCCACCCTCTTCGCCCTCGCCCATGCCGGCGGCCTGGGCCAGGGGCTCGCGCATCACCGGCTGCGACTGGCCGACCAGCGGCAGCGGCATCGGCTGCGAGGAGCCGGAGAACTCGATGGCGGGCGCGCCGCCGTTGCCGCCCTGCCCCAGTGGCAGTTGCGCCTGGGCGGCCGGCGCTTCGGTCGGGGCCTTGTCGCCCTTCTTGGGCATCAGGACCGCCGCGCCAACGGCGACCACGACCACTGCGGACAACGCGAGCACATGTTTCTTAGGCATTTTGAACCCCATGGATGGTCGCTTGACCGTTGTACGGCTGGCGATCATGGCTTCGATCAAGGTATCGCGGGCGACCTGGTTGATGTTCCCAGGCCAACCGTCGGAGTTTTCGTGGATGTCGACGATCTGCTCGGCGCTGAACACCTCGATGCCCCGGCCTGCACCTTCCAGGCGCTGCTCCAGGTACTCGCGGGTCTCTTCCTCGCTGTACGGGGCCAGCTCGATGACATGGAAGCGCTCGCCATCGGCATTAAGCTCCTCCAGTCCGGCGATCAGCGAAGGTTCGCCGAACAGGAACACATGCGGGCGCCCTTCGGCCACGCCTGCCGCCAACTCCAGCAACGCTTGGAGTGCCGACTCGTCGAGTTGTTCCGCGTCGTCCACCAACAGATAGACTTCCTGGCCGGTCAGCGCCAACTGCACCACCTGCGACAGGATCGCCTGCACCTCCGGCTGCGCCACGTTCAGCGACTGCGCCACCTGGCCCAGCACGCTGGCCGCGTCACTGGCGCCACGGGCGGACACCACCACGCTCTGCACCGACTGCTTGTTGGTACTGGCCACCAGGGCCTGGCGCAGCAGGGTCTTGCCGCTGCCCACCGGGCCGCTGACCACCAGCATCAGCTGGCTGTAACGCGCCAGGTGATGCAGCTGGCCCAGCACCGGCTTGCGCTGGGCGGGGAAGAACTTGAAGCCGGGCACCCGCGGTGCGAACGGATCGTGGCTCAACTGGTAATGGTCGAGGAACGCCTCATCGGCATGCAGACTGGTCATTGCGTTGTCACAACCTCAAAGCTGGGCCACGATCGCGCGGTAATCCGCCGCCAGGGTGGCCTGAAGAATCTCTGTCGAATAGTCGTCGGTGACGACGGCCTCGCCCAGCTGGCGCAGCAGCACCAGGCGCAGGCGTCCGTCGAGCACTTTCTTGTCGACCGCCATGTGCTCCATGAAATGCGCCGGGGTCATTTCCTGTGGTGGCACCACCGGCAATCCTGCGTCCTGCAGCAGGCGAATTCCGCGATCGCGCGCCGGCTGGTCGATCCAGCCCAGGCGCATGGACATTTCCAGGGCCATGACCGTGCCCGCCGCCACGGCTTCGCCGTGCAGCCAGACGCCATAGCCCATGTGTGTTTCGATGGCATGGCCGAAGGTATGGCCAAGGTTGAGCGTGGCACGCACGCCCGATTCGCGCTCATCGGCGCCGACCACGGCGGCTTTGGCCGCGCAGGAGCGGCGGATGGCTTCTGTCAGGGCAACGGAATCCAGGGCGCGCAGCGCCTGCATATTGTCTTCGAGCCAGGCGAGGAACGGCTTGTCGCAGATCAGGCCGTACTTGATGACTTCGGCCAGGCCTGCGGACAGCTCGCGCTCGGGCAGGGTCTTCAGGCTGGTGGTGTCGATCAGCACCGCGTTGGGCTGATAGAAAGCGCCGACCATGTTCTTGCCCAACGGGTGGTTGATGCCGGTCTTGCCGCCCACCGAAGAGTCCACCTGGGACAGCAGCGTGGTCGGCACCTGGATGAAGTCGACGCCGCGCTGGTAGCAGGCCGCGGCAAAGCCGGCCATGTCGCCGATCACGCCGCCACCGAGGGCAACCACGGTGGTGCGACGGTCATGGCGGGCGGTGAGCAGGGCGTCGAAGATCAGCTCCAGGGTTTCCCAGTTCTTGTGGGCCTCGCCGTCAGGCAACACCACGGGCAGCACCGAATAGGCGCCCAGGGTCTTGCTCAGGCGTTCGAGGTACAGGGGCGCGACGGTCTCGTTGGAGACGATGGCGACCTGCCGCCCGGCAATGTGCGGCGCCAGCAGTTCAGGCTGGTCCAGCAGGCCTTCGCCAATGTAGATCGGGTAGCTACGTTCGCCCAGGTCGACCTTAAGTGTCTGCATGTATCCCCACAATGTGCTTGGACGCGGCGGCGGTGCAGCCTCGCGCGGTGACGTTCAACCCCGTCTCGGCGTTGGTCGCCGAGGATAGACCCCGCTCAGCGGGGCGGCAACTTCTGCAGGCGCTCGAGAATGTCGAGCACCACCATGCGTGGTGGCCGTTCGTCGGTTTCCACAACCAGGTCGGCGATTTCGCGATAAAGCGGGTCGCGCGCCTCCAGCAGGGCACGCAACGTGGCTTCCGGATTGGCGGTGCGCAACAGCGGTCGGTTGCGGTCACGGGAGGTGCGTCCCACCTGCTGCTCCACCGAGGCGTGCAAGTAGACCACCCGTCCGCCGGCGCGCAGCGCCGCACGGTTGGCATCGCGCATCACCGCGCCGCCGCCGGTGGCCAGGACCACGCCATCGAGCGCGCTGAGCTCGGCAATCATCGCCTGCTCGCGGTCACGAAAGCCCGGCTCGCCTTCCTTGTCGAAGATCCACGGGATGTTGGCGCCGGTTCGCAGTTCGATTTCCTTGTCGGAATCCTTGAACAGCAGGCGCAGCTCTTTGGCCAACAGGCGCCCGATGGTGCTTTTACCAGCGCCCATGGGCCCCACAAGTATCAAATTTCGCACAGAATCAACGACTCACAGCAATCGCCTGGTCACTCATGATACGCGGAGTCAGGAAGACCAGCAGCTCGGATTTTTTCTCTTGTAATGCATCGCGTCGAAACAGCCGTCCAACATACGGCAGATCGCCAAAAAATGGCACCTTGTCGACCACTTTGTTCTGCGACGTCGAGTACACGCCACCAATCACAATGGTCTGCCCATCGGTCACCCGCACCTTGGCGTTGACCTCGTTCTTGCGGATCGGCGGCACATCGTTGAGGGCATTGATGAAGTCCGGCTCGTCCTTGGTCACCCGCACCGCCATGATCACCTTGTCGTCCGGCGTGATCTGCGGCGTCACCTCCAGCGACAGGGACGCCTCTCGGAAAGAAACCGACGTGGCGCCACTGCGGGTGGTTTCCTGGTAGGGCACTTCGGTGCCCTTGAGGATGCGCGCGGTTTCCTTGTCGGCCGTGACCACCTTGGGCTGGGAGATGATCTCGCCATTGCCGCTTTTTTCCATGGCGCTGAGCTCCAGATCCAAAAGTATGTCGCTGCGCAGCAAGCCCACACCGAGTCCGGCAGCGGCGCGTTCGACTCCGAGGTCGACGAACAGGTCGCCGCCCAACTGGCGGTCTGTGCCATAGAGAGGGCCACCCCAGCGCACGCCCAAGGCCTTTTCGTAATCAACATTGGCCTCGACGATCCGTGCCTCGATCATGACCTGGCGCACCGGCAC
The DNA here is from genome assembly GCF_003205295.1 of Pseudomonas mosselii. GTDB lineage: Bacteria > Pseudomonadota > Gammaproteobacteria > Pseudomonadales > Pseudomonadaceae > Aquipseudomonas > Aquipseudomonas mosselii_B. Next base: position 101,781 of record NZ_QJRP01000004.1, read on the forward strand.
ATCCAGCTGCGCGACCAGCCTGCGCAGTTCGGCGAGTCGGGCGGCAGGCTGGGTGGCTACCAGTGTATTGGTGCGGGCGTCCACACCGAGGCTGCCGCGCCCGGCCAAGGCACCGTCGTCGGCCAGGCTCGCCAGCAGAAGCTCCGCCAACTCGCCGGCCCCGGCATGGAAGACAGGGATCAATTCACGCTGCAGGGGTTCTAGCAATACTTCCTGGCGCATGCCCTGGACCTGTCCGGCGAGCTCCGCCACGGGGGCAACCAGCAGCACATTGCCCTCCTGGCGCCTCCCCAGCCCTTTGCTGCGCAGCACCAGGTCAAGCGCCTGATCCCAGGGCACACCCTCCAGACGCAAGGTGATCCGCCCTTGCACCGAGTCGCCGGCCACCAGGTTGATACCCGCGTAGTCGGCCATGACCTGAAGCACCGAACGCAGTTCGACATCCTGAAAGTTGAGCGACATCGGCTCACCCTGAAACGTCTCGGACTGTGCCATCTGAAGCCCCAGCATCAATAGCGCGCCGCTCAACCATTGCCTCGGTCTCATCCCTGACCACTCCTTGTTCACGCTTTCCAAGAACCAGATGCCTGGGACGTGCTTGCCAGCGCCCATCGATGTAGATCCGTTCCTGGACCTCCACCCGGTCGACCTCGATGGCCACCACGACAGCCTCTTCGAGCCCCAGCCGCTCGCCTTCCGCGATCCGGTACAGGCGACCCGCGGAGCGCAGTAATGCCTGTCGCTGTCCCGCCCGGCAGAGACTGCCGACCATCTCCAACCGTGCCAAAGGGATGTGCGCCAGCCCACTGCCCTCTTTCGCAAGCAACCAGGCCCGAAACGGATCGAATGCCGTCCTCGACAAGACTGCCTGGGCCGGCTCATCCGCCAATGACGCCGGGACCGGCAACTCTTCCCCAGGGTGGTAGGCATGCAGTCGTAACTGAGCATCAACTCGCCCGCCCCCCTCATCTTTCAGTGCCAGCCTGAGCCGCTCCACGCTCAACAGACGCAATTGCCGTAGCCATTGCTCCAGCCACAGGCGCAACGCCGGATACGGCCCCGACACCGCGATTTCCAGCGGTTGCACTCGATACACTGAAGCCTGCTGCGCCTGCTGCACCTCGACTTGCTCGAATACCAGGCCATGCTCATGTCCCGATAACGCCAGCTGGTCGAGCAGCTCACTCATGCCCTCCCCCACAGCCAGCCGCCATCGTGCCGCCTGCAAAAGCGTCCGTGTATGCTCGAGCGCCTGCTTTTCAACATCCAGTTCGACGAGGCGCGCCCTTCGCCCCTCCAGTTCGTCCTGTAGCTGGAGCTGTAGCCGGACAGACTCGGCATGCCCCTGAACCGGATCACGCAGACGAACCAGGTAGCCCACGCAAGCGACCATGAGCGCGAGCGACAGGCACACAATGAACCTCACCACTCTCGACAGGCCAGCCAGCACCTGCCAGTCGAGGGGCCACAGGCGGTTCACGACTCGCCCGCCAGCAATCGCGCCGCCAGCAGGAACTCGTCACCCTGGACATGACGCCTGAGATGTACGAGTTCGAGGTCCCGCACCATGCCCACTTGCTCCAGATCGCGCATGAACCGGGCGACCACCGACGCAGAGGCTGCCAGACCGCCCAGGCGCAAACGCCCTGCCTCGACATCCACCTCCGTCAAGCGAGCACCTTCTGGCAGGGCCTGCTCAAGGGCGAGGAACAGGCCGGGCATCTGCGACCGCCCAGCGCCCAGTGCGGACACTGCGGCATGCTCGGCCTGCAGCGCCACCCGCCTGCCGCGCAACTGGTCGATCTGTCTCAATGTGGCATCGAGCCGCCCAAGTTCCGCCTGATACGAGGCAACGACCAGTGATTGCCTGACCAGACGCGACCGCGCCATCTGATCGAGCCATATGACCCCGCACAGCGCCATTACCAGGGTGACAACCAGCATGATCTGAAATCGTCGCACAACCCTGGCCCTGCGCTGCTCACGCCAAGGCATCAGGTTCAGTCTCGCTATCATGCCCGGCCTCCCATTGCCAGCCCGCAGGCCAAAACCATCGCAGCTACGCGCAGGCCATTCATTTCCAGCAGGCCGGTCAGAGGGCGCGGGCAACCCACCTGGCATTTCACGCCCAAGTGCTCTCGCAAATACGCCGCGCGGCCTTCATCGGCAGCGCAGCCGAACAGGGCAACTTCGTCTGCGGGCGCCTGCTCACCCAATCGCCAGAGGCTATCGACAGCCTCATCCCATTGCCCCGGCGAGCCCAAGGCGAGCCGCTGGCGCTGCGGCGCGGGCCTGCCGTGCCAGCGGTGCATGACCACTTCGCCCGGCTCCAACTGCAGCAGCACAGCTCCGCGAGCCGGCACCTCAGGCAACAACGCTCGCCGTAGCGCGAAGCTGTCCACCTCCACGGCCTCAAGCTGCAATCCGGCCCTGGAGAACACCCGCTCCAGCGGATCGAGCTGGCTTTGCCGGCAGGCCACCACCAGTACCTCGAACTGCCCGGGATCGTCGGCGCATACCCCCTGCACCCAGAAGTCCAGGGCCAGGTCCTCCAGCGGGAAGGGGAACAGTTGCTCGGCCTGTGCCAGCACGGCTGCCTCGACCTCAAGGTCGGCGAGCCCGGCAGGTAACCGGCAAACCTTGCAGATGACCTGGGAGGCGGGCAGTGCCAGGGCGACCCGGAACTGCCTCGTCCGGCATTGAACATGGGCCCGCCGCAACCCCATGACCAGCCCTTCTGCCTCGTCGGATACGGCGCAGCCAGGCAGCGCAGGCTCGAAGCGCTCCTGCGCCCACCCCTGCACGCGCCAACCGCCGCGCTGGCGGTGCAGATGCAGCATCCGTATGGAGCCGGAGGCAATTTCCACCCCCAGCAGTGAACCGGCGTCCCTGCCAAAGCGTCCAAGCATGGCTGTTCCTTCCTGGTCATCGGCAGCCCGCGCCGTTGCGGCGCGAGCGGTCGTCCCGCGCCCCGGGCGGTCACCCGGAGGGACGAAAAATGCTTATAATGGCCAGCGTTTTTCTGTCCGCCGGCCCCGCGCGCAACCCACTCCTCAACCTGGACACCCAAAAGCCTTGATACGTCTGCTGAAGTTCTTCTGGTGGTCTCTCGTCGCCGTCATCTGTGCGCTCGTGCTCGGTGTGAGCGGTGCGTTTCTGTATCTTAGCCCCAGCCTGCCCTCGGTCGAGTCGCTCAGAAGCGTCCAGTTGCAAATCCCCCTGAGGGTGTACAGCAGCGACGGCAAGCTGATTGCCGAGTTCGGCGAGATGCGGCGCTCGCCGATCAAGTTCCAGGAAATTCCCCCACAGTTCATCCAGGCGCTTCTGTCCGCCGAGGACGACAATTTCCTCAACCACTACGGGGTCGACCCGAGCAGCCTGATGCGCGCGGCATCGCAGTTGCTCAAGTCCGGGCATATCCAGACCGGCGGCAGCACCATCACCATGCAGGTGGCGAAGAACTTCTTCCTCACCAGCGAGCGCAGCTTCTCGCGCAAGACCAACGAGATCCTGCTGGCCCTGCAGATCGAACGCGAGCTGACCAAGGACGAGATCCTCGAGCTCTACGTCAACAAGATCTACCTGGGCAACCGCGCCTATGGCATCGATGCCGCGGCGCAGGTGTACTACGGCAAGTCGATCCGCGACGTGAGCCTGGCGCAGATGGCGATGATCGCAGGTCTGCCCAAGGCGCCATCGCGCTTCAACCCGCTGGCCAACCCGGTACGCGCCAAGGAGCGCCGCGACTGGATCCTCGGGCGCATGTACAAGCTCGGCAAGATCGACGAAGCCAGCTACCAGGCGGCCCTGGCCGAACCGCTGAACGCCAGCTACCACGTGCCGACTCCGGAGGTGAACGCCCCCTACGTCGCCGAGATGGCCCGCGCCGAGATGGTCGGCCGCTACGGCAGCGACGCCTATACCGAAGGCTTCCGCGTCACCACCACGGTCCCGAGCGACATGCAGCAGATGGCCAACAGCGCGGTGCTCAACGGCCTCAGCGAGTACGACGAGCGCCACGGTTACCGCGGCCCCGAGGCACGCTTCCCGGGCAAGACGCGCGCGGCCTGGTTGCAGGAACTGGGCAAGCAGCGCCCCCTCGGCGGCCTGGAGCCGGCCATCGTCACCCAGGTCGAGAAGACCGGCCTGAAGGTGATGACCCGCGGCGGCCTGGAAGAGAATGTGGCCTGGGACACCATGAAGTGGGCCCGCCCGTACCTGAGTAGCAACTCGCAGGGGCGTTCGCCACAGTCGCCCGCCGACGTCGCCCAGGTCGGCGACCTGGTGCGCCTGCAGCGCCTGGAAGACGGCAAGCTCAAGTTCAGCCAGGTGCCCGGTGCCCAGTGCGCCCTGGTCACCCTCGACCCTTACAACGGCGCCATCCGCGCCCTGGTCGGCGGCTTCTCCTTCGAGCAGAGCAACTACAACCGCGCCATGCAGGCCAAGCGCCAACCGGGCTCGAGCTTCAAGCCCTTTGTCTACAGCGCCGCGCTGGACAACGGCTACACCGCCGCCAGCCTGGTCAACGACGCGCCGATCGTGTTCGTCGACGAGTACCTGGACAAGGTCTGGCGTCCGAAGAACGACACCAATACCTTCCTTGGCCCGATCCGCATGCGCGAGGCGCTGTACAAGTCGCGCAACCTGGTCTCGATCCGCCTGCTGCAGGCCATGGGCGTGGACCGCACCATCGACTACATCGCCAAGTTCGGCTTCAACAAGCAGGACCTGCCGCGCAACCTGTCGCTGGCACTGGGCACAGCGACCCTGACTCCGATGGAGATCGCCACCGGCTGGAGCACCTTCGCCAACGGCGGCTACAAGATCAGCCCGTACCTGATCGAGCGCGTCGAAAGCCGCAACGGCGAAACCCTGTTCACCGCCAACCCGGCACGGGTGCTCCAGGGCAGCCAGGACCAAGCCGGCCTCGCCGCCCCCGAACAGGCGATCAGCGTCGCGCCGATGCCGGGCGAAGCACCGTCGGCCCTGGGCCAGGTCGCCCCGGCACCGCAGGTACCCGCCGTGGCCGAGCAGATCATCGACGGCCGCACCTCGTACATTCTCACCAGCATGCTGCAGGACGTGATCAAGCGCGGCACCGGCCGCCGCGCCCTGGCCCTCGGCCGCGCGGACCTGGCGGGCAAGACCGGTACCACCAACGAGTCCAAGGACGCCTGGTTCTCCGGCTACAACGCCGACTACGTCACCACCGTCTGGGTCGGCTTCGACCAGCCGGAAACCCTGGGCCGACGCGAGTACGGCGGCACCGTGGCGCTGCCGATCTGGATGAGCTTCATGGGTGCGGCACTCAAGGACAAGCCCGAACACGCCCCGGCCGAGCCCGAAGGCATTCTCAGCCTGCGCGTCGACCCGGTCAGCGGCCGCGCCGCCACGCCGGGCACACCCAATGCCTACTTCGAGCTGTTCAAGGCCGAGGACTCGCCGCCGTCCGTGGACGAGCTGGGCAATGGCGCGGCACCAGGCAGCCCGCTGCCGGCGGACGAAGCGGCGCCGATGGATCTGTTCTGACCAGGTAAACGACAAACCTCAAAGGCAACTTCGATCCTGTGGGAGCGGGTTTACCCGCGAAGGCTTCAGCGAAGCCAACGATGCTTTCGCGGGTAAACCCGCTCCCACAATGGCTTCGGTGAATCCAAAAGCAAACAAAAAGCCCCGACTCTTACGAGCCGGGGCTTTTTCATGACGCTACGACCGGATCAGCCGTTGAACACGTCATCCACGCTTTTCAGCGGGTAGTGCTTCGGATACGGCAGGGTGGCCACGCCGGATTCGATGGCGGCCTTGGCCACGGCATCGGAAACCACGGTGATCAGACGGGCATCCAGCGGCTTCGGAATGATGTACTCGCGACCGAACTCCAGACCTTGCACACCGTAGGCTTCGCAAACTTCCTTGGGCACCGGCAGCTTGGCCAGGTCCTTCAGGGCGATGGCGGCGGCAATCTTCATTTCTTCGTTAATGCGCTTGGCGCGAACGTCCAGGGCACCGCGGAAGATGAACGGGAAGCCCAGTACGTTGTTGACCTGGTTCGGGTAGTCGGAACGACCGGTGGCCATGATCACGTCGCTGCGGGTGGCGTGAGCCAGTTCCGGAGCAATTTCCGGGTCCGGGTTCGAGCAGGCGAACACGATCGGGTTGGCGGCCATCGACTTCAGGCCTTCGGCGCTCAGCAGGTTCGGACCGGACAGACCGACGAACACATCAGCGCCGTCCAGGGCATCGGCCAGGGTGCGCTTGTCGGTGGCGTGGGCGAATTGGGCCTTGTACTGGTTCAGGTCGTCGCGGCCAGCGTGGATCACGCCGCTGCGGTCGATCATGAAGATGTTCTCGACCTTGGCACCCATGCTTACCAGCAGCTTCATGCAGGAGATGGCAGCGGCACCGGCGCCCAGGCAGACGATCTTCGCCTCCTCGAGCTTCTTGCCGGCGATTTCCAGGGCGTTGATCATGCCCGCGGCGGTAACGATGGCGGTACCGTGCTGGTCATCGTGGAACACGGGAATGTCGCACTGCTCGATCAGGGTGCGCTCGATCTCGAAGCACTCAGGCGCCTTGATGTCTTCCAGGTTGATGCCGCCGAAGGTGATGGAGATGCGGCGAACGGTGTCGATGAAGGCCTGCGGGCTCTCCGACTCGACTTCGATATCGAACACGTCGATACCGGCGAAACGCTTGAACAGAACACCCTTGCCTTCCATTACCGGCTTGGAGGCCAGCGGGCCGAGGTCGCCCAGACCGAGGATGGCGGTGCCATCGGAGATCACCGCAACCAGGTTGCCCTTGCCGGTGTACTTGTAGGCCAGCTCCGGATCACGGCCGATCTCGCGCACGGGTTCGGCGACGCCTGGGCTGTAGGCCAGGGCGAGGTCACGGGCGGTGGCGGTGGGCTTGGAGAGCTCGACGCTCAGTTTCCCCGGACGGGGCTGGGCGTGGTATTCGAGAGCGGCGGTTTTCAGGTCTGACATGATGGGCATTCCGCTGTTTACTGTTCTGACGGACCGCCGAGGATACGCAAAGAGCCGGGGGGCGACAAGACTGCCCGGTCACTATGTGTCAAGGCCTTTGGCCTACGACTTTACGCTATAACCCACGGGGCTTACGGAAGCCAGTGTGTACAATCCAGCATAAGAATGTCTACAACTATTTAGCCTGGAACAGTCGCCAGCATGCTCGGATCGGTCAATGGCAACAGCCAGCGTCGCTGCCCGGGCTTGAGCCCGCCCTTGCGGGATCGATCCAGCACCCAGCCACGCGCCTCGACCTGGCGTCCCTTGAGGTTAGCGAAGAAGCTGGCGGGAAAGCGCTGCTGCAGACGAGCGGGAACCTGCAGCACTACCGCATCGTCGAGCTCCAGCCAGATACCGCCGCGGTTGCGCTCGATACCCTTGATCTGGCCGCCGATCACGGCAAAACCGGACTGCCTGACATCCCCCGCACGTACAACCGGCGACTGTCGCCACAACGCGGTTCCGGCGTTGCGCGCCTGCTGCTCGGCCTGTTGCTGACAGCCCGACAAGGCCACGTTGGGGGCGATGGCGACCCGGTAACCGAGGCCTTCGCTGAGCAGTTGTGCTTCGAGATTGTCGCCAGTACGGCTATAGATGTGCGCCAGGGTACGGCCGTACTTGTCCTTGGGCTCTTCGCCCGGAACCAGGCCGACGCGGCCATCGCTGGCCTCGACCAGCGCCTGCAGGCGCCGCTTCGCGGCCTCGGCGTAGGGCTCGCTGGTGCGACCCTTGCGACCGATCTCGGGCGCATTGATGCCGATCAGCCGCACATTGCGCCCGTCACTCAGACGCAGGGTATCGCCATCGACCACCTGGCGCACCGTCACCTGCTGCGGCTGCTCGGGCAACGGACAGAAAGCCTGGGCCGGAAAATACCAGATCGCGCCCACAAAAAAGGCGCCCACAAGGGGCGCCTTCTTTTGCAGCAACGCGAACCTCGAAAGATTCGCCATGCGCATGATTACTTCTTGGCACCGAACATGCCGAAGCGATCGGCGAACTTCTGTACGCGACCACCGGTGTCCAGGACTTTCTGCTTACCGGTGTAGAACGGGTGGCACAGGTTGCAAACGTCGATCGCCAGGACGCTGCCCAGGGTCGAACGGGTTTCAAACTTGTTGCCGCAGCTGCAGGTGACTGCAACTACTTCGTAGTTCGGATGAATATCTGCTTTCATGGTCACTTCCTCGAGCTGCGTGCCGCCACCCAACACCTATTGTTGAATACCGCACGTAATTAGGCGGCGAATAATACCAGAGCACGGCCGCAGCGCAAGTTGTCGCTTGCACCGACCGTCGTCTGCTAGGCTCGCCTGATTTGTGAAATGCCCTCCAGAGACCTTCCGCGTGTCCGACGTCATCCTGCGCCTTGCCCTGCCCTCGCCCCTGCGTCGCCTGTTCGACTACCGGGCGCCCGCGAGCATGGCGCGCCAGGCACTGACACCCGGCATGCGCCTGCGCGTGCCGTTCGGCCGCCGCGAGATGATCGGCGTGCTGGTGGAGGTCGCCACGCACAGCGAAGTCCCCGCCGACAAGCTCAAGCCGGCCAGCGCCCTGCTCGACCCGGTTTCGCCCGTGCCTCCCGCACTGTTCAAGCTGTGCCTGTGGACAGCCCAGTACTACCAGCACAGCCTGGGCGACACCTTGAGCTGGGCCCTGCCGACCCTGCTGCGCCAGGGCGAGCTGGCCGAGGCGCGCCAGGAGCGCTTCTGGCACGTCGCCCCCGGCGCACGCCTGGAGGACCCGCGCATCGCCCGCGCCCCGCGCCAGCGCGATGCCCTCAAGACCTTGTCGCAGCACCCCCACGGCGTGGCCCACAGCCTGTTGAGCAAACTCGGCCTGAACAAGGACAGCCTCGACCTGCTGCTGGCCAAGGAACTGGTGACCGTCGAGATCCGCCGTCACCTGCCCGCCGCACGCCACGAGCACTGGCTGGCCCAGCCGGAGCTGCCGCTCAACGAGGAGCAGCGCGCGGCGTTCGAGGCGGTGCGCGCAGGCTTCGGCGCCTTCCACGCCTACTTGCTGGCCGGCGTTACCGGCAGCGGCAAGACCGAAGTCTACCTGCAGCTGATCCGCGAAACCCTCGAAGCCGGCAAGCAGGCGCTGATCCTGATCCCCGAGATCAATCTCGGCCCGCAGACCCTGCAACGCTTCGAGCAGCGCTTCAACGCCCGCATCGCCCTGCTGCACTCGGCGGTGGGCGACCGCGAGCGCCTGGACGCCTGGCTGGCGGCCCGCGACGGCGACGCCGACATCATTATCGGCACCCGCTCGGCGCTGTTCACGCCAATGAAGAACCCGGGCCTGATCATCATCGACGAGGAGCACGACGGCTCCTATAAACAGCAGGAAGGCCTGCGCTACCACGCCCGCGACCTGGCCGTCGTCCGCGCCCACCAGGAGAACATCCCGATCCTGCTGGGCTCAGCCACGCCGTCGCTGGAAAGCCTGCACAACGCCCATAGCGGCCGCTACGGCCTGCTGCGCATGAACCAGCGCGCCGGCGGTGCCAAGGCACCACGCTTCCTGCGCCTGGATGTGCGCAGCCTGCCGCTCGACAGCGGCATCAGCGGCCCGCTGCAACAGGCTATCCGCCAGACCCTGGAGGCTGGGCAGCAGGTGCTGGTGTTCCTCAACCGCCGCGGCTTCGCCCCGACACTGCTGTGCCATGACTGCGGCTGGCTCTCTGAGTGTCCGCGCTGCGATGCGCGAATGACCGTGCACCAGCGCTCCGCCGTGCTGCGCTGCCACCATTGCGGCTACGACGAACGCCTGCCATTGCAGTGCCCACAGTGCGCCCACGTCGACCTGCGCCCGGTGGGGGCCGGTACCGAGCGCGCCGAAGAGCGGCTCAAGGTGCTATTCCCCGACTACCCGATCCTGCGCGTGGACCGCGACAGCACCTCGCGCAAGGACGCCATGCACAACCTGTTCGCCACCATCCAGCGCGGTCAGCCGAGCATCCTGGTCGGCACCCAGATGCTGGCCAAGGGGCACCACTTCCCCCGCGTCACCCTGGTTGCGATTCTCGATGCCGACGGCGGACTGTTCTCCGGCGACTTCCGCGCCAGCGAGCGCATGGCCCAGCTGATCGTCCAGGTCGCCGGTCGCGCCGGACGCGCCGAGGAACCGGGCAAGGTCATCGTGCAGACCCACCTGGCCGACCATCCGCTGCTGGTGCAACTGACCGAGCAGGGCTACTTCGCCTTCGCCGAGCAGGCCCTGAGCGAACGTCGCGCCGCCGGCCTGCCGCCGTTCGCCCACCTGGCCCTGCTGCGTGCGGATGCGCACAAGCCGGGCCAGGCCGAGAGTTTCCTCGACGAAGCCTGCGCCGCCGCCGAGCGGGTCATGGCCGAACAGGGCCTGCACGGCATCGAGCTGCTGGGGCCGGTCCCGGCACCCATGGAACGACGGGCGGGCCGGTTCCGCGCGCAACTATTGCTCCAGGCCAATGCCCGGGCTCAGTTGCATCGACTGATCAGTGCCTGGTTGCTAGTGTTGGAGCAGATGCCATCGGGGCGGCAGGTGCGCTGGTCGCTGGATGTCGATCCGGTCGACCTTTACTGACTGTTTCAGGGTTGTCGTGGGAGCGGGCTTGCCCCGCGATGGCGTCATCGCGGGGCAAGCCCGCTCCCACGCCGACAATGGCTTGTGCCCCAAAAGGTTGGCAACCCGCCCCCGGCAACGGATAATGCCCAGTTTTTCCACCTGCGCATCGAAGCGCTCACCGCGCTTGCGGTCGAAAAGAGAATCCCATGAAAGACACCATTCGCCAGCTGATCCAGCAAGCCCTCACCCAACTCGTCGCCGACGGTGTGCTGCCTGAAGGGCTGACGCCGGCGATCCAGGTGGAAAACGCCCGGGACAAGACCCACGGCGACTTCGCCAGCAACATCGCCATGATGCTGGCCAAGCCAGCCGGCATGAAGCCCCGCGACCTGGCCGAAAAACTCATCGCCAGCCTGCCGGCCAGCCCCGACATCACCAAGGTCGAAATCGCCGGCCCCGGCTTCCTGAACTTCTTCCAGAACACCGAGGCCCTGGCCACCCGCCTCGACGCCGCCCTGGCCGACGAGCACCTGGGCGTGCGCAAGGCCGGCCCGGCCGAGAAGGTGGTGATCGACATGTCGGCGCCGAACCTGGCCAAGGAAATGCACGTCGGTCACCTGCGCTCGACCATCATCGGCGACAGCGTGGCCCGCGTGCTGGAATTCCTGGGTGACAACGTCATCCGCCAGAACCACGTTGGCGACTGGGGCACCCAGTTCGGCATGTTGATGGCCTACCTGCAGGAAAACCCGATTACCAGCGACGAGCTGTCTGACCTGGAAAACTTCTACCGCGCAGCGAAAAAGCGCTTCGACGAATCTGAAGAGTTCGCCACCCGCGCCCGCGGCCTGGTGGTCAAGCTGCAGGCCGGCGACCCGGACTGCCTGGCGCTGTGGACGCGCTTCAAGGACATCTCGCTGTCGCACTGCCAGAAGACCTACGAGCTGCTCAACGTCAAGCTGACCATGGCCGACGTGATGGGCGAGAGCGCCTACAACGCCGACCTGGCCAACGTGGTCGCCGACCTCAAGGCCAAGGGCCTGCTGGTCGAGGACCAGGGCGCCCAGTGCGTGTTCCTCGAGGAATTCAAGAACGCCGAGGGCGAGCCGCTGCCGGTGATCGTGCAGAAGGCCGACGGCGGCTACCTGTACGCCACCACCGACCTGGCCGCCGTGCGCTACCGCAGCAACAAGCTCCAGGCCGACCGCGCCCTGTACTTCGTCGACCAGCGCCAGGCCCTGCACTTCAACCAGGTGTTCGAAGTGGCCCGCCGCGCCGGCTTCGTCGGCCATCCGATGAAGATGGAGCACATGGGCTTCGGCACCATGAACGGCGCCGATGGCCGCCCGTTCAAGACTCGCGATGGCGGCACCGTCAAGCTGATCGACCTGCTCACCGAAGCCAAGGACCGCGCCTACGCGCTGGTCAAGGAGAAGAACCCGTCGCTGGCCGAGGACGAACTGCGCCACATCGGCGAGGTGGTCGGCATCGGCGCGGTCAAGTACGCCGACCTGTCCAAGCACCGCACCAGCGACTACAGCTTCAACTTCGAGCTGATGCTCAACTTCGAAGGCAACACCGCGCCGTACCTGCTGTACGCCTACACCCGCGTGGCCGGCGTGTTCCGCAAGCTCGGCAAGGGCTTCGACGAAGTCGACGGCAACATCGTCCTGCAGGCAGCGCACGAGCAGGACCTGGCCGCGCGCCTGGCGCAGTTCGGCGAGATCCTCAACAACGTCGCCGAAAAAGGCACGCCGCACGTGCTGTGCAGCTACCTGTACGACCTCGCCGGCCTGTTCTCCAGCTTCTACGAGAACTGCCCGATCCTTTCCGCCGAAACCGCCGAACAGCAGCAGAGCCGCCTGCGCCTGGCTGCCCTGACCGGCCGCACCCTCAAGCAGGGCCTGGAACTGCTCGGCCTGGAAACCCTGGAGCGCATGTAAGTTGGCTGCAAAGAAGAAACCCGCACCCAAGCGCGGCGCCAGCCGCTCCCAGCCGCCTGCCAGCAAGCAGCCGATCCCGGGCTGGGTGTGGCTGGCGGTCGGCCTGACGGTCGGCGCCTTCATCGTCTTCCTGATGAAACTCGAGCCCGGCGGTGACGACATCAAACGCACCAAGCCCGAGCAGCACAAGCCGGAGAAAGTCGCCGAGGCGAGCAAGACCACCACGCCGACACCACAGCAGCCGGTGAAGCCGAAGTACGACTTCTACACCCTGCTGCCGGAGTCGGAAGTGATCGTGCCGCCCGAGGCCGTGCCTGAGAAGACCCCACCGGTACCGGCGCAGCCGCCTGTGCCGAGCACGCCGGTCACGCCAGCGGAAGCGGCGAAGATCGACACCGCCCGCGCCCAGGCCGCGCTGCTGGGGCAGACGCCGCCACCGCCGCCACCAGTGATCAAGCCGGCGGCCACCACGCAGTTCTTCCTGCAGGCCGGCTCGTTCCGCAAGCAGGCAGATGCCGACAAGGTTCGCGCGCAGATCATCCTGCTCGGCCAGGCGGTCAAGGTGGAGTCGGGCACGGTCAAGGAAGAAACCTGGTACCGCGTGATGGTCGGCCCGTTCAGCAACCGCGAGCAGCTGACCGTGGCGCAGAAGCAACTGGCCGGTGCGGGCTTCAGCAACCTGCTGCTGCAACAGCGGCGCCAGTAACGAACAAGGCCTTGCCGCACTCCGCGACAAGGCCTTTTTTCATACCCGGCGACGCTCGGCGTTGACCTGGGAGATCTGGCTGTTGAGCGTCCAGAAGTCATACAGCACACCCAGCAGGAACAGACCGCCGGTGAACAGGTAGATCAAGGCACTGATCCACTTGCCCTGGTACAGCCGGTGCACGCCGAAGATGCCCAGGAAGGTCAGCAGGATCCACGCCAGGTTGTAATCCACGCCACCCGACTCGAAGCGCATGTCCGCCTCGCGGTCCATCGACGGGATCAGGAACAGGTCGATCAGCCAGCCAATACCCAGCAGCCCGAGGGTGAAGAACCAGATCGTCCCGGTGATCGGCTTGCCGTAGTAGAAACGGTGCGAGCCGGTGAAACCGAAGATCCACAGCAGATAGCCGAGGACCTTGCTGTGGGTGTCGTGCGAAGGGGCACCCTGTTGATAACCATTCATTCGAAGCCCTCGTGGGATAGCCGAAAATTTTCTAACGAAAAATGTGACTTTTTCGTTTTGACCCGACATATGGTACGTGGCTGTGCGACCAACGGATCAGAATTTGATCAAAAAGCTGTTATAAAGTTGCGCGCCAACACTTATAAAGAGCTTCATCTATGCCACCTTTCTTCAAGACATGGCTGACCCTCTGCCTTTTATTGCCCCTGGCCGCCCACGCCACCAACCGTGAGCAACGACTTCCAAGCGGATTCACCGGTTACACGACCAACGCCGATACCACGGTGAAACGCGCCCCGATCCAGTACCGCAGCACCACCAGCCTGCGCGCGCGCCCGGCCAATGCGGCCAAGCAGCACGCCGTGGGCATGCAGGCGGTGGCGATGTCGCCCAAGCAAAGCAGCGAAGTGCTCAGCCGTGCGGTGAACGTGCTCGGCACGCCCTATCGCTGGGGCGGCAGCAGCCCGAAGAAGGGCTTCGACTGCAGCGGCCTGGTCAAGTATGCGTTCAACGATGTGGCGGATGTCGACCTGCCACGCACCTCCAATGCCATGGCCCAGGGTCAGGGCGTCAAGGTGGCCAAGGGCGACCTCAAGCCAGGCGACCTGATCTTCTTCAACATCAAGAGCCGTCGGGTCAACCACGTCGCCATCTACCTGGGCAACGACCGCTTCATCCACGCGCCGCGCACCGGCAAGCGGGTGAGCATCGACAGCCTGGAGAAGCCTTACTGGCAGAAGCACTACGTGGTAGCCAAGCGCGTGCTGCCCAAGCAGCAACAGGCGCTGAGCCTGGCCAAACGCTGAAACCCCAATCGCGAGACAAATCGCACCGGCGCACCGCCGCTCCCACGGACCAGGCAAGGCTGGCATGGGAGCGGGCTTGCCCCGCGATCGTTTTAAGACGTATCGATTATCCCCCGCGCCTCCAGCGCCTGCAGCGCCCCCTCCATCGTGCACATCCCCACCGCCGCACCAGCCTGCATCAGCGAATGGATCTGCGCCAGGCGCCCCTCGCGGATCAGGTTGCGCACCGCAGGCGTCGCCACCAGCACCTCCCGCGCCGCGACACGCCCACCGCCTGATCGCCGAACCAGCACCTGCGCGACCACCAGCCGCAGGGAGTCAGCCAGCATGCTGCGCACCGGCGGTTTTTCCTCCGGCGCGAACACCTCCACCAGCCGGTCGATACTGTTCACCGCCGACCGCGTATGCACCGTGGCCAGCACCAGATGCCCAGTCTCCGCGGCGCGCAACGCCAGGCGAATGCTGTGCAGATCGCGCAGCTCGCCGATCATGATCACATCCGGGTCCTGACGCAGGGCGCTGCGCAGGGCCTGGGCAAAGTCACGGCTATGCAGGCCGATCTCACGCTGGTTGACCAGGCTGCGCTGACTGCCGTGGATGAACTCGATCGGGTCCTCGAGGGTGACGATATGCAATGCGTATTCGCGGTTGAGCCGACCGATCAGCGCCGCGAGGGTGCTCGACTTGCCGCTGCCGGTGGCACCACCGACCAGGACCAGGCCATCCCGGTACCGGGAGATGATTTGAAACACATCCACCAGTTCAAGTGCCTCCAGACAGGGCACGCTCGCGGGGATCAAACGTACGCTGGCACTCGGACCATTGCGCTGGCGGAACAGGTTCAGCCGAAAACGCCCCAGTCCATCCAGGCTCACCGCCAGGTCCAGCTCATCCCCGGCCGCCCACTGCCGCCGCTGCTCGCTATCAAGCAGACCCGCCATCCCGTCTTCCAGCGCCCCTGCCGTCAGCAGCGCAAGGTCCAGGCGCTGCAACACCCCATCCACACGCAGCAGCGGCCGCTCGCCAGCAGCCAGATGCAGGTCGCTGGCACCGACGGCCAAGGCCCGGCCCAACAGGTCGGTCACATCCATGAGACTCCCCAACGGCGATCAAGCAGGTAGAATGCCGCAGACCCCCAAAGCCGTCGGCGACGAACCATGTCCACCCTAGCAGACAACATTGGCGCCATTGCCACCCGCATCGACAGCGCGGCCAGGGCCGCCGGACGCGACCCGGCCAGCATCCAGCTGCTGGCAGTGAGCAAGACCAAGCCCGCCAGCGCGATTCGCGAGGCCTACGCCGCCGGGCTGCGCGATATGGGCGAGAACTACCTGCAGGAAGCCCTGACAAAACAACAGGCGCTTTCCGACCTGCCCTTGATCTGGCACTTCATCGGCCCCATCCAGTCGAACAAGACCAAGGCTATCGCCGAGCATTTCGACTGGGTACATTCCGTGGACCGCCTGAAGATCGCCCAACGTCTCTCCGAGCAGCGCCCTGCTGGCCTGGCGCCGCTGAACATCTGCCTGCAGGTCAACGTCAGCGGCGAGGACAGCAAGTCCGGCTGCATGCCCGACGAGCTGCCGGCCCTGGCCCAGGCGGTGAACGCTTTGCCCGGCCTGCGCCTGCGCGGCCTGATGGCGATTCCGGAGCCGACCGAGGACCGCGCTGAACAGGAGGCCGCCTTTGCCATCTTGCGCCAGCTCCAGAAGCAGCTGGGCCTCGGCCTGGACACCCTGTCGATGGGCATGAGCCATGACCTGGAAGCCGCGATCGCCCAAGGTGCGACCTGGGTCCGCATCGGCACCGCCCTGTTCGGTGCCCGCGACTACGGACAGCCCTGAATCCATGCTTAACTCACTCTTTCCCTCAAGGACCTGACATGAGCAAGACTCGTATTGCCTTTATCGGTGCCGGCAACATGGCCGCCAGCCTGATCGGCGGCCTGCGCGCCCAGGGCCTGGACGCCGCGCAGATCCGCGCCAGCGACCCGGGTGCCGAAACCCGCGCGCGGATCCAGGCCGAACACGGCATCGAAACCTTCGAAAGCAACGCCCAGGCCATCGAGGGCGTGGACGTGATCGTGCTGGCGGTCAAGCCGCAGGTCATGAAGGCGGTCTGCGAAACACTGAAGCCGAACCTGAAGTCCGGCCAGCTGGTGGTGTCCATCGCCGCCGGCATCACCTGCGCCAGCCTGCAGGCCTGGCTGGGCGCGATCCCGGTGGTGCGCTGCATGCCCAACACCCCGGCGCTGCTGCGTCAGGGCGTCAGCGGCCTGTACGCCACCGGGGAAGTGTCGACCGAGCAGCGCCAGCAGGCCGAACAGCTGCTATCGGCTGTCGGCACCGCCTTGTGGCTGGACGAAGAACAACAACTGGATGCCGTCACCGCCGTCTCCGGCAGCGGCCCGGCCTATTTCTTCCTGCTGATCGAAGCCATGACCGCCGCCGGCGAGAAACTCGGCCTGCCGCGTGAAACCGCCTCGCAACTCACCCTGCAGACCGCCCTGGGCGCCGCCCGCATGGCGGTTGCCAGCGACGTCGACGCCGCCGAGCTGCGCCGCCGCGTAACCTCGCCGGCCGGCACCACTGAAGCGGCGATCAAGTCGTTCCAGGCCAGCGGTTTCGAGGCGATCGTCGAGCAGGCACTTCAGGCCGCGGCGAAACGTTCCGCCGAACTGGCCGAACAACTGGGCAAATAAGGAGCCATTGATGAATGCATTGTCCGGCGCCGCGATCTTCGTGGTGCAAACCCTGGTCAGCCTGTACCTGGTGATCGTCCTGCTGCGCTTCGTGCTGCAGCTGGTCAAGGCCGACTTCTACAACCCGCTGAGCCAGTTCGCCGTGCGCGCCACCCAGCCGCTGCTCAAGCCGCTGCGCCGGGTGGTCCCCAGCGTCGCCGGCCTGGACACCTCCTCGCTGCTGCTGTCGATCCTGATCCAGGCGCTGCTGATGGCCTTCGTGCTGATGGTCACCTACGGCACCTTCGGCGACATACTGCACCTGCTGATGTGGTCGATCCTGGGCATCACCTCGCTGTTCCTGAAGATCTTCTGGGTGGCAATGATCGTCATGGTCATCGTCTCGTGGGTCGCGCCGAACAGCCACAACCCGGCCGCCGAACTGGCCTACCAGATCAGCGAGCCGGTGCTGGCGCCGTTCCGCCGCCTGGTGCCGAACCTCGGCGGCATGGACATTTCGCCGATCTTCGCCTTCATCGCCATCCAGGTGATCCAGTCGTTCCTGATGCCCCAGCTGGCGGCCTACGCCGGCATGCCACAAGAGCTGTGGCGGATGATCTGACCCGCCCTGCATCCAGCGGCAAGCCTTTGCTTGCCGCTGGGGGTAGCGCTCTTTAGACTTACGCCTCCGTCAAGCGTGAGCAGGGTCGATGTCCACTGTCCTTCCCGAAGATTCCGTCGGTCTGGTAACACCGCAGATTGCCCGGTTCGATGAACCGCTGGCCCTGGCTTGTGGCCGCTCCCTGGCCTCGTACGAGCTCATCTACGAAACCTATGGCACCCTCAACGCCGCCGCCAGCAATGCCGTGCTGATCTGCCATGCGTTGTCCGGCCATCACCATGCCGCCGGCTACCATGCCGCCACCGACCGCAAGCCGGGCTGGTGGGACAGCTGCATCGGCCCCGGCAAGCCGATCGACACCAACCGCTTCTTCGTGGTCAGTCTGAACAACCTGGGTGGCTGCAACGGCAGCACTGGTCCCAGCAGCCTCAACCCGGCCACCGGCAAGCCCTACGGCGCCGATTTCCCGGTACTGACCGTGGAGGACTGGGTGCACAGCCAGGCGCGCCTGGCCGACCGCTTAGGTGTACAGACCTGGGCCGCCATCGTCGGTGGCAGCCTCGGCGGCATGCAGGCCCTGCAGTGGACCATCACCTACCCGGACCGCGTGCGTCACTGCGTGGATATCGCCTCGGCGCCCAAGCTGTCGGCGCAGAACATCGCCTTCAACGAAGTGGCGCGCCAGGCCATCCTCACCGACCCCGAGTTCCACGGCGGCTCGTTCCAGGACCAGGGCGTGATCCCCAAGCGCGGCCTGATGCTGGCACGCATGGTCGGCCACATCACCTACCTGTCCGACGACTCGATGGGCGAGAAATTCGGTCGCGAGCTCAAGAGCGACAAGCTCAACTACGACTTCCACAGCGTCGAGTTCCAGGTCGAGAGCTACCTGCGCTACCAGGGCGAGGAGTTCTCCGGCCGCTTCGACGCCAACACCTACCTGCTGATGACCAAGGCGCTGGACTACTTCGACCCGGCCGCGGCCCATGGCGGCGACCTGGCCGCGACCCTGGCCCATGTCACGGCGGACTACTGCATCATGTCGTTCACCACCGACTGGCGCTTCTCGCCGGCCCGCTCGCGGGAGATCGTCGACGCCCTGATGGCCGCGCGCAAGAACGTCTGCTACCTGGACATCGACTCGCCCTACGGCCACGACGCCTTCCTCATCCCGACGCCCCGCTACATGCAGGGTTTCGCGAACTACATGAACCGCATCGCCCTCTGAGGACAGCATGAGAGCCGACCTGGAAATCATCCAAGACTGGATCCCCGCCGGCAGCCGGGTCCTCGACCTGGGCTGCGGCAACGGCGAACTGCTGGCCTCCTTGCGCGAGCGCAAGAATGTCACCGGCTATGGCCTGGAGATCGACGCCGACAACATCGCCGCCTGTGTGGCCAAGGGTGTCAACGTCATTGAGCAGGACCTGGACAAGGGCCTGGGCAACTTCGCCAGCAACAGTTTCGACGTGGTGGTCATGACCCAGGCCCTGCAGGCCGTGGAGTACCCCGACCGGATCCTCGACGAGATGCTGCGGGTGGGCCGCCAGTGCATCATCACCTTCCCCAATTTCGGCCACTGGCGCTGCCGCTGGTACCTGGCGACCAAGGGTCGCATGCCGGTTTCGGACTTCATGCCGTATACCTGGTACAACACCCCGAACATCCACTTCTGCACCTTCGAAGACTTCGAGAACCTGTGCCATGAGCGTCACGCCAAGGTCCTCGACCGCCTGGCCGTCGACCGTCTGCACCGTAACGGGTTGGGCGGGCGGCTATGGCCTAATCTTCTAGGTGAGATCGGTATCTATCGGGTCAGCAGCCCGGGCCTGCAGGAGCATCAACTCGCGGTCTGACTCTCGCGAACGGAGGAATGGGATCATGCGTCGACTAGCACTGTTTCTGATCAGCCTGTGCCTGGCCTTGCCGGTGCTGGCTGCCGATGCCGCCAAGCCGGAACGCAAGGAAGTCTTCGGCGATGTGACGGTCCACTACAGCGCCTTCACCTCGAGCATGCTGCAACCGGACATCGCCGCCGCCACGGGCCTGACCCGCAGCAAGAACCAGGGCGTGCTCAACATCGCCGTGCTCAAGGCCGAAAAGCCTTCGACAGCGGTGGTCAGCGGTACGGTGAAGGACCTGACCGGGCGCAGCAACCCGCTGTCGTTCAAGCAGATCACCGATCAGGGCGCGGTCTACTACATCGCCCAGTTCAAGATCGACCAGGCCGAGACCGTCACCTTCGACATCAACGTCGAAACCGGCGGTGTCAGCCATAAACTCAGCTTCAACCAGGAAGTGTTCCCAGGCGAATGATGAATCTTACGCAACTCGTATTGGCTAGCCATAACGTCGGCAAGCTCAAGGAACTGCAGGCCATGCTCGGCGAGTCCGTGCACCTGCGTTCGATCGGCGAATTCAGCCAGGTGGAGCCGGAAGAGACCGGCCTGTCGTTCGTCGAGAACGCCATCCTCAAGGCGCGCAATGCCGCACGCATCTCCGGCCTGCCGGCGCTGGCCGACGACTCGGGCCTGGCGGTGGACTTCCTCGGCGGCGCGCCGGGCATCTACTCGGCGCGCTACGCCGACGGCAAGGGCGACGCGGCTAACAACGCCAAGCTGCTCGAAGCGCTCAAGGACGTGCCTGAAGACCAGCGCGGCGCGCAGTTCGTCTGCGTCCTGGCCCTGGTACGGCATGCCGACGACCCGTTGCCGATCCTCTGCGAAGGCCTGTGGCACGGCAGCATCCTGTTCGAGGCCAGCGGTGAGCACGGCTTCGGCTACGACCCGCTGTTCTGGGTCCCGGAGCGCCAGTGCTCCAGCGCCGACCTCGCCCCGGTCGACAAGAACCAGCTCAGCCACCGCGCCCGCGCCATGGCCCTGCTGCGTCAACGTCTGGGCCTGGCATGACCGAAAAGCTGTTCGTGCAACCGGCGGGCCTGATCCTTCCCGAGCTCCCGCCGCTGTCGCTGTACATCCATATTCCCTGGTGCGTGCGCAAGTGCCCGTACTGCGACTTCAACTCGCACCAGGCCGGCCCGAAGCTGCCTGAAGCCGAATACATCGACGCCCTGCTGGCCGACCTCGACCAGGAGCTGCCTGCCGTCCAGGGCCGCTTCATCAGCACGATCTTCTTCGGCGGCGGCACTCCCAGCCTGTTCAGCGCCGATGCACTGGGTCGCCTGCTGCGTGGCGTCGAGCAACGCATCCCGTTCGCCCCGGACATCGAGATCACCCTCGAAGCCAACCCGGGCACCTTCGAGCAGGAGAAGTTCAAGGCCTACCGGCAGACCGGCATCAACCGTCTGTCCATCGGCGTGCAGAGTTTCCAGCCCGCCAAGCTCGAGAAGCTCGGGCGCATCCACAATGGTGCCGAAGCGGTGCGCGCCGCCGACATGGCCCGTGCGGCAGGCTTCGACAACTTCAACATGGACCTGATGCACGGTTTGCCGGACCAGTCGCTCGACGACGCCCTGGGCGACCTGCGCCAGGCCATCGAACTGGCGCCGACGCACCTGTCCTGGTACCAGCTGACGGTAGAGCCGAACACGGTGTTCTGGAACCAGCCACCTGAACTGCCCGCGGACGACATCCTCTGGGATATCCAGGAAGCCGGCCAGGCGCTGATGGCCGACCACGGTTACCGCCAGTACGAAGTCTCGGCCTACGCCCAGGCCGGTCGTGCCGCGCGGCACAACCTGAACTACTGGCGCTTCGGCGACTTCATCGGCATCGGTGCCGGCGCCCATGGCAAGCTGTCGTTCCCCGACGGACGCATCCTGCGCACCTGGAAGACCCGCCTGCCCAAGGACTACCTGAACCCGTCCAAGCCGTTCAAGGCCGGCGAGAAGCTGCTGCCGGCCGATGAGCTACCCTTCGAGTTCCTGATGAACGCCCTGCGCCTCACCGACGGCGTGGAGGCCGAACTGTTCAGCCTACGCACCGGCCTGCCCCTGGCACAACTGGCCGAAGCCCGCCGTGAAGCCGAACAAAAGGGCCTTTTGCGGGTCGAACCGGATCGGCTGGCAGCCACGCCGCGTGGCCAGCTGTTCCTCAACGACCTGCTGCAGTACTTCTTGAATTAAGGATGACCCATGGACCTGGTACTTGACCTGCTCTCGACCGTTTCCCGCTGGAGCCGCAGCAACCTGTCGGAAATCTCGCTGGCCCTGGTGGGCTGCCTGCTGGTGCTGTTCGGCACCGATATCAAGGGCTGGGTGGAGGGCCGCCTGGGCGGCCTGGCCGGTGCCCTGCGGGTGCCGTTCATGGCGTTGCTGGTGATGATCGGCAGCGGCGCGGCACTGATCTATGCGACGCCATGGGTCGTGAAGGGGCTGGGGCAGTTCAACAACTATGCGCTGGCGCCGGTACTGCTGGTGGTGCTGGTGTTGATTGGCGTGGTGGCTGATCGGCGGGGCTGAGCGCTTGCTAAAAGCCGCCCTGGCGAGCCAGGACGGCTTCTCACCCGACTAACCCTTAGCGGGCATCGTCAAAGTGATCGCGCAGGAAGTCCCTGGCGGTCCTGAAAACGATCAGGATCCGAACCAGCTTCCAGACACGGCTCAGCGTATTCAGCAAACGCTTCATATGCCTTGGCCTCAGTGTTGGCTGGGCCAATCTTCCAGCGTCTAACCGGCACTTCGACACCTTCGGAGATCATGTGGGGTGGTCTCCAGTGAAGTGGCTGGGTAGATGGCCCTTCGAAACTCTGCCGGCGCGGTTCGTAGGCCGCGTCGAAGGGGCCGAGACAGCAGAACGAATTCGCTTCCCGGCCCGCCACTGGAAATTCCCCCATGAGAGCGGGGCAATCTTACGACAGCGAAAGGTTCAAGGCTGTTACCTGCTCAGTCACACTTGATGCCTGATATTTCCGTGATTGACGCACTCCACGAGTACTCCTAGTATCGCGTTTGTGGGTGGTCTCCAGTGACGCTTGAAATGCACAGGCTGAGGATTCGTAACCCGAAGCCCGCATAAAAAAGCCGCCTTTAGCTAGGCGGTTTTTTTTGGCTGCAGGCAGACCTGGCTGGCGCCCTGCCGATGTCTTCCAAGGTGCTGGTGTTGATTGCCGGGGCGGCTGATCGGCGGGGCTGAGCGCTTGCTAAAAGCCGCCCTGGCGAGCCAGGGCGGCTTCTCACCCGACTAACCCTTAGCGGGCATCGTCAAAGTGATCGCGCAGGAAGTCCCTGGCGGTCCTGAAAACGATCAGGATCCGAACCAGCTTCCAGACGCGGCTCAGCGTATTCAGCAAACGCCTCATATGCCTTGGCCTCCGTGTTGGCTGGGCCAATCTTCCAGCGTCTGACCGGCACTTCAACGCCTTCGGAAATCGCGTGAACCATCTCCAGTGAAGTGGCCAGGTGAGTGGCCCTTCGAAAACTTCACCGGCGCGGTTCGTGGGCCGCGTCGAAGGGGGCGAGACAACGGATTGAATTTGTTCCCGGCCCGACACTGGAAAAAATCACATGAGAGCGGCGCGATCTTACGCCAACTGGAATGGTGAAGCTGTTACTCGCCAAGTCACACGTAATGCTGGATATTTCCACGATTGACGCGATCTCCAGGCAACCCTAGTATTTGAACCGTGAACTGTCTCCAGTGAAACTGAAACACGCAGGCCAAGGATTCGTAACCCGAAGCCCGCATAAAAAAACCGCCCTTCTAAAGGCGGTTTTTTTGTACCTGCCATTTCGCAGGTTTGAAGGTCAGCGCCGAACGAACTTGGCTCAGTCCACCTTCTCGAACTTCAGATCCCACACCCCATGCCCAAGGCGCTCACCGCGGCGCTCGAACTTGGTGATCGGACGCTCTTGCGGGCGCGGCACGTAGGCGCCATCAGCCGCCTGGTTGCGATAGCCGGGCGCTGCGCTCATCACTTCCAGCATGTATTCGGCATAGGGCTCCCAGTCGGTCGCCATGTGGAACACACCACCGGGCTTGAGTTTGCGGCGCACCAGCTCGGCGAACTCCAGCTGAACGATCCGGCGCTTGTGGTGACGCGCCTTGTGCCAAGGGTCCGGGAAGAACAGCATCAGGCGATCGAGGCTGTTGTCGGCCACGCAGCGGTTGAGCACTTCGATGGCGTCGCAGTCGTATACCCGCAGGTTCTTCAGGCCCTGGGTCAGCACGCCGTTGAGCAGTGCGCCGACACCCGGACGGTGCACTTCGACACCGATGAAGTCCAGCTCGGGCGAGGCGGCGGCCATTTCCAGCAGCGAATGGCCCATGCCGAAGCCGATCTCCAGGGTGCGCGGCGCCGAACGACCGAACACCTGGTCGTAGTCCACCGGGCTGTCGGTCAGCGGCAGGATGAACAGCGGACCGCCCTGCTCCAGGCCGCGTTGCTGGCCTTCGGTCATGCGCCCGGCACGCATCACGAAGCTCTTGATGCGGCGGTGCGGGCGGGCTTCGCCGTCTTCGGTGATCGGCGTTTCTTGCGATTCAGTCATCTGGGGCTCTTACTTGATCAGACCTTCCAGCGGCGAGGACGCGCTGGCATAGAGTTTCTTCGGCATGCGCCCGGCGAGATACGCCATGCGGCCGGCAAGGATGGCGTGCTTCATGGCCTCGGCCATCAGCACCGGCTGCTGGGCGTGGGCGATGGCCGAGTTCATCAGCACCGCCTCGCAGCCCATCTCCATGGCGATGGTGGCGTCGGAGGCGGTCCCCACGCCGGCATCGACCAGCACCGGCACCTTGGATTCCTCGAGGATGATCTGCAGGTTGTAGGGGTTGCAGATACCCAGGCCGGTACCGATCAGGCCGGCCAGCGGCATGACGGCGATGCAGCCGGCTTCGGCCAGCTGGCGGGCGATGATCGGGTCATCGCTGGTGTAGACCATTACATCGAAGCCGTCCTTGACCAGCACTTCGGCGGCCTTGAGGGTTTCGATTACATTGGGGAACAGGGTCTTCTGGTCGGCCAGCACTTCCAGCTTCACCAGCGTCCGCTTTTCGTGGGACTTGTGGCCGTCGAGCAGCTCACGGGCCAGGCGGCAGGTACGCACCGCCTCGACCGCGTCGAAGCAGCCCGCCGTGTTCGGCAGGATGGTGTACTTGTCGGGCGACAGCACATCGAGCAGGTTCGGCTCGCCCGCGTTCTGGCCGAGGTTGGTGCGACGCACGGCCACGGTGACGATTTCGGCACCCGAGGCCTCGGTGGCCAGACGGGTTTCCTCCATGTCACGGTACTTGCCGGTGCCGACCAGCAGGCGCGACTGGAAAGTGCGCCCGGCCAGGACGAAAGGCTTGTCGCTGCGAACGTTGCTCATCGATGTTCCTCTGGAAAGGTTACGGGGCTTCTGGATGAATCGGCGGGACGCGCTCAACCACCGCCAATGGCATGAACCACTTCGACCTGGTCGCCTTCGCTCAATCGCGTGCTCTCGTGCTGGCTGCGCGGCACGATGTCCAGGTTCAGTTCCACCGCCACCCGGCGACCGGCCAGCTCCAGCCGGCCCAGCAGCGCCGCGACGCTCTCGCCCTCGGGCAGTTCGTAAGGTTCACCGTTCAATTGAATGCGCATGCGCACGGCCACCATTGTTCTTTGGGGCCCGCATTCTAGCGCCGATCCACCCCGCAACCCAAGGGCGATGCGCGCCATTAGTCGCGATTGTGGACCGTTCGGTCAGCCCAGGCGCCAGGCGGCCAGGCCCAGGCACAGCCAGCCGGCGAGCAAGCACAGGCCGCCCAGCGGAGTGATCATGCCAAGCTTGCCCAGGCCGCTCAGGGTCAGTACGTAGAGGCTACCGGAGAACAGCACGATACCCACGGCGAACAGACCGCCGGCCCAGCCGACCAGGCGCCCCGGCAGGTGCGCCGACAGCACCGCCACACCGAGGATCGCCAGGGCGTGCACCAGCTGGTAGGTCACGCCGGTATGGAAGATCGCCAGGTAGTCGGCGCTGAGACGGCTCTTCAGGCCATGGGCGGCGAAGGCGCCGAGGGCGACGCCAGTAAAGCCGAAGAACGCGGCGAGCATCAGGAAGCTGCGAAGCATGGGACGACTCCTCGGGAGGGGTCTGTATAATGGCCCGTTCCAACGGTCCGGCCAAGCCATCACCATGCTGTCATCTCTTCTGCGCCGCCTTTCCCGCGCCCTACTCTGGTTCGCCGCCGGCAGCGCCGCCGTGGTCCTGGTGCTGCGCTGGGTTCCACCGCCCGGCACCGCGCTGATGGTCGAGCGCAAGGTAGAGTCGTGGTTCAGCGGCGAGCCCATCGACCTGCAACGCGACTGGACGCCCTGGGAGGACATCTCCGACGAGCTCAAGGTCGCGGTCATCGCCGGCGAGGACCAGAAGTTTGCCAGCCATTGGGGCTTCGACATCCCGGCGATCCAGGCGGCGCTGGCCTACAACGAGCGTGGTGGCAAAGTGCGTGGCGCCAGTACCCTGACCCAGCAGGTGGCCAAGAACCTGTTCCTGTGGTCCGGGCGCAGCTGGCTGCGCAAGGGGCTGGAGGCCTGGTTCACCGCGCTGATCGAGCTGTTCTGGTCAAAGGAGCGGATTCTCGAGGTCTACCTGAACAGCGCCGAATGGGGCAAGGGCGTGTTCGGTGCCCAGGCCGCGGCACGCTATCACTTCGGCGTGGACGCCAGCCGCCTGACGCGACAACAGGCCGCCCAGCTCGCCGCGGTGCTGCCTAGCCCGATCAAGTGGAGTGCCAGTCGGCCAAGTGCCTATGTGGCGAGCCGGGCGGGCTGGATTCGCCGGCAGATGAGCCAGCTGGGCGGGCCGAGCTACCTGATGCAGCTGGATACTTCGCGTAGGCTTTGAGGCGCGCCCCCACGCTCTACAACATACGAAAAAGCCGCTGTCTCTTGCGAGAACAGCGGCTTTTTCACTCCAGCCAGGCGCCGATCAGATCGCGATCAGTGCCTTGACCTTGTTCATCGCGTTCTTCTCCAGCTGGCGAATACGCTCGGCCGAAACGCTGTACTTCTCAGCCAGCTCATGCAGCGTGGCCTTTTCCTCGGCCAGCCAGCGCTGATAGAGGATATCGCGGCTGCGATCGTCCAGGCCTTGCAGCGCTTCATGCAGGTTGCTGGTGGAGTTATCGCTCCAATCGGCGTCTTCCAGTTGCACGGCCGGGTCGTAGCGGTGGTCTTCCAGGTAATGCGCGGGTGACTGGAAGGCGCTGTCGTCGTCGGCTTCGGCCGCCGGGTCGAAGGCCATGTCCTGGCCGCTCAGGCGGCTTTCCATCTCGCGCACTTCACGGGGCTCGACGCCGAGGCTTTCCGCCACGCGATGCACTTCGTCATTGTTCAACCAGGCCAGACGCTTCTTTTGGCTGCGCAGGTTGAAGAACAGCTTGCGCTGGGCCTTGGTGGTGGCCACCTTGACAATGCGCCAGTTGCGCAGGATGAACTCGTGGATCTCGGCCTTGATCCAGTGCACCGCGAAGGACACCAGACGCACGCCCATTTCCGGGTTGAAACGCTTCACCGCCTTCATCAGGCCGACGTTGCCTTCCTGGATCAGGTCGGCCTGGGCCAGTCCGTAGCCTGCGTAGCTACGGGCGATGTGTACGACGAAACGCAGGTGGGCCATCACCATTTGACGAGCGGCCTCAAGATCCTGCTCATAGTAGAGACGCTCGCCCAGATCACGCTCCTGCTCCGGCGACAGCAAGGGGATGCTGTTGACCGTGTGCACGTAGGCTTCCAGGTTTGCACCGGGAACCAGGGCATAGGCAGGTTGCAACGATGTGGTCATTCAAGTACCTCCGGCTTACAGACTCGTGCCTTGTGGGCACTGCCAGCATAGACAAGGAACCGTTGTACAAGTTCCAGAATGAAAAATTTGTCAATACTGGCCATGAAACATTTATCGCGGTGCCAGCTCGTTCAGGTGACGAGCGACGGCGATCCATGCACCGATATACCCCAACAGCACCGCCCCGATCAAGAGTGAAAGACCATCGGAGGCCGGTACGCCACCCAGGGCGAAATCACTGCCGTACAGACCGGACAGCCCGACCACCGCGTCATTCAGCCAGTTCAGGCCGAACGCCAGGATGCCCCAGGCCAGCACGCCCGCACCCAGGCCGTACAGCGCGCCCATGTACAGGAAAGGCCGGCGTACGTAGCTGTCGGTGCCACCGACGAGCTTGATCACTTCGATCTCGACCCGGCGGTTTTCGATATGTAGACGAATTGTGTTACCGATTACTAACAGCAGAGCGGAAATCAGCATCACCGCCAGGCCGAAGACGAACCGGTCACCCAGCTTGAGGATCGCCGCCAGGCGCTCGACCCACACCAGGTCCAGTTGCGCCGCTTCCACCCGAGGCAGCTCGGACAGACGCTGACGCAAGGTTTCCAGGGCGGGTTTGTCGACCTCGATCGGGGTCACCACCACAACGCCCGGCAGCGGGTTGTCCGGCAGCTCGCGCAGCGCCTCGCCCAGACCCGACTGCTGCTGGAACTCTTCCAGTGCCTGCTCGCGGCTGACGTACTGGGCCTCGGCGACGCCCGGCATGCCCTTGATCTCGTCACGCAGGGCCTCGCCATCGCGGCTGCTGGCGTCGAGCTTGAGGTACAGCGAGATCTGCGCCGCGCGCTGCCAGGAACCGCCGAGTTTCTCGACGTTCTTGAGCAGCAGCGACAGGCCCATGGGCATGCTCAGCGCCACGGCCATCACCAGGCAGGTGAAGAAACTGCCGATCGGCTGCTTGCCCAGGCGGCGCAGGCTGTCGGCCAGGCTGGCGCGGTGGCTTTCCAGCCAGGCGTGCAGCAGGGTGCGCAAGTCCGGGCCGTCATCGTCGTGATCGCCGCGCTTCTTCTTCGCCGGTTGCGGGTCGGCGGCCTTGGGCGCGACGCGCTCGGAAACCTTTGGTGTACGTGTGGTGCTCATTGCCCGGCCTCCCCATCGCCGATCAAGCGGCCGCGTTGCAGCGTCAGCATGCGGTGGCGCATGCGCGCGATCAGCGCCAGGTCGTGACTGGCGATCAACACCGTGGTGCCCAGGCGGTTGATGTCCTCGAACACGCCCATGATCTCCGCGGCCAGGCGCGGGTCGAGGTTGCCGGTGGGCTCGTCCGCCAACAGCAAGGCGGGCTGGTGAACGATGGCGCGGGCGATGCCGACCCGCTGCTGCTGGCCGGTCGACAGGTCGGCCGGGAACAACTCACCTTTGTCGCTCAACGACACGCGCTCCAGCGCCGAGTCCACACGCTTGGCGATCTCGGCCTTGGACAGCCCGAGAATCTGCAGCGGCAGCGCGATGTTGTTGAACACCGTGCGGTCGAACAGCAACTGGTGGTTCTGGAACACCACGCCGATCTGCCGGCGCAGGAACGGGATCTGTGCGTTGCTGATCTGGCCCAGGTCCTGCCCGGCCAGCAGCAGCTTGCCGCTGGTCGGACGCTCCATGGCCAACAGCAGGCGCAGCAGGGTGCTCTTGCCGGCGCCGGAGTGGCCGGTGACGAACAGGAACTCGCCACGACGCGCCCGGAAGCTCAGTTCGTGCAGGCCGACGTGGCCGTTGGGATAGCGCTTGGCTACCTGTTCGAATCGGATCATGAAGGTTCCCGCTCGGCGAACAGCGCCTTGACGAAGGGTTCGGCCTCGAAGGTGCGCAGGTCGTCGATACCCTCGCCCACACCGATGAAGCGGATCGGGATGTTGAACTGCTTGGCCAGGGCGAAGATGACACCGCCCTTGGCGGTGCCGTCCAGCTTGGTCAGGGCCAGGCCGGTCAGCTCGACGCTCTGGTTGAAGTACTTGGCCTGGCTGATGGCGTTCTGCCCGGTACCGGCGTCGAGCACCAGCAGCACCTCGTGGGGCGCCTCGGCGTCGAGCTTGCCGATCACCCGACGGACCTTCTTCAGCTCTTCCATCAGGTTGTCCTTGGTGTGCAGGCGACCGGCGGTGTCGGCGATCAGCACATCGACGCCCCGGGCCTTGGCGGCCTGCACGGCGTCAAAGATTACCGAGGCCGAGTCGGCGCCGGTGTGCTGGGCGATTACCGGGATCTGGTTGCGCTCACCCCAGACCTGCAACTGCTCCACCGCCGCAGCGCGGAAGGTGTCGCCGGCGGCCAGCATGACCTTCTTGCCTTCGAGCTGCAGCTTCTTGGCCAGCTTGCCGATGGTGGTGGTCTTGCCGGCGCCGTTCACGCCGACTACCAGGATCACGTAGGGTTTGCTCTGCGCCTCGATCTTCAGCGGCTGCTCGACCGGACGCAGCAAGGCGGCCAGCTCGTCCTGCAGCGACTTGTACAGGGCGTCGGCGTCGGCCAGCTGCTTGCGGGCGACCTTCTGCGTCAGGTTCTGGACGATGGTCGAGGTGGCCTCGACGCCGACGTCAGCGGTCAGCAGGCGGGTCTCGATCTCGTCGAGCAGGTCGTCGTCGATGACCTTCTTGCCCAGGAACAGGCTGGCCATACCTTCGCCGATGCTGGCGCTGGTCTTCGACAGGCCCTGCTTGAGGCGGGCGAAGAAGCCCTGTTTGGCAGGCTCGGCGGCGACTGGCGCAGGATCGACGGCAGCCGGAGCGACAGGCACTTCTGGTTCAGGCTCGACCACAGGGGCAACCACCACCGGGGCGGGCTCGGGCACCACCACCTCAGGGGCCGGGCGCTCGGGAATGACCGGCGGCGCCTTGGGTTCGAGGTCCGGCACCAATGCAACCGGCTCTTCCGCGACCGGCAGCACCAGGTTGCTCACGGGGGTAGCTGGCGTTGGCTCGGCCTCGACTGCCGGCAGGTCAGTTGCATGCGCGGGCAAGCCCTCTGCCACAGGAGCCTGCGGCGCCTGTACCTGAACAACAGGCTCAGCCTCGACCACCAAGGCAGGCTCGACCGGGACTTCCGCCGGCACAGGCTGAGCGGCTTCGACCACCTGGGTGGGTTGCACCACCTGTGGAACAACCGGCTCGGGCTCGACCTGCACGCTTTCCGGCGCGGGCTGGGGTGCCTCGGCCAGCGGAGCGGGCTGCTCGCCAGGAGGCTGCTGTACCACCGGCGCCTCGACGGGCGGTTGGGGGGCTTGCGGCTGTTCGGCGACAGGTTGCTCCGGCTTCTTGCGGAACCAGCTGAACAGGCCTTTCTTCTCGCCAGCCGCGGCCGGCGCTTTTTTGTCGTCGTTGGAACCAAACATGGAAGACGGCTATCTCAGGGTAGCGATGCGCCAGCAGTGGCGCATCGGGAATTCTTGAGTCACGCAGAACAGACTACTGTGAAGCCAGCGGGTTCATGCGCAACGTTTTGTCGTAAGGGCCTGCGGGCCAGAACGGCGACAGGCATGGTCGCCAGGCAACCGGATCAGTATCCTAGCACCTCCTGGCCCGCCGACGCTAAACCCAAGCGGGCCGCCGAACAGGTTGAACACCGTATGAATGCTCTAGCCCGCCGCGCCGCTGGCCTGTTGCTCGGCACGCTGTGCCTGCCGCTGGCGGCCTTCGCCGCCGATGTGCAACCCACCCACGAATTCATCCTCGACAACGGCCTGAAGGTGGTCGTGCGCGAGGATCACCGTGCACCGGTGGTGGTTTCGCAGATCTGGTACAAGGTCGGCTCCAGCTACGAGACGCCGGGCCAGACCGGTCTGTCCCATGCCCTGGAACACATGATGTTCAAGGGCAGCGCCAAACTCGGCCCCGGCGAGGCCTCGCGCATCCTGCGCGATCTCGGCGCCGAGGAGAACGCCTTCACCAGCGACGACTACACCGCCTACTACCAGGTGCTGGCCCGCGACCGCCTGCCGGTGGCCTTCGAGCTGGAAGCCGACCGCCTGGCCAGCCTACGCCTGCCGGCCGACGAGTTCAGCCGCGAAATAGAGGTGATCAAGGAAGAACGCCGCCTGCGCACCGACGACCAGCCCAACGCCAAGGCCTTC
Source organism: Pseudomonas mosselii (assembly GCF_003205295.1). Classification (GTDB taxonomy): domain Bacteria; phylum Pseudomonadota; class Gammaproteobacteria; order Pseudomonadales; family Pseudomonadaceae; genus Aquipseudomonas; species Aquipseudomonas mosselii_B. Next base: position 133,414 of record NZ_QJRP01000004.1, read on the forward strand.
GAGCTGTTCCGCGCCATGGCCTACCCGGCCAGCGGCTACCACACCCCGACCATCGGCTGGATGGCCGACCTCGAACGCATGAAGGTCGAGGAACTGCGCCACTGGTACGAGTCCTGGTACGCGCCGAACAACGCCACCCTGGTGGTGGTCGGCGACGTGAAGCCCGACGAGGTGAAGGCCCTCGCGCAGAAGTACTTCGGCCCCATCCCCAAACGCGCCGTGCCGCCGAGCAAGCTGCCGCTGGAGCTGGCCGAGCCGGGCCTGCGCCAGCTCACCCTGCACCTGCGCACGCAACTGCCCAGCCTGGTCTACGGCTTCAACGTGCCCGCCCTGGCCACGGCCAAGGACCCGCGCAACGTCAACGCCCTGCGCCTGATCTCGGCCCTGCTCGACGGCGGCTACAGCGCCCGCATGCCGGCGCGCCTGGAGCGCGGCCAGGAGCTGGTGGCCGGTGCCTCGTCCAGCTACAACGCCTTCACCCGCGGCGACAGCCTGTTCATGATCTCGGCCACGCCCAACGTGCAGAAACACAAGTCCCTGGCCGAAGTGGAAAAAGGCATCTGGCAGTTGCTCGACGAGCTCAAGACCACGCCACCAACCGCCGAGGAACTCGAACGCGTACGCGCCCAGGTGATCGCCGGCCTGGTCTACGACCGCGACTCCATCAGCAGCCAGGCCACCACCATCGGCCAGCTGGAGACCGTCGGCCTGTCCTGGAAACTGATCGACAGCGAGCTCGACGACCTCAAGCGCGTGACCCCGCAGGACATCCAGGCCGCCGCCCGCACCTATTTCACCCGCGAACGCCTGAGCGTTGCCCATGTACTGCCCGAGGAGTCCGCTCATGAGTGATCGCAGCGCACCGCGCTACACCCTGTTCGGCCTGGCGATCATCGTGCTGGTGGTGGCCGTCGCCGCGCTGCTGGCGCGCCCGGCCCAGTCCGACAGCCAAGGCAAGGCAGACACCGCGGCCCGCCCGGCCAACACCCTGCAATCGCTGGCCGAACTTGACGGCAAGGCCCCCAGCCGGCGCCAGCTGAACATCCAAAACTGGACCACCGCCGAAGGCGCCCGCGTGCTGTTCGTCGAGGCCCGCGAGCTGCCGATGTTCGACCTGCGCGTGACCTTCGCCGCCGGCAGCAGCCAGGACGGCGGCACCCCGGGCCTTGCCACCCTGACCAACGCCATGCTCAACGAGGGCGTGGCCGGCAAGGACGTCACCGCCATCGCCGAAGGCTTCGAAGGCCTTGGCGCCGACTTCGGCAACGGTTCGTACCGCGACATGGCCGTGGCGTCGCTGCGCAGCCTCAGCGCCAGCGACAAGCGCGAGCCGGCGCTGAGGCTGTTCACCGAGGTGGTGGGCCAGCCGGCCTTCCCCGAGGATGCTCTGAAACGCATCAAGAACCAGCTGCTGGCCGGTTTCGAGTACGAGAAGCAGAACCCGGGCAAGATCGCCGGCAAGACCCTGTTCGCCAACCTCTACGGCAAACACCCCTACGCCAGCCCCAGCGACGGCACCGCCGAAACCATCCCGGGCATTACCCTGGAACAGCTGCGCGGCTTCCACGCCAAGGCTTATGCTGCCGGCAACGCGGTGATCGCCCTGGTCGGCGACCTCAGCCGCAGCGAAGCCGAAGCCATTGCCGCCCAGGTCTCCGCCGGCCTGCCCAAGGGCCCGGCCCTGGCCAAGCCCGAGCAGCCTGTCGAGCCCAAGCCGGGCCAGACTCATATCGACTTCCCGTCCAAGCAGACCCACCTGATGCTGGCCGAGCTGGGCATCGACCGTAACGATCCGGACTGGCCGGCCCTGTCGCTGGGCAACCAGATCCTCGGTGGCGGCGCCTTCGGCACCCGCCTGATGAGCGAAGTGCGCGAAAAGCGCGGCCTGACCTACGGCGTGTACTCGGTGTTCAGCCCGATGCAGGTGCGCGGCCCGTTCATGATCAACCTGCAGACCCGCGCCGAGCTCAGCGAGGGCACGCTCAAGCTGGTCCGGGATATCCTTGCCGACTACCTCAAGAGCGGCCCGACCCAGCAGGAGCTGGACGATGCCAAACGCGAGCTGGCCGGCAGCTTCCCGCTGTCCAACGCCAGCAATGCCAGCATCGTCGGCCAGCTGGGCGCGATCGGCTTCTACAACCTGCCGCTGAGCTGGCTGGAAGACTTCATGCAGCAGTCCCAGGCGCTGACCGTCGAGCAGGTCAAGGCCGCCATGAACAAGCACCTCGCGGCGGACAAGCTGGTGATCGTCACCGTCGGCCCGAAGGTAGCCCAGCAGCCCCTGCCGGCCCCCACTGACAAACCCGCCGAGCAGCCGCTCGGCGTACCGGAGCACTAATGGCAAGACCCAACACCCCAGCGCGCCCGGCACCGGGCGCCAGCAAGGGCCCCGGCCAACTGCGCATCATCGCCGGCGAGTGGCGCAGCCGCCGCCTGGCCGTGCCGGATGGCGAAGGCCTGCGGCCGACACCCGATCGCGTGCGCGAGACCCTGTTCAACTGGCTGGCGCCGCATATCGAAGGCGCCTTGGTGCTCGATGCCTTCACCGGTAGCGGCGCGCTGGTGCTGGAGGCTTTGTCCCGGGGCGCCGAGAACGCAGTAGCGTTGGACAGCAACCCGGCCGCCATCGCCAATCTCAAGAACAACCTCGAGCTGCTGCGCTGCCCGCGCGGGCAGATCCTGCAGACCGACGCCCTGCGCTACCTGCAAGGCCCGGCCAAGCAGCAGTTCGACGTGGTGTTCCTCGACCCGCCGTTCCACCAGGACCTGCTGGCCAACACCTGCAACCTGCTGGAGCAGGGCCAGTGGCTGCGCGAGCAGGCGTGGATCTACACCGAAAGCGAAGCCGTGCCCTCCTCGCTGTCGATGCCGGGCAACTGGCGCCTGCATCGCGAGAAGAAGACCGGCCAGGTGCACTACGCATTGTGGCAACGAGCGGGCACCGACCAATAGCGCAGGTACAACGGCGATGTTTCATGGCACTCTAGGCTGGCACATCACGAGTCGCCCAGCATGCCCAGCCTCACTGCCACCTTCCGCCCGGCCGCCGGCCTGTCCAACCCCCACCTGCAGACACTGTGGGGGCCTCTCTGGCGCAAACTCCCGGACCTGCCACGCAACCGCGAGCGCCTGTGGCTGGCCGACGGCGACTTCCTCGACCTCGACTGGCACGGGCCACACCAGCCCGACACGCCGCTGGTGCTGGTGCTCCATGGCCTCACCGGCTCGTCCAGCTCGCCCTACGTCAAAGGCTTGCAACTTGCCTTGCAGGGGCGTGGCTGGGCCAGCGTCGCGGTGAACTGGCGCGGCTGCTCGGGCGAGCCGAACCTGCTGGCGCGCAGCTACCACTCCGGCGCCAGCGAAGACCTGGCCGAGACCATCCGCCACCTGCGAGCGCAGCGGCCCCTGGCGCCGCTGTATGCCGTGGGCTACTCGCTGGGCGGCAATGTGCTGCTCAAATACCTGGGGGAAAGTGGCTCAGCCAGCCAACTGGAAGCGGCGGTGGCGGTGTCGGTGCCATTTCGCCTGGACCAGTGCGCCGACCGCATCGGCCTGGGATTCTCGAAGATCTACCAGGCGCATTTCATGCGCGCGATGCTGGCATACGTGCAGGACAAGCAGCGGCACTTCAAGGACAAGGGGCACCATGAGGGGCTGGCGACCCTCGAACGCCTGGGGCCGTTGCATAACCTGCGTACCTTCTGGGACTTCGATGGCAAGGTGACCGCGCCGCTCAATGGCTTCAGCGATGCCCATGACTACTACCGCCGGGCGTCCAGCCGCTATTACCTGGGAGAGAACCGCACGCCGACGCTGATCATCCATGCTGCCGATGATCCGTTCGTGTTCGGTCATAGCTTGCCGGCTGCGGACGAACTGGCGCCACTGACGCAGTTCGAACTGCACAAGCGCGGTGGTCATGTGGGGTTCGTCGAGGGTAGCCTGCGCAATCCGGGGTATTACCTGGAGCGGCGGATTCCGCAATGGCTGATGGACGGGCCCTAGTCCCCTCCCAGGAATATGGCTCAGGGTGGGCTTCGTGGGAGCGGGCTTGCCCCGCGATGGCATCGCCAGCCCATCGCGGGGCAAGCCCGCTCCCACGTTATCAATCAATCGCCAGTGGCCACGCCGCGCTGCGAATCGTTGATCCACTCACTCCACGACCCGGCATACAACCGCCCCAGCGGGTACCCCGCAAGCGCCAGGGCAAACAGATTGTGGCATGCGGTCACGCCAGAGCCGCAATAGGCCACCAGGTCCTGCGGTGAACGGCCAGCCAGCTTTTCGGCAAAACGCTGCTTCAGCGTGTCAGCCGGCAGGAAACGCCCGTCAGCGTCAAGGTTGTCGGTGAATGCCGCGCACTGGGCGCCCGGAATGTGCCCGGCCACCGGGTCGATCGGCTCCACCTCGCCACGAAAACGCGCCAGCCCGCGGGCATCGATCAGGGTCAGCGCCGGATCGTCCAGGCGCTTGCCCAGGTGCGTGGCGTCGATCAGCAGCTTCATGTCCGGCTCGCCGCTGAACGTCCCCTCGCGACGCACGGGCGGGTCCAGGCTCAACGGCAGATGGGCGGCATGCCAGGCCTTCAGGCCGCCATCGAGAATGAACACCGCATCGCGCTTGCCCAGCCAGGCCAGCAGCCACCAGGCGCGGGCGGCGAAGGCGCCGGGACCGTCGTCGTAGAGCACCACCTGGCTGTCGTTGTCCACGCCCCATTCGCGCAGGCGTTCCACCAGCCGCTGCGGATCGGGCAACGGGTGACGCCCCGTGCGGCCCTTGACCACCGGCCCGCTCAGGTCACGCTCGAGGTCGGCGAAATGCGCCCCGGCGATATGCCCCTCGGCATAGCTGCGTTGGCCGTAGTCGACGTCCTCCAGGGCAAAGCGGCAATCGAGGATCACCAGGCCGGGCGCGTCCAGGCGTTCGGCCAGCTGTTGCGGGGTGATCAGTTGCGCAAGGGGCATGACAATCTCCTGATGAATGGCTCGAAGACCCCGGATCACTGCTCCAGGGCCTGGTTGAACGGGACATGGAACTCATCGCACAACGCCTGCACCGCGGCTCGCGAGCCTGGGGTGACATACCCCAGTTCCAGCACCACCACCTGATAGACGCCGCGCATGAACGCTTCTTCACCCAGGTGCGCGCAATGCTCGCGGGTGGTGCTGAGAAAACGCACCCAGGAGGTCAGCACGATCCAGGCGTTGATGGTCAGCGACTCGATCTGCGGGCCATCCATGCTCAGGATGCCGGCCTCGACGAAGCCCCGGTAGATCGCCTGCCCCTGCAGCAGGCAGCGCCGCGAGAAGCGCCGGTAACGGGCGGCCAGCTCCGGGTCGCTGTCGAGCAGGTGCTCCAGGTCGCGGTGCAGGAAACGGTAGTTCCACATCGCCGCCAGCAGCGCCTTGAGGTAGAAGCGCTTGTCCTCGACAGTGGCGATGCGGCCCTGGGGCGGACGCAGGAAGCTGTCGACCAGCTCTTCGTACTGGTTGAACAGCACGGCGATGATCGCCTGCTTGTTGGGGAAGTGGTAGTACAGGTTGCCGGGCGAGATCTCCATGTGCGCGGCAATGTGGTTGGTGCTGACGCAACGCTCGCCCTGCTGGTTGAACAGCTCCAGGCTGCTCTGCACGATGCGCTCTCGGGTCTTCATGCGCGGGGCCATGCTCAGCTCCAGTCTCCAGCTTGATTGATCGGGCCCATCTTACGGCTTCCCGCAGGTCGGGTGCACCGCCGGCCAGGTGAAAAATAGTGCACCATCGTACCAATTAGAGTATATGCTCTATTCAATTATCATCCCCGGAGCCGCCATGACCTCGCCTGCCGTCCTCCCCCCTGTGCAATCCGACCTCGACCTGCAAGCGACGTTCGACGCCCTGCGTCGGGCCTTCGCCGCCAACCCGATGCCCCCGGCCGCGCAACGTCGGCAGTGGCTGAAAAGCCTGCGCGAGGCGCTGCTGGCCGGGCAGGAGACGCTGATCGCGACCATCGACGCCGACTTCAGCGGCCGCAGCCGCGACGAGACCCTGATCGCCGAGCTGATGCCGTCGGTCCTCGGCCTGCGCGATGCGGAAAAACAGCTGGGGCGCTGGATGCGCGCCTCACGGCGCAAGGTTGGCCTGGCCTTCCAGCCCGCCAGCGCGCGGGTGCAGTACCAGCCACTGGGGGTGGTGGGGATCATCGTGCCGTGGAACTACCCGTTGTTCCTCGCCATCGGCCCGCTGACCGGGGCCCTGGCCGCCGGCAACCGGGTGATGCTCAAGCTCAGCGAGTCCACACCCGCCAGCGGACAGGCCATCAAGGACCTGCTCGCGCGCGTGTTCCCCGGCGACCTGGTCAGTGTAGTACTGGGCGAGGTGGAGGTCGGCCAGGCCTTTGCCCGCCTGCCGTTCGATCACCTGCTGTTCACCGGGGCCACCAGCGTCGGCCGCCACGTGATGCTGGCAGCCGCGCAGAACCTCACCCCGGTGACCCTGGAGCTGGGCGGCAAGTCGCCGGCCATCGTCTCGGCCGATGTGCCGCTGAACACCGCCGCCGAACGCATTGCCTTCGGCAAGACCCTCAATGCCGGGCAGACCTGCGTCGCCCCCGACTACGTGCTGGTGCCCCGCGAACGCCTGGGCGCCTTCGCCGATGCCTACCGGCATGCCGTGCACCGCTTCTATCCGCGCCTGACCGACAACCCCGACTACAGCGCGATCATCAACGAGCGCCAGCTCGCCCGCCTCAACCGCCTGCTCGACGATGCCCGCGAGCAAGGCGCCCAGGTGGTCGACCTCTACCCCGACGAGCCCCGCCAGGGCCGCCACCTGCCGCCGCACCTGCTGCTGCAGGTGAACGACAGCATGCAGGTGATGCAGGACGAGATCTTCGGCCCGTTGCTGCCTCTTGTGCCCTACGACCGCCTGGACGACGCCCTGGCCTATATCAACCAGCGTCCCCGGCCCCTGGCGCTCTACTACTTCGGCTACGACAAGGGCGAACAGGCACGGATACTGCGTGAGACCCACTCCGGTGGCGTCTGCCTCAACGACACCCTGCTGCACGTGGCCCAGGACGACCTGCCGTTCGGCGGCGTCGGCCCGTCCGGCATGGGCCACTACCATGGCCACGAGGGTTTCCTGACCTTCAGCAAGGCCAAGGCCGTGCTGGCCAAGCAGCGTATCAATGCCGCCAAGACGATCTACCCGCCCTATGGCAAGGCCTTGCAGCGCCTGGTCTACAAGCTGTTCATCCGCTGAGTGCCGGCGCCTGTGCATCGCCGCGACCTGCTCAGGTTCAGCTTCGGCGCCAGCCTGTTCCTGGGCGCCACCAGTTTGGTCGGCTGCTCGCCGCAGAAGGCCTCGCCCGGTTATCAGGTCCTGCGCGATGACGACCTGCCTCTGTTGCAGGCCCTGGTACCCGTCGTGCTGGCAGGTACCCAGGCGTCCACCGAATTGGTGCTGCACAGCCTCGACCACAAGCTGGCGGCGCTGTCGCCCGCCATGCTCAAGCTGACCCGGCAACTGTTCGACGTGCTCACCCTGCCCCTGACCCGAGGGCCGCTGACCGGTATCTGGGGCGGCTGGGCCGACGCCACGAACAGTGAGCTGGAGCGCTTTCTCGAACGCTGGCGGGACAGTTCGCTGAACCTGCTGCGCCAGGGCCATGCCTCGCTGCTGCAACTGCTGCTCATGGCCTGGTATGAGCGCCCCGAGGCCTGGGCGGCTTGCGGCTACCCAGGGCCGCCGAAGATCTGACCCACTGACAAGAGCATCGCCAAATGCCCGTCCCCGACCCGTTTCGCCAAGGCCTTGAACGAGGCTGGATCACCCACGATGGCTCGCGCCTGGAGCAGGACCTGAGCCTGGAAGCCGACGTCGCCGTGATCGGCAGCGGCGCGGGCGGCGCCACAACCGCCGAACGGCTGAGCGCGGCCGGCCTGAAGGTACTGCTGATCGAGGAAGGCCCGCTGAGAACCAGCAGCGACTTTCAACTGCTGGAGCACGAGGCCTATGCCGATCTCTACCAGGAGGGGCTGGGCCGCCTGAGCAAGGATGGCGCCATCACCATCCTGCAGGGCCGGGCGGTGGGCGGCACCACCCTGGTCAACTGGACCTCAAGTTTCCGCACGCCGCCGCAGACCCTGGAGCACTGGGCCCGTGAACATGGGGTCAAGGGCCTGGACAGCGACAGCCTGAAGCCCTGGTTCGAACGCATGGAGCAGCACCTGGGCATCAGCCCCTGGATGATGCCGCCCAATGCCAACAACGACGTGTTGCGGCGCGGCTGCGAGGCACTCGGCCTGCGCTGGGCGGTGATCCCGCGCAACGTGCGCGGCTGCTGGAACCTGGGTTACTGCGGCATGGGCTGCCCTGTCAACGCCAAGCAGTCGATGCTGGTCACCAGCATTCCCGCCACCCTCGAGCAAGGCGGCGAGCTTCTCTACCTGGCCCGCGCCGAGCGCTTCAGCCACGACGGCCAACGCATCGACCACCTGCAATGCCAGGCCCTGGACACCCAGGGGGTCCAGCCCACGGGCCGCCAGGTGCGGGTGCGCGCCCGTCATTACGTACTGGCCGGCGGCGGCATCAACAGCCCGGCGCTGCTGCTGCGCTCCGACGCGCCCGACCCCTACCGGCGCCTGGGCAAGCGCACCTTCCTGCACCTGGTCAACTTCAGTGCCGCGCAGTTCGAGGCGAAGATCGACCCGTACTACGGCGCGCCGCAGTCGATCTACAGCGACCAGTTCCAGTGGCGGGACGGCGTCGCCGGCCCGGTCGGCTACAAGCTCGAAGTCCCGCCACTGCACCCGGCCCTGGCCAGCACCCTGCTCGGCGGCCATGGCCAGGACAATGCCCTGCGCATGGCCGAGCTGCCCCATACCCACGTGATGCTGGCGCTGCTGCGCGATGGTTTCCACCCGGACAGCCCCGGCGGCCAGGTGGAGTTGCGTGACGATGGCTCGCCGGTGCTCGACTACCCGGTCAACGACTACCTGCGCGACGGGCTGCGCCGGGCCTGGCACAGCATGGCGCAGATCCAGTTCGCCGCCGGGGCTCGACGGGTGCTGCCGGTGCATGGCGATGCCCGGTATGTCGATAACCCGGAACACGCCAAGGCGTTGATCGACAACCTGCCCCTGGAACTGTTTCGCATGCGCCTGGGCAGCGCCCATGTCATGGGCGGCTGCGCCCTGGGCGAGGACCCGCGCCAGGCGGTGTGCGACAGCCTGGGTCGGCATCACCAGCTGGAAAACCTGTCGGTCCACGACGGTTCGCTGTTCCCCACCAGCATCGGCGCCAACCCGCAGCTGTCGGTCTATGCCCTGACCGCCCTGCTCAGCGAGGCGCTGGTCGGCCGCCTGGCACTCGGCGCATGACAGCCAATAGCCATGCTGTCTATAGTGCCATCGACCAGCCACGCGACTTGGCCGGGCGCAATCGCTGCGCTACCATCCGACTCCCCAACGCACTCCAGCCAGGATGACGCGATGAACCGAGTGTTGTACCCGGGTACTTTCGACCCCATTACCAAAGGCCATGGCGACCTGGTCGAGCGCGCTTCGCGCCTGTTCGACCACGTGATCATCGCCGTGGCGGCCAGCCCCAAGAAGAACCCCCTGTTCCCCCTGGAACAGCGGGTAGCGCTGGCCCGCGAGGTCACCAAGCACCTGCCCAATGTCGAAGTCATCGGCTTCTCCTCGCTACTGGCGCATTTCGCCAAGGAGCAGAACGCCAATGTCTTCCTGCGCGGCCTGCGCGCGGTGTCCGACTTCGAGTACGAGTTCCAGCTGGCCAACATGAACCGCCAGCTGGCGCCGGACGTCGAGAGCCTATTCCTCACGCCGTCCGAGCGCTATTCGTTCATTTCCTCGACGTTGGTCCGGGAAATCGCCGCGTTGGGCGGCGATATCAGCAAGTTCGTCCACCCTGCCGTGGCCGACGCGCTGACTGAGCGCTTCCGCAAGTAAGCCTCGCGGTCACGATGTCGCGCCCGCGTGCACTGCGGGCGCGAATCCGGCACAATTGTGCCCATCGCTTTGAAACATGCCCGGGCCCAACGCCCCGGCCGGAGTCCCCATGTCCCTGATCATCACCGACGATTGCATCAACTGCGACGTCTGCGAACCCGAGTGCCCGAACGCCGCCATCTCGCAAGGCGAAGAGATCTACGTGATCGACCCGAACCTGTGCACCCAGTGCGTCGGCCACTACGACGAGCCCCAGTGCCAGCAGGTCTGCCCGGTGGACTGCATCCCCCTGGATGAAGCCCACCCGGAGACCGAAGACGAGCTGATGGCCAAGTACCGCCGGATCACCGGCAAGGCCTGATGCCGTTCGTCGCCGCGCTTCGCCACGCAGCCCTCGGCGCCCTCCTGGCGCTGCTGGCCCCTGGCGCCCTGGCCGCCGGGCCAGGCCAGGCGGCGATCGCCAGCCCGCACGGTGAAGCCACCGCGGCGGCAAGACAGATCCTGCAGCAGGGCGGCAACGCCTTCGATGCCGCCGTGGCCATCGGCGCCACGCTGGCCGTTGTCGAGCCCTATGGCTCCGGCCTTGGCGGTGGCGGGTTCTTCCTGCTGCGCGAGAGCGCCGACAGCCCACGCTATGCCTTCCTCGACGCCCGCGAGCGCGCCCCGGCCGCCGCCCGGGCCGACATGTACCTCAAGGACGGCCAGCTGCAGCCGGGCCTGTCGGTCAATGGCCCACTGGCCGCGGCCATCCCCGGCCTGCCCCAGGCGCTGGCCGACCTGGCCGCGACCCACGGCAGGCTGCCGCTCAAGGACAGCCTGGCCCCGGCCATCCGCCTGGCCAACCAGGGCTTTGCCGTCGACCGCATCTACCGCGACCGCGCGACCATGCGCCTGAGCGCCCTGCGCGACAATGCCGAAAGCGCCCGGTTGTTCCTCGCCGGCAACGACGTACCGGCGCTCGGCACGGTGATTCGCCAGCAGGAACTGGCCGCGACCCTGCAGGCCATGGCCGAGCATGGGCGCGACGGTTTCTACCGTGGCCCGACGGCCCAGCGCCTGGTCGAAGGCGTGCGCCAGGCCGGCGGCGTCTGGACCCTCGATGACCTCGCCGGCTACCACACTGCCTGGCGCGAGCCGCTGCGTTATCAGCTGGCCGACCAGCGCGAGCTGATCAGCAGTCCGCCGCCCTCAGCCGGTGGCGTGGCCCTGGCCCAGAGCCTGGCCATGCTCCAGCGCCTGCCCTGGCAGAGCGCCGAGCCCGTGCAGCGCAGCCATTATGTGATCGAAGTGCTGCGCCGGGCCTACCGCGACCGCGGGCTGCTGGGCGACCCGGACTACATCGCCAACCCCATCAACCGCCTGCTGGCGCGCCAGTACCTGACCGGCCTGGCCGACAGCATCGACGTGCACCAGGCCACCCCCAGCAGCGCCCTGCCGCCGTCACCCGCCTGGCGCGAGGGCGACCACACCACCCACTTCACGGTGATCGACGCGCACGGCAATGCCGTGTCCGCCACGCTCTCGGTCAACCTGCCGTTCGGCGCAGCATTCAGCGTGCCCGGCACCGGCGTGGTGCTGAACAACGAGATGGACGACTTCGCCGCCGACCCCACCGGCAGCAACAGCTATGGGTTGGCCGGCAGCCAGGCCAACGCGGTGGCGGCGGGCAAGCGGCCCTTGTCGAGCATGAGCCCGACCTTTATCGAAAGCCCGAGCCAGTTCGCCAGCTTCGGCACCCCGGGCGGCAGCCGGATTCCGAGCATGGTGGTGCTGTCGGTGCTGGGGTTCCTGGAAGGCCGGCCGGTGGCCGAATGGCCGGCGACACCGCGTTATCACCATCAGTACCTGCCGGATGTGGTGGAACATGAGCCGGGGACATTCAATGCAGGGCAGAAGGCCGAGCTTGAAGGGCGTGGGTATCGGCTGAAGGATATCGGGCGCCAGTACGGGAATCAGCAGGTGCTGTATTGGGACAAGGCTGGCGGGACCGTGGAGGCGGCCAGTGATCCCAGGGGTGTAGGGCAGGCAGCAACAGGTAACTGAGCCTTCTCGCCCTATCGTCCGCAAGCCGGCTCTTACAGATTGCATGCTGCGCCATCAGGCTGCAGAGTCCCTGTGGGAGCGGCCTTGTGTCGCGAAAGGGCTGCGTAGCGGCCCCAGGATCTCAGTGTCAATGCAAAGATCGCCGGGGCCGCTTTGCGGCCCTTTCGCGACACAAGGCCGCTCCCACAGGGCAAACGTAATCTACGAATACTCTGCTGGACAGTTACTCCCAAAGGTTCAGCGCTGACGCTAACGTTGGCATTTCGGGCAGAACACGCTCGCCCGCTGCCCCAGTTTCACTTCGCGCAGCTCGGTACCACACAGCTTGCAAGGCTGGCCCCCGCGTCCATAGACGGACAGTTCCTGCTGGAAGTACCCCGGCTGGCCATCGCCACCGATGAAGTCGCGCAAGGTGGTGCCGCCCTGCTCGATGGCCGCTGCCAGCACCCGCTTTATCTCGATCGCCAGCTTCAGGTAACGGGCCCGGGAGATACCGCCCGCCTCGCGGCGCGGGTCGATCCCGGCGGCGAACAGCGCTTCGGTCGCGTAGATGTTACCCACCCCCACCACCACCGCGTTGTCCATGATGAACGGCTTGACCGCCATCGACCGTCCCCGCGACAGCTGGAACAGCCGCTCGCCGTCGAACAGGTCGGTCAGCGGCTCCGGCCCCAGCCGGATCAACAGTTCGTGGTTGAGCGGATCGAGGCTCCAGAGCATGGCCCCGAAGCGGCGCGGATCGGTGTAGCGCAGCATCAGCCCCGACTCGAGCTCGATATCCACATGTTCGTGCTTGGCCGCTGGCAAGCCCAGCTCGACCAGACGCAGGTTGCCCGACATGCCCAGGTGGCTGATCAAGGTCCCGACCTCGGCGTTGATCAGCAGATACTTGGCGCGGCGCTCGACGCTGACGATGCGCTGGCCCGACAGGCGCACGTCGAGATCTTCCGGGATCGGCCAGCGCAGGCGCCGGTCGCGCACCACCACGCGGCTGACCCGCTGCCCTTCCAGGTGGGGCGCGATGCCGCGCCGCGTCGTCTCGACCTCTGGCAGTTCCGGCATGGCTCAGTGCCCGCCCATTTCGCGGATGTTCTGCTTGAGCTGCTCGAAGTCGTAATCGGTCAGGCCGATGTAATCCAGCACCAGCGGCCCGACCACTTCCCACTCATGGTCCACAGTCTGATTGCCCAGCACGCGGTAGGACGCGCAGATGTGCTCGGACATCTTCAGCACCGCCAACAGGTTCTTCAGCTGGGTCTGGGTATTGCGCGAGGACTCGTCGCGGAACACCGCCAGGGCGTTGTGGTGGTTGGCGATGGCGGCGCTGATGTGCTCCGGCAGGCGCCAGGACTTGGCGGTGAAGTAGCCGACCACCGAGTGGTTGGTGTTGAACACGCGGTTCTCGGTGTCCACCACGCGGATCTCGTCATTGGCCTTGGCGTAGGACTCTTCCAGCACTTCCATGTAGTTGGGGAAGCGCTTGTGCATCAGCGGCACGCCGCAGTCGTGGAACAGGCCCAGGGTGTAGGCCTCATCCACCGCCTGGATGCCGGTGCGCTTGGCCAGGGTCAGGCAGGTCATGGCCACGTCCTGGGCGGTGTCCCAGAACGGGTTGAGGGTGACGATGGTCTCGTCGGTCATCTCACCCCTGATCGACTGGGCGTTGATCAGGTTGATGATCGAACGGCTGCCCAGCAGGTTCACGGCGCGCTGGATCGAACCGATCTTGTTCGCCAGGCCGAACTGCGCCGAATTGACCAACTTCAGCAGGGCCCCGGAAAGCCCCGGATCCTGGCTGATCAGCTTGGCGATGGTCTCCAGGTCCGGGTCGGGCATGTACTGCTCGAACTGCAGGTCGACCATGATCTGCGGCTGCGGCGGGATGGTGATGCCCTGCAGGGCTTGCTGGATCTGTTCGGCGGTAAGTTCCTGGGACATTCGTGCATTCTCGCTGGGGACGGGGGATTCTAACCCTGTACGCCGGCAGGGTAACTATCAGTGGATCGTTGGATCCAAGAATTTCTTTAGCCGTGGGCGCGAACCACTTGGTCGCACCCACCAGCGAACCTGAGGCCAACACGGTATACTCCCGCTCTTTTTTCCCGGAGCGACGTCATGTCCCTGCCCAGCCTTCGCCTCAAAGCCAATGCCGACCGCCGCCTGCGCGCCGGCCACCTGTGGGTCTACAGCAATGAAGTCGACGTCGCCGCGACCCCGCTGCAGAGCCTGAAGGCCGGCCAGCAGGCCATTCTCGAAGCCGCCAACGGCAAGCCCCTGGGCGTGGTGGCCATGAGCCCGAACAACCTGATCTGCGCCCGCCTGCTGTCGCGCGACGTCAAGCTGCCGCTGGACAAGTCGCTGCTGGTGCACCGCCTGAACGTCGCCCTGTCGCTGCGCGAGCGCCTGTTCGACAAGCCTTGCTACCGCCTGGTCTACGGCGACTCCGACCTGCTGCCGGGCCTGGTGGTCGACCGCTTCTTCGACATCCTCGTGGTGCAACTGGCCTCGGCCACCATGGAAGCGCACAAGGACGACGTCATCGCCGCCCTGGTCCAGGTCCTGAAGCCGAGCGGCATCCTGTTCAAGAACGACTCCGCCGCCCGTGACGCCGAAGGTCTCGGCCGCTATGTCGAGACCGTCTACGGCGAAGTGCCGGACTGGGTCGCGCTGGAAGAGAACGGCGTGAAGTTCGAGGCTCCGGTTCGCGAAGGCCAGAAGACCGGCTGGTTCTACGACCACCGCATGAACCGCGCCCGCCTGGCCCCCTACGTCAAGGGCAAGCGCGTACTCGACCTGTTCAGCTACATCGGTGGCTGGGGCGTGCAGGCCGGCGCGTTCGGCGCCAGCGAAGTGTTCTGCGTGGATGCCTCCGGCTTCGCTCTTGACGGTGTCGAGCGCAACGCTGCGCTGAACGGCATCAGCGAGAAGCTGACCTGCATCGAAGGCGACGTGTTCGAGGCCCTGCGCGAGCTGAAGGCCGCCGAAGAGCGTTTCGACGTGATCATTGCCGACCCGCCCGCCTTCATCAAGCGCAAGAAGGACCTGAAAAACGGCGAGGCCGCCTACCGTCGCCTCAACGAACAGGCCATGCGCATGCTCACCAAGGACGGCATCCTGGTCAGCGCCTCGTGCTCGATGCACCTGCCCGAGGACGATCTGAACAACATCCTGCTGACCAGCGCCCGCCACCTGGACCGCAACCTGCAACTGCTCGAGCGCGGCGGCCAGGGCCCGGACCATCCGGTACACCCGGCCATTGCCGAAACCCGCTACATCAAGAGCATCACCTGCCGGTTGCTGCCCAACAGCTAAGCGGTGTTTGTTCCGGGGCCGCTCTGCGGCCCCTGCTCCCTCAAACGGTCACTCTCGTGCGCGCCAACCGCTATCGCCTGAAGTCCGGCACCAGCTCCTGGCCATCGATACTGAGCGTCTTGTAACGCGGAGCCACCAGTTTCACCGCGCCCTCGCGAATGCCCTTGGCCAGGCCTTCGAGGTTTTCCATGCTGCCGCTCAGGCTGCCCACCTCACGCCACTCGCGCTCCTCCCAGGTGAACACGAACACACTCGATGCATAGGTGTGCCGGGGGATCATCAGCACTTCATTGTGCCCATCACCATCCAGATCGACCGCCCACAAGTAGCATCCCTTGCCACCGCACTGGCTTTGCCCAAGGGTCGAGTCGGCCAGTGACTCGCTGGTGGATTGCACGGGCCCCAGCCACTCGAACTTCGGACCATGGGTTTCGACCACTTCCGGCCGACGCACCTGCGCCATCAACCCCAGCAATTGCGCGCGGCGGCCCGCATCGAACAGCTCATCCGTTTCCAGCCGTTTCTCGAGCTGCTCGAAGGCTGCACGCCCTGACTGACCGAGGTCGCGGTACAAGGTCCCGACATCGAACTCGGTGATCGGCGTGCGTCCGTCGAGCAGGCGCTCGACCTGATGCTTCGCACTCAATGCCTGCGGGTCGAGCAACGGCGTGTAGAACAGCACCACCAGCAACGCGCTGAGCAGGGCAATCCACGGATTGCTCACGCGCAGACTGTTCAGCCAGCCCCGGCGCGAAGTCACCACCGCCCATACCGCCGCCAAGCCATGTACCAGCATCACGCTCACCAGCAACACAGCCAGGATCCGTGAAGGTGTCAAACCGTACTGATCGATGCGCAACCAGCTCGCGTAGGCCGCCAGGCCCACCAGCACCGGCAGGCACACCAGGCTGGCATCCACCAGGCGCTTGAGCGGCACTGGGTAGACGCTGGCTTGTCGGCCATCCTGGAATACCCCGTTGACCAGGAACAGGTTGATGCCTGCCAGCACCAGCAGGAGGCTGGTCGAGTAGCCGGTGTCCCACACCGCCTGCAGGCCGGAAAACGGCAACGTCAGGGTGAACAGCACGGCGATCAGTGCGCTGAGCGGCAACAGGAAGCGGCACAGCGTCAGCAGGATGCCGCGCAGCAGGCCGATGATCTTTTCGTTCTCCCGCCCCATGCGCATCCCCAGGGAGAACACCACCGGCAGCACCAGCCAGAGAAATACCGGAGATTCCACCGCATCCCTGACCTGCGGTATGCCGAGCATGCCGAACAGCAGCGCACACAGCCACAGCAACTGCCAGAACAGGCCGGTCAGCATTTGCGCCAGGAAAAGGATGAACACGTTGTTCCAGGCATGCCGGAACAAGTCCTCATAGCGCGGCTGCCCGCCTTCACGGGTCGGCCAGGCAAGAATGAATGCGGTGCCTATGTAGCCCAGCACGACGGCGGCCAGGAACCAGGTCTGCTGCAGCCAGCCCATACACCCGCTATCGAGGACCCAGGCACTGATCCCACTGATCAGCAGGGTCAGGCCCAGCACCAGCCAGCCGGTGCCACGCTGCAGCACCGCGCTGCCGAGCAGTTGCAGGTTCACGCCGGCCACCACCACCGCGGCGCACAGGGCGACCGACAGGTTGAAGCCGAGCAGCTCGCCCTGCCCCTTCACGGTGGCGAGCAGCACCAGGCCCTGGATCAGGCCGATGACGACGTAGAACAATAAGGAGCGGCTAGGCGCTGGCATTGCAAATCCTTTTGGCCAGTGGGACAGGAAGCGCGCAAGTCTACCCAAACCCGCCCGGGACACGCCAAGGCCTTTACCTTGCGGGCTGGCGACAGCCAATTATCACAACGCCATTCCCTCCCGGGCGCGGCGGTGTAGAATCGAGCCATTCATCGCCAGACATCCCCGGCGGGTTTATGAGCTCTGGTCGAGCCTGCGGCGATCCCGCGCGGTCCTTCGACCCCCATCCTTGCCAGCGGCAACCGGCCTTCGGCGTTTCAGGACAAGAGAAGCTCACTCCCTATTTACGTGACGTGATTTAGCCGCCAGGAGCGCTCCATGCCTGATTATCGTTCCAAGACTTCCACCCAAGGCCGCAACATGGCCGGTGCCCGTGCCCTGTGGCGCGCCACCGGGATGAAGGACGAAGACTTCAAGAAACCGATCATCGCCATCGCCAACTCGTTCACCCAGTTCGTCCCGGGGCACGTACACCTGAAGGACCTGGGCCAGCTGGTCGCCCGCGAGATCGAACGCGCCGGTGGCGTGGCGAAAGAGTTCAACACCATCGCCGTGGATGACGGCATCGCCATGGGCCACGACGGCATGCTGTACTCGCTGCCCAGCCGCGAGATCATCGCCGACGCCGTCGAGTACATGGTCAACGCCCACTGCGCCGACGCCATCGTCTGCATCTCCAACTGCGACAAGATCACCCCCGGCATGCTGATGGCCGCCCTGCGCCTGAACATCCCGGTGATCTTCGTCTCCGGCGGCCCGATGGAAGCCGGCAAGACCAAGCTGGCCAGCCACGGCCTGGACCTGGTCGACGCCATGGTCATCGCCGCCGACTCCACCGCCAGCGACGAGAAAGTCGCCGAGTACGAGCGCAGCGCCTGCCCGACCTGCGGTTCGTGCTCCGGCATGTTCACCGCCAACTCGATGAACTGCCTGACCGAGGCCCTGGGTCTGGCCCTGCCGGGCAACGGCTCGACCCTGGCCACCCACTCGGACCGCGAACAGCTGTTCCTCACTGCTGGCCGCACCATCGTCGAGCTGTGCAAACGCTACTACGGCGAGAACGACGAGTCGGTGCTGCCGCGCAGCATCGCCAACTTCAAGGCGTTCGAGAACGCCATGATGCTCGACATCGCCATGGGCGGTTCGACCAACACCATCCTGCACCTGCTGGCCGCGGCCCAGGAGGGCGAGGTGGACTTCGACCTGCGCGACATCGATCGCCTGTCGCGCAAGGTGCCGCAGCTGTGCAAGGTGGCGCCGAACATCCAGAAGTACCACATGGAAGACGTACACCGCGCCGGCGGCATCTTCAGCATCCTCGGCTCGCTGGCCCGTGGCGGCCTGCTGCACACCGACCTGCCGACGGTGCACAGCCCAAGCATGGAGGAGGCCATCGCCAAGTGGGACATCACCCAGACCGATGACGAAGCCGTACACACCTTCTTCAAGGCAGGCCCGGCCGGCATCCCGACCCAGACCGCGTTCAGCCAGTCGACCCGCTGGGAAACCCTGGACGACGACCGCGAGAACGGCTGCATCCGCAGCTTCGAGCACGCCTACTCGCAGGAAGGCGGCCTGGCCGTGCTGTACGGCAACATCGCCCTGGACGGCTGCGTGGTGAAGACCGCCGGTGTCGATGAGTCGATCCATGTATTCGAAGGCAGCGCGAAGATCTTCGAGAGCCAGGACAGCGCCGTGCGCGGCATCCTCGCCGACGAAGTGAAGGCCGGCGACATCGTCATCATCCGCTACGAAGGCCCGAAAGGCGGCCCGGGCATGCAGGAGATGCTCTACCCGACCTCGTACCTGAAGTCCAAGGGCCTGGGCAAGGCCTGCGCCCTGCTCACCGACGGCCGCTTCTCCGGTGGCACCTCGGGCCTGTCCATCGGCCACGCCTCGCCGGAAGCGGCAGCGGGCGGCGCCATCGGCCTGGTACGCGATGGCGACAAGGTGCTGATCGACATCCCCAACCGTTCGATCAACCTGCTGGTCAGCGATGAAGAGCTGGCCGAGCGCCGTATCGAGCAGGACAAGAAGGGCTGGAAACCGGTTGAAGTGCGGCCACGTAAAGTAACCACTGCTTTGAAGGCCTACGCCCTGCTGGCCACCAGTGCCGACAAGGGCGCGGTGCGCAACAAGGCGATGCTCGAAGGGCTGTGAGGCTCAGAGGGCAATAAGAAACCGGCGCCTGGTGCGCCGGTTTTTTTATGCCTGCCCGCGACAGGCCATGACACCCTACTGAATCTGCTCCGGCGTCACGATCACCCAGTTCTTGTCCGCCGTCACCGGCAACCCCTCCTTGGCCTGGGCCGCCGCGTTCTTGGCAATCATGCCGTTGAGCTGGTCCATGTACTTGGCCTTGCGATTTATCCACAGGTGGATGCCGCCCTTGTCCACGTCAACGCCGTGGAACTGCATGTAACCATCGCTGGTCGGGGTGTCTCCCCCCACCAGCACCGGCTTCTTCCACTCATCGATGTAAGTCAGGATGGCTGCCTGCTTGCCAGCCATCCAGGTGGCCGGTGTCCACAAGTAAGGCGTCAGCTCCAGCCCTTCGTTGGCCTTGGGGTCGTAGTGCCCGGCGGTGATCTGCTTGCGCGCGGTGGTCAGTTGGCCATTGGCGCGGTCCTTGAGCAGCAGGCTCACGCCGATCACGTTCTGCGGTTTGACGTTGTAGCCGTACTTGGGATCGGAGGCGACCATGCGCACCAGCTCTTCGGAGGCCGCGGAGATCACATAGACCTCGATGCCGTTCTCCATCAGCTTGTTGTACAGCTCGGCCTGGCCGGTGAAGACCTTGGGCGGCTGCACCTCGATGGTCTTGACCTGATCCCCCTCGAAATAGGTACTGGGGATCGGCTTGCCCGAGGCCATCAGCTCGTCGACCTGCTGCTTCAGCTCCTTGAGGGTGAAGCCCGAGAACACCTGGGCCACCCAGGGGTAGCAGACCATGTCGTCGAGCTCGCACAGGCGGTAGTAGTAGCTGAACAGGCTCTCCTTGTGCTCGGCGGTGTCCTTGAACGGGATCAGCTTGAGCGAGGGGTCGAGCTTGTCGCGGGTCAGCAGGCCCTTGTTCTCCATGAACGGCAGCAGCGCTTCCTCGAGGTCGAAGCGATAGCTGGTGTTGTCCATGTCGAACACCGCGTAGTTTCCCTTGTTGGCATTGGCGGCAATCATCGCGTCGAGCTTCTGCGCGGCCTCGGCCGGCCAATGTTTCAGCTCGGTGGCCGCCCAGCTGCTGGCGCTCATCAGCAGGGCCAGGCCGCCGGCAAGGATTCTCGGAGCAGACATCATGTGCGGTTCTCCAAAAGACGTGGCCGCTCAACCCTAGACCTGATTTGTGACAAGCAGGCATGCATGAGCGACCCCGAGAGAACCGCAAACGCCATGTTCATTGCCAAAAACGACCAGACGTTATTCCATAAACGACTATGCAAATTACTTTTAGGTATAAATTCGTTTGTTTTCAGGCTGTTAGCATTTCCGTTCGTAATCGCTCACAGAGGCGATGCCTCTTTTGCCTTTTCCTGGAGCTTCAATGAACCTGCCGCTGTCACTCAACCTGCTGGCGTTCCTGGCCCTGCTGCTGGGCCTGGCGCAAACCCGCCGCACCGACTGGAGCCTGGCCAAGAAAGTGCTGCTGGGCCTGGTGCTGGGCGTGGTGTTCGGCCTGGTCCTGCACACGATCTATGGCGCCGGCCACCCGGTGCTCAAGGCTACCCTCGGCTGGCTCGACCTGGTCGGTAACGGCTATGTCGGCCTGCTGCAGATGATCGTCATGCCGCTGATCTTCGCCTCGATCCTCAGCGCCGTGGCGCGCCTGCACAACGCCTCGAGCCTGGGCCGGATCAGCGTGCTGAGCATCGGCACCCTGCTGCTGACCACCGCCATCGCCGCGCTGATCGGCATTGTCCTGACCAACCTGTTCGGCCTCAACGCCGAAGGGCTGGTGGCCGGCGCCCAGGAAAGCGCCCGCCTGCAGGCCATCCACAACGACTACGCGGGCAAGGTCGCCGACCTCAACATCCCGCAGCTGCTGCTGTCGTTCATCCCGAGCAACCCGGTAGGCGACCTGGCCCGGGCCAAGCCGACCTCGATCATCAGCGTGGTGATCTTCGCTGTGTTCCTCGGCATTGCCGCGTTGCAACTGGTCAAGGACGACAAGGACAAGGGTGAGCGCGCCCTGTCGGCCATCGATGTGCTGCAGGCCTGGGTGATGCGCCTGGTGCGCCTGGTGATGAAACTCACCCCCTATGGCGTACTGGCCTTGATGACCAAGGTGGTGGCCAGTTCTAACCTCGAGGACATCCTCAAGCTGGGCAGTTTCGTGGTGGTGTCGTACATCGGCCTGGGCCTGATGTTCGTGGTCCACGGGGTGATCCTGGCGCTGACCGGCGTCAGCCCCCTGCGCTTCCTGCGCAAGGTGTGGCCGGTACTGACCTTCGCCTTCACCAGCCGCTCCAGCGCCGCCAGCATTCCGCTGAACATCGAGGCGCAGACGCAGCGCCTGGGCGTGCCGCAGTCGATCGCCAGCTTCAGCGCCTCGTTCGGCGCGACCATCGGACAGAACGGCTGCGCCGGCCTGTACCCGGCGATGCTCGCGGTGATGGTGGCTCCAGCCGTGGGCATCGACACCTTCGACCCGCTGTGGATCGCCACGCTGGTGGCCATCGTCACCCTCAGCTCGGCCGGTGTGGCCGGCGTGGGTGGCGGCGCGACCTTCGCCGCGCTGATCGTGCTGCCAGCCATGGGCTTGCCGGTGGAACTGGTGGCCTTGCTGATCTCGGTGGAGCCGCTGATCGACATGGGGCGTACGGCGCTGAACGTGAATGGTTCGATGACGGCTGGGGTGGTTACCAGCCAGTTGCTCAAGCAGACCGACCAGCAGGTGCTGAGCGGGGATGAGCATGCCGAGTTGAGTCATTCCTGATAAATCGCTGGGGGCGCTTTGCGCCCCTTTCGCGGCACAAGGCCGCTCCTACAAGGGGATCGCGATCCTCTGTAGGAGCGGCCTTGTGCCGCGAAAGGGCTGCAAAGCAGCCCCGGCGATTCAGGCTCAGTACGCCGCCCGCAACGACAACGTGAAGTTGCGCGGCTCGCCATAGAAGTTCGAGCCCCACGCACTGTCCACACGCTCGTAGTACACCCGGTCGAACAGGTTGTTGGCGGTCAGCGTCGCCGACAGATGCTTGTTGAATCGATACCCCACCTGCGCCGTGGCCACGCTGTAGCCGCCCTGGACGAAGTCCACGCCATTGCGCGTGTAGTAGGTGGAACTGACCACCCGCACGCCGCCACCGACACTGAACCCTTCCAACGGCCCATCGGCGAACGCATAGCGCGTCCACACGTTGAAGTTGTGCTTGGGCGTGATGCTGATGCCCTGATAGTCGGCCTGGCGCCCCGACTCCAGGCGGGTGAAGGCGTAGCCGGTGCTGACGCTCCAGTTGTCGGTCAGGTTGCCGGACAGCTCGGTTTCCCAACCCTGACTGCGCACCTTGGCCTGGGCCTCGTAGAACGGCGTCTGGCCAATCTGCTGGGCGCGGTTCTCGTCGTAGATGCGAAACACCGACACGCTGCCGTTCAGGCGACCGTCGAAGAACTCCCGCTTCAGGCCCAGTTCATACTGCTTGCCCTCGCGCGGCGCCACCGTGCTGTTGCCGCCGGCCATCTGCGTCTGCGGCTTGTACACGGTCGTGTAACTGGCATACGCCGACAGCTCAGGAGTGAGCTTGGCGACCAGCGCACCGTAGGGGATCACCTTGCGGCGAACACTGCTATGAGGGTCGGAGAATTCGTTGAAGAACGGGTTGGCGTTGTGGCCATCGCTGTCAAACCAGATCACCCGGCTGCCGAGGATCACATCCAGCCAGTCGTTGGCGCTGACCTTGGTACGGGCATACAGCCCGTACTGGTTCGACTTGGACGCGTTGCCGTTGTCCATCACGTAGTCGATCCTGGGAATGTTGATACTGCCCGGATCGAACACGTTGATATCGAAGTACTCCCGGCCGCCGTAGCGGAAATCCTTGTCCACATGCTGGTAGTCGGCGCCCACCGTCAGCTCATGGGTTCGCCCGAACGCCTCGAACGGCCGCGTCACGAAGCTGTCCAGGCCCAGGGTCTTGATATGGGTGTAGTAGTTGTAGGCCACCGCCGAACTGGCGCCGGTCTCGGGATTCACCGAACCGTCGGTCCAGGTGAAGTCGCGCGTCGGCGTCTCGGCGTCGCGGTAGGTCAGCGAGGTCTTGAACTGGCCACCGTCGTCCAGCGCATGGTCGACCTCGAAGAAGCTTTCCCAGACCCGCTCGTCCAGTTCGTTCCACTTTGCGTCGACGAAGGTCGAGCGCTTGACGTCGAGCAGCTTGCCGCTGTCGTAGGCCGGCAGGCCGAACGCGGGCACCGACTTGTTGCGCTGGTAGGCGCCGCCCAGGGTCAGGGTGGTGGCCGGTGACAGGTCGTACTCAAGACGCCCGTACATCATCGGGCGCTCGTTCTGAGCATGGTCGACGAAGGCCTGGTTGTTCTCGTAGGCGGTGACGAAGCGCCCGCGCAGGCTGCCGTCGCTGTTCAGCGGCCCGGTGACATCCACCGTGGAGTGGTAGCGGTCATAGGTGCCCGCCGACAGCTCGCCGGACAGGGCGAACTGCCCCAGCGCCCGCTTGCGCACCAGGTTGATGGTGCCGCCGGGCTCGCCCGCGCCCTGGTACAGGCCGGACGGCCCGCGCAGCACTTCGACGCGGTCGTACATCGCCAGGTCGAAGGCCGTGGCCATGTCGCCCTGCCCGGTGGGCTGGGTGACGCCATCGACCTGCACCATGTCGACCGGGAAGCCGCGCATGTAGACATCGTTGAGGTTGGAGCCGGTGTTGTAGCTCTTGATCGTGGTGCCGGTCACCTGCCGCATGGCGTCTTGCAGGCTGTTCATGTTCTGGTCGTCCAGGCGCTGGCGGGTCATCACCGAGACCGACTGCGGGATGTCCTTGAGCTTCTGCTCGCCCTTGCCGATGGTCAGCGCACCCGTGGTGTAGGAACCCGAACCTTCGGTGGTGGCGCCTAGCTGACTGCTGTCGATCTTCACCGCGCCCAGTTGCATCGCGCTGTCGCCGGCAGCGCGATGGCGCTCCAGGGTGACGCTGTCACCGTCAATGTAGGCGGCGCTCAGGCCGGTGCCCTGAAGCAGGCGGGCCAGCGCCTGGTCCTGTGGATAACTGCCGCTCAGGCCTGCCGAGCGCAGGCCCTGGGTGAACTCGCCCGGCACCAGGACCTGGATCCGGGTGACCGCACTGAAAGCCGCCAGGGCCGAGTCCAGTGACTGCGCCGGAATGTCGAAACGGTAGACCTGCGCCTGGGCGGCGGCGTGGACCTGTCCAGGTCCGGCCAACGCGGCGCCGCCAAGCGCGATGGCCAGGCCGAGCACGGCCCGAGTGGCGGTAGTTTTCATTAGTGAGGCTCCCCGAGATCGTTCAAGTCGTCGACTGGCGCGGCACCGTCTGAGAGTGCTTATTATTTGCGCCTACGAAATCAAGGACGTCGGTCGAACGGGAATCCCCGAAAATATTTTTCAGCCTTCGCGCAGGATGCGCAGGTAGGGGCTGTATTGGTCGGCGCGCACGCCCAAGGTGTGGGTCAGGGCCTTGAGTACGGCGTCCGGCTTGTCGATGTCGAACACCCCGGAGACCTTGCGCTGACGCAGGCCATCGCCCAGCACCAGGGTCTGCCCTGGCCAGTAGCGGTTGAGCTCGGCGACCACTGCGCCCAAAGGCTGCTGGCTGAACACCAGTTGCCGCTCACGCCAGGCGAAGGCGCGGCCAGGCTCGAAGCCATGTACCGCGCCCGGCCCGCTGGCCGTGTACTCCACCGCCTGCCCGGGCTCGAGGAACACGCCCTGGCCGGCGCCGGCATGGACCTGGACCTTGCCCTGGGCCAGTTGCACACGGGTCTGTCCGTCCGCCTCAGCGACGCTGAAACGCGTGCCGACCACTCGCACCCAGCCATCGCCGGCTCGCACCACGAACGGTCGGGCCGGATCGCGGGTCACCTCGAACCAGGCCTCGCCGCGCAACAACCGGACACGCCGCTCGTCCGCAGCCAGCTCGACCTGCAGGGCGCTGTCGGTGTTGAGCTGGATCCGCGAGCCGTCCTCCAGCTGCAGGCTGCGCGTCTCGCCCGTGGTGGTGGCATAGTCGGCGCGCCAGCGGTCGAGCCAGGGCGTCTGGCCGAGCAGCACGCCCAACAGCAGCGCGGCCGCGGCAGCACTCGCCACCTTGGGCCAACTGCGTCGCCGGGGAGCACGCCAGGCGGCCTGCTGCTGCTCACGCAGGCGCCTGGCCGGGGCTTGCAGGGCGCCCAGCAGGTCGAGCACTTCTTCCCAGGCCTTGGCATGAGCCTGTCCCTGCGCCCGCCAGACGGCGAACGCCTGGCGTTCGGCCAGGGTGACGTCCTCGGCGTGCAGGCGGTAGTACCAGGCCGTGGCTTCGGCGAACAGGCGCTCGCTTTCGGGCAGGTCGCTCATGGGATCGGTCGCACTCTCGGGATGACGGCTCATGGACGTTGCCCCCTCGCTTCACCGGCCAGCCGCGCCTGGATGAAGGCACGGCAGTCGAGCAAGGCCCGCCGCAGCTGGTACTCGACGCTGCGCGGCGTGACCTGCAGGCGCTCGCCGATCTCGCGGTAGGTGCAACCTTCGACATGATAGAGCAGGAAGATATGCCGGGTCGCCTCGGGCAGTGCCTGGATCGCCGCCTGCATCAGCGCCTGCTCCTGCTGCGCGGCCAGTTGGTCGTCGGCGCCGGGGGCGTCGCTGGCCAGCTCCTCGCTGGGCTCGCCGCCATCGAGGCGCTCGCGGCGAATGGTCTGGCGCTGATGATCGCGCACCAGGTTGCTGGCAATCGTGAAGAGGAAAGCGGGCAGGTTGTCGATCTGCTTGTCGGCAGGCAAGCGTGCCAGGCGCAGGAAGGACTCCTGGGTCAGGTCGGCGGCCACCTGGGTGCTGCCGGTGCGCCGTGCAACGAACGCCTCGAGGGCCTTCTTGTGCTCGGTGAACAACCGGGCGATCTGCTTGTTCCACGAGGACACGGCACATCCTGGCTCTGAGTCTCAAGAGGAGCGAACGCTAGCAGAAGATGATATTTGTTCGCAATTGTAACTACCGCGCTTCAGCACGGCCGCCCAGCGCAAACCTGTAGGAGCGGGCTTGCCCCGCGATGGGCTGCGCAGCAGCCCCAGGTTTTCAGACCTTGTCCCAGACTTCGAAGTGATAAACCGGCCCCTGCCCCTCGGCAGGTTGCGGCTCACTCGAGCTCAGTTGCCACTGTCCGCGATCGAACGCTGGGAACCAGGCATCGCCCTCCGGCGACAGCTCCACCCGGGTCAGGTACATCCGGCTCACCAGCCCTTTATCCAGCGCCTGCCCATACAGCTGCGCGCCGCCAATCAGCATCAGCTCGCCGACGCCCTGCTCCCGCGCCCACTGCTCGGCGCGCACCAGTGCCTCTTCCAGCGAAGCGAACACCTCGGCACCTTCCAGTTGCAGCCCGGACTGACGGCTGACGACGATATTCAACCGCCCCGGCAGCGGCCGGCCCAGCGAATCCCAGGTCTTGCGCCCCATGATGATCGGCTTGCCCAGGGTGGTGGCCTTGAAGTACTTGAAATCCCCCGGCAGGTGCCAGGGCATGGAGTTGTCGATGCCGATCACACGGTTCTCGGCGAGCGCCGCGATCAGGCTGAGGGGGAGTGATGTGTTCATGCCGGCGAGGATAGCACCGGGCGCGTGGGTTATGCTTCTCCCCTGACCTGTGCAATGGAAGAGCTTGTGACGGCACCGACTCCACTCGACAAGCGCTGGCTAACCGAAGCAATACGCCTGCGCGAGGAACACGCCGGTCCCCTGGAGGACCAGGAAGCCAACCGTCGCGCCCGCCAGCAAGGCGGCGACCTCGCTACCCGCATCGAGGCCCGCGCCCTGTGGCTGGCCGAACGCGACGGCATGGACACGGCACTGCGCCACTGGAAGCAGGGCGCGCGCCTGGCGTTGCTGGCGCTGATGGTCCTGGCCGTGCTCAGCGGCGCCGGCCTGGGCCTGGCGGCCCTGGGCGACGGGCAGCGCCCGGTGAACGTATTCTGGGCCTTGGGCAGCTTGCTTGGGCTTAACCTCATACTGCTCTTCGGCTGGACCGTGGGCTTCTTTTTCGCCGGCGAGCAAGGCGCAGCGCTGGGCCGCCTGTGGCTGTGGCTGAGCGAGCGCCTGGCCCGTGACGCCAAGGCCGCGCAACTGGCCCCGGCGCTGCTGGTGCTGTTGCAGCGCCAGCGCCTGAACCGCTGGTTGCTCGGCCTGCTGGTGCATGGCCTGTGGCTGCTGGCGATGCTCGCCGCGCTGGGCATGCTCCTGGCCCTGCTGGCGACCCGACGCTACGGGTTCGTCTGGGAAACCACGCTGCTCGCCGCAGAACCCTTCATCAGCCTGACCCAGGCCCTTGGCGCCCTGCCCTCGCTGCTCGGCTTTGCCGTGCCGGACGAAACCATGATCCGCGCCAGCGGCGACACCCTGCCGGCACTTGATCTGGCACGCCAGGCCTGGGCCAGCTGGCTACTTGGCGTGGTCCTGGTCTGCGGCCTGCTGCCGCGCCTGGCGCTGGCCGCGCTGTGCCTGTGGCGCTGGCGCCAGGGCCGCGAGCGGCTGGCGCTGGACCTCGACCTGCCCGGCTACGCCCAACTGCGCGACGCGCTGATGCCGCGCAGCGAACGCATCGGCGTGCAGGACCCCGCCCCCGACGCCCTGCCGCGCTTCGAAGCAGGCCAGCTGGAAAGCGGCAGCAGCGGCGCCTTGCTGGTCGGCCTGGAGCTGGACGACCAGCGCCCATGGCCACCCACCCTGCCCCGGTCGGTCACCCACGCCGGCGTGCTCGACAGCCGCGAATCGCGCAACAAGCTGCTCGAGCAACTGGGCCGCTTCCCTCCGGCGCGCCTGGCCATCGCCTGCGACCCACGCCGCTCGCCGGATCGCGGCAGCCTGGCGTTGCTCGCCGAGCTGGCGCGCAATGCCGGTGCCACCCGTATCTGGCTGCTGCAGGCGCAACCGGGCCAGGCCCTGGACGCGGCACGCCTGGGCGACTGGCACGAGGCCCTCGACCGCCTGGGCCTGACCCACGCCGACACCTCGCCCGTGACCTGGCTGGAGCATGGCCATGACTGAGCCGCTGAAACTGGCCGTGGTCGGCCACACCAACGTCGGCAAGACCTCGCTGCTGCGCACCCTCACCCGCGACGTCGGCTTCGGCGAGGTCTCGCACCGCCCCAGCACCACCCGGCATGTGGAAGGCGCACGCCTGTCGGTGGACGGCGAGCCGCTGCTGGAGCTGTACGACACCCCTGGCCTGGAAGACGCCATCGCCCTGCTCGACTACCTGGAGCGCCTCGAACGCCCGGGCGAGCGCCTGGACGGCCCAGCCCGCCTGGAGCGTTTCCTCCAGGGCAGCGAGGCGCGCCAGCGCTTCGAACAGGAAGCCAAGGTGCTGCGCCAGCTACTGGCGAGCAACGCCGGCCTCTATGTGATCGACGCCCGCGAACCAGTGCTGGCCAAGTACCGCGACGAACTGGAAGTGCTGGCCGGTTGCGGCAAGCCGCTGCTGCCGGTGCTCAACTTCGTCGCCAGCAGCCAGCACCGCGAGCCCGAATGGCGCGAGGCCTTGGCGCGCCTGGGCCTGCATGCGCTGGTGCGTTTCGACAGCGTGGCCCCACCCGAGGACGGCGAGCGCCGCCTCTACGAAAGCCTGGCGCTGCTGCTGGAAGATGCCCGCCCGGCGCTGCAACGGCTGATCGACGACCAACAGGCCCAACGCCTGGCCCGCCGCCACAGCAGCAAGCGCCTGGTCGCCGAGCTGCTGCTCGATTGCGCCGCCTGCCGGCGCAGCGTCGAGGCGGAGCCTGCCGCCGAGGCGCGGGCCATCGAAGCCCTGCGCCAGGATGTGCGCCAGCGCGAACAGCGCTGTGTCGAGGCGCTGCTCAAGCTGTATGCGTTCCGCCGCGAGGATGCCAATGCCGGTGACCTGCCGCTGCTTGACGGCCGCTGGGGCGACGACCTGTTCAACCCGGAAACCCTGAAGCTGCTCGGTGTGCGCCTGGGCAGCGGCGTGGCGGCCGGTGCTGCGGCGGGCGCGGGCGTGGACCTGCTGGTGGGCGGCCTGACCCTGGGCGCCGCCGCGCTCGCGGGCGCCATCGCCGGCGGCGCCTTGCAGACCGCGCGCAACTACGGTTCGCGGCTGATGGGCAAGCTCAAGGGCCAGCGCGAATTGACGGTGGATGACGCCGTGCTGCGCCTGCTGGCGTTGCGTCAGCAGCAGCTGGTCACGGCGCTGGAAGGGCGAGGCCACGCGGCGCAGGACAGCATTCGCCTGGCACCCGCGGACGACAAGGGCTGGCGCGAGGGCAAGCTGCCCGAGGCGCTGCGCAAGGCCCGGGCGCATCCGCAGTGGTCCACGCTCAATAGCGGGGCGCGGGTCAGCCAGGCCGAGCGGCAGGAGCAGGTGGAAGCCCTGGTGGCAGAGCTGTAGCGCCGTTCGCGGCGCGAACCCGCGATGATGGCTAGTGATTAGCCTTACGCCTCTGCTCCCGGTACTGCGTCAGGAGAACGCGCATTTCTCTGTATCTATTGCTATTGAGCAACAGCAAAGCAACCAAGGCTGCCAGAAGGCTGCTCGTGTAGATGAACATGTTGGGTCGGTACCCAAAAGTCGGCAGCGCGATCACCAGACTGGCCAGACACATCCCCGCCACGAGCCACGTCCCCCATGCCCGCCCTCGAACCACAGCGCCATGGGCCAACATGAAGACTGCCAGCATCAGGAACAGGCTCGAAGCAAAGACTCCGTCCCTTGGACAGTTCCGACAGTACGTGCTCCACACCAACGCAAACGTCCAGGCCACGGCAATGATCGACGAGAAGTAGGCGCCGATGAATACACCGAAGTAACGCTTCAGAAAAGGCTTGAGCGTCATTGCGCTAACGCCGCACCCTGCGCAGTTCCACCAACCGCTGCCGCATCTCCCGGTGCCGCTGGCTGTTGAACACCAGCAGCGCGAGCAATGGCAGCGCCAGCAGGATTGCCAGCAAGACAGCATTCACACCACTACCGAGCAAGCTCAACGCCATCAGCAAAGCCACAGTCGGCACAGGGAGCACCACCCATACAGCCCAAGTGAAGCCCCGGACCATCGCGAAATGCCCGGCGCACAGCAGCAAGACCAGCACTGCGCTGGATATCATGGTGAACGACGGATTGTCCGGGTGATTGCGCCAGTGACTGTCAATCCACAGGGTCGCTGACAACGCCGCCGACATGAGGCAAATGAAAAAGCCCAGCAAGAACGTCGGAAAGTAACGACGCATGAAGGTCTGGAACGCTGCAGGCTTCATCGTTACTCGACCTCCTCGTAAAGCCCCACGGCGATGCTCTGTACCGTGGCACTGCCAGCCAGGCCGAAGGTAGCGCCGAGCGAGTCACGCATCAGGGTCTTCGTGGCGTGGCTGATCTCGGTCGGGGTATAGCGCTTGGTCATGGTCCCTGCCGCCTGCCGCAACTTGATCTGCTTGGCCGTCAGGCTCGGATGCCTGATCGACAGCAGCTCGTCGGTCAGCGCCTTGCGCTGCTGACGGCTGAGACTCCTGGACAACTCCAGCCAGCTACGCCCGGTCGCGGCCTTGTGCACCTGCAGGTACTTCAACGTGCTCAGGCCCGACGCGCCGACACCCAGCAGTGAGACGCCATCAAGCACCTTCGAGGCGGCCTGGTACCACTCGCTTTCATCAAGGGCATCGTTGGCCGCCGGATTGGTCACTTCGCGTACTGTGCGCATCACACCGATGCCGCACTGGATGCTGCTGGCGGTGGCGGCGGCGCCACCGATGTAGGTAAGCACCAGGCTGGTGCCACCGGAAAAGGGAGCGGCAATGGTGCCACTGAATACCACAAACCAGCCGATCACCGCGCCTGCACAGGAGAGGGTCGTATTGACCGCCTCCTTGACCACCCGCGACTCACGCGGATTGTGCTGCAATTGCTGGGTGTACTGGTCAGGGGTCTGGTATTTCTTGATCTCGCGCAGGATCACGCGCTTGGGACGGATGCTGCAGATCGGCTGGAACTCGCGCAGTGTAACGACGTTGTAGTCGGCGTCGATGTACACCACACCGGCACCGACGATACGCGGATCGGCGTCGATGGCCGCGAACATCTGCGGCAGGTTGATCCGTCCCTGGATGCGCTGGCGTGCGAGGAACTGGGAGTTGTTGGCCAGGGAGTTGACCAGAAGATCTGTCACGGGGTGGTTTCCTTACACAAATAGCAGCACACCTGTGGGAGCGGGTTCACCCGCTCCCACAAACGCTCAAAGCATCACACGTTCGGGCACGGCACCGGCGCCCAGTCACCCATGTCCGGGTTGCGGCACATGGCATTGACCTGGTCGGTACCGGCCTTGGCCACCTGCTGGGCCTCGGCTTTCTTGCCGTTGGCGTTCTGCAGGGTCTTCTCGGTGGCCACGGCTTCCTGCGGCACGTCCTTGGTCACCTTCTTGGCCGGCTGGACCTTCTTCACCTCTTTCTTCTTGCCGGTGGTCGCTACTTTCGGCGGCTCGGCCACGGCGACCACGTCGGTACGCGCGACGCCGACCTGCTTGAGGTCCTGCTCGTAGGCCTGGGTGTAGTTGTTCAGGTTCTCACCCAGGCGACCGTTCACGGTGGTCAGCAGGTTGTTCGACTCCTGCAGGCCGGCGACGATCTCGGCCAGGCGCTTGCGCCCCTCGGTGTCGTTGATGCGGCCAGACTTGCGGTTCTGGATCAGGCTGGCGAACTCACGCTGGTAGCACGACTGCGACGACTTGGCGTAGGCCGTGGTGCGATCCAGATCGGCGGCGCTCTTGTCGATATCGGTGGCGTACGAGGCGATACGCTGCTTGTCGTCGCTGATCTGTTTCTGGCGCTCGGTGTAGTAACCGGCCGCGCCGCCGACCAGGGCGCCACCGGCGGCACCGATGGCGGCGTTGCGACCACGGTTTTCCTTGTCGACCAGGGCGCCGGTCAGGGCGCCGCCGACCGCGCCAAGCAGCGCGCCGGTGGCGACCGAGCGGGTCATGTCACCGTCGGTGGAACGCAGGTGCTGCACCGGCTCGTAGCAGTTGGGGTAATACTCGACCTTGGTCGTGGCGCCGACCTTGGACACAGGCGAGCTGGCGCAACCGCTCAACAGCACGGTGCTGAACCCGGCTGCCAGCAGCAGCGCGGTACGGGCCTGGGATGCAGTGATCAGGGGTTTGCGGGTGAACATGGTCTGGTTTCTCTTCTTGGGTTTCTCGGTATCCGGGGGCTTCGTGCCACCCGGGAGTCCTTTCTGTCGAAGCTGTCCTTAGGGTCGCGGGGCGGCCGATGCCAGCAGCTCCTTGAGGATCGTCGCCGGATCGGCCCGCCGGTTCTGGCGGTACTCCCCGACGTGGCGGACGAACAGGGTGGCGCGGGTCACCAGGCTGTTGCCCAGGACCGGCTTGCGATTGAGCTCTTCCCTGACCCGCTGGAACTGCGCCTGGATCACCGCGTCGGTGTAGCGCGTGCCGCTGGCCAGGTTGTCGATGTAGATCGCCACGGCGCCGTCGAGGGCGGCGCGGCCATTGGCGATGGCGGCGCCGTACATGCGCGCGCTGGTCTGGTCGCCCGAAGCCTCGGCCTTGGCCTGGGTGTTCTGCAGGTTGGTCAGGCGGATGTTGTAGTTGTTGACCGTCTCGGCCACCAGGGCGGCGGACTGGATCAGGTTGCCGGCGGCCTCTTCGCGCTGGCGGGCGATCAGCGAGACGTTGCGCTTGAGCTCTTCGTTGACCAGGCCGAGTTCGGCCTGCTGGCGCGGGTCGGTGGCGGCGGCGATGATGCTGTCCAGGCGCTTGGTCGGGTCCTGGGCGGCCTCGATGTCGTCGGTCAGGCCGGCCAGCCGGCCTTCCTTCTGCCACTGCTCGAACAGCTCCTGGTAGCGCGAGCGCGGCGCCGACAGGGCGCCGATGGCTACGCGAAAGCCAGTGGTCTCGTTGCGCTGCTCGGTGCCGTCGGCGCCGAACAGCGGGTACTCGCGGCGCATGCCGGTGAACAGGGTGCCCTCGCCCTCGAGGTAGTTGCCGCCCTTGACCACGAAGCCACCGTAGGCGCCCTGCAGGCGCCCGGCGTTGACCAGCTGGAACGATTCCTGGACCATCTCGGCGGCGTTGCCGATCACGTCGAACAGGCCCAGCGGGTTGGGTTGCTTGGTACCGATCGGCATCAGCCGCGCCGCCTGCCCGGTGCCACCGGCGACCTGGTTGAACACCGCGAAATCGGCCAGCGGCCCTTCACTGTCGGCGCCTTCGACCTTGCGCGGGAACAACCGTCCTTCCAGCTCCTGGCGGCTGACCGCCGAACCGCCACGGGCGGCGAACTCCCACTCCACTTCGGTGGGCAGGCGCACGAAGCCGGTGCCGCCGTCCTCGGCCTTGCTGCCACGGCCACTGACCGGCAGCAGGTCGCGGTGATGCTTCATCAGCCAGGCGCTGTAGACGGCGGCGAAGCGCTCGGCTTCGAAGCGCGACAGCTTGACCTTGGGCAGGCGTCCCGCCGCGTCGTTGTTCGCCTCGCAGGCCGGCGGCGCGTCGCCGCCGGCCAACGACGGTGCCTGGGCCATCACCTGGGCGTACTGGCGGGCGGTCACTTCGTACTTGCCGATGAAGTACATCATCGGCGTGAGCGGGCTGCCTTTGTCGACCTTCGGCAGGATCGGGCCGACGGCCTTCTGCCACTGCGGCGCCAGGTCCTGCAGGCTGAACTGGCCGTTGATGAAGTCGCGCCGGTAACCGGAGATGAACGACTGCTTGTAGCCGGCCTCGCCTTCGCTGAACGGGTAGCCGAGGTTGACCTCGCGGTCGTCGAGGCTGCCCTGGGCCAACACGTAGACGCTGCGCAGCACCAGCTCACCGCCACAGGGCAGCGGCAGGCTGACATCGCCCGGCAATGGCTTGGGATTGTCGAACTTGCTGTCGGCCCCGGCCGGGGACTGCACGGCCGGCTTGGCCTTGTCGTCGCCATCGGCCTGGGAGCAGGCTCCCAGGCTCAGCGCGGTGAGGATCAGGGCGGCAGCCCCGAGACGGCGATCAGACATCACGTATTCCTTGGCAAGCCTCGATACGCGCCACCCGCCAGCCGCCCAGGGCGGCGGCGGCAGTGCTGGCCAGCAGCACGGCACACAACGCAACGAGGTAGTGCATGGGCAACAGGTGGCTGGCGAACTCGCCGGGCACCTGCATGAAAAGTCGGTTCAGACCGTGCTCGGCCAGCAGGTACAACAACCCCGCCACGACGGCGGCCAAAAGGCCGCTGTAGAGCGCCTGGAGCACCACGAACAACAGCAGCGCAGCGGTGCCGAAGCCCAGCAAACGCAGCACAGCCAGCTCGCGCTGCTTGCGCTCCACCGCCGCCACCGCGCCCGCCGCGATGGCTGCCACGGCGCCGGCCACGGCCAGGCTGGCGATGATCCAGAACACCAGATCGAGATTGCGGCTGAGCGACTGCACCTGGGCGATCTGTGCGGCCTGGGTCGAGACCAGCAGCTTGCGTTCGGCGAAGAACTGGCGCAGCGGCTCGACATCGGTCAGTTCGCGGGCATACAGGCGGAACGCCGGGTAAACCCGCTGCGCCACGGAGCCCTGCGCCTCGCCCTGCCAGTCCAGTGCCGGCACCGCGCGGCCATCGCGGTAATCCTCGACAGCCTCGAGCAACTGCAACGATGCGAACAGGCCATCGCGCTCAAACGCAGCCAGGGGCAACACGCTGGTGACCTGCAGGCGCGTCTGGCGCCATTGCATCTGCCCGGCCTGCTGGCGGCTGAAGCTGGCCTGCAGCTCGTCTCCGGCCCTGGCGCCGAGCTTTTCCGCGGCGGTAAAGCTCAGCACCACCTGTTGCAGCCCCGCCGGAGGAGCGACGTGCGCCAGCAAGGGATCGCCCTCTGCGGTGGGCAGCATTTCAACCGTCAGGCCACGCCCGTGGGCGGGCAAAAGCAGTTCAGCGGTGGCGGCGATCTGCCGGGTCCGGGGGATGGCGAAGGCTACTCCCGGATGTTGTGCCAGTTCCTCTACGAATTCGGCGCGAAAGCGCCCACCGCCCAGGGGAATGATCTCGCGCACGCCCGGATCGCGCTGCAGGCGCTCGGTCAGGCTGCCGACCAGGCCGAACTTCAGGCCGAACAGCACCAGCAGCGGCGCGATCACCGCTACCAGCGCCAGTACGCCGCACGCCGACAGCCGCGCATCGTTGCGATAGTCCTGCCAGGCCAGCCCGGCGATCAGCAGCGGGCGCATCAGGCGGCCCGCTCCAGCGTTGCCGTGACGCCGCCGTCGGCCTCGCGCCGACAGGCCATGCGCAGCACCGTCAGCCCGGCCTGGCGTGCCAGGCCTTCGTCGTGGGTGGCGACCACACAGGTCACCTGGCGCGCCTCGGCCTCGCGCAGCAACAGTTGCATCACCCGCTCGGCGTTGACCGGGTCCAGCGCAGCGGTCGGCTCGTCGGCCAGCAGCAGCGTCGGGGCATGGACCAGGGCACGGGCGCAGCTGACCCGCTGGCGCTGGCCAAGGGACAGGGCGGCGGGTTTCTTGCCCAGTTGATCGTGCACATCCAGCGCTTCGGCCAAGCGCTCGACGCTGCCGTCATCGTCGAGCCCCAGCAATTGGCGCGGCAGACGGATATTGCCGCGCACATCGAGAAAACCCAGCAGCCCACCCGCCTGCAGCACATAGCCGAGGTGCCGGCTGCGCCAGCTGGCCAAGCGGTCGAGCTGTCGGCCGCGCCACAGCCCGGCGACATCCTCGCCACCAAGGACGAAGCCCTGCGCCGCATCCGGCGCCAGCACCAGCGCCAGCAGGTCGAGCAAGGTGCTCTTGCCGCAGCCGCTGGGGCCGACCAACGCCACCCGCTCACCCACGGCCAGGT
Organism: Pseudomonas mosselii; assembly: GCF_003205295.1. Taxonomy (GTDB): domain Bacteria; phylum Pseudomonadota; class Gammaproteobacteria; order Pseudomonadales; family Pseudomonadaceae; genus Aquipseudomonas; species Aquipseudomonas mosselii_B. The sequence goes on from NZ_QJRP01000004.1 coordinate 169,462, forward strand.
GCAGCCGGTCGACTTGCAGGCTGTAGCGCTGGGCACCCTGCCCGCGCGTCTTGCGCACCCCGTCCAGGCGGATCATCACGGCAGCGTCGACAGCGGAACACGGTACAGGGCGTCACCCGGCTCGGCTTTGCCGAAGCGCACCCAGTTGGCCATGTCGTTGTGGAAGGTTTCGTACAGGCGGATCTTCGAGTCCAGTTCGTCGATGAAATCTTCCTGCTCGGCCACCGACAGCGACAGCCACAGGTCCTGGGTCATGCTCAGGGACTTGCTGCGGTACGGCAGGCCATCGAGGTACTCGCCGAGCACCCCGCCCTGGGCCAGGTTGGCACCCTTGCGCAGGGCGCCGGGGTCGCGGCTCATATAGGCACTGGCGCTGGCGATCTCGTTGAAGAAGTCGCCCGGCGAGCTGCGGGTCTTGCGCGCGGCATCGACGATCAGCTTGAGCGACTGCTGCAGGTCGTTGAGCTGCAGCTTGGTGAGCATCACGCACACCTGCAGGGTCGGCAGCGTCGGGTTGGTCAGGTCGCGGTCGGCGGTCCAGGCGCTGACCAGCTGCGGCGCCTGGCTGGCGCCATGGCGGCCAAGGAAGTCCATGTGCATGGCGTAACCGATGGCCTGGGACTTGGCCGACAGCCCCGAGGCCGAGGTCAGCAGCGGCACCGGCTGTGGTTGCTGGTTGCGCACCTGGTGCACCAGCTCGGCGAAGGTCGAGCCGATCTCGCGCACGCGCTCGCCGAACGCGCCGACCTCGCCACCCGGCACGCCGACGTAAAGGTCGCCGATCTGCGGATTGCTGTCGGCGGTGAGCACGCGGTACTGGCTTTCGGCCGAGCCGTGGTTCTTCACCCCCGACGGGGTGCGCAGGTGCAGGGCGTAGATCTTGATCTGCTTGCTCAGCGCGGCCTGGCGCACTTCGGCCTCGTTCATCTGGGTGCTGCTGAACGGGTCGTTCTTGCGCAGTGCGCCGGCATCGCTGACCAGCAAGATGAGGCGCCCGCCGTAGCCGGACCAGTCCATGCCCTCGACCGCCTGCATCACCCCGGCGAAAGCGTCCTCGTTGAACGAATGGCTGGAAACGCTGGTGGCCCTGACCTGCGAGGCGGCCTTGAGGAAGCGCGCCGGATCGCGGCCCTCCTCCAGGCTGACCAGGGTCTTGCTCAGGTACTCGAGGCCCGGGGTGCGCTTGACGCTGTTGCGAAACCCCACCAGGCCGAAGCTGACGCTGTCCAGCTCGCCCCGGGCCGCCAGTTGCTGCTGCAGCTCGCTGACCACCTGGCGTACCCGGTCGATATAGGGCTGCATGGACACCGAGGTGTCCACCACCAGGACGATGCCGGTACGGAAGCTGTTGTCACCGACCGCCGCCACGCCGGCCGCCTTGGGCGCGCTGTCGCGGGCACTGGCGCCGGGGTCGATCGAGGCGATGTTGAGCAGTTGCACCGGCTGGCCGCCGGCGTCGAAGCTTTCGCGGTAGTCGAAGATCGGCATCAGGTAGAACTGGTTCTGCGGCACGGCGCTGGCCGCCGGCTCCAGGGCCATCACCTGCGGCACCTGGTCGGGGTGGTTCTGCGCCTTGAGCAGGCTGTCGCGGGCCTGGGCGGTGTCGTCGAGCAGGTGCTGCACATCGTCCACCTGGCGCATGAACATCACCGGCGAGCGGCCCGAGCGCTCGGTGAACTTGAGCACCAGGCTCTGTTTCCAGTCGCTGGTCTGCGCGGCCGGCAGCCAGCCATCGCGCTGGCCATCGCTGGCGGCGCCGACCTGGACCCAGGCCTGGCCGCCGACATCCTTGCGCTGGTAGACGTAGAGCACGGAGAAGGCCGGCAGTTTATCGCCCGTGGCATCGCCGGGCTCGGCCACCAGCTGGGCGTCGGGCTTGGTCAGCACACGCTGGAACAGGGTCTTCTTGCCGGGCATCAGCAATGGACGGCCATCGTCCGAAGCGGCAACAGGCGTGATCTTGGGTTCGGCGGGGGCCACGCTGGTGGCGGGCGTCTGCGCCACCGGCGTTTCAGGCGCGGGCGCGTCACTGCCGCCGAGCAGCCAGAAGAAAGCGCCCCCCAAACCCAGCGCCGCCGCGATCGCCACCGCCAGCACGGCCTTGGCCGGTTTGTTCGATCCGGACTTCACGACGGGCGCGGGCTTGGGTTCGGGCCGCCGGGCAGGCTCGCCCACGGGAAGGGCCTGCGGAATGTCGATGGACACCGGTTGCGGGATGGCTGGCGGCGGGAGCGGCAGCGGGCGGACCAATGTGCTGTCGTTGTCCTCGACCGGTACCTGCACCGTCAGGCGGTCCAGCGCGGCCAGCAACGCCGCCGCGTCGGCAAAGCGCTCGTTGGGATCCTTGGCCAGCAGGCCACGCAGGATGTCCTGGTAGCGGCCGTGCTCGATGGGCAGTTCCGGCAGCGGCTCGGTCAGGTGCGCCAGCGCCGTGGACAGCGCGTCGGTGCCGCTGTACGGCAGCTTGCCGACCAGGATCTCGTAGAGCACCACGCCCAGCGCATACAGGTCGGCGCGGCCGTCGATCTCCATGCCGCGCGCCTGTTCCGGGCTCATGTAGCTCGGCGTGCCGACGGCGAAGCCGGCCTGGGTGAACTGGGTGCGGTCATCCAGTGACTTGGCGATGCCGAAGTCCGACAGCACCGCGGTGCCGTCGGCGCGGAACAGGATGTTGGCCGGCTTGACGTCGCGGTGCACCAGGCCCTGGGCATGGGCATAACCCAGAGCCAGGGCGATCTGGCGCACGTAGGCCAGGCCCTGCTCGGGCGTCAGGCCATCGGCAATGCGCTCCTTGAGCGTGCCGCTGGGCAGGTACTCCATGGCCATGTAGTACAGCTCGCCGACATTGCCGATGTCGTGGATGGTGGCGATGTTCGGGTGCGCCAGCCGCGCCAGGGTGCGCCCTTCGCGCAGGAAGCGCTCGCAGAAGGTCGGGTCGGCGGCCAGGCTCGCCGCCATGATCTTCAGCGCCACCTTGCGCTCCAGGGAACGCTGGGTGGCGAGGTACACGCTGGCCATGGCGCCTTGGCCAAGCTCGCGATCGATATCGAATCCGGGGATCTGCATGTCCATGATGTCTTCAGTTCACCTTGACGACCACTGCGGTGATGTTGTCCGGCGCGCCCCGGGTCAGCCCCAGGTGCACCAGGCTGCGGACCACCTCGTAAGGGTCGGCGTGGCCGAGCACTTCGGCGATCTCATGGTCCTCGGCGGTCTTGTTCAGACCATCGCTGCACAACAGGTAGGTGTCACCGGGCCGCACCTGCAGGGCCACGGCCTGCAGGTCGAGGTCATCCTCGACGCCGATGGCGCGGGTGACGATGTTGCCGCGCGGATGCACCCGCGCCTCGGCCTCGTTGAGCAGGCCGCTGTCCTGCAGCTCCTGGACGTAGCTGTGGTCGTGGCTGAGGCGCTCGATGCGCCCGTCACGCAGGCGGTACAGGCGACTGTCGCCGGCCCACAGGCCGATGGCCTGGTCGCCACGCGCCGCCAGCACCACCACGGTGCTGCCCATCATCGCCACGCCACGGCGCACGGTTTCCTCGCGCACGATGCCGTTGACCCAGGCCAGGCCGTCACGGACCTCGCCGCTGAAGTCGTCGAGCGAGTCGAGCATCGGCAGGCTGCGCAGGCTGTCCATGGCCAGGCTGCTGACATAGTCGCCCGCCGCATGGCCGCCCATGCCGTCGGCCACTGCCCACAGGCCTGCCCAGGTCAACTCCAGGCAGGCGTCCTCATTGATCTTGCGCACCATGCCGACATGGCTGTAGCTGGCCGCTGTGTACTGCAGGTCGGTCATTCGCTACGCGCCTCGCTACCCAGTAGAAACCCGGCGAAATCCTCGCTGCGGGGCAGACCCGCGCAGCGCATCAACCCCGGGGCGATACGTTCGGAACCCCTGCCCCACCACAGGCTCATGCCCTCACAGGCGCATTCAGCCAACGCCAGCGCACGCCCCTGCGGCGTGGTCGCATCCAACCGCTGCACCCCACCGACAGTCACACGCGGTCCCTGTAGGAGCGGCCTCGCGCCGCGAAAAGGCTGCAAAGCAGCCTCAAAACCCTCAAAGGCTGCCCCAGGCTCAAGCGTCGCCAGCAATGCCTCCTCGACCGCCTCGAACCATTCCTCGGCCCCGGCCACCACAGGCGCCAACGGCTGTCCCGGCTCCAGCACCTGGGCCACGGTCAGCGGAAAATACCGCCCGACCCGGTCGATGCTCGGCATCAGCACGCCGATGACCGCCTCGGGCCCGCACAGCCCCGGCGCCAGGGCGAATCGCCACAAGGGGCTGACCAGGTAGGCCTCGAGCCAACGCTCGCCCAGCGCCTGCTGGCTGGCCTGCATCCCCGCCGCCAGCCACTGGTCCCAGGGCTGGATGAAGCTGTTTGGAAGGCCGCGACTGACGAAGTCGCCACGGCTGGCCAGTTTTCCGTAGAAACCCACGTCGTTCACAGGTGCTCCGGCAGGCTGAAACCGCTGAGCACTCGGCTGCGGAACGGGTTGAAGGCGCTGCTGGCGCGCAGCTCATAGGACACGCTGGCGCCATCTACGCGCAGGCGCAGGTTGAAGCGCTCCGGCGAGCTGCCGGCCACCAGGTCGGACTGGTCGAGCAGGCGGAACCAGGCCCAGGGGCCTTCCACGGTCAGGCCGGAACGGCCGGTGGCCGAGGGCGGCGAGATCGACAGGCGCACCACGCCGATGCTGTTGGGATTCGGCCACTGCAACGCCACCGGCCGGCTTGGGCCGTGGTCGTAGCTGACCTGCTGGCCATCGAGGTCGAGCAGGAACTGGGTGATGGTCGCGTCCATCGCCACCGGCTTGAGCTCGAAGCGCACGCCCGGCTGCACGCCGTTGCTGTTGCGGAAGAACGCGTCACGGATGCTCGCCGCGCGCTGGAAGGTGTACAGCACATTGCTGTTGATCCCCAGCTTCTGCGCCGCGCCCGGCTGCCAGCTCCACGGCGTGCTCGAGGTGTTGACGTAGGGTTGCAGGTACTTGCGGAAGTAGTTATCCATCACCCCGCCGACGCCGAAGAACAGGCCGAAGTCCTCCAGAGTGGCGTCCCGCGCGCTGCCGGCCACCAGCGGGTAGCGGCCGCTGAGGGACTGGCGGTAGACGTTCACCACCTCGCTGGTCCAGGCGGCGTTGAGCTGGTTGCGCACGCCGCCCATGACGATGTTGTGTGTCGAGCCGAGCACCGAGCCCACCAGGTTCTGCACCACCTTGGGCTGGCGCGCGGCGCCCAGGGCGACACGCTGCGCGGCGGCCTGGGCCTGGTTCTTGGCCTCGCCCAGCAGCGCGTCGCCGCTGGCGCCGACCATGGCACTGACCTGCACGTAAAGGGCGTTGAGGTCGGTGAGCAGGCCGTCGATGGCCGCAGGCTGTCCTTCGCCGGTTTCCACCAGCGCGGCCAGTTCGGCGAAGTGCGCGGTCACCGGGTCCACCTCACGGGCAGCCGGGTTGTCGCTGGGCAGCGGCGCATCGCCGAGCAGGCCGCCGAGACGCTGGCGCAGCTGATCGACGCCGGCCTGCTCGGCCTTGGCCTGGACCTTGTCGAGGGTGGTCGGCTGCGCCAGGTTGGTCTCCTTGGCGACCGCCTGCAGCAGTTTCTTCATCGGCGAGGTCGGCCCGGACAGCACCCGCAGCACATCGGCGGCCTGGCCGACGCTGGTGATCGGCACGAAGTCCAGGTCCGCCAGCAGCGCATCCCAATGGCGGATGTAGTCCTGGTAGTACAGCTGCAGCACATCGTCGGCCAGGCGCTTGGCATCGCCCGACTCGCTGGCCTCGCGGCCCAGCACCCAGCGCTCCTCGGCCAGGGTCTCGCTGTGGGCCAGGCTGGCGGCGAGGAACGCCTTGCGGTAGCCCTCGACGGTGAAGATGCCCGGCAGCGGCTCGCTCAGCGGCTTGCCGTTCTTGAAGCGGAACACCAGCGCGGCATCGCGCCCGGCGGCGTCGCTGACCCGGAAGTCGCCGACCCCGGCCGGCAGTTTCTGGCGCTTGACCCGGTCGTAGACGCGCTGGGCCACCGGCAGTTGCTGCAGTTGGCGACGGGTGTCGTCGATCAGGCGCTGGTCGAGACGGGCATTGGGCGGGCGCTTGTCGAACAGCGCCGCCAGGTGCTGCTCCAGGGCCTGGCGCAGGTCCGGTGCCAGGTCGCGGGGCAGGCTGCGCTCCCAATCGAGGGTGACCCAGGCCTTGATGAACTCGGCGTCGTAGTGTTCGCCGTCGGCCAGCATCAGGTAGGCTTTGAGCCCCTCGTAGAGGTAGTCGGACGGGCCGCCGGCGTACAACTGCTCTTCGATGCGGGTGACCAGGCGCGGGGCGAAGATGGCAATCAGCAGCTTGCGGTAGACGCTGTCCGACTCGCCTTCGAGCATGTCGCCCTGGTACAGCCCGAGGCCCTCGGCCCAGCCGGGCGGATCCTCGGCCAGACGGCGCACGCCGTTGAGCAACGGCAATACGTCGACCACGTTGCGCTGGGCCGGGCTCAGTTCCTGCACGCTCTTGCCCAGCGGCTTGAGACGGCCATCGACTTCAGCGATGTACTGCTGGTTGGCGCGGTAGCTCAGGGTCCACAAGGTGCCAACCACCAGCACCAGGGCCACGCTCAGGGCCAGGGCACCGCGGGCGATCCACTTGCGCCGCTGCTCGACCTTGGGGTTGCTGCCGACCAGGCCACGCTCGGCGAAGGCCACGGCGCTGAACAGTTTCTCGATAAAGTAGCTGCGCCCGGTGCCGTTCTGCCGCGCCAGGTGGGCACGGTCCAGGCCCATGCTCTGGGCCATGCTGCCGATCAGGCGGTCGATGGGGCTGCCTTCCTGGGTGCCGCTGGTGAAGTACACGCCGCGCAGCAGGGCGCGCGCTTCGAAGGCGTTGGGCTTGAAGATGCCGTCGAGGAAGGTCTTGAGGTTGCCGCGCAAGGCGGCGAACTGCTGGACGAAGCCGTAGACCAGGTCGCGCCGCGCCGGGTCGCGTTCCTGTTGCAGGCGCTCCACCAGACGCTGGTTGAGACGCTGCTCGAGCAGGGCGAACTCGCTGCCGAACTGGGCCAGCGGGCCGTCACCGTGCTGGCCGTCATCCAGGGGGAAGGTCATGCCCCACACCTGGGCACGCTCTTCCTTGCTCAGGTTGTCGAAGAACTCCATGAAGCCCGGCACCAGGTCGAGCTTGGTCAGCATCAGGTAGATCGGAAAACGCACGCCCAGCTGGCTGTACAACTCCTGGATGCGGGTGCGGATCGCCGCCGCGTGGGCGGCGCGCTCGGCGTCGCTGCCCAGCAGCAGGTCGGACAGGCTGATGGCGATGAAGGCGCCGTCGATGGGCCGGCGTGAACGCTGGGTCTTGAGCAGGTCGAGGAAGCCCAGCCAGGCCGCCTTGTCCACCTGGGCATGGCTGTCCTGGGTGGTGTAGCGGCCGGCGGTGTCCAGCAGCACGGCCTGGTCGGTGAACCACCAGTCGCAGTTGCGCGTGCCACCCACGCCACGGATGGCGCCCTCGCCCAGCTGCGCCGCCAGCGGGAAGTGCAGGCCGGAGTTGACCAGCGCGGTGGTCTTGCCCGAGCCGGGCGGACCGATGATCACGTACCACGGCAGCTCGTACAGGTTGCGCCGCTCATCACCGCCCAGGCGCGCCTTCTTCAGCAGCGTCAGGGCTTCATCCATGCGCTGGCGCAGGGTCGCCAGCTCTTCGGCGGTGGCAACGCCGGCAGGGTCCGGCGCGGTCTCTGCGGCCAGGCTCTGCATCACCTTGGCCGCCTGGCGTCGGGCCTGGACGATGCGCCACACGCGGTAGGCGATCCACACCGCGAACAGCAGGACGATCAGCACCAGGCGCGGCGCGACCGGCACCAGCGCATCGAGCAACGGGCCGAGGAACCAGATGATCAGGCTGAGGGCTAGCAGGCCCAGCACCGGGACCACCCAGCGAATGACAAAACTGAAAAACGCCTTCACTCGACGCCCTCCGCCAGAACGGTGATTTCAACCCGGCGATTCTTCGCCCGGCCCTGCGCGCTGTCGTTCGACGCCAGCGGTTCGGTGTCGCTCAGGCCCTGGGCGCTGAAACGCCCGGGCTGGCCGGTACGGGCGGCGAGCAGGTTCTTCACCTCCTCGGCACGGGCCTGGGACAACGCCCAGTTGGATGGGAAGCGCAGCGTGGCGATGCGCTGGTTGTCGCTGTGGCCGGTGACTTTCACGTTGCCCTTGACCTTGGCGACGGCTTCGGCGATGCGCAGCATGAGCGGTTCGAAGTCACCCTTGATGCTGGCGCTGGCCGAGGCGAACAGCTCGTCGCCGCGGATGGTCACTACCGAGCGGTCCACCGCGTCCTCCACGGCGACCCGGCCGGCCTTGATGTCCTCGGCCAGGAAACCGGCCAGGCGCGGGCGCTCGACAGGCTTTGGCTGCACCACCGGGCGGTCCATGGCCTGCACCGGGATCTCGCCCAGGGCATGGATGCCACGGAACACTGGCTCCGCGTCGGCGGCCAGCTTCAGGCGCAGGCCGAACAGCACCAGCAACAGCAACGCCAGGGCCAACGCCAGGCCGACCCAGGGCGGCACGAACTGCGCCAGGCGGTCACGGGCCACGGTGACGCCGCGCCAGTGCGGCGACAGCTCGCGCTCGATATCGCCACGGGCGCTGCGGATGGTCGCGGCGGTGCGCTCGCGCAGGGCCTCGAGCTGGGCTCGGCCACCGTTCATCACCCGGTAGCGGCCTTCGAAACCGAGGCTGGTGCACAGGTACAACAGCTCCAGCAGGTGCAGGCGTTCACGCGGACTCTGCAGGCAGTGCTCCATCAGCTGGAACACCTTCTCGCCGCCCCAGGCCTCGTTGTGCACGGTGATCAGCAGGCTCTGCTTGCCCCAGTCGCTGGCGCTGCCCCACGGCGTGCTGAGCACCGCTTCGTCGAGCGCGGTGCACAGGGCGTAGCGCGCCAGCAGCACCTCGTTGCGCGCGACCCCGGCGGCCTCGGCGCGCTCCTCGAACTGGCGCAGGTAGGCCAGCAGCTGCGCACGCAGGCTGGCCGGCGCCGGGTGGGCGATGGTGTTGCGCAGGCGGGTGAGCAACGCCAGCAGCGGGCCGGCCGCCTGTTCCAGCGGATTCAGGCCCGCCGCCTGGCCCGGCGCCAGCGGTTCGGCCGGCACGTTCAGAGGCGGTGGCGGCGCCGCCTGCGCAGGTCCCGGCGTGGCCGGCTGCGGGCCTCGGCCACCGGGGCGCGGCATGAACTGGGTGCGGTCATTGGCGAGCGGATCGTCCGATTGCATCGCGGCTTATCCTCGAATGGCCCAGAAGGCCAGGTTCAGGCCGGGGAACTCGCCGGCGACGTAGAAGGCGAAACCACCGGAATGCTGCAGCTGCTTCCAGTGTTCGCTGCCCCGGTCGAGTTCGAAGTAGGTGGAGCCGGCATGGAACGGAATCTGCCGCGGCGCCACCGGCAGCGGCAGCAGGCCGATGCCCGGCAACTGCAGGTTGACCAGGTCGCGGATGTGCTCCACCGCGCCGATCTTGCTCTGCTGGCCGAAGCGGCTGCGCAGGGTCTCGCTGGGCACGTCGGCGCGCACCACCAGGACGAAGCTGGCGCTGTCGAGCAGGCTGCGGTCGGCCAGCATGCCGACATGGATGCCGTAGGCCTTCTCGACCAGCGGGATGGCCACGGCCTTGCTGTCGATCAGCATCGACAGGGCCTCGCGCAGGGCGGCCAGCACTGGTGCGAAGGTCGCCGCCAGGTCGTCGTGCTGGTACACCGGATATGCCTCGGGGCGGCGACCTTCGCGGGTAAAGGTGGCGAACTCGCCGGCCAGGGCCACCAGCTCGCTGTACAGCCGCTCGGGGTGCAGCGGCGTCAGCTGGTTGAGGTGCTCGACCAGCGGCTGGGCGCGGTTGACCAGTTGCAGCAGCATGAAATCGGCGATCTCCGAGGCACCGCCGTTGGCCGAGGCCACCACGCGCCCGGCCAGGGCCTCGCCGCGCTGGTGCAGCAGGCCGAGCAGCTCGCCACGGAAGCCTGACAGCAGGTTGCTGGCGGTCACGTCGAGCAGCGGCGGGATGTAGCTGTCATCCAGCACCAGGGCACGGTCGGCGCGCTTTTCCCGGATGCGCACCACGCCCAACGCGGCATAGTCGCTCAGGCCGTCCTCGGCGCGCAGCAGGCGCAGGGCGCGGCTGCCCAGGGCCAGTGGGGCCCGGTTCTCGAACGGGGCGTTGTCGTCGCGGACTTCGCTGATACGGCTGACATAGCGCGCACCATCAGGTATTTCACCGTCATCGACGGTATCGCGGGCACCGGCGCGCTTGAGCGGCAGGCCCAGGTAAATCACCCCATTGCGCAGGTCGTCGGGTATCTCCAGCGGCGCGGGCGGCAGGTCGTCACGCGGGATGTCGAACGGAGTACCGTCCGGCAGCAGGCCACGGGCACTGAGGATCGCCAGCTTGCCCTGGGCCAGCAGGCCTTGGTCGACCAACAGCTCGGAAAAGCCCCAGGCGGCGGCGTGGAGCGGCCGGCTGCGAGCATCGACGAAGTTCTCCAGGTAGCGGTCGTGCTGCTGGAAGTGCTGGGTGGTGATGAACATCCCTTCCGACCAGACCACGCGATTGTTCCAGGACATGGGTTCTCCGATTGCCTAGCGGGCAGGCTCAGGTTGTGGGGTGGCCACGGCGCTGCGCACGGCGCGCACATCGAGGCTGATCTGATAGTCGCGCGGCGGCACCGGCAGCACGCTGCGCCACTGGGCCTGGTCGACCTCGCGGTAGCCGACCACCAGGCCGACCTGGCGCGTGGCCGGGTCGAGCGGGCGCTCCAGGCGCAGTTGCTCGCCGGGCTGGAGCAGGACTTCGTCCTGGTCGATCAGGTCGGCGGCCAGGGTGGCCTGGGCGCGCTCGGCCAGGGCGAAATAGTCGGCGCGGGCGAAGGCGGCGCTGTTCTTCAGCTCGTAGATGCGCACCCGCACCGGCGCGGGCGTGCCGCCGGCGCCGGGGTTGAGCCCGGCCGCGGCGCTGAAGTACAGGGTGATACCCGTGGCCGGTGGCGCCGCGTCGGTAACGGCGGGCTCGACCGGGCTGTCCTTGCTGCAGGCACTGAGCAGCACCATGGCCAGGGCTGCGATCAGTCTCGTTGCACTCATCCTCGTCCTCATGACGTCCTGTGTTCTTCCTGTGCTCCGGGCGTTGGCCTCAGGAGCGTTGAATGCGTTGGCTATGGGCCTCGTAGGCGCGACTGAACTCGCGACCGAACAGGTCCTGGAAGTCGTCTTCGGCTTCCCGGGAAATCTGGCTGTAGAGCTCGGTGAACTGCTGCCAGCAGTGGGCCTGGCGCGAACCGCCGAACAGCTTGGCCAGCCCGGCGGCGGGCGCCAGGCGCTGCTCCAGACGGGCTGGTTCGAAGCGCTCGAGCAGGTGCTTGATGGCCGCCTCGACACCCGCCATCACTGCCAGCTGGTGGGCGCGCAGGTCGTCGAAGCTGTCGCGCACCGCCTGGTCCGGGGCCATGAATGCCTGGTTGCCCTCGCGCAGCAGCAACAGCAGCGCTTCGTCGGCATTGGGGGCGAACTTCAGCGGGTTGTTGCGCACCGGGGCGATGGTGGTCTGCTGCATGCGGAACTCGCCCTTCAGGCTGCTGCGCGCGCGCAATACATCGATCAGGCCTTCGACCATCAGGCGGTAGCTGCGCCCGACCGCCTCCATCTGCGCGGCGGCATCGGCCGCGTCGATGCGCAGGTGCTCGATGCCCGCGCCACGCAGGAAGGCCTGCAGCAAGGCATCGCTGGCGCCAGCCGGGTCGGGCGCAGGTGCCGATACGGCGGTGGGCGGCGGTACAGGCGTGACGACCGGTGCCAACGGCGCTACCGGCTCTGGCAGGGGCGGCGCGATGACAGGCGCAGGCCGGGGAGCAACGGCAGGCGCTTCGTCGAACAGGTTCCAGTCATCGGGGATCATGCCCGGCGCGGCGGGCATGGCGGCCGGCACTGGCGCGGGCGGCGGCGCCACCGGCGTGGGCGGACGGAAATCATGCTGCTGGGCAGGAACATGATCCGGCTGGCTGACCGGAGGCACGCTGGACGGGCCAAGAAAATCGAACAGGTCCGGCAGGGTGTCATGGCTCGAGGCCCCCTGCAGGAATGCGGCGGGCGCGCCGACGATGGGCGCACTCGGGGCAGGCACCTGGTTGGCCATCAGGGCTTCGAAACTGTGGGCCTGCGGCTGCCCTGCGACCGGAATCGACAGGCCGGCATCGATGCGCGCCTGGATCTCGTAATCGCCAATTCGAATAACTTCGCCATCCATCAACGGCTCGCTGTTACCGCGACGCAGGCGAATACCGGCATGCACCAGTTCCACACCGTTGGTGCTGTTATCGGTCAAGTAATAGCGGCCATCCTTGAACTGAATCACACAATGTTTCGAAGAAACAAGGCGTTCCGGATCGGGAAGTACCCAGTCATTATCCGCCGCACGACCCACGCTGATGGCACCGTTTTCCAGCAACTTCTCCGGGCATTGCCCAGGGGTGATCTTGTGATAACTGGTAATGGTCAGGCAAAGTGCCATCACGCCTCCTTGCATATATATGAAACACTCACACATCCATTTGAGTGGATTCGCGAGCCCGACCCCGCTTTCCGGCTAAACCCTTGTAAATACTGGGCATCACACCGAAATTCGCTTCCCGGAAAGGTCGTATTAAACCCTATCGGCAAGGCACTTTGATGGCACCTGACCAATGGACACGAATACCTGCCAACTGGTTCACAGTCGCCCTTCGCGGCGCGTAGCTTACCTTGACAGCAATTTGGAAATAAACCATAAATGCGCAACTTAAGAGTGCCAAAGTGATATCACGGTGATATCAACTTCGCATTCTTTGACAAGTTTGTGCGCCATTTCACATTTGCAACTTGGCGCAAACGACGCCCTCACCAAGGGCCGATATGGAGATCGATTTCTGGTGAACTCACCGCAGCTGCTCGCCGCTGTTTCCGCAGACTTTCCGTGCGGCGACGACCTCGAATACGATGCCGATTTCCTGCAACTGGAACGTGATGCCCAGGGCCGCCCCGAGCGTGTGATGGGCGACGCCGTGCAGCCGGCCGAGCCGCCGCAGTGGCGCGCCATCGAACAGTCCTGCACCGGTCTGCTGCAACGCAGCAAGGACCTGCGCATCACCCACTTCCTGGTCCAGGCCAACCTGGCCCTGCATGGCCTGCCAGGCCTGGCCGCGAGCCTCGAGCTGATCCGCGACCTGCTGGGCGAATACTGGCTGCACCTGCACCCGCAGCTGGACGCCGCCGACGACAACGACCCCACCGTACGGGTCAACGCCCTGGCCGGCCTTACCTGCGACACCAACATCGCCCTGCTGCGCGACGCCGTGCTGGTGCGTTCGCGCACCTTCGGCCCGGTCACCCTGCGCGCCGCCCTGCATGCGGCGGGCGTGCAGCACTTCGCCAGCGAGCAGTTGAGCGCCGAGGAACTGGCCGCCGCCCTGCGCGACGCCGACCCCGAGCAGCTCGCGCAATGCCGCCAGGCCCTGAAACTGGCCCGCGAAGCCCTGGACACCATCGAGAGCCGGGTCAACGACCAGGTCGGCTCGGCCAGCGGCGTCGACCTGTCCGCCCTGCGCCAGCCGCTGCGCCAGGTCCAGCAGGTGCTGACCGACTACAGCCCGGAAGGCTCGGCGCCCGTCGGCGCAAGCATGGACGAAGTGACAGCACTGGGCGCCAATGACGACCCACAGCCTGCCGCCGTCGCCGCGCCACGGCCCACGGCGCGCCCCGGCGAGGTGAACAGCCGCGACGACGTGCTGCAGAGCCTCGAACGCCTGCTCCAGTACTACGCCCGCCACGAGCCCTCCAGCCCGCTGCCGGTGCTGCTGCGCCGGGCGAAGAAGCTGGTCGACGCCGACTTCGCGACCATCGTCCGCGACCTGATCCCCGATGGCATGTCGCAATTCGAGAACCTGCGTGGCCCGGAACACGACTGACGTCATTCCGGCCGCCTAAACACCGACGCCCGCAACAAGCAGAGCCGCCGTACCGGCGACCAGGAGGAACAACGTGGCGAAAGACAGCTCCCAGAAATTCATCGCGCGCAACCGTGCGCCGCGAGTGCAGATCGAATACGACGTCGAGCTGTACGGCGCCGAGAAGAAGGTCCAGCTGCCCTTCGTCATGGGCGTGCTCTCGGACCTCGCCGGCAAGCCCGCCGAGCCGCTGCCGGCGGTGGCCGACCGCAAGTTCCTGGAGATCGACGTCGACAACTTCGACTCGCGCTTGAAGGCCATGAAGCCCCGCGTGGCGTTCAACGTGCCCAACGAGCTGACCGGTGAAGGCAACCTGAGCCTGGACATCACCTTCGAGAGCATGGACGACTTCAGCCCCGCCGCCGTGGCACGCAAGGTCGATGCCCTGAACCAGCTGCTCGAAGCCCGTACCCAGCTGGCCAACCTGCTGACCTACATGGACGGCAAGACCGGCGCCGAGGACATCATCCTCAAGGCCATCAAGGACCCGGCCCTGCTCCAGGCCCTGGCCAGCGCGCCGAAACCTGCCGACACCGAGCCGAAGGCCTGAGGAGACCGACCATGAACGATCCGTTGCGCGACAGCCAGGCCCCCCAGGCGGCCACCCAGGACCCGAGCGAGTTCGCCAGCCTCCTGCTGCAGGAATTCAAGCCCAAGACCGAGCGGGCCAAGGAAGCCGTCGAGAGCGCCGTGCGCACCCTCGCCGAGCAGGCCCTGGCGCAGACCAACCTGGTGTCCAACGATGCCATCGGCTCGATCGAGCAGATCATTGCCGCCATCGACGCCAAGCTCACCGCCCAGGTCAACCAGATCATCCACCACGATGACTTCCAGAAGCTGGAAAGCGCCTGGCGCGGCCTGCACTACCTGGTCAACAACACCGAGAGCGACGAGCAGCTGAAAATCCGCGTGCTCAACATCTCGAAGAACGACCTGCACAAGACCCTGAAGAAATTCAAGGGCACCGCCTGGGACCAGAGCCCGGTGTTCAAGAAGCTCTACGAAGAGGAATACGGCCAGTTCGGTGGCGAGCCCTACGGCTGCCTGGTGGGCGACTACTACTTCGACCAGTCGCCACCCGATGTCGAGCTGCTGGGCGAAGTGTCCAAGGTCTGCGCCTCTATGCATGCGCCGTTCATCTCCGCCGCCTCGCCGACGGTGATGGGCATGGGCTCGTGGCAGGAGCTGTCCAACCCGCGCGACCTGACCAAGATCTTCACCACCCCGGAATACGCCGGCTGGCGCTCGCTGCGCGAATCGGAAGACTCGCGCTACATCGGCCTGACCATGCCGCGCTTCCTGGCGCGCCTGCCCTACGGCGCCAAGACCGACCCGGTGGAGGCCTTCGCCTTCGAGGAAGACACCGACGGCGCCGACAGCAGCAAGTACACCTGGGCCAACGCCGCCTATGCCATGGCGGTGAACATCAACCGCTCGTTCAAGCACTACGGCTGGTGCTCGCGAATCCGCGGCGTGGAATCCGGCGGTGAAGTCGAAGGCCTGCCGGCGCACACCTTCCCCACCGACGACGGTGGCGTGGACATGAAGTGCCCGACCGAGATCGCCATCTCGGATCGCCGCGAGGCGGAGCTGGCCAAGAACGGCTTCATGCCGCTGCTGCACAAGAAAAACACCGACTTCGCCGCCTTCATCGGCGCGCAGTCGCTGCAGAAGCCGGCCGAATACGACGATCCGGACGCCACCGCCAACGCCAACCTGGCCGCGCGCCTGCCGTACCTGTTCGCCACCTGCCGCTTCGCCCATTACCTGAAGTGCATCGTTCGCGACAAGATCGGCTCGTTCAAGGAAAAGGACGAGATGCAGCGCTGGCTGCAGGACTGGATCCTCAACTACGTCGACGGCGACCCGGCGCACTCCACCGAGACCACCAAGGCCCAGCACCCGCTGGCGGCCGCCGAAGTGGTGGTCGAGGAAGTCGAAGGCAACCCGGGTTACTACAACTCGCGCTTCTACCTGCGCCCGCACTACCAGCTCGAAGGGCTGACCGTGTCGCTGCGCCTGGTGTCGAAGCTGCCTTCGGCCAAAGGGGCCTGACAGATCCGAGGCCCTTCTGTGGGAGCGGGTTCACCCGCGAACAAGGGCGAAGCCCTTGCCATGCACCGCGTGGCCTGCTTCGCGGGTAAACCCGCTCCCACAGGACTGCACCGTCCCACTACTACCGCTAACCGACGCGAAATCCCGAGGACATCATGGCTGTAGATATTTTCATCAAGATCGGCGACATCAAGGGTGAGTCCCACGACAAGGCCCACAAGGACGAAATCGACGTGCTCAACTGGAGCTGGGGCATGTCCCAGTCCGGCAACATGCACCTGGGCAGCGGCGGCGGCTCGGGCAAGGTCAACATCCAGGACCTGTCGATCACCAAGTACATCGACAAGTCCAGTCCCAACCTGATGGCCCACTGCTCTAGCGGCAAGCACATCGACAAGGTCAAGCTGACCGTGCGCAAGGCTGGTGGCGAAAGCCAGGTCGAGTACCTGATCATCAACCTCGAAGAGGTCATCATCAGCTCGCTGAGCACCGGCGGCTCGGGCAGCGACGACCGCCTGACCGAGAACGTGACCCTGAACTTCGCCAAGGTCACCGTCGACTATCAGCCGCAGAAAGCCGACGGCACCAAGGAAGGCGGCCCGATCAAGTACGGCTGGAACATCCGCTCCAACGTCAAGATCTGACCGACCGCGCCCGCGCCGCCCCAGGCAGCGCGGGCGCCCTTCCCCACGCCTCACCCGCCCACGGTGAACATCATGGCCAAGCCTTCTTTCATCAACCTGTGGAATGCCTATCCGAAAGTGTCCTCGCCCTGCGATGGTCCGTGGGACAACCAATGCGCCATCCGCATGAGCATCGCGCTCAACGGCGAGATGAGCCTCAAGGTCAACAAATCGACCTATACCGAACCCAAGTGCGCCCATGGCCATGCCCGTGGCGCCGAATCCCTGGCCAACTGGCTGGAGCGCCAGCTGGGACGCCCGCAGCGCATCGGCGGCAGCGCCCAGGAGCGCGACAAGTTCAAGGCCAAGACCGGGATCATCTTCTACAAGGACTGCTTCGCCCGCACTGGGCAAAGCCAGGAAAACCGCACGGGCGACCATATCGACCTGTGGAACCGCGGCCTGACCAAAGGCTTCTCCGATCAGAACTACCAGTCGAAACAGGTCTGGTTCTGGGAGCTGACATGAAGCGCGTGGCCTTGGCCGGCGCCCTGCTGCTGGCCTTGAGCGCCTGCGCCGACGCCGAACTGCTGGACCAGGCGAACCTGGGCGGGCAGTCCGTGAAGCTGACCGAGAACGCCGGCCAATGCGTGCTCGATCGCGGCGAACAGCGTCTGGCGCTGGACATGCCATGGCCCTGCGGCCTGAGCCCCGATCGCGCCGGCAAGGCCCGGGTCGAGCAGTTCGACGGTGTGCCGATCGTGCTGGTGACCCATGTGCAGCCACACCCGACGCTCAAGGGCGAATGCCTGAAGACCTCGCGCGCCGTGCGCCTGACCCCGGACGGCCTGGAAGCCTCCACGCCGGCGCCGAGCGCGTCCTGCGACACCGGTTTCGAAGACCAGAAAATGTTCACAGGGATGTTCCAGTGGTAGCCGAGATCGCCACCCGCGACCGCCTGCAGCCCTCGCTGCTGGATCGCCTGACCGACGACGACCCGGGCAACCCGCAGGAAGCCCCCGACAAGCGCGTGCTCAGCCTGCAGCAGCTCAAGGCCTCGGTGCTGCGCGACCTGGCCTGGCTGCTCAACACCACTTCGTTGCTCGACACCGGCGCCACGCTGAATTCTCCGGCCGGTGCATCGGTGATCAACTACGGCCTGCCGGCCCTGGCCGGCAACAGCGCGTCGAACATCGACCTCAACGCGCTCGAACGCATCATCCACCAGGCCATCGCCACCTACGAGCCGCGCATCCTCGCCCATACCCTGAAGGTGCGCGCCCAGGCCGCGCCCGGCGAGATGAACGCCAACGCCCTGAGCTTCGAGATCGAAGGCGACCTGTGGGCCCAGCCGGCGGCCCTGCCGCTGCTGCTGCAGACCGACGTGGACCTGGAGTCCGGGCACGTGCGCGTGGCCCCCGCCGACCGTCGGAGACGCGCATGAATCCGCGCCTGCTCGAACTGTACAACCAGGAGCTGCAGCACATCCGCGAGGGTGCCGCCGAGTTCGCCAAGGAATACCCGAAGATCGCCGGGCGCCTGACGCTGTCCGGGATCGAATGCGCCGACCCCTATGTCGAGCGCCTGCTGGAAGGCTTCGCCTACCTCACCGCGCGGGTGCAGCTCAAGCTCGACGCCGAGTACCCGACCTTCACCCACAACCTGCTGGAAATTGCCTACCCGCACTACCTGGCGCCGACCCCGTCGATGACCGTGGTGCAACTGCAGACCGACCCCGACGAAGGCTCGCTGGCCGCCGGTTTCCAGTTGCCCCGCGCCAGCGTGCTGCGCGCCAACCTCGGCCGCAACTCGCAGACGCCGTGCGAATTCCGCAGCACCCAGGACGTGACCCTGTGGCCGCTGCAGGTGGCCCGCGCCGAATACTTCGGCAACCCCGGCGCCGTGCTCGGGCGCCTGGCCGCCAGCGAACCGAAGGCCCGCGCCGGCCTGCGCCTGACCTTGCGCAGCGGCGCGGAAATCCCGTTCAACAGCCTGCCGCTGACGCACCTGCCGCTGTACCTCAACGGCGCCGACGAAACCCCGTTCCGCCTGTACGAACAACTGCTGGGCAGCGCCTGCGCGGTGTTCGTGCGCCAGCCGGGGGCCGACTGGGTCGAGCGCATACCGGTCGAGCAGGCCTTGCTGCCGTGCGGCTTCGATGACCGCGAAGCAGCGTTGCCGGTGGTCCCCCAGGCCTTCCAGGGCTATCGCCTGTTGCAGGAGTACTTTGCCCTGCCACAGCGTTTCCTGTTCGTCGACTTCGCCGGGCTGGAGCGTGCGGTCAAGCGCTGCGACGGCCAAGAGCTGGAGCTGCTGGTGCTGTTCGAGCGCTTCGACCCCGCGCTGGAAAGCAGCGTGGGCAGCGCGCAGTTCGTGCCGTTCTGCACCCCGGCGATCAACCTGTTCCCACGCCGGGTCGACCGCATCCACCTGACCGACCGGGTCCACGAACACCACGTGATCGCCGACCGCACCCGGCCCACCGATTTCGAGATCCACTCGCTACAGCAGGTCAGCGGCCACGGCACCGGGCCGGACCAGGCGTTCCTGCCGTTCTACGCCGTGCGCGACCCGTCGCGCTACGGCCGTGACCAGGCCTACTACATCGTCCGCCGCGAACCACGGGTGCTGTCCAGCGAGCAACGACGCAACGGCACGCGCTCCAGCTACATGGGCAGCGAGACCTTCGTCAGCCTGGTCGACGGCCACCAGGCGCCGTACCGCCACGACCTGCGCCAGCTGGGCATCAGCGCGCTGTGCAGCAACCGCGACCTGCCGCTGTTCATGAACGTCGGTGACGGGCGCAGCGACTTCAGCCTGGCCGACAGCGCGCCGGTATCCGCCGTGCGCTGCCTGGCCGGCCCCAGCCGACCGAAGGCCAGCCATGCCCACGACAACCGGGCCTGGCGCCTGATCAGCCAACTGTCGCTGAACTACCTGTCGCTGGCCGAACAGGGCCAGGGCGCCGCCGCCCTGCGCGAACTGCTGCGCCTGTACGGCGACCAGCAGGACAGTGCCCTGCAACTGCAGATCGACGGCCTGCGCGAGGTCAGCTGCAAGCCTTGCACCCGGCGCCTGCCGATGCCCGGCCCGATCGTCTTCGGCCGTGGCCTGGAGATCACCCTGACGTTCGACGAGAACGCCTTCCGCGGCACCGGCGTGTTCCTGCTGGGCGCGGTGTTCGAGCGTTTCCTGACCCGCTACGTGTCGATCAACAGCTTCACCGAAACCGTGCTGCGCACCAGCGAACGTGGCGAGATCATGCGCTGGAAAGCCAAGCCCGGGCGCAGGCCGACCCTGTGAACACGCTACAGACCATGCAGGCGCAGCCCTGGGAGTACGACTTCTTCCAGGCGCTGCGCCGCCTCGAGGCGGAAAACCCCGAGCTGCCGCGCTTCGGCCACTCGCTGCGCCTGGCCGACGAACCGGTGCGCCTGGGCCAGCGCCTGGATTGCGGCTTCGCCCCGGCAACGCTGGCCTCGGTCACGGCCAACGACGATCAGCCGGCGCGCCTGGAGCAGTTCTTCTTCGGCCTCGGCGGCCCCAACGGTCCGCTGCCGCTGCACCTGACCGAGTACATGCGCGAGCGCCAGCGCAACCACGCCGACCCGACCAGCAAGCGCTTCCTCGACATCTTCCACCATCGCCTGCTGAGCCTGTTCTACCGTGCCTGGGCCGAGGCCCGGCCGACCGTCAGCCACGACCGCCCCGGCGACGACTACTGGGCCGCGCGCCTGGCCGCACTCAGTGGCCGCGGCCAGCCGGAACTGCAAGGCCAGGGGCCGCTGGCCGACACCGCCAAGCTGCACTGGTCCGGTCACCTGGCGGCGCAGACCCGCTACCCGGACGGACTGTGCAGCATCCTGTCGAGCTATTTCGGCGTGCCGGTACAACTCGAGGAGTACGTCGGCCAGTGGCTGGAGCTGCCCGAGCGCAGCCAGCTCGGCGTGCGCGCCAACCGCCTGGGCGTGGACCTGTGCCTGGGCCGCTACGTCTGGGACCGCCAGCACAAGTTTCGCCTGTGCCTGGGCCCGCTGACCCTCGACCAGTACCACGCCCTGCTCCCCGGCGGGCAGGCGTTTATCGAGTTGGCGGCCTGGGTCGCCGAGTACCTGGGCCAGGAAATGGACTGGGACCTCAACCTCATCCTCGCGCAGGGCCAGGTGCCTGCGCTGCAACTCAATGCCGGTCAGCGCCTGGGGTTCGACACCTGGCTCGGCCGCCCCTCGCACGATGCACGCGACCTGAAGCTGGCCCGGTACTACGCCGACCAGCCAGTCGCCGCACCCCACACAAGGAGTCAGGACCATGGGTGAAATCAGCCGCGCCGCGCTGTTCGGCAAACTCAACAGCGTCGCCTACAAGGCCATCGAGGCGGCCACGGTGTTCTGCAAGCTGCGGGGCAACCCCTACGTAGAGCTGGCGCACTGGCTGCACCAGTTGCTGCAGCTACAGGACAGCGACCTGCACCGCATCATCCGCCAGTTCAACGTCGAGCCGGCGCGCCTGGCCCGCGACCTGACCGACGCCCTGGACCGCCTGCCGCGCGGCTCGACCTCGATCACCGACCTGTCCTCCCAGGTGGAAGAGGCCGTCGAGCGCGGCTGGGTCTACGGCAGCCTGATGTTCGGCGAAAGCCAGGTGCGCACCGGCTACCTGCTGATCGGCATCCTCAAGACCCCAAGCCTGCGCAACGCGCTGCTGGGGCTGTCCAGCGAGTTCGCCAAGCTGAAGATCGAAGCCCTGAGCGAGCGCTTCGACGAATACGTCGGCGACTCGCCGGAAAACAACCTGGCCGCCAGCGACGGCTTCAGCGCCGCCGCGCCGGGTGAGGCCAGTGGCGCCGTGGCCCCAGCGGCGATGGGCAAGCAGGAAGCGCTCAAGCGCTTCACCGTCGACCTCACCGAGCAGGCCCGCAGCGGCAAGCTCGACCCCATCGTCGGCCGTGACGAGGAGATCCGCCAGCTGGTCGACATCCTCATGCGCCGTCGCCAGAACAACCCGATCCTCACCGGCGAGGCCGGCGTCGGCAAGACCGCCGTGGTCGAAGGCTTCGCCCTGCGCATCGTCGCCGGCGACGTGCCGCCGGCACTGAAGGACGTCGAACTGCGCAGCCTGGACGTCGGCCTGCTGCAAGCCGGCGCCAGCATGAAGGGCGAGTTCGAACAGCGCCTGCGCCAGGTGATCGAGGACGTACAGGCCTCGCCCAAGCCGATCATCCTGTTCATCGACGAAGCCCACACCCTGGTCGGCGCCGGCGGCGCGGCCGGCACCGGTGACGCCGCCAACCTGCTCAAGCCGGCCCTGGCCCGTGGCAGCCTGCGCACCGTGGCCGCGACCACCTGGGCCGAGTACAAGAAGCACATCGAGAAGGACCCGGCCCTGACCCGCCGCTTCCAGGTGGTCCAGGTCGACGAGCCGAGCGAGGCCAAGGCGCTGTTGATGATGCGCGGCGTGGCCTCGACCATGGAGAAGCACCACCAGGTGCAGATTCTCGACGAAGCGCTGGAAGCCGCCGTGAAGCTGTCGCACCGCTACATCCCGGCGCGCCAACTGCCGGACAAGTCGGTAAGCCTGCTCGACACCGCCTGCGCCCGCGTCGCCATCAGCCTGCACGCGGTGCCGGCCGAGGTGGACGACAGCCGTCGGCGCATCGAGGCGCTGGAGGTGGAACTGCAGATCATTGCCCGCGAAGCCGCCATCGGTGTCAGGACCGAACAACGCCAGCACCAGGCCGACAGCCTGCTGGCCGAAGAGCGCGAGCGCCTGACCGCCCTGGAAAGCCGTTGGGCCGAAGAGAAAGCCCTGGTCGATGAACTGCTGGCCACCCGCGCGCAACTGCGCGAGCAGGTCGGCGTGGTCGACCGGGAAGTGGACGCCCAGGGCAGTCATGAGCTGCGTGAAACACTCATCGACCTGCAACAGCGCCTGAGCCAGCTGCAAGGCGAGAGCCCGCTGATCCTGCCGACCGTGGACTACCAGGCGGTGGCCTCGGTGGTCGCCGACTGGACCGGCATCCCGGTGGGCCGCATGGCGCGCAACGAGATCGAGACCGTGCTCAACCTCGACAGCCACCTGGCCAAGCGCATCATCGGCCAGGACCACGCGCTGAAGATGATCGCCAAGCGCATCCAGACCTCCCGAGCAGGCCTGGACAACCCGAACAAACCCATCGGCGTGTTCATGCTTGCCGGCACCTCCGGCGTGGGCAAGACCGAGACCGCGCTGGCCCTGGCCGAGGCCATGTACGGCGGTGAGCAGAACCTGATCACCATCAACATGAGCGAGTTCCAGGAAGCCCACACCGTCTCCACCCTCAAGGGCGCGCCACCCGGCTATGTCGGCTACGGCGAGGGCGGCGTGCTGACCGAGGCCGTGCGCCGTCGCCCGTACAGCGTGGTGTTGCTGGACGAGGTGGAAAAAGCCCACCCCGACGTGCACGAGATCTTCTTCCAGGTGTTCGACAAGGGCGTGATGGAAGACGGCGAAGGCCGCCAGATCGATTTTCGCAACACCCTGATCCTGCTCACCACCAACGCCGGTACCGAGCTGATCGCCAACATCTGCAAGGACCCTCAGGCCCTGCCCGACCCGGAAGCCGTGGCCACCTCGCTGCGCAAGCCGTTGCTGGAGATCTTCCCGCCGGCGCTGCTCGGCCGCCTGGTGACCATTCCCTACTACCCGCTCAGCGACGCCATGCTCAAGGCCATCACCCGCCTGCAGCTGGAGCGCATCCGCAAGCGCGTGGAAGGCACCCACAAGGTCGGCTTCGCCTACGACGACGGCGTGGTCGAGCTGATCGTCTCGCGCTGCACCGAGACCGAAAGCGGTGGCCGCATGATCGACGCCATCCTCACCAACGGCCTGCTGCCGGACATGAGCCGCGAGTTCCTGACCCGCCTGCTCGAGGGCAAGCCGCTGGCCAGCGTCAGCATCAGCCGCCGCGACAACGACCTGCACTATGACTTCGGCGCCGCCGACTGACAGGACCGACCATGCTGTTCAAGCAGTTCACGCGCCTGGCGCAGATCAACAGCCCCCTGGGGCCGGACAAGCTGATCCTTGCAGAGATGGGCGGCAGCGAGGAGCTCGGCCGCCTGTTCGACTACGAGCTGCAGTTGACCAGTGACGACCCGGCCATCGACCTCAACCAACTGCTGGGCAAGCCCATGAGCCTGAGCGTGCAGCAGAGCGTCGGCACATCGCGGCACTTCCACGGCATCGTCGCCCGCTGCAGCCAGTCGGTGGACCAGGGCCAGTTCGCCGCCTACCGGGTCACCCTGCGTCCGTGGCTGTGGCTGCTGACGCGCACCAGCGACTGCCGGATCTTCCAGCACCTGAGCGCGCCGCAGATCATCAAGCAGGTGTTCCGCGACCTGGGTTTCTCGGATTTCGAGGACCTGCTCAGCCGCAATTACCGCGAGCGCGAGTACTGCGTGCAGTACCGCGAGACCAGCTTCGACTTCGTAAGCCGCCTGATGGAGGAAGAAGGCATCTACTACTTCTTCCGCCACGAACAGGAGCGCCACGTGCTGGTGCTGGCCGACGCCTACGGCGCGCACCAGAAGGCACCAGGCTACGAGACCGTGCCCTACTACCCGCCGGACGGCCAGCACCGCGAGCGCGACCATATCAACGACTGGCACCTGGCCCAGGAGGTCCAGCCGGGCTCCCTGGAGCTCAACGACTATGACTTCCAGCGCCCCAGCGCGCGCATCGACGTGCGCTCGGCCATGCCGCGCCCGCACCAGGCCGGCGACTACCCGCTGTACGACTACCCCGGCGCCTACGAACAGACCCAGGACGGCGAGCACTACGCCCGCACCCGCCTGGAGTCGCTGCAGAGCCTGCACGAGCGGGTCGAGCTGCGGGGCAATGCCCGGGGCCTGGGCAGCGGCCACCTGTTCAGCCTGAGCAACTTCAGCCGCCAGGACCAGAACCGCGAGTACCTGATCGTCGCCGCCCGCTACTACGTGCACCAGGAACGCCTGGAAAGCGGTGGCGGCAGCGGCGCGGCGCAGTTCGAGAGCAACCTCAGCTGCATCGACGCGCAGCAGAGCTACCGCCCGGTGGGCAGCACCCTGCGACCGATCGTCAAGGGGCCGCAGACTGCCGTGGTGGTCGGCCCCTCCGGCGAGGAGATCTGGACCGACCAGTATGGCCGGGTCAAGGTGCACTTCCACTGGGACCGCCACGACCAGTCCAACGAGAACAGCTCGTGCTGGATCCGCGTGTCGCAAGCCACGGCGGGCAAGAACTGGGGCTCGATCCAGGTGCCGCGGATCGGCCAGGAGGTGATCGTCAGCTTCCTCGAAGGCGACCCCGACCGGCCGATCATCACCGGGCGGGTGTACAACGCCGAACAGGCGGTGCCCTACGACCTGCCCGGCAGCGCCACGCAAAGCGGCATGAAGAGCCGTTCGAGCAAAGGCGGCAGCCCGGCCAACTTCAATGAAATCCGCATGGAGGACAAGAAGGGCGCCGAGCAGTTGTACGTGCATGCCGAGCGCAACATGGACAGCGTGGTAGAACAGAACCAGACGCTGTCAGTGGGCATCAGCCGGGTCAAGACCGTGGGCATGATCGAGACCGTGACCATCGGCCAGGACCGCCTGCGCTCGGTGCGCCATCGCGACATCCTGCTGGTCGGTGGCGACAAGCGCGACAGTGTGCACGGCAACTATGTGATGGATGCCGGCGACCAGATCCGCCTGGTCTGTGGCGACAGCGTGATCGAGTTGAAGTCCGACGGCACCATCAATATCAGTTGCGCCCAGTTCAATATCCATGCGACGGCGGACGGGATCATCAATACCGATGGCAAGCTCGACCTGAACCTGGGCGGCGGTCCGCAGGCCAAGGCTTCGGGCCAGGGCGACAAGGGCGAAATCGACGGCCGGGTGAAGCAGGTGTTCAAACAGTAACGCCGAGGGCCTCATCGCGGAACAAGCCCGCTGCCACACCATGAGCATCGATACGCGCCTCGTGGGAGCGGGCTTGCCCCGCGATAGGGCCCGAAACCGACAAGCTTTTGGTCCCACCCAGGTAACAGTGTTTTACCAATCACCCTGGTTTTCCGCCGCTGCGCTTTGCCTATCCTAGGCCGGTCACCCTGTCTGCGATGGCCCCATGAAAGACGCGCTCCCCAGCCGCTACGCCTGCCTGGCCCTATGCCTGCTGTTCACCCTCGTCAGCCTACCCTTCCTCGCCCAGCACGACTGGCTCTGGCCCTTCACCGCCATCAGCGCCCTGCTCAGCCTGGTGGGCCTCAACGACCTGCGTCAACGCCACCACGCCGTGCGCCGCAACTATCCGATCCTGGGCAACATCCGCTACCTGATCGAAACCATCCGCCCGGAGATCCGCCAGTACCTGATCGAAGGCGACGACGACAAGCTGCCGTTCTCCCGCGCCCAGCGTTCGCTGGTCTACGCCCGGGCCAAGAACGAAAGTGCCGAGAAAGCCTTCGGCACGCTCAACGACGCCTACAAACCAGGCTTCGAGTTCATCAGCCATTCGATGCTGCCGGTGCCGATGCCCGATCCGGCCTCGTTCCGCATCCGCATCGGCGGCCCGCAATGCAGCCAGCCGTACTCGGCGTCGATCTTCAATATCTCGGCCATGAGCTTCGGCGCCCTCAGTGCCAACGCAATTGCCGCGCTGAACAAGGGCGCGCGCCTGGGCCGCTTCGCCCATGACACCGGCGAGGGCAGCATCAGCCCTTACCACCGCGAACATGGCGGCGACCTGATCTGGGAGATCGGCAGTGGCTATTTCGGCTGCCGTACCGAGGACGGCCGCTTCGACCCCGATCGCTTCGCCGAACAGGCCCGCTCGGCCCAGGTGAAGATGATCGAGATCAAGCTCAGCCAGGGCGCCAAACCGGGCCACGGCGGAATCCTGCCGGGGCACAAGGTCAGCGCCGAGATCGCCGCCACCCGGGGCGTGCGCGAAGGCGAGGATTGCATCTCGCCGGCCGCCCACAGCGCCTTCAGCACGCCGCGGGAGCTGCTGCGGTTCGTCGCCCGGCTGCGCGAGCTGTCCGGCGGCAAGCCGGTGGGTTTCAAGTTCTGCCTGGGCCACCCGTGGGAGTTCATGGGCATCGCCAAGGCCATGCTGGCCACCGGCATCACCCCGGACTTCATCGTCGTCGACGGCAAGGAAGGCGGCACCGGCGCGGCGCCCCGGGAGTTCTCCGACAACATGGGCGTGCCGCTGCGCGACGGCCTGATGTTCGTGCACAACACCCTGGTGGGGCTAAACCTGCGCGAGCGCATCCGCATCGGTGCGGCGGGCAAGCTGGTCAGCGCCTTTGACATCGCCAGCGTGCTGGCCATCGGCGCGGACTGGGTGAACTCGGCGCGGGGCTTCATGTTCGCCATCGGCTGCATCCAGTCGCAGAGCTGCCACACCAACAAGTGCCCTACCGGGGTAGCGACCCAGAACCCGCTGCGCCAGCGTGCGCTGGTGGTGCCGGAGAAGGCCGAGCGGGTCGCCAGCTTCCACCGCAACACCTTGCATGCCCTGGCCGAAATACTTGCCGCCGCCGGCCTGGACCATCCTTCTGAACTCAAGCCCAAGCACCTGGCGCGGCGTATCAGCGCCAGCGAGATCAGCCTGTTTTCCCAACTGCATACCTTCCTCAAGCCGGGCGAATTGCTCAGCGGCGCGATCGACAGCGAATTCTATGCACGGATGTGGCGGATGGCGCGCAGTGACAGCTTCGCGCCGGAGACGGGGGAGATCGAGGTGGCGCCGGTGGCGGTCAGCGTGCGCCGAAATGAAACAGCCCCGGCATAGGCCGGGGCTGCGGGTGACGCTAGATCAGGATCAGAAGATGCTGATCGGGTACTCGACGAATACGCGGACTTCGTTGCCGTCGTCCATGTAGAAGTCGGCGACGTTGCGCGAAGTACGCAGGAAGGAGCTACGCAGCTTGACGGACAGGTCCTTGGCAGGGCCTTCCTGTACTACGTAGCGCAGCTGGTTGAAGATTTCGCGCTCTTTACCTTCGCCATTGCCGTGGGTGTTGATGTTGTCACCACGCACATAGGCAACCTTGTAGGTCAGGCCAGGGACGCCGAATGCGCCAAAGTCCAGGCCGTAGCCGATCTGCCAGGAGCGCTCGTCTTCTGCGTTGAAGTCGGACCAGTAGGAGTTGGCCAGGTAGATGGTGGAACCGCCATCGCCGAAGCCGCCATCACGCTGGTAACCGCCATAGTTGTAGCCGGTATCGCCAGTGCTGCGTTGGTGCGCGATGGTCACCGAGTGAGGACCGAACGCATAGGTAGCCGCCAGGCTCCAGATGGTGTTGTCCTGATCGCCCTCACGCAGGCCCCATTTTTCAATGAACTTCTTGTCGAGCTTGGACTTGTAGCCATTGAAGTCCAAGGTCAGGGACTGGTCCGCCGCGATCGGGTAGACGTAGTTCATGCCCAGGTAGTGCTTTTTCATCACGTCTTCGTTGTCGGCGGTGTACAGCGACGCGGTGAAGTTGTCAGTGAACTTGTAGCTACCGCCCAGTACGTTGATTGCCTTCAGACGACCACTGTCATGGCCTTGGGCGCTCTTTTGCACTTCGCTGGTGAAACGCCCAGCGTTCAGCTCCAGGCCTTTGATCTCTTTGGAATTGATCGAAGTACCGCTGAAGCTTTCTGGCAGCAGGCGCGAATCGTCGTACTGCAGGACCGGCAGGGCCGGCATCTGGTCACCGTACTTGAGTACAGTGTTCGAGACACGGAACTTGACCGCCGCACCGGCACGGGACAAGTCATTGGCCGCGTCGCTGCGCTCACGCTCGTTGAGCGTGTTTTCGCGCTTGAAGAAGTCGATGCCACCACCACCGTTACGGCCCTTGCCACCATCCAGGCGCACAGCGTAAAGCGCGAATGCGTCAACGCCCACACCGACGGTGCCTTGGGTGAAACCGGAGGAGAAGTTACCGATGAAGGCCTGGCCCCACTGGGACTGGTCGTTGATGTCGTGCTTCTTGTCACGGTTGATGAAGGCGTTGCGCAGCAGGACGTTGGCGTGGCTGTCCTCGATGAAGCCCTTGCTTTCGGCCTGCTCATTGGCCTGTGCCTGGGTCGCGGCGATCATCGCCAGGGCGACCAGGCTGATCCTGGTTTTCAACATGTTATTTTCCTTATTTCGTATTCAAAAACGCTCTGCATTAGAACGCCAGGAACCAACGCCCCTTCGTAGGTTCGACGCTATGCGGATCCAAGCCGAAAGGCCCGCCAATGGTCTGCAACGGGCCTTGCAGCCGCATGGCCAGATCATGGCCAGCAGGCGTAGAGCCCGAATCCTAGCCCTGCCTGCTCACACATGTCAAAAAAACGTGAAATGCAGGTTGATATAACCAAAAACAAGGTCGGCGCTGGTGCATTTCCATGCATATCTGCCGTGGGTCAGCGCAAATTTGTCTCTTTTGTGGAAAGCGGGCGAAATCCATGAAAACGTCATACGCCCATGCTCCCGCAGGCATCTCGAAACCCTGTCGGAAAATTGCCCTGAGCAGTGTGGGAGTGGCGGTGCGCCGCTCCCACAAGCCATCCCCAGACGCATCCTTATGAATATCAAGACAATTCAGAATCAATCCAAATGAATAGCAACATCTTGAAACATTTGTAAAGACAACCATTTACAAATGTCGATGCAACAGTAAATAGCAAGCATTACCATTCGCGCCCAATTTCTCACTCCCTTCCTTGGACGCCTTCGATGCTTGCCCCTTGCCGCCTTTCTCCCCTGACCCTGGGCCTGTCGCTGCTGTTCAGCGCCGGCCTGGCCAGTGCCGCCACCACGACCCTGCCGGAAACCTCGGTGACCGCCGACAGCACCCGTGAAGAGGACAACCCGCGGGTCAAGGACGTGACCACCGCGACCCGTACCTCGACCCCGGCACGCTATGTGCCGCAGGCCATCGACTCGGTGAAGACCCGCAACGTGCTGGACTACGGCAGCAGTAACCTGGGCAAGGCACTGGAAGGCATCCCCAACGTCAGCAGCGGCGCCGACACCCGCTTCGACAGCCTGCGCATCCGCGGCTTCGACGCCAGCAACGACTTCTACCTGGACGGTATCCGCGACGACAGCCAGTACACCCGCGACCTGCACAACATCGAGCGGGTCGAGGTGCTCAAGGGCCCGGCGGCGGTGCTCTATGGCCGTGGCAGCCAGGGCGGCATCGTCAACCGGGTGAGCAAGGCGCCGGAGCACGGCCGCCGCTCGAGCATCGAGGCCCAGGGCGGCAGCCAGGACCTGCGCAGCCTGTATGCCGACCTCAGCGCCGACCCCAGCGACACCCTCAGCCTGCGCCTGAACCTGGGCAACGAAGACAAGAACAGCTTCCGCGACGGCATCGACGGCAACCACCGCCAGCTGTTCGCGCCGTCCATGAGCTGGCAGATCACCCCCGAGCTGAACTGGCTGGTGCAGTACGAGTACAGCCGCTATGACCGTACCCCCGATCGTGGCATCCCCGGCAACCCGCTCACCGGGCGCCCCGCCGACGTCAGCCGCAAGACCACCTACGGCGACACCCAGCGCGACTACATCAACGACCGCGCCGAGTCGCTGCGCTCGCGCCTGAACTACGAGCTGAACGACCAGTGGCAACTGCGCCATACCTTCAGCCTGTTCACGCTGGAGAGCGACTTCGACAATACCTACCTGACCGGCTACACCCCGTCGACCGGCCTGGTTGGTCGCCAACGCTGGCAGCAGGACCTGAGCACCCGAAACCTCTACAACACCGTCGAACTGGAAGGCCACGTCGAGACCTTCGGTCTCGAGCACACCCTGCTGGTGGGCCTGGAAATGGGCGAACAGCGCCGCAACTCGCTGCTGCACCAGGGCGTCGGTGTGCCTTCGGTGCCCTTGCTGGGCGCGACGGCCAGCCAGCAACACAACGGCACGATGCGGGTATCGAGCAACAACCACACTGACGTCGAGAGCACCGGGATCTACCTGCAGGACCAGATCCGCCTCAACGACCAGTGGCAACTGCTGGCCGGCGTGCGCTTCGATCAGTTCGAGGTGGACACCACCAACAAGCTGCGCAACATCTCGGAAAAGCAGAAGGACAACAGTTTCAGCCCGCGAATCGGCGTGGTGTACACGCCTTGGAAAGACCATTCCTTCTATGCGTCCTGGAGCAAGACCTACTCTCCGGTCGGTGGTGGCCTGATCGGCATCACCCCAGGCGCTGCCGGCAACACTAACCAGACCGACCCGGAACAGACCCGGCAGAAGGAGATCGGGGTCAAGAGCGAGTGGTTCGACGAGCGCCTGAGCACCACCCTGGCGATCTACGAGCTGGAGCTGTACAACCGCCGTACCCGCGACCCGATCAACCCGGAGCTGATCCAGCTCAGCGGCCTGCAACGTTCGCGCGGCATCGAGCTGACCGCCACCGGCAACGTGGTGGGCAACTGGTACGTGCGCGGCGGCATCGGCCTGCAGGACGCGACCATCGTCAAGGACAACAACGGCCAGCAAGGCAACCGCATCAACGATGTGGCCAAGCGCAACGCCAGCCTGTTCGTGACCTGGAAGCCGGAGCTGGGCTGGTACGCCGAAACCGGCCTGACCCTGGTCGGCGACCGCTACGCCGATAACCAGAACACCGTGATCCTGCCGGGCTATGGCCGCTGGGACGCGCTGGCGGGCTACCGCACCCATGACTGGGATGTACGCGCGGCGCTGAGCAACATCACCGACAAGACCTACTACAGCTCGGCCACCAGTGCAGCGCAGATCCAGGTGGGCGATCCGCGCAGCCTGGTGGTGACCGGGACGTATAGCTTCTGATCACCAGAGGCCATACACGGTCCGTGTAGGAGCGGCCTTGTGTCGCGAAAGGGCTGCGCAGCAGCCCCAGGATTTCAGCGTTCACGCAAAGATCGCCGGGGCCGCTTTGCGGCCCTTTCGCGACGCAAGGCCGCTCCTACAGGGGGAATGCGTATCCCGACCTGGAAACGTCCTCCAAACGAAAACGCCACCGCGTATGCGGTGGCGTTTTTTTCTGCGACGGGGTCCTTCCCGGTCAATGCCAGACAGCCAGCAGAGCTTCGAGCTCTTCCTCGCTGATCAGACCTTGAGGGTATCGCCCATCCAGCAGGCGGCGTGGGTCGGTCGTCCTGACCCGATTGTCTCCATGACGTTTCAACCACTGAGCCAGGATTCTGAGCGATTGGTGACAGGCTGCCGTTGCGGGCAAAGCCGACTCACTTGCTGCGTTCATTTCCTCACGTACTCCCTGGGCCGAGTGAGCGGCTAAGTTACTTCAGACGCGTTACAGAATGGCGTAGGCCCATTCGCCTGAAGTACGAGGAAAAATCAATACAATTGCTGTGCCATGCCGCCTGACCGACTATCGCGAGCATAAAAAAACCCGTCATTCGACGGGTTTTTCATTCATTGGCCGATCAACGTTTTACCGGTGCCGGCTGCTGCTGGGTCAGGCAGTGGATGTTGCCACCGCCAAGCAGCAGCTCACGCCCCGGGATCATCACCACTTCATGATCCGGGAAGACCTTGGCCAGGATCGCCCGGGCCTGGGCATCGGCCGGGTCGTCGAAGCTCGGGGCGATGATGCCGCCGTTGACGATCAGGAAGTTCACGTAGGAACCGGCCAGGCGCACCGAGGGATCGCGCTCCTGGCTGCCCACCACGTGATCGACGCCGTCGCATTCTGCCTGGGTGGCATACAGCGGCCCAGGGATCGGCATCTTGTGCACCACGAACTCGCGCCCTTTGGCGTCACGGGCGTTTTTCAGCACCTCGTAGGCGGCGTGGCAGCGCGCGTAGTTGGGGTCATTGGAATCATCGGTCCAGGCCAGTAACACTTCGCCGGGGCTGACGTAACAGCAGAAGTTGTCGACGTGGCCATCGGTCTCGTCGTTGTACAGGCCGTCCGGCAGCCAGACGATGGTCTCGACCGCCAGGTGCTCGCGCAGGATCTCCTCGATCTGCTCGCGGTTCAGGTGAGGGTTGCGGTTGCGGTTGAGCAGGCACTCCTCGGTGGTGATCAGGGTGCCTTCGCCGTCGACGTGGATCGAGCCGCCCTCGAGCACGAAGCCTTCGGTGTGGTAGCGCTGCACACGCTCCATCTCCATGACCTTGGCGGCCAGCTCCTCGTCGCGGTTCCACGGTGCGTACAGGCCGCCATCGAAGCCGCCCCAGGCATTGAAGCCCCAGTCCACGCCACGCACCTCGCCGTGGTCGTTGATGACGAAGGTCGGCCCGGTATCGCGTACCCAGGCGTCGTCGTTGCTGATCTCGACCACACGGATGTTGGGCAGGTCGAGCTGGCGACGGGCGTTCTCGTACTGGCCGGCGGACACCGCCACGGTGACCGGCTCGAAACGGGCGATGGCCTTGGCCAGGGTCACGTGCGCGGCCTGCGCCGGCTTGCCGCCCAGGCGCCAGTTGTCCGGGCGCTCCGGCCAGACCATCCACACCTGGGTTTGCGGGGCCCATTCGGCGGGCATGTGGAAACCGTCGGCGCGGGGGGTCGAGTTGAGCGTTTTCATCGATGACCTCTAATGGCAACTGTCGGTGGTCCGGGGCCCGCTGCGCGCGCCTTTCGCGACGCAAGGCCGCTCCCACAGGTCGAACGCTATTCCTGTAGGAGCGGCCTTGCGTCGCGAAAGGACCGCAAAGCGGTCCCGGCTGTTTAATGGCGAACACTTATATCCGATAAATATCGGCTTTTAAAGCAAGCCATGAGACCGTTTTCGCATAAGGCGTCATTGAAAATCGATAAGAATCGATTTCATAAGCCCTCCCCTAGAATCCGCTCCACGCTGTCGACGAAGTAGTCCACGCTGGCCCGCGTGGTGCACATCGGCGGCTTGATCTTGAGGATGTTCAGGTAGTCGCCGGTTGGCTGCATGAAGATCCCCAGGTCGCGCAGGCGATCGCACAGGATCATGGTTTCCTCGGTCGCCGGCTCCAGGGTCTGGCGATCGCGCACCAGTTCCAACCCCAGGTAGAACCCGGAACCGTGGGCGGCGCCAGCTAGCGGATATTTATCGACCAACGCCTGCAGGCGGGCCTTGAAATGGCGACCGACGTCACGGGCGTTGTCCCACAGCCCTTCGTCGCGCATCACATCCAGCACTGCCATGCCGATGCGGCAACTGACCGGGCTGCCCCCGGCCGAGGAGAAGAAGTAGCCCTCGGCCTCCAGCGCCTCGGCGATCTCGCGCCGGGTGATCACCGCACCCAGCGGCTGGCCGTTGCCCATGCCCTTGGCCATGGTGATGATGTCCGGCACCACGCCCTGCTCCTCGAAACCCCAGAAATACTCGCCCAGGCGCCCGTAGCCGACCTGCACCTCGTCGGCGATGCACACCCCGCCACGCTGGCGCACCTTGGCATAGGCCTCGCGCAGGTAGCCCGGCGGCAACGAGATGCCCCCGGCGTTGCCGTAAACCGGCTCGCAGATCATCCCGGCCAGCTGGCGGCCACGGGCGTCGAGGTCGGCCAGCTTGGCATCGACATCGCGCAGGTAGTCGGCGGCGCTGTCGGCGCCCCGGTAGCGCCCGCGGAAGGTGTTCGGCGCCTCCACCGGGTGGACCCAGTCCGGGCGGGTTTCCAGGGCCCGGGGGTTGTCGGCGATGGAGGTGGAGATCGCGTCGGTGGCCACCGACCAGCCGTGGTAGGCCTCCAGTACGCTGAGCAGGTCGCGTCCACCGCTATAGGCCCAGGCCAGGCGGATCGCCAGGTCGTTGGCCTCGGTGCCGCTGTTGACCAGGAACACCCGGTCGAAGCCTTCAGGGGCCACGTCCAGCAGGCGTTCGGAGAACTCGGCAATGGCCGCGTAGTGGAAGCGCGAGTTGGTGTTGAGCAGCGACCACTGGCGCGCCGACTCGGCGACCATGCGCGGATGGCCATGGCCGAGCACCGCGACGTTGTTGAGCATGTCCAGGTACGAACGGCCCTGCATGTCGATCAGGTAGTTGCGCCAGCCGCGCTCGATGTGTGGGGGCTGGGCGTAGTAATGCTTCTGCGAGCGGGCGAAGCTGGCATCGCGACGGGCCAGCAGGGCCTGCGGATCGGCCAGTGGATCGGCATCGCAGTCGAAGCCCAGCAAGGCGCGCGGTGACGGGCACAAGGCCAACCAGGCGGCGGCGTGGGACGGGGTGGCGAAAAAGGGTGGCCGGGTATCGGCATCCAGGCACAGTTGCACGCTAAGGAAGCCGCAGGTCGCCCCCAGCGCCTGCCCCTTGAGCAGCACCTGGCCATCGGCCGGCGCCTCTTCCAGGCCAGCGAGCCACAGGTTCCAGTGCGCGGTCCGCAGGCAGCCGCGGCCCTCTCCGGTGCGCTGCCAGACACCAGCCTCGGGGGCTTGCAGCGGGCTGCCGGGCAACAGGTTCAACTCCACGCCCAGGGCACAGGTGGCCGGTTCTTCAGGTCGGTCGATGTGGGTTTGCGACAGGCGGTACTGCCCATGGAGGCTGCTCGCCGGCCCCGGCTGGGCGGCGAGCAGACGCTGGTCGAAGCCAGGTTGCTCCCAGTTGCCCGCCTCGCAGAGGGGGCTGAGCACGCCCAGGTCGACCCGGGCGACCGGCTGCCCGGCAAGGCTCGGCAGCAACGCGGCGCAACCGCTCATGTCCGGCCTCACGGGCACCTGGCCCGCCGCCTGCAGGATCGCGGCCTCCATCAACGCGGCGGGTACGGCGCAGGCAGTATCGAAGATCTCCCATTCATGGGCGATGTTGTCGCGGGTGTACTGGTTGTCCGGATCGACGGCCAGCTGCTGTTCGCTGCTGAGCACCAGCACTGCGGCGCGGTTCAGCACCAGCGGCCACAAGGCACGCAGCTCCGCCTCCTGCAATGGGTTCGCCGCGTGATAGGCGCTGACCGCCGGCAGGATGCGCATGGGGTCGCCCTCGGCGTGGTGCAGGAGGGCCGCGCAGGTCACCGACAGGTCGGCGATGCGCCAGGTGCGCAGCAGATCGCCGAAGTCGATGACCCCCTGCACCTGCCACTGCCGCTGATCGTCGCGGGCCCAGACCACGTTGTCGTCGGTGATGTCCAGGTGGACTGCTTGCACCGGCAATTGCGGGATCAAGGGCTGCAAGTGAGCTGCCGCCACCCGTGCGACCTGTTCGACCTGTGCCCGTCGTTGCCCATCTTGCAACACCGGCATCAAGTGTTGGATCAACACCTGGGCATGCCGTGGGTCCCATTGCAGCGTGCGCTCAAGGCCAGGGTGATCGAAGTCGGCGAGCGCCAGGTCGATCCTGGCGCAAAGCGCGCCCAGTTCGGCAATTACCCGCGACGGCAGGTGCTTGAGGCGCGTCAGTGATTCACCGTCGATGTACTCGAGCAGTCGCACCCGCAGCCCCTGACCATCGATGTCCAG
This sequence comes from Pseudomonas mosselii, assembly GCF_003205295.1. GTDB lineage: Bacteria > Pseudomonadota > Gammaproteobacteria > Pseudomonadales > Pseudomonadaceae > Aquipseudomonas > Aquipseudomonas mosselii_B. The sequence goes on from NZ_QJRP01000004.1 coordinate 205,537, forward strand.
CGTCAGCAGGTCCGTGCCATCGCTGGTTAGGCGCACCGCCGGTACAGGTAGCCCTTGGCGGCGCAGATAGCCCAACGCGGCATGCTGGGCCTCGAGTTCGACCTGAACATAGCCTGCGTGACAAGCCTTGAGCACGTAGCGAGACCCGTTGCAGTCGAAACGCAGGTTCAAGTCCTGCTGGCTACCCATCATCTGCAGGCTTCCCTCCAGAACGTAATGTGTCCGCAGCAGAGCATGAGCCTGGGCCTCTCCAAGCACGGGTGCAGGCAGGCTGGATCGCTGGATCAGGGTTGAGAGGGACATGCAGGAAACCTCGTCTTTTCCTGTATATCGCCATTAGGCAGGCAAATTGGCAAGCTGCCAGCGTACAATTGCAGTTCGTCGCGCGCGATACGCAGCCCAACGTATTCCACTTGCACGCAGCTCAGTCAACCGACAAGCTGGCGGCCTCTAGTTACCGTCATTATTTACAAGGAAAGAGAATCCGAAGATGCGTATTCTCATCACCGGAGGAGCCGGCTTCATTGGCTCGGCACTGGTACGTCACCTCGTCAGCAACACCGATCATCAAGTCCTGAACCTGGACAAGTTGACCTATGCCGGCAACCTGGAGTCCCTTTCCAGTATCGCCAGCAATCCATGCTACGAATTCGTACAGGTCGATATCGTCGACCAGGCGGCCGTCAGTTCCGTGCTCGCCCGGTTCAAGCCGCACGCCATCATGCACCTGGCGGCGGAGTCGCACGTGGACCGCTCCATCGACGGCCCGTCGGACTTCATCCAGACCAACATCGTCGGCACCTACAGCCTGCTGGAGGCCGTGCGCGGCTACTGGAACACGCTGGATGAGGATGAGCGCACCGCCTTCCGTTTCCACCATATCTCCACCGACGAGGTCTACGGTGACCTGCACGGTGTCGACGACCTGTTTACCGAGACCACCCCGTACGCCCCCAGCTCCCCGTACTCGGCGAGCAAAGCGGCTTCGGACCATCTGGTCCGCGCCTGGCACCGCACCTATGGCCTGCCGGTCCTGCTGACAAACTGCTCGAACAACTATGGGCCTTTCCACTTTCCTGAAAAGCTCATCCCGCTGGTCATTCTCAATGCCCTCGAGGGCAAGCCGCTGCCAGTCTACGGCGACGGCCTGCAGGTTCGCGACTGGCTGTTCGTCGAGGACCACGCCCGTGCCTTGTTCAAGGTCGTGACCGAAGGCGAGGTCGGCGAGACCTACAACATTGGTGGTCACAACGAGCAGAAGAACATCGACGTGGTACGCAGTATCTGCACCCTGCTCGAAGAACTTGCTCCGCAGCATCCCGCCGGCGTCAACCAGTACGTCGACCTGATCACCTTCGTCAAGGACCGTCCAGGACACGACCAGCGCTATGCCATTGATGCGAGCAAGATCGAGCGCGACCTGGGCTGGGTGCCGGAGGAAACCTTCGAGAGCGGGCTGCGCAAGACTGTCCAGTGGTACCTGAACAACCTCGAATGGTGCCGCCATGTCCAGGACGGCAGCTATCAGCGTGAACGGCTGGGCCAGAACAGCTACAAGGACTCGATCGCATGACCAAGGGCATCATTCTCGCAGGCGGCTCCGGCACCCGCCTGCACCCCATCACCCTCGGGGTCTCCAAGCAGTTGCTGCCGATCTATGACAAGCCGATGATCTATTATCCGGTCTCGGTGCTGATGCTCGCCGGCATCCGCGATATCTTGCTCATCTCCACCCCCCACGACCTGCCGCAGTACCGTCAGCTGTTTGGTGACGGCAGCCAGTTCGGTATCAACATCAGCTATGCCGAGCAGCCTTCGCCCGACGGCCTGGCCCAGGCCTTCCTGATTGGCGAGGAGTTCATCGGCAGTGATTCCGTGTGCCTGATCCTCGGCGACAACATCTTTCACGGCCAGGGTTTCAGCGAGCAGTTGCATCGGGCGGTCAAGCAACCTGCGGGGGCCACGGTGTTCGGATATTGGGTCAAGGACCCTGAGCGCTTTGGTGTGGTCGAGTTCGATAGCGAGGGCCGAGCGCTGTCGATCGAAGAGAAACCGACCAAGCCCAAATCCAGCTATGCCGTGACCGGCCTGTACTTCTACGACAACGACGTCGTGGAAATTGCCAAAGGCATCAGGCCCTCCCCACGTGGTGAACTGGAAATCACCGATATCAACAATGCCTACCTCAAGCGTGGCGATCTTCGCGTAGAGCGCTTCGGTCGTGGCTTCGCCTGGCTCGATACCGGAACCCACGACAGCCTGCTGGAAGCATCCCAGTATGTGCAGACCATCGAGCATCGCCAAGGTTTGAGGGTTGCCTGTCTTGAAGAGATCGCATACCAGAAGGGCTGGATCTGCCGTGAAAAGCTGCTGGCCAAGGCTGAAGAGCTGAAAAAGACGGGCTACGGCCAGTACCTGAAGACTCTGGTTGCCGGGGCTCGATGAAGATCGCCGGCATCTGCGTGGAATCATCCAAGACCGCGAATTGGCCGGGGCGTTACAACCGTCCGACCAATTCGCGCAACGATGTCAATCTGACCAACGCCGAACTCTATCCATGAAACCCATGAAGATTGTTGTCTGTGGTCGTAATGGCCAGGTCGCCCAAGCGTTACAAGGCTCCTTGGCAGACCTGGGCGATGTGAAGCTGCTTGGCCGTGACAAGCTCGACCAGGCTCGGCCTGAACAAATGCGCGATCTACTGCGCCAGCTAGCCCCCGACCTGATCATCAACGCGGCCGCCCATACCGCCGTCGACCAGGCTGAAAGCGAGCCCGAGCTGGCCTTCGCCATCAACGCCGAGGCCCCACGGGTGCTCGCTGAAGAGGCCGCCCGCCTGGGTGCCCCGCTGATCCACTACTCCACCGACTATGTGTTCGATGGCTGCAAGACCACGCCATACACCGAGGACGACGCGACCAACCCGCTGGGCGTCTACGGTGGCAGTAAACTGGCGGGGGAGCAGGCCATCGCCGCCGTTGACGGCCAGTACTTGATCCTGCGTACCAGCTGGGTTTATTCGCTATACGGCCGTAACTTCCTGCTGACCATGCAGCGCTTGCTGCAGGAACGGCCACAGCTGAAGGTGGTGAGCGACCAGGTCGGTGCGCCAACCTGGGCCGCCAGTATCGCGACCAGTACCCGCGCGCTGATCGAGCGCTGGCACGATGGCAAGGCCGGCCAGTGGGGCACCTACCACCTGACAGCCCAGGGCGAAACCTCATGGTTCGGCTTCGCCCAGGCCATCGGCGAACAGCTCAAGGCCCGCGGTCTGCCCTGTGCCGAACTACTGCCAATCCCTTCCAGCGAGTACCCGACGCCAGCCCGACGCCCGCTCAATTCGCGCCTGGACTGCTCGCGCCTGGCCCGAGAATGGCAGGTGACCCAGCCACACTGGCACGAGGCGCTGATCGACTGCCTGAAGTAGCGCATAATTGCGCCAGACTTTTCTGGCGCAACGATCGCGATGATTCCAAGACCCACGCCCCCACGCCGCCCCCGCTGGCGCAGCCTGGCCCTGCTGGCGCTGTGCCTCGCCCCGCTGCTGTGGCCGCTGCACCACCTGGCCGAGCGCTACTACCAGGACGAACTGGCCTCACAGAACCGCCAGACCCTCGACCTCTACGTCGCCAACCTGCTGGGTACCCTGCACCGTTACGAAACCCTGCCGCAGATCCTCGGCGACCTGCCGGCGCTGCGCGGCGTGCTGGCCGACCCGTTGCGACTCGAGACGGTGACCAACGCCAACCGCCTGCTCAAGCACATCACCCAGCAGACCGGCGCCGAGGTGATGTACCTGATGGACGTCAGCGGCAACACCCTGGCCGCCTCCAACTGGGACAAGCAGGACAGTTTCGTCGGCCGCAACTTCTCGTTCCGCCCCTATTTCATCGAAGCGATGGAGGGCCACCTGGGGCGCTTCTTCGGCCAGGGGACCACCTCGGCCAAGCGCGGCTACTTCTTCGCCGCCGCCGTGCACGACCGCGACAAGGTAATCGGCGTGCTGGTGGTCAAGGTCGACCTCGACCACACCGAAACCCTCTGGGGCCGCACCCCGGAACAACTGCTGCTGACCGACCAGAACGGCGTGGTAGTGCTCACCTCGCGCCCGGACTGGCGGTTTCGCGCCACCCGCGAGCTGACCGCAGCCGAGCGCCAGGCCATCGTCGCCATCCAGCCCTACCCGACCCAGGCGCCGCAGCCGCTGACCCTCGACCAGGCCGCCTGGCTGATCCAGACCCGCGACATCAAGGAAACCGGCTGGCAGGTGAGCATCCTCGCTCCGCGTCTGCTGGTCGACCGCTCGGTGCAGACGGTCATGGCCATCGGCGGCGGCGCGCTGCTGGTGACCATGCTCCTGGCAGGCCTGGTGATGCAGCGCCGCCGTCACTACATCGACCGCATCGACTTCGAGGCCCGTGCCCGCCAGGAGCTTGAAAACCGCGTGGTCGAGCGCACCGCCGACCTCGAGGGTCTCAACACCCGGCTCAAGAGCGCGGTGCTCGAACGCGAAAGCGCCCAGCAGGAGCTGGTGCGCGCCCAGGATGAGCTGGTCCAGGCCGGCAAGCTGTCGGTGCTCGGCACCATGTCAGCGAGCATCAGCCACGAGCTGAACCAGCCGCTGGCGGCCATTCGCAGCTACGCCGAGAACGCCGAGATCCTGCTCGATCATCAGCGCACCGAGGACGTGCGCGGCAACCTCAAGCTGATCGGCGAGCTGACCGGGCGCATGGCCTCGATCATCGCCCACCTGCGTGCCTTCGCCCGCCGCGACCAGCACGCCCCGGAAAGCGTTGCCCTGCAACCGGCCCTTGACGACGCCCTCGCGCTGCTGGCCAAGCGCCGCCGGGCCATGGCCGTGGAACTGGTGCGCGACCTGCCCGAGGCCACCCTGTGGGTGCAGGCCGGCGAGACCCGCCTGCGCCAGGTGCTGGGCAACCTGCTGGCCAACGCCCTCGATGCCCTCACCGAGAAGGCCAACCCACGCAGGCTGTGGCTGAGTGCCGAACGCCAGGATGACTGCGTCTACCTGTACATCCGCGACAATGGCCCCGGTTTCAGCCGCCAGGCCCTGGAGCACGCCAAGGAGCCGTTCTTCACCACCAAGACCCGCACCCAGGGCCTGGGGCTGGGGCTGGCCATCTGCGAAAGCCTGATGCATGCACTGGGCGGTGAGCTGCTGCTGGGCAACCACCCGGAAGGCGGTGCCCTGCTGACGCTGAAACTGCGCGTGGCCAAACCCGGCGCCAACCTGCAATCTTCGGAGGACACCTCGGCATGACCGAGACACTGATCGACAGCCGCGCCCAGGTGCTCCTGGTCGACGACGACCCGCACCTGCGCCAGGCCCTGAGCCAGACCCTGGACCTGGCCGGGCTCAAGGTGGTGGCCCTGGCCGACGCCCAGGGCCTGGCCGGGCGCATCGAGGAAGACTGGCCGGGGGTGGTGGTCAGCGATATCCGCATGCCCGGCATCGACGGCCTGCAACTGCTGGAGCAACTGCATGCCCGCGACAGCGAGCTGCCGGTGCTGCTGATCACCGGCCACGGTGATGTGCCGCTGGCGGTGCAAGCAATGCGCGCCGGGGCCTACGACTTCCTCGAAAAGCCTTTCGCCAGCGACGCTCTGCTCGACAGCGTGCGCCGCGCCCTGGCCCTGCGCCGCCTGGTGCTGGACAACCGCAGCCTGCGCCTGGCCCTGAGCGACCGCCAACAGCTGGCCACGCGCCTGGTCGGCCAGTCGCCGGGCATGCAGCGCCTGCGCGAGCAGATCGGCGCCCTGGCGGGGACCCGCGCCGACGTGCTGATCCTTGGTGAGACCGGCGCCGGCAAGGAGGTGGTGGCCCGCGCCCTGCACGATTTGTCGAGCCGCCGCGACGGCCCGTTCGTGGCGATCAACGCCGGCGCCCTGGCCGAGTCGGTGGTCGAGAGCGAACTGTTCGGCCATGAGCCCGGGGCTTTCACCGGGGCGCAGAAACGCAGGATCGGCAAGTTCGAGTTCGCCAATGGCGGCACACTGTTCCTCGACGAAATCGAGAGCATGAGCCTGGACGTGCAAGTCAAGCTGCTGCGCCTGCTGCAGGAACGGGTGGTCGAACGCCTGGGCGGCAACCAGCTGATCCCGCTGGATATCCGCGTCATCGCCGCGACCAAGGAAGACCTGCGCCAGGCCGCCGACCAGGGCCGCTTCCGCGCCGACCTGTACTACCGCCTGAATGTGGCGCCGCTGCGCATCCCCGCGTTGCGCGAGCGCGGCGACGACATCCTCGTGCTGTTCCAGCACTTTGCCGACGCCGCCAGCGAGCGCCACGGCCTGGCGCCCCACAGCCTGCAACCGGCGCAGCGCGCCGTGCTCCTGCGCCACGACTGGCCGGGCAACGTGCGCGAGCTACAGAACGCCGCCGAACGCTTCGCCCTTGGCCTGGAGCTGGCCCTTGATGGCCAGGTGCCCGCGGCGGCCCATGACATCCAGGTGCCCGTGCCGACCGGCAACCTCAGCGAGCAGGTCGAGCAGTTCGAGCGCTCGCTGATCGCCGCCGAACTGGGCCAACCGCACAACTCGATGCGCAGCCTCGCCGAGGCCCTTGGCATCCCGCGAAAGACCCTGCACGACAAGCTGCGCAAGCACGGCCTGAGCTTCGACGGCGGCGGCGGGCACGACGACCAGGAGGACCACCGTCAATGAGCACCGACAGCCAGTACCTGCAATCCGTACTGCACGGCGACATTCCACTGACCCGCGAGATGGGGATGGAAGTGATCGATTGGCAGCAGCACTGCCTGCGCCTGAAGTTGCCGCTGGCACCCAACGTCAACCACAAGAGCACCATGTTCGGCGGCAGCCTTTACTGCGGCGCGGTGCTGGTGGGCTGGGGCTGGCTGCACCTGCGCCTGCGCGAACTGGGGATCGATGACGGGCATATCGTCATCCAGGAAGGGCAGATCAGCTACCCGCTGCCGGTCACCGGGGCTGCCGTGGCGCGTTGCCCGGCGCCGGACGAGAAGGCCTGGGAGCGATTCCTGACCATGTACCAGCGTCGCGGGCGGTCGCGGCTGACGCTGGAGACGGTGGTGAGCAACGAGGGTAGCGACGAGCCTGCGGTGAAATTCAGTGGGCAGTACGTGTTGCATCGCTGAAAGCTTGGAGGCCCTTCGCGGCACAAGGCCGCTCCTACAGGGAAACGTGATCCCCTGTAGGAGCGGCCTTGTGCCGCGATGGGCTGCAAAGCAGCCCCGGCGGTCTCAAGCCCGGATAGCGCCCGCCAGCTCGACCAACGCCTTCCGCCAACCGGCAGCCTTGGGCAACGCCAGGAAAAACGGATTGAGCAACGAGTCCCGCGCCGGATACCGGAACGCCAACCCATCCAGCCCGATCACCTCACCCCCAGCCCCTTCCAGCACGCCCTGGGCAGCCGCCGTATCCCACTGCGAAGTCGGCGCCAACCGCGGATAACAGTCGGCACTGCCTTCGGCCAGCAGGCAGAATTTCAGCGAACTGCCGATATTGGCCAGCTCCAGCTCACCCACCGCACCACTCAGCCCGGCCAGCAGGGCCTCCTGCTGCGGGCTGGAATGCCGGCGGCTGGCGACGACGGTGAACTTCACCCCCTGCGGTGGCGCGTTACGTACCTGGATCGGCTGCGCGGCACCATCACGCTCCACACGCCAGGCTCCCAGGTCGCGACCGCCGAAATAGCAGCGGCCATTGGTCGGCATCGCCACCACCCCGAACACCACCTCACCGTTTTCGACCAGCGCGATATTGACGGTGAACTCTTCGCTACCGGCAATGAACTCCTTGGTGCCATCCAGCGGATCGACCAGCCACCAGCGCTGCCAGCCTTGGCGGGTGGCCAGAGGAATCTCGCAGTCTTCCTCGGACAGCACCGGAATCTGCGGCGCCAGTGCCTGCAGGCCCTCGGCGATAACCCGATGAGCCGCCAGGTCGGCAGCAGTCACCGGCGAATCGTCAGCCTTGCTGATCACGGCTACATCGGCGCGCCAGAACGGCAGGATCGCCTCGCCAGCCGAACGGGCGAGATTCACCACGTCCTGCATCAATTGCCGATCGTTCATACGCTCAGCACTCCACGCTGGATCAGCAGGTCACGGGCCAGATACAGCGCCGCCAGCGCCCGTCCTTCGGTAAACTGCGGGTGCATGGCCAACGCCGAGAGTTCACGCAGGTTGACCTTGTCGACCCGCATCGGCTCGGGCTCGTCGCCCTCCAGGCGTTCTTCGTACAGGTCGGAGGCCAGCACCACCTGGATCTTTTGGCTCATGTAGCCGGGCGACAGCGACAGCTCGGTCAGGTGCTCCAGCTGGCGTGCGCCAAAACCGGCCTCTTCCTTGAGCTCCCGGTCGGCGGCGGCCAGCACGTCCTCGCCCGGCTCGATCAGGCCCTTGGGCAGGGACAGCTCGTATTCATCGGTGCCGCCGCAATATTCCTCGACCAGCACCGCGTGCTCGGCGTCGAGCATGGCCACGATCATCACCGCGCCATAGCCGTTGCCACGGCCGACCAATCGCTCGTAGGTGCGCTCGGTGCCGTTGGAAAAGCGCAACTGCACGGCTTCGACCCTGAACAGGCGGCTGCTGGCGACGATCTCGCGGCTGAGGACGGTGGGTTTCTGGCGCATGGGGCGGCTCCTTGGCGTGAACGGGTTACTATACCGTGGCTTGCCGACTGATCGAGAATTTCCCATGCCCGTTCTTCCCTGGTCCGCCATCGATACCGTCCTGCTGGACATGGACGGCACCCTGCTCGACCTGCACTACGACAACCGCTTCTGGCTAGACCACCTGCCCCAACGCTACGCCGAGCTGCATGGCGTAAGCCGGGCCATGGCCGAGCTTGAGCTGCGCCCGCTGTTCGAGCAGCATGCCGGTACGCTCAACTGGTACTGCCTGGACTTCTGGAGCCGCGAACTGCGCCTGCCGATCCGCGAGCTGAAACAGGAGATCGCCGACCTCATTGCCCTCAAGCCGGATGCTGACACCTTTCTTGCAGCCATTCGCAAGGCGGGCAAGCGGGTGGTGATGATCACCAATGCGCACCGCGATTCGCTGTCGTTGAAACTGGAGCGGGTGGAGCTGGCACCGTATTTCGAACGGCTGATCAGCTCGCATGACTATGGGTATCCGAAGGAGAGTCCACAGTTCTGGGATGCCTTGCAGGCGGACATCGGTTTTGAACCGGCGCGCAGCCTGTTCATCGATGACACTTTGGCGATTCTGCGCAGTGCCCGGCGATTTGGTGTTGGGCACCTGTTGGCGGTGCGCCAGCCGGATAGCCGGGCGGAACCTCGGGATACCCAGGAGTTTGCGGCGGTCGAGGATTACCGGGAGTTACTGGTTGGCCTGTGACGGCCTCTTCGCGGGTAAACCCGCTCCCACAGAATCTGCACAGTCCTTGAATATGGTGCAGTACCTGTGGGAGCGGGTTTACCCGCGAAAGAGCCGGATCAGGCGATGAAGATTAATCCGGAATACGCAGCACCTGCCCCGGATAGATCTTGTTGGGGTCCTTCAGCATCGGCTTGTTCGCCTCGAAGATCTTCTGGTACTTGTTGGCATCGCCATAGACCCGCTTGGAGATGGCGCTCAGGGTGTCACCTTTCTCGACCTCGACGAACCGGGCCGCCTGGGCCACCGGACCGGTGACGGTGATCTGGTCATCCACCGAAGCCACCCCCGCGATATTGCCGGCAGCCAGGATGATCTTCTCCTTCTCCTCCTGGCTGGCAACCTCGCCCTTGAGAATGACCTTGTCACCCTCTACAGTGGCCGAGATATTCGGGTTGCCCAGACCAACGTCCTGGACGTGTTTCTTCAACTGTTCCTCGGCATTGGCATTGCCCGGCGTCAGCAGGTCGATCAACTTCTCGCCGGCTTCCTTTACGAAACTGAACAGGCTCATGTGGCGCTCCTTTGATGGTGAATCCATGGAAGCAGGAGTCTAGGCCAGGATTACCCATCCCGCCCCGCTGCGACCAATCGACGCGCTCTATCACGGCATAGACGCTAGCGATTAGACGCCATCGGCACAGGGGCCTAGGCTTGTGGGGTCAAACTGCCAGCCGGTATTCGCCCCGATGAACAGCAAGCCACCGGTCTGCGCGGCGTCCACGCCCTTTGCCCTGCCCGCCGCCAGCAACACCTACGATTACGCCCAGCTAACCGATACAGCCCGCGACAGCACGCCGCTGGCCGAGGAAGTGGCCCTGGCCATCGTCTACAACGGCCTGAACCAGGCGGTGATGCTGGTCAGCCCGACCGACCTGGAAGACTTCGCCGTCGGTTTCAGCGTGGGCAGCGGCATCGTCGCCGGTACCGAAGAAATCTACGATGTGAAGCTCTCCGGCAGCGGCTCGGCGCTGTACGCCGACCTGGAGATCTCCAGCCGCGCCTTCTGGAACCTGAAGAACCAGCGCCGCCAGCTGGCCGGCACCAGCGGCTGCGGCCTGTGCGGCGTCGAGGCCCTGGAGCAGGCATTGCCCGAGCTCAACGTGCTGCCCGGCGCGCCCCTGCCGCCCGCGCACTGGCTCAAGGACCTGCGTCAGCGCATCGATGCCTTCCAGCCCCTCGGCCAGCACTGCGGCGCGGTGCACGCGGCACTGTACATGGACCGCGACGGCCGGCTGCTGCTGGGCCGCGAAGACATTGGCCGGCACAACGCCCTGGACAAGCTGATTGGCGCCCTGCTGCGCCAGCGCATCGACACCACCGGCGGCCTGGCCATCGTCACCAGCCGCTGCAGCCTGGAACTGATCCAGAAAGTCCTGCGCGCCGGCATCCAGACGTTGGTCAGCCTCTCGGCGCCGACGGGCCTGGCCCTGCAATGGGCGCGCAAGCACAACCTCAACCTCATTCATCTGCCCAAACACAGCGCACCGCGGGTGTTCAGCCCAGCGGCGGAGTAGCAACAGCCGTGACCTCCTACGAAAAACTGCCAGACAACGCCCCCGCCTCCACCCCTCGCTACAAACCCTACCCCGGCCCCGCCGGCGGCTGGGGCGCGCTACGCAGCGTGGCCAAGGCCTGGGTGGGCAGCGACAATGCCCTGAAGAACATCCGCGCCCTGCTCAAGACCAACCAGAACGGCGGTTTCGACTGCCCCGGCTGCGCCTGGGGCGACTCGCCCGAGAGCGGCATGGTCAAGTTCTGCGAGAACGGCGCCAAGGCGGTCAACTGGGAGGCCACCAAGCGCCGTGTCGATGCGGCGTTCTTCGCCCGCTACAGCGTCAGCGCGCTGCTCGAGCAGAGCGACTACTGGCTTGAGTACCAGGGGCGCCTGACCGAGCCGATGGTCTACGACCCGGTCACCGACCGTTACCGGCCGATCGACTGGGACGCGGCCTTCGCCCTGATCGCCCGCCATCTGAACAACCTGTCCAGCCCTGACCAGGCGGAGTTTTACACCTCCGGCCGGGCCAGCAACGAGGCGGCGTACCTGTACCAGCTGTTCGTGCGCGCCTACGGCACCAACAACTTCCCCGACTGCTCGAACATGTGCCACGAGGCCAGCGGCGTGGCCCTGGGCCAGAGCGTCGGCGTGGGCAAGGGCACGGTCACCTACGACGACTTCGAGCACGCCGACGCGATCTTCGTCTGGGGCCAGAACCCCGGCACCAACCACCCGCGCATGCTCGACCCGCTGCGTGACGCGGTGAAGCGCGGCGCCCAGGTGGTCTGCGTCAACCCGCTCAAGGAACGTGGCCTGGAGCGCTTCCAGCACCCGCAGAACCCACTGGAGATGCTGACCAATACCGATCGCCCGACCAACACGGCATTCTTCCGCCCGGCCCTGGGCGGCGACATGGCGCTGCTGCGCGGCATGGCCAAGTTCCTGCTGCAGTGGGAGCGCGATGCCCAGGCCAAGGGCGAGCCGGCGATCTTCGACCACGCCTTCATTGCCGAGCACGGCCATGGCGTGGACGAGTACCTGGCGGTGGTCGATGCCACCTCGTGGGAGCAGATCGAGGCGCAATCGGGCCTGACCCTGGCCGACATCGAACTGTCGGCGCGCATGTACTGCAAGGGCAAGCGGGTGATCATGTGCTGGGCCATGGGCATCACCCAGCACCGCCATTCGGTGCCGACCATCCAGGAAATCGTCAACCTGATGCTGCTGCGCGGCAACCTCGGCGTGCCGGGCGCCGGCCTGTGCCCGGTGCGCGGCCACAGCAACGTGCAAGGCGACCGCACCATGGGCATCAATGAGCGCCCTCCGGTGTTCCTGCTCGACGCCCTTGAGAAGCGCTTCGGCTTCCCGGTGCCACGCCACAACGGCCACAACACCGTCGAGGCGATCCACGCCATGCTCGACGGCCGGGCCAAGGTGTTCATCGGCCTGGGCGGCAACTTCGCCCAGGCCACGCCAGATACCGAACGCACAGCGCAGGCGTTGCGCAACTGCGAGCTGACCGTGCACATCAGCACCAAGCTCAACCGCAGCCACCTGGTCCACGGCAAGCAGGCGCTGATCCTGCCGTGCCTGGGCCGCACCGATATCGACCTGCAGGGCGAAGGCCCGCAGGCGGTGACGGTGGAGGACTCGTTCAGCATGGTCCACGCCTCCAACGGCCAGCTCAAGCCGCTGTCGCGGCAGATGCGCTCGGAGCCGGCCGTGGTCGCCGGCATCGCCGCCGCTACCCTGGGCCAGCAGCCGGTGGACTGGCACTGGCTGGTGGCCGACTACGACCGCATCCGCGAGCTGATCGCCGACACCATCCCCGGCTTTGCCGACTTCAATGAACGCCTGCGCCTGCCCGGTGGCTTCTACCTGGGCAACAGCGCCGGCAGCCGTCAGTGGAAGACTGCCAGCGGCCGCGCCAACTTCAAGGCCAACCTGCTGCCCGACAGCCTGCTTGACGAGCGCGTGCGCGCCAGCGGCCAGTTGCCGGACCTGATCATGCAGTCGATGCGTTCGCACGATCAGTACAACACCACCATCTATGGCATGGACGACCGCTACCGCGGCGTGCGCGGCCAGCGCGACGTGCTGTTCGCCAACGAAGCCGACATCGTCCGCCTGGGCTTCCAGCCCGGGCAGAAAGTCGACATCGTGTCGCTGTGGGGCGATGAGCATGTGCGCCGGGTGCATGGCTTCACTCTGCTGGCGTTCGACATCCCCGCCGGCCAGGCGGCGGCGTACTATCCGGAGGTGAACCCGCTGGTGCCGCTGGAGAGCATCGGCGACGGCAGCCATACGCCGACGTCGAAGTTCATCGCCATCAAGCTTGAGCGGGCACGGGACGACGGGCGCATAATCTAGCGCGTGCCAGAACGCAAGATTGGGCTATGCGCGATCCCTGTAGGAGCGGCCTTGTGTCGCGAAAGGGGTGCGAAGCGCCCCCACGATTTGTGCATCAAGCAGATTTCGCCGGGGCCGCTACGCGGCCCTTTCGCGACACAAGGCCGCTCCTACAGGGGCAAGCGTAGATTCCGAGCACCCGCCCACAAAAAAGCCCTGTTCCGCAACGGTTCAGGGCTTCGTCATAAATAGCTCAGACAACCGAAAATCGCGAAAGTTTCATACATAATTCAATAACTTAGAGAATTGTGTACAACTCGTGCTACTCGTCGGATTCCGATTGCCAGCCGCCTCGGCGAGCCTCAAATTCCGCTTCGTCATCCCTCTGAGGCTCTCTTGATGAAGAAGTACTCCTCGATTCTGTTGTTGTCTTTTGGTCTGCTCAGCGGCGTTGCCATGGCAGGCGGCACCACCGAAGCCGGCATTGGCGGCGCATTGGGTGGGGTACTGGGCTCCGTGGTGGGCAACTCCATCGGCGGTAGCACGGGCGGTGCCATTGGTGCCGGCCTGGGCGGCGCGGCCGGCGGTGCGCTGGGTGCCGACAAGCGCCAGCGTGGCGAAGCGGCCATCGGTGGCGCACTGGGTGCGGCCGGCGGCAACGTGGTGGGTCGCTCCATGGGCGGCACCACCGGCAGCTACATCGGCGCGGCCGCCGGTGGTGGCGCCGGTGGCGCACTGGGCAACTACATGGGCAACAAGGCCGATGAGGATGAGCGGCGTGATTCGCGTCGCTACCGTCGCGACTATGATGATCGCCGCCACTACGACCGCGGTCACCACTATGGCCATCGCAAGCACAAGCGCCACTGGCGCCATGACTGATCGCCAGGCTTACGCCTGAGACCTAAGGCCCTGCCCTCATCGGCAGGGCCTTTTCGTTTGCATACCCGCCAGAGGATTAGGGGCGGCCCCGATATGGAGGCCACTAGCCACTAGTTATCATCGCTGTTTCGATCAAGCACAGGACGCAGGGAATGCGCACGATCATCACCGCCCCCATCTGTCTGCCACGGGCCAGGAGAGGCTGAAGGATGCCAGGCCGCCGCCCGCCACTGCTCGGCGAAGCCAGCTTTGCGTCGATTCGCCAGCGGGTCGTGCAGGCCACCGGCGTGCAACTGGCCGACGACCGCCGTGCCGTGGTCGCGGCGCGCCTGCACAAGCGCCTCAAGGTCCTGGGCCTTTCGGACTTCGAACGCTACCTCGCCTTGCTCGACAGCCCCCGGGGCGTGGACGAACACGAGCACCTGCTGCGCCTGCTGGTCGCCCGTGACAGCTATTTCTTTCGCGAGCATCGTCACTTCGAATGCCTGGCCCGCTGGCTGGCCGAACTCGACCACCCCGCACGCCTGTGGAGTGCCGCCTGCGCCACCGGCGAGGAGGCCTGGAGCCTGGCCATGGTCGCCGCCGAAAACGCCCGCCATCCCGGCTGGCAGGTGCTGGCGAGCGACTTCGACCCGCAACTGCTGGAAACCGCCGCTGCCGGCATCTACGACATCGCCCAGGCACGCTACTTCCCCGAAGGCTGGCTGGCCCGCCACTGCCTGTGCGGAGTCGGCGAGATGGCCGGGCGGCTGCGGGTCTCGACGGCCCTGCGCGAGCAGGTGCGCTTCGAAGCGCTCAACCTGATCCGGCCCCTGCCCGAACAGCTCGGCAGCTTCGACGTCATCCTGTTGCGCAACCTGTTGTCGAACCTGGCGCCACGGTACAAGAACGAGGTACTCCAGCGGCTGCTGGCACACCTGCGCCCCGGTGGCCTGATGATCATCGGTCACAGCGAGAGCGTCCACGCCCTGGGCCTGCCCCTGCGTCCACTACTGCCGTCGGTGTTCGAACGCCTATGATAAGAGGCACTGCCGCGCCCATCGGCAGACAAGGACTGATCGCGCAACCGCGCGGCAGTGCGCTTTCGGATCGAGCAGGCCTGCCGCCCCCCTTCCCTTGCGAAACAGGCCCTTATCCATGCCCTGCCGAATCCTGCTTGCCGATCACTCGCCGCTCTTCCGCGCCGGCCTGCGTGCCCTGCTTGAACAGAAGAAAGATTTCGTCGTGGTGGGCGACACCGGCGATGCCATGACGGCCGTGAGCCTCGCAGAAAAACTCAAGCCGGACATCGTGGTGCTCGACATGAGCGGCGAGCTGGACAGCCAGCAGGCCCTGCAGGAACTGTTCATCCGCGCCCCCGCCAGCCGGGTGCTGATGTTCTCGCCACGCTCGGAGCTCGAGCATGTGATGAGCTGCCTGCAGCTGGGCGCCCATGGCTTTCTGCTCAAGAACGCCACGGTGAGCGAACTGGAACAGGCCCTGCAGACCCTGCGCGGTGGCGGTCAGTACCTGTCGTCGGCGGTGCTGCCGATGGTCATCGGCCAGGCCCTGAAACACAGCCGCAAGCGCGTCGTCAGCCAGGTCCAGACACCGCCGCTGACCACCCGCCAGCTGGAGATCCTGCGCCTGATCGCCCGTGGCGAGACCACCCGCTCCATCGCCGACGGCCTGGGCCTGAGCATCAAGACCGTCGAGGCCCATCGTTCGCAGATCATGCACCGTCTGCAGATCCACGATGTGCCCGGCCTGGTGCTGTTCGCCGTGCGCGAGGGGATCATTCGCCTCAACGATTGAGCGACAGCCCGGCGAGGATCAGCTGCAGCGTCTCCGGCAGCACCACCGGACGGCCCGAGGCCCGCTCGATGAAGACCTGCACCACGCTCCCCGCCGCGCAGGCCTCGGCCTCGCCCGGACGGAACAGCGCCAGGCGGAACTCCACGGTACTGCCTGCCAGGCGCGTCACGCCCAGGCCCACCTCGAGCACGTCGGGAAAGCCCGGCAAGGCGAAGAAGTCCGCCGCCGAGCTGACGACGAAGCCGGCCAGCTCACCGTCGCGCAGGTCCAGTTCGGCCTGTTCGACCAGGAAGGCCTGGATGGCGGTTTCGAAGAAGGCATGCACGGTGGCGCCGGCGAGGTGACCGTTGTGGTCGTTGTCCTGCGGACGGGTGAGGATGGGGTGGAAATGGGAGAAGGCGGAGCGTTGGGGGGATTCTGTCATGAGGCATCTGCTTTCTGGTGGGTGCCCTGCAAGTGAAACAGATTCTGGCCGTGCTGTATTGATGCAGCAATCCAGCAGACCTTCAGGAACGGCGTGTAAATCCTATAGAAGCTGGCTTTCCCTGCAATAGCCTCAGTAGGTAGACACAGCACCCAAAGCAGGCTTTCAAATACGAAAAAGCCGCCCCGAAGGGCGGCTTTTCGTCCGAACCGGCTGCAGCTTACAGCTGCGGACCAGCGGCCTTGATGGCATCGGAAACGTCGAACTTCTTGAAGTTCTCGGTGAACAGCGTGGCCAGGCCCTTGGCAGCTTCGTCGTAGGCAGCCTTGTCAGCCCAGGTGTTGCGCGGGTTGAGCAGTTCGGTCTCGACGCCTGGAACAGCCTTCGGCACATCCAGGTTGATGATGTCCAGGTGCTCGGTTTCTGCACCGACCAGAGCGCCGCTCTGGATGGCAGCAATCACACCACGGGTGGTCGGGATGCTGAAGCGCTTGCCGACGCCGTAGCCACCACCAGTCCAGCCAGTGTTGACCAGGTAGACCTTGGAACCGAACGCCTTGATACGCTTGATCAGCAGTTCGGCGTAAACACCGGCCGGGCGTGGGAAGAACGGTGCGCCGAAGCAGGTGGAGAAGGTCGACTTGATGCCGCTGCCCGAACCCATTTCGGTGGAACCGACCAGTGCGGTGTAGCCGGACAGGAAGTGGTAGGCCGCCTGCTCGTTGTTCAGGATCGACACCGGAGGCAGTACGCCGGTCAGATCGCAGGTCAGGAAGATGACCGCGTTCGGCTCGCCGCCCAGGTTCTTCTCGGAGACCTTGGCTACGTGGGTCAGCGGGTAGGCTGCGCGGCTGTTCTGGGTCAGGCTCACGTCTGCGTAGTCGGCGTGCTTGGCATCGTCGATGACGACGTTTTCCAGCACTGCGCCGTGCTTGATGGCTTTCCAGATGACCGGCTCGTTCTTCTCGGAGAGGTCGATGCACTTGGCATAGCAACCGCCTTCGATGTTGAAGACCACACCCTCACCCCAGCCGTGCTCGTCGTCACCGATCAGGTAACGGCTTTCGTCGGCCGACAGGGTGGTCTTGCCGGTGCCGGACAGGCCGAAGAACAGGGTGACGTCACCCGCTTCGCCGATGTTGGCGGCGCAGTGCATCGGCAGCACGTCGGCGGCCGGCAGCAGGAAGTTCTGCACCGAGAACATGGCTTTCTTCATTTCACCGGCGTAACGCATGCCGGCGATCAGCACCTTCTTCTGGGCGAAGTTGATGATCACGCAGCCATCGGAGTTGGTGCCGTCACGCTCTGGCACGCACTCGAAGTTGGCGACGTTGAGGATCTGCCACTCGCCACGGCCAGCCGGGTTGTACTGCTCGGGGTTGATGAACAGGCAACGGCCGAACAGGTTCTGCCAGGCGGTCTGGGTGGTCATCTTGACCGGCAGGTAGTGCTCGGCCGCGGCGCCTACGTGAACGTAGGAAACGAAGTGATCCTGGGCGTTGTTGAACGCCTCGACGCGGTCCCACAGGGCATCGAACTTGTCGGCCGGGAACTTGCGGTTGATCGGGCCCCAGCCAATCTGGTCCTGGGTGGAAGGCTCTTCGACGATGAACCGGTCAGCCGGCGAACGGCCGGTGCGGTGACCGGTTTCCACCACCAGCGCGCCAGTATCGGCCAGCACGCCTTCACCGCGGGACAGCGCTTCTTTTACCAGCTCATCGACGCTCAGGTCGGTGTACACGGTGTTGTTGGCTTGCGTCATGAGATACCCCATCCGGCCCGAGGCCGAGTGCTCCAAACGTTTTGTAGTCGTCTCGAAAAAACTACTACAGCGAAAAAAGTGGCCGGATTATGCCAGAAACGCCCAAAAAAAGTAGGCCCCTCCTGTCAGAACTGCGTTTTTGCGCAATTCGACAGGAGATTATCCTGTAGTGAACCGTTTCAGTGCTGAGTTTCTGACGGCGCCTCGGTGCCGCCACCAGCAAACAATTGCGCCACATCGCTTGCATCGAAGAGATAGCGCTCGTTGCAGAACTGGCAATCGATCTCGACCTGGCCGCCGCACTCGGCCACCAGCGCCTTGGCATCCTGCTCGCCGAGGCTGACCAGGGCGTTAGCGGAACGCTCGCGCGAGCAGCTGCAACGGAAGCGTAGTGGCTGGATATCGAACAGGCGAACCGCGTCCTCGTGGTACAGGCGATGCAGTACGGTTTCGTTGTCCAGGCCGAGCAGTTCCTCGACCTTCACGGTGTTGGCCAGGGCCTTGACGTGTGCCCAGCTTTCCTCGCGCTCCTCGCTGTCCTTGTGGATCTCGGCCGGTAGCTGCTGCACCAGCAGGCCACGGGCGCGGGCGCCATCGGCGGCCAGGGAGATGCAGGTGTTCACCTGCTGCGACATGACGAAGTAGTTGGTGAAGCACTCCGACAGGTCCTTGCCGTCCAGCTCGACAGTGCCTTGGTAACGCTGGCCGTTGACCGGAATGATGGTCAACACCAGGTGACCGCCCGGCATCAGGTCGGCAAGGGCGGCATCCGCCTTGATCTGATCGGCCTCGTAGCGCGCCAGGCCACGGATGTCGTGCTCGCTGGTGTACTCGATGGCCAGCAGCGGCACCGGGCCCTGGGACTGCGCCTGGAGCACCAGCAACCCGTCGAACTTCAGGGTGCCGACCAGCAGCGCGGCGGCGGCCATAAGCTCACCCAGCAGGTGCTGCACAGGCTGCGGGTAGTCGTGCTTGGCCAGCACCTCGGCGTAGCTGCGTTCCAGCGCGACCATCTCGCCGCGGGCGTCGCGGTCGTCGAACAGGAAGCGTTGGGTGAAATCGGTATCTGGCAAGTCGCTCATGGTTGTCTGGCTTTCTAAAAATGATTACAAAATAATTACAGGAGACTGAAAGGTCCGTCGCAGAGCGCTCAAAAAGCACTCATAACCCGCTGGATATCGAGGTATTTTATGGATAATCGCCCACTGTTCCAAGCAAGGTGGTCTTGGGGACCGTTGGCAGCCTGCACCCTGTTGCCCATCGCACTACTGTGTTTCTGGTTGTGGCCCGTTGGCCAGATCCTGTGCCTGACTTTCGACGAGTGGCTGTTCCACAGCCTCAATGCACCACTGGCCGACAACCTGGTCTGGCGGTCGATCTGGGCAGTCGGCAGCCTGCGCCCCTTCGACATCCTGGTCGGCCTGATCATGCTGTCGCTGCTGATCCGCGGCGATTGGGTATTCAAGGCTACCCAGGTGCGCCAGGCTTTTTTCGGCTTTTTGGTGACCCTACTCCTCTTAGTGGTGATTCGCGCGCTGTTTTCCAAGTGGGTCAGCGCAATGGGCTGGCAACACAACAGCCCGTCGATGGTGTTCGACAACGCTGTGCACCTGAGCGACTTCTATCCGCACATGGAAGCGAAGTGGGAGCTGAAGGACCGTTCCAGCCAGAGTTTTCCGGGTGACCACGCCTCGGTGCTGCTGATCTGGGCATTGTTCATGAGCCTGTTCAGCCGCCGCCTGGTGCAGCACCTGGTGATCTGGGCACTGGCCTTGCTGTTCATGATGCCTCGCCTCGTAGCCGGCGCCCACTGGGGGCAGGACGACTACATCGGCGGCCTGCTGATGGCAGTGCTGGCCCTGGGCTGGAGCTGCCACACACCCTTGGCGGCCACGGCCAGCGCGGCGCTGGTGCGGTGGACAGCGCCACTGTTCAACCTACTGGGCAAATTGCCGTTGGTCGGGCGAATGAGCGTGATTCGCGTCGCCTGATCCCTTTCATCGCGGGGCAAGCCCGCTCCCACGCTGGTGACGCTTTTGTGGGGAGCGGGCTTGCCCTGCGATGATCACTCGAAACTGCCGTGCAGCTGGTGAATCTGTCGACGCTGCTTCTTGTTCGGTCGCCCATCGGTGGTCACGCCCATTGCCCCCGCCTTGCGCAGCTCGGCGGCCTGCTCACGACGCTTCACACTCTCGGCGGTTTCTTCATACAGCGTCTGCGCCTCCGGCGCGCCGCGCCGCACTACCGCCAACGCCCTCACCACCACCGTGCGCTCGTCGAACCCGGTACGCAGCACGAACTCGTCGCCCACCCGCGGCTCCTTGCCCGGCTTGCAGCGCTCGCCGCGACAGTGCACCTTGCCGCTTTCGATGGCCGCCTTGGCCAGGGCGCGGGTCTTGTAGAAACGCGCTGCCCACAGCCATTTGTCCAGGCGCACCTTGTCGTCGTCTTCCGGCTTTTGTGCCATCGTCTTTCCTCGAATTCTGTCTTTCACGGAACTGTACTACCGTCACTGACGGATGCAAAAAGTCCGTGCCGTCATTACAGTTCACCTCCTTATCCGCAGGGCACGCTTCGTGAAGACATTTGACCACCTGACTGTGATCGGCCTGCGCGAGTGGGTCGCCCTGCCCGGCCTCGGCGTCGCCGGCCTGCGCGCCAAGATCGACACCGGCGCCAGCACCTCCAGCCTGCATGCCACCGAGGTCGAGCCGTTCGAGCGCGATGGCGTGCCGTGGGTACGTTTCACCGCGCACCTGGGCTCGGTGGTGCAACTGCGCCACCGCCGCTGCGAGGCGCCGCTGGTAACCATGAAGACCATCAAGAGCTCCAATGGCCATGCCCAGACCCGCTACGTGATCCGCACGCCCCTGGCGCTCGGTGACCGGGTCTGGGAGGTCGAATTCACCCTGGCCTGCCGCAGGAGCATGCGCTATCGGCTGCTGCTCGGTTCGAAGGCGCTCATCCACGGTCAACTGGTGGTCAACCCCGGCCTCAAGTACGTTCAGGACAAACCGGCCTTTGCGGCCACCCTTTCCCCTGTCACAGGTGCTGCATGAAGATCGCTGTGCTGTCGCGCAATCCGCGTCTGTATTCCACCCGCCGCCTGGTCGAGGCCGGTACTCAGCGGGGCCACGAAGTGGTGGTGATCGACACGCTCCGGGCCTACATGAACATCGCCAGCCACAAGCCGCAGATCCATTACCGCGGCAAACCGCTGGAAGGTTTCGATGCGGTGATCCCGCGCATCGGCGCCTCGGTTACCTTCTATGGCTGCGCGGTGCTGCGCCAGTTCGAGATGATGGGTGTGTACCCGCTCAACGAGTCGGTGGCCATCGCCCGCTCGCGGGACAAGCTACGCTCGCTGCAATTACTGTCTCGACGTGGCATCGGGTTGCCGATCACCGGTTTCGCCCACTCGCCGGACGACATCCCCGACCTGATCCAGATGGTCAACGGCGCGCCGCTGGTGATCAAGGTGCTCGAAGGCACCCAGGGCATCGGCGTGGTGCTGTGCGAGACCACCAAGGCCGCCGAATCGGTGATCGAGGCTTTCATGGGCCTGAAGCAGAACATCATGGTCCAGGAATACATCAAGGAGGCCGGAGGCGCCGACATCCGCTGCTTCGTGGTGGGCGACAAGGTGATTGCCTCAATGAAGCGCCAGGCCAAGCCGGGCGAGTTTCGCTCCAACCTGCACCGCGGTGGCGTGGCCAGCCTGATCAAGATCACCCCCGAGGAGCGCATGACCGCCATTCGTGCGGCGAAGGTCATGGGCCTGAGCGTGGCAGGTGTGGATATCCTGCGTTCCAATCACGGGCCGTTGGTGATGGAGGTGAACTCATCGCCGGGGCTGGAAGGTATCGAGGTGACCACCGGCAAGGACGTGGCCGGGATGATCATCGAGCACCTGGAGAAGAACAGCGGGCCGAATCAGACCCGGACCAAAGGCAAGGGTTAAACACATCGCAGGGCAAGCGCGCTCCCACCTGTCGTGGGAGCGCGCTTGCCCTGCGATTGATTTCACACAGCGTTACGCGGCAACAACAACCCCAGCGGCAACCTCACCCGCGCCTCGATTCCGCCGCCAGAGCGGTTGCGCAACTCCACATTGCCACCATGCTGCGCGGCGATGCGCTTGACGATCGCCAGCCCCAGCCCGGTGCCCTTGCCGCCCCGGGCCCGGTCGCCACGGATGAACGGGTTGAAGATGGTCTCCAGCTCCGACTCGTCGATGCCAGCACCACGGTCCAGCACACTGAGCACCACGTAGGGTGCACTCTGGTCGCCCGACACATAGGCCGCCACCTCCACGCCCTTGCCAGCATGATGCAGGGCGTTGCCGATCAGGTTGCCCAGCATGCGCTTGAGCGACACCCGGCGCAGCGGGAACGGCGGGATCGGCTCAAGACACAGGCGCACCTGCTCCTTGTGCTGGTTGTAGGGCGCAACCACTTCGTAGATCAGGTCGTTGAGGTCGACTTCCTCAACCGGCTCGTCGCGCCCGTCCCGAATGAATGCCAGGAACTGGTCGAGGATCGCGTCCATGTCCTCGATATCGCGGACCATGTCCTCGCTTAGGTCGCTGTCGTTGTCCATCAGCGACAGCGACAGGCGCAGCCGGGTCAGCGGCGTGCGCAGGTCATGGGACACCCCGGCCAGCATGAGCTCGCGCTCGCGTCCGGCCTGCTCGACATCCTCGGCCATCTGGTTGAACGCCCGGTACACCTCGGTCATCTCGCTGGGGGTGTCGCTGATCGGCAGCCGTACGCTGCGTCCCTGGCCCAGCTGGCGGGCGGCGAACACCAGGCGCTTGAGCGGCTGGTTGAGCTGGCGCACGAAGATCCAGGCCGATGCCGTGGACAGCAGGCCGATGGCCAGGAACCAACCGAGCACGTTCCAGATCTTCTGCCCACGCAGCGGGTGCGGATACAGCGGTACCTTGAGCCAGCCCGGGCCCAGACTCGGGGCATTCACCCACAGCGCGGGCGGTGCGTGGATACGCAGGCGCACCTCGGTGTCGTCGCCCAGTTCGGCCTGCATCTGGCGCTGGTAGATCTCGCTGTAGGGCCAATGCTGCTCGCCCTCCGGCACGCCGGCGCCGGTCACCCGGATCAGGCCGGCCGCCTCGGCGATCTGGTCACGGTTCTCTTCATCCGCGGCCCAGTAGGCGCGCAGCGTCAGGGCCACGCCGTGGCTGTACTGGCGGTCGACCAGCACGTCCTCGTTCATCAGCAGGTACACGAGCGTCAGTGCCTTGGAGAACAGCACGACGATCAGCACCAGCCAGAGGGTGCGGGCGAAGAAGCTTTGCGGGAACCAGAGAGGCGTTTTCATCGATCAACTACTGTGCTGAAAAGGCCGGTCGCCATAGACGAAAACAGGGCGACCCGCGTGGGTCGCCCTGCTGCGCCCTGACAAGCCGGCAGGCTCATTTGCCGGCGTTTCCGTCCGGCACGAAGACGTAGCCCACACCCCATACGGTCTGGATGTAGCGTGGCTTGGACGGATCAGGCTCGATCATCCGGCGCAGGCGCGAGATCTGCACATCGATGGAGCGCTCCAGGGCGTCCCACTCACGGCCACGGGCCAAATTCATCAGTTTGTCGCGGGTCAGCGGCTCGCGAGCATGCATCACCAGGGCCTTGAGCACGGCGAACTCGCCGGTGGTGAGCATGTGCGTCTCTTCGCCGCGCTTGAGCTCGCGAGTGGCCAGCGACAGCTCGTAATCGCCAAAGGTAACGGTCTCTTCCTCACTGCCTGGCGCGCCCGGCACGCTCGGGGACTGGCGGCGCAGCACGGCCTTGACCCGGGCCACCAACTCGTCGGGGTTGAACGGCTTGGCCAGGTAGTCGTCGGCGCCCAGCTCCAGGCCCTTGATACGGCTGAGTTCATCGCCTTTGGCGGTGAGCATGATGATCGGGATCTGGTTGTTCGACGCGCGCAGGCGCTTGCACGCGGACAGGCCGTCCTCACCCGGCAGCATCAGGTCGAGGACCACCAGGTTGAATACTTCACGGGCCAGCAGGCGGTCCATCTGTTCGACGTTGGGCACGGTGCGGACACGGAAGCCCTTGCTGGTGAAGAAACGGTCCAGCAGGCTGCTCAGGCCCGGGTCGTCGTCGACGATGAGAATCTTGTCGCCTTCTACGGCGTTTGCGGTGCTGGTCATGAATTACTCCTCTGATATCGCCGCGCATTATGGCGTAGCCACTGCAGCGCGTGCCGTGTGCATTGTTAGCAGATTTTTCCCGGCATGCCACCTTCGCCCCCCGCCGGCTGGTGCCGTGCCATCACCGCAAGCCCGGCGCGATGGGTATAATGCGCGGCTTTCACCCAGCGTCGCCGGGCATGAATGCCCACCCGCGGCCTTGCATTCACTATTTGTCAGGTGGTTTTCATGGACAGCATCAACAGCCGTATCGCCGAGGAACTGGGCGTACGCCCGCAACAGGTCGAAGCGGCCGTGGGCCTGTTGGACGAAGGCTCGACCGTGCCCTTCATCGCCCGTTACCGCAAGGAAGTGACCGGCAGCCTGGATGACACCCAACTGCGCCACCTGGAAGAGCGCCTGCGTTACCTGCGCGAGCTCGACGATCGTCGCGCCAGCATCCTGGCCAGCATCGAGGAGCAGGGCAAGCTGACCCCGGAGCTTGCCCGCGAGATCAAGCTGGCCGACACCAAGACCCGCCTCGAAGACCTGTACCTGCCGTACAAGCAGAAGCGCCGCACCAAGGGCCAGATCGCCCTGGAAGCCGGCCTGGGCGAGCTGGCCGACGGCCTGTTCAACGACCCGCAGCTGAACCCGGAAAGCGAAGCGGCGCGCTTCATCGACGCGGAAAAAGGCGTGGCCGACGTCAAGGCCGCCCTGGAAGGTGCCAAGTACATCCTCATGGAGCGCTTCGCCGAGGACGCCGCCCTGCTCGACAAGCTGCGCAGCTTCCTCAAGCAGGAGGCGGTGCTGACCGCCCGCGTGGTCGCCGGCAAGGAAGAGGAAGGCGCCAAGTTCCGCGACTACTTCGCCCATGACGAACTGCTGCGCACCGCGCCGTCGCACCGTGCCCTGGCAATCTTCCGCGGGCGCAACGAAGGCGTGCTGAGCGCCTCGCTGAAAGTCGGCGAGGAGCTGCCGGGCACCCTGCACCCGTGCGAGCTGATGATCGGCCAGCAGGTCGGCATCGAGAACCGCAACCGCCCGGCCGACAAGTGGCTGGGCGAGGTGGTGCGCTGGACCTGGAAGGTCAAGCTGTACACCCACCTGGAAACCGACCTGTTCGGCGAGCTGCGCGACAACGCCGAAGGCGAGGCGATCAACGTCTTCGCCCACAACCTGCACGACCTGCTGCTGGCCGCCCCGGCCGGTCCGCGCGCAACGCTTGGCTTCGACCCGGGCCTGCGCACCGGCTGCAAGATCGCCGTGGTCGACGCCACCGGCAAGCTACTCGACCACACCACGGTCTACCCGCACGCGCCGAAGAACGACTGGGACCGCACCATTTCCATCATGGCCGCGCTGTGCGCCAAGCACTCGGTCGAGCTGATCGCCATCGGCAACGGCACCGCCAGCCGCGAAAGCGACAAGCTGGTGGCCGAGCTGGTCAAGAAGTACCCGGCCCTGAAGATCACCAAGATCATGGTCTCCGAGGCCGGCGCCTCGGTGTACTCGGCTTCCGAGCTGGCTGCCCGCGAGTTCCCGGACCTGGATGTGTCGATCCGTGGCGCCGTGTCCATCGCCCGCCGCCTGCAGGACCCGCTGGCCGAACTGGTGAAGATCGACCCGAAATCCATCGGTGTCGGCCAGTACCAGCACGACGTGTCGCAGGTGAAGCTGGCCCGCGGCCTGGACGCCGTGGTCGAGGACTGCGTGAACGCCGTAGGCGTCGACGTCAACACCGCTTCCGTGGCCCTGCTGACGCGCATCTCCGGCCTCAACGCGACCCTGGCGCAGAACATCGTCGCCCACCGCGACGCCAACGGCCCGTTCGCCACCCGCGCCGCGCTGAAGAAAGTCAGCCGCCTGGGCGAGAAGACCTTCGAACAGGCCGCCGGCTTCCTGCGCGTGATGAACGGTGACAACCCGCTGGACGCCTCGGCGGTGCACCCGGAAGCCTACCCGCTGGTGCAACGCATCGCCGCCGACACCGACCGCGATATCCGCTCGCTGATCGGCGACAGCGGTTTCCTCAAGCGTCTGGATCCGAAGAAGTTCACTGACGAAAGCTTCGGTCTGCCAACCGTCACCGACATCCTCCAGGAGCTGGACAAGCCGGGCCGGGACCCGCGCCCGGAGTTCAAGACCGCCACCTTCCAGGACGGCGTCGAGGACCTCAAGGACCTGGAGCCGGGGATGATCCTCGAAGGCGTGGTGACCAACGTCACCAACTTCGGCGCCTTCGTCGATATCGGCGTGCACCAGGACGGCCTGGTGCACATCTCGGCGCTGTCCGAGAAGTTCGTCAAGGACCCGCGTGAAGCGGTCAAGGCCGGCGACGTGGTCAAGGTCAAGGTCATGGAAGTGGACATCCCGCGCAAGCGCGTCGGCCTGTCCATGCGCATGAGCGACACCCCGGGCGAGAAGGTCGAGGGCAACCGCGGTGGCAACCGTGGCAACGGCGGCAACCGCCAACAACAGGCACCGCGCCAGCGCGAGACCACCGCCGCCGCACCGGCCAATAACGCCATGGCGTCGCTGTTCGCCAACGCCAAGCAACTGAAGAAGAAGTGATGGACGTACCGAAAGCGTACGTCGAGAGCGCCTTCAGCCAGTTGCTGGGCTGCCGCCTGCAACGCCTGGACACAGGCGTCGCCGAGGTGGCCCTGGCGCTCGAGCCGCACCTGCGCAATCGTGGCCAGAAGCTGCACGGCGGGGCGATCTTCAGCCTGGTGGACATCGCCATGGGCCTGGCCTGCTCGGCCAGCCATGGCTTCGACCAGCAGAGCGTGACCATCGAGTGCAAGATCAACTACATGCGCGCCGTCAGCGAGGGTGAGGTGCTGTGCACCGCCCGGGTGCTGCACGCCGGGCGGCGCACGCTGGTGGTCGACGCCGACGTGCTTCAGGACGACAAGCTGGTGGCCAAGGCCCAGGGAACCTTCGCGGTTCTCTAGCTGACAGGCCCCCATCTGCGGTATTTTCGGCGTATTGCTGTACACCTGATCGCGGGACAAGCCCGCTCCCACGAATGCTCACAGGCTTTGTGGGAGCGGGCTTGTCCCGCGATCAGACGCATACAGGCCAGCGACGGAACCGCGTAAACCAGGCGACAACGCCAGTTCCTTTCCCAACTACCCTTGTAGACCGTCATCCCTACCCCCATATTGGGGCGACTGACGCGTGAAGGAATCCATCTTGAGCGACCTCCTCAACCGCCGCCTGAGCCTGCTCGGCGACAATATCGACCTGCTCAAGCAGTGCCTGCACGGCATTGAGCGCGAATGCCTGCGGGTGACCCACGACGGTCGCCTGGCCCAGACCCCGCACCCCGAGGCCCTGGGTTCGGCGCTGACCAACGAGCAGATCACCACCGACTATTCCGAGTCGCTGCTGGAGTTCATCACCCCGGCCCTGGCCGACCCGGCCAAGGTGCTCGAGAGCCTCGACCAGATCCACCGTTTCGTCTACACCAAGCTGGGCGACGAATACCTGTGGAGCCCGTCGATGCCCTGCGCGCTGCCGGCCGAGGAAGACATCCCGATCGCCGAATACGGCAGCTCGAACATCGGCAAGCTCAAGCACGTCTATCGCAAGGGCCTGGCCCTGCGTTACGGCCGTACCATGCAGTGCATCGCCGGCATCCACTACAACTTCTCCCTGCCCGAAGCGCTGTGGCCGTTGCTGCGCGATGCCGAAGGCGGCGAGCAGGACGACCGCGACTACCAGTCCTCGGCCTATATCGCGCTGATCCGCAACTTCCGCCGCTACAGCTGGCTGCTGATGTACCTGTTCGGCGCGTCCCCGGCTCTGGACAAAGGCTTCCTGCGCGGCCGCCCGCACCAGCTCGAAGAGCTGGATGCCGATACCCTCTACCTGCCCTACGCCACCAGCTTGCGCATGAGCGACCTGGGCTACCAGAGCAACGCCCAGGCAGGCCTGACGCCCTGCTACAACAACCTGGCCAGCTACACCGACAGCCTGCGCAAGGCCGTCGGCACGCCCTACCCGCCCTATGTCGAGGTTGGCACGCACAAGGATGGCGAGTGGGTGCAGCTGAACACCAACATCCTGCAGATCGAGAACGAGTACTACTCGAACATCCGCCCCAAGCGCGTCACCTACACCGGCGAGCGGCCGATCCAGGCCCTGACCTCACGTGGCGTGCAGTACGTGGAAGTGCGCTGCCTGGATATCAACCCGTTCCTGCCGGTGGGTATCGACCTGACCGAGGCGCGCTTCCTCGACGCATTCCTGCTGTTCTGCGCCCTGGAAGAAAGCCCGCAGCTAGACAACGGCGAGTGCGGCCAATGCACCGACAACTTCCTCACCGTGGTCAAGGAGGGCCGTCGCCCAGGCCTGGAACTGCGCCGTGATGGTCAGCCGGTCGCGCTGAAGGAGTGGGCAAGCGAACTGATCGGGCAGATCGGCCAGCTGGCCGGGCTGCTCGACCGTGCCCAGGGCGGCAACGAGCACGCCAAGGCCCTGGAAGCGCAGCAGGCCAAGGTCGACGACCCTGAGCTGACGCCATCGGCCCAGGTGCTGGCGCGCATGACCGAGCACGACGAAAGCTTCGTCCAGTTCTCCCTGCGCCAGAGCCGCCTGCACGCCGAGAACTTCCGCGAGCAATCGCTGCCCGCCGAGCGCCAGCAGGCCTTCGAGACCCTCGCCCGCGAATCCCTGGCCGAGCAGTCGCGCCTGGAGCAGCAGGAAGTGGGTGACTTCGACCTGTTCGTCGGTGCCTACCAGGCCAGCATCCTGGCGATCAGCAACTGATGACCCGCCCCGCCTCTGCGCGCAAGCCACGCGCCAGCAGCCAGGCCAGGATCGAAGCGATCCTGGCCGCGGCCCGCGAGCTGCTGGCCGGGCAAGGGGTGGCGGCGCTGTCGATCTACAGCGTGGCCGAACGGGCGCAGATTCCGCCGTCGTCGGTGTATCACTTCTTCGCCAGCGTGCCGGCCTTGCTGGAGGCGCTGACCGCCGATGTGCATCGGGCTTTTCGCGAGGCCCTGAACGCGCCCATCGACAGCACCGCATTCAGTACCTGGCCGCAACTGTCGCGGCTGATCGAGCAGCGCATGCTCGACATCTACACCGAAGATGCCGCGGCGCGGCAGTTGATCCTGGCCCAGCATGGGCTGAGCGAAGTAGTGCAGGCCGACCGTCAGCACGACCTGGAGCTGGGCGAGCTGATGCACAGGCTGTTCGATCGGCATTTCCAGCTGCCGGCGATGCCTCGGGATGTGGATGTGTTCGCGTTGGCGATGGAACTGAGCGACCGGGTGTATGCCCGCTCGATGCAGTTGCATGAAGCGATCACGCCGCGCATGGCGGAAGAAGGGATGCGGGTGTTCGAGGCGTATCTGGGGCTGTATCTGCCGCCTTATCTGGCCAAGCGTACAGTTTGAGATCCTTGGGGCCGCTGCGCGGCCCAATCGCGACACAAGGCTGCTCCCACAGGAGAACGCGACTTCCGTGGGAGCGGCCTTGTGTCGCGATTGGGGCGCAAAGCGCCCCCCGATACCATCACAACTTGGCGATGGACACCTCGGTCGATTTCACGAAGGCGATCACCTCACTGCCGACCTGCAATTCCAGCTCCTTTACGGAACGGGTGGTGATCACCGAAGTGACGATACCGGAGGCGGTCTGCACGTCGATTTCCGACAGTACCGGGCCTTCGAGGATTTCCTTCACGGTGCCTTTGAACTGGTTGCGAACGTTGATGGCTTTGATGGTCATGGCGTCATTCCTTTTTGCGGCTTCGAGGATTCAATGAGCCCAACGCAACTGCGTGGGCAAGGGGGCTACAGGTTCCGGATCCGGCGGCGTGCCCGGGACGGACAGAACACGGTTGAGCACTTCGCTTTCCAGCGCCGCCAGGCGGTGCGAACCCCGCACCCGTGGCCGTGGCAGGTCGACGACCAGGTCCAGGCCGACGGCGCCGTCTTCGATCAGGATCACCCGGTCGGCCACGGCGACGGCTTCGCTGACGTCGTGGGTGACCAGCAACACGGTGAAGCCGTGCTGGCGCCACAGGCGCTCGATCAGTTGCTGCATTTCGATGCGGGTCAGGGCATCCAGCGCGCCCAATGGCTCGTCCAGCAGCAGCAGGCGCGGCTGGTGGATCAGCGCCCGGGCCAGGGCCACCCGCTGTTTCTGGCCACCGGACAACGCCGCCGGCCATTCGTTGGCGCGATCGACCAGGCCGACCGCCTCCAATGCCTCCAGGGCGCGGGGCCGCCAGTTGCCGGACAAGCCCAGGCCCACGTTGTCGATCACCTTCTTCCAGGGCAGCAGGCGCGCATCCTGGAACATCAGGCGGGTATCCTCGCGGGCCTCGGCCAGCGGCGCGGCCCCCGCCAGCAGTTGACCGGCGCTGGGTTGGTCGAGCCCGGCCAGCAGGCGCAGCAAAGTACTCTTGCCGCAGCCACTGCGACCGACGATGGCGACGAACTGGCCGGCCGGAATGTGCAGGTCGATGCCACGCAGCACTTCACGCTGGCCGAAGGTGCGACGCAGGTCCCGGGCCGCCAGGGGGATGCCACGCAGCAGGCGTGGCGGCTGTTCCTTGAGCACGGTCATCATGCGCCCTCCTTCTTCGCCACCTGGTACGCCGGGTGCCAGCGCAGCCACACCCGCTCCAGGCCCCGGGCGGCCAGGTCGGCCAGCTTGCCGAGCACCGCGTACAGGACGATGGCCAGCACCACAACATCGGTCTGCAGGAACTCGCGGGCGTTCATCGCCAGGTAGCCGATGCCGGCGTTGGCCGAGATGGTCTCGGCGACGATCAGCGTCAGCCACATGAAGCCCAGGGCGAAGCGCACGCCGACCAGGATCGAGGGCAGCGCTCCCGGCAGGATCACCTGGCGGAACAACGCGAAGCCAGACAGCCCGTAGCTGCGCGCCATCTCCACCAGCGCCGGATCGACATTGCGGATCCCGTGGTAGGTGTTCAGGTAGATGGGGAACAGCGTCCCCAGCGCCACCAGGAAGATCTTTGCCGACTCATCGATGCCGAACCACAGGATCACCAGCGGGATCAGCGCCAGGTGCGGCACGTTGCGGATCATCTGCACCGAGCTGTCGAGCAGGCGCTCGCCCCAGTTCGACAGGCCGGTGATGAAGCCCAGCAACAGGCCGAGGCTGCCGCCGATCACGAAGCCCAGGCCGGCACGCCAGCCGCTGATGGCCAGGTGGGTCCAGAGCTGGCCGCTGCGCACCAGCTCGACACCGGCACTGACCACTGCGCTCGGCGCGGGCAGGATGCGGGTCGACAGCCAGCCCGCGCTGACCGCCAGCTGCCATACCGCCAGCAGCAGGACCGGCAGGGCCCAGGGCGCCAAGCGCTTGGACCAGGTGGTTGGGGATGCTCGACTCATGGCCCCGGTCCTCAGCTCTGCGACACGGACTTGGGCAGGATGTCGTTGGCGACCATTTCACCGAACGGGCTCACGTAGCCACCGGTCTTCGGTTGTTCCGGGCGCTGCACGTCCAGGTGCGGGAACAGCAGCTCGGCGACGCGGTACGACTCTTCCAGGTGTGGATAACCGGAGAAGATGAACGTGTCGATGCCAAGATCAGCGTATTCCTTGACCCGCGCCGCGACGGTCGGGCCATCACCCACCAGCGCGGTGCCGGCACCGCCACGCACCAGGCCGACACCGGCCCACAGGTTCGGCGCCACTTCCAGCTTGTCGCGCTTGCCGCCATGCAGGGCGGCCATGCGTTGCTGGCCGACCGAGTCGAAGCGCGCCAGTGAAGCCTGGGCACGGGCGATGGTGTCATCGTCCAGGTGCGAGATGAGCATGTCGGCGGCGGCCCAGGCCTCCTCGTTAGTTTCCCGCACGATCACGTGCAAGCGGATGCCGAAGCGCACTTCACGGCCTTGGGCGGCAGCCTTCTCGCGCACCTGGGCGATCTTCTCGGCGACGGCCGCCGGCGGCTCGCCCCAAGTCAGGTACAGCTCGACCTGCTCGGCGGCCAGGTCCTGTGCGGCCTCGGAGGAGCCACCGAAGTACAGCGGCGGACGCGGCTGCTGGATCGGCGGGTAGAGCAGCTTGGCGCCTTTCACCTGGATGTGCTTGCCGTCGTAGTCAACGGTTTCGCCTTCGAGCACCTTGCGCCAGATACGGGTGAATTCCACCGACGCCTCGTAGCGTTCCTGATGGTTCAGGTGCAGGCCATCACCGGCCAGTTCGTCAGGATCACCGCCGGTCACCAGGTTGAACAGCGCACGCCCGTTGGACAGGCGATCCAGGGTGGCGGCCTGGCGCGCGGCCACGGTCGGCGAAATGATCCCCGGGCGCAGGGCCACCAGGAACTTCAGGCGCTCGGTCACCGGAATCAGCGACGCCGCCACCAGCCAGGAGTCCTCGCAGGAACGTCCGGTGGGGATCAGCACGCCGCCGAAGCCCAGGCGGTCGGCGGCCTGGGCGATCTGGCTCAGGTAGCCGTGGTCGACGGCGCGGGCGCCTTCGCTGGTGCCCAGGTACTTGCCGTCACCGTGGGTGGGGAGGAACCAGAAGATGTTAAGGCTCATTGGAGTTGTCTCCTCAAGGGTGGCTCATGCCGGAGCGGCGCCCCGGCGCAGGCGAATCGTTCAAGGCGCGCTGGCGACCTTGGCCGGGGGTGTCCAGATCACGTCCTTGATGCTCAAGGGCTTGGGAATCAGCTTCAGGGCCTGGAAGGTATCGGCGATCTTCTGCTGCGCGGCGATCACTTCCGGGGTCAGCGGCGCGGCGCCGTAGCCTTGGCGCTTGACCGAGGTCAGGGTGATGTCGGCGGGCAGGCCGAGCAGTGGCGCGACCTGGTCGGTGACCTGCTGCGGGTTGGCCCGGGACCATTCGCCCACGGCGCGCACTTCCTCGACCAGGGTGTTGATCACCGCCGGGTGCTGGGTCGCATAGCTGCGGGTGGCGAGGTAGAACTGGTGGTTGTCGACCAGGTCCTTGCCGTCACGCAGGGTGCGTGCCTGCAGCTGTTGTTCGGCAGCGGCCTGGTACGGATCCCAGATCACCCAGGCGTCGACGCTGCCGCGCTCGAAGGCGGCGCGGGCGTCGGCCGGTGGCAGGTAGACGGGCTGGATATCGGTGTACTTGAGGCCGGCGTCTTCAAGGGCGCGCACCAGCAGGTAGTGCACGTTGGAGCCCTTGTTGAGGGCCACTTTCTTGCCCTTGAGCTCTTTCACCGACTGGATCGTCGACCCCTTCGGCACCAGGATCGCCTCGCTGTGGGGGGCTGGCGGCTCATAGGCGACGTACAGCAGGTCGGCACCCGCGGCCTGGGCGAACACCGGCGGCGTTTCGCCGGTCACGCCGAAATCGATCGAGCCGACGTTGAGGCCTTCGAGCAGTTGCGGCCCGCCGGGGAACTCGGTCCATTGCACGTCGATGCCCTGCTCCTTCAGGCGCTTTTCCAGCGAGCCCTTGGCCTTGAGCAGCACCAGGGTGCCGTATTTCTGGTAACCAATGCGCAGGCTCTCGGCCTGGGCTTGAGTGATGGCGCCGAAGGACACAGCCGCCGCAAACAGGGCGACCAGACCGCGACGCAAGAAGACTGTGCGCATGGCGCTCTCCTGTGCGAATGGGTTCGGGTAGCACCTGCTTGCCTCGTTGACGGGCGAGTAAGGTGGGAAAAACGGTCAAGCGGTGTAGCGAGGGATCAGATGCTCCAACGGGCGCTGATCAGGCGTTCGTTGAGTTCGCCCGGTACCACCGGCCGAGGCCGGCGCGCCAGGGCGCTGTGGAACGTTTCCAGCGAATCCTGCAGGCGCTGCTCCAGGGCAGCGGCCAGTTGCGCGGGCCTGGCGCCTTCGCCGTAGGCGACCTGGCTGTCGTCGGCGAAGATCCCCTGCAGGGTCTCCTGCGCCTTGAGGGCCGACAGCACGGGCTTGAGGGCGTAGTCCACGGCCAGCATGTGGGCGATACTGCCGCCGGTGGCGATCGGCAGGACCACCTTGTGTTCCAGGGCACGCTCGGGCAGCAGGTCGAGCAAGGTCTTCAGGGCGCCGGCGAACGACGCCTTGTACACCGGGGTGGCAACCACCAGGCCATCGGCCTGGGCCACCAGTTCATTGAAGTGACGCACCTGCGGGCTGTCGAAGCGCGCGTGGAGCAGGTCCTC
This sequence comes from Pseudomonas mosselii, assembly GCF_003205295.1. Taxonomy (GTDB): domain Bacteria; phylum Pseudomonadota; class Gammaproteobacteria; order Pseudomonadales; family Pseudomonadaceae; genus Aquipseudomonas; species Aquipseudomonas mosselii_B. The sequence goes on from NZ_QJRP01000004.1 coordinate 239,929, forward strand.
GGCGGGGAATTCCCGCACCTGGAAGGTCACCACCTCGACGCCGCGCTCCTGCAGCCAGTCGCGTGAGCGTTCTAGCAGCACGCCGGAGCGTGAACGAAGACTGGGGCTACCACCGACAGAAACAACCAGCATTGAAAGCGCTTCCTTCGATTCGATTGCAGGGCCGCGAGGGGTTGTCCCCGCTGGATGGAAGTGACATTAACAGTTCGTCATATATATCTATAAATCATATTTTTTCATTTATTTATTCCGTTTAGAGATATTACGTTATTTTCTCTGTAGGAGCGGCCTTGTGTCGCGAAAGGGCCGCGCAGCGGCCCCAGGATCTCAGCAGAAGTGCAGAAAATGCCGGGGCCGCTATGCGGCCCTTTCGCGACACAAGGCCGCTCCTACAGGGGATATGCGTAGCTTTCTGTCAGACATAAAAAAGGGCCGTCGAAACGGCCCGAAGATCCCTGCTTGGCTAAGAGCAATGCAACGAGCAATACCTCATCGATTCGGTTGCGGGGTCAGTCGCAGATAGGGTTTCACCGCCCGGTACCCTTTCGGGAAGCGCCGTTTGATTTCGTCCTCGTCCTTGAGCGAAGGCACGATCACTACCTCGTCGCCGTCCTGCCAGTTGCCTGGCGTGGCGACCTTGTAGTTGTCGGTCAGCTGCAGCGAGTCGATCACCCGCAGGATCTCGTTGAAGTTGCGCCCGGTACTGGCCGGATAGGTGATGGTCAGGCGCACCTTCTTGTTCGGGTCGATGACGAACAGCGAGCGCACGGTCAGGGTGTCGCTGGCGTTGGGGTGGATCAGGTCGTACAGGTCGGAGACCTTGCGGTCGGCATCGGCGATGATCGGGAAGTTGACCACGGTGTTCTGGGTCTCGTTGATGTCATCGATCCACTTGTGGTGCGAGTCGACCGGGTCCACCGACAGGGCGATGGCTTTTACGCCACGCTTGGCGAAGTCTTCCTTGAGCTTGGCGGTCAGGCCCAGCTCGGTGGTGCACACCGGGGTGAAGTCTGCCGGGTGGGAGAACAGCACGCCCCAGCTGTCGCCCAGCCATTCGTGGAAGCGGATCTTGCCGGCGCTGGAATCCTGTTCGAAATCGGGGGCGATATCGCCGAGTTTGAGGCTCATGGAAGCGGCTCCTGTGCTGTGTCTGGCCTTGTGGGTTCAATGTGCCTGCTTCCGAATAAAAATAAAAAGAATAAATATCGATTTATTTATAACCATTAGGCATACGGATTCGCAGACACAAAAAAGCCTCGCACTAGGCGAGGCTTTCTTTGTGCAGCTACGACTTACATGAAGGCGTAAGTGTAGTTGACGATGAAGCGAGTCTGGTCCTGGTCGGCTGCGGAACCCGAACCAGTACCACGGTAGACACCCTGGCGCAGGCTGAAGCCCAGGCCTTTGAGGGCGCCGCTTTGCAGAACGTAATCAACACGTGCGTCACGCTCCCATTCGCTGAAGGTGCCATGGCCATTGGTGGCACGGCCATCTTCACCGCGCAGGTAGGCGACGGAGGCTTTCAGGCCCGGCACACCCAGGCGAGCGAAGTCGTAGGAGTACTGACCGAAGGTGGTGTTTTCACCGGCCTTGGCGAACTGGTTGATCATACTGTCGGTGAACAGATAGAAGCTTGCGCCGCCAGCACCTTCGTCGACCAGGCTGCCTTGGTTCAGCCAGACGAAACCACCATCATCGCTGACCTGCTGGTGGCCCAGCATCAGTGCATGGCCACCGAGGGTGTAAGTGAACATGGCCGACCAGGTCTTGTTGTCGACCTCGCCTGGGTTCTTGGCGTAGCCGTTGTTGTTCTTGAACTCGTAACCGGCTTCACCGTTCTTGCCGTCCTTGCTGCTCTTGAAGTAGCGCAGGTCAGTCTTGAACGACTGGTCGTCAGCGATCTGGAACACGTGAGTCGCGCCCAGGAAGTGCTGCTTGTAGAAGTCTTCCAGGTTCGAGTAGTAGTACTGCAGGGTCAGGTCCTTGGTGACCTTCCAGTCAGCACCGGCGTAGCGGAACTTGTTGCTTTCCTGCGTAGCGCCCTGCACCGACAGACCAGTGCGGTTGCTCGACGAACGACCCATAGCGTGGGTCAGCTGACCGGCATTGAGGGTCAGGTTGTCGATCTCTTTCGAAGAGATGGTGCCACCTTCAAAGGTTTGTGGCAGCAGACGACCATCGTTGGACACGAGGATTGGCAGGTTAGGTGCCAGTGCGCTACCGAAGTGCGCCTCGGTCTTGGAGAAACGAGCCTTTGCATTGGCGCCCAGACGTGCCCACTGCTTCTCGGCAGAGCCGTCGGAGTCACTAGGGAAGAAGCTGCTGCCGTTCTGGTGGTAGCCCTTGCCGCCATCCAGGTGAATACCCCACAGGGCTTGAGCGTCCACACCAAAGCCAACGGTGCCTTCGGTGAAGCCGGAGATGTAGTCAAGCTTGAAACCTTGACCGGACTCACGCACGTCAGGACGTGGCTTGCTACCAGGCGCTTCACGGTTGTCGTTGTTGAAGTACATGGTGCGCGAGCTCAGGGACAGCTTGCTGTCCTCGACGAAACCTGCAGCGCCTGCTTGTTGGGCGAGAACCCCCAGTGCCACGGCCAGGGCCAGGCTGGACTTGTACATGTTTTGCTCCTCTACGTTCTAATTTTTGTGCGTCTCAAGCGGCGGAGTCTGCTGCCCCACTCACCCGGATTGACGATTTAGCACCAATGCGTGACCGCCAAGTCAATCGCTAACGGTCGATCTGCGACTTTGGTCTAACCCGCCGACCTGCGCTACAGGATAATGACAATCCTATAAATCCAAAATGACCGTTTTATGAATCTGTAAGATTTTTACGGAATAACATCGGAACCATTCCTGCAAAACGTTGTATCGACGCCGTCAATCATACCTTTAGGTTATGTGCAAACGTTTGCCGAGCTGTCGACCAGCGGTCCCCCCGCAGGAACCGAACAAGACTAGCCGTCTTGAGCGATTCCGCCAGCTTCGCCCCCGATTGTGGAAGCGACCTTGTCCTGCGATGAAAATGGCCCCTACACCGACACGGGGGTCAGAGCGTTTGGCTTTTAAGCTAAGTCCAAAAAGTTATTTATTTACTGTTTCTTAGATCATCTAGTCTTCTCGCCATCCACCCCAGAATGCCTGACGAGAGGTTCAACCATGATCCCGCATGCTCCGCTGCGCCTGTTCGCCGCCCTGACCCTCGCCAGTGCCAGCTGGCTGGCCCAGGCCGCCGACCTGACCGTCGCCTACCAGACCACCGTAGACCCGGCCAAGGTGGCCCAGGTCGATGGCACCTATGAAAAGGACAGCAAGGCCAGCATCGACTGGCGCAAGTTCGACAATGGCGCCGATGTGATCACCGCCGTCGCCTCGGGCGATGTGCAGATCGGCTACCTCGGCTCCAGCCCGCTGGCCGCCGCGGCCACCCGAAAGCTGCCGGTCGAGACCTTCCTGATCGCCACCCAGATCGGTGCCGGTGAGGCCCTGGTCGCCCGCGACAGCATCAAGACCCCGCAGGACCTGGTGGGCAAGAAAGTCGCCGTGCCGTTCGTTTCCACCGGCCATTACAGCCTGCTGGCCGCATTGAAGAGCTGGAACATCGACCCGTCGAAGGTGCAGATCCTCAACCTCGCGCCGCCGGCGATCATCGCTGCCTGGAAACGCGGCGACATCGACGCCACCTACGTCTGGGACCCGGCCCTGGGCGTGGCCAAGGAGAACGGCAAGGTGCTGATCACCTCGGGCGAGCTGGCCGAGAAAGGCGCGCCGACCTTCGATGCCTGGATCGTGCGCAAGGACTTCTCCGCCAAGCACCCGGAAATCGTCAAGTCGTTCGCCAAGGTCACCCTCGACGCCTACGCCGACTACCGCAAGGACCCGAAAGCCTGGCTGGCCGACAAGGACAACGTCGCCAAGCTGGTCAAGCTGTCCGGCGCCAAGCCTGCCGATATCCCGGTGCTGCTGCAGGGCAACGTCTATCCGCTGGCCGCCGACCAGGCCAGCGCACTGGGCGCACCGACCACCCAGGCGCTGACCGACACCGCCACCTTCCTCAAGCAACAAGGCAAGGTCGACGCCGTGCTGCCCGACTACTCGCCCTACGTCAGCGCCCAGTACCTGCCCAACTGATCCGGAGCCCGTCATGGCCTTGCTCGAACTGGAGCGCATCAGCGCACAGTACCCCGGCGCCGCTACCCCGGTGCTGGCCGACATCAACCTTAGCCTGGGCCCGCGCCAGCTGCTGGTGGCCCTCGGGCCGTCCGGCAGCGGCAAGACCTCGTTGCTCAACCTGATCGCCGGCTTCGTCGCCCCCAGCGGCGGGCGCATCAGCCTCGACGGCGCGCCGGTGCAAGGCCCTGGTGCCGAGCGCGGCGTGGTGTTCCAGGACGATGCCCTGCTGCCCTGGCAGGACGTGCTCGGCAACGTCGCCTTCGGCCTCGAGCTGGCCGGCGTGCCCCGTGCGCAGCGTGAAGCCAAGGCCCGCGAAATGCTGGCGCTGGTCGACCTGGCCGGCTTCGGCGAGCGGCGCATCTGGCAATTGTCCGGCGGGCAGAAACAGCGCGTGGGCCTGGCCCGGGCGCTGGCCGCCGACCCACGGGTGCTGTTGATGGACGAGCCGTTCGGCGCCCTCGACGCCTTTACCCGCGAACAGATGCAGGAGCTGCTGTTGCAGGTCTGGCAGCGCACCGCCAAGCCGGTGTTCCTGATCACCCACGACATCGAGGAAGCCGTGTTCCTCGCCACCGAGCTGGTGCTGCTGGCGCCCAATCCGGGGCGCGTGGTCGAACGCCTGCAGCTGGACTTCGGCCAGCGCTACGCCGCTGGCGAGTCGGCCCGGGCGATCAAGTCCGATCCCCGTTTCATCGAAACCCGCGAGCACGTGCTGGCGCGGGTGTTCTCGCAACGTCAGGAGTCCGCATGAGCAGTATCGAATTGCCGGCCGCTACCAAGCAGGCACAACGCACGCCTCCTGTCGTGAAAACCCGCAAGCCCTTGTCGACCCGCTGGATCAGCGCCCTCACCCTGGCCGCACTGCTGCTGGCGTGGTGGCTGGTAACCGCCGCCGGCTGGATCGAACCCCTGTTCCTGCCCTCGCCCGCCGACATCCTGGCCAAGGGCTGGACCCTGCTCACCCAGGGCTACATGGACGCCAGCCTGTGGCAACACCTGGGCGCGAGCCTGGGCCGTATCGGCCTGGCGCTGGCAGCGGCGACCCTGACCGCCATCCCGGTCGGCCTGGCCATCGGCTACAACCGCGTGGCCCGCGGCATCCTCGACCCGCTGATCGAGTTCTACCGGCCGATCCCGCCACTGGCCTACCTGCCGTTGATCGTCATCTGGTGCGGTATCGGTGAGCTGTCGAAGGTGCTGCTGATCTACCTGGCGATCTTCGCCCCGATCGCCATCGCCACCGCCACCGGCGTGCGCACCGTCGACCCGGCCAAGCTGCGCGCCGCGCAATCGCTGGGAGCCACCCGGGCGCAACTCATCCGCCATGTGATCCTGCCCAGCGCCCTGCCCGACATCCTCACCGGCATCCGCATCGGCCTTGGCGTGGGCTGGTCGACCCTGGTCGCCGCCGAGCTGATCGCCGCCACCAGCGGCCTGGGCTTCATGGTGCAGTCGGCGGCGCAGTTCCTGGTCACCGACGTGGTGGTGCTGGGGATCCTGCTGATCGCCCTGATCGCCTTCGCCCTTGAGATGGGCCTGCGCGCCCTGCAGCGCAAGCTGGTGCCCTGGCATGGCCAGAGCCATTGAGCAACGAATGACCACGCCGGCAACCCGGCACCTGGAACGAGAAAAGACATGAGCCTGACCGTTACCCCCTTGAGCCCGGCCCTTGGCGCGCAGATCAGCGGCGTGGACATCAGCCGCGATATCACCCTCGAACAGCGTGACGCCATCGAGCAGGCACTGCTCGAACACCAGGTACTGTTCTTCCGCGACCAGCCGATCACCCCCGAGCAGCAGGCCCGCTTCGCCGCCCGCTTCGGCGACCTGCACATCCACCCGATCTACCCCAATGTGCCGCAGACGCCGCAGGTGTTGATCCTCGACACCGCGGTCACCGATGTGCGCGACAACGCCGTCTGGCACACCGACGTGACCTTCCTGCCGACCCCGGCGCTGGGCGCGGTGCTCAGTGCCAAGCAGTTGCCGGCCTTCGGTGGTGACACCCTGTGGGCCAGCGGGATCGCCGCGTTCGAGGCGCTGTCGGCGCCGCTGCGCACGATGCTCGACGGCCTGACCGCCACCCACGACTTCACCAAGTCGTTCCCGCTGGAGCGCTTCGGCACCACCCCAGAGGACCTGGCGCGCTGGGAAGCCACCCGGCGCAACAACCCGCCGCTGTCGCACCCGGTGGTACGCACCCACCCGGTGAGCGGGCGCAAGGCGCTGTTCGTCAATGAAGGGTTCACCACACGGATCAACGAACTGAACGAGCAGGAGAGCGAGGCGCTGCTCAAGCTGCTGTTCGCCCATGCGACGCGGCCGGAGTTCAGCATTCGCTGGCGTTGGCAGGAAAACGACGTGGCGTTCTGGGACAACCGCGTGACCCAGCACTTTGCGGTGGATGACTACCGGCCGAACCGGCGGGTGATGCATCGGGCGACCATTCTGGGGGATGCGCCGTTCTGAGGTTTCCTGTGCGGGCCTCTTCGCGGGACAAGCCCGCTCCTACAGGGATCGCGTAACCCTTGTAGGAGCGGGCTTGTCCCGCGAAGAGGCCGGAACAGGCTTACCTGACCAGATGCAGGTACTGCATGTGCCGCTCGTACTGGTCGAGGATGTCGTTGATGATCTGCTCCTTGCTGTAGCCCACCAGATCATAGTTCTGGCTGCCTTCGCTCAAGTGCACCTCCGCCCGGTAGTACCGGCGATTCTTCAACTCCTGCGTCCCCAGCCCACCCAGCGCGAACGACGGCGTGAAGTAGCCACGCATCTGCACCTGGTAGATGAACGGCTGCTCCTCGCCATGGCCGATCTTCAGGCTGACGTTGTCGTGGCTCGGGTCGTCCTGGGTAATCAGCACCAGCCCCTTCTGCTCGAACACCTCGCGCACCTCGGCAATCGCCGGGCGCACCACGTCGTCCATGAAGCGATACACCTCGTCCCGCGACGGGAAGTGCACGGCCTGGCTCAGGCGTTGGCGCCAGCCGCCCCGCCCACGGCGGGACTGGGCGAACGGTGCCAGCGAGTGCATCTGCGCGATCTGTCGCTGGCTTTCCAGGTAGAAGGCCTTGTGCAGCCCCCACATCATGCACAGCAGGATCAGCGAGAACGGCAGCGAGGTCAGCACCACCGCCGACTTCAGCGAATCGATGCTACCGGCGAACAGCAGCGCGCTGGTGATCAGCGCGGTCATCGCGCCCCAGAAGATGCGCAGCCAGTTCGGGCCATCCTCGTCGGCGCCGCCGCCCTTGGCCGACAGCGTCGACAGCACCACCGTGCCGGAGTCGGCCGAGGTGACGAAGAACACGAAGCTGATGAACACCGTCACGGCGATCACCGTCTTGCTCCATGGGTAGGTTTCCAGCAGCAGGTACAAGCTCATCGACGGGTTGTCGATGGCCGACTGGCCGAGGGCGGTCATGCCGTGGTTGATCACCTGGTCCAGGGCGCTGTTGCCGAAGATCGACATCCACGCCAGGGTGAAGCCCAGCGGGATCAGCAACACGCCGAAGACGAACTCGCGGATGGTCCGGCCCCGGGAGATGCGGGCGATGAACAGGCCCACGAACGGCGCCCAGGCAATCCACCAGGCCCAGTAGAACACCGTCCAACCACCCAGCCAGTCGCGCTGTTCACCGTAGGCGTACACATCGAAGCTCTTGCGCGGCAAGGCGCCCAGATAGTCGCCCAGGTTCTGGATCAAGGTGTTGAACAGGTGCTGGGTGGGCCCGGCGAACAGCACGAACAGCAGCAGCGCACAGGCCAGGAACAGGTTGATGTCGCTCATCACCCGCACGCCCTTCTCCACCCCGGCGACCGCCACGGCCACCGCCGCGCCCATCATCAGGGTGATGAGGATCACCTGCACCCACTGGCTGTGGCTGATGCCGAACAGGTAGTCGAGGCCGGCGTTCAGGTGCAGCACGCCAAAGCCCATGTCAGCGCCCAGGCCGAACACCGTGGCGATGATGCCGAAGCCGTCCACTGCATAGCCGATCGGGCCGTTGATACGCTTGCCGATCAGCGGGTACAGCGCCGAGCGCAGGGCCAGCGGCAGGTTGTGCCGGTAGGCGAAGTAGGCCAGCGCCATGCCGACGAAGGCGAACACGCCCCAGCCGTGCAAGCCCCAGTGCAAGAACAGGATCTGCATCGCCTGGCGCCCGGCCTCGGCCGTGCCCGCCTCGCCCTGCGGCGGCTGGAGCATATGGGTCAGCGGCTCGGAGACGCAGAAGAAGAACAGGGTGATGCTGATGCCGGCGGCGAACAGCATGCCGGCCCAGGACAGGTAGCTGAACTCGGGTTCGTCGTGGTCGGCGCCTAGCTTGATCTTGCCGTAGCCGGACAAGGCGGTGACCACCACGAAGACCAGGTACAGGGTCATGGCCAGCATGTAGTACCAGCCGACGGTGTTGGCCGCCCAGTTCTGCGCCGCCAGCAACCAGTCGCCGGCGGCCTGGGGCTGGGCGATGACGATCAGGCCGAATAGGAGGATGAAGCTTGCCGCGAAGTAGAACACGGGGGGGTTCATGCGGATCTTGCCGTGGGCAAGGTCGGGGGTCGGTGCACTCATTGAACGGGCACCTCGTCGAAGGACGTGAGGCTCGGATTGAACGGGTTCAGCAAAGGCGATTCCTCCTTTTGAACACCGGCAATGGACCAGCGTTTTTCGTTGAACAAGCGTTCAAGTTAAACATGGATCGAGTTTCAATGCGACCCGATGACGCTGGACGGGGCATCGGCGGCGGACCCTTCGCGGGTAAACCCGCTCCCACAGGGTCGCGCTGTCAGTCAGTTCAGCGCCGTACCTGTGGGAGCGGGTTTACCCGCGAAAAGGCCGGGGCAGGCTCAGCCCTTGTCCTGGCAATCCAACTGCAGGTTAGCCTGGGTAATATTGCTGTCAGCCGGCACGCTGCGAGTCAGCCAGACGTTGCCGCCGATGGTCGAGCCCTTGCCGATGGTGATCCGCCCGAGGATGGTAGCGCCCGCGTAGATGACGACGTCGTCCTCGACGATCGGGTGGCGTGCCAGGCCCTTGTGCAGGGTGCCCGACTCGTCGCTGGGGAAGCGCTTGGCGCCCAGGGTCACGGCCTGGTAGATACGCACCCGCTCGCCGATGATCGCGGTCTCGCCGATCACCACGCCGGTGCCGTGGTCGATGAAGAAGCTCGGGCCGATCTGCGCGCCGGGGTGGATGTCGATGCCGGTGGCCGAGTGCGCCAGCTCCGAGCTGATCCGCGCCAGCAGCGGCAGGCCGGCCTGGTACAGGTGGTGGGCCAGGCGGTGGTGGATGATCGCCAGGATGCCCGGGTAGCACAGCAGCACCTCGTCGACGCTACGCGCCGCCGGGTCGCCGTGGAAGGCGGCGAGCACGTCGGTGTCCAGCAGCACGCGCAGGGCCGGCAGGGCTGCGGCGAAGTCCTGGATCAGGCGCAGGGCGTGGGCATCGACATCGACCACATCGGTCTTGCCATGGCGCGCCGCATAGCGCAGCTCAAGGCGGGCCTGGGCCAGCAGCGCGGTGAGCGCGGCGTCGAGGGTGTGGCCGACGTAGAAATCTTCGCTCTCTTCACGCAGGTCCACCGGGCCCAGGCGCATGGGGAACAGCGCGCCGCACAGCTGCTCGAGAATCTGGTGCAGCGCCTCGCGCGATGGCAGCTCGCGCCCGCCCTGCTCGCCGCTGCTGCGGCCGTTGTTGCTGCGCCACTGCTCACGGGCGCTGCGCAGGCCACTGACGATGCCTTGCAGTTGCCAGTGCCCGGTTGATGGTTGTTCGCTCACGGTGTTTCTCCTGCCGGATAGGCCAACTGTTTTTATCGCCGGGTAGGGCCCCTTCGCGGGTAAACCCGCTCCCACAGGGACCGTATTGCCCTTGAGGCTTGCGCTGTACCTGTGGGAGCGGGTTTACCCGCGAAGAGGCCAGCATTGGATGGATGCGATCAACGATACGTCAAATCTGCCTCTTGGAAAAAACAACGCTTTATTCCATCCTGAGCTAAGTCGGGCATAAGCGACTGCGAAATGCAGAAACGGGAATAACAACCTGATTTTTTATTATTTCCCGACCTATGAAGCCCACCTCTATAGTCGCCACCTCACTACTTCCACAACAAGCGCGGGGCCTGCCATGACCAAATTCGCCAAACCCCTTCTCAACGCCAGCCTGGCGCTCCTGCTCGGCGCCGGCCTGCTCGGACAGGCCTTCGCCGGCGAGCAGTTGGAGACCATCCAGGAGAAGGGCGTGATCAACGTCGGCCTGGAAGGCACCTACCCACCGTTCAGCTTCCAGGACGAGAACGGCAAGCTGACCGGCTTCGAAGTCGAGCTGTCCGAACTGCTGGCCAAGGAGCTGGGGGTCAAGGCCAAGGTCCAGCCGACCAAGTGGGACGGTATCCTCGCCGCCCTGGAATCGAAGCGCCTGGACGTGGTGATCAACCAGGTGACCATCTCCGAAGAGCGCAAGAAGAAGTATGACTTCTCCGAGCCCTACACCATCTCCGGCATCCAGGCACTGGTCCTGAAGAAGAAGGCCGAGCAGCTGAACATCAAGACCGCGCAAGACCTGGCAGGCAAGAAAGTCGGCGTGGGCCTGGGCACCAACTACGAGCAATGGGTCAAGCAGGATGTACCAAAAGCCGAAGTGCGCACCTATGAAGACGATCCGACCAAGTTCGCCGACCTGCGCAACGGCCGCATCGACGCCATCCTGATCGACCGCCTGGCCGCGCTGGAATACGCGCAGAAAGCCAAGGACACCGAACTTGCCGGCACCCCGTTCTCGCGCCTTGAAAGTGGCGTGGCCCTGCGCAAGGGCGAGCCTGAACTGCTCGCAGCGCTGAACAAGGCCATCGACAAGCTCAAGGCCGACGGCACGCTGGCCAAGCTGTCCGAGAAATACTTTGGTGCCGATGTCACCAAATGATCGCTGAAAGCCTGCAACTCGTTGTCGATTCCGCGCCCTTCCTGCTCAAGGGCGCGGGCTATACCGTGCTGCTCAGTGTCGGCGGCATGTTCTTCGGCCTGGTGCTGGGCTTCGCCCTGGCGCTGATGCGCCTGTCGAAGATCCTGCCGCTGGACTGGATCGCCCGCATCTACGTGTCGTTCTTCCGCGGCACGCCGCTGCTGGTGCAGCTGTTCGTGATCTATTTCGGCCTGCCGCAGATCGGCATCGAGCTCGACCCGATCCCGGCGTCGCTGATCGGCCTGTCGCTGAACATGGCGGCGTACATCTGCGAGATCCTCCGCGCGGCGATCTCCTCGATCGACCGTGGCCAGTGGGAAGCGGCGGCCAGCATCGGCATGACCCGCACCCAGGCCATGCGCCGGGCGATCCTGCCGCAGGCCCTGCGCACCGCCCTGCCGCCACTGGGCAACAGCTTCATCTCGCTGGTCAAGGACACCGCCCTGGCGGCGACCATCCAGGTGCCCGAGCTGTTCCGCCAGGCACAGCTGATCACCGCCCGGACCTTCGAGGTCTTTACCATGTACCTGGCTGTCGCGGTGGTCTACTGGATCCTCTGCAGCATCCTGGCGCACTTCCAGAACCGCATGGAAGCGCGGGTCAACCAGCACGACCAGGAGCACTGAGATGATCGTAGTACAAGGCCTGACCAAGCAGTTCAAGGGCCATACCGTGCTCAACGGCATCGACCTGACCGTACAGCCCGGCGAGGTGGTGGCCATCATCGGCCCCAGCGGCTCGGGCAAGACCACCTTCCTGCGTTGCCTGAACCTGCTGGAAACCCCCGATGCCGGGCGCATCCAGATCGGCGACATCAGCATCGACGCCAATCGCCCGTTGGGCGGCCAGCAAGGTGCGATCCGCCGCCTGCGCCAGCAGGCCGGTTTCGTGTTCCAGAACTTCAACCTGTTCCCCCACCGCACCGCCCTGGAGAACGTCATCGAAGGGCCGGTGATCGTCAAGAAGACGCCCCGCGACAAGGCCATCGAGCTGGCCAGGCGCCTGCTGGCCAAGGTCGGCCTGGCGGGCAAGGAAGACGCCTACCCGCGTCGCCTGTCCGGCGGCCAGCAGCAGCGGGTGGCCATCGCCCGCGCCCTGGCCATGGAACCTGAGGTGATCCTGTTCGACGAACCCACCTCGGCGCTCGACCCGGAGCTGGTGGGCGAGGTGCTGGAGACCATCCGCGGCCTGGCCGAGGAAAAGCGCACCATGATCATCGTCACCCACGAAATGAGCTTCGCCCGCGATGTCGCCAACCGGGTGATCTTCTTCGACAAGGGTGTGATCGTCGAGCAGGGCGAGGCCAAGGCACTGTTCGCCAACCCGAAGCAAGAGCGCACCCGCCAGTTCCTGCGCAAGTTCCTCGGTACCGCCGCCGGCCAGGAATGAGCCCGATGCGCGGGGCTCACACCTCGCGCAGGTTGTGACAACGCCTGAAGCGGGCTTCCAGGTTGCGATCGGGCATCTGGTGGCTGCGCAGGGCGTTGAGGGTCTGCTCCACGTAATCGCGCGTGGTGCCGTAGCGCCCCTTGGCGCTGGCGAGGATCTGGCTGAGCAGGGTGTCCGGGAGGTTGCCCGCGTAGCATGGCAAGTGCCGTTCCAGCACAAAACCCAGGGCCTGGACCTTGCTGCCGTCGCCCAGACGGCAGCTGAGCCAGTGCGGGCGATAGGCCGGAAACGGCATTTCGCGCATCCACAGGGCCATCAGCGAATCGTCAAGGTTGCTTTCATCCAGACGGTAGGCGAAACCGCTGCAGGAGCCCCCACGGTCCAGGCCGAACACCAGGCCCGGACATTCCGGAGTGCCGCGGTGCTCGTGGGACCACAGGTACAGGCCGCGATGGTAGCCATGCACTCGCGCCCGCTGGCGCTCGACCGAGTTGCATTCGGGGCGCCAGATCAGCGAGCCGTAGGCAAATAGCCAGACCGGGCCACCTTCGTGCTGGGACATGGTTTCCTGCATCGAGTGCTGCAGTTGTTCACGGGTCAACTGTTGTCCGAAGTCGAGCGACGGCGGATAGGCTATTTGCCAGGATGAACTTTCAAGTGTCGACATGAGCTGCCGCCATTATTTCCTGTGAACTACAAAGTTGCGTATTCCACTGCTATTGATGCAGAGCCTGACCTACGCCTTCGCGGGTAAACCCGCTCCCACAGGAGGTGTTCAGGGCTTGTGGGAGCGGGTTTACCCGCGAAGGCCCTGGCGCTTAACGTAAGGGATAAGACACTTGCGACTCAAGCCGGAAGACACAATTTCATTCAACCTTCCGCTGAACGGAAACTAATAATCCGAGTATAGCGAAACTTGTTACCCGCACCGGCAACAATCTCCACCATATAATCAAATGGAAAATACTTGGTTATTAAACCCGGCACGCCCTTGCAGCGTGCCGTGTTGTTTCAACCCCGCGGCGCGTAGGCGAACACGTCGGCACGCATGCGGTGGGCATCCATGCCGGCCTCCACCAACGCATCAAGAGTGGCATAGACCATGTTCGGCGAGCCGCTGGCATAGACGTGCACCTGGTTCAGGTCGCCGATGTCCTCGCACACCGCCTCGTGCAACAGCCCGCAGCGCCCTTCCCAGCCACACAGGTCGCTGACCACCTTGTGCAGGAACAGGTTGGGCAGGCGCTCCCACTCGTCCCAGTGCTCGATCTCGTAGAAGTCCTCGGGCCGGCGCACGCCCCAGTACAGGTGCACCGGGTGCTTGAAGCCCCGGGCGCGGCAGTGCTCGACCAGGCTGTGCATCTGCCCCATGCCGGTACCGGCAGCGATCAGCACCAGCGGGCCGTCGGGCAGCTCCGCCAGGTGGGCGTCGCCGAACGGCAATTCGATGCGTGCCAGGCCACTGCGCTGCAACTGCTCGATCAACTGCACGGCGCTGCTTTCCCGGGCCAGCACATGCAGCTCCAGGTCACGGCCACCGTGAGGCGCCGAGGCGAGGGAGAAGGCCGCCTTGTCCATGCCCTCGCGCTCGATCATCAGGTACTGCCCAGCGTGGTAGCGCGGCGGCTTGCCGGCAGGCGCGCGCAGGCGCACGCGCCAGACGTCGCCACCCACCTCGACGCATTCGCTCACGGTACAGGCCAGCTTGCGCACCGGCAGCTCGCCCAGGGCCAGCACACCATCCCACAGCAACACGCAGTCCTCCAGCGGCTCGGCGATACAGGTGAACAGTTCACCGTGATCGCGGACTTGGCCTTCCTGGCGAACACTGCCTTCCACCAGCAGCGCGGCACACACATGGCAGTTGCCGTTGCGGCAGCTGCTTGGGCAGTCGTAGCCCAGGCGCCGCGCGGCATCCAGAATCCTTTCACCCGGTTCGACCGCCAGTACCGCCCCGGAAGGCTGCAAGGTTACCTGCATCAATCTATTCCCAACTGGTCCCACAGCTCATCGATACGGCGGGTGACGGCCTCGTCCTTGACGATGACCCGGCCCCATTCGCGTGTAGTCTCGCCCGGCCACTTGTGAGTGGCGTCCAGGCCCATTTTCGACCCCAGGCCCGACACCGGCGACGCGAAGTCCAGGTAGTCGATCGGGGTGTTGTCGATCATCACCGTATCACGCTTGGGGTCCATGCGCGTGGTGATGGCCCAGATCACATCGTTCCAGTCGCGGGCGTTGATATCGTCGTCGGTGACGATAACGAACTTGGTGTACATGAACTGTCGCAGGAACGACCACACACCCAGCATGACGCGCTTGGCGTGGCCTGGATACTGCTTCTTCATGGTCACCACCGCCATGCGGTACGAGCAGCCTTCCGGCGGCAGGTAGAAGTCGGTGATCTCGGGGAACTGCTTCTGCAGAATCGGCACGAACACTTCGTTCAGCGCCACGCCGAGGATCGCCGGCTCATCCGGCGGCCGGCCGGTGTAAGTGCTGTGGTAGATCGGTTTCTGCCGGTGGGTGATGCGCTCGACGGTGAACACCGGGAAGCTGTCCACTTCGTTGTAGTAACCGGTGTGGTCGCCGTAGGGGCCTTCCGGGGCCATCTCGCCGGGGTGGATCACGCCTTCGAGGATGATTTCCGCGGTGGCCGGCACCTGCAGGTCGTTGCCACGGCATTTGACCAGTTCGGTACGGTTGCCGCGCAACAGGCCGGCAAAGGCATATTCGGAAAGGGTATCGGGGACCGGGGTCACGGCGCCGAGGATGGTCGCCGGGTCCGCGCCCAGGGCCACGGCCACGGGGAACGGCTGACCCGGGTGCTTCTCGCACCATTCGCGGTAGTCCAGCGCGCCGCCACGGTGGCTCAGCCAGCGCATGATCACCTTGTTGCGACCGATCACCTGCTGGCGGTAGATACCCAGGTTCTGGCGGTCCTTGTTCGGCCCGCGGGTGACCGTCAGGCCCCAGGTGATCAGCGGCGCCACATCGCCCGGCCAGCAGTGCTGGATCGGCAACTGGCCCAGGTCGACGTCGTCGCCTTCGACCACGATTTCCTGGCACACCGCTTCCTTCACCACTTTCGGCGCCATGGACACGACCTTCTTGAAGATCGGCAGTTTCGACCAGGCGTCCTTCAGGCCCTTCGGCGGCTCGGGCTCCTTGAGGAACGCCAGCAACTTGCCGATTTCACGCAGTTCCTCGGTCGATTCGGCGCCCATGCCCATGGCCACGCGCTCGGGGGTGCCGAACAGGTTGCCTAGCACCGGGATGTCGAAGCCGGTGGGCTTTTCGAACAGCAACGCCGGGCCCTTGGCGCGCAGGGTGCGGTCGCAGACTTCGGTCATTTCCAGTACAGGGGAGATGGGAACCTGGATGCGCTTGAGTTCACCGCGCTGTTCCAGGCCACGGATGAAGTCGCGCAGATCGCGATACTGCATGCAAGGGCCTCGTGTTGGGCGTATCGGTCGGGGTGCAGAGTGTAGCGTTGTTCACGCCTTGTTTGGGGGCAAAAATAAACTGGGGCCGCTTCGCGCCCCATCGCGACACAAGGCCGCTCCTACAGGGGAATGAGTAATCCTGTAGGAGCGGCCTTGTGTCGCGATGGGCTGCGGAGCAGCCCCAATCAATTCCAGCCTTAAATGCTTACTTGCGCTTCATCGACAGGAAGAACTCATCGTTGGTCTTGGTCTGCTTGAGCTTGTCGACCAGGAACTCGATGGCGGCGATCTCGTCCATCGGGTGCAGCAGCTTGCGCAGGATCCACATGCGCTGCAGTTCGTCGTCGGCGGTCAGCAGCTCTTCACGACGGGTACCGGACTTGTTGATGTTGATGGCCGGGAACACACGCTTCTCGGCGATACGACGGTCCAGGGGCAGCTCCATGTTGCCGGTACCCTTGAACTCTTCGTAGATCACTTCGTCCATCTTCGAGCCGGTCTCGACCAGCGCGGTGGCGATGATGGTCAGCGAACCGCCTTCCTCGATGTTACGCGCGGCACCGAAGAAACGCTTCGGCTTCTCCAGGGCGTGGGCATCGACACCACCGGTCAGTACCTTGCCGGAGCTCGGGATCACGGTGTTGTAGGCGCGGGCCAGACGGGTGATCGAGTCGAGCAGGATGACCACGTCCTTCTTGTGCTCGACCAGGCGCTTGGCCTTCTCGATGACCATTTCGGCGACCTGTACGTGACGGGTCGGCGGCTCGTCGAAGGTCGAGGCGACCACTTCGCCGCGCACGGTGCGCTGCATCTCGGTCACTTCCTCCGGGCGCTCGTCGATCAGCAGGACGATCAGGTGGCACTCGGGGTTGTTACGGGTGATGTTGGCCGCGATGTTCTGCAGCATGATGGTCTTGCCCGCTTTCGGCGGGGCGACGATCAGGCCGCGCTGGCCTTTGCCGATCGGGGCGCACAGGTCGATGACGCGACCGGTGAGGTCTTCGGTGGAACCGTTGCCGGCTTCCATCTTCAGGCGCTTGTTGGGGAACAGCGGCGTCAGGTTCTCGAAGAGAATCTTGTTCTTCGCGTTTTCCGGACGGTCGAAGTTGATGGTGTCGACCTTCAGCAGCGCGAAGTAACGCTCGCCTTCCTTCGGTGGACGGATCTTGCCGACGATGGTGTCGCCGGTGCGCAGGTTGAAGCGACGGATCTGGCTGGGCGAAACGTAGATGTCGTCAGGGCCGGCCAGGTAAGAGGCATCCGCCGAACGCAGGAAACCGAAACCATCCTGGAGAATCTCCAGCACGCCGTCACCCGAGATCTCTTCGCCGCTTTTCGCATGCTTTTTCAGCAGGGCGAAAATCACGTCCTGTTTGCGCGAACGGGCCATGTTTTCGATGCCCATCTGTTCGGCCATTTCCAAAAGATCGGTAATCGGCTTTTGCTTGAGTTCTGTCAGGTTCATAAGGGGAGTGACGTAATCATGTAAGGAAGGGAGAAATTAAGCGTTGGCTTAATGAGGCCGCGCCGCAAGATGGCGACAGGATCGCGTACTGATTCGAATTAGGGATGCTTCGGCGACGGCGTGCAGAGGGCACTGGAGAAGCAGTGCGAGACCGAATGTAACACTTGCTTTTTTCGACGTCTAGGGGTTTTGGCCACCGATTTCCGGGGCTATCCGTCTGGATGGGCGTGATAGCTGGGCCCGCCGGCCCTCGCGGAAAATGCCTACGACAGATAAAGAAAAGCCCCGCATTTGCGGGGCTTCACTACATCACAGGTTGGCGTCGATGAACGCTTGCAGCTGCGATTTGGACAGCGCGCCGACCTTGGTGGCCTCGACGTTGCCGTTCTTGAACAGCATCAGCGTCGGGATGCCGCGCACGCCGTGCTTGGCCGGGGTTTCAGCGTTTTCGTCGATGTTCAGCTTGGCTACGACCAGTTTGCCTGCGTAGTCTTCGGCAATGGCGTCCAGTACCGGAGCGATCATCTTGCATGGACCGCACCATTCAGCCCAGTAGTCGACCAGCACCGCGCCTTCAGCCTTCAGTACGTCGGCTTCGAAGCTGGCGTCGGTGACGTGTTTGATTTTGTCGCTCATGGAAATCTCCAAGGTCGTAAGCAATAAAAAACGTTGCCCATCATAGCGGCACCCTGGCGCGACAGGAAGCCACAGCTGATTGAGTGTAACTATAGTTGTGCAAGACGCCACGAATCGAAACTGTCATGTCACGGTCATAACATTGCTATGACATTGCCATGCATCAAGCCTTGCCGTGCCGCTCGTTGGCGTATGCCCGCGATCGTGGCACGATTGCCGGGTTAACGACCGAGAACCTCCAGACCATGCCGCATACCACCGCGAAGAACCTGTCTCTGATCGCCGCCATCGACCTGGGCTCCAACAGCTTCCACATGGTCGTGGCCAAGGCCCATCACACGGAAATCCGCATCCTCGAAAGGCTTGGAGAAAAGGTTCAGCTCGCCGCCGGCATCGACGATGAGCGCAAGCTCAGCGAAGAAGCCATGCAACGCGGCCTGGAATGCCTCAAGCGCTTCGCCCAGCTGATCAATGGCATGCCTCAGGGCTCGGTGCGCATCGTCGGCACCAACGCCCTGCGCGAAGCGCGCAACCGCAACGAATTCATCCTGCGCGCCGAAGCCATCCTCGGCCACCCGGTCGAGGTCATCTCCGGCCGCGAAGAGGCGCGCCTGATCTACCTGGGCGTGTCCCACACCCTGGCCGACACCCCCGGCAAGCGCCTGGTCGCCGACATCGGCGGCGGCAGCACCGAGTTCATCATCGGCCAGCGTTTCGAGCCGCTGCTGCGCGAAAGCCTGCAGATGGGCTGCGTCAGCTTCACCCAGCGCTACTTCCGCGATGGCAAGATCACCCCGGCGCGCTACGCCCAGGCCTACACCGCCGCGCGCCTGGAGTTGATGAGCATCGAAAACGCCCTGCACCGCCTGACCTGGGACGAGGCCATCGGCTCTTCCGGGACCATCCGCGCCATCGCCGCGGCGATCAAGGCCATCGGCCAAGGCAGCGGCGAGGTCAACGCCGAGGGCCTGGCGGCGGTCAAGCGCAAGCTGTTCAAGCTCGGCGAGACCGACAAGATCGACTTCGAAGGGGTCAAGCCCGATCGGCGGACCATCTTCCCGGCGGGCCTGGCCATCCTCGAGGCGATCTTCGACGCCCTGGAGCTGCAGCGCATGGACCACTGCGACGGCGCCCTGCGCGAAGGCGTGCTGTTCGACCTGCTGGGCCGCCACCACCACGAGGACGTGCGCGAACGCACCCTGAACTCGCTGATGGAGCGCTATCACGTCGACCAGGGCCAGGCCGCGCGCGTGGAGCGCAAAGCGCTGCACGCCTTTGATCAGGTGGCCGCAGCGTGGGATCTGGAGGACGGCAACTGGCGCGATCTTCTGGGATGGGCGGCGAAAATCCACGAAATAGGATTGGATATCGCCCACTACCATTACCACAAGCATGGCGCCTACCTGATCGAGCACTCCGACCTGTCCGGCTTCTCCCGCGAAGACCAGCAGATGATGGCCCTGCTGGTGCGCGGCCACCGTCGCAACATTCCCAAGGACAAGTTCGCCGAACTGGGCGATGAGGGCGTCAAGCTGCTGCGCCTGTGCGTGCTGCTGCGCTTCGCCATCCTGTTCCACCATATCCGTGGCACCCAGCAGATGCCCAAGGTAGAGCTGCAGGCAGGCGACAACAGCCTGGAGGTGGTCTTCCCGAGCAGCTGGCTGGAGCAGAACCAGCTGACCCAGGCCGACTTCGCCAACGAGGCGGAGTGGCTGGCGCGGGTTGGGTTTGTGCTGAGCGTGCGCTAAAGGCCAAAGGGGGGCGCTGCGCGCCCCTTTCGCGACACAAGGCCGCTCCCACAGGTGATCGCATTTCCCTGTGGGAGCGGCCTTGTGTCGCGAAAGGGCCGCAAAGCGGCCCCAGCAATCCATCTAGCGTACGTTCAGCACCGGATTGCTCAGGCGCTCCAGCAGCGTAGCCTGCACACTGCGCGGATTCTGGTTGCCGGTCGGCGTGCTGCGCACGTAGCGCCCGTCCGGCTGCAGGGTCCAGGCCTGGGTGTTGTCGGTCAGGTACCCCTCCAGTTCCTTCTTCACCCGCAGCAGCAGCTTCTTGCCCTCCACCGGGAAGCAGGTCTCGACACGCTTGTCGAGGTTGCGCTCCATCCAGTCGGCGCTGGACAGGTAGATCTGCTCCTCGCCGCCGTTGAGGAAGTAGAACACCCGGGTGTGCTCGAGGAAGCGGCCGATGATCGAGCGCACGTGGATGTTGTGCGACACCCCCGGGATGCCCGGGCGCAGGCAGCACATGCCGCGCACCACCAGGTCGATGCGCACGCCCGACTGGCTGGCCTTGTACAGCGCCTTGATGATCTTGGCGTCGGTCAGTGAGTTGAACTTGGCGATGATGTGCGCCGGCTTGCCTTCCAGGGCGAACTGAGTCTCCCGGGCGATCATGTCGAGCATGCCCTTCTTCAGGGTGAAGGGGGCGTGCAGCAGCTTCTTCATGCGCAGGGTCTTGCCCATGCCGATCAGCTGGCTGAACAGCTTGCCGACGTCCTCGGTGAGGGCGTCGTCGGAGGTCAGCAGGCTGTAGTCGGTGTACAGGCGTGCGTTGCCAGCGTGGTAGTTGCCGGTACCCAGGTGCGCGTAGCGGACGATCTCGCCCTGCTCGCGGCGCAGGATCAGCATCATCTTGGCGTGGGTCTTGAAGCCCACCACGCCGTAGATCACCACCGCGCCGGCAGCCTGCAGGCGGCTGGCCATCTGCAGGTTGGACTCTTCGTCGAAGCGCGCGCGCAGTTCGATCACCGCGGTGACCTCCTTGCCGTTACGCGCCGCGTCCACCAGGGCGTCGACGATCTCCGAGTTGGCGCCCGAGCGGTACAGGGTCTGGCGCACGGCGAGTACGTGCGGGTCCTTGGCGGCCTGGCGCAACAGGTCGATCACCGGGGTGAACGACTCGAACGGGTGCATCAGCAGCACATCCTGCTTGCCGATCACACTGAAGATGTTGTCGGCGTTCTGCAGCAGCTTGGGGATCGCCGGGGTGAACGGCGTGTACTGCAGCTCCGGATGGCTGTCGAGGCCGGTGATGCTGAACAGGCGGGTCAGGTTGACCGGGCCGTTGACTTGGTACAGCTCGCTCTCGCTCAGGCTGAACTGCTTGAGCAGGTAGTCGGAGAGGTGTTTCGGGCAGGTGTCGGCCACCTCGAGACGCACGGCGTCGCCGTAGCGGCGCGAGAACAGCTCGCCGCGCAGGGCGCGGGCCAGGTCGTCGACTTCCTCGGAGTCCAGCGCCAGGTCGGCGTTACGGGTCAGGCGGAACTGGTAGCAGCCCTTGACTTTCATGCCCTGGAACAGGTCGTCGGCGTGAGCGTGGATCATCGACGACAGGAACACATAGTTGTCGCCCGGGCCACCGACCTCTTCCGGCACGCGGATGACCCGCGGCAGCAGGCGCGGCGCCGGGATGATCGCCAGGCCCGAATCGCGGCCAAAGGCATCGACACCCTCGAGCTCGACGATGAAGTTCAGGCTCTTGTTCACCAGCAGCGGGAACGGGTGGGTCGGGTCGAGGCCGATCGGGGTGATGATCGGCGCGATCTCGTCGCGGAAGTAGCGGCGCACCCAGGTCTTGAGCTTGGGTGTCCAGTAGCGCCGGCGGATGAAGCGGATGGCGTGCTTCTCCAGCTCCGGCAGCAGCACGTCGTTGAGGATCGCGTACTGACGGTCCACCTCAAGGTGCACCAGCTCGCTGATGCGCGCCAGCGCCTGGTGCGGCTGCAGACCGTCGGCGCCGGCCTGCTCGCGGGCGAAGTTGATCTGCTTCTTCAGGCCCGCCACGCGGATCTCGAAGAACTCGTCGAGGTTGCTGGAGAAGATCAGCAGGAACTTCAGGCGCTCGAGCAGCGGGTACGATTCGTCCAGCGCCTGCTCCAGCACGCGGATGTTGAACTGCAGCTGCGAGAGCTCGCGATGAATGTACAGGCTGCTGTCGTCCAGGCTCGGCACGGCGATCGCCGGGGCCGGCGCAGGCGCTGGTGCCGGGGCGGCTTCGGCGACCGCTTCCGGCTCCACTACCGCCGGCAGGTCGGGCGGGGTCTGCACCATCTCTTCGGGCACGGCCTGGGCATCCTTGATCTCGACAGGGGTTAGCACTTCGTTATTCATCTGACGTTCCTGGAGGGCGTTACTGCCCTCTCATCAATTGAGCGGCACGCACGGCGAAATAGGTCAGGATGCCATCAGCGCCTGCCCGTTTGAAAGCGGTGAGGGATTCAAGGATCACGGCCTCGCTGAGCCAGCCGTTCTGGATGGCGGCCATGTGCATGGCGTACTCGCCGCTGACCTGATAGGCGAAGGTCGGCACCTTGAACTCGGCCTTCACCCGGTGAACGATGTCCAGGTACGGCATGCCCGGCTTGACCATGACCATGTCGGCGCCTTCGGCGAGGTCGGTGGCCACTTCGTGCAGAGCCTCATCGCTGTTGGCCGGGTCCATCTGATAGGAGGCCTTGTTGGCCTTGCCCAGGTTCAACGCCGAGCCGACCGCGTCGCGGAACGGGCCGTAATAGGCACTGGCGTACTTGGCCGAGTAAGCCATGATGCGCACGTTGACGTAGCCGGCTTCTTCCAGGGCCTGGCGGATCGCGCCGAGACGACCGTCCATCATGTCCGACGGGGCCACCACCTGAGCGCCGGCCTCGGCGTGGGACAGCGCCTGGCGCACCAGGGCCTCGACGGTGATGTCGTTCTGCACGTAACCCTCTTCATCGAGGATGCCGTCCTGACCATGGGTGGTGAACGGGTCCAGGGCCACATCGGTGATCACCCCCAGCTCCGGGAAGCGGGCGCGCAGGGCGCGGGTGGCGCGCTGGGCGATGCCGTCGGGGTTCCAGGCTTCGGCGCCGTCGAGAGACTTCTTCTCGGTCGGGGTCACCGGGAACAGCGCCAGAGCAGGAATGCCCAGCTCCACCCAACCCTGTGCGGCTTCCAACAGCAGGTCGATCGACAGGCGTTCGACGCCCGGCATGGACGGTACTTCTTCGCGACGGCCCTCGCCGTCCAGCACGAATACCGGGAGGATCAGGTCATCGACGGTCAGGGTGTTTTCGCGAACCAGGCGACGGGAGAACTCGTCCCGGCGGTTGCGACGCAGGCGGGTGGCAGGAAACAGACGGTTGGCGGGGGTAAAGCTCACGGCAGACTCCTGAGCCCGCGCGGGCGGGCAGCGCGACAGTTATAAGCGGCCATTATGACGCCTGTGTTACATCCTTAGGCAACCCTGCGACTTGTGGCCGCAGCCATTGTCGTTGCAGGGAATCTTCACGTCGAGACACATTTGGACACTTTCCCCAACGCGCCCGAAGGGGTAGGCTGCGCGTTCATTTCGCCAGCACGCCAGAAAATGCTTCAACAATTCCTGAACGATTTCGGCTACTTTGCCCTTTTTCTCGGCACGTTCTTCGAGGGCGAGACCATCCTGGTGCTCGCGGGCTTTCTTGCGTTCCGCGAATATATGGACATCAAGCTGGTGGTGCTGGTGGCCTTCTGCGGCAGCTACGCCGGCGACCAGTTGTGGTATTTCATGGGCCGCCGCCACGGGCGCAAGATCCTCGCCCGCAAGCCGCGCTGGCAGGCCATGGGTGACCGGGCGCTGGAGCACATCCGCCGCCATCCGGACATCTGGGTGCTGAGTTTCCGCTTCGTCTACGGCTTGCGCACGGTGATGCCGGTGGCTATCGGCCTGTCCGGCTACCCGCCGCGCCGCTACCTGCTGCTCAATGGCATCGGCGCCGCGGTGTGGGCCCTGGCCCTGGGGCTGGCCGCCTACCACTTCGGTGCCATTCTCGAAGGCATGCTCGGCAGCATCAAGAAGTACGAGCTATGGGTGCTCGGCGGCCTGCTGGTGCTGGGCCTGGCGCTCTGGCTGCGCCGACGTTTTCGCAACCTCCGCGCCGAGCGCCGCGCGGCGGCAGAAGGCCAGGCCGCCGAGGCTGAGCAGGCTGTAGCCCAGGAGCAGCCACCAGAACACGGGCGTGACCAGCGCTAAGCCAAGCGCGCCGGCCAGATACAGCGCCGGCGCATTCGACAGCAGTCGCACTATCTCCAGGCGTCCCGTCCAAGGTCGGTCCTCCAGCGCCACCCCCAGCACGAACAGCCCGAACGCCATCACCGTCCAGCCCAATACCAGGGCTGCAGGCGCCACCCGCTCCGCCACCTCCATCAGATAGCTGCCCAGCGCCACATAGACCGCGAACTGCACGGTGACGTACACCTGCCGCGCGCCGCCCAGGGGAATCGCGAACTTGCGAAACGCCGCCAGGTCCTGCTTGGGCTGTGGATAAGCGGCGGCCACATCCGCCGGGCGCCAGCCGGTGGGCATGAACCAGATGCGCAGCTTGTCCCACCAGTTGCTGGCGCGGCGAGCGTCTTGCCAGAGTTGGGCGTAGAACTGCACGTTGGCCCACAGCGGGTTCCAGCTGGCCAGCGGCGTGGTCACGCCGAAGATCACCGGCTCGCGCTCGTCCTCTTCCTGGAAAGTGCCGAACAGCCGATCCCAGATTATGAACACGCCGCCGTAGTTGCGATCCAAGTACAGAGGATTCTGCGCATGGTGGACACGATGGTTGGACGGCGTGATGAAGATCCACTCCAGCCAGCCCAGCTTGGGCACATGGCGGGTGTGCACCCAGAACTGGTACAGCAGGTTCAGCGACGCCACGGTGATGAACACCAGCGGCGGCACGCCCAGCAGCGCCAGCGGCAGGTAGAAGATCCAGGAGAACAGGAAACCGCTGCTGGTCTGACGCAGGGCGGTGGTGAGGTTGTATTCCTCGCTCTGGTGGTGCACAGAGTGCGCGGCCCACAACACATTGCGCTCGTGGCCCAGGCGGTGCAGCCAGTAGTAGCAGAGGTCGTAGAGCACGAAGGCGACCACCCACACCCACCAGGCATCGGCCGGCAGCCGCAACCAGGCCAGGTGCTCCCAGGCCACGGCGTAGGTGATCAAACCCACACCTTTGGTCAGCAGCCCGGTGCTGGTAGACAGCGCGCCGGTGCTCAGGCTGTTGATCGAATCGGCGAGCTGGTAGTTACGCCGCCCGCGCACGCGGTCGGCGATCAGCTCCACCGCGATCAGCACGAAGAAGAACGGCACGGCCAGCAGAATCAGGTCCATGAACGGCCACCTCCAAGGTTGTCCACGAAGATTAGGCCCGCCGAAGGGCAAATCCCATGGCTACATCTGCCAAACTAGAGGACATTTAGCGCCTCGACACTGGAGTATTGAGCATGACGAAAAAAGTTGCGGTGATTCTGTCCGGTTGCGGCGTGTACGACGGCGCCGAGATCCACGAAAGCGTGATCACCCTGCTGCGCCTGGACCAGCGTGGCGCCCAGGTGCAGTGCTTCGCGCCGAACATCGCGCAGATGCATGTGATCGACCACCTGACCAAAGAAGAGATGCCCGAGTCGCGCAATGTGCTGGTGGAATCGGCGCGTATCGCCCGTGGCGAGGTCAAGGACATCCGCAAGGCCAGTGTCGAGGACTTCGACGCCCTCATCGTTCCCGGCGGCTTCGGTGCGGCCAAGAATCTCTCCAACTTTGCCGTCGAAGGCGACAAGTGCAGCGTGCAGCCGGACGTGCTGGCCCTGGCCGAGGCCTTCGCCGAGGCGGGCAAGCCAGTCGGCCTGATCTGCATCTCGCCGGCCCTTGCGGCGAAGATCTACGGCCCAGGCGTGGTCTGCACCATCGGCAAAGACGCCGACACCAGCGCGGCAGTGGTGAAGATGGGCGGCACCCATGAGGAATGCGATGTGCACGACATCGTCGAGGATACCCAGCGCAAGCTGGTGACTACCCCGGCGTACATGCTGGCCAAGTCGATCAGCGAAGCGGCAGGCGGCATCAACAAGCTGGTGGACCGGGTGCTGGAGCTGACCCACGAGAACGACTGATAAACGCTGGTGTAGGGACAACTGTCTTGTGATTACCGGCCTCATCGCCGGCAAGCTGGCTCCTACAGGTAAAGCGCAGACCCATGGCCGCTGCGGTCCCTGTGGGAGCGGCCTTGTGTCGCGATGGGCTGCGTAGCAGCCCCGGCGATTTTGCATGATGCCGAGATCCTGGGGCCGCTACGCGCCCCATCGCGACACAAGGCCGTTCCCACAAGCTTGGCGAATGCTTCCGGGATAGCGTCAGGCTTTGGACAAGCGGGACAGGATCCGGTCCAGCGCATTGGCGAACGCCTGCTTCTCGCGCTCGCCATAAGGCGCCTGGCCGCCGCCGACCTGGCCCTGCTCGCGCAGCTCGGTGAACAGGTTGCGTACCGCCAGGCGATCGCCCATGTTGCGCTCGTCGAACTCACGGCCACGCGGGTCCAGCGCCGCCACGCCCTTCTTGATCAGACGGTCGGCCAGCGGCACGTCGCTGCAGATCACCAGCTCGCCGGGCTCGGCGTTCTCCACCAGGTAGTCATCGGCAGCGTCCATGCCGCTGGGCACCACGATCAGCCGCACGCAGGCGAAGGCCGGCTTGATCTGCGGCTGGCCGGCCACCATCACCACTTCGAGCTTGCGCTTGAGGGCGAACTTGACGATCAGGTCCTTGGCCGCCTTGGGGCAGGCGTCGGCATCGATCCATACACGCATTGCTTTCGTATCCTCGCAAAGCTGGGAGGGCTGCGCCCTCCTTTCGCGACACAAGGCCGCTCCCACAGTGCTGCCAGTATGCCTGTGGAGTGGCCTTGCGTCGCGATGGGCCGCATGACGGCCCTCAAGTTTCTCAGCCGGCCGCTGCCCGGCGCTTCTCGGCCAGCCAGCTGCGCCCGTACAGGACCACGATGGCCAGCAACGCCACCGCCTGCGCGCCCAGCGAATAGGCGTCGGCATGGATCCCCAGCCAGTCGAACTCGAAGAACGCCACCGGCCGCGTACCCAGCACGCCGGCCTCCTGCAGCGCCTTGACGCCATGCCCGGCGAACACCACCGACAGCGCGCATAGCAAAGCGGCGTTGATGCTGAAGAACAACGCCAGCGGCAACTTGGCCGAACCACGCAGGATCACCCAGGCCAGGCCCACCAGCAGCACCAGTGCCGTGGCACCGCCGGCCAGCACCGCCTGGTGCCCGGCAGGACCGGCCTGCAGCCACAGGGTCTCGTAGAACAGGATCACCTCGAACAGCTCACGGTACACCGAGAAGAACGCCAGCATGGCAAAGCCGAAACGCCCGCCGCCACTGACCAGGCTGCTCTTGATGTAGTCCTGCCAGGCAGCGGCATGGCGGCGATCGTGCATCCAAACGCCAAGCCACAACACCATCACCGCGGCGAACAGCGCCGTGCAGCCTTCGAGCAGCTCACGCTGCGCACCGCCGACGTCGATCACGTAGGCCGCCAGGGCCCAGGTGGCAAAACCGGCGACCAGTGCCAGGCCCCAGCCGATATTGACACTGCGTACCGCCGACTGCTGCCCGGTGTTGCGCAGGAAGGCCAGGATCGCCGCCAGCACCAGGATCGCCTCCAGGCCCTCGCGCAGCAGGATCAGCAGGCCGGAGATGTAGCTCAGCGACCAGCTCAGGCCATCGCTGCCCAGCAGCTTGGAGGCCTGCTCCAGCTTGGCCTTGGCCTCGGCCAGGCGCTGTTCGGCCTGGGCCATCGGCAGGCCGTCCTGCAGCGACTGACGGTAGGCCATCAGCGACTTTTCCGTGTCCTTACGGGCCTGGGCGTCGATGTTGTCGAGCGAGCTTTCCACCAGCTCGAAGCCTTCCAGGTAGGCCGCCACCGACAGGTCGTAGGCCTGGTCGTGGTCACCGGCGCGGTAGGCCGCCAGGCTCTTGTCCAGGGTGCTGGAGGTGTATTCGAGCAACTGTGCCGGGCCACGCTTGACCTGCGGCGGCTGCGCGCGCTGGGCGCGGAACGCGGCCACGGCATCCGCGCCTTCGCTGGCGGCGACTTCGGCCGGGGTCTGCCGGGCCAGGTCGGCGATGTTCCAGGTCTTGTCGCCCTTGGCCGCCTGCGGATCGGCGGTGAAGCTGGCGATGTAGGCCGCCACATCCCAGCGCTGGCGCTCGTCGAGCTGGTCGGCGAACGACGGCATCTCGGTGCCTTCGATGCCCAGCCCCAGGGTGTTGTACAGGTCGAACAGACTCAACTGGTCGAGGCGCCCGGCATCGCGCAGGTTGGCCGGCGCAGGCTCCAGGCCGACCCCGGCCGGGCCGTCGCCCAGACCGGTGTCACCGTGGCAGATCGAGCAGTTCTGCGCATACAGCGATGCGCCACGGGCCGGATCGGGGGTGATCACCGGCGCCTGGCTGACCTCGTAGGCCACTGCCAGGCGTGCGCCCAGCTGGCGAGCCTGGCGGGCGACAGCGGCGCCGTCCTGACGCTGGTCGATGGCCTGGCGCAGGCTCTGCACACCTTGCTCCAGAGCGCCGCGCTCGGCATGCACGGGCAGCCCCTTGACCAGCTCGGCCAGCACGCCACTGAACTCCTGCTGCTCGCGGTACTCCCCGTCGTCCACCACCTTGCCGTCGCGCACGGTCGGCGGGTAGTCGGCGCCGATGTAGTCCAGCAGGTGCAATGCCTTGGTCGCATCGGCAGGCGCTTCGGCCAGCGTCGGGAGGCTGCACAGCGCCAGCAATGGGCCAAGCAACAGGGCAGGCAGCCAGGCGAGCAGACGGGAACGGGAAATCATGGCCAATCTCGACGGAAATACGAAAGAGAACATTGTTCACTTCCACTCTCCCCCGCTCAAGGCTCAGGGGCAGATTTCATGAAAAATCTTGAGACAAATTGACGGAACAACCGTTGGGAACGGTTTTTACCGACTGATGGCATCGACCTAAAAATGCGAAGCAATTCGCCATCACCCCGCTACTACTTTGGGTATAATCCCGCGCCGCCGTAATAGCCATTAGCAATCAAGGCGCCTCCATCGAGAGGTTCTGGCGATAAAACAGAGGGATCTGCCGCCCCCGCCCACGCGGCCAACCGTTTCAGGGAAAGAAGAAGTCCGATGGTATCCCGCGCCCTCACCCTGGCGACCCTGGTCGCCGCCGTGCAGCTCACCGGCTGCTCGGTGTTCCGCAGCTACGACAGTGAACTGCAGGAGACCAACAAGCAGTTGGCCGCCGGCAACGTCGACGCCGCCCTCGCCCTGCTGGAAAGCAACAACAAGGGCGAGCAGAAAGACCTGCTCTACTACTTCGAAAAAGGCGAGCTGCTGCGCTCCAAGGGTGACCTCAAAGGCAGCCAGGACGCCTGGCGCTCGGCCGACAGCGTGGTGTTCCAGTGGGAAGAGTCGGTAAAGCTCGACACCGACAAGTACCTGAGCCAGTTCGGCAGCTACCTGGTCAACGACAAGGTCCGCCGCTACGAAGGCTATGACTACGAAAAAGTCATGCTGACCACGCAAATGGCCCTGAACCTGCTGGCACAGAACGATTTCGACGGCGCCCGCACCGAGATCAAGAAGACCCACGAGCGTGAGGCGATCATCGCCGAGTTGCGCGACAAGGAATACCTCAAGCGCGAGGAAGAGGCCGAGAAGGAAGGCATCAAGACCGAGTACAAGGACCTGCAGGGTTACCCGGTCGCCAGCCTCGACGCCCCAGAGGTGGTCGGCCTGAAGAACAGCTACCAGAGCGCTTTCAGCCACTACCTGTCCGGCTATGTCTACGAGGCCCTCGGCGAGAAAGGCCTGGCCGCGCCGGGCTACCGCAAGGCCGCCGAACTGCGCCCGAACACGCCGTTGCTCGACCAGGCGCTGCTCGACCTGGACAAGAACAGCGCCAAGGCCGGTGAAAGTGATGTGCTGATCGTGGTGCAGACCGGCCTGGCCCCGGCCCGCGATTCGATCCGCATCCCCCTGCCGCTGCCGATCCAGGACAACCTGGTGATCACCCCGCTGTCGTTCCCGATCATCAAGGAAGACACCTCGACCGCGCACCTGGGCGAGATCCAGCTCAACGACAAGGCCCTGGCCCTGACCGCGCTCAACAGCACCACGGCGATGTCGCGCCGCGCCCTGCGCGACGACATGCCGGGCATCATCCTGCGCACCAGCGTGCGCGCCATCAGCCGCGGCGTGGCGCAGAAGAACCTGAACAAGACCAACCCGATGGCTGGGCTGGTGGTGGGCATCGCTTCCACCGTGCTGGAAGGTGCGGACACCCGCACCTGGCGCACCCTGCCCGACGAAACCCAGGTGGCCCGGGTGCGCCTCAAACCGGGCGAACACCACCTGAGCCTGCCATCGAGCCTCGGCGGCACCCAGGTCACCGTGAAGGTCGATCGCCCCTACCAGGTGGTCAGCCTGCGCGTGGTCGGCAACCGCGTATTCGCTGGCGGCCCGGCCGTCGTAGTCGCACCGCAGGCTGCAGCCACCGCTGTCGCCAGCCTCAAGTAACCCAAGGATCGAACATGCGCAGAACATGCCTCGCCCTGGCCGCCGTCGCCCTCCTGGCCGGCTGCGCCACCCCGCCCCCTGCCCCCGGCAGCGCCGCCAGCAAGGTGGTGACCATGGGCCAGCTGGATGACATCGAAGTCGGCCAGATGCGCGTCGCCCGCGAGAACGGCTACCTCACCGTCAACGTGGCGCTGACCAACACCAGCCGCAGCAACCAGACGCTCTTCTACCGCTTCGCCTGGCTGGGCAGCGATGGTTTCCCGGTGGCCGACGAGGAGAGCTGGAAAGCCCTGCCGCTGTACGGCAAGCAGGCCAAGTTCCTGCCCGCCATCGCCCCGACCCCCGCTGCCCGCGACTTCCGCCTCGAAGTCCACACCCGGTAATCCCATTCAGGAGCACGTTCCATGTTTGCACGCCTTTCCCTCGCCGCCATCGCCATCGCCCTGGTCAGCGGCTGCAGCACCCCGTCGCCGGTTCTCGGCGGCAAGAACATCAGCTACGGCGACAGCAAGGCCGTCGAGCTGGTGACCAACGAGTTCGGTTCCACCGACCTGCAGATGATCGCCGAGAGCATGACCCGTTCCCTGGCCCAGTCCGGCGTGCTGCACGGCCGCCCGGTGGTGCAGGTGTACGATGTGAAGAACAAGACCAGCGAGTACATCGATACCCGCGAGATCACCACCTCGATCAAGACCCAGCTGATGAAGTCCGGCGCCGCCCGCTTCGCCAGCGACAACACCGAGATGCAGAGCCAGGTCGACCAGCTCAAGCTGCAGAACCAGAGCGGCCTGTACAAGAAGAAGACCGTGGCCAAGACCGGCAACATGATCGCCGCCAAGTACCGCCTGGAAGGTTCGATCAGCTCGATCGTCAAGCGCAGCAGCGACTACAAGGACGTGTTCTACAAGTTCAGCCTGCAGCTGATCGACGTCGAAAGCGGCCTGGCCGAATGGATGGACGAAAAAGAAATCCGCAAGACCACGGAGCGCTGATCGATGCGTGCATGGATGGCAATCATCAGCCTGGCCTGCGCCTTCGGCGCACAGGCGGCCCCCAAGGTGGCGGTGACCGACCTGGCTTATCAGGCGCAGGTGGAGGAGTACATCCACACCATCAACGCCCAGAGCAGCGGCCAGGCCGGCATGTACCACGCCAGCGGCCAGTCGAGCTACAGCGAGTACGAGAGCCTCAACAGCTACATCGAGCAGACCGAACTGCGCAAGTTCGGTGGCGACATCAAGGGTGAGATCCTCAAGACCGGCATGTTCCAGCTGGTCCAGGGCCGCCCCTACACCGCCGACTCGAAGGAAGACGTGTACGACGTGATCCGGCGCATCAAGAACGGCGCGTTCAAGGGCGCCGACTACGTGCTGTTCGGTACCCTGTCGGACATCGACTTCCAGCAGGACATCAACTCGCTGGACCACACCGACAGCTACTCGGCGGTGCTGGGCCTGACCGTAGTCGCCGACTTCAGCCTGATCAACACCCGAACCTACGAGATCACCTCGGCGTTCACCGCCATGGGTGAGGGGCAGGACACCAAGCTGGTGAAGAGCCAGGACCGCCGCGTGACGCTGAACCGTCCGCGGGTTGTGCGGGATGTGTCGAAGGCACTGGGCGAGGATGTGGCGCAGCAGTTGGCCGAGCAGTTGGGCGGCTCAGTACCGGGGCAGCCGAAGCAGCCACGCGGCCGGGACAACCTGCCGCCGGATGAGCCGGCGCAGGTGCTGAACTGAGCCACACGCAATCCCTGTAGGAGCGGCCTTGTGCCGCGAAAGGGCTGCAGAGCAGCCCCAGCGATTTTTGCATCAGTGCTGAAACCCTGGGGCCGCTTCGCGGCCCTTTCCGGCCGGTCCGACGCCTCGGCAAGGCCGCTCCTACAGGGGAGCCATTAAGGTCTGGCACTCCCTTTCCAGCCGCCACCCAAGGCCAGGAATACGCCGATCTGCCCCATCGCCACCTGGCTGTTGGCCGCCGCCAACTGGGCGCGAACATCGGTGTAGGTGCGGGTCGCCTGCAGGTCCGCCAGGAACGACTCACGCCCAACCTGGTAACGCAGGTGGGTCTGGTCCGCAGACTCCTTGGCAGAACGCTCCGCCTCGGCCAACGCATCACGTCGATCCAGCAGCGCGCTGTACTGCGCCAGGCGGGTCTGGGTTTCGCGAATGGCGTTGAGCACCACCCCGTCGAAATGCGCCAACGCCGCCTGGGTCGAGGCCTCGGCCATGCGGATGCGCGCGCGGGTGCCGTTGGTGGGGATGTTCCAGCTGATCTGCGGGCCGAAGCCCCAACGATTGGTGGCCGGCTCGCCGAGGTTCTCGAGGATGCCGATGGTGCCCACCTGGGCGCCGATGCTGATGTCCGGGTAGAGCGCGCCGGTGGCCACGCCGATGCTGGCGGTGGCCGCCGCCAACTGGCGCTCGGCCTGACGCACGTCCGGGCGGCGCTTGAGCAGGGCCGCGCCGTCACCGACCGGCACCAGCTGCGACAGATGGGGCAGTTCGGCGCAATCGGCGGTGCCGGCGGGCAATTGCTCGACCGGCTTGGCCAGTAACGCAGCAAGGGTGTAGAGGCCCGCCTCACGCTCGGCCTTGAAGCGCGGCAGCTCGGCGCGCAGGGACTTGAACTGGGTCTGCGAACGGGTGACCTGGGTCTCGTCGCCACGCCCGGCGTCGCGCAGGCGCTGGGTCAGCTGCACGCTCTGCTGCTGCAGGTCCAGCGATTCGCGGGCGATGTGGTATTCCTCGTTGGCCGAGCACACCTGGGTGTAGGCCTTGACCACATCGGCCACCAGGGTGATGCGCGCGGTGTCGGCGGCGGCCTGAACCGCGTCGGCGTTGGCCTTGGCGGCCTCGGTGCCGCGCTTGAAGGTACCCCACAGGTCGAACTGGTAGCTGGCGCTGATGATCGCTTCACCGATATTGGCCACCGGCACCTTCTCCGGCTGCAGGAAGGCCTCGCCGGACTCTTGCAGGCGCTGGGCGCCCAGTTTGACACCGCCGTTGAAGCCGCCCTGGGATTCGGCCACCTCCACCTGGGCACGAGCCTTGGCGATATTGGCGGCGGCCACGCGCAGTTCGGTGTTGGCGCCCAGGGCCTGGCGCACCAGCTCGTTGAGCCGTTGATCCTGATACAGCTGCCACCAATCCTCGGGCACCGGCGCGGAGACCACGCTATCGGCGTCCTGGCGCAGCGGGCCATTGAGGTCGCCGCGCTGCACGGCGGCGTCCTTGGGCAGCTCGTAGTCAGGGCCGACCATCATGCAGGCGCCCAGGGACAGGCACAGCCCCGCCAGGATCAGCTGTTTCATGGATGCTGGCCCTCGATGATCGACACCGTGGCGGTGCGCCCGGCGATCATGCGGAAGTCCTGCGGCACTTCGTCGAAGGCAATGCGCACCGGAATCCGCTGGGCCAGGCGCACCCAGCTGAACGCTGGGTTGACGTTGGGCAGCAGGTTGGCGCCGCTGCTGCGGTCGCGGTCTTCGATACCGGCGGCCAGGCTCTGCACCCGGCCACGCAGGCGGGTGTTGTCACCCATCACGCGGATTTCCACGGCGTCACCGATATGAATGCCACCGAGCTTGGTCTCCTCGAAGTAGCCATCGACGTGGTACGAGGCGCTGTCGACCACCGACAGCACCGGGCGCCCGGCGCTGACGAACTCGTGGGCGCGCGGGGCGCGGTCGTTGAGGTAGCCGTCCACCGGGCTGCGCACCACCGAGCGGTCGAGGTTGAGCTGGGCCACATCCACCTGCACCTGGGCCTCGTTCACCGCCGAGCGGGCGCGGGCTTCGCGGGACTGGCTCTCTTCAAGCTGCTCGGCCGCCACCAGGTTGCCCAGCTTGCGGTTGCGCTGCGCCTCGCGGGAGGCCTGGGCCAGGGTCTCCTGGCGCTCGGCCAGGGTCGCCTTGGCCTGGCGCAGGGCCAGGGTGAAGCGGTCCTGGTCGATGGTGAACAGCACGTCGCCGCGCTTGATGGTCTGGTTGTCACGCACCTCGACCTTCTGGATCAGCCCGGACACATCCGGGGCGATCTGGATCACGTCGGCGCGGATATGACCGTCGCGGGTCCAGGGGGCGAACATGTAGTACACCACCATCTGCCACACGAGCACGGCGGCGAAGGTCACTACCAGCAAGGTCAGGACCACGCGGCCCAGGGTCAGCAAAGGTTTTTTCATGGCAGCATCAGGCTTCGGCAAAAGTGGTCCACCGCGCCAAGCAGCACGGCATACAGGGCAACGTTGAACAGCGCCCGGTGCCAGACCAGGCGGTAGAAATGCAGGCGCACCAGCACCGCGTGCACCCCGAGGAACAGCAGGTAGGTGCCAAACATCATCACCAGCAGCGTGGGCAGGAACACCCCGCTGATATCCAGTTCTCCGATCACAGGGGCGCTCCGTCGAGCCCGGGGGGCAGTTGCGTTTGCTCGGCAGGCTCGAGCATCACTTCCACGCCCGGCAGCAGCGCCAGGCGCAGGCCGCTCAGGGCATGCAGCAGGTGGGTGCGGGCGTCGCCGCGTTCGTACAGCTCGTCCAGGTTCAGCGCCAGGCGCGCACGCTCCATGTTGCGCAGCAGCGCCGCCGGAGCAGGCAGGCGCTCGCCGGCGCGCAGGCAGGCGGCGTAGTGACTGCCGACCTCCTCGATCACCGTGCGCAGGCGCTCACGGGCCTCGGCACCGGCACGCGGCAGGTAGGCCAGCAGGTCGAGCAGGTTCAGGCCCACGCGCAGGTCGCGCAGGGCCACGCCGCTGTCCTGGCCGGTCTGCGACAGGCGCGGCAGGTGCTGCATCAGCCGGTCGAGCATCTGCACGCCGACCTGGCGGTGCTCGGCCAGGGTGGCCGGCGCGGTCATTTCGACGATGTCGCGCCAGGTGAAGCGGGTCATGCGCTTGGCCGCCAGCTCCACGCCGAACGGGCGCACCACCAGGGTCCAGATGAAAGCGAACAGCAGGCCCACGGGGCCGGCCAGGTTGGCGTTGATGAAGGTGAAGAAGTCGGCGTCGTAGGCGCCCTGGATGCTGATGAAGGTCGAGGTGTTGACGATGGTCAGCAGGGTGCCGAGGTAGAAACGTGGCTGCACGGTCAGGGTGCCGACGCAGATGAACGGCACGGCGAAGGCCAGCACCAGCATCGGGAAGTCGTGCAGGTTGGGCAGCACCAGGAACAGGTACAAGCTGGAGAAGATCACCGACATCAGGGTCCAGAAGAAGAACCGGTAGATCTGCGGCGCCGGGTCGTCCATGGCGGCGAAGAAGCTGCACGACACGGCGGCGAGGATCACCGCGCTGGCGCCGTCGTTCCAGCCCAGGCCGATCCACAGGCCGCAGGCGACGACGATGGCGGTGACGGTGGAGAACACCGAATAGAGCATCAGGCCACGGTCGAAGAACGGCGTCAGCCGACCCAGGCGCCAGTGACGGTAGACCGCGCGCCACGGCGTGGCGTCGTCCTTGCGCAGGGCGTGCTGCAGGGTGCAGCAGTCCTGCCAGAGGTCGGCCCATTCGGTCAGGCGATAGAGGGCATTGGACAATAACAGCTCGGCACGCTGGTCGATGGCGGCGGCGCCGGGCTGCAGACGGTCGATCTGCTCGTGCAGGGCGGTCCAGCGCGCCACCGAGGCGCTCTCGGCAGTGCCCTTGAGCCACTCACGGGCAGCGTCGAGTACCGGCTTCAACTGAGCGAACTGGGCCGGGGCGCGGCCCTCGAGGGCAATCAGGGCGTCGTCCAGGGCATCGATCACCGGCAACAGGTGGATCATGCGGCCACGCAGCTCACGGGCATTTTTCAGGGTGTGCGGGCCGGCGCCTTCGTGGCCGAGCTGGCCGATCATCAATTCCAGCGAATTGAAGGTGGCGACCATCACGCCACGCATGCCGCCGACCTTGTCGGCGCTGGCCTCGCGGGCCAAATAGGTATCGCTGTAGCGGATCGCCTCGGCGAACCAGTTGCCGGTCGCGCCCACCACCACCGGCGCCAGCCGACGCGGCCAGAAGATCGCACCAACCACCGCCGCGCAGACGATACCCAGACAGATCTCCTGGGCGCGGGACGAGGCTACGTCGAACACCGCCAGCGGGTTGTCGACCACCGCCAGGGCGATCATCGGCAGGGTGTAGCCGGCGAGCATCAGCACGTAGTTGTTGGCCGTGCGCAGGTTCAGCGAAAGGAACAGCAGGGTGCCGGTCCACAGGGCGATGGCGATGCTCAACAGCAGCGGCGACTGCACCAGCGGCGGCACCAGGAGAATCGCCCCGCCGGCGCCCAGCAACGTACCCAGGGCCCGGTACAGTGCCTTGGAGGTGGTCGGGCCAAGGAATGGGCTGGAGACGATGTACACCGTGGCCATTGCCCAGTAGGGTCGCGGCAACTGCATGAGCAAGGCGATGTACAGGGCGATCATCGACGCGGCGAAGGTACGCACGCCGTAGAACCAGTCGCGGGCCGGGGGCACCGAGCTGAAGAAGCCGTTCATGGCATCACGCCCGCGGCTTCGAACGCCTGGATCACCCGCAAGGTGGCGTCCAGGTCGGCCTGGTCGATACCGCCGAGCACCTCACGGCGCAGGCGCACCAGCTCGCCCTCGATGGACTCGGCCAGGACGCGGCCCTCGGCGGTCAGGCTCAGGGCCTTGGCGCGGCGGTCCAGAGGATCCTCGCTGCGGCAGACCAGGCCGGCCTTGCACAGCTGGTCGAGCAGGCGCACCAGCGACGGGCTTTCCAGCCCGGCCGCCTGCGCCACCGCCACCTGGTGCACGCCGTCGCCCAGGCGCACGATCATCAGCAGCGGGACGGCGCAGGCTTCGGAAATGCCGTAGCCGGTCAGGGCACCCTGGCACAGGCGACGCCAGTGACGGGCGGCCACGACCATTCCGCTGCTGATTTTCAGGTGCAGTGCGTCAAGGGACATGTGGGAACCGAGGATATTCATAGTTTGCTAACTATCAATATACGCCCTGCCCTACCCCTGTCGTCAACCGGGGGTGACGGAGGGAGTAGATGAAAGGTTGTTCATCTATCCGCTATCCGGCCGGATAACGCGATCCCTGTAGGAGCGGCCTTGTGTCGCGAAAGGGGCGCAAAGCGGCCCCAGCGATCTTCGCATCAACGCTGAAATCCTGGGGCTGCTACGCAGCCCTTTCGCGACACAAGGCCGCTCCTACAGGGATCGCGCTGAACATTGCCTCACGGCTGGATCTGATCTTCCAGCTTCATGGTCAGCGCCAGGGTGCTGCCCATCTGGATCGCCTGGTCACGCCAGCCCAGGTAGCGCGCCGCGTCGCGGCTGCTGAAATGCACCGCCAGCTCCTCGGCCGCCTGCATCACCCCGGTCGCCGCCGCCAGCTCCAGCCAATACAGCCCGGCCTTGGTGTCCGCCTCGACATACAGCCCATGCAACAACCGGTAGCCCACCTCGAAGCGGCAGCGCGTCTCTCCGCGCTGAGCACCGCGCAGGAACCACTGGTAGGCCTCGAGCGGATCGACCTGCCACACCTGGTCGCCCTCGCACACCTCTTCCTCGTACAGGTCGCCCAGCGCGGCGGCGGCATGCACCATGCCCCGTTCGAAGGCATGACGGTAGTATTCGGCCGCGTTGGCGTAGGAGACATCGACACCCTTGCCGAAGTAATGCTGCTGCCCAAGGTTGAACCAGGCCGCGGCATTGCCCTGCAGCGCGGCCATGCGCAGCAGGTGCCCGGCCAGCACGGTATCACCGCGCCAGTACTTGCCATTGAGCCAGATCCAGCCCAGGTCATTGAGCGCCGCGACATTGCCCAGCAATGCCTGGCGGCACAGGTCGTGGTAGACCGCCTGCAGGTCGACCGACTCGTCCAGCCGATCGGCCAGGCCGAAGCGCTCGCCGCTCAGGGCCTGCTGGCTGGGCATGCCGACCCCGGCGAACAGCCTGTGGCGCTGCCCGGGGCGTGCCGGGGCCGGGACGATCCGCTCGGGGAGAAGCCGGGCGAGCAGCGAATGGATATTGCTGGCGGCAGACATGTTCATCCTCATTGAACGACCCACAGCTCCAACCTCCACTGTGGTGAGGCGTGATTCTGCGCGATGCCACGACAAAACCTGTCGCGAACGAATTGATCCCAGGCAACCAAATGCATCTTCCTTGATCTGAGCACGCTGTGGCCAATTGCCATGCCCTACCCGTGCCGCCATCCTATGCCGGCAAGCCTAGACAAGGACGTTTCCTTTTGCCGTTCGCCACCACCCGCGCCACCCTCAGCCGCCAATGGGCCCTGCTCCGCCAGTTGCCCAGCCGCTCCCCCGGGATCACCAGTGCCGAACTGGTGTGGCGCCTGCGTGACGTGGGTTTCACCGTCAGCAAGCGCACGGTCGAGCGCGATCTCAACGAGCTGTCGCTGATCTTCCCGCTGGAGCGCAACGACAAGAGCATCCCGTTCGGCTGGCACTGGTCGGCCAATGCCGGTGGCGAATTGCGCGGAAACTTCGACCTGCAGGGCTACCTGCGCGGCGACATGCTGCAGCCCGGGCAAGGTGAAGGGGTCGAACTGCAGGCGTGGATCAGCGATTTGCTCGCTCGCCGACTGCGTGAGGCGCCGTTGACCGCCGACATGCAACTGACCGCCCTGGAGCAGGGGCACCGGCTGCGGGCGACGGTGGCGGATGGCTGGCCCCTGCGGTTGTGGTTGCTGAGCCAGGGGCAAGGGCTGGTGGTGGAAGCGCCGCAGGCGTTGCGCGAGGAGATAGCGCGGACATTGGCCAGTGCGGCGGCGCAATATCGGGATTGAGTTTTGCGTGATGTTCTTCGCGGGTAAACCCGCTCCCACAGGGTCCATGCATAACCTGTGGGAGCGGGTTTACCCGCGAAGAAGGCAACACCGGCAGCACGAATCTAGCGCTGCATGCCCCAGCGCCGCACGGTCAGCCGCTCCAGGGTGTTGAACACCAGCCCCTCCACCAGCAGGCCAATCAGGATCACCACCGCCAACCCGGCAAACACCTTGTCGGTGTACAGCTCGTTGCGGTTCTGGAAGATGTACCAGCCCAGTCCGCCCTTGCCGCTGCTGGCACCGAACACCAGCTCGGCGGCGATCAGCGTGCGCCAGGCGAAGGCCCAGCCGATCTTCAGCCCCGACAGGATCGACGGCAGGGCCGCCGGCACCAGGATGTGCAGCACCAGGCGCAGGCCGCGCAGCCCATAGTTGCGCCCGGCCATGCGCAGGGTCTCGGACACGCCGAGGAAACCCGCGTAGGTGTTCAGCGCCAGCGCCCACAGCACCGAGTGCACCAGCACGAAGATCAGGCTGTTGTCGCCCAGGCCGAACCAGAGCAGTGCCAGCGGCAGCAGGGCGATGGCCGGCAGCGGGTTGAACATCGAGGTCAACGTGCCCAGCAGGTCGCGCCCCAGCTGCGTCGAGACGGCCAGGCTGGTCAGGCCGAAGGCCAGGACGATACCCAGCACATAGCCTTTGAGCAGCACCACCAGCGATACGCCGACCTTGGCCGGCAGCTCGCCGCTGAGCAACCCGTCCCACAACGCGCTGGCGGTCTGCAGGAAGCTCGGCAGCAGCAGATCGTTGCCGGTGTAACGGGCCACTGCCTCCCAAACCACCGCGAGCAATACCAGGATCACGGCCTTGCGCAGCCAGCCCTGTTGCCACAAGCGTTGCACCGTCGGCAACTCGCGCTCCAGCGGCACACCCGGCAAGGGTTGCAGCTGCACTTCGTATTCCTGGCGTACAGGTGTCGTCGTCATGCCCTGGCTCCCGTCAGTAGGCGATACGGATATCGTTGAAGCCCAGATCGTCCGCTGGTGCCGAGGCATCGGCCTCGTCGAACAGCAGCCGGTGGATACGTCGGGCACTGGCCTGGAAGTCGCTGGCGCCGAGGCTGCCGAGATCGTACTGGTGGCTGTGCACCTCGGCCCGCACCCGCCCGGGGTGCGGCGACAGCAGCAGGATACGATTGCCCACCACCAGCGCCTCTTCGATGGAGTGGGTGACGAACAGCAGGGTAAAGCGCACCTCCTCCCACAGCAGCAACAGCTCTTCCTGCATCTTGCGCCGGGTCAGGGCATCGAGGGCGGCGAACGGCTCGTCCATCAGCAGGATCTTCGGTTGCGTGGCCAGTGCCCGGGCGATGGCCACGCGGGCCTTCATGCCACCGGACAGGGTATGCGGGTAGGCATCGGCGAAGGCGGCCAGGCCGACCTTCTCCAGGTAGTGCAGCGCCCGCTCCTCGGCCTCGGTGCGCTTGAGCTGGCCGGACACCAGCAGCGGGAACATCACGTTCTGCTTCACCGTCTTCCACGGCGGCAGTTGATCAAACTCCTGGAACACCACGATACGGTCCGGCCCTGGGCCGCGCACCGGCTGGCCCTGGAGCAGGATCTGCCCTTCCCGGGGTTCGATGAAGCCGGCCACGGCCTTGAGCAAGGTGGACTTGCCGCAACCGGACGGGCCGAGCAGGACGAAACGGTCGGCGCGGTCGACCTCGAAGCTGACCTGGTGGGTGGCCCGCACCACGCGCTGGGCGGTGCGGTATTCAAGGCTCAGGTTGTCCACCGCCAGCAGCGGTGGGGTGGCGACACGGCTCAGGTTGCTGGCCGTGTGGCCTGGCAATGGGGCGGTCATCGGCGCTCAGCTCCCCTGCAGCGGGCGTTCATCCTGGAAGAAGTAGTCCTTCCACGATTCGGGCTTGTTCTTGATCGCACCGACCCGGTAGAGAAATTCGGCCAGCTTGTAGGTGTTCTTCGGGGTGACGGTGAATTCGTACTGCGGGTTGTCGATCAGCTTGATCAGCGCCTCGCGGTCGATCTTGGCCTTGGTCACTCGGATGTAGGTGTCGGCGGCGGCGGCCTTGTCCTTCTGGGCATAGTCGGCGGCTTCAGCCAGGGCGTCGACGAAGGCCTTGTAGGTCTTGGGGTTGTCCTTGCGGAACTTCTCGGTGGCGAACAGCAGGGTCGGTGAGTTGGGGCCGAGCAGGTCGTAGCTGTTGAGCACCACGTGCACGTTCTTGTTGGCCAGCACCTGGTCCTGGAACGGCGGGTTGGAGAAGTGCCCGTTGAGCTCGGTGCCACCGGCCAGCAAGGCTGCGGTGGCATCGGGGTGCGGCACGGCCAGGGTGTACTTGTCGAGGCGGTTGTATTCCTTGTCGCCCCACTGCCGGGCGGCGGCATATTGCAGGAAGCGCGACTGTACCGACACACCCACCGCCGGGACGGCGATACGGTCCTTGTCGGAGATATCGGCGATGGTCTTCACGTTGGGGTTGCTGCTGACCAGGTAGTACGGGAAGTTGCCCAGCGAGGCCACGGCCTTGACGTTCTGCCGGCCGCGGGTTCTATCCCACACGGTGAGCAGCGGCCCGACGCCGGCACCGGCTATGTCCACCGAGCCGGACAGCAAGGCGTCGTTGATCGCCGCGCCACCGGACAGCTGGGCCCAGTCGACCTTGATGTCGAGGCCCTGCTCCTTGCCGTGCTTCTCGATCAGTTGCTGGTCACGGACCACGTTGAGCAGCAGGTAGACGATGCCGAACTGCTCGGCGATGCGGATCTGCCCTTCGGCGTGGGCCACGGTGGGCGCCGCCAGGCTGCCTAGACCCAAGCTGGCGCCCAGGCCGATACTTGCCGCCAGGCGGCTGATGGATTTGCGCATGGTATGTTTCCTCAGTCGTCAGAACGGGGCATCGCCCTGGATAGTGGTGCGATACAGCTTGCGGCGCAGGTGCGCGGGGCAACCGGTGGCCAGGTGGATCAGCGACCGGTTGTCCCAGAACACCAGGTCGTGGGGCTGCCATTGATGGCGGTAGATGTTCTGCTCGAGCACGCTCAGGGCGTACAGCTGTTGCAGCACGTCGCGGCTTTCGTCATCCGGCAGGCCGACGATGCGGGTGGTGAAGCCCTCGCTGACGAACAGCGCCTTGCGGCCGTTTTCCGGGTGGGTACGCACCACCGGGTGGATGACCTCCTGGACCTGGGCCAGTTGCTCGGCGGTGAGCGTCGGGCGCCAGTTGCCTTCGAATTTGGTCTCGGCGTAACGGGCTGTGTAGGAGTGGGCGGCGCTGCGGCCCTCGACGACCCGGCGCAGGGCCTCGGGCACCGCGTCCCAGGCCTTGTGCATGTCGGCGAACAGGGTATCGCCACCCTCGCTGGGCAGTTCCTGGGCGTGCAGCATCGAACCCAGGCTCGGCAGTTCCTTGTAAGACAGGTCCGAGTGCCAGAACTTGCCGGCATCGCCCAGGCCGACGTTGCGGCCGTCCTCCACGATATTGGACACGATCAGGATCTCGGGATGGCCGGCAAGCAGGAACTGCTTGAGCACATGGATCTGCAGCTCGCCGAAACGGCGGCTGAAGGCGATCTGCTGTTCGGGGGTGATGCGCTGGTCGCGAAACACCAGGACGTGATGGTCCAGGTGGGCGCGGTGGATTCGGGTGAAATCCTCGGCGTTGACCGCACGGGCCAGGTCGAGGCCGACGATCTCGGCGCCGACGGCGCCGGGGAACGGGCGGATGTCGAAGGTTTGCGGCAGGGCGCTGTCGATGGTCGACAAGGCGTTCGAGACGGCTGGCATTGTTCACTCCCACGCAGTGCGCGACTTCAGGGCGCGCAACGATCGGAAACGCACGGGGATTGCCCGTGTGGGTTCGAGTCGTGCGGCGCGCCGATTGGTCGGCGGGTACGCAGTGGGAGTGACTATAAAGTCATAAGAACAGGATTTTAAATACCGTTACGGCATATCCATATGAAGGGGTTGCTTCTCAGGCCATACGCTCACCTGTAGGAGCGGCCTTGCGTCGTGAAAGGGCCGCATAGCGGCCCCGGCAATCTCTGTCTCGACGCAGATCCTGGGGCTGCGTTGCAGCCCTTTCCGACCGGTCCGACGCCTCGGCAAGGCCGCTCCCACAAGAGCGATCAGCGCTCGCGCAGCGCCTCGCTGCGCGCCTTGATAATCGGCTTGAGCAGGTAGCTCATGATGGTCTTCTTGCCGGTCATGATATCCACCGTGGCCACCATCCCCGGGATGATCAGCAACGGCTTCTCCTCCGTGCCCAGGTGACTCTTCTCGGTGCGCAGCTTGATCAGGTAGTAGGTGGTCTTCTTGTCTTCGTCGGTGATGGTGTCGGCGCCGATCTGCTCGAGCTTGGCCTTCATGCCGCCGTAGATGGTGTAGTCATAGGCGGTGAACTTGACCGTGGCTTCCTGGCCCGGGTGCAGGAAGGCGATGTCCTTGGGCAGGATCTTCGCCTCGACCACCAGCGTGTCGTCCAACGGCACGATCTCGATGATGTCGCTGCCCGGCTGGATCACCCCGCCAATGGTGTTGACCAGCAGCTGCTTGACGATGCCGCGCACCGGCGAGATGACCATGGTGCGGTGCACGCGGTCATCCAGCGCCTTGCTGGTGGCGGTGGCCTTGTTCAGCTCGGTGCGGGCCTCGTTGAGCTGGGTCAGCGCCTCGCTGCGGAACTTGCCGCGGGTCTCCTCGATCTTGCTCTCGACTTCCTTGATCGCCGCCTCGGCACGGGGGATGGCCAGGGCGGTGGAATCCATCTGGCCACGGTTCTCGACCTCGGCGCGGCGCAGGCGCAACACCTCGACCTGGGAGATCGCGCCCTGGGCCACCAGCGGCTCGGACATCGCGATTTCCTGGCGCAGCAGCTGCAGGCTGTTGGCGTACTGGGCGCGCTTGGAGTTGAACTCGCGCAGCTCCTGCTGCTTCTGCACCAGCTGCTGTTGCAGGCCGCCGATCTCGTCCTGCAACTGCTGGCGACGGCTCTGGTACAGCGATTGCTCGTTGGCGGCCTGGCTCGGCGCAGCCTTGCGCAGCTCTTCGTCGATCTGCAGCGGCTTGTCCTCGACCTCGGCCGTCAGGCGCTGAACGCGCAGGGCCATGGCCAGACGCGAGGCCTCGGTCTCGTCGACGTTGGAGGCGAAGCGGGTTTCGTCCAGGCGCAGTAGCGGTTGACCGACCTCGACGATCTCCCCTTCCTTGGCGAAGATCTCGGCGACGATGCCGCCCTCGAGGTTCTGGATCTTCTGCACCTTGGACGACGGGATGGCCTTGCCCTCCCCGCGCGTCACCTCGTCGATGGGCGCGACGCTGGCCCAGACGATCAGGAACAGGAAGAACGCGATCACGCCCCAGATGGTCAGGCGCACCACACGCGGCGCGTCCTCGATCAGTGCCTTGTTGACCTCGGGCAGCGGCTGGCCGGCCAGCGACTCGGAACCCTTGAAGTAGCGGCGCAGGTTGTCCTTGAAACGCCCGATATCCAGCTTATGCAACACTGATCTGCCCCTTCTTCAGCGCATCCATGACGGCGGCTTTCGGGCCATCCGCGACGATCTGTCCACGATCGATGACGATCAACCGGTCCACCAGCGACAACAACGAAGCGCGGTGGGTGACCAGCAACACGGTCTTGCCTTCGATGACTGCGGCCAGGCGCTGCTTGAGACGCTCCTCGCCCGTGTTGTCCATGGCGCTGGTGGGTTCATCGAGCAGCAGGATCTGCGGGTTGAGCAGCAGTGCCCGGCCCAGGGCGACGTTCTGCCGCTGGCCGCCGGA
The DNA here is from genome assembly GCF_003205295.1 of Pseudomonas mosselii. Classification (GTDB taxonomy): domain Bacteria; phylum Pseudomonadota; class Gammaproteobacteria; order Pseudomonadales; family Pseudomonadaceae; genus Aquipseudomonas; species Aquipseudomonas mosselii_B. The sequence continues at coordinate 284,903 of NZ_QJRP01000004.1, forward strand.
GAGGTTCTGGCCACGCTCGCCGACCTGCAGCTCGTAGCCGTCCGGGTGCAGCCGGGCGAACTCATGCACACCGGCCAGTTCCGCGGCCTGGAGGATCAGCTCGTCCTCGATGTAGCGGGCACCGCTGACCAGGTTGTCGCGCAGGGTGCCGGCCAGCAGCTGGATGTCCTGAGGCACGTAGCCGATGTTGTGGCGCAGTTCGCTGACGTCGATCTGGCGGATGTCCACGCCATCGACCAGCAGCGAGCCGTTGTCCGGTTCGTACAGGCCGACGATCAGCTTGGCCAGGGAGCTCTTGCCCGAGCCGCTGCGGCCGATGATGCCGACCTTCTCGCCCGGACGGATGTTCAGGTTGATGCCCTTGAGCGCCTGGTTCTGCTGGTTCGGGTAGGTGAACTCGACGCCACGGAACTCGATGGCGCCCTGCAGCACCTGGCGGCTCAGCGGGCGCTCCTCGAAGTTGCGCTCTTGGGGCAGCTCCATCATCTGGTCGGTGGCGACCATGGTCACCTTGGCTTGCTGGTAGCGGGCCAGCAGGCCGTTCAGCGAGCCCAGCGGGCCAAGGGCGCGACCGCTGAGCATGTAGCAGGCCACCAGGCCGCCCATACTGAGGTTGCCGTCGATGATCAGGTACACGCCCACGCAGATCATCGCCACGCCGGCCAGTTGCTGGATCAGCGCGGTGATGTTCATGGCCAGGCCCGACAGCACCTTCACCCGCAGCTCCAGGCGGCTCAGGGTGCCGAGGGTCTGCTCCCACATGTACTGGCGCTCGCTCTCGGCGTTGTTGACCTTGACCGCATCCAGCCCGGCGAGGGTCTCGATCAGGCTCGACTGGCGCTCGGAGGCCAGGGCCATGGTGCGTTCCATGGTCGCCATCAGCGGCTTCTGCAGGGCGTAGCCAATGCCCAGTGCCAACGGGAAGGCCAGGATCGGAATCCACACCAGGTGCCCACCGATGATGGCGATGACCATGAGGATCAGCAACGTGAACGGCAGGTCGATCAGGCTGGTCAGGGTCAGCGAGGCGAGGAAGTCGCGCAGGCCCTGGAACTCGTGGATATTCTGGGCGAAGCTGCCGACCCGCGCCGGGCGGTACTTCATGGCCATGCCGACGATGCGCTCGAACAGCGTCGCCGAGATGATCAGGTCGGTCTTCTTGCCGGCCAGGTCCAGGCACAGGCTGCGCAAACCCTTGAGGATCAGGTCGAAGACATAGGCGCCGGCGATGCCGACCGCCAGCACCCACAGGGTCGAGGTGGCCTGGTTGGGCACAACGCGGTCGTACACGTTCATCACGAACAGCGGCGCGGCCAGGGCAATCAGGTTGATCACCAGGCTGGCGGCGATGGCATCGATGTACAGCCATTTGCTGCGCAGCAGGGTGTCGCGGAACCACGAGCGCGCGCGCGGGATCAGGTTGCCGTGGTTGACGTCGAACTTGTGCTGCGGCTGGGCGAAGAACACCTTGCCGCTGTAGTCGCCCTGCAACGCTTCACGGGTGACATGCACCTCGCCGCCGTCGCTCTCGCTGAGCAGCAGGCGCGCGGTGTCCTCGTTCTCCCAGCCGAGCAGGACCGCACAGCGACCTTCCTTGAGCAAGAGCATCGCCGGCATGGCGATGCTGGGGATCTGCTCGAGCTTGCGCTGCAGCAGGCGCCCCTGCAGCCCGGCCCGGGCGGCTGCGCGCGGCAGCAGCTCGGGGGTCAGACGCTGCGAGGGCAAGGGTAGCCCGGTGGTCAGCATGGCCCGGCTGGCGGGTTTCTGGTGCAGGACACACAGGGTCAGCAGACTGTCCAGCAGCGGGTCGTCATGCTGACTGCGTGGATCGTGGCTGAGTTGGACTCGACTGACTTCGGATTCCACGCGGCGCTCTCTTCATCCTTGCGGGGGTGATTCAAGGTGCGCCTTTCAGTTCATGCCTGGCAGGTTCACCTTGGGTTTCAGGTCGTTCTGCACAACGGACGCCATCGGTGCTACGACACCCTGGCTCTTGAGCAGCTGACCAATGGTCGCCTTGATTCGATACTGAGTAAACATTTGTGTGTTCTTCACCTCTACCAGACGACGCTGGGCGGTGAAGGTTTCATTCTCGCTGTCGAGCAGGTCGAGCAGGGTTCGCTCGCCCAGGCCGAACTGCTGCTGGTAGGCGCTGCGCACGCGGTTGCTGTGATCGACGTACTGCTGGGCGATCGGCACCTGGGCGTTGGCGTTCTCCAGAGCATTCCATGCCAAGCCTAACTCCTCATTGAGCTGGCGCAAGGCGTTGTTGCGAATGTCCAGGGCCTGGTTGGCCAGGTACGACTTCGATTCCAGGTCGGCCTTGTTGCTGCCACCGGCGTACAGGTTGAAGTTCATGCGCAGCATGGCCTGCCATTCGTTGTTGTGGCCGACGGCACCGTCGAGGTTGTTGTCGGCCGTTCGTCCGAGTTCGGCATCGAATCGCGGATAGAACGTAGACTTTGCCGCTTCGTATTGCTTCTCGGCGGCGGCGATGTCCGACTCGGCCGAACGCAGGATCGGGCTTTCCTCGACCAGCTGGTGGCGGGCCTCGTCGAGAGTGGCCGGCAGCAGGTCGACAAATGGCGCGGGCGTGCTTAACTCGTCGGGCATTTGGCCGACGACGCTCAGGTAGTTGGTGTTGGCGTCGGCTAGGTTGGTCTGCTCGGTGATCAGGTTGTTGCGGGCCTGGGCCAGGCGCGCCTCGGCCTGGTCAAGGTCGGCCAGGCGGCCTACGCCGCGGCTGGTGCGCAGCTTGATCTGGTCGAGGATGCGCTCGTGGTTGCGCAGGTTGTCTTCGGCCAGGCGCACCATCTCGCGGCGCGACAGCACGTCCAGGTAGACCTGGGCGACGGTCAGGGCGGTGCGCTCGGAGGTCCCCAGCAGGGAGTAGGCGCGGGCGTTGACGGTGGCCTGCTGACGACCGACCTCGCTGGAGGTGGCGAAGCCGTCGAAGACCATCTGCCGCAGGCGGATGGCCGACTCACCACGGTTCAGGGTCTCCCAGCGGTTGCGGGTGCTCGGGCTGTCGGTGCCTTCACGGCCGTAGCCGGCGGTCACGTCGACCCGCGGCAAATAGCCGCCCTGGGCGGCGCGCAGTTGATAATCCGCAGCTGTACGGGCGTTCACCCCGGCCTGGATCTCCGGATGGACCTCGAGGGCCTTCTGCATGGCTTCGGGCAAGGTTTGTGCTTGAACGAATGTGGCGGCGAGAGCGAAAGGAAGAGCGGTGAACAGTGACGCACGCATTTTTACTGGTTCCCGAGAGAGCTGTTGTCCCAAATCACAGCCGAAGCCGTGCCTGCCCTGGAAAATGGCAAACCCTGATCCTGTATGTAGGAAGCTTCCGAATAGGCAGTGCGATTAATACAAAAGAAAGGGCTTAGCTGGCCAAATATCAATGTGACATTACCTTGGCGATTGTTTAGGATGGCAGCCAGAAGGTCAATAGTTTGGCATAAACTTAATAGCCAGAAATTATAGACGTAAAATTGACGCAAATCAGCGTCAAAAACATTATTTGAAACATTCCATCAGTCGCCGCCCTCGAACGCCGGCCAGGCATGGAAGCCAACTGAACAGGTAGCCCGGAGAGTCCAATGAGCACTGTTGTCGCCATCGTCAAAAGCATTGTTGGCCAAGTCATCGCAGTTTCCCCAGAAGGCATCCGGCGCGTACTGATCGAAGGCGATCGCCTGCTGGCAGGTGAACAGGTAGACACCGGCGCGGGCGGCGCGGTCACCCTGGAGCTGGCCGACGGCCGCGTGCTCGACCTGGGCCGCGACACCCAGTGGAGCGCCGATGCGCCCGACAGCAGCACCGACCTGAGCCAGGCCACCGCCCAGGCAGCGCCCTCGGTCGAAGAGCTGCAACAGGCCATCGCTGCCGGTGTCGACCCAACCACCGAACTCGAAGCCACCGCGGCCGGCCCGGCTGCCGCAGGCGGCGGCTCGGTCGGCGGCGGACACAGCTTCGTCCTGCTTGAGGAAACCGCGGGGGTGGTCGACCCGAGCATCGGCTTCCCCACCGGGCCGATAGGCTTCGCCAACGGCCTGGCGGCCGAGGAGCTGGGCGGACTGGACGGCAACGCTGCCAGCACCAACACGACCAACGTCCCGCTCACCACCGGCCTGACCCTGAGCGCCACCCCCACGATCACCGAGGCGGGTGGCGTCATCGTCTATACCGCCACCGTCGGCCAGCCTCCGCTGACCAACCTGACCGTGACCTTGTCCAACGGCGCCGTCATCGTGATCCCGGCCGGCCAGACCTCCGGCACCGTCAACGTCGACATCCCGGCCAACGACACGCCCTACATCGATGGCGGCCAGATCTCCGCGACCATTACCGGCACAACCGGCGGTAACGGCCTGATCGTCACGCCGAGCACCACCCCGGCGGTGACCCAGGTCACCGACACCATCGACACCACCACTGCCACGCTCACCGCCACCCCGAGCGTGACCGAAGGTGGCGTGATCACCTACACCGTGACCTTGACCAACCCGGCACAGACTCCGGTCACCGTCACTCTGTCCAACGGCCAGACCGTCACCATCGAGGCCGGCAAGTCGTCCGGCAGCGTCGACTTCCAGACCCCGGCCAACGACGTCTACAACAACGGCAGCACCGTCAGCACCACGATCACGGGGGCAACGGGCGGCAACTTCGAGAAACTGGAGCCGAACCCGGCACCCGCTGAAACGAAGATCAACGACTCGGTCGACACCACCACCGCCACCTTGACCGCCACCCCGAGCGTGACCGAAGGCGGTGTGATCACCTACACCGTGACCCTGACCAACCCGGCCCAGACCCCGGTCACCATCACTCTGTCCAACGGCCAGACCGTCACCATCGAGGCCGGCAAGTCGTCCGGCAGCGTCGACTTCCAGACCCCGGCCAATGACGTCTACAACAACGGCAGCACCGTCAGCACCACGATCACGGGGGCAGCGGGCGGCAACTTCGAGAAACTGGAGCCGAACCCGACGCCAGCCGAGACGCTGATCAACGATTCGGTCGACACCACCACCGCCACCCTGACCGCGACCCCGAGCGTCACCGAAGGCGGTGTGATCACCTACACCGTGACCCTGACCAACCCGGCCCAGACCCCGGTCACCGTCACCCTGTCCAATGGCCAGACCGTCACCATCGAGGCCGGCAAGTCGTCCGGCAGTGTCGACTTCCAGACCCCGGCCAATGACGTCTATAACAATGGCAGCACCGTCAGCACCACGATCACGGGGGCAACGGGCGGCAACTTCGAGAAACTGGAGCCGAACCCGGCACCCGCTGAAACGAAGATCAACGACTCGATCGACACCACCACCGCCACCCTGACCGCGACCCCAAGCGTCACCGAAGGCGGCGTGATCACCTATACCGTGACCCTGACCAACCCGGCCCAGACTCCGGTCACCGTTACCCTGTCCAACGGCCAGACCATCACCGTCAAGGCTGGCGAAAGCACCGGCAGCGTCGACTTCCAGACCCCGGCCAACGACGTATTCGTCAACGGCAGCACGGTCAGCACCAGCATCACCGGTGCCACTGGCGGCAACTTCGAGAAGCTGGAGCCCGACACCACGCCGACCCAGACCGTGATCAGCGACAGCATCGACACGGTGACCGTCAGCATCGCCAGCAATGGCAACGTGACCGAGGCCGAGCAACCGACCTTCACCGTGTCGGTCAGCCAGAAACTCGACCATGACCTGACTGTGACCCTGTCCAATGGCGCCACCGTGGTCATCACCGCCGGCCAGACCCAGGCCACCTACAGCCTACCGGCCCAGGGCGACGACGTGTTCAAGGACGCCAGCTCGGTGACACTCGGCGTGACCGATGCCAGCGTGGCGGGCAAGACCTTCGAAAACCTGCAGCTGGGTGGCGATGCCACGGTGCAGATCAGTGACACCACCAGCGAGGTGGTCGCGACCCTGACTGCCGACAAGACCACCGTGTCTGAAGGCGGCCAGATCACCTACACCGTGACTTTGACCAATGCCCAAGGGCTGCCGGTCAGCGGCCACAATGGCCTGACCTTCACCCTGACCGATGGCACCAAAGTCACCATCCCGGCCGGCAGTACCAGTGGCACCTTCACCATCACCGCTGCGGACGATGTATTCGTCGGTGGCCAGCCGAGCATCGTCAACAAGATCGAGTCGGTTGCCGGTGGCGACAACTTCGAGAAGCTGACGCTGGGTGACAACACCGTCACCACGACCGTGACCGATGAGCCAGGCACCGGCACGCCGGGCACCGATAACCAAGGCGACAAGGTCACCGTCACCATCGTCGGCAAAGGCGATGTCACCGAAGACCAGCAACCCGCCTTCACCGTCAAGGTCAGCCAGAAGCTCGACCATGATCTGACTGTAACCCTGTCAAACGGCGACAAAGTCGTTATTCCGGCCGGTCAGACCGAGGCCGAGTACAAAGCCAAGGCCCAAGGTGATGACGTCTTCAAAGACGGTGACACCCTGACCGTCGGCATCACCGATGCCGCTGTCGATGGCAAGGCCTTCGAGAATCTGGAGCTGGGTGGCAACGCCTCGGTGCAGATCACCGACACGGTCAGTGAAGTTGTGGCCACCCTGTCCGCTGACAAGACCACCGTAGCCGAAGGCGGCCAGATCACTTACACCGTGACCCTGACCAACGCCCAAGGTCTGCCGGTCAATGGCCACAACGGCCTGACCTTCACCCTCACCGACGGCACCAAGGTCACCATTCCGGCCGGTAGCGCCAGCGGTACCTTCACCATCACCGCTGCGGACGACGTGTTCGTGGGTGGTCAGCCGAACATCGTCAACAAGATCGAGTCGGTTGCCGGTGGCGATAACTTCGAGAAGCTGACCCTCGGCGATAACACGATCACCACGACCGTAACCGACGAGCCAGGTACCGGTACGCCGGGCACCGATAACCAGGGCGACAAGGTCACCGTCACCATCGTCGGCAAAGGCGATGTCACCGAAGACCAGCAGCCAGCCTTCACCGTCAAGGTCAGCCAGAAACTTGACCACGACCTTACTGTCACCCTGTCCAACGGCGACAAGGTGGTGATCCCAGCCGGCCAGACCGAAACCGAATACAAAGCCAAGGCCCAGGGTGATGACGTCTTCAAGGATGGCGACACCCTGACCGTCGGCATCACCGATGCCGCTGTCGATGGCAAGGCCTTCGAAAATCTGGAACTGGGCGGCAACGCCTCGGTGCAGATCACCGACACCATCAGCGAAGTCGTCGCGACCCTCACCGCCGACAAGACCACCGTCACCGAAGGCGGCCAGATCACCTACACCGTGACCCTGACCAACGCCCAGGGTCTGTCGGTCACCGGCCATAACGGCCTGACCTTCACCCTGACCGATGGCACCAAGGTCACTATCCCGGCCGGCAGCGCCAGCGGCACTTTCACCATCACCGCTGCGGACGATGTGTTCGTGGGTGGCCAGCCGAGCATCGTCAACAAGATCGAATCGGTTGCCGGTGGCGATAACTTCGAGAAACTGACCCTCGGCGACAACACGGTCACCACGACCGTGACCGATGAGCCGGGCACTGGCACTCCAGGCACCGATAACCAGGGTGACAAGGTCACCGTGACCATCGTCGGCAAAGGCGATGTCACCGAAGATCAGCAACCCGCCTTCACCGTCAAGGTCAGCCAGAAGCTCGACCATGATCTGACTGTAACCCTGTCAAACGGCGACAAAGTCGTCATTCCAGCCGGCCAGACCGAAGCCGAGTACAAGGCGAAAGCCCAAGGTGATGACGTCTTCAAGGACGGCGACACCTTGACCGTCGGCATCACCGATGCCGCCGTTGATGGCAAGGCCTTTGAAAATCTGGAACTGGGTGGCAACGCCTCCGTCCAGATCACCGACACCGTCAGTGAAGTGGTCGCGACCCTTACTGCGGACAAGACCACTGTGTCCGAAGGCGGCCAGATCACCTACACCGTGACCCTGACCAACGCCCAAGGACTGCCGGTCAACGGCCACAATGGCCTGACCTTCACCCTGACCGATGGCACCAAGGTCACCATCCCAGCCGGCAGCGCCAGTGGCACGTTCACCATCACCGCACCGGATGATGTGTTCGTCGGCGGCCAGCCTTCGATCGTCAACAAGATCGAAGGCGTCAGCGGCGCGGACAACTTCGAGAAACTGACCCTCGGCGACAACACGATTACCACGACCGTGACCGACGAGCCGGGCACTGGCACGCCAGGCACCGATAACCAGGGCGATAAGGTCACCGTCACCATCGTCGGCAAGGGCGATGTCACCGAAGACCAGCAGCCTGCCTTCACCGTCAAGGTCAGCCAGAAGCTCGACCACGACCTGACCGTGACTCTGTCGAATGGCGACAAGGTCGTGATCCCGGCCGGCCAGACCGAAACCGAATACAAGGCCAAGGCCCAGGGCGATGACGTCTTCAAGGACGGCGACACCCTGACCGTCGGCATCAGCGATGCCGCCGTTGATGGCAAGGCTTTCGAAAATCTGGAACTGGGCGGCAACGCCTCGGTGCAGATCACCGACACCGTCAGCGAAGTCGTCGCGACCCTGACCGCCGACAAGACCACTGTGTCTGAAGGTGGCCAGATCACCTACACCGTGACACTGACCAACGCCCAGGGCCTGTCGGTCACCGGCCACAATGGCCTGACCTTCACCCTGACCGATGGCACCAAAGTCACCATCCCGGCCGGTAGCGCCAGCGGTACCTTCACTATCACCGCTCCCGACGACGTATTCGTCGGTGGCCAGCCTTCGATCGTCAATAAGATCGAGTCGGTTGCCGGTAGCGATAACTTCGAGAAGCTGACCCTCGGCGACAACACCGTCACCACAACCGTGACTGACGAGCCGGGCACCGGTACTCCGGGCACCGATAACCAGGGCGACAAGGTCACTGTCACCATCGTCGGCAAAGGCGATGTCACCGAGGACCAGCAGCCTGCCTTCACCGTCAAGGTCAGCCAGAAGCTCGACCATGACCTGACTGTCACGCTGTCCAATGGCGACAAGGTGGTGATCCCAGCTGGCCAGACCGAAGCCGAGTACAAGGCGAAAGCCCAAGGCGATGACGTCTTCAAGGACGGCGACACCCTGACCGTCGGCATCACCGATGCTGCCGTTGATGGCAAGGCCTTCGAGAATCTGGAGCTGGGCGGCAACGCCTCCGTTCAGATCACCGACACCATCAGCGAGGTCGTTGCGACCCTGACTGCCGACAAGACCACTGTGTCCGAAGGCGGCCAGATCACCTACACCGTGACCCTGACCAACGCCCAGGGTCTGCCGGTCAACGGCCATAACGGCCTGACCTTCACCCTGACCGATGGCACCAAGGTCACCATCCCGGCAGGCAGTGCCAACGGCACCTTCACCATCACTGCACCCGACGACGTGTTTGTCGGCGGCCAGCCGAGCATCGTCAACAAGATCGAGTCGGTTGCCGGTGGCGATAACTTCGAGAAGCTGACTCTGGGTGACAACAGCGTCACCACGACCGTGACCGACGAGCCAGGCACTGGCACGCCAGGCACCGATAACCAGGGTGACAAGGTCACCGTGACCATCGTCGGCAAAGGCGATGTCACCGAAGAGCAGCAGCCAGCCTTCACCGTCAAGGTCAGCCAGAAGCTCGACCACGACCTGACCGTTACCCTGTCCAACGGCGACAAGGTGGTCATTCCTGCCGGTCAGACCGAAACCGAGTACAAGGCGAAAGCCCAGGGCGACGACGTCTTCAAGGACGGCGATACCCTGACCGTCGGCATCACCGATGCCGCCGTAGATGGCAAGGCCTTTGAAAATCTGGAACTGGGCGGTAACGCTTCCGTCCAGATCACCGACACCGTCAGTGAAGTGGTCGCGACCCTGACTGCGGACAAGACCACCGTCACCGAAGGTGGCCAGATCACCTACACCGTGACCTTGACCAATGCCCAAGGGCTGCCGGTCAACGGCCACAATGGCCTGACCTTCACCTTGACCGACGGCACCAAGGTCACCATCCCAGCCGGCAGCGCCAGCGGCACCTTCACCATTACCGTTCCCGACGACGTATTCGTCGGCGGCCAGCCTTCTATCGTCAACAAGATCGAAGGCGTCAGCGGCGCAGACAACTTCGAGAAGCTGACCCTCGGCGACAACAGCGTCACCACGAGCGTGACCGATGAACCGGGTACCGGCACTCCAGGCACCGACAACCAGGGCGACAAGGTCACCGTCACCATCGTCGGCAAAGGCGATGTCACCGAAGACCAGCAGCCTGCCTTCACCGTCAAGGTCAGCCAGAAACTGGACCACGACCTGACTGTCACCCTGTCCAACGGCGACAAGGTGGTGATCCCAGCCGGCCAGACCGAAACCGAATACAAAGCCAAGGCCCAGGGTGATGACGTCTTCAAGGATGGCGACACCCTGACCGTCGGCATCACCGATGCCGCCGTTGATGGCAAGGCTTTTGAAAATCTGGAACTGGGCGGTAACGCTTCCGTCCAGATCACCGACACCGTAAGTGAAGTGGTTGCGACCCTCACCGCCGACAAGACCACCGTCACCGAAGGCGGCCAGATCACCTACACCGTGACCCTGACCAACGCTCAGGGTCTGTCGGTCACCGGCCATAACGGCCTGACCTTCACCTTGACCGATGGCACCAAGGTCACCGTTCCGGCCGGCAGCGCCAGTGGTACCTTCACCATCACCGCCCCGAGCGACGTATTCGTCGGCGGCCAGCCCTCGATCGTGAACAAACTCGAAGGTGTCAGCGGCGCGGACAACTTCGAGAAGCTGACGCTCGGCAAGGAAACACTCACCACCACCGTCACTGATGATCCGGATACCGGCAACAAGGTGTCCGTCACCATCGTCAGCAACGGCGATGTCACCGAAGACCTGCAGCCGTCCTTTACCGTCAAGGTCAACCAGAAGCTGGACCAGGACCTGACCGTCACCCTGAGCAACGGCGCCAAGGTGGTGATTCCGGCTGGCCAGACCCAGGTCGAGTACAAGGCGGATGCCCAGGGCGATGACGTCTTCAAGGATGGCAGCTCGCTGACCGTCGGCATCACTGATGCAGTCGTTGATGGCAAGACCTTCGAGAACCTCGAGCTGGGTGGCAACGCCACCGTGCAGATCACCGACACCGTCAGCGAAGTCGTCGCGACCCTGACCGCCGACAAGACCACTGTGTCTGAAGGTGGCCAGATCACCTACACCGTGACCCTGACCAACGCCCAGGGTCTGCCGGTCAACGGCCACAACGGCCTGACCTTCACCCTGACCGATGGCACCAAGGTCACCATCCCGGCCGGCAGCACCAGCGGTACCTTCACCATCACCGCACCGGATGACGTGTTCGTCGGCGGCCAGCCTTCGATCGTCAACAAGATCGAATCGGTTGTCGGTGGCGACAACTTCGAGAAATTGACTCTGGGTGACAACACCGTCACCACAAGCGTGACTGACGAGCCAGGTACCGGCACGCCAGGCACTGACAACCAAGGCGACAAGGTCACCGTCACCATCGTCGGCAAAGGCGATGTCACCGAAGACCAGCAACCCGCCTTCACCGTCAAGGTCAGCCAGAAGCTGGACCACGACCTGACCGTGACCCTGTCGAATGGCGACAAGGTGGTCATCCCGGCCGGTCAGACCGAAGCCGAGTACAAGGCCAAGGCCCAGGGTGACGACGTCTTCAAAGATGGCGACACCCTGACCGTCGGCATCACCGACGCCGCCGTTGATGGCAAGGCTTTCGAGAATCTGGAGCTGGGCGGCAATGCCTCGGTGCAGATCACCGACACCATCAGCGAAGTGGTCGCGACCCTGACCGCCGACAAGACCACCGTCACCGAAGGCGGCCAGATCACCTACACCGTGACCTTGACCAATGCCCAAGGGCTGCCGGTCAACGGCCACAACGGCCTGACCTTCACCCTGACCGATGGCACCAAAGTCACCATCCCGGCCGGTAGCGCCAGCGGTACCTTCACCATCACCGCCCCTGACGATGTGTTCGTCGGCGGCCAGCCTTCGATCGTCAACAAGATCGAAAGCGTCAGCGGCGCAGACAACTTCGAGAAGCTGACCCTGGGCGACAACACGGTCACCACGACCGTGACCGACGAGCCAGGCACTGGCACGCCAGGTACCGACAACCAGGGCGACAAGGTCACTGTCACCATCGTCGGCAAAGGCGATGTCACCGAGGACCAGCAGCCTGCCTTCACCGTCAAGGTCAGCCAGAAGCTCGACCATGACCTGACTGTCACGCTGTCCAATGGCGACAAGGTGGTGATCCCAGCTGGCCAGACCGAAGCCGAGTACAAGGCGAAAGCCCAAGGTGATGACGTCTTCAAGGACGGCGACACCCTGACCGTCGGCATCACCGATGCCGCCGTTGATGGCAAGGCCTTCGAAAATCTGGAACTGGGCGGCAACGCCTCGGTGCAGATCACCGACACCGTCAGCGAAGTCGTCGCGACCCTCACCGCCGACAAGACCACTGTGTCCGAAGGCGGCCAGATCACCTACACCGTCACCCTGACCAACGCCCAGGGTCTGCCGGTCAACGGCCACAACGGCCTGACCTTCACCCTCACCGACGGCACCAAAGTCACCATTCCAGCCGGCAGCGCCAGCGGGACCTTCACCATTAACGCACCGGATGATGTGTTCGTTGGTGGTCAACCGACGATCACCAACAAGCTGGAAGGTGTCACTGGCGCCGACAACTTCGAAAAACTGACCTTGGGTCAGGATGAAGTGAAAACCTCCGTCACTGACGAGCCGGGCACTGGCACGCCAGGCACCGACAACCAGGGCGATAAGGTCACAGTCACCATCGTCGGCAAGGGCGATGTCACCGAAGACCAGCAGCCGGCCTTCACCGTCAAGGTCAGCCAGAAACTGGACCACGACCTGACCGTGACCCTGTCCAATGGCGACAAGGTTGTCATCCCTGCGGGCCAGACCGAAACCGAGTACAAAGCGAAAGCCCAGGGCGATGACGTCTTCAAGGACGGTGACACCCTGACCGTCGGTATCACCGATGCCGCCGTTGATGGCAAGGCCTTCGAGAATCTGGAGCTGGGCGGTAACGCTTCCGTCCAGATCACCGACACCGTCAGTGAAGTCGTCGCGACTCTGACCGCCGACAAGACCACCGTGTCCGAAGGCGGCCAGATCACTTACACCGTGACACTGACCAATGCTCAAGGACTGTCGGTCACCGGCCACAATGGCCTGACCTTTACCCTGTCCGACGGCACCAAAGTAACCGTTCCGGCTGGCAGCGCCAGCGGTACCTTCACCATCACAGCTGCGGACGATGTGTTCGTCGGTGGCCAGCCGAGCATCGTCAACAAGATCGAGTCGGTTGTCGGTGGCGACAACTTCGAGAAGCTGACCCTGGGTCAGGACGAAGTGAAAACCTCGGTTACTGACGAGCCGGGCACTGGTACTCCAGGTACCGACAACCAGGGCGACAAGGTCACCGTCACCATCGTTGGCAAAGGTGACGTCACCGAAGACCAGCAGCCAGCCTTCACCGTCAAGGTCAGCCAGAAACTGGACCACGACCTGACTGTTACCCTGTCCAACGGCGACAAGGTGGTCATCCCTGCTGGCCAGACCGAGGCTGAGTACAAGGCCAAGGCCCAGGGCGACGATGTGTTCAAGGACGGCGATACCCTGACCGTCGGTATCACCGATGCCGCCGTTGATGGCAAGGCTTTCGAGAACCTGGAGCTGGGTGGCAACGCCTCGGTTCAGATCACCGACACCGTCAGTGAAGTGGTAGCGACCCTCACCGCCGACAAGACCACCGTCACCGAAGGCGGCCAGGTCACCTACACCGTCACGCTGACCAACGCCCAGGGTCTGCCGGTCAACGGCCACAATGGCCTGACCTTCACCCTGACCGACGGCACCAAGGTCACCATCCCGGCCGGCAGTGCCAGCGGCACCTTCACCATCACCGCACCAGACGACGTATTCGTCGGCGGCCAGCCTTCGATCGTCAACAAGATCGAGGGTGTCAGTGGCGCCGACAACTTCGAGAAGCTCACTCTGGGTGACAACACCGTCACCACGAGTGTGACCGATGAGCCAGGCACTGGCACTCCAGGCACCGACAACCAGGGCGACAAGGTCTCGGTCACCATCGTCGGCAACGGCGATGTCAACGAAGCCCAGCAGCCGTCGTTCACCGTCAAGGTCAGCCAGAAGCTTGACCAGGACCTGACCGTGACCCTGAGCAATGGCGCCAAGGTAGTGATCCCGGCCGGCCAGACCCAGGTTGAGTACAAGGCCGCGGCCCAAGGCGACGACGTGTTCAAGGATGGCAGCTCGCTGACCGTCGGCATCACCGATGCCGCAGTCAACGGCAAGACCTTCGAGAACCTCGAGCTGGGCGGCAACGCCACCGTGCAGATCACCGATACCATCAGTGAAGTGGTCGCCACCCTGTCCGCCGACAAGACCACCGTGTCCGAGGGCGGCCAGATCACCTACACCGTGACCCTGACCAACGCCCAGGGCCTGTCGGTCACCGGCCACAACGGCCTGACCTTTACCCTCAGCGACGGCACCAAGGTCACCATCCCGGCCGGCAGCGCCAGCGGTACCGCCATCATCACGGCGCCTGACGACGTCTTCGTCGGCGGCCAGGCCACCATCAGCAACAAGATCACCGGCGTCACCGGTGCCGACAACTTCGAGAAGCTGACCCTGGGTCAGAACGAAGTGCAGACTTCCGTGACCGACGAGCCGGGCACCGGAACTCCAGGCACCGACAACCAGGGCGACAAGGTGTCCGTCACCATCGTCGGCAACGGCAACGTCACCGAAGACCAGCAGCCGTCGTTCACCGTCAAGGTCAGCCAGAAGCTTGGCTACGACCTGACCGTCACCCTGTCCAACGGCGACAAGGTGGTGATCCCGGCAGGTCATACCCAGACCGAGTACAAGGCCGCCGCACAGGGCGACGACGTGTTCAAGGACGGCAGCTCGCTGACCGTCGGTATCACCGATGCCACGGTTCCGGGCCATACCTTCGAGAACCTTGAGCTGGGTGGCAACGCCACCGTGCAAATCACCGACACCATCAGTGAAGTCGTGGCCACCTTGTCCGCCGACAAGACCACCGTTTCCGAGGGCGGCCAGATCACCTACACCGTGACCCTGACCAACGCCCAGGGCCTGTCGGTCACCGGCCACAACGGCCTGACCTTCACCCTGACCGATGGCACCAAGGTCACCATCCCGGCGGGCAGCGCCACCGGCACCTTCACCATCAATGCGCCAGACGATGTATTCGTCGGTGGTCAGCCGACCATCAGCAACAAGATCACTGGCGTCACCGGTGCCGACAACTTCGAGAAACTGACCCTGGGTCAGAACGAAGTGAAGACTACCGTCACCGACGAACCAGGTTCGGGCACCCCAGGCACCGGCAACCAGGGCGACAAGGTCTCGGTCACCATCGTCGGCAATGGCGATGTCAACGAAGCCCAGCAGCCGTCGTTCACCGTCAAGGTCAGCCAGAAGCTCGACCAGGACCTGACCGTGACCCTGAGCAACGGTGCCAAGGTAATCATTCCGGCTGGCCAGACCCAGGTCGAATACAAGGCCGCCGCCCAAGGCGATGATGTGTTCAAGGACGGCAGCTCGCTGACCGTCGGCATTACCGATGCCGCGGTCACCGGCAAGACCTTCGAGAATCTGGAACTGGGCGGCAACGCCACCGTGCAGATCACCGACACCATCAGTGAAGTCGTGGCCACCTTGTCCGCCGACAAGACCACCGTCACTGAGGGTGGCCAGATCACCTACACCGTGACCCTGACCAACGCCCAGGGCCTGTCGGTCACCGGTCATAACGGCCTGACCTTCACCCTGTCCGACGGCACCAAGGTCACCATCCCGGCCGGCAGCGCCACTGGCACCGCCACCATCACCGCCCCGGACGACGTGTTCGTCGGCGGCCAGGCCACCATCAGCAACAAGATCACCGGCGTCACCGGTGCCGACAACTTCGAGAAACTGACCCTGGGTCAGAACGAAGTGAAGACCTCGGTCACCGACGAACCGGGCTCGGGCACTCCAGGCACCGACAACCAGGGCGACAAGGTCTCGGTCACCATCGTCGGCAACGGCGATGTCAACGAAGCCCAGCAGCCGTCGTTCACCGTCAAGGTCAGCCAGAAGCTCGACCAGGACCTCACCGTCACCCTGAGCAATGGCGCCAAGGTGGTGATCCCGGCCGGCCAGACCCAGGTCGAGTACAAGGCGCCGGTCCAGGGTGATGACGTGTTCAAGGACGGCGGCCCGCTGACCGTCGGCATCACCGATGCCGCAGTCACTGGCAAGACCTTCGAGAACCTCGAGCTCGGCGGTTCGGCCACCGTGCAGATCACCGACACCATCAGCGAAGTGGTCGCGACCCTGTCCGCAGACAAGACCACGGTTGCCGAGGGTGGCCAGTTCACCTACACCGTGACCCTGACCAATGCCCAGGGTCTGCCGGTCAATGGCCACAACGGCCTGACCTTCACCCTGTCCGACGGCACCAAGGTCACCATCCCGGCTGGCAGCGCCACCGGCACCGTGACCATCACCGCCAAGGACGACGTGTTCGTCGGTGGCCAGCCGAGCATCGTCAACAAGATCGAGTCCGTCACCGGTGGCGGCAACTTCGAGAAGCTGACCCTCGGCAGCAATACCCTGACCACCACGGTGACCGACGAACCGGGATCGGGCACTCCAGGCACCGGCAACCAGGGCGACAAGGTCTCCGTCACCATCGTCGGCAACGGCGATGTCAACGAAGCCCAGCAGCCGTCGTTCACCGTCAAGGTCAGCCAGAAGCTCGACCAGGACCTGACCGTCACCCTGAGCAACGGTGCTAAGGTAATCATTCCGGCCGGCCAGACCCAGGTCGAGTACAAGGCCGCAGCCCAAGGCGACGACGTGTTCAAGGACGGCAGCTCGCTGACCGTCGGCGTCACCGACGCCACGGTCACCGGCAAGACCTTCGAGAACCTCGAGCTGGGTGGCAACGCCACCGTGCAGATCACCGACACCATCAGTGAAGTCGTGGCCACCTTGTCCGCCGACAAGACCACCGTTGCCGAGGGCGGCCAGATCACCTACACCGTGACCCTGACCAACGCCCAGGGCCTGTCGGTCACCGGCCACAACGGCCTGACCTTTACCCTGACCGACGGCACCAAGGTCACCATCCCGGCGGGCAGCGCCAGCGGCACCTTTACCATCACCGCTGCGGACGATGTATTCGTCGGCGGTCAGCCGACCATCAGCAACAAGATCACCGGCGTCACCGGCGGCGACAACTTCGAGAAACTGACCCTGGGTCAGAACGAAGTGAAGACTACCGTGACCGACGAGCCAGGTTCGGGCACCCCGGGCACCGGCAACCAGGGCGACAAGGTCTCGGTCACCATCGTCGGCAACGGCAACGTCACCGAAGACCAGCAGCCGTCGTTCACCGTCAAGGTCAGCCAGAAACTGGCGCAGGACCTGACCGTGACCCTGAGCAACGGTGCCAAGGTGATCATCCCGGCCGGCCAGACCCAGGTCGAGTACAAGGCCGCCGCCCAGGGCGACGACGTGTTCAAGGATGGCAGCTCGCTGACCGTCGGCATCACCGATGCCACGGTCACAGGCAAGACCTTCGAGAACCTCGAGCTCGGCGGCAACGCCACCGTGCAGATCACCGACACCATCAGTGAGGTGGTCGCCACCCTGTCCGCCGACAAGACCACCGTCACCGAAGGTGGCCAGGTCACCTACACGGTGACCCTGACCAACGCCCAGGGCCTGTCGGTCACCGGCCACAACGGCCTGACCTTCACCCTGACCGATGGCACCAAGGTCAGCATCCCGGCCGGCAGCGCCAGCGGCACCTTCACCATCACCGCCAAGGACGACCCGTACCTCGGTGGCCAGCCGAACATCGTCAACAAGATCGAATCGGTCGCCGGTGGCGACAACTTCGAGAAGCTGACCCTGGGCAGCAACACCGTCACCACCAGCGTCACCGACGAGCCGAGCGGCCAGGGCGACCTGACCACCGTCGGCATCAGCGGCGACACCTCGGTGACCGAAGGCGATACCGCCCACTACAACCTGACCCTGAGCAACCCGTCGAAGTCCGAGGTGACCATCACCCTGACCTACAGCGGCACCGCGACCGACGGCCAGGACTTCACCGGTGTGGTCACCGTGAAGATCCCGGCGGGCAGCAGCGGCACCACCTTCGATATCAAGACCATCGACGACAAGCTGGTCGAGGGTTCGGAGAACTTCACGGTCAAGATCACCGGCGCCACGGGCGGCGGCTTCGAGAACCTGCAGGTCGACGCCGGCAAGTCCAGCGTCACCACCACCATCATCGACAACGACCACGCGCCGGTGTCGACCGGTGGCGCCGTGACCGGCAGCGAAGACACCGACTACGTGTTCAAGTGGGGCGACTTCAACGTCAGCGACGCCGATGGCAACACCGGCCTGTCGGTGACCATCAGCAAGCTGCCGGACCTGGGCAGCCTGAAGTTCTTCAACGGTACCTCGTGGGTCGATGTCTCGCTGAACCAGAACATCAGCCAGGCCGACATCGCCGCCGGCAAGCTCAAGTTCGTGCCGCTGGCCAACCAGTCGGGCGTCGACGGCTATGGCGGCAGCGGCGTGGGCAACAAGCAGGCCGACTACGCGCAGATCAAGTACAAGCCCAACGACGGCACCAACGCCGGCGGCGAAGTGACCATGAAGGTCGATATCGCGCCAGTGGCCGACAAGCCTGACCTGAACATCGGCAACAACAACGTCAACTCCATTGGCCTGCTCAAGGAAACCTGGAACAGCCTCACGGGCCTCGGCAGCGGCGGCAACGGCATCACCGGCGATGCGCTGAAGAATGTCTTCGCCAACTCCGGCAATGCCAGCAAGAGCGAGACCGTCACCGGTGTCGACACGGTCGCCACCGTGACGCCTGGCACGGGCTCGAAGACCTCCGGCCTGATCTACCTGGAAGCCGGCAAGACCTATTCGTTCAGTGGCACCGCCGACGACAGCCTGCAGATCGTCGTGGGCGGCAAGAACGTCGCCAGCGGGACCTGGGGCAACAGCAGCGGCGCCATCTCCGGCAGCTTCACCCCGACCACCAGCGGCTACTACACCCTGGAGATCTACAACGCCAACCAGTCCGGCCCCGGCAGCCTGGACGTCAACATCAAGGTGGGCAACGGCGCGGTCACCGACCTCAACAGCTCGAACATCCCGATGTACCCGAGCGTCAAGGACCTGACCAACGCCGGCGTGACCGTCGGCGACCTGCACGGCAGCAACAACCAGGGCTACTACGACGGCTACAAGCTCAACGAAGGCGGCGAGAACGGCGCCCCGGTCAAGCTGGTGGGCATCAGCACCAACCTGACCGACACCGACGGCTCCGAGTCCCTGAGCGTCAAGCTCAGCGGCATTCCCGCAGGCTCGGTGCTGGCCGACAATGCCGGCCACACCATCACCGTCGGCAAGGACGCGGTGGACGTCACCGGCTGGAACCTGGGCAGCCTGACCATCAAGCCACCGGCCTACTATGCCGGCCAGTTCGACGTGAAGGTCAGCTCGACCTCCACCGAGAGCGTCGGCGGCAGCACCGCGACCAGCGAAGGCACCATCAAGGTCACGGTCTACCCGCAGTCCTACACCACCAGCAACCTGTCCTCGGACAGCGACAACATCACCGGCACCGACGGCAACGATGTGGTAGTGGCCGACGTCACCGGCCTGCACGTGGTGCCGGGCCAGGACTACAACCTCGCCTTCATCGTCGACACCTCGGGTAGCATGGGCTCGTCCGGCGTGGATGCGGCGAAGAAATCCCTGGAGTCGGTGTTCAAGACCCTGGCCGCCAGCGTCAAGGGCGACCAGTCGGGCACCGTGAACATCCTGCTGGTGGACTTCGCCACCCAGGTCAAGAGCAGCGTTGCGGTAACCCTGAACGATGCCGGCCTGCAGCAGTTGCTCAACGCCCTGAACAACCTGCGGGCAGACGGCGGCACCAACTACGAGGACGCCTTCAAGACCACCGCCAACTGGTTCCAGAACCTCAAGGATGGTGGCAACACCGGCAGCAACCAGACGTTCTTCATCACCGACGGCAAGCCGACCTACTACCAGACCAACGAGAACCCCAACCCGACCCTGGGGACCTCGGGCATCACCCTGGACACCTTCCTGGCCTCGATCAACTACAAGCCGGGCATGGCGTACAACGGCTACATCGACAGCAGCAACACCAACTACGTCAGCATCGACAACGCCGGCAACCTGCAGGTGCAGTACTACCGCAACGGCTGGAAATACGGCGTATCGGGCGAACTGCATGCCGAAGGCAACGGCACCTATGAGCTGTCTTCGCGTGGCGGCCTGGGCTACGACACCAACAGCACCACCACGAGCAACTCGCAGGACAGCTTCAAGCTGCTCTCGGGCCTGTCCCAAGTCGAGGCCATCGGCCTCAACAACGGCGTCAACACCAACGACCTGAAACCATACGACACCGACGGCAAGCCGCAGACCAACATCGACCCGAGCAAGCTGGCCGAGGCCATCCTCGGCCATACCGAAGTCACCCAGCCGGGCAATGACACGGTCAACGGCGGCGACGGCAACGACATCATCTTCGGCGACCTGATGGTCTTCGACGGTGTTGCCGGCACCGGTGTCGAGGCAATCCGCGGCTATGTCGCCGACAAGCTGGGCGTCGACGCGGGCAGCGTGGACGCACGGGCGATGCACAAGTACATCACCGAGAACTACGCCGAGTTCGATGTCTCGCGCAGCAACGACGGCGCCGACACCCTGCTGGGCGGCAACGGCAACGACATCATCTTCGGCCAGGGTGGCAACGACTACATCGACGGCGGCAAGGGCAACGACATCCTGCTCGGTGGCACCGGCAACGACACCCTGCTCGGCGGCGAAGGCAACGACATCCTGTTCGGCGGTGCCGGCAATGACATCCTCATCGGCGGCAAGGGTGACGACATCATGACCGGTGGCAGCGGTGCCGACACCTTCGTGTGGAAGGCCGGCGACCTGGGCAAGGACGTGATCAAGGACTTCAAGGCCAGCGAGGGCGACCGCCTCGACCTGAGCGACCTGCTCCAGGGCGAGAAAGCCAGCACCATCGACAACTTCCTGAAGATCACCACGGTCAATGGCGAGTCGACCCTGCAGGTCAGCACCGAAGGCAAGCTCAACGCCGCCGGTGGCCTGGCCAACGCCGACGTGACCATCAAGCTCGAGGGTGTGAACTGGTCCAACACCACGATCAACTCGTTGATCAGCGGTGCCGACCCGACCATCAAGATCGACAACTCCAACAGCTGATCCCTTACCCCCGACCACGGCCCGCCAGGGCCGGCGTCGGGGGCGCGGGCTTTTCCAGCCATCCCTTCACGCGCATACTCGTGCACCGGGCTTACATGCCCGGTGAACTTTGCCTATGCTGCTGACTACCAAAAAGGATTCATCGTGACGAGGGACGCCGCCATGTTCTACGTGCAACGCGACGCCGAGGGCCAGTTGCTGCGAGTGGAAGCCGCCGCGTTTGACGGTTTTACCGATATGGTCCCGGCAGACAATGCCGAGATCCAGGAATGGTTCGCCGACGACGTTGTCGAGAACAGCCTCAAGCAGCTCAAGCAGAGCGACCTGGACATGATCCGGGTACTGGAAGACCTGATCGAGGTGTTGACCGCCAAGGGCGTTTTCAGCATCACCGACCTGCCACCCGGCGCCCAGGCCAAACTGCTCAACCGCTCCACGGCGCGCAAGGCGCTGGGCGGCCTGAACAACCTGATCGAGGAAGACGAGGAAGGCGGGTTGATCTGATCACGCGGCCATTGTTTGCGCCTGTAGGAAATCGCCCAGCCCTTTGGGGCTGCGCTGTCGCGCAGGGAACTGTTAACAGTGTGGGAGCGGCCTTGCGTCGCAAAAGGGGTGCGAAGCGCCCCCAGATCTGCGCATCAAGCTGATATTGCCGGGGCCGCTATGCGGCCCTTTCGCGACAC
This sequence comes from Pseudomonas mosselii, assembly GCF_003205295.1. Classification (GTDB taxonomy): domain Bacteria; phylum Pseudomonadota; class Gammaproteobacteria; order Pseudomonadales; family Pseudomonadaceae; genus Aquipseudomonas; species Aquipseudomonas mosselii_B. Next base: position 307,038 of record NZ_QJRP01000004.1, read on the forward strand.
AAGGCCGCTCCCACAGGGTTCCACTCAGCGCCAGGGCGCCGGCCCACCGACCAGTTGCCCCTGTATCCCCTGCACGCCCATCTCCCGTAGTACTTTCAGCTCCCCTTCGGTCTCCACCCGCTCGGCGATCAACGGCAGGTCGATGCTGTGCGCCGCGCGCTGGATGGCCTCGATGAACAGGCGCTTGTGCCGCTCCTGGTCGATGTTGCGAATATAGCCACCGTCGATCTTCAGATAGGCCAGGCCCAGGTGGGCGAGATTGCCAATCATGCTGAAGCGCCCGCCGAAGCGCTGCAGCGCCAGGCTGAAGCCCAGGGCGCGCAGGCGCCGGGTCAGCTGCTCCAGCACCGTCTGCTCGGGCAACTGCTCCTCGCCAATCTCGAACGTTAGTCGTCGACCCAGCGCACCGTGCTGGCCCAGCAGCTCGTAGACTCTCTGCAGCGCCTTGGGATCGGCCAAGGTCGCGGCCGACAAGTTCAACGCCAGCGCCTCGCCATGCCCCTGCAAGTGCCTGAGCACTTTCTCCAGCACCAGCAGGTCCAGCCGCGCCATCCAGCCGAAGCGCTCCAGCCACGGCAGGAAGCGGCCGGCCGCCAGGGCTTCGCCCTGCTCGTCGTGCAGGCGCGAGATGACCTTGTAGTGCAGCACCCGCTCTGGCGCCCTGGCATCCACGACCGGCTGGAAGAACAACTCGAACTGCCCGTTGCCCAACGCCTGGTCCAGGCGCGTGTGCCAGGCGTGGTGGCTGTCGGCGGCCTGGCCCGCTGCGCCCTGTTCCAGGCACACCCAGCCCGGTGCGGGCTGGCTCTCGGCACGGGCCAGGGCCTCGTCGGCGAGCTTGAGCAGCGCTTGCGGGGCGTCCCCGGGGCTGTAGGGCGCCAGGCCGATGCAGGCCACCGGGTCGACATCGCTTGCCCCGGTCTCGTGCAGGCTCTGCAAGGTGGCCTCCAGGGCCTGGGCCAACTGGATCGCCTCGTCATGCACCATGCCCGGCGCCAGCACCGCGAACTCGCCGCCACGGCTGCGGGTGATCAGGTCGTTGGTCTCGGGGAAGTTCGCGCAGGTGCGACGCAACTGCTCGCCCACCGCCTGCAGCAACTGGTCGGTGCGCTGGCCACCCAGGCGCGCGTTCAGGCCTGCCAGGTCCTGGACCCGCAGCAACAGCAGGTAGCCGGCACGGGCCTCCTCGAGGTTGCTGACCCGGGCGTTGAGCTGCATTTCGAAGTAACGGCGGTTGGCCAGCCCGGTAAGGCTGTCCTGGTACGACTCGGCGCGCAGCTTCTCGCTGCGCTCGGCCTGCTCGGTGAACAGCGCCTTGAGCTTCTCGACCATCTGGTTCATCGCCTGCACCACCCGGCGCAACTCGGGTGTGCGCGGCAACTCCGGCAGGCTGAGGAACTCACGGCGGGCAATAGCATGGGACTGCGCCACCATGTAGTCGAGCGGCCGCAGCTGGCGACGCAGCAGCAGCGCCCCGAGCACCGCGCTCGCCGCGCCGCACAGCAGCAGCCAGCCCAGGCTGCCCAGGGCGCTCTGCCAGAGCTTGGCCAGGGCGAACATCGGATGGCTGATCACCTCGACCCGCGCCGCTTGCTGCCAGCCACGGCTGACAATGGCGTCACCACCGGCCGGATCCAGGCCGATCAGCTGGATGAACCAACTCGGCACGCCGCCCGCGTCAGGCTCGGCATGGCGCTCGACCAGCACGGCATTGGAGTCCAGGTCGATGACCTTGATGCTCGAATAGTAGCCACTGTCGAAGATCGAACTGACCATCAGCTCGACCATCGCCGGGTCATCGATGTTCGGCGTCAGCGACAGCGCCAGCGCGGTCGCCGCATCCTGGGCATGGGAGCGCAGCTGGTTGACGTACTGGCTGCGCGAGCTCTCCAGGCTGACCATGAAGCTGCCACTGAAGGCGACCACCAGGAACAGGCAAATGGCTAGCAGCAATTGTTTGAACAGTGACATCTGTGCTCCTTCAGTAAACCGGTTCGGCCGGGAACCCTTCGGCCTGCATTTTCTTCAGCAAGTCCTGCCACCGCGACAGGCGCTTGGTGTCGCCGACCTTCTTGTTGCCGCCAGCGCCGGTCAGCCACAGGCCTTCACCATTGAAGGCATACACCGGCAGCAGGTCGGTGCGCTGGCTGGCCGGCTTGATCGCGTCCATCAGGCTGTCGAGCACCAGCGGCTGGGCCTGTGGGCTTGAATAATAGGTCAGGACCATGTGCGCACGGTTCTGGCGCAAGGCCTTGACGTAGGTGATGCGCAGCTTTTCCGCCGGGACGCCCATGCGCCGCAGGCTGAAGTACTTGGCGATGGCATAGTCCTCGCAGTCGCCCGCGCCCTTGATCAGCGACTGCACCGGCGTGGCCCAGTAGTCGACCTCGTGCCACAGGTCGATGTCCTCGACGTAGCGCAACTGCTTGTTGAAGAACAGGTTGACCACCTGCAACTGCTCCAACTCGCTGCCCTGCTTCTGCGCCGTCAACAGGTTCTGCCAGGCATCGATGCGTCCCTGGCCCGACCCCAGCGGGCCATACAATGCCTGCGCACGGCGGCTGATCTGCGAGAAGTCCCAATCCGCCTGGGTAGCGCCCAGCCACAGGCAGCCGAGCAGCACGGCAAGGCCGAGCCGGCGTGCGGTCGCATTGAGAGGCCAAGGTATCGCCACTGCGGACACCCGTTCAGATCAGTCGAAAGCAGCGATGGTGCGGGCTGGCGCGGCAAAAGACAATGGCACCGGGTGCCCGTGCTGCCAACTGTCGGCAAACCCGCTTCGTACAAGGGCTGGCGACCTTGGCCATCTTCCCAATGCCGACAACTTGCTTCACGATAGCCGCGTTTCGTGAGTGCGCCATGGCGCACCCGCTTGATCAATCCGTTTGACAAGCGCCCCCTTCCCTCACTAGGGTTATTGGATCCAATTTTCATGTTGCCGAGGCGAACCCCGCGTGGCTGAGAAACCCAAACTCCTGAGCACCGTGCTGGGCAGCGAGCAGGTGCCGCCGCACCTGGCCCGCGGTGTCATCGAAGAGCGCCTGCGCAGTGCCATCCTCGACGGCCGCCTGCCACCGGGTACCGCCGTGCGCCAGCAAGAGCTGGCGACCCTGTTCGGTGTCAGCCGCATGCCCGTGCGCGAGGCGCTGCGCCAGCTCGAGGCCCAGTCCCTGCTGCAGGTGGTGATGCACAAAGGTGCGGTGGTGGCGCCGCTGATCGGCGAGGACGCCGTCGACACCTACGCCCTGCGCGTGCTGCTCGAGACCGAGGCGCTGCGCCAGTCGATACCCTTGCTCGATGCCGACGACATCGCCCAGGCCAGGGCATACATCCGCCAGCTGGAAAATGAAACCCGCCACGCCGAGATCGGCCGGCTCAACCGCCTGTTCCACATGGCCCTCTACAGCAAGGCGCAGAACCAGAAACTGCTGCGCATGATCGAGATCGAGCTCAACGAGGAGGAACGCTTCCTGCGTTTCCACCTGTCCTCGATGGGACTGGGCAAGCTTACCCAGGACGATCACATCGCCCTGGTCGACGCCGCCAGCGACAAACTGGTGGACGAAGCCATCGAGCTCCTGGAAGAGCACCTGAACCATGCCGCGCGCACCATCAGGAGCTACCTCGACAGGCAATCGGGCAACTGATCCTGCTCAACCGCGCAGCCGACCTCAGCGACCACGTCGCTGCGCAGACACGATCCGCCACAAGGAACGGCAGTGCACGTGCAGACGCGACAGGAAACCACGCCCGACCAGCCGTCCAGGATCCGCCTGATCTGCCTGGCCAGCACCCGGCAACAACTTGCCCAGTACCGCACCTGGGCAAGGACCCTCAGCGACCCTATCGAGCTGGTCGCGGTCGATGTCCCTTCCATCGCAGACCTGGAGCAGTCCGCCGCACTGCCCGTGGCCGGGCGCCTGACCCAGGTCCTGCGCGAGCAGCTTCAGCCCTATCTCGTACAACCCCACGCCATGTTCGCCCAAGGTCTGGGCGCGCATATCGCCCTGGCCTTGATCCAGCAGGTGCAGGAGACTTGTCCGGGACAGACCCGTCATTTGTTTGTTTCAAGCTGTGACAGCCCGCAGTTCAGTACCACTAACCTGCCGTTGCATGTGCCGATGACCGTGCTCTACCCGCCAGGCTCCCTGGCGGCGATGCTTGGTTGGCACAGCCTGGTGCGGCGGGAGCTGGAGCTGATTGAATTGCCGGGGCAATCGGTCGATGCCTCGCTGCTCAACCAGCGTCTGGTGCGCATCTTCAACAGCCACCTCGGGCTGCTCAGCTACTAACCCTCCCCTCCTGCCATCCACACGCTGATCAGGGTATTTCCACTGCCCGGTCCGTCGCAGGCCATGGCAGTGCCAGCATTTTGGGCACACTCTACTCCCCGCAGCGGCCGCTGATCGTCAGACGTGGGCCTGGCCGCCTGCCTCCTCATTCACCTGCAGAAGGAATCTGGTACCGGGGCAAGGACCGCACGCGATCAGCCGCCCTCCAATAGTCATTCTCCCCATCTCCGTTCATCAGTGCTCCGAGTGAGGCATTCACTCTGTGTCTATTTTTCTGATCGTTAATTATCGGAAGGAGCACATATTGCCAAAATAAAGCTTACTCAAAGTTTTATTCGGGCACTTATATTTCAAGAAAAGTCCTAATATAAAATAATCAAAAAAACAATTGCGGCGAACTTTGAAGTTGTTCTAACTTTTATATCGCCAGCCACGGGCGGCCAGGCATCACCGTGGACGCCTTGCCAATCAAGCCCTGCCGGCCTCTGCCGGTTGTTCGAAATCGAAATTTCATTCGAGGTACCCCTTCGTCTTGAATTTATATATCGAGCAACTTTCAGCGCGACCCAATCCCTGAACACACGCCATAACGGAACTCATCATGAGCACATTGAAGCGCACACTTTCCGACAAGAAACACGCACTTTCCCTGCACCCACTCTTTTCCGAGATCGACTCGCTTCAGACACTGCGTCGATTCATGGAAACCCATGTCTTCGCGGTCTGGGACTTCATGTCGCTGACCAAGCGCCTGCAACAGGAACTGACCTGTGTCAGCCTGCCCTGGCTACCGCCGGCAGACCCCGCTGCGGCGCGCCTGATCAACGAGATCGTATTGGGCGAAGAATCGGATGACCGCCTCGACCACGGCCACTACAGCCATTTCGAGCTGTACCTGGATGCCATGCGCGAGGTCGGCGCCAGCACCCAGGCCATCGATCGCTTCATCAGCCTGCAACAGCAAGGCATCACGGCCATCGAAGCCCTGCAGCGTTGCGGCGCCAGTGAAGCCGCCCAGCGATTCGTCCGCGACACCCTCGAGGTGGCCCTCGACGCACCGGCCCACCGGGTTGCAGCCGCCTTCCTGCACGGCCGGGAAAGCGTGATCCCGGCGATGTTCCAGCAGATCCTCGACGAGTGGGGTATCGGCACCGAGCAGGCTCCGACCTTCCGTTACTACCTGCAGCGCCACATCGAGGTGGACTCCGAAGACCACGGGCCTGCCGCCGAACAGTTGCTCGCTCGCCTGGTCGACCACGACCCTCTGCGCCAGGAAGACGTCTACGTGGCCGCCATCGCCGCGGTGGACAGCCGCATGGCGCTGTGGGACCGTCTGCGTGCCTCGCTGCAGGCGCCTGTCGCCGAGGTCACCCCATGAATGCCCTCGAGTACCGCTCCTTTGCCGAGGCCTGGGAGGCTCGGGCGACCATCCGTACCCGGCCCCGGCGCCTGGTGGAGGATGACCAGCGACTGATCTACCCCCTGAGCCGCCAGCCCCTGGTGCTCGGCGCGACGTTCCAGCGCGAATGTCCGCAGCTGCGTGATTTCGTGCTGGTGCAAAGTCTCTACAAGTTCATCAACGATGTGGTGATCTTCGAGACCGAGATCGTCGACCGCACCGCCCGGCGCATCGCCAAGGACCGCTTTGCCGTGCGCTTCCCGTTCGCCTGCCGCTACGACGCGATGACCGTGGTGGTGGATGAGGACTATCACGCCCTTGTGGCGATGGACTTCCTGCAGCAGACCATCGCCTTGACCGGCATCGAGCCGATCGCCCTGCCCCAGGAGATCGAACTCAGCCGCGCCATTCCGGCCGTGCTGGAGCAGGTGCCTGAGGGCCTGCGCGATGCGCTGGAGCTGATCTGCGTGGGCATCGCCGAGAACACCCTGACCGACGATGTCGCGGCCTTTGCCAAGGACGACTCGGTCAAGCCCTCGGTGAAGGGACTGATGGCCGATCACCTGCTGGACGAAGGCCGTCATTCAAGCTTCTGGGCGCGACTGACGCGCATCTACTGGCACACCGCGCCGGAGGCGGATCGCCAGGCGATCGCCAAGGTGCTGTCGCTGTTCCTGCGTCAGTACCTGACCAGCGATATCCAGCAGGCTTTCGACTGCGCCCTGATCGCCGCCTTGCCGGTAAGCGAAACGGTGCGCCAGGCCTTGCGTGAGGAAGCGCAAGGCCTGGCCTACCCGATCAATCACCAGCATCCGCTGCTGGGCAACATCCTGCGTTTCTTCCGCAGCAGCTCGATGCTCGAGTCGCCCTGCGTGCAAGACGCCCTGCGCGATTACCTGCCCTGAGGACCTGGACATGAGACGCCTCGACATACTCCTGGTGGGCATCAGCCCCACCCTGGAGGCATTCGCCCGCCTGCTTGACGAGCACGGCCATGGCTCGGCCACCGCCGACAGCGCGCAAGCCTTGCGCCAGCAGCTGTCGGCCCGGCCGGACCTGGTGGTGGAAGACGGCAGCCTGGCCCTGGGAAGCAGCGACTGGCAGCACCTGGGTGGCACACCGCTGCTCAGGCTGCGCCTGGGCGCCAGCTTCGCCGAGCCACTGCCGCAACTGGAAGCCCTGTGCTGGTGCGGCAGTGCCAGCGCCCAGCGGCTGATCCAGCGAGCGACAATCCACGCGCCAGGCTCCGGCAACGGCCAGCAGTTGCGTGAAGACGCTCTGCAGGCCCTGTGTGATCAACTGGCCCTGCAGGTCACCCGTTATGCGCGCAATCCGGCGCATCTGCAGGAAGCGCCAGCGATAAGCCCCGGTGACCAGGAGCGCGAGCACGGCCTGGATTGGCTGGAGGCGCTGGCCTACCGCCACCCGTTCAACCGCACGTTGCGCGCCGACCTGTTGGAGAAGGCCGAAACGGGTCTGGTCGAAACACTTGAGCACAGCTTGCGCCTGCATGCCGAATGCTCCGCCCTGAACCAGGCCGGCCAGCGCTCCACCTATCGCCAGTTGCATGCCCGCACCGTCGTCATCCAGCAAGCCCTTGCGCCGTTACTGCCCGAGCCCGGTGAACAGCCGCCGGTGGTCGCCGTGTGCATGGACAAGGCGCCCGACCTTTATGCCAGCCTGCTGGCGGTGCTGGGCTGTGCGGCCATCTACCTGCCCCTGGACCCGACCACACCGGCCGAACGACGCCAGTCGATCCTCGAGGATGCGGGTGCATGCGTCGTGCTGCATGACGGGCATGTGCCTGTGGATATCCCCCATGTGGATGTTCGCAGTCTCGCAACCACGCCGGGCATGCCGTTGCCTGGCCTGGCACTGCGCCAGGCAGGCGCCGGGCAGGCCTGCGTGGCGATCTACACCTCCGGCACCACCGGCCAGCCCAAGGGCGTGCTGCTCAGCCAGTGCAACCTGGCGCACTTCATGGCCTGGTATCGCGAGCATGTGGCCCTGGACGGACACAGCCGAGTACTGCAGTTCTCCACCATCGGCTTCGACGCTTCGCTACTGGACATCCTGCCGACCTTCGCCTGCGGTGCCGAACTGGTGCTGCCCAGCGAAGACCAGCGCCGTGATCCGCAGCAACTGGTACAACTTATCCACAGCCAGGAAGTCAGCCATGCGTTCCTGCCACCGGCCTTGCTGAGCATCTTGCCCCGCGATCTCCACCTCGGCCTGCGCCACCTGATCACCGGCGGCGACGTCTGTGAGCCGGAAGTCATCGCTCGCCTGGCCGGTCAGTGCCGGATGCACAATATCTATGGGCCGACAGAAACCACCGTGCTGGCGACCACCCGGGTGTTCGCCAGCGGTGACAGCAACCGCAACCTGGGCCTGCCGATCGCCAACACCCAGGTGCTGATACTCGACCAGGATCTGCGACCGGTACCGGAGCAGACCCCGGGCGAACTGTATATCGCCGGGCCCGGGGTCGGCCTGGGCTATCTGAACAAGCCGGCACTGACCGCCGAACGCTTTGTCGAATTGGGCCTGCCTACCGGCCACACGCTGCGTGCCTATCGCACCGGAGACATCGGCAAGTGGACCGCGCAAGGCATCGAGCTGTGCGGACGGCGTGACAACCAGGTGAAGATCCGAGGCTTCCGGGTCGAACCCGAAGAGATCGAGCACTGCCTGCGCGACAGCCACCTGTTCGCCCAGATAGCGGTGGTGATCGACGCGCAGCGCCGGATCCTGGCCTTCCTCGCCCATCCGCAGCGGACCGATGCGCAAACCTTGCTGCGCGATCATGCCGAGCGGCACCTGCCCGACTACATGCGCCCGATGTTCTATCAGGTGCTGGAGCACATGCCCTATACGGCCAACGGCAAGGTGGACCGCCAGGCGTTGTCGGCGCGGCCACTGAGCCTGCCGACGCACGTGCGCATCGCGCCTGAGACCGAGACCGAGAAGCGCCTGTTGCTGCTGTGGAGCGAATTGCTGGAACTGCCGCCAACCGACATCTCCATGGACGACAGCTTCTTCAACCTGGGCGGGCACTCGATCCTGCTGTCGCGCCTGTTGCTGGAGATCCGGGAACACTTCGGACAGGGTGTGGCCATCAACCGTTTCATCGAGCAGCCGACCCTGCAGCGCCTGGGCGCGCTGCTCGACGGCAACGATGATGCGCTGCAGACCTCCCTGGAGCGCCTGGAACAGGACGCCAACCGCGGTCTCGGCCTGCAGGTGCTGCCGATGGAGCGTCTGGGCGATGTGCACAAGGTGATCGTCACCGGGGCCAACAGCTTCCTTGGCGTGCATCTGGTCGAAGCGCTGCTGGAATGGGGCGCGAGCGAGGTTGCCTGCCTTGTACGCCGCGCCAACGGCCAGTCCGCCGGGGAGCGCTTCTCCCAGGCCCTGCAGGACAACCATATCGCCCTGGACCTGAGCCGCGTGCGGGTATTCGAGGCGGACCTGCGCAAGCCGCTGCTGGGCTTGTCCCAGGCCGATTACGACGACCTGGACAACAACTATGGCGCCCTGCTGCACAACGCCGCGCAGGTCAACCATGTACTCGACTACGAGGTGCTGGCCGCCGACAACATCGAGCCGTTGTTCGAGTGCCTGCGGCTGTGCGAAGGCCGACGCAAGAAGATCTTCAACTTCGTCTCGACCCTGTCCGCATGCAGCGCGGTGGACAGCGACGGCCGCGTGCTGGAGAGCGACCCGGCCAATACCCCGCCGATCTACATCCGCAATGGCTACAACCTGAGCAAATGGGTCGGCGAGCGCATCCTCAGCCGCGCCCGCGAGCAGGGCGTGTGGGTCAACCTGTTCCGCCCGGGCAACATCACCTTCGACAGCCGCACGGGCGCCTGCCAGCCCCAGCGCAACCGGCTGATGCTGATGCTCAAGGGCTCGCTGCAACTGGGCCAGGTGCCGGGACTGGAGATCGACTTCGACCTCATGCCAGTGGACTTCCTGTCCCGTTTCATCGCCTTCCACAGCAGCCGCCACCAGGCTGGCCAATGCGTGTTCAACCTGCACAACCCCGAACCGCTGCGCTGGCGTGACTACCTGGCGTCGTTCCATGCACAGGGCCACGCCTTCGAGCTGGTCAGCGTCGAGCAGTGGCAGCGCCAGTTGGCCCGGGTCGACCGCGACAACGCGCTGTACGACGTCCTGGGCTTCTACCTGGACGGCTTCGAGGAAGACATCGGTGACATCTCCGGCATCGCCCACGACAACGCCCGTGCCGGCGTGCAGCGCATGGGCACCCGTTACCCGAGCAAGGACCCGGCGCTACTCAGCCGCGGCTGCCGCTACCTGGCCGACATCGGCTTTATCTGATCCCTTCAATTCACAACAGGAGCAACATCCCATGCAAGCACTCAAACCCGACACCCTGATCCGCAACCCGCAAGGCTGCCTGGTGGTTTCCAGCGTCGAGATCGCCGCACCGGCTACCAGCGTGTGGAACATCGTCGGCAACTTCGCCGGCTTCCCGGTGTTCATCCCTGCGCTGGCGCATATCGAGATGACCGGCAGTGGCGTGCGCTCGGTGCGCAAGAAGCTGTTCAAGGATGGCAACGTGGTGATCGAGCAGTTGAACAGTCGCGACGAGCAGGCCATGCACATGACCTGGAGCCTGATCTACACCAGCCTGAATATCGGTAACCTGTGGGCTGCCATGGAAGTGCAGGCGATCGATGCCAGCCACAGCCGTGCGACTTGGACCATCCAGGCCGAGCCCTGGGAAGGTGGTCCTGAGGCGCTGCCGGGCTTCCAGGCGTTCCTGCAGGGCTTTGCAGATGAAGCGATGGGGAATGTGCGTAATCTGTTGAGCTGATATCACTGGCAGGGGCGTATGCCCCGACAGCAAAAAGGCCGCTCCCAACCGGGAGCGGCCTTTTTTTGTCTTGGATATCAGGGGTCGGGGGATAACTGTTCGGGCTGCGCTTTCGCGCAGGGTACAGGCTTCAAGCATCAGCAGCGAGGGAGCGGGCTAGCCCCGCGATGCGGTGTATGGCACCGGCTTCGCCGGTGATCGCGGGGCTAGCCCGCTCCCACGCTGCTGATGCTTACAACTTTGTTCCCTGCGAGACAGCCCAGTCCAAGGAGCTGAGCTGTCTCATACACCAATCACACGCATTGATACCCTGAAAAGACAAAGCCCCCGACCGCATCGCGATCAGGGGCTTCGGAATTGAATCTTGACGATGACCTACTCTCACATGGGGAAACCCCACACTACCATCGGCGATGCATCGTTTCACTGCTGAGTTCGGGATGGGATCAGGTGGTTCCAATGCTCTATGGTCGTCAAGAAATTCT
>NZ_QJRP01000050.1 GCF_003205295.1 Pseudomonas mosselii
CCTTTAGCCCCCTAATCAAAGCTTTGACATTCACTGCCTAAGCAGTAATATTTTCACACAATTCCTCGAGCAGACCCCGATGCCCCACTTCACCCCGGAAAACTTCCAGACCTGCGCCATCGGCATGCTGCTAGGCCGCGCCGCGCTGCTCAAGGACCGCATCCTCGACTGGCACCTCGAAGCCGACGGCGTCACCGCCGCCCAGTTCAAGGTGCTGATCATCGTCACCCAGTACCAGGTCGACACCCCGGCCGAACTGTGCCGCTACCTGGGCCTGGACAGCGGCTCTATGACCCGCATGCTCGACCGCCTCGAGCAGAAGGGCCTGATCCTGCGCAACCGCTGCCCCGACGACCGCCGCCAGGTCCGTCTGGCCCTCACAGCCGATGGCCAGCGCCTGGCCGACCGCCTGCCCCTGGTTGGCGCGGCGGCAATGAACGAACTGGTCGGCGTGCTGCAGCCCGAGGAACTCAAGACCCTCGAGCAACTGCTCGCCAAGGTCCTGCTCAACGCCGGCGACCCCCTGACGATCCGCCGCTTCGGCGATCGTTGATCCCTGCCACGCATCTTCCAAGGTATTGTCATGGCCACTCCCGCTGACACCTCCACTCCGACCCCCGCGCCTGACAACACGCGCAAGCGCAAGGTCTGGCTGCTTGCCCTGTTGCTGATACTGGTCCTCGCCGGTGCTGGCACCTGGGCCTGGTACAGCCTGGTCGGGCGCTGGCACGAAAGCACCGACGACGCCTACGTCAACGGCAACGTCGTGGAGATCACCCCGCTGGTGACCGGCACCGTCACCAGCATCGGCGCCGATGATGGCGACCTGGTTCATGCCGGCCAGGTACTGCTGCAATTCGACCCGGCCGACAGTGAGGTCGCCCTGCAGTCCGCCGAGGCCAAGCTGGCACGCACCGTGCGCCAGGTACGCGGGCTGTACAGCAACGTCGACTCGCTCAAGGCGCAACTGCAGACCCGCCAGGCCGAGTTGCAGAAGGCCCAGCAGGACTACAACCGGCGCAAGGTGCTGGCCGACAGCGGCGCTATCGCCGCCGAGGAAGTCGCCCACTCCCGCGATGACCTGACCGTGGCCCAGGCCGCCGTCAACAGCGCCCGTCAACAGCTCAACACCAGCACCGCGCTGGTCGACGACACCGTGGTGTCCTCGCATCCGGAAGTGATGGCCGCCGCAGCAGACCTGCGCCAGGCCTACCTCGACCATGCCCGAACCACGCTGGTGGCGCCGGTGACCGGCTATGTCGCCAAACGCACCGTGCAACTGGGCCAGCGCCTGCAACCGGGCACCACAACCATGGCGGTGATCCCGCTGGACGAGGTGTGGATCGACGCCAACTTCAAGGAAACCCAGTTGCGCGACATGCGCATCGGCCAGCCGGTGGAGATCACCGCCGACCTTTATGGCAGTGAAGTCAGGTACACCGGTACAGTCGACAGCCTCGGTGCGGGCACCGGCAGCGCCTTCGCCCTGTTGCCGGCGCAGAACGCCACCGGCAACTGGATCAAGATCGTCCAGCGCGTACCGGTGCGTATCCACCTCGACCCCGAGCAGTTGAAGGCACATCCGCTGCGCATCGGCCTGTCCACCGTCACCGAGGTCGACCTGCACGACCAGAGCGGCCCGGCCCTGGCCCAGCAGCCGCCGCAACAGGCCAGCTACACCACCCAAGTGTATGACCGCCAGCTGGTCGAGGCCGACAACCTGATCGCCCGGCTGATCCACGAGAACAGCGCCACCGGCAAGACGGCCCAGCGATGAGCCAGGCGGCCCCCGCGCAGTTCACCCCGCCAAGCCTGCTGCTGACCACCATCGGCTTGTCGCTGGCGACCTTCATGCAGGTGCTCGACACCACCATCGCCAACGTGGCGTTGCCGACCATTTCCGGCAACCTCGGGGTGAGCTCGGAGCAGGGCACCTGGGTGATCACCTCGTTCGCGGTGAGCAACGCCATCGCCTTGCCCTTGACCGGCTGGCTGAGCCGGCGCTTCGGCGAGGTGAAGCTGTTCATCTGGGCCACGCTGCTGTTCGTGCTGGCCTCGTTCCTGTGCGGTATCGCCCAGTCGATGCCTGAGCTGGTGTTTTTCCGCGTGCTCCAGGGCGTGGTGGCCGGCCCGCTGTACCCGATGACCCAGACCCTGCTGATCGCGGTGTACCCGCCGGCGAAACGGGGGATGGCCCTGGCGTTGCTGGCGATGGTCACGGTGGTGGCGCCGATCGCCGGGCCGATCCTCGGCGGCTGGATCACCGACAGCTACAGCTGGCCATGGATCTTCTTCATCAACGTGCCGATCGGCCTGTTCGCCGCCGCCGTGGTGCGCCAGCAGATGCGCACGCGGCCGGTGGTCACCAGTCGCCAGCCAATGGACTACATCGGCCTGCTGACTCTGATTGTCGGTGTCGGCGCGTTGCAGGTGGTGCTGGACAAGGGCAACGACCTGGACTGGTTCGAGTCGTCGTTCATCGTCATCGGTACGCTGATTTCGGTGGTGTTCCTGGCGGTGTTCGTCATCTGGGAACTGACCGACCGCCATCCAGTGGTCAACCTGCGTTTGTTCGTGCACCGAAACTTTCGCATCGGCACCCTGGTGCTGGTGGGCGGGTACGCAGGGTTCTTCGGCATCAACCTGATCCTGCCGCAATGGCTGCAGACCCAGATGGGCTACACCGCGACCTGGGCCGGCCTTGCGGTGGCACCGATCGGCCTGCTGCCGGTGCTCATGTCGCCCTTTGTCGGCAAGTACGCCCACCGCTTCGACCTGCGCGTGCTCGCCGGCATCGCTTTCCTGGCGATCGGCACTAGCTGCTACATGCGCGCCGGCTTCACCAACGAGGTGGACTTCCTGCATATCGCCCTGGTGCAGCTGTTCATGGGCATCGGCGTGGCGCTGTTCTTCATGCCGACCCTGAGCATCCTGCTGTCAGACCTGCCGCCGCACCAGATTGCCGACGGTTCGGGGCTGGCCACTTTCTTGCGAACGCTGGGTGGTAGCTTCGCCGCGTCGCTGACTACCTGGATCTGGATCCGCCGGGCCGACCAGCACCACGCCTACCTGAGCGAACACATCAGCAGCTTCGATCCGGCCACCCGGCAGACCCTGGAGCAGTTGGGCGGGGCAAGTGCGCAGAATTACGCGAAGCTGGAGCAGATCCTCAACAGCCAGGCCTACATGATGTCGACGGTGGACTACTTCACCTTGCTCACCTGGGTGTTTGCCGGCTTGATCCTGCTGGTGTGGCTGGCCAAGCCACCGTTCACCGCCAAGGCCGGTCCGGCTTCGGCGGGACACTGAACCGATGACCCTGTCCGCGAGATCCCAGGTTTTCAAATGATGGCATTTCCCCTAATCTCGTAGGTCTTTTCCTGACTACTTGGCAGACTCATGGACAAGGTCATCGTCATTACCGGCGCTAGCCGGGGCATTGGCGCCGCCACTGCGTTGCTGGCGGCGCAACAGGGTTACCGCATCTGCATCAACTACCACGCAGACGACCAGGCCGCCGAGGCGATGCTGGCGCAGGTGCGTGCGCTGGGCGCCGAGGCGATCGCCGTGCGCGCCGACGTCAGCGTCGAGGACGAGGTGGTGCGGCTGTTCCAATGTGTCGACCAGGAGCTCGGACCGGTTGCCGCGCTGGTCAACAACGCCGGCACCATCGGTCAGCAGAGTCGCGTCGAGGACATGTCAGAGTTCCGCCTGCTCAAGGTGATGAAGACCAACGTGGTCGGTCCGATCCTCTGTGCCAAGCACGCCATGCTGCGCATGGCCCGCCGCCATGGCGGGCAGGGTGGGGCGATCGTCAACGTGTCGTCGATGGCCGCCCGGTTGGGCTCGCCCAACGAGTACGTCGACTATGCCGCTTCCAAGGGAGCCCTGGACACCTTCACCGTGGGTCTGGCCAGGGAGGTGGCGGGCGAGGGCGTGAGGGTCAACGGAGTACGGCCGGGCTACATCCACACCGGCTTCCATGCCCTGAGCGGCGACCCGGATCGCGTCAGCAAGCTCGAGCCGGGCCTGCCGATGGGGCGTGGTGGCCAGCCCGAGGAAGTGGCCGAGGCGATCCTGTGGTTACTGTCGGACAAGGCGTCCTATGCAACTGGTACCTTCATCGACCTGAGCGGAGGGCGCTAAGGTCATCAGCATCACCCGTGCAGCAAAAGCTCGACCTGATCCGCCAGCCTTTCGAGATCGAAGGGCTTGGTCAGCACGCGGCTATCTGCTGGCAGCGGTCCATCCTCGAGCACGGCATTGGCATCGTAGCCGGTGATGAACAGCACCGGCATTGAAGGCAGGCGCTTGCGCATGGCCTGGGCGACCTGGCGGCCATTCATGCCCCCGGGCAGGCCGATGTCGGTGATCAGCAGGTCGAACGTCAGCTCTGCCTCGAGTGCTGCGGGTCCGGTGGCATAGCCATCGATCTGGTGCCCCAGCTCTTCGAGCACTTCGGTAATCACCAGGCGCAAGGCAGCTTGGTCCTCGACCAGCAATATTCGCTTGCCGGGGCCGCGCGCAGACGGCGATGACATGCCCCTTGCAGGCGCAGGCTGGGCAACGGCGTCATGCCTGGGCAGGTAGAGGTGGACGCAGGTGCCTTCGCCTGTCTGGGAGCTGATCTGCAGTTGCCCGCCTGACTGGCGAACGAATCCATAGACCATGGACAGGCCCAGCCCGGTGCTCTGCCCCTGGGGCTTGGTGGTGAAGAAGGGCTCGGTCGCGCGATCGATCACCTCTGCCGGCATTCCTCGGCCGGTGTCGCCGACACTCAGGCGCAGGTAGAGGCCGGGAGGGAGATCCAGTGACTGGGCAGAATCCTGTGTCACTTCCAGCGTGACGCAGCGGATGTCGATGCGACCGCCGCCAGGCATGGCGTCTCGGGCATTGATGCACAAGTTGAGCAGGGCGCTTTCCAGTTGCGGTGGATCGATGAATACCGTGCCGTTTTCCTGTTCGAAATCGCTGTGCACCTCGATGGCCGGGCCGACGCTGCGGCTGATCAGGTCTTCCATGCCCGCTACCAGCGTGCTCAGGCGAGTTGTCTGGGGCTGCAGGGTCTGGCGGCGGGAGAATGCCAGCAGGCGCTGCACCAGCGTGGCAGCCCGCTGGGCGGATTCGCAGGCGCTGTTCAACAAAGGCGTGATGTCGGTGTAGCGGGCCTTCTGCAGCCGTTGACGTATCAACTCCTGGGCGCCGAGTATGCCACCGAGCAGGTTGTTGAAGTCATGGGCGATGCCGCCGGTGAGCTGGCCCACGGCTTCCATCTTCTGTACCTGGCGCAGTGCTTCCTCGGTCTCGAGCAGCCGCTGCTGCTTGTTGACCTGGCGGGTGATGTCGTAGACGAACAGGTAGGCACCCACAATCCCACCGGTGATGTCACGCAAGGGGGTGAAGCGCAGTTCGAAATGCCGTCTGGCATTGCCGCGACCGTATTCGATCACTTCGGTATAGCTTTCGCCGGACAATGCCCTGTGCCATAGCGCCACCGATCGTGCGCATTCCTCGGGGAATCCCTCCAGGCGTTCGAGCAGGCTGTCGCCTGCCTTGATTGTGCGTCCGAACAGGTACTCGAAATCCCTGACTGCGCGGGCATTGACCGCGAGGAGGCGCAACGCGGTGTCCACCACATGCACCCGGGCGATACAGTGCTCGACCAGCTCGGCGAACAGGCTGCGTTCGGCCAGGACGGCGGTTACCTGATGCTCGAGGTGGTCGTTCAGTTGTTGCAGCGCAGTTTCGGCGCGACGTCGCTCGGTGACATCCTTGAACAACACCGCTACCTGGTGTTTCTCGGCGGGTTCGATACGGAATGTGGTGACCGACAGCACCCGCCCGGTGGCGACCAGTTCCTGTTCGAACTGCAAGGGCTCACCGGTGCGCAGTACCTGGCCATAGCGGGCCACCCAGTCATCGGCCTCCTCTGGCACCATTTCGCGCAGTTTCTGTCCGGCCACGTTGGGAATCCCGGCATGGCGGGCGTAGGCGGCGTTGGCGAGGATATGGACGTAGTCGCTCAGCGGGCCGTGTGGGCCGTCGAAGAATTCGATGACGCAGAAGCCTTCGTCCATCGTGTCGAAGAGAAAGCGAAACAGGTCCGGATCATGCCGGGGTGGGTTTGCCAGTTCGGCCTCCAGCAAGCTGTTGCGCTGGCGTAGGCGTTCAACTTCCAGGCGCAGGGACTGCAGTTCGCGCGAGGGCATGCGGGCATCCGTCGAGGAGGGGTCAGCTACGCTAATCGCCTGCTGGTGTGCTTGTCCAGTCACCCCGTTCAAGGCCTTGCGCGGGCCTGCTTCGCGCGGCGATCAGCAACTCCTCGACTCTGCCGGTCAGGAGTGTGAGTTCGAAGGGTTTGTGCAACAGGGCGATTGTCGGCGAGCCTGAAATCCGACTGTTGTCGATGGCGCCATCGTAACCGGTGATAAAGAGGGTGGGTACATGCTCATCAATGGCCCAGCAGGCATTTGCGACCTGGTAGCCATCGATATCTCCCGGCAGCCCGATATCCACCACCAGCAGGCCTGGCCGAGTACCTTCGGCCAGAGCACGCAGGGCCTTGTGGCCGTCCTCGAAGTCCTGCACCTGAAAACCGTGTTCCTCCAGGACTTCCCGTATCACCAGGCGTAATGTCGGTTGATCCTCCACCAGCAGAATGAGCGACTGTCCAGCGCTCGAGGGTTTGATCATCTGCTCAGTGTCATCGGCCTCAGACGCCGAGCCTGGCCGCACTCGCGGCAGATACAGGTGGATACAGGTACCGAGCCCTGGCGAGCTGTCGATGCTCAGTTGGCCGGCTGACTGGCGTACGAAGCCGTAGGCCATGGACAGGCCCAACCCGGTACCTTGCCCCAGGGGCTTGGTGGTGAAGAAGGGTTCGGCGGCACGCGCGCTGATTTCCTGGGTCATGCCGCAGCCGCTATCCTCGACCTGAATATGCAGATACTGCCCTGCGGGGAGCTGAAGAGCTGCCGCTTGCGATGCATCCATCTGGCAATTGGCACTGCTGATGCGCAAGGTGCCACCCTGGGCCATGGCGTCCCGGGCGTTGATGCACAGGTTGAGCAGGGTGCCTTCCAGCTGGGATGGGTCGACGCGGACTAGCCATTGGCCGGCGAGCGTGGCATCGACGTACTCGATATGTCTGTCGAGGGAGCTGTGGATCAGGTCGTGCATGTCGGCCACCAGGTGGTGCACATCCACCGGCTGCGGCACCAGCGCCTGCTGGCGGGCAAAGGCCAGCAGGCGCTGGACCAGGGCAGTGGCACGCGAGGTGTTCTGCCGGGCAATGCCGAGCATGTGCCTGCTGTCCTGCTGACGCCCCTGCGTCATACGCTTGTCTGCCAGCTCCAGTGCGCCGAGGATGCCGCCGAGCAGGTTGTTGAAGTCATGGGCAATGCCACCGGTCAATTGGCCGATGGCTTCCATCTTCTGTGACTGGCGCAGGGCTTCCTCGGCCTGGCTCAGGCGCTCCTGCTCCAGCACGCGACTGGTGATGTCGTAGGCGAACAGATAACCACCACATATCCGGCCTTCGGCATCGCGCAGCGGGTTGTAGCGCATTTCGTAGTGGCGCGGGGCATCGTGCGGGCCGATGCTGACCATTTCGATGAATGACTCGCCGGCGATCACCCGCGGCCAGAGCGGTTGAAGCGTTTCCATGATCTGCGGTTGGCTGGCCAGGATCGCCCGGACATGGTCGCCAACCTTGGGTGAAATGCCATGCAGCCGCTCGAAGGTTTCCCGGGCCGTGCGGTTGATCGCCACCAGGCGCAGACTACAGTCTGCGGCAAACACGTTGGCCAGGCTGTGGTCCACCAGTTCGCCGAGCAATCTGCTGTTGGTTTCGGCCCTGTCCATGCGCTTCTCCGCCTGCTCGTACAGAAGGTCTCGCGCTTGTTGGCTGGCAGGGACCCCGGTAAACAGTACGGCCACGCGCCTGTCACTGGCCCGGCCCAGGCGATGGGCCGAGATGGTGAGCAGACGGTCGCTGATCTTCAGGCGTTGCTCGAAATGGGTCGACTGCCCGGTGCGCAGTACCTCGGCGAAACGGGGCACCCAGGCGTCGGCCTCGTCGGGGATGAGTTCGCGCACCGTCTGCCCCATCTGCTTGTCGTGGCCGGTGTGGCGCAGGCAGGCGTCGTTGCTGAGGATATAGCGGTAATCGCTCAGCGGTCCCTGGGGGCCATCGAGCAGTTCCAGCACACAAAACCCTTCGGCCATGTGTGCACTCAGCATCGCGAAACAGGCTCGTTCGAGATCATGCCTGGCGAGCTGTGCCTCAAGCTCGCCGATACGGGCCTGCAGCTGCTCGTTTGATGCTGGGTAGTCTGGCATGGGCGGGATCCAGGCAAAGTGCTGCGAAACTATAGCCGTTCCACCTGTCTACCGCCATTGCCGGACTAGAACGAGCGCACGATCCGCCCCAAGGTCTCCATGGCCTGTTCCGCGCCATCGCCCCAGGGGCTGCCGTAGTTCAGGCGGATGCAGTTGCCGAAGCGCCGGGTCGGCGAGAAGATCGGTCCGGGCGCAATGCTGATGCCCTGGGCCAGGGCCATGTGGAACAGCTTCAGGGCGTCCATCTGCTCGGGCAGCTCCAGCCACAGGAAGTAGCCACCGGAAGGTTGGCTGACCCGGGTCTGCGCCGGGAAGTGGCGGGCGATGGCGGCCAGCATGTTGGCCTGCTGGCCTTCCAGGGCATAGCGCAGCTTGCGCAGGTGACGATCATAGCCGCCGTGCTGCAGGTAGTCGGCGATCGCCGCCTGGGCTGGCATCGAGGCGCACAGCGAGGTCATCAGCTTGAGGCGCTCGATCTTCTGCGCGAAGCGTCCGGCCGCCACCCAACCAATCCGGTAGCCGGGGGCCAGACTCTTGGCGAACGAACCGCAGTGCATCACCAGCCCGTCGGTGTCGAACGCCTTGGCCGGCTTCGGCGCCTGCTGCGAGTAGTACAGCTCGGCGTAGACGTCGTCCTCGATCAGCGGCACCTGGTGGCGACGCAGCAGCTCGACCAGTTCCTGCTTCTTGGCCTCCGGCATGCTGGCGCCCACCGGGTTCTGGAAGTTGGTCATGCACCATACGGCCTTGACCGGGTGTTTCTCCAGGGTCTGGGCCAGCACGCCAAGGTCCATGCCCTCGCGCGGGTGTACCGGAATTTCCACCGCCTTGAGCTTGAGGCGCTCGAGCACCTGCAGGCAGGCGTAGAAGGCCGGAGCCTCGATGGCCACCAGGTCGCCGGGCTGGGTGACGGCCTGCAGGCAGAGATTCAGCGCCTCCAGGGCGCCGTTGGTGATCAGCAGTTCCTCCATCGGCAACATCAGCCCGGCGACCATATAGCGCAGGGCGATCTGCCGGCGCAGCTGCGGGTTGCCCGGCGACAGGTCGGTGACCACCATGCGCGGGTCCATGGCGCGGCTGGCGCTGGCCAGCGAGCGTGACAGGCGCTGCAGGGGGAACAGGGTCGGGCTGGGGAATGCCGAGCCGAATGGCACGGTGTGCGGATCCTTGATCGAGTCGAGGATCGAGAACACCAGGCCGCTGACATCCACATCGGTGGACTCGCTGGCCGGCGCCTGGGGCTGCGGCTCGCTGAACGGGCGTGGCGCATGGGCGTTGACGAAGTAGCCCGAGCGCGGCCGGGCGCGAATCAGGCCGCGCCGCTCCAGCAGGTAGTAGGCCTGGAACACCGTGGACGGGCTGACCCCGTGGGTCTGGCTGGCGTAGCGTACCGAAGGCACCCGCTGGCCGGGGCCAAGTACCCCGGAGCGGATCAGTTCGGCAATGTCGTCGGCGAATCGTTCGTAGCGTTTCATTATGGTCTGGGCAGGCAAGGTGGTGGTCAGTGTAGGGGATCAGCGATTCATCGGTGCGACGAAACGGCTGTTCGCGGTGCTGCGGATCCCCGGCTGGTCGCTGTCCTGGATCTCGAACGTCAACACCTGGGAACTGCTGCTCGGGCGGTCGGCGAGCATCGCCACCGACACCGGCAGTTCGCTCATCTCGCCGGCGTCGAGGGTGAACTCGGTGCGCCCGTGCAGCTCGAAGCCTTCGGCGTCCACCAGGCGCAGGCGGTAGTGCTGCGGTTCCTGGGTCTTGTTGATGATCTTGAGCAGGTAGATGTTCTCGATCTGGCCCAGGGCGTTCTCGCGGAACAGGCCCCGGTCCTTGATCACATCCATCGACACCATCGGACGCATCTGCAGGGCAACCACCAGGGCGCCGATCATCACCGTCAGCGCCGCGGCGTAACCCAGCAGGCGAGGGCGCAGCCAGTGGGTCTTGCCGCCTTGCAGGTTATGCTCGGACTTGTAGCCGATCAGGCCACGGGCGTAGTTCATCTTGTCCATCACCTCGTCGCAGGCGTCGATACAGGCGGCGCAACCGATGCAGGCCATCTGCAAACCCTCGCGAATGTCGATGCCGGTGGGGCAGACCTGCACGCACAGGGTGCAGTCGATGCAGTCGCCCAGGCCCTGGCTGCGTGGGTCGCTGCCTTTCTTGCGCGGGCCGCGGGCCTCGCCGCGGCTGGGGTCGTAGGCCACCGCCAGGGTGTCCTTGTCGAACATCACGCTCTGGAAACGCGCATAGGGGCACATATGCATGCACACCGCCTCGCGCAGCCAGCCGGCGTTAAGGTAGGTGGCACCAGTGAAGAACAGGATCCAGAACAGCGCCACGCCACCCAGCTCGAAGCTCAGCAGCTCGGCGGCCAGCGGGCGGATCGGGGTGAAGTAGCCGACGAAGGTCAGCCCGGTGAGCAGGCCGATGGCCAGCCACAGGCCATGCTTGAGGCTGCGCCGGGCGACTTTCTCGACGCCCCAGGGCGCGGCGGCCAGCTTGATACGCTGGTTGCGGTCGCCTTCGGCGATCTTCTCGCACCACATGAACAGCCAGGTCCAGGTGCTCTGCGGGCAGCTGTAGCCGCACCAGACGCGACCGGCGAACACGGTGATGGCGAACAGACCGAAGGCGCAGATGATCAGCAACGCCGACAGCAGGATGAAATCCTGCGGCCAGAAGGTCGCGCCGAAGATGTGGAACTTGCTTTCGGCCAGGTCCCACAGCACGGCCTGGCGGTCGCCCCACTGCAACCAGGCGGTGCCGAAGAACAGCACGAACAGCAGTCCGGCGAAGGCGATCCGCAGGTTGCGGTAGAAGCCGGTGAAGCTGCGGGTATGGATGCCACCGGCCACCTGGCTTTTGCTCTTGTTGGCGGCGGGGACAACCTCGATGACTCGGAAGGGGATTCTATCGCTCATGGTTCATCGCTCATCAGGCCTCGATCAGGCCAGGGCACTATGGCCCTCGATCTGTTTTCAGCACAGGCCCAGATATTGAGATAAAAACCATATCAGATGTTTAGCTGATTAGCTCAGGCCTTGGGTTTAGCAGCCTTGAGCCATTAGTTGCAGATGCCTGCGGCTATCCACCGCACCTTGGTCGCAGCGTGCTTGGGGCCGTTGGGCGGGGTGCAAGGCACGAGGTGCTTGTGCCGCGGTCATCTGTAGAGATCGCACAGGGAAACACACCCTGTGGGAGCGGGTTTACCCGCGAAGAATCCAAAGAGGTGGATGGCACCGGCTGCGCCGGTGTTCGCGGCGGTCCGATAAACCCACTCCCACAGGGGCGCGAACTGCGCGACAGGCGATCTTCCACAAGGATCGGGGACACCGGAGGCAAGCGATGGACACATTCTGGCATGCGATGCTCGAGGCCTTGCACAGCGAGTTCGCCGATGTAACCGACGAGCGCGAAATCGCCCGTATCCTGATCCGCCTGCTGATGGCGGCCCTGCTGGGGGCTGTGTTGGGCTTCGAGCGCGAGAGCAAGGGCAAGGCGGCCGGGGTACGCACCCACATGCTGGTGTCGATGGGGGCGGCGTTGTTCGTGCTGGCACCGAGCATGGCCGGCGCCGACGAGCAGGCGTTGAGCCGGGTGATCCAAGGCATCGTCGCCGGCATTGGCTTTCTCGGGGCGGGCACGATTCTCAAGGGCAACGGCCAGGATGCCAGCCACGTCAAGGGCCTGACCACCGCGGCGGGGCTGTGGATGACCGCGGCCATCGGCACCGCCGCAGGCATGGGGCGCGAGGCCACGGCGTTGGTCAGCACTGTGATGGCACTGCTGGTGCTGGCCAGCATGCCGCTGCTGGTGGACAAGGTCGAGGGCGAGGTGCGGGAGAAGAAGGGCGGGGAGGACGAGGAAGGCAGGAAGCACTGAGGGGAGCCGAAGCTCCCCTCATAAGCGTTGTTGCCTGCTCTTTTCTTATTATTGGAGACGGGCCTGTTATTGTTTTTGTCGGCGGTTGTCTCTGCATTGCGGGGCCCCCAACCGGGGCCAAGAGCAAACGTATTTTTTTGAGCGCTGACCTGCGTTCATGCAACGTGATCCAACCTTGACTGCCGCTACCTTGGAGGTAGTTTTATTGTTCTGTGTCAGGCTGCGGGGGCGGAACCCCTGGAAAGCACGTCGACTCCAAAAAAATCTGCTTGCTACGCCTCTGCCGTGTTGTTCTTGTTATGTCAGAGCCGTTTACTGTTGTTTTTATTGGGTATCGCGTTTTTTGTTCTTGTTATGCCAAAAGATATAGCAGGTGGCGTGCCAACTTTTTAAAATTCTTTAAATTCAATGGGTTGAGCGTTTTCGTTAGAAAACTGGCACGTGAAATTCTGTCGAATTGTTTCCCTGTTACCCGATTTTTTTCTGCAAAGCGTGTAGGCGGTAACACTCCGCCCACACCTGTGTGACAACCGTATGACTCAGCGCACGCCACGTGCCCGCGCCACCCGCGAACCGGTAGCACGCCCGAGCACTTCGCTGATGCGCAGGCCGGCGGCGATTAGCTTGTCCAGGTCGATCCCGGTCTCGATGCCCAGCCCCTGCATCAGGTACACCACGTCTTCGCTGGCGACGTTACCGGTGGCACCCTTGGCGTACGGGCAACCGCCGAGGCCCGCCACCGAGCTGTCGAATACGCTGATGCCCTCCAGCAGGCCAGCATAGACGTTGGCCAAGGCCTGGCCATAGGTGTCGTGGAAGTGTCCGGCAAGCTGCTCGCGGGGTACCTGGGCCGCGACCACTTCGAACAGACGGCGGGTGTCACCGGCGGTGCCGGTGCCGATGGTGTCGCCCAGCGACACCTCGTAGCAGCCCATGTCGTGCAGGGCGCGGGCCACCGGCGCGACCTGCTCGGCGCTGATACGCCCCTCGTAGGGGCAGCCGAGCACGCAGGACACATAGCCGCGCACCCGCACACCCTGGCTGCGGGCGGCGTCCATGATCGGCTCGAAGCGCTTGAGGCTGTCACTGATCGAGCAGTTGATGTTGCGCTGCGAGAAGGCTTCCGAGGCCGCCGCGAACACCGCCACCTCCTTCACCCCGGCGGCCAGGGCATCCTCGAAACCGCGCAGGTTGGGCGCCAGGGCCGCGTAGGTGACCCCTTCGCGCTGGCGGATACCGGCAAACACCTCGGCAGAGCCGGCCATCTGCGGCACCCACTTGGGCGAGACGAAACTGCCCACTTCTATATAGCCGAGCCCGGCGTCGGTGAGGTCGTCCACCAGCCGCACCTTGTCGGCGACGCTGATGGGCTGGGCTTCGTTCTGCAGGCCGTCGCGGGGGCCGACTTCGACCAGGCGGACATTCTTGGGCAATGACATGGCGGGCTTCCTGTGGCGGATCAACGGTGGGGGTGCGACGGGTTCAGGGTGGCAGCCAGGGCCTGCTCGCAGCGCTCCTGGGCGGTGTCCAACTCCAGGTGCATCTGCTGGATGTCGAGCATCTGCTGTTCGAGCTGGGCGCGGCGTTCGGCGATCTTGGCCAGCATGCTGGTGAGCTGCTTCTGGTTGCCGCTGGTGGGGTCGTAGAGTTCGATCAGCTCCCGGCACTCGGCCAGCGAGAAGCCGATGCGTTTGCCCCGCAGGATCAGCTTGAGGGTGACCTTGTCGCGTGCCGAGTAGATGCGCTCCAGGCCACGGCGCTCAGGGCTGAGCAGGCCCTGTTCCTCGTAGAAGCGGATGGCGCGGGTGGTGATGTCCAGCTCGCGGGACAGGTCGGAGATGCTGTAGGTCTGGCTGCTCATGCTTGGGCTCGGGGGAGGGAATGCGAGTAACCTAATGCCAGGTTGACGTATACGTCAAGCAAGCCGTGGGCCAGCGCCAGGTAAAGAACCTCGCTCACGTACTGACCGACCTGCGGTAGTCCTTGGGCGCCCGGCCGTCGAGCCGCTTGAAGAACCGCGCAAAGTAGGTCGGATCGCTGAACCCCAGGCTGTCGGACAACTGGCCGATGCTCATGCGGGTATACGCCAGGTTGCGCCTCGCCTCGAGCAACAGGCGCTGGTGGATCACCTGCAACGCGGATTGCCCGGCCAGCGCTCGGCACAGCTGGTTCAACTGCAGGCTGGTGATGCCCAGCCGGCTGGCGAAAATATCCACCGCCAAATGCTCGCGGTAATGTGCCTCGACCAGGCGCAGGTAACGCCCCAGCAGCTGCTGGTCCCGCTCGTCCTGGTTACGCGCGGGCAACGCCTGCTGCTGGCGATTGATCCAGACCATCAGCGCGGTGACCAGCGCCTGCAGCATGGGGCCTCGCGCCGGCGCGCTGCCCTGATACTCCTGCTGCAGCGTGTCGATCAGCCCGTGCAGGCGCAAACGGTCCTGGCCCAGCGGGTAACAGCGGGCGGCTGTCAGCACGCTCAAGGGAGCGCCGAGGCGCTGTTCCAGATCCACCACCAGGGCAGTGCCGAAGGTCAGCACGTGCCCCTGGATATCGGCGCTGAAGCGAAAGCCATGCACGGTGAGCGGCGGCACCACCTGGATCGCCGCCTCGCGAATCACCCGGCGCTCGCCCTCGATCTCCACCTGGGCCTCGCCCCGCTGCACATAAAGAAGCTGGAACAGTTCGGCATGCCGATGCGGCTTGATTTCCCAATGGTGCAGGCGGCTGCGCGCGGGGATCGATTCGCAGTGCAGCAGGTCGGTGTCCGGCCAGGCGTGGTGTTCGCCGTACAGCTGGAACAGCGGGATGCCGGGAAGAGGGGGGTGCATGAGGCGTTGTCCGTTAATCGAACGAATTTTGCAAAAGTGCAGGTTATGCCACGGAAATAGCACGTTTTGCGCAATATTCGTCAGTAAAAATACAAGTGCAAATCCTAACAGCAGATGTGCGGCCACTGCCAGTACCGGCCGGCATCGTCATCGCGAGACAACAACAATGAAGACTCAGGTTGCAATCATCGGCGCCGGCCCCTCCGGCCTGCTGCTGGGCCAGCTGCTGCACCGTGCGGGTATCGACACGCTGATCGTCGAACGCCAGACCCCGGACTATGTGTTGGGGCGCATCCGCGCCGGGGTGCTCGAGCAAGGCACGGTCGATCTGCTGCGCGAGGCCGGGGTGGCCGAGCGCATGGACCGCGAAGGGCTGGTTCACGAAGGTGTCGAACTGCTGGTCAATGGTCGTCGCCAACGCCTGGACCTCAAGGCGCTGACCGGTGGCAAGACGGTGATGGTGTACGGCCAGACCGAGGTCACCCGTGACCTGATGCAGGCGCGCCAGGCCAGCGCGGCGCCGATCATCTATTCGGCGGAGAATGTTCGGCCTCATGCCATCGACAGCGAGCGGCCTTACCTCACCTTCGACAAGGACGGCTGCGAGCACCGCGTCGAATGCGACTACATCGCCGGCTGCGACGGCTTCCATGGTGTGGCCCGACAGAGCATCCCGGCCGAGGTGCTGAAGGTGTACGAGCGGGTCTACCCATTCGGCTGGCTGGGGCTGCTGGCCGACACCCCGCCGGTCAACCACGAGCTGATCTACGCCCATCATGAGCGTGGCTTCGTCTTGTGCAGCCAGCGCTCGCAGACCCGCAGCCGCTATTACCTGCAGGTGCCCTTGCAGGAACGGGTGGAGGACTGGCCAGACGCGCGCTTCTGGGATGAGCTCAAGGCGCGCCTGCCGGCGGAGGTGGCCGGGCAACTGGTCACGGGGCCTGCGCTGGAGAAAAGCATCGCGCCGCTGCGCAGTCATGTGCTCGAGCCCATGCAGCATGGCCGGTTGTTCCTGGTGGGCGACGCCGCCCATATCGTCCCGCCCACCGGAGCCAAGGGCCTGAACCTGGCGGCATCGGACGTCAACTATCTGTACCGGATCCTGCTCAAGGTATACCGCGAAGGGCGCACCGACCTGCTCGCCGAATACTCGCCCCTGGCCTTGCGACGGGTGTGGAAGGGCGAGCGTTTCAGCTGGTTCATGACCCGGCTGCTGCATGACTTCGGCGAGCATCAGGATGATTGGGACCGCAAGATGCAGGAGGCGGACCGTGAGTATTATCTTGGCTCGCAGGCCGGCCTTGCCAATATTGCCGAGAACTATGTCGGGCTGCCGTTCGAGGCCGTGGAATAGAACAGGGGGGGACCGCTTTGCGGTCCAATCGCCGGCAGCGGCGCCAGGTTCTACTGCTCCAAGAGCGTCACCATCTCCCGGTATCCGCGCTGGCGGGCATGCTCCAGCGCGGTCACGCCATCCTTGTCGGCGATCCGCGGATCTGCCCCGGCCGCCAGCAGCCGGCGTACGATCTCCACATGCCGAGGGCCGCCATCGCCGAGGATCACCGCCTCCAGCAGTGCAGTCCAGTGCAGGCGGTTGAGGTGGTCGACATCGACGCCGGCATCAATCAGCAGTTGCACGGTCTCGACATGGCCACGCTCGGCGGCCGGGATCAGCGCGGTGCCGCCGTAGCGGTTGGTGCTCTTGAGGTCGGCGCCATGGGCCAGGGTCAGGCGCAGGATGTCGTTCAGCCCGCGTGCGCCGGCATACAGGTAGGGGCTGTCGTTGATGTTGTCCTTGGCGTTGACGTCGGCCCCGGCCTCGACCAGCACCTTGGCCACATCCAGCTGGTTGGCATGGGTGGCCACCAGCAGCGCGGTCTGGCCCTGGTCGTTGCGGGTATCTGGCTGGGCGCCGCGGTCGAGCAACTGGCGCACGACAGGCGCGTCGCCCCGGCGGGCGGCATCGAGCAAGGGGGCGTTCATGGCTGGGGTCTCGGCATGGGTGGCAAGGCTCAGGCTCAACAGCAAGGCGGCGAACGGCAGGCGCATGGTCAAAGGTTCCTGATGTGGCGAAAGGTCATGCTAGTGTCCTGTGGTTGTAGCAGAAGTGAATTATCCGCCTGGGTCCCAGTGTATTTGCGCATGTTGCCGGGCACCGGTGCCCATGGTAGAAGTCAGGCTTGCCATTCAGAAGTCGAATACCGAGATGTCTTCCAGCGTAAAACCGAATAGGGCCCTGTTCGACCTCGACCTGTTGCGCGCCATCGTCGTGGTGGCCGATTGCGGCAGCTTCACCACTGCCGCCGCACGCCTGCATTCCACCCAGTCGACCATCAGCCAGAAGGTCCGCCGCCTCGAGGACATGGTCGGCCATCGCCTGCTGGTACGTGGCAACCGCGACGTGCTGCCCACCGATGCCGGGCAGACCTTGCTCGGTTACGCCCGGCACATGCTGGCCCTCAACGACCAGATGCTCGAAGCCCTGGCCGGGGCCATGGTCGGGGTCACCGTGCGCCTCGGCGTGCCGGAGGACTTCGTCGGCGGGCGCACCACCAACGCGTTGTCCGCGTTCAGCCGGCGCCACCCGCAGGTCAAGCTGGAGGTCACCAGCGGCTTGTGCCGCGACCTCAGCCAGGCCTACGACAACGGCGAGCTCGACCTGGTATTGCTCAAGCAGCGGCGCAACAGCCGTGAAGGGGTGGCCTGCTGGCCGGAACGACTGCAGTGGATCGATAGCGCGCGCACGCCGTCCTTCGAACTCGACCCGATTCCGCTGGTGACCTTCCCGCCGCGCGGGCTGTACCGTGACGACATGATCAGCGCGATCGAAGGCATGGGCCGGCGCTGGCGCATCAGCTTCACCAGCTCCAGCCTCAGCGGGATCCAGGCGGCGGTGGCCGACGGCATGGGCATCAGCCTGCTGCCACCCCGGGCGGCGCTGGGCGAGCACCGGGTGCTGGGTACCGGGCAGGGGCTGCCGGAGGTGGACAGCTACGAGATCGTGATCGTGCACCGGCCAACGGCGGACGCGATGGTCAAGGCGCTGGCCGAGGTGCTGACCGGGTTGCTGGCGGTGCAGGCGATCTGACACCGCCAGCGAGACGATCAGTCCCCGCAGCAGTGTGGCTTGTCCTGCGCCCCTTCATAGCGATCATGATGCCGCACCCAATCCATCGTCCCTTCTTCGTTGCGCCCCAGGGGGGCCAGGTCGAGGAAGTTGTAGGCATTGACCAGGATGTCCAGCCCCCGGGCATAGGTGGAGTAGGTGTGGTACAGGCTGCCGTCGATATCCCGGTAGAACGCGCTCAGCCCGGGCAGCTCCGCCTCGTCGCCGGTATAGGCCTCGTAGTTGTACTCGGCGCTGCCATCGGTGGCGACACTGACCCCGAAGTCCTGGTTGAAGGCGCTGCCGTGCGAGGAGTACCACGGGAACTGCCAGCCCATGCGCTGGCGGAACGCCTGGAACTCGGCAGAGGGCGCCCGTGACACCGCAACCAGCGACACGTCATGGTGGGCCAGGTGCAGGTTGGCGCCGTCGAAGTGATCGGCGAGGAAGGAGCAGCCCGGGCAGCCTTCGCTCCAGCCCTCGGCGAACATGAAGTGATAGACCAGCAGCTGGCTGCGCCCGGCGAACAGCTCGGCCAGGCCCAGCTCACCGTGTGGGCCCTGGAAACGATAGTCCTGCTCCACCCGCACCCAGGGCAAGGCGCGGCGGGCGGCGGCAAGTTCATCGCGTTGATGGGTGAAGGCTTTCTCGTGCAACCAGAGTTGCCGGCGGGCGGCGAGCCACTGGCTGCGCGTGACCACGGCATGCTTGGGGGTGGAATGGCTCATGGGCGTGACTCCACGCTTGGGGTTCACCCAGTGGTCGAATGGGGGAGCGGACATTCGACGCTGGATTTCCCGTTGCCGACCAATGGTTGCTCCACCATCCCGAAGCCGTCCTTGATGAACCTTTCATGACAAAACTTCGGTAGCAAACCGCCACCCCCGTCAAAGCCATGGATACCGACAAGGCATCTGGCCATCAGGCCGATCGAGCCTTGAGGAATGGCCTGGGAGCGGGGCGATGGGGACTATGGAACGCTACACGAAAGTGGGAATGCAGGAGCTCGACCAGCGCCTGGCGAAGATCGTCGAGGCTGCGCGCAAGCAGCCGGTCTCGGTCTACCGCTACGGCGCGCCCTGGGTATGGATCGTCTCCCAGGAAGACTGGCAGGGCGCCCTGCGCGAGGTGGCCAGTTGCGTGCCCCCCGGGCACTCGCTGGCGCTGCTCAAGCCGCGCATCGAGGCCTTGCTGGACGAGCACCAGAACGCGCTGGCGCTGCTGGCCGAGCAGCACGGCATGATCATCGCCCCGCATACGCTCATGCATGTGCTGCTGCTGCAACTGCTGTATTCGGTGCCCAGCGAGAAGCAGCTCTACGAGCAGCTCAACTACAACCTGCTGTTCCGCTGGTTCGCCGGCCTGGAACTGAAATCGCGGATGTGGAACTTCAGTCTGTTCAGCCATGACCTCGGCGTGCTGTTGGGCAGCGCCATGGCCGTGTCGCTGTTGCAGCGCATGGTCGACGAGGTGCTCGGCGCAAGCCTGCAGACCATGCCCGAGTTCAGCCTCAACCTGGCCCTGCTGCACAGCTGGCTGGCACGTCACCAAGGTCAGGCCACGCCTGACGCAAACCACTAGAAACCCAACGAATTCCTGGCGCTCAAGGGGGCGGTGTGGAGCATTTTTTCTTCAAGCGATGCGGCGTGGGCGCAGGGCTGCTGTCGTGCCTGTTGGCGGGCAACGTGGCCGCGGACGAGGCGCAGCGCCGGGTCGAGATCAATGAATACGTGGTGCGCGGCAATACCGTGCTCGACGCCCAGGCCATCGAAGAGGCGGTCTATCCCTACCTGGGGCCGGACAAGACCCTGGCCGACCTCGAAGGCGCCCGCGAGGCCCTGCAGAAAAGCTACCAGGCCCGTGGCTACCAGTCGGTGTTCGTCGAGCTGCCCGAGCAGAAGGTCGAAGGCGGCGTGGTCTACCTGCAGGTGAGCGAAACCAAGGTCGGCCGGGTGCGGGTGGTGGGCGCCAAGCATTACTCGCCACTGGAGATTCGCGAGCAGGTTCCGGCGCTGGAGGAGGGCAAGGTGCCCGACTTCGCCCAGGTGCAGGACGAGCTGGCCACGCTCAATCGCACCCCAGGCCGGCAGGTCATGCCGCTGGTGCGCGAAGGCCAGCGCCCGGGCACCATGGACGTCGACCTGCAGGTCGAGGACAAGCAGCCCTGGAACCTGAGCCTGGGCCTGAACAACGACCACAGCGCCGATACCGAGAAGCTGCGCAGCGTCGTCAGCCTGGGCTACAACAACCTCTGGCAGGCCGGCCACAGCGTCTCGCTGACCTGGTTCACCGCGCCCCAGGACCGCGACAACGCCGAGGTCTGGTCCGGCTCCTACGCCGCGCCCCTGAACGAGCGCTGGACCGTGCAGTTCTCCGGCTACCACTCCGACAGCAACGTCGCCACGGTGGGTGGCACCAACGTCCTGGGCAAGGGCCATTCCTACGGCATTTCGGCGATCTACAACCTGCCGGGCGTCGGCGCCTGGGCCAACGCCCTGTCGATCGGCGTGGACTTCAAGGACTTCGACGAGCAGGTCGGCCTGGGCGGCAGCAGCGACAAGGTCCCGCTCAAGTATGCCCCGATCTCCCTGGGCTACACCGGCTACCGCTTCACCGAACAGGACCAGCTGAGCCTGGGCCTGAGCCTGGTGGCCGGCACCCGCAGCCTGCTGGGCTATGGCAGCGACGACACCGAGTTCGACTACAAGCGCTACCGCGCCGACTCCAGCTTCGCCGCGCTCAAGGGCGACGGCAGCTACACCTTCGACTTCGCAGGCTCCTGGCAGAGCGCCTCGAAGCTGGCCTTCCAGCTGGCCTCGGGGCCACTGGTGTCGAATGAACAGTTCGCCGCCGGCGGCGCCACCTCGGTGCGCGGTTACCTGGCCGCCGAGCGCACCGGGGACGACGGCGTGCTGTTCTCCCAGGAGCTGCGCACCCCGTCCATCGGCCGCTACGTCGGCAGCTACATCAGCGACTGGCGCTTCTACCTGTTCGCCGAAGGCGCCCGACTGCGCCTGCAGGACGCGCTGCCCGAGCAGGACGACAGCTACAGCTTGGCGAGTGTCGGCATCGGCACCCGCGCCACGCTCAACGACTGGCTGTCCGGCAGCGTCGACTGGGCGGTACCGCTCAAGGACGGCCCCAACACCGACAAGAACGCTTCCCGTGTGCACTTCAGCGTGCAGGCGACTTTCTGAACTCACTGACCGGCATCGACCTGGAGACCTCTCATGCAACGCCTGATATTGACCTTGCTGCTGTGCCTGGGCTTCGCCCTGCCGGGCAGCGCCAGTGCCTGGTGGCAGGACGACTGGATGTACCGCAAGCAGATCGCCGTGGACACCACGCCCCAGGGCGCCGGCCTGACCCAGGCGCTGGGCCGCACCGCGCTGCTGGTGCGCCTGCATACCGGCAACTTCAGCTTCGACGGCGTCAGCGAGACCGGCGCCGATATCCGCTTTGTCAGCGCCGATGACAAGACCGTCCTCAACCACCATGTCGAACAGTTCGATCCATTGATGGGCATGGCGCTGATCTGGGTGGACGTGCCTCGCATAGAGGCGGGCCAGCGCCAGGACCTGTGGATGTACTACGGCAATCCGAAAGTCCAGGCGCCAGTTGGCCAGGCCAGCTTCGACGCCGACTACACCGCGCTCTACCACTTCGACGGTGCCAGCGCCCGCGACGCCAGCCCCTATGGCAACCAGCTGCAAGGACCGACGGTGAGCGTCGACGGCGTGATCGGCCGGGCCATCCAGCTCGGTGGCCAGGGCCTGCAACTGCCGGCCAGCGCCTCGCTGCAACTGCCGGTGGGCGCGGCGTTCACTTTCAGCACCTGGCTGCGCCAGGACCAGACAGTGGGCGAGCAACTGCTGTTGGCCCGTCGCGAGAGCGGCCACAGCCTGCTGCTGGGCCTGGCCCAGGGCGTGCCTTTCGTCGAGGTCGACGGCCAGCGCGCCAGCGCCAGCCAGGCCGTGAGTGCCGGTCAGTGGCAACACCTGGCGCTGGTGGGCGAGGGCGGTACCCTGAGCCTGCTGCTCGAAGGCCAGCCGGTGGCCCGCCTGGCTGCCAGCCTGGCGGCCTTCAGCGGTGCCCTCGGCATCGGTGGTGACCTGCCGCCGGCCGAAGGCGAGGCGACCAGCCAGTTCGCGCCTTTTGTCGGCGCCCTGGACGAGCTGCGTCTTTCCCGCGTGGCCCGCAGCCAGGCCAGCCTGCAGGCCGATGTGCTGGCCCAGGGTGCCGAGTCGCGCCTGGTGGTTTACGGTGTCGACGAGGAACAGTCGGGCTTCGGTTTCGGCGGTCTGGGCTTCCTGCTCAAGGCAGTGCCGGTGGACGCCTGGGTGATCATCGCCATCTTGGTGCTGATGATGGTGCAGTCGTGGGTGATCATGCTGCGCAAGCAGCGCACCCTCAACCGCGTCACCGCCGCCAACACTCGCTTTCGCGAGCGCTTCGCCACGGTCGGCACGCGCCTGGAGCAGTTCGCCGACGATCAGGACCTGCATGCGCGACTGACCGACTCCTCGCTGTGGCGCCTGTACCTGGTGGCCGTGCAGGAGCTGCGCACCCGCCGAGCCCAGGGCGCCGACACCAGCTCAGTGTCCGCGGCCACCATCGAGGCCATCCGCTGTTCCATGGACGGCGTGCGCACCCGCGAGAACCAGGCGCTGTCCTCGAAGCTGTCGACCCTGTCCAACGCCATCGCCGGCGGCCCCTACATCGGCCTGCTGGGCACGGTGCTGGGGATCATGGTGGTGTTCCTCGGCACCGCCATGGCCGGCGACGTCAACATCAATGCCATCGCCCCGGGCATGGCCGCGGCGTTGCTGGCCACCGCCATGGGCCTGTTCGTCGCCATCCCCGCGCTGTTCGGCTACAACCGCCTGACCACGCGCAACCGCGAGGTCAGCGCCGACATGCGGGTGTTCGTCGACGAGTTCATCACCCGTCTGGCCGAGCTGCACGGCGAGGGCCAGGCCGGTGAGGCGGCGCAGCGCCCGGCCGGGCGCAGCATCAACCCGTCGGTTCCGGCGTGAGGGCGCAGCCATGGCATCCGTGAACAACGCCCATGACGACGACGCCGACGCCGCGGTCGACAGCATCAACATCACCCCGCTGGTGGACGTGCTGATGGTGGTGCTGGTGATGTTCATCCTCACCGCCACCGCGCAGGTCTCCGGGATCCAGGTGCAACTGCCCAAGGCCAGCGCCACGGTATCGCTGGCCCAGCCCAAGACCAAGGCGATCTCGATCAACGACGCCGGCCAGGTGTTCCTCGACGCCTACCCGGTGACGCTGCAGGAGCTGGAGGACCGCCTGCGCAGCGAAAAGGCGCGCAACCCGGACTTCCCGTTGATCGTGCGCGGCGACGCGGGCGTGCAGTACCAGAAGGTGGTCGAGGTGCTCGACCTGTTGCGCCGTCTCGAACTGGCCCAGGTCGGGCTGGTCACCGGCAAGCCGAACCAGGGGTGAGGGCAGGCATGGAACGTAAAGCCAACCTCCGCCGCCTGCTGACCTGGGCCGTGCTCGCCGTCGCCGGGGCAGGCCTGGCCTGGCTGTTGTGGCAGTGGGCCAACGACATGGCCGGGGTGCGCCGCGAGGCGCCCAAGGTGCCGGCAATCATCCCGCTGCCGCCCCCTGCGCCGTCACCACCGCCCGAGCCGCCCAAGGAGCCCGAACCACCGGTCGAGGAGAAGATCGTCGAGCCACAGCCGGTGCCCGAGGCCGAAGAGGTCAAGCCCGCCGAGGAGGCGCCCGATCCGGCCCAGGACCTGGCCGACCCGATGCAGATGGACGGCGACGCGCAAGCGGGCGGCGACAGCTTCAACGTCGGCGCCGGCAAGGGCGGCGGCATGGCCGGTGGTGGCGGTGGAGGCCTGGGCAGCGGCACCTACAGCCAGTACCTGGCCTACGCCTTCCAGCGCCTGCTGCGCGACAACCCCGAGCTGCGCAACCTGGTGTTCAACCTGCAGGCCGAGATCTGGCTCAGCGCCGCCGGCGAGATCACCCGTGTCGAGCTGCTGCGCGGCAGCGGCGAGCCGGAGGTGGACGCCCAGGTGCTCGCCGCCCTGCGCGGCGCCCGCGCCCTCGACCAGCGTCCGCCCGCCAACCTGACCTTGCCGGTCAAGATCGCCCTGCAGGGGCGCCGGCCATGAACAACGAAGCACGACTGACCCACAGGAGTTGCAAACCCATGAAGTGCCCAGTCAACCGATTGACCCTGGCGCTCGGCCTGCTGGCCGCCGCCACCGCGGTCGGTCCGACCGTCGTCCACGCCGCGCCGTCGGAGAACGCGACCGTCAACCTGATCCGCCTGCTGGTGGAGCAGGGCGTGCTCAAGCAGGACAAGGCCGACGCGCTGATCGCCCAGGCCGAACGCGAGGCCCGAGAGGCGCGGGTCGCCGGCAGCGCCGCGCCGATTGTCGCCCAGGCCCCGGCCGCCAACGGCGAGGTGCGCGTGCAGTATGTGCCGGCGATCGTCCGCCAGCAGATCCGCGACGAGATCAAGGCCGAGGTGATGAATACCGCCAAGCAGGAGAACTGGGCCGCGCCCAACACCTTCCCCGACTGGGCCTCGCGCATCAGCTTCGACGGCGACCTGCGCCTGCGCTACGAGTCGCGCTCCTACGCCGACGGCAACAGCAACGAGATCGTCGATTTCGCCAGGCTCAATGAAAAGGGCCCCTACGACGTCAACCCCAACAGCAGCTCGAGCCTGCCGCCTTTGCTCAACACCCGCGAGGACCGCGACAGCCTCCTGCGCCTGAGGGCGCGCTTCGGCCTCAAGGCGCAGCTGGCGGACAACTGGGTGGCCGGCATCCGCGTCGCCACCGGCTCCAACAACAATCCGGTCTCGACCACCCAGAACCTCGGTGGCGGCTTCGGCAAGAAGGACATCTGGCTCGACCAGGGCTACGTCACCTGGACGCCGAGCGAGCGCCTGACACTGACCGGCGGGCGTATCGCCAACCCGTTCATGTCTACCGACATCCTGTATTCCCACGACCTCAACTTCGATGGCGTGGCGGCGCTGTTCGACCAGCCGCTGGGCCGCGACCTCAGCCTGTTCGGCACCGTCGGCGCGTTCCCCGTGCAGTACAGCGACGACAACGCCACCAGCAACGGTTTCGACAAGGAAGACAGCGACAACAAATGGCTGTACGGCGTGCAGCTGGGCGCGAAATGGGCGCTCAACGACAGCAACCGGCTCAAGGGCGCGATGGCCTACTACCGCTTTGACGACATCGCCGGCGAGCGCTCCAGCCCCTGCGCCCCGTGGGACGGCCAGCCGGCCTGCGACAGCGACGAAAGCCGGCCGACCTTCATGCAGAAGGGCAACACCGTGTTCCTGCTGCGCGACATCACGCCGAACCCGGCCAACCCGACGGCCACGCCGCAGCCGCAGTTCGTCGGCATCGCCTCGGAGTTCGAGCTGCTCGACCTGAACCTGGTATGGGACGCCGACCTGCCCCATGACTTCAGGCTGCGCAGCCAGGCCAACTACATCCACAACCTGGCCTACGACGAGGGCGACATGCGCAAGCGCTCGGCCGGCCAGCTGGCCAACAACGTCGACGAGAACGGCAACATCAAGAGCGGCGGCGACGCCTGGATGTTCCAGTTCACCCTGGGCAACGCCCTGGACATGCGCAAGGCCGGCGACTGGAACCTGTTCGCCGGTTACAAGCGCATCGAGCCCGACGCGCTGCCGGACGGGTTCAACGACTCGAGCTTCCATCTCGGCGGCACCAACGCCAAGGGTTATTTCCTCGGTGGCAACTACGGCCTGGCCGACAACGTCTACGCTACAGCCCGTTGGTTGAGCAGCGAGGCGGTCTACGGCGCGCCGTTTGACATCGATGTGCTACAACTTGAAGTCAACACGCGGTTCTAGGGAAGGAGCACGGGCATGAACAAGGGAGCTTATCGCCACCGCTGCGCCTGGTTGATGCTGGCCCTGGGCGCAAGCCTGGCGGCCTCGGCGTCGGCCGAGACCCTCGAGGAACGCCTGCGCACCCAGCTGCGCAGCACCACGCAACAGCTGCAGGCCCTGCAGAGCGAGCAGGCCCAGGCCAGCGCCGCCCGCCAGGCGGCCGAGCAACAGCGCGACACCGCCCTGGGCCAGGTGCGCGATCTGACCGCGCAACTGGCCAAGGCCCGCGGCCACAGCGAGCAACTGGCCGGCCAGCAACAGGCCGTGCACAGCCAGGCCCAGGCGCTGGTGGCCAGCAGCAACGAACAATTGCACAAGTACAAGCAGGCCTATGACGAACTGCTGGCGATGGCGCGCGCCAAGGAAAGCGAGCGCGCCACCCTGCAGGCGCAGCTGGGCGAGCGTGACGGCCAGGTGCAGCAATGCCAGGCCCGCAACCAGCAGATGTACGGGGTGGCCAAGGAGATGCTGGCCGCCTACGAGAAGGTCGATATCGCCGATGTCATGAAGATGCGCCAGCCGTTCGCCGGTGGCGCCCGGGTCAAGTTCGAGGAACTGGCCCAGTCCTACGGCGACAAGCTCTACGAAAGCCAGTTCGACGCCCCCAAGGGCGTGACCCAGTGATGTTTTCTCAACGCAAGGAAGTAAGCACATGACCGAAGTCACCCTGATCGAAACCGTTAGCGCCGACTCCCTGACCCAGTTGCTGCAGGATGCCGGCTGCCGGGTCAACCGCACCGAGCAGAACGCCGTGGTGCAGCTGCTCAGTGCCAGCCAGGGCGTGGGTTATGCCGTACGTTTCGGCAACCGGGCCGCGGGCAAGGAGGGCGAGTTCCTCGACTTCACCTTCAGCTGTGCCCTGCGTATCCAGGGCGAGCTGCCGGCGGGCCTGGCCGAGCACTGGAACGCCAGCCGTCGTTTCGCTCGACTGTCGGTGCAGGGCGAGTTCCTGGTAATGGAGCAGGATGTGGTGGTTGCCGACGGCGTCAGCCAGCAGCACCTGCTGGGCAGCCTGGTGCTGTGGGATCGGCTGCTGCAGGAACTGATCGTCTATCTGCGCGACTACAGCCGTAATGTGGCCGACCAGCAGCACGCCCAGGTCGCCCGCGACGAAGAGCGCGCCTCGTGACGGCGCGCACTCTCTGGGCCGGCGCCGGCGCGCTGGCCGTTGTCGCGGTGGCGGTCGCCCTGGCCTTGCGCCCGGGCGACGAGCCGGTGGCGGCGGCGCGTCCGGCGTCGCCCGCAGCCCTGGTGGCTGGCGACAACGGTCCGGTATTGGCTCGCCTGGGCGAGCAGCAGGTCGGCAGCGGCGAGCTCAAGGCGCTGTTCGCCCAGTTGCCCGAAGAGGCCCGCGCCAGCCTGCGCGGCGACCGCCCGGCACTGGAGGCCTGGATCCGCGCCCGCCTGGCGGAAAAGGCCCTGTACCAGCAGGCCGAGGCCCAGGGCTGGCTGCAGCGCCCGGAAGTCCAGGTGCAGACCCGGGCGGCCACCG
Organism: Pseudomonas mosselii; assembly: GCF_003205295.1. Lineage (GTDB taxonomy): Bacteria > Pseudomonadota > Gammaproteobacteria > Pseudomonadales > Pseudomonadaceae > Aquipseudomonas > Aquipseudomonas mosselii_B. The sequence goes on from NZ_QJRP01000050.1 coordinate 27,582, forward strand.
AGCAGATCGTGCTGCGCGACTACCTGAACTCGGTGAGCAAGGTGCCCGACGACTACCCCGGCGAAGCTGAGCTCAAGCAGGCCTACGAGGCAGGCAAGGCCGGCTTGCAGTTGCCGGTACGCTATCGCCTGAGCCAGATCTTCCTGCGGGTGGAGAACCCCAGGGATGACGAGGCCGTGCGCAAGCAGGCCCAGGCACTGGCCAAGCAGGCCCAGGCCGCGGATGCGGACTTTGCCGCGTTGGCCCGCGAACACTCCCAGGATGCCGGCACGGCCGCCAGCGGCGGCGACACCGGCCTGCAGGCCCTGGCGCAGTTGCTGCCCGAGGTGCGCGGGGTAGTGCCCAGGCTCAAGGTGGGCACGGTCAGCGACCCTGTGCAGAGTGCGGCGGGTTACCACATCATCAAGCTGGTCGAGCAGCAGCCCGCCCGGGCGGCGACCTTCGAGGAGGTGGCGCCACGTCTGCGCGAGTTGCTGCGTGCCCAACGCCAGGAGCAAGTGGCCAAGGCCTATGTCGAAGGCATGTTCAACACCGCCACCCTGAGCATCGATGGCGCGGCGCTGAACCAGGTCCTGGAAAGCAGCAGCCGCTAGTCGCCAACAACCATGGAAGAACCGGGCCTGCCCAGGTGGGCCCGCGGGAGGCGAGGGATGCCGATCGATCTGTCCCGGGGGCGAGCCCCGGATACCGCCGTGCCTGTCGTTCGTCCCCAGGTGCCGTTGGCCCTGGACGAACAGACCCTGAACTGTTTTCTGGTCACCGCGCGCTGTGGCTGCTTCATGCAGGCGGCGCGGCGGCTCAACCTCAAGCCGGTAGCCCTGCGCAAACGCCTGGCGGCGCTGGAAGCACGCCTGGGCTACAGCCTGTTCGTCAATCGCAACAACAACCCGATGCTCAGCCAGCAGGGAGAGCGCCTGCTGCAGATACTCCAGGCGCGCGAGCCGGTCGTGCCATTGCCACGGGAACCAAGCGCCAGCGTACGTCTGGCCGTGGCCGAGCCGTTGCTGCAGGACCTGCTGGGCCGCAACCTGATCAATTTCGTGCGCCAGCATGCCGGTATGCGCCTGGAGGTCGCTACCCTGGACGGTCGTCAGGCGCCCGAGCAGGTCGCCGATGTCGCCTTGTGGCTGGGCGATGCCAGTCACGGCGCCCACGCTGACTGTTTTGCCGGCGCCGCCCCCGAGGCCCTGGCCACCCTCGAGTATCTGCCGCATATCGCCAAGCGCTATGCCCGCGAGGCCAATCGGCCAACGAGCCTGGCGGACCTTCAGGACTACATGCTGGTGCAATGGCAGGGCGAAGTGGGTGTGCAGGCGCTGATGCCCTGGCAGGTGTTGCTGCGGACCCGTACCACCGGGGTGACGCAGATCCAGGACTACGAGATGTACTGCCAGCTGATCAAGTGCAGTGCCAGCGTCGGCTTGCTGCCGCATTATGCGACGCATCTGGATCGCGGGTTGCTTGCCTTGCCGGGCCTGTTCCGCGAACCGATGCGGCGGCGGGTATGGCTGGCGGTCAATGGGCAGACCGAGTCAGATCCATTGGTGCAAGTGATGGTCGGGGCGATCCGGGCTGTCTTCGACGAGCGCCGTGAGTGGTTCGCCAGGCTGTAGGTGCGTGGCTCAGTGGTTCATCCGGCCTTGCGCAGCGTGAGGTTGATCCGGCGCTCGCCCATGCGTGGATGAGTACCCGGTTTGATTGGCATTACGCCATGAAAGCGCAGACGGTCTTCGCCGCCCCAAACGAGCACGTCGCCGTGGTTCAGCGGGATGCGCTGGGGACGGTCCGAGCGCTGCAGGCCGCCGAACAGGAATACCGCTGGCAAACCCAGTGAGATCGAGACGATCGGTTGCCCGTAATCCTGCTCGTCGCGGTCCTGGTGCAGGCTCAGGCGAGTGCCGGGCAGGTAATGGTTGACCAGGCAGGCATCGGGCATGAAGCCGTCGAAGCCCGCTTGCGCGGCGGCGCGGGTGGCCAGGTCGCTGAGTATCCGGGGCAGGGCGGGCCAGGGTCTTGCGCTGACGGGGTCGATGGGGGTGTAGCGGTAGCCGTTTTCGTCGCTGACCCAGCCCAGTGAGCCGCAGTTGGTCAGGGCCACGGC
>NZ_QJRP01000051.1 GCF_003205295.1 Pseudomonas mosselii
CTTCCCGCCCGGCCACTTCACGCTCGCGATAACGCCGCTCGCCCGGCATCCGCGTCAACCCGGCTGTCTGCATCTGCCCCACCAGTTCGCGGCTGCGCAGCGCAAAGCGCTCGCCTTCGGCCTTGCTCGGGTCGATCACGATGATCAACTGCCCGGTCCACGGGGTTTTGGCTCCCGGGTGACCGGACCAGTCGAACTCCCAGGAGAAATTGCCTCCCGTCAGCGCCGCCGCCAGCAGCTCGACCATCATCGACAGCGCCGAGCCCTTGTGTCCGCCGAACGGCAGCAAGGCGCCGCCCTCGAGAATCGCCTTGGGGTCGCTGGTCGGCTGGCCATCGGCGTCCACGCCCATGCCCGGCGGCAGCTGCTCGCCCGCCCGTGCGGCGATCTGCACGTCGCCATGGGCCATGGCGCTGGTGGCCATGTCGAAGACGATCGGGTCATGCCCGGCGCAAGGCGCGGCAAAGGCGATGGGGTTGGTGCCGAACAGCGGCTTGCGCGCACCGTGTGGCACCACGCAGGTCATGCTGTTGACCACGCTCAAGGCCACCAGGCCCTCGTCGGCGAACGGCTCGACATCCGGCCACAGCGCGGCGAAATGGTGCGAGTTGTGGATCGCCAGCACCGCGATGCCGGCCGTGCGCGCCTTCTCCACCAGCAGCGAGCGGGCCGCGGCCAGGGCCGGCTGGGCAAAACCACCCTTGGCATCGACGCGCACATAGGCCGGTGCAAGGTCGCTCACCTGCGGCTCGGCGCGGCCATCGACCCAGCCGCTGGCCAGGGTCGAGACATAACCGGGAATACGGAACACCCCATGGCTGTGGGCACCGTCGCGCTGGGCGCTGGCGCAGTTGTGGGCGAGCACGGCGGCCACCGCCGCGCTACAACCATGACGCTCGAAGATCGACTGCAACAACGCTTGCAGTTCAGTAAAAGGCACGCGCACGACAGAGCCGGTGGAAGGTGAAGACATCTGGAGCTCCTTTCTTGGAATTGGAATCGCTACAGCGCAACTGCACAGACTTTCCCGCCAATGACAGCTATCTGTCAAATATTGACTTGATGACAGAAAACAGCCATTTTGGCTTCCACGCCAGAAATCAACCGGAACCGACCATGAGCCAATCGATCAAGCAACGCCTGGAAAGCAGCCTGCACACCGCTGCCGCCTCGGGCCGCCAGATCGCCAGCTACATGCTCGCCAACCTCCACGAACTGCCGTTCCAGACCTCGGCCAGCATCGCCACCAAGCTGGGCGTGAGCGAGTCGAGCGTCGGCCGCTTCTGCCGCGCATTGGGCTACGCACACCTCAAGGCGCTCAAGCAGGACCTGCAGAACGACCTGGGCGATGGCCCCTGGCTGGTGGGCGACCGCCTGCAGGAGTTCCGCCAGCAACCCGAGGACGACCAGCGCTCGGGCAGCCTGGAGCTGGAAATGGCCGCGCTGGTGCGCGTGCACGAATACAGCCGCGGCGAAGCCTGGCAGCAGGTCGCCAGGCGCCTGGCGGAAAAACCCCGGGTGTTCGTCGCAGGCTTTCAGACCGAACGCGGCGTGGCCATGTGCATGAGCCACCTGCTGCAATACCTGCGCGACGGCGTGCAACTGGTCGACGGCAGCGCCGGACACTTCGCCGAGGTGCTGCTGGGGCGCCCGCAGGACTGTGCGCTGGTGGTATTCGAGGCGCGCCGCTATTCCCGCCATGCCCTGCAGCTGTGCCACAAGGCCCGCGAGTTGGGCATCCCGGTGACCCTGGTCACCGACACCTTCTGTGACTGGGCCGATGCCAACGCCGACGAGGTGTTCCGCATCCCCACCGAATTCAACCTGTTCTGGGAATCCACCGCGACCATGCTGTCGTGGGTGCACCTGATGGTCAACGAGGTCTGCAAGAAGCTCGGACCGGATGTTGAAAGACGCTTGGAAGCAACTGCCGCTCTACATAACGAGTTCGTCGGCTACACCTCGTGGCCGGCGGGCAAACAACAATAGCAAGAGTGCAACTACCGAGGTGCGAGATGAAAGGAACCATGGCTGTGGTGGGTGCGTGCGCCCTGCTGCTGGCGGCCGGCGCCAGTGCCGAGACCCTGCGTTTTGCCACTGAAGGCGCTTACCCGCCGTTCAACTACGTCGATGCCGACAACAAATTGCACGGCTTCGACATCGACATCACCCATGCTTTGTGCGCGCAGATGAAAGTCGAGTGCACCCTGGTGGCCCAGGACTGGGAAGGCATCATCCCGGCGCTGATGGCGCGCAAGTACGACGCCGTGGTGGCCTCGATGATCGACACCGAGGAGCGCCGCCGCAAGATCGCCTTCACCGACCGTTACTACCGCACCCCGCTGACCGTGGCGGTTGCCAAGGACAGCAAGATCAGCGACGCGCAGACCGACTTCAATGGCTATACGGTCGGTGCCCAGTCCGCCTCGACCCAGGCGATCTACGCCGAGGACGTGTACGGCAAGGCCGGCGCGGACGTAAAGCTGTACCCGACCCTGGACGAGGCCAACGCGGACCTTGCCGCCGGGCGCCTGGACGGGGTGATCGCCGACAAGTTTCCGCTGCACGAATGGCTGAACAAGAATGGCAAGGACTGCTGCAAGATCCTCGGCGATGTCGACGGCACCAAGGCCGACGCGGCGATTGCCGTGCGCAAGGATGATGATGCCCTGCGCACGCGGCTGAACGAGGCGCTGGCGGCGATCGTGGCCAATGGCACGTACCAGAAGATCGCGAGCAGGTATTTCACCTTCGATATCTATAACTGATACGAATCCTGGGGCTGCTGCGCAGCCCTTTCGCGACACAAGGCCGCTCCCACAGGGCGCGCGCGATCCCTGTGGGAGCGGCCTTGTGTCGCGATCGGGGCGCTATGCGCCCCGCCGACCTCGAGGATGCACCCATGCTCGATCAACTCTCCCTGCTCTCCTTCGCCAGCGGCGGCTGGGGCCAGGCGCTCTTGGCCGGCGCGCTGGTGACCGTGTCGCTGGCCCTGGCCTGCCTGCCCATCGGCCTGCCGCTGGGCCTGCTGGTGGCGCTGGCCGCCCGTTCACGCAAACGCCTGCCGCGGGCCTGGGCCACCACCTTTTCCACGGTGTTCCGCGGCCTGCCCGAACTGCTCACCCTGTTGATCATCTACTATGGCTGCCAGATCGCCGCGCAGAAGATCCTCGCCGTCCTGGGCTACGAGGGCGAGGTGCTGATCAACACCTTCCTTGCCGCAATGGCCGCCTTCAGCCTGGTGTTCGCCGCATTCTCCAGCGAAATCTGGCTGATGGCCTTCAAGACCCTGCCCAAGGGCCAGCTGGAGGCCTGCGCGGCCCTGGGCCTGGGCAAGCGTGCCGGGTTCTTCAAGGTGGTGCTGCCGCAACTGACCCGCATCGCCCTGCCGGGGCTGTCGAACAACTGGCTGAGCCTGCTCAAGGACACCTCGCTGGTCTCGACCATCTCGCTGATCGACCTGATGCGCCAGACCAACCTGGCGGTCAGCGTGACCAAGGAGCCGATGCTGTTCTACGGCGTCGCCTGCCTGGTCTACCTGCTGTTCTCGGCGCTGTCGGGCAGGGTCTTCGCCCTGCTGGAGCGGCGCAGCAACCGCCATCTGCAAGGAGCCCGCCCATGAGCCCGGAGCAACTGCTGGCCTACGTGCTCGACCCCGACCTGCTGGAGCGCTACGGCGCGCGCTTCGTCGATGGCCTGCTGGTAACCGCCAAACTGGTGGCGATCTCGTTCACCCTCGGCGCGCTGCTGGGCATGCTCCTGGCCCTGGCGCGGATGTCGCAGAGCCTCGTGCTGCAGCGCCTGGCCGCTGGCTATGTGTACTTCTTCCGCGGCTCGCCGCTGCTTGCCCAGTTGTTCCTGCTGTACTACGGGCTCGGTTCGCTCAAGGGCTTCTGGCAGGAGCTGGGGCTGTGGTGGTTCTTCCGCGAAGCCTGGTACTGCGCCCTGCTCGCCTTCACCCTCAACACCGCCGCGTACCAGGCCGAGATCTTCCGCGCCAGCCTGATGGCCGTCGCGCCCGGCCAGTACGAGGCGGCCAAGGCGCTCAACCTCAAGCGCTCGACCACCTTCTTCAAGGTGGTGCTGCCGCAATCGCTGCTGGTGGCCATCGGCCCGCTGGGCAATGAACTGATCATGATGATCAAGGCCAGCGCCATCGCCTCGCTGGTGACCATCTACGACCTGATGGGGGTGACCAAGCTGGCGTTCTCGCGCAGTTTCGACTTCCAGATCTACCTGTGGGCGGCGGTGCTCTACCTGCTGATCGTCGAGCTGGTCCGGCGCACCTTGAAACACCTGGAGGCCCGCCTGGGCCGCCACCTGAACTGATTGAAGGAATCCTTTCATGCATTGCCAGACTATCGTCCTGGGAGCCGGCATCGTCGGCGTCAGCACCGCCCTGCACCTGCAGGCCCGCGGACGCCAGGTGATCCTCGTCGACCGCGACGAACCGGGCAGCGGCACCAGCCATGGCAACGCCGGGCTGATCGAGCGCTCCAGCGTGATCCCCTACGCCTTCCCGCGCCAATGGAGCGCCCTTCTGCGCTATGGACTGAACCGCCAGCCCGACGTGCGCTACAGCCTGACCCACCTGCCCAAGGCCGCGCCCTGGCTGCTCAGCTACTGGCGCCAGTCCGCCCCCGGGCGCCTGGCCAAGGCCGCCGCCGACATGCTGCCGCTGGTGCAGCGCAGCGTCGAAGAACACGATGCACTGATCGAGGCCGCCGGCCTGCAAGGGCTGGTACAGGCCAAGGGCTGGATCGAGGTGTACCGTGACAGTGCGCTGTTCGAACAGGCCAAGCGCGACCTGCGGGGCCTGGCCCGTTACGGCCTGCAGTACGAGATCCTCGAGCGCGAACAGCTGCAAGCCCGCGAACAGCAACTGGACGGTGGCGTGATCGGCGGCATCCACTGGCTCGACCCGAAGACGGTCAGCAACCCCGGCGGCCTGACCCGTGGCTACGCGGCGCTGTTCGTCCAGCGCGGCGGGCAGTTCCTCCACGGCGACGCCCGCAGCCTGCTCCAGGTCGAGGACGGCTGGCAGCTGGATACGCGCCGCGGCAGCGTGACCGCCGACGAAGTGGTGGCCTGCCTCGGCCCGCAGTCGGCCGACCTCTACGAGCGGCTGGGCTACCGCTTTCCGCTGGGCATCAAGCGCGGCTACCACATGCACTACGCCACCCGCGACGGCGCCGAGCTGGGTCATTCGATCTGCGACACCCAGGGCGGTTACGTCCTGGCGCCGATGGCCCGTGGCGTGCGCCTGACCACCGGCATCGAGTTCGCGGCGAGCGACGCCGCCGCCAACGAGATCCAGCTACGCCGCTGCGAGGCCCTGGCGCGCCAGCTGTTCCCGGCCCTGGGCGAGCGCCTGGACGACAAGCCCTGGCTGGGCCGCCGCCCGTGCCTGCCGGACATGCGCCCGGTGATCGGCCCGGCGCCCCTGCACAAGCACCTGTGGTTCAACTTCGGCCATGCCCACCACGGCCTGACCCTGGGCCCGGTCAGCGGCCGCCTGCTGGCGGAGCTGATGACCGGCGAGCATCCCTTCACCGACCCTGCGCCCTACAGCGCCGCACGCTTCGACTGAACCTTGAGCGGGAGAACAACAAGATGACCGCACCCTTGAGCCTTGCCAGCCTGCACCCTGCCCCCGCTCCGCGCCCGGAGCTGATTCGCATCGAGGGCCTGAACAAGCACTACGGCGCCTTCCATGTGCTGCACGATATCGACCTGTCGGTGCGCGAGGGCGAACGCATTGTGCTCTGCGGCCCGTCGGGCTCGGGCAAGTCGACGCTGATCCGCTGCATCAACCGCCTGGAGGTCGCCCAGCAGGGTAGCATCCGCGTGGCCGGCACGGACCTCGCCAGCAAAGGCCGCCAGGCCGCCCAGGTGCGCAGCGAGATCGGCATGGTGTTCCAGCATTTCAACCTGTTCCCGCACATGAGTGTGCTCGACAACTGCCTGTTGGCGCCGATGAGCGTGCGCGGCTTGTCGCGCCGTGAGGCCGAGGAACGGGCGCGGTTCTATTTGAGCAAGGTCGGCATCGAGAACCAGGCGCACAAGTACCCCAGCCAGCTGTCCGGCGGCCAGCAACAGCGGGTGGCGATCGCCCGGGCGCTGTGCATGAAGCCGAGGATCATGCTGTTCGACGAGCCGACCTCGGCGCTTGACCCGGAAATGGTTGCCGAGGTGCTGGATGTGCTGGTGCAATTGGCCGGCACCGGCATGACCATGCTTTGCGTCACCCACGAAATGGGCTTCGCCCGGCAGGTGGCTGAACGGGTGCTGTTCCTCGAGGGCGGCCGGATCATCGAGGACAGCCCGCCGGAGGTGTTCTTCGGGCAGCCCAGGACGGCGCGGGCACAGGCGTTCCTGAAGCAGATACTGCATTAGCGATTCACAGTTCTGGGCGCATTCGTTTGCAAGGTGCTCGCCGTTGGAATTGCAGCGCCTATCAGATCGAGCGCCGCCCGCGCGGCGCTCGATCTCGAGAGCGCTGCAAGGGGGGTGGCGGACACCCGGTGGCCTCGCACGGTCAATAGCCCTCACACCCAAATACCTTGAATGGCCTGACCGTAAAGGTGAAAAGGTGACTATCCGTCGACACCGTAAATGAATGATGAAGACCCAGTCGCCAGCTCCCCCGGACGCCCCTGCCAAACACCATCATTGCACCGATGCAAAGACCCGACTGCGTCGTTAAATATTATTGACCAAGACCCCCGCCAAACCCTTGTCACCAAAGGCCCCGACGGCCCGAAGCCCCCGAAAACAGCCGCCTGGACACCCCGTCACTCGTTTGACATATCGAACGGCTCTGGCAAGCTATGAGTCAGGCCCCGACCGACATCGCCTGCAAGGCGAGCCGGCAGTGCTCGGGGCTCCAGGCAGCACTCAAGGCCCCGGCCGTGCGCCTGCACAACAACGACAGGCATGACCTGTCTCAAGGTGACATATGTCCAACAGCAACATTGGCAACAAGCAACCCTCCCTGCGCAAACCCGTCGTCCTGATGACCATGGGCAGCCAAGAGCGCAAAGGCCATGACTATCAGGTCATGACCCACAAATACATCACCCCGCTGGTCGAGTTCGCAGGTTGCGTCCCGGTCCTGGTGCCCACCTGCTGCGGCGTCGAAGACCTCGAGACCTACCTGGACATGGCCGACGGCGTCTACCTGACCGGTGCCGGCAGCAACATCGATCCGGCCCTCTACGGCCAGGAAAACCAGACCCCCGGCAAGGGCCAGGACAAGGACCGCGACCTGTTCGACATGCCGCTGGTCAAGGCGGCGATCAAGCGTGGCTTGCCGATCTTCGGCATCTGCCGCGGCATGCAGGAAATCAACGTCGCCCTGGGCGGTGACATCTACCAGAAGGTCTACGCCGAGCCAGGCTTCAACGACCACCGGGAAAACCCGGAAGATCCGGTTGAGGTCCAGTACGCTCCGGTGCACAGCGTGAAGATCAAGCCAGGCAGCTGGCTGCAAGAAACCCTGGGCACCGACGAGATTCGCGTCAACTCGCTGCATGGCCAGGGCCTGCGCAACCTGGGTGCCGGCATCGAGCCGATCGCCCATGCCGAAGACGGCCTGGTCGAGGCAATCCACGCCCCGAGCCTCTCGCCCTTCCTGTTCGCGGTGCAGTGGCACCCGGAGTGGCAGGCGGCGAAGAACCCCGACTCGATCAAGATGTTCCAGGCCTTCGGCGACGCCTGCCGCGCCCAGGTCCGCAAGTCCCAGGTCAAGCACCACCAGGCTGCCTGACCCACCGAAGCTTCGTTAGCTTTGATCGCGGGGCGGTGCAATACCGCCCCCGTTTCCCCGGTCACCCTCTGCTGGTCCCAGAACACCTCCCGTGGAAGCGGGCGGCGGGCTTGTGCCTGTCTCCGCGATCTTTTTTCTTCCCCCGCAAGTCATACGACAACAGTGCCTTACCGAGTAATCGGTGGCTTGCGCTTTCCCTTGTAGGAGCGGCCTTGTGTCGCGAAAGGGGCGCGCAGCGGCCCCAGGGTCTGAGAGTTGACGCACCAACCGCCGGGGCCGCTCTGCGGCCCTTTCGCGACACAAGGCCGCTCCCACAGGGAGACCGTTCCCTGCTCGACAACGCAGCCCTAAGGGCTGGGTTGCGTTGTCATGGCTGAAAAGGACTCAAAAATTCTGTGCAGAGGGGACTAGTCATCGCCATAGTTGTACGATAACTTACCACTCACCTTGGTTCTCCCTCCTCCAAGCGCCACAGGATGCCTACAACAATGACTCCACAAGAACTGCAATCCATCCTCTCCCACGGCCTGCTGTCGTTCCCCGTCACCGACTTCGACACCCACGGCGACTTCAACCCGGTCGGCTACGTCAAGCGCCTGGAATGGCTCGCCCCCTACGGCGCCAGCGCCCTGTTCGCCGCCGGCGGCACCGGTGAGTTCTTCTCCCTGGCCGCCAGCGAGTACAGCCAGGTGATCAAGACCGCCGTCGACACCTGCGCCACCTCGGTGCCGATCCTCGCCGGCGTCGGCGGCTCGACCCGCCAGGCCATCGAATACGCCAGGGAGGCCGAGCGCCTGGGCGCCAAGGGCCTGCTGCTGCTGCCCCACTACCTCACCGAAGCCAGCCAGGACGGCGTCGCCGCCCATGTCGAGGCGGTATGCAAGGCCGTGAACATCGGCGTCGTCGTCTACAACCGCAATGTCTGCCGCCTCAACGCCGACCTGCTGGAAAAGCTGGCCGAACGCTGCCCCAACCTGATCGGCTACAAGGACGGCCTGGGCGACATCGAGCTGATGGTGTCGATTCGTCGCCGCCTGGGCGATCGCTTCAGCTACCTCGGTGGCCTGCCCACCGCCGAGGTGTATGCTGCGGCGTACAAGGCCCTGGGTGTGCCGGTGTATTCCTCGGCGGTGTTCAACTTCGTACCGAAGACGGCGATGGACTTCTACCACGCCATCGCCCGCGACGATCACGCCACCGTGGCCAAGCTGATCGACGACTTCTTCCTGCCGTACCTGGACATCCGCAATCGCAAGGCCGGTTACGCCGTGAGCATCGTCAAGGCCGGGGCGAAGATCGCCGGCTATGACGCCGGCCCCGTGCGCACGCCGCTCACCGACCTGACCACGCAGGAGTACGAGATGCTCGCCGCGCTGATGGACAAGATGGGCCCGCAGTAAGCGAGCTTCCTGCGGCCTGCCGATGCCGCCGCCGGAGCAGGGCCGCCCTGCTCCGGCCTACAACCGATCCCCGTATAAAAATAATGAGTGGGAGTAATCAGCATGCAAGCGACGAAAAAGACGCATGTGCGCTACCTGATCCTGTTGATGCTGTTCCTGGTGACCACCATCAATTACGCCGACCGAGCCACCATCGCCATCGCCGGCTCCAGCCTGCAGAAAGACCTGGGCATCGATGCGGTCACCCTCGGCTACATCTTCTCCGCCTTCGGCTGGGCCTACGTGGCCGGGCAGATCCCCGGCGGCTGGCTGCTCGACCGCTTCGGCTCGAAGAACGTCTATGCCTTCAGCATCTTCACCTGGTCGCTGTTCACCCTGCTGCAGGGCTTCGTCGGCGGCCTGCCGGTGGCCTGGGCGGTCGTCACCCTGTTCACCCTGCGTTTTCTGGTCGGCTTCGCCGAAGCGCCGTCGTTCCCCGGCAACGCCCGGATCGTCGCGGCCTGGTTCCCGACGCAAGAGCGCGGCACCGCCTCGGCGATCTTCAACTCGGCGCAGTACTTCGCCACCGCGCTGTTCGCGCCGATCATGGGCTGGATCGTCTTCACCTTCGGCTGGGAACATGTGTTCGTGGTGATGGGCGCGCTGGGCATCGTGTTCTCGGCGGTGTGGCTGAAGACCATCTACAACCCGCGCCAGCACCCGCGCATCGGTGCCGCAGAACTCGAGCACATCGAGCGAAACGGCGGTCTGGTGGACATGGACCAGAAGCGCGGCAACGACGGCCCGAAATGGGGCTACATCAAGCAACTGCTGACCAGCCGCATGCTGCTGGGCGTCTACCTGGGCCAGTACTGCATCAACGCCATCACCTACTTTTTCCTCACCTGGTTCCCGGTGTACCTGGTGCAGGAACGCGGCATGACCATCCTCAAGGCCGGCTTCATCGCCTCGCTGCCGGCGGTATGCGGCTTCATCGGCGGCGTGCTCGGCGGCGTGCTGTCGGACTGGCTGCTGCGCCGGGGCAACTCGCTGACCTTCTCGCGCAAGCTGCCGATCGTCTGCGGCCTGCTGCTGTCAACCACCATGGTCTTCTGCAACTACGTCGAGGCCGAATGGATGGTGGTCGGTTTCATGACCCTGGCGTTCTTCGGCAAGGGCATCGGCGCGCTGGGCTGGGCGGTGGTCGCCGACACCTCGCCCAAGCAGATCGCCGGGCTGTCGGGCGGGCTGTTCAACACCTTCGGCAACATCGCCTCGATCACCACGCCGATCGTCATCGGCTACATCATCAGTGCCACCGGCTCGTTCAAGTGGGCCCTGGTATACGTGGGTGCCAATGCCCTGGTGGCCGTGTTCAGCTACCTGGTGATCGTCGGCCCGATCAAGCGCATCGAGCTCAAGGACGACCCGAAGCAGGCTGCGGCCTCCACCGCTGAACTTGCCGCTTCGCGTCATTGAGTCAAACACGCCGGCGCCCCGGCCGGGCACCGGCCGCCGTACAAGAAGCCTGAAAGAAACGACAAGAAGGGCCTGACCATGCAGTTGATCGAACATTCCGAGTCGCCCCGCTACGTGCGCCTGCACCCCGACGACAATGTCGTGGTGGTGGTCAACGACGGCGGCCTGGGCGAAGGCGCGCGCTTCGCCGACGGCCTGACCCTGGTCGAGGGCGTGCCGCAAAGCCACAAGGTCGCCACCGTGGATATCCGCCGGGGCGAGGCGGTTCGCCGCTATGGCCAGGTCATCGGCCATGCCCTGGAAGACCTGCGCCAGGGCAGCTGGGTCAAGGAGGATCAACTGGCGATGCCGGCCGCGCCCGAACTCGACAGCCTGCCGCGCTGCGACGCCGTGCCCGCCGCGCAGGCGCCGCTCGAAGGCTTCACCTTCGAGGGTTACCGCAATGCCGACGGCACCGTCGGCACCCGCAACATCCTCGGCATCACCACCACCGTACAGTGCGTGACCGGCGTGCTCGACCACGCGGTAAAACGCATCCGCAACGAACTGTTGCCCAAGTACCCCAACGTCGACGATGTGGTCGCCCTCACCCACAGCTACGGCTGCGGCGTGGCGATCAACGCCCGCGATGCCTACATCCCGATCCGCACCGTGCGCAACCTGGCGCGCAACCCCAACCTGGGCGGCGAGGCGCTGGTCATAAGCCTGGGCTGCGAAAAACTCCAGGCCGGTCAGGTGATGCACCAGGACGACCCGTCGGTAGACCTCAGCGAACCCTGGCTGTACCGCCTGCAGGACGCCTCGCTGGGCTTCGTCGAGATGATCGAGCAGATCATGGCCCTGGCCGAAACCCGCCTGCGCAAGCTCGACCAGCGCCGCCGCGTAACCGTGCCGGCCAGCGAGCTGATCCTGGGCATGCAATGCGGCGGCAGCGACGCCTTTTCCGGGATCACCGCCAACCCCGCCCTGGGCCATGCCGCCGACCTGCTGGTGCGCGCCGGGGCCACGGTACTGTTCTCGGAAGTCACCGAGGTACGCGACGCCATCTACATGCTCACCTCCCGCGCCGAAACGCCGGAAGTCGCCGAGGCGCTGGTGCGCGAGATGGACTGGTACGACCGCTACCTGCAACAGGGCGCGGCGGACCGCAGCGCCAACACCACGCCGGGCAACAAGAAAGGCGGCTTGTCCAACATCGTGGAAAAATCCCTGGGTTCGATCGTCAAATCCGGCAGCGGCGCCATCCAGGGCGTGCTCGGCCCGGGCGAGCGGGTTACGCGCAAGGGCCTGATCTTCTGCGCCACCCCGGCCAGCGACTTCGTCTGCGGCACCTTGCAGCTGGCCGCCGGGATGAACCTGCATGTGTTCACCACCGGCCGCGGCACGCCCTACGGCCTGGCCATGGCACCGGTGGTCAAGGTGTGCACCCGCAGCGAACTGGCCCAGCGCTGGCCAGACCTGATCGACATCGACGCCGGGCGCATCGCCAGTGGCCGGTCGAGCATCGAGGACCTGGGCTGGGAGCTGTTCCACTACTACCTCGATGTGGCCAGCGGCCGCAAGCGGACCTGGGCCGAGCAGCATGGCCTGCACAACGACATCACCCTGTTCAATCCAGCACCGATCACCTGAACGACACAGGTGGCGTGGGAGCGGGCTTGCCCCGCGATGATGCAATCGCGGGACAAGGCCGCTCCCACGCCCTGGCTCATCACTCATCCAGGAGTTTCCATGCCCAATATCCTCGGCCACAACTTCATCGCCGGCCTACGCAGTGCCGTCGGTCCGCAACGCCTGCAGAGCCTGGACGCCACCACCGGCGAAGCACTGCCCTACAGCTTCGCCCAGGCCACCGAAGGTGAGGTAGACCGCGCCGCCCGCGCCGCGGCCAGTGCCTTCGGCGAATTCCGCCAGCTCCCCCCGGCACGCCGCGCCGAATTCCTTGAGGCGATCGCCGCCGAACTGGACGAACTTGATGACAGCTTCGTGGCCATCGTCTGCCGCGAAACCGCCCTGCCCGCCGCCCGTATCCAGGGCGAACGCGGCCGCACCAGCGGGCAGATGCGCCTGTTCGCCCAGGTACTGCGCCGCGGCGACTTCCTCGGTGCGCGCATCGACCTGGCGCAGCCCGAGCGCCAGCCGCTGCCACGGGTGGACATCCGCCAGATGCGCATCGGCGTCGGCCCGGTGGCGGTGTTCGGCGCCAGCAACTTCCCGCTGGCCTTCTCCACCGCCGGCGGCGACACCGCCGCGGCCCTGGCCGCCGGCTGCCCGGTGGTGTTCAAGGCCCACAGTGGCCACATGGCCACCGCCGACCTGGTGGCCTGCGCCATCCTGCGCGCTGCCGAACGCACCGGCATGCCCAAGGGCGTGTTCAACATGGTGTTCGGTGGCGGTGTCGGCGAGTGGCTGGTCAAGCACCCGGCCATCCAGGCGGTGGGCTTCACCGGCTCGCTCAAGGGCGGCGATGCCCTTTGCCGCATGGCTGCCGAGCGTGCACAACCGATCCCGGTATTCGCCGAGATGTCCAGCATCAACCCGGTGGTCATCCTTCCGGCCGCGCTGGCCAAGCGCGGCGAGGCCATCGCCCGCGAGCTGGCCGGATCCGTGTGCCTGGGTGCCGGGCAGTTCTGCACCAACCCGGGGATGCTGATCGGTCTGCAGTCGCCCGGCTTCAGCCAGTTGCTGAATGACCTGGGCCAGCATCTGGACCAACAGGCTGGCCAGACCTTGCTCAACACCGGCGGCCTGCGCAGCTATGTCGCCGGCCTGGAACACTTGCACGCCCATGCCGGAATCCAGCACCTGGCCGGCCAGGCGCAACAAGGCGACCAGGCCCGGGCTCAGCTGTTCAAGGCCGACGTCCGCCTGCTGCTGGACGCCGACCCACTGCTGCAGGAAGAAGTGTTCGGCCCGGCCACGGTGGCCGTCGAAGTCAGCGACCGCGAGCAACTGCGCGCCGCCCTGCTCGGCCTGCGCGGCCAGCTGACCGCCACGCTGATCGGCGAGCCAGAAGACCTCGAAGCCTTTGCCTGGCTGGTGCCGCTGCTGGAGGAGAAGGTCGGGCGGATCCTGGTCAATGGCTACCCGACCGGCGTCGAGGTGTGCGACGCCATGGTCCATGGCGGGCCTTACCCGGCGACCTCGGATGCCCGTGGCACTTCGGTCGGCACCCTGGCCATCGATCGTTTCCTGCGCCCGGTGTGTTACCAGAACTACCCGCAGGCGCTGCTGCCGCAGGCTTTGCGCGATGGCAACCCGTTGGGGCTGCGGCGCTTGGTGAATGGTCAGTGGTCGGATGAGGCGATTTGAGTGCCCTGACAGCGTCACTTGGGGCTGCTACGCAGCCCCTATCAAGGTGATCAGCCCCTTTGCGCTTCGGCCTCTTCATGGGCCTGGCGCAGGCGTTCCCGGCTGTTGCTCAGGTGCATGCGCATGGCCATCTTGGCGCCTTCGCTGTCGCGCCGGGCGATGGCCTCGTAGATCGCCTCGTGCTCATGCATCAGCCGGCTCATGTAGTGCGCCTGGTCGTCATGGGCCAGGCGTGCGGAGTTGAGCCGGGTGCGCGGGATGATGCTGGTGCCCAGGTGGTTGATGATGTCGGCGAAATAGTGATTGCCGCTGGCCTGGGCAATGCGCAGGTGGAACTGGAAGTCCGCCGACACTGCATCCGAGGCATGGGCCGCGCCCTCGTTGAGCTCGTCCAGCGCCGCGCGCATGCCGGCCAGTTCCTCGTCACCTCGGCGCTGGGCGGCCAGGCCTGCGGCCTCGATCTCCAGGGCGATGCGCAGTTCCAGCACCGCCAGCACTTCGCGCAGGGTGACGATGGTCGCCGGATCGATCCGAAAACCCCCGGTGCTCGGCGCGTCCAGCACAAAGGTGCCGATGCCGTGGCGGGTCTCGACCTGGCCGGCGGCCTGCAGCCGCGAGATCGCCTCGCGCACCACGGTGCGGCTGACCCCCTCCTCGGCCATGATCTGCGATTCGGTAGGCAGCTTGTCGCCACGCTTGAGTTGGCCGCTGCGGATGCGCTCGGTCAGCACCGTGACCAGTTCCTGGGCCAGACTGCGCGGCTTGCGCCGGATCCGTGCCTGTACCTGCTGCTCTGTCATGCCCTGTATGTCTGGTTGTGGAAGACAGGCGTGATGATAGCGCAAGCAGTTGTACGATCACATACATGCAACGGGGTTTTCATAGGCCCTGGCGTGCCGTCGACGGCGGCTGGCCCATGACTCGCCGGTACAGGCTGGAAAACGCGCTGGGGCTTTCATAGCCCAGGTCCAGGGCGATGGTGGTCACCGCCTCGCCGGTAGCCAGCCGCGTCACCGCAGCCATCAGGCAGGCCTGCTGGCGCCACTGGCCGAACGACAGTCCGGTCTGCTCGCGAAAGCGTCGGCTGAAGGTACGCGGGCTCCAGTTCAGCTGTCGTGCCCAATCCTCGGCACGGGTATGGATAGACGGCTGTGCCAGCAATGCCGCGCACAAGGCCGCCAGGCGCGGCTCGGCCGGCAGCGGCGCGAACAGCGGCAGGCGCTCGGCCTGGCCCAGCTCATGCAGCACTAACCGCAGCAGCAGACCATCGCGCCCCGCCTCGTCATGCAGGGCCGGCACCTCGGCGCTGGCCAGCAACAGCTGGTGCAGCAGCGGCCCGACCCGCAGTGCCTCGCACACGCTGCCCGACCTGGGCAGCGTTGTCGGCTCGATGTACAGGCTGCGGGTGCTTACCCCGCGCATGCGCACCTGGTGCGGCTTGCCGGGCGGAATCCACACCCCGCTGCCGGGCGGGATGACCCAGGCGCCGTCATCGGTCAGCACCTCCATCAGCCCGCTCATGCCATACAGGAACTGCGCCCGCCGATGGACATGCCTGGGCAGCAGGGTATCGGGTGGATAGTCGGTGGCGATGGCCAGCACCGTACGCGGGAAGGCATCGACCTGGGACAGGGGAACATTGCGCATGATAGAAGGCTCTGGCCAAAACACGATGATTATTGGCCAGCTTGCGTAAGCCAGCCAAGGGGCAGGCCCCTACCCTGACAGCCTCAACCCTGGCCCGAGGCCTGCCCCATGCTCTATCCCCTGCTTGGACTGTTCGGCCTGTGCGCCGGCGTCACCACCTTGCTGTTCGGCTTCGGCGGCGGCTTCTTCGCCGTGCCGCTGTTCTATGCCCTGCTGCTGGCCAGCCATGGCGCGGGGACGGCCGTGGCCCAGCACGCCATGCAGATCGCCGTGGCCACCTCGGCCACTGTGATGATCTTCAGTAGCGCCCTGGCCACCTGGCGTCATCACCGCGCGGGCAGCCTGCGCTGGGACCTGGTGCGGCCACTGACGCCGGCCATCGCCCTGGGCGCGCTGCTCGGGGCCTGGGCGGCGATGTACGTGGCCAGCGCCTGGTTGCGCTGGCTGTTCATCGCCTACTTGGCGCTGAGCCTGCTGGACGCCTGGCTGCGTCCGGGCTTCGTACGCGCTGGCGAACATCGTCTGGCCCCCCTTGGCAGTGCCGGCGCCACCCTGGTCGGCGTACCCATAGGCGCACTGGCGGCGTTGCTCGGGGTGGGCGGCAGCGTGATGACCGTACCCTTGATGCGCCGTCGCGGCGCCAGCATGCGCACCGCCACGGCCATGGCCAACCCGTTGTCACTGCCCATGGCGCTGGCGGCCACGCTGGTCTATGCGCTGCTGCCGGCCAACCCGCTTGACCTTGGCCCCGGCGTGCTGGGCTTCATCGACCTGCGCGCGGCCCTGGTGATGACCGTCGGCGCCTGGCTCGGCATGCACCTGGCCGCGCCGCTGCTCGGACGCATCCCCGACAGCGTGCACGCCCGGGCCTACCTGGCGCTGCTGGCCTGCGTGCTGTTGGTGATGCTGGTTAATGGCCGCTGAGACTGGCGAATGGCCACAACGACGCGGTAGGCTGATCTCCAGCGCTGGCCTGGGGGTCGCTGCTGAGCGCGGTGCTGGCGGTGGGCACCGTGGTGTTGATGGCCAAGGCGATGCACGGCGGTGAACTGTTCGGTCTCTCCCAGCGCCTTGACTACGGCGTCGGCGTGCTGTGGATCGCGGCCTTGGCCCTGCAGTCGCTGCGCACGCGCCAGCACGACGGCCTGCAAATGGCCATCGTCTGACGGCAAACTGCTGGCCCCCAGGTATCGGAAGCAAAGGCAAACTTTGTTTTCCTTCAGATGCTTAGGACAGCAACATGCGAATGATTCTAGCAACTGTGGCCGGCTGCCTGCTGGCCACCGCCGCCTTCGGCGCCCAGGCCCGGGCACTGAGCCAGAACGATCGCCAGGTGTGCGGCTGGGGCGCGCAGATAGCCGCCGAGGCGCAGCAGGCCAAGCTTTCCGGGGTCACCCTCTACGCCACGCGCAAGAAGCTGCAGGTGCGCAAGTTTGCCAAGCCATGGATGCGTATGACGGCGTTCGGCATTACCGAGCAGACCTACAACAGCCGGTCGCGGCTCAAGCCCACGGCAATCAAGCAGACGTATTACGAGCAGTGCGTGCAGCATGCAGTAGCAAAAAGATAAAATTCCTATTAATCAATAATTTATGAGCATTAACTAATCTTATTTATGAGAATTAGTTAATGTCATTTCGAGACTGTGTTGTCATACGCCAGCTTCTTGGAAATTCAATGATTCAAGCCCAAAGGGGACGCCAAGCGTCCCCGTCGGACCATCAGGGCTCCACGATTCCCGTCGTGTCACTGATCAGCGACTCCGCCTTGAGCGGCACAGGTGCCACCTTGCGCATCTGCGCCACCTGCCCTGCACTCACCCCCGCCGCCTGGTTGCCCCAGCTGCTGCGGATGAAGTTGACCACATCGGCCACCTGCTGGTCCGACAGCCGCCAGCCGAAGCCCGGCATGCTGAAGGTCGAAGGCGCCGTCGCCGTGGCCGGCAGGGTCGCGCCCTCGAGCACGATATGGATCAGCGAGGTGGCATCCTCACCCTGCACCACCGGGTTGCCGGCCAGCGCCGGGAACACCCGGGCGTAGCCCTTGCCATCAGTACGGTGGCAAGCGCCACAGTTGTCAACATAGAGCGCCGCGCCGGTCTTGCCGTCGTTGCCCTGCCATAGCGCCTGGGCGACGGCGCGGTCCTCGTGGAACGGTTTGTCGTCCGGGTTCACCGGCGGCAAGGTCTTGAGGTAGCGGGCGATGGCGGTCAGGTCGGCGTCGCTCATGTACTGCATGCTGTGCTCGACCACATCGCTCATGCCGCCGAACACCGCGGTGCGCTCGTTGCGCCCGGTCTTGAGGAAGGCGACGATCTGCGCCTCGTCCCAGCTGCCCAGGCCATCCTTGTGGTCACCGCGCAGGCTCTTGGCGATCCAGCCCTCCAGGGGCGCGCTGCCGGACAGGAACGCCGCGCCGTCGCCGGCATCCAGGGCTTTTTCCTGCATGGTCAGCGCCCGCGGCGTGTGGCACGCGCCGCAGTGTCCCAACCCTTCGACCAGGTAGGCGCCGCGCGCCACCAGCGGATCGCGCCCGGCAGCTTCGAACGGTTTGACCGGCGGCGCGAACAACCCACGCCAGAACGCCAGCGGCCAGCGCATGCTCAGCGGCCAGGGGATGTCGCTGTCCTTGTTGTGCTGCTCCACCGGCTGCACACCGTGCATGAAGTAGGCGTAGAGCGCCTGCATGTCCTGGTCGCTGACCCGGGCGTAGGATGGGTACGGCATGGCCGGGTACAGCGTGCCGCCGTCCTTGCCGATGCCCTGGCGCACGGCGCGTTCGAAGTCCTCGTAGCTGTACTGGCCGATACCGCTGGCGTGGGGCGTGATATTGGTGGAGTACAGGGTGCCGATGGGCGTTTCCATGGGCAGCCCGCCGGCGAACGGCTTGCCGCCCTTGGCGGTGTGGCAGGCCACGCAGTCGCCGGCGCGGGCCAGGTATTCGCCTTGCCTGACCTGCGCCGGGTCCACCGCGTCGGCGGCCTGCAGCAAGGTACTGGCGCCCAGGCCCAGCATGGCGATGAGCAATGTCTTCATGTTGGCTTTCCTCATGCCTGAACCAGTGGACCGGGGTTCTTCAGGTAGCGCTCGCGGATCGCCCGCGCCGACCAGTAGGTCAGTGCCGCCACCAGGCCGGTGGGGTTGTAGCCCAGGCCCTGGGGGAAGGCCGAGGCGCCGGGGACGAACACGTTGTGCACATCCCAGCACTGCAGGTAGCGATTGAGCGCACTGGTCTTGGGATCGGTGCCCATGATCGCGCCACCGTTGAGGTGGGTGGTCTGGTAGGTGGAGGCGTCGAAGTGCTGGCCGAACGCTTTCTTGCCCGCGCTGATCGCCTTGGGCCCCATTGCTTCGGCGATCTTGCCCATGCGCTCGACCATGAAGCGGTTCATCTTCACGTCGTTGTCCTTCCAGTCGAAGGTCATGCGCAGCAGAGGCAAGCCGTAGGCATCCTTGTACACCGGGTCCAGGTCGAGGTAGTTGTCGCGGTAGGACTGGTGCGCGCCATGGGCGTCCATCGACAGCATATGCCGGTAGCTGTCGGCCACCGCGGCCTTCCAGCCACTGCCCCACTTCGGCGTGCCCGGCGGCACCTTGGTGCCGGAGATCGGCTTGGCGCCGGCCTGGTTGACCCAGAACGGCGAACCGCCGACGAAGCCGTGCGGGCCATGGTCGAAGTTGTCGGCGTTGAAGTCGTCCACCGCCACGCCGTTGCCGCCGGCGCCGATGAACGGGTTGGTGTGGTGGCTGTCGCGGTCGAAGAACGCGGTCACGGTGGAGATGTTCTGGTAGGCGAAGTTGCGTCCGACCACCCCTTCGTTGCTCACCGGGTCGTAGGGCTTGCCGATGCCCGAAAGCAGCATCAGGCGTACGTTGTTGTACTGGAACGCGCCGAGGATCACCAGGTCGGCCGGTTGCTCCACCTCGCGCCCCTGGCTGTCGACGTAGGTCACGCCGGTGGCCAGGCGCTTGTCGGCGGTCAGGTTGACCCGCAGCACATGGGCGTTGTTGCGCAGCTCGAAGTTCGGCACCTGGCGCAGGGCCGGGAGGATGTTCACATTGGGCGAGGCCTTGGAGTACATGTAGCAGGCGTAGCCACTGCAGTATCCGCAGAAGTTGCACGGCCCCATCTGAGCGCCGTAGGGGTTGGTGTACGGCCCGGAAGTATTGGCTGACGGCAGGTTGTAGGGGTGGTAGCCGACCTCGCGGGCGGCCTTCTCGAACAGTTGCGCCGACACGGTGTTCTTCTGCGCCGTCAGCGGGAAGTCGCTGGAGCGGTCGGCGGCGAACGGATTGCCGCCCTTGTCGCGGCCCACCACCTGGCCCTTGATCGACCAGGCCGTGCCGGAGGTGCCGAACACTTTCTCGGCGAAATCGAAGTACGGCTCCAGCTCTTCGTAGCTCACGCCGAAGTCCTGGATGGTCATGCCCTCGGGAATGAATCGCTTGCCGTAGCGCTCCTCATAGTGGCTGCGCAGGCGCAGCTCCACCGGGTCGACACGAAAATGCACGCCGGACCAGTGCAGCCCCGCCCCGCCCGTGCCGGTGCCGGGCAGGAAGGCGCCGAACTGGCGGTACGGCACGGCCACATCGTTGACGCTGTGACGCAAGGTCACTGTCTCGCGGGAGATGTCCATGAACAGCTTCTTGCGCGAGTTGTAGGTCAGCTCGTCCATGGTCTGCGGGTAGACGCCGTCCGGGTAGGTGTCGCGGGCCGGGCCACGCTCCAGGGCCAGCACCTGCAGGCCGGCCTCGGTCAGTTCCTTGGCCATGATCGCCCCGGCCCAGCCGAACCCGACGATGACCACATCGACTTTCTTCATCACTTGGCTCATGGCTCAACCTCGCTCGCCGCTGATGGACACTGGTGGGAAGGGATAGCGCTCGTCGCGCTCCACCCAGTCCATGAAGTCGGCGCGGGCGCCGGGGAATCCGACCAGCTTCCAGCCGGCCAGGCCCTGGTTGCCGCCGTGCAGGGGGTCACTGAAAAAACCCTCGCGGGTGTTGAGCCAGAGCATGCCGAGGAAGGTGGCTGCCGGCACCGAGGCAAAGGCCAGCTTGCCGCCGTCCAGGGCCTCGAGCACCTGCTGCTGTTGTTCAAGGCCGAGCTGGGCAAATGCCTTGCCGAACTGCACCTGGCACCAGGTGTCGGTTTCGGCGATGCCCAGCCGGTAGATCTCCTGGGGGCTGAGCCTGAGCTGGTAGCCCAGCTCGCTGGGCGCGTCGGGGTGGAATGGCCCCTGCATGTACCACAGCCCGCCGCTGCCGTAGCGGGTGTTGAGCTGACGGTCGATGAACTCGGGTACGCCGGCTTCGACCGCGCCGGGGCCAAGGGCGTCGGCGGGGATGAGCACGGCCACGGCGGCGCCGACGAAAGCCCACTCCTGCTGGGTGAAGAAGCTTGGCTGGTAGGCCCGTGCCGGGGCCGCTCGGGCCGGTTCGGCAGATACCGGGGTGGCGCTGTCGGCGAGCACTGCGCCGCCCAGTCCCGTGCTGGCGAGGGTCGCCACCGGGATCAGGGTCAGGGATTGGCGCAGGAACGCCCGGCGCGCCGGTTGCACGGAGGCGGGTTGGTCCTTGGACATGAGGATGTCTCTCTGTTGATCAGGTCATACGGAAATCGTCGCCCTTTTCACCGATGAAGATCCCGGGGCCACGGGCCGAGACAGCGCTGTCTCGACGGAGCGGCCTTGTTTTGCCAAAGGGTCGCGGTGCGACCCCGGGATTTCGAATCGGGCAAGGGCTGTTGTTATGGCAAACACGGGGCGAGCGCAGTGCTCGCCCCGTTCATGGGTTTCGCCGCGACCAGGCAAGTGGGTTGACCAGGTTCTGCGGTCGCTCGCCGGCCAGGGCCGCCAGCAGGTTGTCCACCGCGCAACGGGCCATGGCCTCGCGGGTTTCCTCGGTGGCCGAGCCGATGTGCGGCGTCACCACCAGGTTGTCCAGTCGCAGCAACGGTGAGTCGACCGGCAACGGCTCGCGCACGAACACGTCCAGGCCGGCGCCGCGAATGCGCCGCTCGGCCAGGGCCTGGAACAATGCCGGCTCGTCCAGCACCCGGCCGCGGGAGATGTTCACCAGGATCGCCGAGGGCTTCATCAGCGCCAACTGTGGCGCGCCGATCAGGTTCTCGGTCGCGGCGGTCAACGGCAGACACAGGCAGACGAAATCGGATTCGGCCAGCAATGCCTCCAGGCTGCGATGCGCGGCGGCGAACCGCGCCTCCACCTCGGGCCGCGGCTGGCGGGTGTGGTACAGCACGCGCATGCCGAAGCCGGCATGCGCGCGGCGGGCCAGGGCTTCGCCGATGCGCCCCATGCCGACGATGCCCAGGGTCTTGCCCTGCACGTCGCAACCAAACTGCGCCGGCCCGATGCCCGCCTGCCAGTGACCGGCGCGGATCCAGCCGTCTAGCTCGACGACCCGCCGGGCACAGGCCAGGATCAGGGCGAAGCCGGTGTCGGCGGTAGTTTCGGTGAGCACATCGGGGGTGTTGGTCAGCAGCACGCCGCGCTGATTGAAAGCGTCGATGTCGTAGTTGTCGACGCCGACCGAGACGCTGGAGACCACCTCCAGCTGCGGCGCCAGGTCGAGCAAGGGGGCGTCCAGACGCAAGCTGGCGCCGAGCAGCCCGTGGGCGCCCGGCAGCGCCGCGCGCAGCCGGGCGAGGCCGTCAGCACTGGGCGATTCGACCAGGGTGACCTCGGCGTGCGCCTGCAGACGGCCCATGAGTGCGTCGGAGAGACGTTTGTAGAGGACGATGCGTTTCTTCATTGCACGGTACCTATCGGCTGGGCGCCAGGCTTTGCCGGCGTGTCTGTTGCAAGGGATTGAGAACGGCGGTCAGGGCCACGGCCAGCAGCAGCGCCGCGCACATGAACAGATAGGAGGCGCCGGGGCCGCCGGTGGCGCCATTGAGGTAGCCCACCAGCCACGAGCCGGAAAACGAGCCCAGCGCGCCCATGCTGTTGATCAGCGCCATGGCGCCCCCGGCGACGTTGGCTGGCAGCAGCTCGGGCACGATGGCGAAGAACGGCCCGTACGGCGCGTACATGCAGGCCCCGGCGATCACCAGCAAGGCGTAGGACCACCAGAAATGTTCGGTGCCCAGGCTGTACGAGCCATAGAACGCCAGCGCGGCGATCAGCAGCGGTGGCCAGACGAAGCGCTTGCGCTTCTGCAGGCGGTCCGAGGCCCAGGACACGCCGAGCATGGCCACCACCGCCCCCAGGTACGGCACCGCCGACAGCCAGCCGGCGGTGACGATGTCCAGCGCCGCCGCCTGCTTGAGGATCGATGGCAGCCAGAGGACAAAGCCGTACACGCCGATGCTCCAGCAGAAATATTGCAGCGACAGGATCAGCACCGTGGGCGAGCGGAACGCCTCGCGGTAGTTCTTCACCGGCTTGATGCCCTGTTGCTCGGCGTCCAGCGCCTCGCGCAGCGCCGCCTTCTCGCTGGCGTCCAGCCACTTGGCCTGCTCCGGGCGGTCATCCACCAGGCGCCACCAGATGAAGGCCCAGAGGATCGCCGGCGCACCCTCGATGATGAACATCCAGCGCCAGTCGAACTGCTGCACCAGGTAGCCCGAGACCACCGACATCCACAGGATGGTCACCGGGTTGCCGAGGATCAGGAAAGTGTTGGCCCGCGAGCGCTCGGCGCGGGTGAACCAGTGGCAGAGGTAGATGAGCATGGCCGGCATCACCGCCGCCTCCACCACACCCAGCAGGAAGCGGATGACGATCAGCAGGTAGACGTCGTGGACCACGCCGGTCAGCGTCGCCAGGCCGCCCCAGAGGATCAGGCTGGCGAAGATCAGCTTCTTCACGCTGCGCTTCTGCGCATAGAGGGCGCCCGGGACCTGGAAGAAAAAGTAGCCGAGGAAGAACAGCGCGCCGAGCAGCGATGACAGCGCCGGGGTGATCTTCAGGTCGTCGGCCATGCCCGAAGCGGCGGCGAAGCCATAGTTGGCCCGGTCGAGGTAGGCCAGGCTGTAGGTGATGAAGACGATGGGCATGATGTACCACCAGCGTCTGGGAGCGAGTCGATCGAGCTGCATGGGGGAATCTCCTGGTCTTGTTGTTCTTGTCACATCAGGTGCCGGACGGTCCGGCGATTCAGCGTGGTTGGAGCGAAGCGTGTTCGTGCAGGTCCAGTTCATGGCGTTGCGGCAGGCCTTCCATGTCGCCCCGGCTCTGTACCGCCCGGCTGCCGCACCAATTGCCCCGGGCCACGGCCCGGCGCAGCGGCAGGCCCTCGAGCAAGGCGCTGATCACGCCGACGGCGAAGGCGTCGCCCGCGCCCACGGTGTCCACCACGCGGGCCACTGGAAAACCAGGAACCACTCCGTGCTCGCCCTGGGCGTCACGCCAGTAGGCACCTTCGGCACCGAGCTTGATGGCGACGCATTGCACGCCCTGCTCGAGATAGAACTCGGCGATGGCCTGCGGCGACTGGCGTCCGCTGAGTAGGCGGCCCTCCTCAAGCCCAGGCAGGACCCAGTCGGACTTGAATGCCAGGGCGTTGATCTCGTGCACCATGGTCTGGCGGTCCGGCCACAGCGAGGGGCGCAGGTTGGGGTCGAAGGAAATGCTGCGGCCACGGGCGCGCATGTCGTCCAGCAACTGGTGGCAGAGGGCGCGGCAGCTGGTCGACAAGGCCGGCGCAATACCGGTGGCGTGCAGGTGTCGGACCTCCAGCAACGCGGGCTTCACCTGGGCCGGCGAGAGCCGGCTGGCCGCCGAACCTCGGCGGAAATACTCGACCTGCGGATCGCGGCCGTCATCGCAGCGCTCCTTGAGCTGGAACCCGGTGGGGTGCTCGTCATCGATCTCGACGCTCGAACAGTCCAGCCCTTCCTGGCGCAGGGTGTCGAGCACAAAGGCACCGAGCGAATCGTTGCCGACCCGGCTCAGCCAGCGCACCCCCAGCCCCAGGCGCGCCAGGCCGATGGCCACGTTGCTGTCGGCACCGGCGATGCGCTTGCCGAACCCCTCGACCTGGGCCAACTCGCCCGGCTGCGCGGCCACGAACATGGCCATGGTCTCACCGAAACACAGGACGTCGCGCTCAGCCATGGCACACCTGCCCTTCCAGCTGCGCCAGTTGCGCGACCTGCCGCGCGGTCAGCGCCAGCAGGTCGTCACCGGCCAGGGGGTATTCGATGGCCCGCGGCAGATCCGGGGCAAAATGCGTCATCAGTTCGCGCCACTGAGCCAGGTCGAGCGCCTGGGGCACGACCGCGACCAGGCGCCCGTCGGCTCGCCGGGCCACGGCCTTGCAGTGCACATAGCGCACCCAACGGCCCAGCAGTTGTGCCGCAAGCAGCGGCGATTCGTCGTGCCAGTACCAGTTGCCGATATCGAAGGTCATGCCCGGCGCCACGCCCTGCTCCTGCGCCTGGCGAAAGAATCTTTCCAGGGTTTGCAGTCGGCCGCCGTAAGGCGTCTGGTCGTTCTCCACGTACAGCGCCGTCTTGTGTCCCAGCAATGGCGCCAGGGCCCGCAGGTCACAGCCGGCCTGGTAATGCCCCAGCGACACCTTCAGCGCCACCGCGCCGATCTCGCTTGCCAGTTGCAATCGCTGGGCGATGGCCGGTTCCAGGCTGCCATCCTCGCGCCATAGCTCAAGTGGCGTGGAGTAAAGGCTTTGCAGGCCATGTTCGGCGGCCAGGTTGGCCAGGGTGGCGGCATCGGGCGCGGCGTCGAACAGTTCCTCGCGCCATTCCACCCGCCGCGCACCGGCGGCGGCCAGCAACGGCAGGTAGCTGGCCTGGCCCCGACGCCGCACGGCATCGGCACCAAAACTCGACAGACTGATGGAAACAGTGGGGGTTTGCATGCGTGGTGGTCCTTGTTCTTGTAGATGAAACCGGTTTCATTTTTTGCCAGCAACAACGGCGTCAACGACGCCGTCATATTTGTGTTCGGGTCGAACCTCGCGGGATCAGCTCGGCTTGCAAATCCAGCCGCCGGGCCGGCGAACCGCTGCCTTGCAGGCGTTCCAGCAGGCACTGGAACGCTGCGGCACCGATCCGCCCGGTGGGTTGGGCCAGGGCGGTGATGCCGCTGCCCACCAGCGGGTACCAGTCCAGTTCGTCCAGCGCCAGCAGGCCCACATCCTGGAACAACGTCCCGCCGCGGGCGTGCAGCACGCTTACCACCTCCAGGGTGGCAACGCCGTTGCAGGTGAACAGCGCCTGCGGGCCGTGCCCTGCCCCGGCGATGAAGCTGCCCAGCTGCTCCGGCAGGTCCGCGCCCACCTCCAGCACCTGCCCACGCAAGCCACGACGCCTGGCGATGGAAGCCTGGAAGGCGTCGACCCGCTCCTGGCGGGAGCTGGTGCCGTCGAGCGGCTCGGTCACCGCGAGGATGTCGCGATAACCGCAACGCTGCAGATGATCCAGGGCCTGTCCGACGGCGTCGGAGTTGTCCAACCCCACCAGGTCGACTGACAGACCGGCCAGTTGCCGGTCGACCAACACCATCGGCAGGTCGCGGGCCAGCTTGGCCAGTTCATCGGCGCGGTGGCCGAGGGTGTTCACGATCAGGCCGTCGACGTTGTACGACTGCAAAGCCTGCAGGTGGCTGCGCTCCTGGTCGTCATCGTAGTCGGTGTTGCACACCACCAGGCTGTAGCCGTGCTGACGGCAGGCGGTCTCGACGCCGTGCATCACCGCCACCGAGTAGGGGTTGCGGATGTCCGCCAGGAGCATGCCGATCAGCCCGGTGCGGCCGCGCTTGAGGGCACTGGCCATGCGGTTGGGGCGGTAGCCGAGGCGTTCGACGACGGCCTCGATGCGTTGCGCGGTGGCTTCGGCGAGCAGTTGCCTGTCTTCGCCCATGTAGCGCGAGACCGTCGCCTTGGAAACGCCGGCGGCCTTGGCTACCTCGCTGATGGTGACCCGCCCGCGGGCGGGAGCTGGCTCTTTGTTCACCCTGTTTCCTTCTTGTTTGTGCTTTTGCAGGGTTGATGAAAACGGTTTCAATGAAATCAGGGATGGGGGGTGGCGTCAAGTGATGGGCTTTCTGCCAAAGCGGGCGGATTCAGTGCCAAACGCATTCTCTGTCGCTGTGTCGGGGGGCGCCGGGGGTTATGGTGGCTCCTCGGAGTTCGCTCGCCTTGCCCTGGAGATGGCCATGACCGCACTGTTTAGGATCAGTCTGTTCTTGATGCTGGCTGGTATGGGGATGGGGGATAT
>NZ_QJRP01000052.1 GCF_003205295.1 Pseudomonas mosselii
AGGTGACGGGCATGGATGCCCGTCAAGCGCTGGGGCCCAGGATGGGCCCTGCAGCGCGGTCCTCCCGGGAGCAAGGCCGGAGTGAGGGAACCCGGAGCGAAGCGTAGGGCCGGATGAATGGAGCGCAGCGGCTTTGGTTACTTTGGCCAAGACCAAAGTAACCCGCCGTAAGGGCGGAAAGGTGAATAAGCGTCGACATCACAAATGAATGCGCATAAAACTTCAAAAACCAATACCAACCAACCAACCAACCAACCAACCAACCAACTATAAACCCCAAATAAACAAACGCCAGAGATCCATAAACAAACCCCTGGCGCAAAACACAAAACCCACGTCAACCAAACGGCCGCAACCCCTGCCTCATCCCAAACAAGAACAACAGAAGATCATGATCCGGCTCAGCCCGCCCCTGCTCTACCTTGGCCACCCGTGGCAACGGACACACCCCACCGACCTCAGCCTTGCTGAAGACCGTAGGCCGCGGCTGCTCCCAGGCCGCCGCCGCTACCGTAGTCACCGCCAACGCCGCGACCAGGAATAAAGCTCGAGCGATTTCTAGTTTCATTGCTCTAAACCTTTGACCGCGCTGCCAAACGCCATTTGGTAAAAATAGAGCAAGGTCTGCCATTCCGCCTCGTTGAACGACGAGTGGCGGCGCAGCTGCCGCAGGTCGTTAGAGGCCGCCCGCTGGCAACTGATCCGCCGCCGGCACTTCTCGAGGTCCAGCAACGCCACTTCCACCCGCGCCTGCTCGCCCTCACCCAGCACCTTGACGAACACATGCTTGCCGTACAGGCAGCCATGCTGCCAATGCCCCAGGTGCATGCGCGCCAGGTTGTCGGCCAGGTCCTTGAGCATGCGCTCGTGCACTGCCTGCGGGTAATGCTCACGGGCCCCGGAGGCATGCCAGGCATCGAGGTCGACGAAGCCATCGAGCGCCTCGCTGACCAGCAACGCCCGCCACTGATGATCCGCGTCCCGCTCGGCCCCGGCATAGACGATCCGCGGTACCCGCACGCCCAGTTGCTCGAAACTGTTCAGCGCATCGAGTTCGCGCAGCACCGTGGGGCGCCCGAACGGATGCAGCAGGCTGCGGTAGATGTGCCCAACCTGGCGTTTGGCATACAGCAGATGCCCATCGCCGTCGCTCAGGCGCTGCACGCCACTCTCGCCGCCACGCCGCTGGTTGGGTTCCTCGACCCACTCTCCCTGCTGCTGCCAGTAGTAATCGAACTGCCTGGACTGATTCTGGGCTACCGCCATCACTCGTTACCCCTTGCGCAATACGTAAACTCGCCACATGGCATAGAACGGCAGAAAGTCGAGTCGTTCCTGAATTCTGAATCCCGCTGACACAAATTCTTCTTCAACTGTAGCCGCCGGTAACACGAAGCGGTTCTGATAGCTGTCCTGCGTCGCCCGGGCACTGCGCCTGGCTTCAAGCTTGCGGCGTCGCCAGGCCTTGAAATTGCCATCCACCCACAGTGAAAGGATCACGCTATCTCGGCTAACCCTTTGAAATTCAGAAAGAATTGTCTTTCGATGGGCCGGGTCGCCAATATGGTGGAACAGGCGCATGCAAAAGATGTTGTCGACCGCGTTGTCTGGAAGGTCGATGGCGAACGCGGAAGTCTGCAAGGGACGTACCCGCGCAACCACTTCTGGCGGTTGTGACGCACAGGCTGTCTCGATCATCGCCGCCGAGTTGTCGGCACCGATGATCACGCGGTTGGCCTTCTCGGCCAGCAACGGCCAGAACCGTCCGGCACCGCAAGGCAGGTCTAGCACCAGCCCAGGCTCACCGGCCAGCGCCAGGGCGCGACGGGCCAGTTGCTCGTCACGCTGGTGGGAAAGGCGCCGAGCCAGACCGTCCTGGTGCTTGAGGAAGTAATCCTGGGCGTGATTGCGGTCGTACTTGTCCGAGAATTCGAGTTTGATAGGGCTACGCATTGGACATCTCCTGGCTCCAGTGCGCTCACCTTAGGCAGGCAAGCGTTGGAATCAGGTCATGTCGATGTGAAAAATCTGTCAGTACTTGACGCAGGTGTTACAGGACGTTAATCAGGATCCAATTCCCCATCCCGGTCTTCACCACCCTGCACCACTTTCGTGCCTTGGCTCAGGTCGACCTGGAAGCGGCAGCCATGAGGCAGCGTCGCGGTCAGGGTGACGCGCCAGCCCTGGTCGTCGCAGATGCGTTGCACCAGCGAGAGCCCCAGCCCCAGCCCCTCGCCACGGCGCTCGTCGCCACGCACGAACGGCCTGAACATTGCCTCGCGCTGCTCCTCCGGAATCCCCACGCCACTGTCCTCGACACTGAAACCGTTGGCCTCGAGGCTCAGGCGGATGTAGCCGCTATCGGTGTAGTGCGCCGCATTGCGCAGCAGGTTACCCATCACCGACTGCAGGAAGGTGGCGTTGTAAAGCACCGGGCTGGCACTGATCCGGCCGTCGTAGTAAAGCGCCAGCCCCTTCTGCTCGATGGTGTCGCGCCAAACGCCGATCAGGTCGTCGCCCACCTCGCGCAAGCTTGCCCGGGATGCGATGGCGCCTTCATCGCGCTGGGCACGGGCCAGCATCAGGAAAGTCTTCACCAGTTCGCGCATTTCCTCGGTCGCCCGGGCGATGCGTTCGACCTGGCTGCGCGCCCGCCCATCAAGGCCGGGGTTCTCCATCAATAGCTCGCACGAGGTTGCCAGGACCATCAACGGCGTGCGCAGCTCATGGCTGACGTCACTGGTGAACAACCGCTCGCGGGTCAAGGCATCACGCAGGCGCCCCAGGGTATCGTCGAAGGCAACGGCCAGCTGGCCGACCTCGTCCGCCGCGTAGTCCGGCGCCAACGGCGGCGCCAGGCCCAGCAGCTGGTCACGGTGGCGCACCTGGCGCGCCAGGCGGATCACCGGCGCCATCACCCGTCGCGCCAGCAACCAGCCGAGGATCACCGCCAGGGCCAGGCTGAGCACGAAACCGACCACCACCACGGCGAACAGCACCCGCTCGCGCTCCTCGAAATCGCTCTGGTCCTGCAGCAGCACATAGCGCCGCCCGTCGACGATCTCGACCATGGCATGGTACGAGAGCTGGTCGCGAAACACCTCGTGGAAGCCCGCATCCAGGTGACGCAGGTCCTTGGGCAGCTCGAAATCATCGCGCCCGCCACTGAAATAGAACAGCTGGTCGGGGCGTGGCCGGTGGCTCCAGTCGCTGACGCTGTCCATGCGCAGCAGGCGCTGCAGATCACCGCCGAGCACCGACGAGATCAAGCGCTCCTCGACCAGGTGCACCGTGGCTACGATGCCGAAGGCGAAGGCCCCGGCCACCAGCGCGCTCATCAGCGCGAAAGCGATGATGATGCGTTGGGCAAGGCTCTGCTTAAACTCCATCGCGGCCCTCGGCGAGGCGATAGCCGACGCCATGAACGGTATGCAGCAGCGGCTTGTCGAACGGTTTGTCGATCACTTGGCGCAACTGGTGGACGTGACTGCGCAGGCTGTCGCTGTCGGGACAGTCGTCGCCCCACAGCGCTTCCTCCAGCACCTCACGGCGCAATACATGGGGGCTCTTCTGCATCAGCACGGCCAGCAGCTTCAGGCCGACCGGGTTGAGCTTGAGCAAGCGCCCCTGGCGGGTCACCTCCAGGGTATCGAGGTCGTAGCTCAGGTCGGCGACCTGCAGGGTACGCCGGCCACCGCCCTGGGCACGACGCAGTACCGCCTCGATGCGCGCCGCCAGCTCGGACAGCGCGAACGGCTTGAGCAGGTAGTCGTCCGCGCCCGAGCGGAAGCCTTGCAGGCGGTCGTCCAGCTGGTCGCGGGCGGTGAGCATGATCACCGGCGTGTCGCGCCGGGCATCCTCGCGCAGACGCTTGCACAGCGTGTAGCCATCGATGCCCGGCAACATGATGTCGAGCACGATCAGGTCGTAGTGTTCGGTCGCTGCCAGGTGCAGGCCGGACAGGCCATCCTGGGCACAGTCGACGGTGTAGCCCTTCATGCCGAGGTAGTCGGCCAGGTTGGCCAGAATATCGCGGTTGTCTTCAACCAAAAGAATGCGCATCGAGGTCTCCTGTGCGGCGCTTCGCCGGGCGCGGCAGGCGCAGCTTACGGCCAATGCCTGCATGGTGCCATGCCCTGGCTCGAAATCACCGAACTTGACAGTTTTTTCACCGATCATTCACGCACTCAGGATAGCGGGCACCTGACAATGCACGGTCTTTTCCATCCTCTGGAGTCACCATGCAGGCATCCGTGCGCCCTCGCCCGATCAACCCGTGGCTTTACCTGGGCATCCCTTTCGTCACCGCCGTGGCCTTGATCCTGCTCGAATGGACATCGCTGGACATGGATGTGGCCAACCTGTTCTACGACCCGGTTGCCAGTCAGTTCATCGGCCGCCACAGCTACCTGCTGGAGACCATCCTGCATGACCGGGTCAAGCAGGGCGTGATCGTCTTCGGGCTGCTGGCCGTGGTCGGCTTCGCCCTGAGTTTCTTCTGGCAGCGGCTGCTGGGCTGGCGCCGCGAGCTGGGTTGCCTGGTGTTGGCGCTGGGGCTGTCGACCGCCTTCGTCACGCCGCTGAAGAAGGTGACCCAGGTGCAATGCCCGTGGAGCCTGACCCAGTTCGGCGGCAAGGAGACCTACAGCAAGCTGCTGGAGCCACGCCCTGCCACCGACAAGCCCGGACTGTGCTGGCCGGGTGGACATGCCGCGACCGGGTTCTGCCTGTTCGGCCTGTTCTTCATGCTGCGCGACCGCCGTCCGCGCCTGGCGCGAGTGGCGCTGGCGGTGGCCTTCGTCGCCGGCTCGGTGCTGTCGGTCGGACGGATGATGCAGGGCGCGCATTTCCTGTCGCACAACGTGTGGACGGCGGTGTTCTGCTGGTTTATCGGGCTGGGGTCGTATTACCTGGTGCTGTACAGACGCGGCCTGATGGAAGCACCAGCCATCGAGCGCAACGTCGCCTGATTCGCGGGTAAACCCGCTCCCACAGGGATCGCGCCGTATCTGTGGGAGCGGGTTCACCCGCGAAGAGGCCGGCACAGAAAAACGAAAAGCCCCGGCTCTCGCGAACCGGGGCTTTCCTTGGTGCAGGGGGTAAGGCTGGCTTACATCATGCCGCCCATGCCACCCATGCCGCCCATGTCAGGCATGCCAGCAGCTGGCTTGTCTTCCGGCAGGTCGGCAACCATGGCTTCGGTGGTGATCATCAGACCACCGATCGAAGCTGCGGCTTGCAGGGCCGAACGGGTGACCTTGGCTGGGTCCAGGATGCCCATCTCGATCATGTCGCCGTATTCGCCGGTAGCGGCGTTATAGCCGAAGTTGCCCGAACCTTGCTTGACCTTGTCAGCGACAACGCTTGGCTCGTCGCCGGCGTTGGCAGTGATCTGGCGCAGCGGTGCTTCTACAGCGCGGCGCAGCAGGGCGATACCGACGTTCTGGTCTTCGTTGTCGCCTTTGAGGTCAACGATGGCCGCCAGGGCGCGAACCAGGGCAACACCACCGCCAGGCACCACGCCTTCTTCGACGGCTGCACGGGTAGCGTGCAGGGCGTCTTCAACGCGGGCTTTCTTCTCTTTCATTTCGACTTCGGTGCCGGCACCGACCTTGATCACGGCAACACCGCCAGCCAGCTTGGCCAGACGCTCTTGCAGCTTCTCACGATCGTAGTCCGAAGTGGTGTCGGCAACCTGGGCGCGGATCTGGGTGACGCGGGCCTGGATATCGGCTTCTTCGCCTGCACCGTCGATGATGGTGGTGTTTTCCTTGGACAGGATGACGCGCTTGGCGTTACCCAGGTGCTCCAGGGTGGCGGTTTCCAGGGACAGGCCGATCTCTTCGGAGATCACGGTACCGCCGGTCAGGACGGCGATGTCCTGCAGCATGGCCTTGCGGCGGTCGCCGAAGCCAGGGGCCTTGACCGCGGCAACCTTGACGATGCCGCGCATGTTGTTGACCACCAGGGTGGCCAGAGCCTCACCCTCGACGTCCTCGGCAACGATCAGCAGCGGACGGCCGGCCTTGGCAACGGCTTCCAGTACTGGCAGCAGCTCACGGATGTTGGAGATCTTCTTGTCGACCAGCAGCAGCAGCGCGCCTTCAAGCTCGGCAACCATGGTGTCCGGCTTGTTGACGAAGTATGGCGACAGG
This sequence comes from Pseudomonas mosselii, assembly GCF_003205295.1. Taxonomy (GTDB): domain Bacteria; phylum Pseudomonadota; class Gammaproteobacteria; order Pseudomonadales; family Pseudomonadaceae; genus Aquipseudomonas; species Aquipseudomonas mosselii_B. The sequence continues at coordinate 6,156 of NZ_QJRP01000052.1, forward strand.
TAGCCACGGTCGAACTGCATGCCTTCTACGACGGACAGTTCGTTTTCCAGGCCCGAGCCTTCTTCAACGGTGATCACGCCTTCTTTACCGACTTTTTCCATGGCTTCGGCGATGATTTCACCGATGGAGTTGTCGGAGTTGGCGGAGATGGTGCCGACCTGGGCGATGGCCTTGGAGTCGGCGCATGGCTTGGACAGGTTTTTCAGTTCGGCAACAACGGCAGCAGTGGCCTTGTCGATACCGCGCTTGAGGTCCATCGGGTTCATGCCGGCGGCAACGGCTTTCAGGCCTTCGTTGACGATGGCCTGGGCCAGGACGGTGGCGGTGGTGGTGCCGTCACCGGCAGCGTCGTTGGCCTTGGAAGCAACTTCCTTGACCAGCTGGGCGCCCATGTTCTCGAAGGCGTCCTTAAGCTCGATCTCTTTGGCGACGGAAACGCCGTCCTTGGTGATGGTCGGCGCGCCGAAGCTCTTGGCCAGGACCACGTTGCGGCCTTTCGGGCCCAGGGTCGCTTTTACCGCGTCAGCCAGAACGTTGACACCAACCAGCATTTTCTTACGGGCGGAATCGCCGAATTTTACGTCTTTAGCAGCCATGATCGTTTAATCCTTGGAATTCTTTGGAGTAACGGGAAGTCGGGGAAATCAGGCTTCGATAACGGCCAGGATTTCGTTCTCGGCCATGACCAGCAGGTCTTCGCCGTCGACTTTCACGGTGTTGCTGCCCGAGTAAGGGCCGAAAACCACTTTGTCACCCACTTTCACGGCCAGCGCGCGTACTTCGCCGTTGTCCAGGATACGACCGGTGCCGACGGCAACGACTTCGCCGCGGTTTGGTTTTTCAGCGGCCGAACCCGGCAGGACGATACCGCCAGCGGTTTTCGATTCTTCTTCGCTGCGACGGATGACGACGCGGTCATGCAGAGGACGAAGCTTCATTGTCGATCTCTCCCAAATTGTGGTTTTCATCGGCCGGTGTCGACACCGGCGGGTTGATTCGATCCGGCGTTGCCGGTCAGGGCTCGCGTAGGGCGAACCCCGTGTGTCATGCCCGGTGAACTCACCGGAAACCTTGCGGTGACCACTACATGCGGTCAGTGAAATCAATTACAAGGCTTTGCATGGAATTTTTTTTGAATGCGTAGTCGTGGGAGCGGGCTTGCCCCGCGACAGGGTCGGCAGATGCGACCGCCCATCGCTGGGCAAGCCCGCTCCCACGCCTTCCGAGACCTTGTTCGCGGGTTACTTGTCGCGGCGCTCGTACTCACCCTCGATCACGTTCGGACGGTGGCCGCCATCACGGGGCTGGGCCTGGAACGGATCATCCTGGAACGCCCGCTGGCGCAGGGCCTGTTCCTCGGCGCGGCGACGCAGCCGGCCGGCCACCAGGCGGCGGGTGAACGGCAGCAGGCAGAGCAGGCCCAGCACATCGCTGATGAAGCCTGGCAACAGCAGCAGGCCACCACCGACGGTGAGCATCAGGCCCTGGAACATGTCCTCAGCCGGCAGTTCGCCGCGCTGCAGGCTCTCCCGGGCACGCAGGGCGGTGGCCAGGCCGGCCACACGCATCACCAGCACACCCAGGGCGGAACCGGCGATGATCAGCAGCAGCGCCGGAAAGAAACCAATGGCCGCGCTGACCTTGACGAAGACGAACAGCTCCAGCACGGGGAAAAGCAACAACAGCAGTAGAAAAGCACGCATCAAGGGTTCCTCGACGGAAGAGAGTCTTCCTGTAAGACCATCAGATGGATGCCTCGACGCCTGTTTTCAACCCTCGACCTGCGTCGAGTCCGGCCACTTGTCAGCGCGTGCCAGTAAAACCAAGGCCTCGCGGACTTGTGTCGGCGTATTGCAGGAAGCTGGAAAGGGCAACCAGTAAATGCCCTGGCCTATACGCAGGTGCATGCCCTCGCTGTCGATACCGACCATGTGCGCCGAACGCGGCAGCCCTGCCAGTTTTACGTAGTGATCAATGGCATTGGCATGGTCATCGTTCATGTGCTCGATCATGCTTTTTTCAGCCTCGCCCGCAAATGGATTGGCCAGCGTCACCTGATCGAGCCAGTGGATCGCGCCGAAACCGCCGATGTAGCGGTGGCGTACCGGCTCAAGCACCCAGAAATCGAAGTCGTGGGCCTTGTGGTAATTGGCCGATTCAGGGAAATACCGGTAGTAGCGGGCCGCGGCAGCCTCGATGGCCGCATCGTCGACCAGCTTGCGCGCCTCGGCCACCACGGTCAGGCGCCCGACTGCCTGGACATCCTCGGCGTCGCGCTCGCCCACCAGCAGCGAGCACTTGGGGTCTTTCTGCAGGTTGTGGGTGTGCTGGGCGATACGGCTGATGAGGATCAGCGGATGGCCCTCGGCATCCAGGCAGTACGGCACCACCGAGCCAAAGGGATAGCCGGGCATGGACTTGGAATGGGTCGAGAGGACGCCGCGGTATTCCTTGAGCAGCAGTTCCCGTGCGGGGCGGAGGGCGTTGGTACTCACTGGTTGGGCTCCTGGCGGCGGACTGGATGGGTGACAAGATAAGCATTATCACCCGCCTCTGCCACTGGGGCTGCTGCGCAGACCAGGAGCTACGCATATCCCTGTAGGAGCGGCCTTGTGCCGCGAAAGGGCTGCGCAGCAGCCCCAGGATCTCAGCTACAAGGCAGAAATTACCGGGGCCGGCGTGCGGCCCTTTCGCGGCACAAGGCCGCTCCTACACGAAGACGGTCTTACCAGGTAACACCAAACCCTGCGGTATAGCGGGTCTTGTCCAGGTCGCTGTCGCTTGTGCCCTTGATCAGGTCCTTCTCCGCCTTGAGGTTGAGCGAAGCCCACTCGGTCACCTTGTAGCGCAACCCCATCTCGGCATCCAGCGAGTAGTCGGCCACGCCACCCAGCGGCTTGCCGAATTCGCCATTGGTGAAGAACTCCACCTTCTTGCCGATCAGGTAGCGGTTGTAGTCCCACTTCACGGCGGCGGAATAGAAGTTGTCCTTGCCGCCGTCGCGGTACTCGAAATCGGTGCGGTTGATCAGCGAACCCAGCGAGAACGCGCCTAGCTCGTCATCCCAGAACTGGTAGCCCGGGCCGGTACCGACGGTGCGCTGGCGGGCCAGGTCTTCGATCTGGTCGCGCTTGTACTCCAGGCGCCCCTGCCAGAACCACTTCTCGGTGATGAAGCGGTCCAGGGCGTACTCGGCGCTCCAGTTGTTGGTGGTGGTGACGTCGTCCTTGGTCTCGCGGTTGTACTCACCCTCGGCGTTGTGCCGCCAGCGGCCGTGGCGGGCGGTGGTCTTGAAGCTGACGTCGTAGTCGTCGCTGTCGGTCTCGGCGCGCTTGTAGTCCATCGCCACATCGACATTGCCCTTCCACAGGAAGTCCTCGACCAATGGCCGGGGCTTCATGATCTGCTCGATGCTGGCCAGCTCGACAGTCTTCGGCGCCTCACCATTGGCCAGGGTCACCTTGCCCGGTTCGGCGGCCTTGAGCGACTTGGCCTTCTCACCGGAGTAGGCGTCCTGCTTGACCAGCAACTCCTGGTCGCTCTCCAGCGTCTTCACCTGTTTCCAGTCCAGGGCGATCGAGCCGCCATAGGGCGTCTCCAGCAGCAGCTTGCCGCCGTCGAAGACCTTGATCTTCCCGCTCAGGCGATCACCGTTCTTCATCCACACGGTGTCGGCGAGCACGGGGGTACACAGGGACGCGGCGATGAGGCACAACAGGGTTCTAGAAGGCATAAGCGCAATATGGGTTCGATTCGACGAAAAAGCCGGGCATTATCCAGATACCGACAACCTGAGCAAGGACAGACCCAGACCATGCCGATGAGTTCCACTCGCATTTGCCCGCACCGCCTGTCCGGTTTCATCCGCAGGCCAGGCAACCCGTGATGTCCATGCCACCGCCCTCCCCGCCGGAAGACGCCGAGGCCCGACGAATGGCGCTGTACTCGGTGCTGGGCCAGGTGCCCGCCGGCAAGGTGGTCAGCTATGGGCAACTGGCCGAACTGGCCGGCCTTGGCCGCGCCGCGCGCTGGGTCGGGCGCACCCTCGGGCAACTGCCGGCAGACACCCGCCTGCCCTGGCATCGGGTGCTGGGTGCCGGCGGTCGGCTGAGCCTGGCCCTGGGCACGCCGTCGGGCGACGAACAACGCGCCCGTTTGCGCGCAGAAGGCGTGAATGTGGCCAATAATCGTGTGGATATGGCGCGCCATGGCTGGCGTCCAATGGAGCACAGCGGTTAGAGTGCGCGCTTTGTTTTCGCAAACCTTGAGGCAGATGTTGGCCCATGCCCCGTAAAACCTGGCGCGCTGCGCTCGCTGCCTATGCCAGCCCGTCAACTTTGGTGCTTTTGCTGCTCGGATTCGCCGCCGGCCTGCCATACATGCTGGTGTTCTCGACGCTTTCGGTCTGGCTGCGCGAGGCGGGCGTGGCGCGCGAGACCATCGGCTATGCCAGCCTGATCGGCCTGGCCTATGCCTTCAAATGGGTCTGGTCGCCGTTGCTCGACCAATGGCGCCTGCCGCTGCTCGGCGGCATGGGCCGTCGTCGTTCGTGGCTGCTGCTGTCCCAGGTACTGGTGGTGCTTGGACTCGTCGGCATGGGCTTCTGCGACCCGCAGAAGCACCTGTCGTGGCTGATCGCCCTGGCGGTACTGGTGGCCTTCGCCTCGGCCACCCAGGACATCGCCGTCGACGCCTACCGCCTGGAGATCGCCGACGACCAGCGCCAGGCCGCCCTGGCCGCCAGCTACATGGCCGGATACCGGGTTGCCGCCCTGCTCGCCACCGCCGGCGCGCTGTTCTTCGCCGAGTGGTTCGGCTCCACCGGTTTCAGCTACCTGCACCAGGCCTGGACCGGCACCTATGTGCTGTTCGGCGTACTGATGCTACCCGCGCTTTTCACCACCCTGGTGATGCGCGAACCACCGGTGCCCCTGCGCACCCAGCTGTCGGCGGCCCGCTACGGGCTGATGCACCAGCTGGCGTCGGTGTTCGTGCTGATCATCCTGCTGGTCTCGGTGCCGGCCAGCTTTACCCAGCTGTTCAACACCGATTGGGCCAGCGTGGTGTTTGGCGACTCGACCATGCTTGACCTGCTGCTCGAGGACCGCGCCTTCCTGCGCCTGATCCTCTACGTGCTGCTGACCTGGGCGTGCCTGTCGTCCCTGGGCCGTCGCGGCCTGGCACCGGTGCTCACGCCGGTCAACGACTTCATCGCGCGCTATCGCTGGCAGGCCCTGCTGCTGCTCGGGCTGATCGCCACCTACCGCATGTCCGACACGGTGATGGGCGTGATGGCCAACGTGTTCTATATCGACATGGGCTTCACCAAGGACCAGATCGCCAGCGTCAGCAAGATCTTCGGCCTGATCATGACCCTGGTAGGCGCCGGTGCCGGTGGCCTGCTGATCGTGCGCTTCGGCATCCTGCCAATCCTGTTCATCGGCGGCGCGGCCTCGGCGGCGACCAACATCCTGTTCCTGATGCTGGCCGACATGGGCCCGAACCTGGAAATGCTGGTGGTGACCATTTCGCTGGACAACTTCAGCTCCGGGCTGGCCACCTCGGCCTTCGTCGCCTACCTGTCGAGCCTGACCAACCTGAAGTTCTCGGCCACCCAGTACGCGCTGCTGAGCTCGATCATGCTGCTGCTGCCGCGTTTGATAGGTGGCTATTCCGGGGTGATGGTAGAAAAGTTCGGCTACCACGACTTCTTCCTGATCACCGCGCTGCTCGGCGTGCCGACCCTGGTGCTGATCGCCCTGCACTGGCGGCAGGAGGTTGGTCGGGGAAAGCCGGTGCCGGTGGAGAGTCCGGCGGCTGAACAGAACTAGGCCTTCGCCGGCCTTATCGCGGGGCAAGCCCGCTCCCACGCATCCAGACTGAATGACTGGCTGCGTGGGAGCGGGCTTGCCCCGCGATGTTTCTACTGTGTCACGGCCCCTTCCCCGGAGCGCCTGCCCACCACAAACCACAACGGCCAAAGCGCCAGCGCCCCTGCAATGCCTGCCGCCACGGCAAAGTGCATCAGGCTCGCACCCGCGCCGAGCATCGCCAACACCGCGCCCCCCAGCCCCAGCAAGGCGATGGTGATCATCCCCAGCATCGCCGATACCAGGCCCTTGCTCTGTTCGCTGGAGAACAGCGTCATGCGGTACAGCACGGCGTTGGCCACGCCCAGCCCCAGCGCGTACAGCGACATACCGGCCACCACACTGGGCACCGTCGGCCAGAACCAGGTCGCCGCGACCATCAGCGACAAGCCGGCCAGGTAAGGCCACAGGGCCCCGCGAACCAGTGCCGCCAGCGGATAGCGATCGGCGATGCGGTTGATGATCAGGTTGCCCAGGATCAGCCCACCGAACACCGGTAGCTGCCACAGCGCGTATTCCAGGGTGCTCAGGCCCTCGTCATGGATCAGCAGCACCGGCGACAGGCCGATCCAGCCGATCAGCGGCAGCCCCACCAACCCCAGCGCCGCACTGCCGGCCACGAAGCGCCGATTGCCCAGCAACTGACCGTAACCGGCCAGCAACGGCAGCAGGTGGATGGGCGTGAACGGCAGGCGCGAACCGTCGCGGCGCTCCACACCCAGGGTTTCCGGCATCAGCCGGTAGAGCAGCAGCCAGCACAGCACCGCACCCACGGCGAACGCCACGAACAGCCAGCGCCAGTCCAGCCATTGCAACATCAAGGTGCCCACCAGCGGGCCGAGCAGCGGCGACAGCAGGGCGATATTGGCCAGCAGGGCCATCATGCGCACCGCGTCGGCCTCGCTGAATGCCTCGTTGAGCGCCGGGTAGCTGACGGTGACCACGAAGCCCAGGCCGATGCCCTGCAGCAGGCGCAGCAGGTTGAACAGGCCGATATCCTGCACCCAGAAGGTCGCAAGGCAGGCCAGGCCGAAGAAGATGCAACCACCCAGCAGCAAGGGGCGCCGGCCGTAGCGATCCGCCAGCGGGCCGATCAGCCATTGCAGCAGCACCCCGCCCAGCAGGTAGAGGTTGAGGGCGTGGGGAATGTACTCGGGGCTGGCCTGGAGATCGCCGACCACCACCGGCATGGCGGGCATGACCGCGTCGCTGGCGAGGTAGGTCAGAAGTTCGAACAGCGCCAGGGTCAGACCGAACAGCAAGGCGCGCAAGGGGGTGATATACAGCAAAGGTTTCATGGCGGACATCGGGTTTGTAGGCAGGATCAAGGTATATGCCAGAAATGGCAGTACCCGGCTGTGAACAAGTGTAAGGGTCTTGAAAAGCATCGCGGGGCAAGCCCGCTCCCACAAGACCGTTACTGGCCATGTGGGAGCGGTCTTGCCCCGCGATGGGAAGCGACGCAGCGTTACTGGACCGCCGCCTCCTGCACCACGCGGATCACCCGTTGCGGAAACGGAATGTCGATGCCTTCGGCCTTGAGCCGGTCGCGGGCATGCTCGTTGAGCATGAACAGCACATCCCAGTAGTCGGCGGTCTTGGTCCAGATACGCAGCGACACGGTGATCGAGCTGTCACCCAGGGTCGAGATTACCGCCTGCGGTGCCGGATCCTGCAGCACGCGCGGGTCCTGGGCCAGTTCCAACAGCACGTTGCGCGCCTTCTGCAGGTCGGCGTCGTAGTCCACGCCCACGTCGAACACCACCTTGCGGGTCGGCTGGCGGTTGGTGTTGGTGATGATGCCGTTGGACAGACTGCCGTTGGGCATGATCACGGTCTTGTTGTCACCGGTGCGCAGCACGGTGTGGAAGATCTGGATGCTGTCCACGGTGCCGCTGACACCTTGCGCCTCGATCCAGTCACCAATGCGGAACGGACGGAACATCAGGATCAGCACGCCGCCGGCGAAGTTCGCCAGGCTCCCTTGCAAGGCCAGGCCGATGGCCAGGCCCGCGGCACCGATGGCGGCGACGAACGAAGTGGTCTCGATGCCGATCATCGAGGCCACGCTGACCATCAGCAGTACCTTCAGCACGATGTTGGCCAGGGTGCTGATGAAGCCCTGCAGCGCCGCATCGGCGCGCAGGCCGACCAGCTTGCCCAGGCGGGCGCTGACCTTGTTGATGATCCACCAGCCGATGGCCAGGGTCAGCAGCGCCAGCAACAGGCGGCTGCCGTACTCCATGATCAAGGGGAGCCAGGTTTGCGATTGGCGGACCAGCTGATCGACTTCAGCGTTCAAATCCATGTTTATCTCCTGATGCCGAACGGCAAGTACACGATGAGGCGGGCAACGCAAAGCAAGCGGCCCGGACCCCGATGGACATCACTGCGCCATCAAGGTTCCGGGCCGCCGCGGATCAGTCGCGGAAGTTGTTGAACTGCAGCGGCATGTCGAATTCCTTGGTGCGCAGCAGGGCGATGGCTTCCTGCAGGTCGTCACGCTTCTTGCCGGTCACGCGCACCTGCTCGCCCTGGATGGCGGCCTGGACCTTGAGCTTGCCGTCCTTGATGGTGGCGACGATCTTCTTGGCCAGGTCCTTGTCGATGCCTTCGCGGAACTTGGCTTCCTGTTTCTTTTCCTTGCCGGATGCGTAGGGATCCTTGGTTTCCAGGCATTTGACGTCGATCTTGCGCTTGACCAGCGCCAGGCGCAGGATTTCCAGCATTGCCTCGAGCTGGAACTCCTCCTCGGCGGTCAGCAGAACGGTCTGCTCCTTGTCCTTGAACTCGAAGGTGCCCTTGCCCTTGAGGTCGTAACGGCGGTCGAGGTCCTTGATGGCGTTGTCGACGGCGTTCTGCACTTCGTGCTTGTCCAGTTCCGATACCACGTCGAACGAAGGCATGGGTGTTCTCCAAAAAAAAGCGCGCTCGGCCTGAAGATGGAGCGCGTCGGGTTTGATGGTTAAAATGCGGACTCATTATAACGGGTTGCGAAACGCAGATGAGCAGCACCTGGCATATTCTCGGCGCCGGCAGCCTCGGCAGCCTCTGGGCCTGTCGCCTTGCCCGCGCGGGCAAGGCGGTCCGCCTGATAGTACGTGACCAAGAGCGCCTGGCCGCCTATGAGCATGGCGGTGGGCTGACCCTGGTCGAACAGGACGGTGCCCGCCACTACGCGATCCCTGCGGAGACTGCCGACGCCCCTGGCCCGATCCATCGCCTGCTGGTCGCCTGCAAGGCCTACGACGCCGCGCCCGCCGTCGCCCAGCTGGCCCCGCGGCTGGCCAACGGCGCCGAGCTACTGCTGTTGCAGAACGGTCTGGGCAGCCAGGACGAAGTCGCTGACCAAGTGCCCCACGCCCGCTGCATCTTCGCCTCCAGCACCGAGGGCGCGTTCCGCGAGGCCGACTGGCAAGTGCGCTTCGCCGGCCACGGTTTCAACTGGCTGGGCGACCCGGCCAACCCCAACGTCCCGTCCTGGTTCGAAGAACTGCACGACGCCGGCATCCCGGCCCAGTGGGCGCTCGACATCCCTACCCGCCTGTGGCGCAAGCTGGCCCTCAATTGCGCGATCAACCCGCTCACCGTGCTGCACGACTGCCAGAACGGCGGGCTGCTCGGCCACCTGGCCGAAGTCGACCAGTTGTGCGACGAACTGGCCGACCTGATGCGCCGCTGCGGCCAGCCCGAGGCCGCCAACGACCTGCACGAGGAAGTGCAGCGGGTGATCATCGCCACCGCGGCCAACTACTCTTCCATGTACCAGGACGTTCGCCATGGCCGGCGCACCGAGGTCCACTACCTGCTCGGCCACGCCTGCCGAGCCGCTGCACGGCATGGCGCCAGCGTGCCGCATCTGGAAAAGTTGCGCCGGCGCCTGGTGGCAAACCTCGAGGCGCGCGGCTTGCGCAGCGACTGACGCCCCTTATTCACAGGACAGGACACCTCTTCACCCATGACCCTGCGTCAACGCCTGGAAAACCTCCCGGTCGGGCAGAAACTGCTGGCGGCCCTGCTGGTACTGCTGGTGACCATCCTGCTGGTGGCCAACCTCGCCTTCATCAGCGCCGCCTACTGGATCACCCAGGAGAGCATGGCGCCCCAGGCCCTGCAGACCATCGGCCGGCTGGTTTCCAACCCGCAATTGTCCGCGCGCGCCGGCGACTCGGCGGAAAACGCCACGGCGCTGCTCAAGGAGCTCGACAGCTACTCGCCGCTACGCGCCGCCGCGATCTACGGCGGCGATGGACAGATGCTGGCCCAGCTGCAGCACGGTGACCCGCTGACCCTGCCCAAGCGCTACCGCAACATCGACGGCTGGCGCCTGATGGAGTTTCGCAGCACCCAGCTGATCCGCCTGCCACGCAGCGCCGCCCCGCCCGCGCACCTGCTGCTGGTGGCCAGCAGCGAGCTGCCGACCGCGTTCTACACCGGCACGCTCTCCGCCAGCCTGGCCATCCTGGTGTTCAGCATCCTGCTGTGGCTGGTCATCGCCCGACAGATCAAGCGCCTGATCACCCTGCCGATCAACCGCCTCGAAGAGCTGACCCGCCAGGTCACCCGCGAGGAGAGCTATGCCCTGCGTGCCCAACGCGGCAACGACGACGAGATCGGCGGCCTGGCCGAGGCGTTCAACACCATGCTGTCGCGCATCGAGGCCCGCGAACAACAGCTCAAGCGCACCCGCGACGAGTTCCAGGACGCCTACGACCAGGCCCAGGGCCTGGCCGAGGAAACCCGCCACACCAACCGCAAGCTGGAGCTGGAAGTCCAGGTGCGCAGCAAGATCGAGAAAAAGCTCACGGGCTTTCAGAACTACTTGAACAGCATCATCGACTCCATGCCCTCGGCGCTGATCGCCCTCGACGAGCAGCTCTACGTCACCCAGTGGAACCACGAGGCCACGGTGCTCTCCGGCACGCCGCTGGACGAAGCGCTGAACCAACCGGTGTTCCTCGCCTTCGAGCCGCTCAAGCCCTTCCTGCCGCAGCTCAAGGAAAGCGTGGAGAAGCACCGGGTGGCCAAGATCGAGCGGGTCACCTGGCCCAAGGGCGAGGACCTGCGCCACTACGCCCTGACCTTCTACCCGCTGATGGGCGGCGCTGGACGTGGCGTGGTGATCCGCATCGACGACATCACCCAGCGCCTGTCCCTGGAAGAGATGATGGTGCAGTCGGAGAAGATGCTCTCGGTCGGCGGCCTGGCCGCAGGCATGGCTCACGAGATCAATAACCCGCTGGGCGCCATCCTGCACAACGTGCAGAACATCCGCCGACGCCTGTCGCCGGACCTGCCGCGCAACCAGGAGCAAGCCGGCGAGCTGGGCATCGACCTGCCGGCCGTCAATCGCTACCTGGAAAGCCGCGAAGTGCCGCAACTGCTCGACGGCATCCAGCAGGCCGGTGCCCGGGCGGCCAAGATCGTCACCCACATGCTCAGCTTCAGCCGTCGCAGCAACCGCCAGCTGGCCCCTTGCGAGCTGCCAGCGCTGATCGACCAGGCCGTGGAAATCGCCGGCAACGATTTCGACCTGGCCATCGGCTTCGACTTCAAGGGTCAGGCCATCGTCCGCCAGTTCGACCCACAACTGGGCCCGGTGCCCTGTACCGCCAACGAACTCGAACAGGTGCTGTTGAACCTGCTGAAAAACGCCGCCCAGGCCATCCACCAGCGCCCCCAGCCCAGCGAGCCGGGGCGCATCATCCTGCGCACGCGGCTCAACCCGCCGTGGGCGGAAATCCAGGTCGAGGACAATGGCGTCGGCATGCCCGAGACCGTGCGCAAGCGTACCTTCGAGCCGTTCTTCACCACCAAGGAGATCGGCCAGGGTACCGGCCTGGGCCTGTCGGTGTCGTACTTCATCATCACCAACAACCACAAGGGGCAGATGGAGGTACAGTCCACCCCCGGCCAGGGCACCTGCTTCACCCTGCGCCTGCCCCTGAGCCCGGCCCAGCCGAGCACCACCAAGACGGAGACATGACATGGGCTATCGCCTGTCGAAGATCTACACCCGCACCGGCGACAAAGGCGAAACCGGCCTGGGCGACGGGCGCCGGGTGCCCAAGGACCATCCGCGGATCGAGGCGATCGGTGAGGTGGACAGCCTCAACAGCCAGTTGGGCGTGCTGCTGGCCGGGCTGGCCGAGGCTGGCCTTGGCGAACTGATCGAGGTGCTGGCGCCTTGTCAGCATCGTTTGTTCGACCTCGGTGGGGAGCTGGCGATGCCCAGCTATCAGGCCTTGAACATTGCCGAGGTGCAGCGCCTGGAGGCGGCCATCGACCGCTGGAACGAAGAGTTGGGGCCGCTGAAGAACTTCATCCTGCCCGGGGGCTCGATGCTGGTGGCCCAGGCCCATGTCTGCCGCAGCGCGGCGCGGGCGGCGGAACGGCGTTGTCAGCAGCTGAATGCGCTGGAACCGCTGGAGGGGGTGGGGCTGGCCTATATCAACCGGGTGTCGGACCTGCTGTTCGTCGCGGCCCGGATCATTGGGCGGCGACAAGGAATTGCAGAGGTATTGTGGCAGCCTGCGCCGAAACCTGAGGCCTGAGATTGCCGGGGCCGCTTTGCGGCCCATCGCGACACAAGGCCGCTCCCACAGGTATGGCGCAGTCTTCAACGTGTGCGCAGTACCTGTGGGAGCGGCCTTGTGTCGCGATGGGCTGCGCAGCAGCCCCAATTACTCAGATCTCAGGCCAGAACGCCCGGATCCCCGCAACACCCTGCGCCCCAAGCTCCCAGGCCCGCTCCCGCTCGCCCGGCCCGACCCCGCCCAGCAGAAACACCGGATGGCTGATCCCGCCAATCAACCGCTGCGCCTCGTCCCACCCCAGCGGCACCGCCTCCGGGTGAGTCTGGGTCGCCTGCACCGGCGACAGGGTGACAAAGTCCACCCCCATCTGCTCGGCCAGCGCCAACTCCTCAGCGCTGTGACAGGACGCCGCCAGCCAACGCTCCTTCGGGAATGGCCGCCCCTTGGCGGCATACTTGCGCAACTGCGCGGCGGTCAGGTGCCAGCCGGCCGACGGAAAGTCGCCCAGCCATTCCAGCGGCCCCTTGAGCATCAGCTGGGCCTTGCCCGCGCACAGACCGACCGCATCCACCGCCACATCGCGGTACTTGGGGTCGTACATGTCCGGCGCACGCAACTGGATCAGCTTGATGCCGCTGGCCACGGCCTTCTGGATACCCTTGAGCAGCTCAGGCACCTCCAAACCGTCCGGGGTGATCAGGTACTGGTCGGGCAAGCGCGCCGCGGCGACGATCGGCTTGTTGGCCTCGGGGAACTCATACTGGCCAAGATCACGCGGCGCCACCCAGGCCAGGGGCTGGCCTTCGGCGCCATGGGGCTCGCCGGTAAAGACGTGCACTTCACGCACATCCAACAGCACCTGCTTGTCCGGATAGTCGTGACTGACCTTGATCAACGGCCGGGAAGCCGCGACCTCAATACCCAGTTCCTCGCGCAGCTCGCGGGCCAGCGCCGCCTCGACGCCCTCGCCCTCCTCCAGCTTGCCGCCGGGAAACTCCCACAGGCCGCCCTGGTGCTGGGTATCGGCGCGGCGGGCAATCAGGATCCGCCCGTCGGTGCCACGAATGACCGCTGCGACTACATGAATCCGTTTCAACCTTCACGCTCCGCCAGGCCAGCTTGTTGCCAGGCCTGGAAGGCTGGCCATTGGTAGATGGTCTCGATGTAGGCGGCCGCTTCGGCCGGCACCGCGACACGGTAGGTGCGCAAGCGCACGGCCACCGGGGCGAAGAAGGCGTCGGCCAGTGTCGGACGGCCGAACAGGAACGGGCCGTTGTCCTTGGCCTGCAGGCGGCATTCGTTCCACAGGGCGACGATGCGGTCGATATCGACCTGCACGTCCAGCGGCACCTCATCCAGCGCCTGGTCACGAGACAGGTCGAACGGCATGGCACCACGCAGGGCAAAGAAACCGCTGTGCATCTGCGCGCAGGCCGAACGGGCCTGGGCACGGGCGGCGATGTCCTCGGGCCACAGACGGGCCTCGGGGTGGCGTTCGTTGAGGTATTCGGCGATGGCCAGGGAGTCGGCGATCACACCGTGCTCGCTCTTGAGCAGCGGTACCTTGGCGGTGGCCGAGAAGACCAGCAGGCGCTGGCGGGTGTCAGGCTGGTTGAGCTTGACCAGGGTTTCTTCGTAGGGGACGCCAGCCAGCTCGAGGGCCAGGGCGCCGCGTAGCGACCAGGAGGAATACAGCTTGTCGCCGATGATCAGGTGATAGCTCATGGTTCGGCTCCATGTTGCGGGCAGTGTGCAGGAGTCGCGGGGCAAGCCCGCTCCCACGACAGTCGTGGGAGCGGGCTTGCCCCGCGATGAATCAGGTACGGTACTCGGCGTTGATCTTCACGTACTCGTGGGACAGGTCGGTGGTCCAGATGGTTTCGCTGCACTGGCCACGACCCAGCTCGATGCGGATGGTGATCTCCTCCTGGGCCATTACCTTGGAGCCCTGCTCCTCGGTGTAGCTCGGGCTGCGCCCACCCTGGCTGGCGATGCACACGCTGTCCAGGTACACATCGATCAGGCTCACGTCCAACGCCGGCACGCCGGCACGACCGACTGCGGCGAGGATACGGCCCCAGTTGGGGTCGGAGGCGAACAGCGCGGTCTTGATCAGCGGCGAGTGGGCCACGGCGTAGCCGACGTCCAGGCATTCCTGGTGGTTGCCACCGCCGTTGACCTGCACGGTGACGAACTTGGTGGCGCCTTCGCCGTCACGGACGATGGCCTGGGCCACCTCCATGCACACCTCGAACACCGCCTTCTTCAGCGCCTCGAACAGTGCGCCGCTGGCCTCGGTCACTTCGGGCACATCGGCCTTGCCGGTGGCGATGAGCATGCAGCAGTCGTTGGTCGAGGTGTCGCCGTCGATGGTGATGCGGTTGAACGACTTGTTGGCGCCGTCGAGCATCAGGTCCTTGAGCACCGCCGGGGCGACCTTGGCGTCGGTGGCGATGTAGCCGAGCATGGTGGCCATGTTCGGGCGGATCATGCCCGCGCCCTTGCTGATGCCGGTGACGGTGATGGTCTTGCCGTCGAACTGGAACTGACGGCTGGCGCCCTTGGGCAGGGTGTCGGTGGTCATGATGCCGGTGGCGGCTTCGGCCCAGTGGTTTTCCGACAGGTTGTCCAGGGCGGCCTGCAGCGCGCCTTCGATCTTCTCGACCGGCAGCGGCTCGCCGATCACGCCGGTGGAAAACGGCAGCACGGACTCCGTCGGCACGCCGGCAAGTTCGGCCAGCTTGGCGCAGGTGCGCTCGGCGGCGGCCAGACCCGGCGCGCCGGTGCCGGCGTTGGCGTTGCCGGTGTTGGTCAGCAGGTAACGCACGGTGCCCTGTACGCGCTGCTTGGAAAGGATCACCGGGGCCGCGCAGAAGGCGTTGAGGGTGAACACGCCGGCGACGCTGGAGCCTTCGGCGCAGCGCATCACCACCACATCCTTGCGCCCTGGGCGCTTGATGCCCGCCGAGGCGATACCGAGTTCGAAACCGGGAACCGGGTGCAGGGTGGGCAGGGGACCAAGACCAACAGCCATTAGAGCGCTCCTATGGAAAACAAGGGATGTGACGACGTCGGACGATCTTAATGTCGGCCGGTTACCTGAGGGAAGAGCGGGGGCCGCTTCGCAGCCCATCGCGACACAAGGCCGCTCCCACAGAGGCTGCGCTGCTCTTTAGCCGAGCGCTGTACCTGTGGGAGCGGCCTTGTGTCGCGAAAGGGCCGCAACGCGGCCCCTCGGATGTCACGCAGGATCGATTACTCGATCTGACCGTGGCAATGCTTGAACTTCTTGCCCGAACCACACCAGCACGGCTCGTTGCGGCCCAGCTTCATGTCGTTGCGGACCGGCGCGGAGGCCACGGCGACTTCAGCGCCCTCCTCGGCCAGCTGACCGCCTTCCAGGCCCGGCGCGGCGGCATGCTGGAACTGCATGCGGCTGGCCAGTTCCTCGGCCTCGCGGCGCAGGCGCGCCTCTTCCTCGGCCGGGTCTTCGCGGCGTACCTGGACGTGCGAGAGCACGCGGATGGTGTCGCGCTTGATCGACTCCAGCAGTTCCTGGAACAGGGTGAACGACTCGCGCTTGTACTCCTGCTTCGGGTTCTTCTGCGCATAGCCGCGCAGGTGGATACCGTGACGCAGGTGGTCCATGGTCGACAGGTGGTCTTTCCACAGGTCATCCAGCACGCGCAGCAGGATCTGCTTCTCGAAGGTACGCAGGGCGTCGATGCCGGCCTGGTCTTCCTTCTCGTTGTAGGCGTCGGTGATTTCCTTGATCAGCCGCTCGCGCAGGGTCTCCTCGTAAAGGTGATCGTCCTCGTCGAGCCACTGCTGGATCGGCAGCTTGATGGCGAAGTCGCTGGACAGCGAAGCTTCCAGGCCGGCCACGTCCCACTGCTCGGGCAGCGATTGCGGCGGAATGTGCTGGCTGATGGTGGCATCGAGCACTTCCTGGCGGAACTCGGCAATGGTGTCGCCGATGTTCTCGGCGGCCAGCAGGCTGTTGCGCATGTGGTAGATCACCTTGCGCTGCTCGTTGGCCACGTCGTCGTATTCGAGCAGCTGCTTGCGGATGTCGAAGTTGCGGCCTTCGACCTTGCGCTGCGCCTTCTCGATGGCGTTGGTCACCATGCGGTGCTCGATGGCCTCGCCGGACTGCATGCCGAGGGCCTTCATGAAGTTCTTCACCCGGTCGGAGGCGAAGATGCGCATCAGGCTGTCTTCCAGCGACAGGTAGAAGCGGCTGGAACCGGCGTCGCCCTGACGGCCAGCACGGCCACGCAGCTGGTTGTCGATACGGCGCGACTCGTGGCGCTCGGAGGCGATCACATGCAGGCCACCGGCCTCCAGCACCTGCTGGTGACGCTTCTGCCAGTCGGCCTTGATCTGGGCGATCTGCTCGGCGGTCGGACTCTCCAGGGCAGCCACCTCGGCCTCCCAGTTGCCGCCCAGCAGGATGTCGGTACCGCGGCCGGCCATGTTGGTGGCGATGGTCAGTGCGCCCGGAGCACCGGCTTGCGCGATGATCTCGGCTTCTTTTTCGTGGTACTTGGCGTTCAGGACCTTGTGGTCGATACCTTCCTTCTTGAGCAGGTTGGACATGTGCTCGGAGGTTTCGATGGTCGCGGTACCGACCAGGACCGGACGGCCATGGGCCATGCTTTCCTTGATGTCGGCGATGATCGCGGCGTACTTCTCGTCGGCGGTCAGGTACACCAGGTCGTTGAAGTCCTTGCGGGCCAACGGCTTGTTCGGTGGGATGACCATCACGTTGAGGTTGTAGATCTGGGCGAACTCGAACGCCTCGGTGTCGGCGGTACCGGTCATGCCGGACAGCTTGGTGTAGAGACGGAAGTAGTTCTGGAAGGTGGTCGAGGCCAGGGTCTGGCTCTCGGCCTGGATGTTCAGGTTTTCCTTGGCCTCGATGGCCTGGTGCAGGCCTTCGGACAGGCGCCGGCCCGGCATGGTACGGCCGGTGTGCTCATCGATCAGGAGGATCTGGCCTTCCTGGACGATGTATTCGACGTTGCGGTGGAACAGCTTGTGCGCGCGCAGGCCGGCGTAGACGTGGGTCAGCAGGCTCAGGTTGTGCGCCGAGTACAGGCTCTCGCCCTCGGCCAGCAGGCCGGACTGGGTCAGCATGTCCTCGATGAACTGGTGGCCGGCCTCGTTCAGTTCGACCTGGCGGCTCTTCTCGTCGATGCTGTAGTGGCCTTCCTGGGTCACCTGGCCTTCGACTTCCTCGATGTGCTGGGTCAGGCGCGGGATCAGGCGGTTGATCTCGATGTACAGCTTGGAGCTGTCCTCGGCCTGGCCGGAGATGATCAGCGGGGTGCGCGCTTCGTCGATGAGGATCGAGTCGACTTCGTCGATCACGGCGAAGTTCAACTCACGCTGGAACTTCTCGTCCTGGCTGAACGCCATGTTGTCGCGCAGGTAGTCGAAACCGAATTCGTTGTTGGTGCCGTAGGTGATGTCGGCGGCATAGGCGGCGCGCTTTTCTTCCGGCGGCTGGAAGGCCGAGACGATGCCGACGTTGAGGCCGAGGAACTCGTACAGCGGACGCATCCAGTTGGCGTCGCGGCGGGCCAGGTAGTCGTTGACGGTGACCACGTGCACGCCTTTGCCGGACAATGCGTTGAGGTACACGGCCAGGGTACCGACCAAGGTCTTGCCTTCACCGGTGCGCATTTCTGCGATCATGCCTTCGTGCAAGGTCATGCCGCCGATCAGCTGGACATCGAAGTGACGCATGCCCATCACGCGCTTGCCGGCCTCGCGGGCCACGGCGAAGGCTTCGGGCAGCAGCTGGTCGAGAGTCTCGCCTTTGGCCAGACGCTCCTTGAACTCTGCGGTCTTGCCCCGCAGCTGCTCGTCGGAGAGGGCCACCATCTTCTCTTCGAAGGCATTGACGGTGCTCACCGTCTTGAGCATGCGTTTGATTTCACGCTCGTTCTTGCTTCCAAAAAGTTTTTTTAACAAAGGCGCAAACATATCGGCAGGATCTTCCACACGTAGGGATGGAGGGCGGCCCCGTGAGTCGCCCGTGCAGCCCTGAGGCCGCATGCGAACGAGCATTCTACCCGGAAACGATGGTGAGGAAAGTGGTGGATTTCCACGATGCTGGCACAGCGCTTTTAGGGGGCCTGACTAACATAGGGGCTTTTTGCGCAAGTTCAAGGTGCGTGAAGATGAAACGTATCGCGAATGACTTGCATCAAGATCCGGCGACCGCTCGCGGGGCAAGCCCGCTCCCACGCCCCGCCACACGCTGGCGTGGGAGCGGGCTTGCCCCGCGATGAATGCCCAACTGGTAGACTGTCGATCCTGTAACCCTCTGCAGACCTCCATGG
>NZ_QJRP01000053.1 GCF_003205295.1 Pseudomonas mosselii
GGGCGGGGTGATTGCGGCGGGGCATGACACCGCGACCATCATCAGCGGCATGCTCAATGATCATTCGTTGAAGGTGGATACGGTGTAAGCAGCGATCTTGCTGAAGATAGGGAATTGCGCGTTTCCCTGTGGGAGCGGCCTTGCGTCGCGATAGGGCCGCGAAGCGGCCCCGGCGATCTTTGTATCAACGCTGAAATCCTGGGGCCGCTTCGCGCCCCTTTCGCGACGCAAGGCCGCTCCCACAGGGTGATTGCGTTAGGCCGGAAGCGGCGCACGGCATGTGCTCGCTATCCGGCTCAATCCGGTCGCTGCAGGGTCTTCTGCCTGAGGATCCAGGCACTGACCAGCACCGCGCTGGTCAGCATGAACACCCGTGCCCAGAACAGCGGCACCAGGTAGCAGGACAGCCCGATGCTGGCCCACATCAGGCCGATCGCATAGACCTTGCCCCGCAGCGGAATCCCCTCGCCGCTGAGGTAGTCGCGGATCCATGGCCCGAGTTTCGGATGATTCACCAGCCAGTGGTGAAAGCGCGGCGAGCTGCGGGCGAAACAGGCCGCCGCCAGCAGCAGGAACGGGGTGGTGGGCAGCACCGGCAGGAAGATCCCCGCCACCCCGAGCGCGACACTGAGCCAGCCGGCGGCCAGCAGCAGGTAGCGCACCACGTTGATCAGTGGCGGCGTGGTTTGAGTACGGCAGGTTTTTCGTCCGGTGCGTGCTGCAGCAGGAACAGCGCGCTCAGCGCTTCGGGGATCTGTACGATCATGTCGTCCTGCAAGTTGGCATCGCTGGCGATGTCGGCGAACTCCGGCTGCTCGTCGAACAGGCCCGAGCCGACCATGATCGGCAGGAGCATTTCGCTGACTTCATCCTCGGAATTGTCGAACCAGGCCTCTTCACGCAGGAACACGCCCTCCATGAAACCGATGCACCAGCCGCGCAGGTCGGAGTCGTCCGGCTCGTCGGTGAGGTCGAGGTCGCACGGCAGGTCGAATTCCTCTTCGCTGGCCAACTGGCGAGCGATGTGGCCTTTGAGGGCTACCAGCGTCGCTTCGATCTCGGTGCGCTGGGCATCGCTGGTGTAGTGGGGTTCTTCGGCGAACAGCGCGTCGATCCACTCACGGTCTGGAACTTGCTCCGAGCAGATCGACAGCGCGGTCAGGTAGCCGTGTGCGGCGACGTAGTCCAGCGCTTCTTCGTGCAGCTCATCGGCGTCGAGGAAGGCTTGCAGGCGGGTCAGTTGCTCGGCGAAGGACATTACAGGGCTACCTTGGGGAATAAACGATAGTGAATTCTAGCACCTTGCGGCGGCTGCGGGGCAAAGGGAACGTCTGTCTGCGGGGCATGCCGGGGGTGGGGCAGTCGGGTATACTCCGCTGTTTTTCGTGCTCCGGTGGCGTTTTCCCGTCATCTGGCAAAAACCGCTTACGCATTCGATGTGTGCGCGGCGGATTTATCGTCCAGCCTGAGTCCAGGATGGTACGGCGATTTTGGAGTGGCAAATGCTCGAACAGGCTCAGCGCGTCCTCAAGGATGTCTTCGGTTACGACAGTTTCCGCGGGCGCCAGGCGGCGATCATCGAATGTGTGGCAGGTGGTGGCGACGCCCTGGTGCTGATGCCCACTGGTGGCGGTAAATCGTTGTGCTTCCAGGTGCCTGGCCTGCTGCGCCCGGGCCTGACCGTGGTGGTGTCGCCGCTGATCGCGCTGATGGACGACCAGGTCGCCACCCTCGACGAGCTGGGCGTGGCCGCCGCGGCGCTGAACTCCACCCTCAGCGCCGAGCAGCAGCGCGACCTGGCCGGGCGCCTGCGCCGTGGCGAGGTGAAGATGCTTTACCTGGCCCCCGAGCGCCTGGTGCAGCCGCGCATGCTGGACTTCCTGCGCGGCCTCGACGTTTCCCTGTTCGCCATCGACGAGGCCCACTGCGTGTCGCAATGGGGCCACGACTTCCGCCCCGAGTACCTGCAACTGGGCCAGCTCGCCGAGCTGTTCCCGCATGTGCCGCGCATCGCCCTGACCGCCACCGCCGACATGCGTACCCGCGAGGAGATCGTCCAGCGCCTGCACCTGCAGGGCGCCGAGCGGTTCCTGTCGAGCTTCGACCGGCCGAACATCTTCTACCGCATCGTGCCCAAGGAGTCGCCGCGCAAGCAGCTGATGGCGTTCCTCGGCGAGCGCCGTGGTAACGCCGGCATCGTCTATTGCCTGTCGCGCAAGAAGGTCGACGAGACCGCTGCCTTCCTTTGCGAGCAGGGCTTCCCGGCGTTGCCGTATCACGCGGGCCTCGCCGCCGAGACCCGCGCCGCCAACCAGCACCGCTTCCTCAACGAGGAAGGGCTGATCATGGTCGCCACCATCGCCTTCGGCATGGGCATCGACAAGCCCAACGTGCGCTTTGTCGCCCACCTCGACCTGCCCAAGTCGCTTGAGGCCTATTACCAGGAGACCGGCCGTGCCGGCCGTGACGGCCTGCCGTCGGACGCCTGGATGGCCTACGGCCTGCAGGACATGGTGATGCTCAAGCAGATGCTGCAGAACTCCGAGGGCGACGAGCGTCACAAGCGCATCGAGCAGCACAAGCTCGACGCCATGCTGGCGTTGTGCGAGGAGACCCGCTGCCGCCGTCAGTCGCTGCTGGCCTACTTCGACGAAGTGCTCGAGCAACCGTGCGGGCATTGCGACAACTGCGTCGACCAGGTGCAGACCTGGGATGCCACCGAGCCTGCGCGCCAGGCGCTGTCGGCGGTGTTCCGCACCGGCCAGCGCTACGGCGTCGGCCATCTGGTCGACGTGCTGCTGGGCAAGGACACCGAGAAGGTGCGCAATTTCGGCCACGAGAAGCTCTCGGTGTTCGGTGTCGGCAAGACGCTGGCCGAGGCCGAGTGGCGCTCGTTGTTCCGCCAGTTGGTGGCGCGCGGCCTGGTGGACATCGACCTCGAGGGCTACGGTGGCCTGCGGCTGTCCGACAGCTGCCGGCCGTTGCTGCGCGGCGAGGTGAACCTGCAGCTGCGCCGCGACCTCAAGCCGCAGACCGTGGCCAAGTCTTCCTCCAGCGGCGGCAGCCCGGCCAGCCAACTGGTGCGGGCCGAGGAGCGCGAGCTGTGGGAAGCGCTGCGCACCCTGCGGCGCAAGCTGGCCGAGGAGCACAGCGTGCCGCCCTACGTCATCTTCCCCGACTCCACCCTGCTGGAGATGCTGCGCAGCATGCCCACCAGCCTCAGCGACATGGCCCAGGTCAGTGGCGTCGGTGCGCGCAAGCTGGAGCGCTATGGCCAGGCCTTCCTCGAAGTGCTCAACGGCGCCGGTGGTACCGAGGAGGCGCCGAAGGTGGTGCTCGACCTGCGCCACGAACTGGTCAGTCTGGCCCGCGCCGGCATGACCCCGGCGCAGATCGCCGGGCAGTTGAACTGCACCGAGAAGAACGTCTACAGCCTGCTGGCCGAGGCCATCGGCCGCCAGGAATTGAGCCTGGAGCAGGCGCTGGACCTGCCGGAGGAGCTGATGATGGAGGTGCAGGACGCCTTCCTCGACGGCGAGGGCGAGTTGCCGCCGGTGTCTGGTGTGGCGCCGCTGTTCGGCCAGCGGGTGCCGGAAGGCGTCCTGCACTGTGTACGGGCGGCGCTGGCGCTGGAGTTCGGCCTTTAATTGCCGGCATTTGCGCCAATTGCTGACCTTTGTCATACCCTTACATGTTTATCAGCCATTTCCGAGGCGTCGAACCTTGCCTGAATGGCCGGGCCATGATTAGCTGGCTAATAATTAGTTCTATTCATTGAGTTGCTTATGCCCCTTACCGACAACCAACACCGCTTCGGCATGCAGCTGGCCCAGATGTCCCGGGGCTGGCGTGCCGAACTGGACCGCCGCCTGGCCGGGCTCAACCTGTCGCAAGCCCGCTGGCTGGTGCTGCTGCACCTGGCCAGGTTCGACGAGGCGCCGACCCAGCGTGAGCTGGCCCAGAGCGTGGGCGTCGAGGGCCCGACCCTGGCGCGCCTGCTCGACAGCCTCGAGAGCCAGGGGCTGGTACGCCGCCAGGCGGTGATGGAAGATCGCCGGGCCAAGAAGATCCTGCTGTGCCCGCCGGCCAAGCCGCTGATCGACCAGATCGAGACCATCGCCAATGCCCTGCGCCTCGAGCTGTTCACCGGCATAGACGAGGCCGACATGGAAGTGTGCATGCGCGTGCATGCGAAGATTCTCGATAATCTCGAGAAGTCCTGAACCCTTCATCAATCGCGGGGCAAGCCCGCTCCCACGAGTCTGATCCCACAATTGGCTGCATGACTTGTGGGAGCGGGCTTGCCCCGCGATCATTTCTAGAAGGTATGCCCCAGGTTCAGGTACACCGCCTTCTCATGGGCATCGTTGGCCCCATAGCTCAGGTTCAACGGCCCCAGCGGCGTTTCCAGCCCCAGGAAGATGCTCGCCGCATTGATATAGCCACTGTCGAACTCATTGTCATTGTTCCATGCCCGGCCGCGCTCCAGCGAGCCGCCCAGGTACAGCGGGAAGTCCAGGGGCAGGTAGGCCCGAGGCGTCAGGCGACGGTAGTAGACCATGCGCAGCAGGCTCATGTTCTGCCCGGAGATCGAATCCTGGCGGAAACCTGACAGCTGCCGGGCGCCACCGAACACGAAGCTCGAAGTGACTACCTCGGCGTCATCCAGCGTTCGTCCATACCTGCCACCCAGCACCAGGGTGTTCGGCCCGCTGCTGAAGGCCTTGTCCAGGTTGAACAGCCACTGCCGGTAGTTCTGGTCCGAGTCCAGTGACTTGTCGTACTTGCGCACGGTCAGGCCGATATCCTCGCCACTGTGGGGGAAGTACACGTTGTCGAAGGTGTCGAACGAGTACTTGAGCTCGTAGAACCCCTCGTTGAAGCTGACCTTGGGCAGGTCCTGGTCGCCGATGCGCACCTCGGCATTGCCCCAGGCCTTGCCCACGCCCAGGCGCACTTCGCCGTAGGTGCCGATCTGCCGGCCGACATTGAGCCCGAAACCGTAGCGTTCCAGGCGATACTCGGCCACCGGGTCGTTGTCCAGGGTCGCCTCGACGTTCTGCGAGCCCAGGGCCAGGTAGGGGGCGATGAAGTAGCGCGAGCCCACGTCCAGCGGCTGGTAGAACTCGCTGTACAGCTCCTGCTCGTCGCCGATCTGCGCACGGGTCAGCCATTCGCCGCCGAGCCGGTTGATGCCGTTGACCCGGTAGCTGGCGCCGAGGTTGAAGGCGCTGTCGCCGCGCAGGTCGTCCGACAGGTTCAGGCCCAGGCGCAGGTAGTCGGTGCCGCCACGCCGGCCACGGGCGTTGATCACCAGGGTATGTTCGTCGCCCTTGTGCGCCACGCGGTACTGCACCTGGTCGAAGTAGTCCAGGCCGTAGAGGGTACCCATGTCGGTCTGCAGGCGGCCGAGATCCAGCGGCTCACCGATGGGCTGGCGAATGTAGTAGCGGATCACGTCGTCGCTGACCTTGGAGTCGTTCTCCACCCGGATGGAGGTGATGATCGGCGTGCGCTGTTTCGGCGAGCGTGCCACCGCCAGGTTGCTGTCACCCTCGGTCTGGCGCAGCGCCGCCAGGCGCGGGTCGAGGGCGCGGGTGGCGCGGTAGCCGGCGTCGATCATGTCCTGGGCACGGCCAAAATCGGTGACGCCGAAGGCCGAGAGTGGCGGCTGGACGAGGATATCCTCGCGGCGCAGGCTGGCCAGTTGCTCCTCGGAGTTGCGCCGGGTCATCAGGGTGATCGACTGGTTGAGCACATCCACCACCGTGGCCAGCTGCTTGCGGTTGCGCAGCGGGGTGCCGATGTCGACGACGATGGCCAGGTCCACGCCCATCTCGCGCACCACGTCCACCGGGATGTTGTCGGTCATGCCGCCGTCCACCAGCAGCCGGCCGTCCAGTTCCACCGGGGCGAACACCGCCGGGATCGACATGCTGGCGCGGATCACCTGAGGCAGGTGGCCGCGGCGGAAGATTACCTTTTCGCCGCTGGTGATGTCGGTGGCCACGGCGCGGAAGGGGATCGGCAGTTTGTCGAAGTCCCGGATGTCGGCGGTGTGGGCCAGCTTGCTTTCCAGCAGCAGGGCCAGGTTCTGGCCCTGGATCACCCCCAGTGGCAGGCCCAGGCTGCCGTCGTCGCGAAAGCTCAGCTTCTGCTTGACCAGGAAGTCGCGGTCGTCCTGCTTGCGCCGGAACGGCACATCCTTGCGTGGCGGCGCATCGGACAGCGCCTGCTGCCAGTCCAGAGTGGTGGCCAGCTTCTCCAGTTCGGCGATGCTGTAGCCCGAGGCGTACAGCCCGCCGACCACCGCGCCCATGCTGGTGCCGGCGATGGCGTCGATGCGCACGCCCTGTTCCTCCAGGGCCTTGAGCACGCCGATATGGGCCAGGCCGCGGGCGGCGCCGCCCGACAGCACCAGGCCGATCTTCGGCCGTGCCGCTTCGGCGGCCAGCACGGTGAATGAGGTGAGCATCAGCAGGAGGCAGTACAGCAGGCGGCGCATCGTGAGTCTCAAACCAGAGGATAAAGACCGCTAGTATAAGCGGCCCTTCCTACGGAGTTTCCCTACATGGCAGACAGCAAGCCACAAATCGTCATCACCTATTGCACCCAGTGCCAATGGCTGCTGCGCGCCGCCTGGCTGGCCCAGGAGCTGCTCAGCACCTTTGCCGACGACCTCGGTCAGGTGGCGCTGGAGCCCGGCACCGGTGGGGTGTTCCGCATCACCTGCGACGGCGTGCAGATCTGGGAGCGCAAGGCCGACGGCGGCTTCCCCGAGGCCAAGGTGCTCAAGCAGCGGGTGCGCGACCAGATCGATCCGCAGCGCGACCTGGGCCACAACGATCGCTGATCAGGCGCTTTCGGGCTGCGGCTGACGGGCCGGTTGCTCGGCGGCCAGGCGGCTGGACAGCACGATGGCGAAGATGATCAAGGCGCCACCGGCGAGCATGCGCAGGGTCGGCTGTTCGGCGAACACCACCCAGGCCACGGCGATGCCATAGACCGGCTCCATGCCGAACACCACCGCGGCGGTGCGCGCCTTGATCACCGCCAGGCTGGCGACGAACAGGCTGTGGGCGACACCGGTGCAGAATACGCCGAGCAGGGCAATCCACAGCCAGTCCAGTGGCGCCACCGCGGCCAGGCCAGGCGCGGCGAACGGCAGCAGGCACAGGCTCACCACCAGGTTCTGCCACAGCGCCGCCTGCACGGCGGGCAGGCGCCCGGAACCGGCGCGGTTGGTCAGCGACAGCAGCGAGAACAGCAAGCCCGAGAGCAGCGCCCAGAGCAACCCGCCGGTGGCCTCGCTGGCCAGGTCGAATGCCGGGGTGACCAGCACCAGGCCGATGCTCACCAGCAGCACCAGCAGCGCCTCGTTGCGGCGGATGCGTTCGCGGAACAGCAGGCCCTCGAGGATCACGGTGAACGCCGGGAAGCTGGCGAAACCGAGGGTGGCGATGGCCACGCCACCGACCTTGACCGCGATGAAGAAGCTCACCCAATGCCCGGCCAGCAGCGCGCCGCCCAGCAGCAGGCGGCGCACGTCCTGACCACGCAGCGGTTGCCAGGCCTGGCGCGCCAGGCTGGCGAACAGGGCCAGGGCCAGCACCGCGAACAGGGCGCGGCCGAAGACGATGATCGAGGGGCTGGCGCTGGCGGCCAGCTTGCCGAAGACGCCGGTCAGGCCGAAGAACAGCGCGCCGATATGCAGGGCGCCGAGGGCGGTGCGGTGGTTCATGGTGGTCCTTTGCATTCGCAGGTTCCTGTGCCGGCCTCTTCGCGGGTAAACCCGCTCCCACAGGTCAGTGCGAATCCTGTGGGAGCGGGTTTACCCGCGAAGAGGCCAGCACAGGGAGAGAATATCTAGGCGCTCAGTGTAAGAGCCCGGTCTGCCCGTGTCTGTCGCGCATCTCGCGTCAGTTGTCGCCAGACTCGCGCCGCAACGCCAGCGGCGTGCAGCCGAACGCCCGCATCACCGCCGCGCTGAAGGCGCTCTGCGATCCATACCCCACCCGCGCCGCGACCTCTCCCACCGGCAACAGCGTCTCACGCAACAATCGTCGCGCCATCGACAGCCGCCGCTGGCGGATGTAGTCCATCGGTGTCACGCCGCACTCGCTGGCAAAACGCGCGTGCAGTCGCGCGCTGGAAAGCCCGGCCAGGCGTGCCAGGTCGGCGACCTGCAGCGGATAGGCGGCGTGCTGCTCGATATGCCGGTCGAAGGCGGCATAGGGCAGGCGCCTGCAGGCCAGTACCGGGGCACCGGCCTGAGGGTTGAGGCTGGCCAGCAACAGCACCGCGCCCTGGCAGGCAATCAGCGGGTCGTCCACGGGGCTTGCCGCCAGCCAGTCGACCAACTGCTGCTGGCGGCTGTCCAGGCCCAGGGGGCCGGGGCGGTCGAGCAGACGGCGGCTGTTGTCGGCGTGCTCGCCCAGATGCTCGCCGAGCCAGTGCCCGCCCGGCACGTCCAGCACCAGGCAGTGGCTGCCCTCGGGGCTGCCGCAGGTGTGGTGGGCGCCGGCAGGCACCACCATCAGGTCCTGACGGCTGACCCGGCCGCCGCGACCATCCACCTCGAAATCCAGGCGCCCGCCCAGGCCGAACACCAGTTGCGGATGGTCGTGGCTGTGGGCGATCAGGTCGTGGCGATAATGGCGCAGCGAAAGCAGGGGGCCGGCGGTCATGGTGAGTCCTCACGAAGCAGGTGAAGAGTGTACACCTCAAGGCGGGCGCAGGATGATCATGTGCCTGCCACCAATCTGTCACCTGGGCCTGCCAGTCTCCAGCAAACAGCGCCGGAGCCCGCTCATGACCCACGCCGAACCCGTCCGCCCGTCACGCAAGCTGCGTGTCCGCACCCTGTGGATTTCCGATGTGCACCTGGGTACCCGCGATTGCCAGGCCGAACACCTCGCGCATTTTCTCAAGGGCTACCAGGCCGAGCGCATCTACTTGGTTGGCGATATCATCGACGGCTGGAAACTGCGCGGCGGCATCTACTGGCCCCAGGCCCATACCAACGTCATCCGCCGCCTGCTGACCCTGAGCAAGCGCGGTACCGAAGTGATCTACGTTACCGGCAACCACGACGAGTTCCTGCGCCGCTACTCGAAACTGATCCTGGGCAACATCCAGTTGGTGGATGAAGCCGAGCACCTTACCGTCGATGGCCGTCGGCTGCTGGTGATCCACGGCGACCAGTTCGACGTAATCACCCGCTACCACCGCTGGCTGGCATTTCTCGGCGATAGGGCCTACGAATTCACCCTGGTGCTCAACCGTTGGCTCAACCACTGGCGTGCTCGGTATGGCTACGGCTACTGGTCGTTGTCGGCGTACCTCAAGCACAAGGTCAAGGGCGCGGTTAACTTCATCAGCGACTTCGAGGACGCCATCGCCCACGAGTGCACCCGGCGTGGCTTTCAGGGCGTGGTGTGCGGGCATATCCACCATGCCGAGATTCGCCGGGTGGGCGAGGTGGAGTACCTCAACTGCGGCGATTGGGTGGAGTCGTGCACGGCGCTGATCGAGCACTGGGACGGGCGGATCGAGCTGTACCGGTTCGCCGAGGCACAGGCGCGGGAAGCAGCGTCGCGGCCGGCGGAGTTGGGCGAGCCGGCCTAGGTCGGTTTCAGCCCTGTAGCAGCGGCCTTGTGCCACGAAAGGGGCGCGCAGCGGCCCCAGGTTCTCGGTTACGCTCAAGATCGTCGGGGCTGCTGCGCAGCCCATTCGCGGCACAAGGCCGCTCCTACAGGTGACGGGTACCCAGAATCAGGCCGACGCTTTCAGGGCCGCCTTGTAGATCGACTGCCTGGGCTGGGCGAACAGCCGCTCCATCATCGGTTCGAAGAACGACAGCGGCAGGCTCGGGTACTCGGGGTCGAACGCCGCCGCGTCGTAGCGCGCGCAAAATTCGATGGTCCGCTGGTATTGCGGGTGATCGCTGAATTGCTCGCGCAGGTGGCGATCCATGCCCAGGTGGTGGAAGAAGTAGTAGCCCTGGAAGATCCCGTGCTTCTCGATCATCCACAGGTTCTCGGCGCTGACAAAGGGCTTGAGGATCGCCGCGGCGATATCCGGATGGTTGTAGCTGCCGAGGGTGTCGCCGATGTCGTGCAGCAGGGCGCAGACCACGTATTCCTCGTCGCGGCCGTCACGCAAGGCACGGGTGGCGGTCTGCAGCGAGTGGCTCAGGCGATCGATGGGAAAACCGCCGAAGTCGCCATCGAGCAGGCGCAGATGGGCGAGGATGCGCTGGGGCAGCAGCCGGGCATAGGCGCGAAAGTCGTCGGCGATGATCGCCCAGTCCTGGGCGGTGCCGTCGCGCATGTGGCTGAAGTTCGCTTGCTTGTTCATCGCCGCGGGCCACTCGTGTCGGGGGACATGTCAGGCAGTGTTGGCCAGGGCGCGGGCTTTGGCAGTGGCCGGCCGGGACGCGAACCTGGCCTTGCGGGCCGATTCAGAGGCTGAGGCGGCCCAGCAGGATGTCGCGGAACATGGCGAAGTCGCCGACCAGGCTGTACCAGGGATGGGTGAAGGTGGCCGGCCGGTTCTTCTCGAAGAAGAAATGCCCGATCCAGGCGAAGCCGTAGCCGGCCAGCGGCACGGCCAGCAGCAACAGCCACTGGCCGCTGCCGATGCTGTAGGCGAGCAGGGCGATCACCAGGCTGGTGCCGACGAAGTGCAGGCGGCGGCAGGTGGCGTTGCTGTGCTCGCCCAGGTAGTAGGGGTAGAACTCGGCAAAACTGCGGAACTGCGCTGTGCGGGTCATGGCGGGCTTCCGAATCTGCGGGTCGTGCTTACAGGATACACGGCGTGGAGCCTGAATCGAGTCTAGAGTCACTGAGGGCAGTGGCCAGTGACAATAGGCGCCAATTGAGTATCCTTTCGGTTCACCGCAGGAGCGGTCAGCACAAGAGCCTGTCATGAGTGAGAGAACCACGTCAGCCAGCTGGGCATCAGGGATCGTCAAGGCTCTCGAGCTGGAAGGGCTCGATTGTCCGGCCATGTTCAAGCAGCTCGGGCTCGACTTTTCCGCCCTCGACGACCCCGATGCGCGATTCACCCAGGATTCGATGACCCGGCTGTGGCAACTGGCGGTCGAGTTGTCGGGCAACGAGGCCATCGGCCTGAACATGGCCCGGGTGGTGCGTCCGGCCTCGTTCCATGTGGTGGGCTACGCGCTGATGTCCAGCCGCACCTTGGCCGAGGGTTTCGAACGCCTGGTGCGCTACCAGCGGATCATCGCCGAGAGTTCGGACCTGAGCTTTCGCCTCGAGCCCGACGGCTACGCCCTGGTGCTGACCGTGCATGGCGACCACCTGCCACCGACCCGGCACAGCGCCGAGGCTTCCCTGGCCTGTGCCCTGGCCCTGTGCACCTGGCTCAGCGGGCGGCCGATCCAGCCGCGGCGGGTGCTGATCCAGGGCGGCCAGCCGAAGAACGTCGAGCCGTACAAGGCGGCCTTCCATGCGCCGCTGGTGTTTGGCGCGGCTCATGACGCGCTGGTGCTCGAGCGTGCCGACATGGAGGCGCCGCTGCCGACCGCCAACGAGGCGATGGCGGTGCTGCATGATCGCTTTGCCGGGGAATACCTGGCGCGCTTCTCGGAAAGCCGCGTGACCCATCGGGTGCGCCAGGTGCTGTGCCGCATCCTGCCTCAGGGTGAGCCCAAGCGCGAGACCGTGGCCCAGGCCCTGCACCTGTCGCAGCGCACTTTGCAACGGCGCCTGCAGGACGAGGGCACCAGCTTCCAGACCCTGCTTGATGACACCCGTCGCGAACTGGCCGAGCAGTACCTGGCGCAGCCCGGCACCACCTTGCTGGAGACCGCCTACCTTTTGGGTTTCGCCGATCCGAGCAACTTCTACCGGGCGTTCCGCCGCTGGTTCGACACCACGCCGAGCGAGTACCGCACGCGGTTATCGGTCAGTGACGCCAGAACGCCGGCATGCACAACACCAGCACCGTGATGATCTCCAGGCGGCCCAGCAGCATGCCGCCGGCGAGGATCCACTTGGCCGCGTCCGGCAGGCTGGCGTAGTTGCCGGCCGGGCCGATCACCTCGCCCAGCCCGGGGCCGACACCCGATACCGTGCCGGCGGCGCCGGTCAGCGCGGTCATCCAGTCCACGCCCAGCAGCGACAGCAGCAGGGCGATGATGCAGATGGTGATGGCGAAGAAGAACGAGAAGGTCAGGATCGAACGCACGATCTCTTCGTCGAGGCGATGGCCGTTGTACTTCTGCTTGATCACCGCCCGTGGGTGGATCAACTGGTTGAGGTTGGCCTTGAGCAGGATGTAGGCGACCTGGAAGCGGAAGATCTTGATGCCGCCGGCGGTGGAGCCGGAGCAACCGCCGACGAAGCCCAGGTAGAAGAACAGCATCAGCGAGAAATTGCCCCACATGCTGTAGTCGCCCAGGGCGAAGCCGGTGGTGGTGACCACCGAGGTGACGTTCAGCGCCACGTGGCGCAGGGCGTCAAGCCAGTGCAGGTCGGTGGTGGCCCAGTACCAGGTGCCGAGCACCAGCCAGGTGGCCACCAGCATGGCCAGCAGGCCCTGTACCTGCTGGTCCTTGATCAGTGCCTTGCGGTGGCCGCGCAGGGTGGCCACGTACAAGGTGAACGGCACGCTGCCCATGATCATTACCACCACCGCGACCCAGTGCACCGCGGGGATGTCCCACTTGGCCAGGGACTGGTCGGAGGTGGAGAAGCCGCCGGTGGAGATCGCCGACATGGCATGGTTGATCGCGTCGAACGGGCTCATTCCCGCCCACCAGAACGCCAGGCTGCCGAGCACGGTAATGCCGACATACACCGCGACGATCGACTTGGCGACCATGTGCGAGCGCGGCATGACCTTTTCCGAACGGTCGGAGGATTCGGTCTGGAACAGGCGCATGCCACCGATGCGCAGCAGTGGCAGGATCGCCACCGCCATGCCGATGAAGCCGATGCCGCCCAGCCAGTGCAGCATCGAGCGCCACATCAGGATGCCCGGCGACATGTTGTCCAGGCCGCTGAGCACGGTGGCGCCGGTGGCGGTGATGCCGGACATGCTTTCGAAGAAGGCGTCGGTGTAGCTGATGTGCTGCGTCAGCAGGAACGGCAGGGCGGCGAACACGCAGACCACCAGCCAGCTGCTGACGGTCAGCAGGTACATGTCGCGGGGGCGCAGGTGCACGTGCTCGGGGCGGCCGGGGATGACCAGGCCGAGCCCGGCGAGGAAGGTGATCAGGCTCGACCAGAGGAACGACGGCATGTCGCCGGTGCGCTCGAAGACCACCAGGGTCGCCATGGGCACCACCATGCTCACTGCCAGGGTGATCAGGAAGATGCCGATGATGAAACCAATGATCCTTAAGGTCGGCAACGCCATGTGATCTGCTCTGACTCGATACGGAAAGGGCGCCATTTTAAGCCGCAAGTTGCAAGCTGCAAGCGCCAAGCGCCAATGAGGCTTGCGAAGGCTGCTTTTTCTTGTGGCTTGCAGCTTGATGCTTGCAGCTTGAGAATGGCCGCACTTTCAATCTTTCAGGAGGGTAGCCCATGGAGGCTCTCGACGCATTGCTCAACCGTGTTTCCGTGCCACGCCTGACCGAACCTGCGCCCAATGCCGCCCAGCGCGAGGCGCTGTTCCAGGCCGCGCTGCGCGCGCCGGACCATGGCCAGCTGCGCCCCTGGCGCTTCCTGACCATCGAGGGCCAGGGCCGCGAGAAGCTTGGCGAGCTGTTCGCCGAGGCGGTGCAGGCCAAGGGCGATGCCTCCCCGGCCGCGCTGGACAAGGCCCGGGCGATGCCGCTTCGGGCGCCGTTGCTGATCGTGGTAATCGCCAGGCTGCAGGATCATTTCAAGGTGCCGCAGATCGAGCAGCGCCTGGCCGCCGGCTGCGCCGCCCACGGCATCCTTATCGCCGCCCATGCCCAGGGCATCGGCGCGGTGTGGCGCACCGGCGACATGGCGTTCGACGCCCATGTGCAGAAGGGCTTGGGCCTGGAGGCGAACGAAGAGGTGATCGGCTACCTGTATGTCGGCACGCCGATGGGCGAGCCGCGCACGGCGCCGGTCCTGGAGACAGCCCGGTACGTCAGCGCCTGGGGAGAGTGATGTGAGGCGGGGCCGCTCTGCGGCCCTTTCGCGGCAGCCCCGCGGTCTGTCAGACTGCACTGATATTGCAGGGAATCTCCAGCGTCGCAATAAACCCACCCTGCGGATGATTGCCCAGCACCAGGCTGCCGCCATGGCGCTCTGCCGCCTTGCGCGCAATCGCCAGCCCCAGTCCATGCCCCGGGGCCTCCTGCCCCGGCGCCCGGAAGAACGGCTCGCCCAGTTGCGCCAGGTGCTCTGCCGCCACTCCCGGCCCATGATCGCGCACGCTCAGCACGATGCGATCCTGTTCGCGGCGGGCATGCACCTCGATCGGCTGCCCGGCCGGATTGAAACGCAGGGCATTGCGCAGCAGGTTGTCCACCGCCCGTTCGATCAAGGTCGGCCAGCCGTGCAAGGTCAGGCCTGCTTGCGCCTCCAGTCGCACTTCCTGTTCCGGTGCCGACAGCTGGGCGTCCTTGCGCACGCCGCCCAGCAAGGCATTGAGGTCCACAGGTTCGGCATGGGCCTGGTCGGCATCGACCCGGGCCAGCACCAGGATCTCGCTGATCAGGTCCTCCAGGCGATCGCACTCGCGGGTCAGGCGCGGCCACAGGGCCTGGCGCTGCTGCGGCTCGGCGCGCTCGGCCAGGGCCAGGGCGATGCGCAGCCGCGCCAGCGGCGAGCGCAGTTCGTGGGACACATCGCGCAGCAGCTGGCGCTGGCTGCCGATCAGGCTCTGCAGGCGCGCGCCCATCTTGTTGAAGTCGTTGGCCAGTACGCCGAACTCGTCGCGGCGCACCGCCAGCCGCGCCAGGCTGTTCTGCTGATAGCTGGTCTGTCCCAGGTCGTGCACCGCGCCGCGCAGGCGGCTGAGCGGGCGGGTGATAGACAGGGTCACCAGC
Organism: Pseudomonas mosselii; assembly: GCF_003205295.1. GTDB lineage: Bacteria > Pseudomonadota > Gammaproteobacteria > Pseudomonadales > Pseudomonadaceae > Aquipseudomonas > Aquipseudomonas mosselii_B. Next base: position 14,999 of record NZ_QJRP01000053.1, read on the forward strand.
AGGCTGAACAGGGTCAGTACCACCAGGGCGATCCCCAGGGCGCTGAGCGGCCAGATCAGGCTCTCGCGGTGCCAGGCGGCCAGTTCGGGGTGGGGAATACGGTAGATCAGCAGGTAGGTCTCGCCGCTGCTGGGGCTGGTGTATTCCTCGGTCAGGCGCCGCCAGGGCAGGCGGCGTTCGTCGTTGTGCTGGCGCGCCTCGAAGGCGGCGGCGCGGCGCGGAAAGGTGCCGGGCACGACGGCGTCGCCGCTGTCGTCGAGCACCTGCACGTCGATCTTGTAGCGCTGCTTGCGTCGCTCCAGGAAGCGCTGCGACGACTCCAGGCCATCCTGTTCATAGTGCTGGGCCCAATGGCTGGCCAGGTTGTTCAGGCCAGGGTGGCGGCTGAGGATCCAGGTGTCCTGGTTGAGCATGTGCCCGAGCAGGATCGACAGCCCGGCGACCAGGGCGATGGCCAACCAGAAGCTGGCCAGGATGCGCCAGAACAGTGAACGCAAGAGGAGCACCTCCGAGAAATGGCGAAAGCCCGGCCAGCGGGGGCGCGGGCCGGGCATCGGGCTGACAGCTTACTGGGCCTTGCCGGCTTTTTCAGCCTTCCAGGCCTGGAACTCCTTCCATTCGGCCTTGCGCGCGGCGCGTTCCTTCTGCAGTTCGTCGAACTTTTTCTGCTGCTCGGGCTTGAGCAGGGCGCGGATCTGGCCGTCGGTCTTGTCGTGGCTGGCCTTGAGTTCGTCCTTCATGGCTTTCTGCTCGGCGGCCGGCAGCTTGGCCATGTAGCGCTCGGTGATATCGCGGCGCTGTTGCATCCGCTCGCCCATCAGTTTGCCGATCTGCTGGCGCTGGTCGCGGCTCAGGTCCAGCTGGGCGAAAGGCGCGTCACCGCGATGATGCGGGCCGTCGTGGCGCGGACCGCCGTCAGGCATGGCCATGGCCACGGTCGGCAGGGCGGCGGCGAACATCAGGGCGATCAGGGTCTTGCGCATGGTGTCTCTCCTTTCAGGGGCCGGTGGTTACCGGATGAGCCCAGTCTAGGGAGATCAAGGTCAAGGGCGGTCAGGTGAGGGTAAAGACAGCGTAAAGTTGGCGTTGGCCGCCGTGCGGATCCTGTGGGAGCGGCCTTGTGTCGCGATGGGCTGCACAGCAGCCCCGGCTATTTGGCATCCTGCCGTGATTCTGGGACCGCTTCGCGCCCCATCGCGACACAAGGCTGCTCCCACAGAGATCGTGTTGTCTGTCAGAGGCTGTAGTAGTAGCCGCGGCTGCGCAGGGCGACGATGCGCGGACGGCCGTCCGGGTGCGGGCCGATTTTCTTGCGCAGGTTGCTGACATGCATGTCCAGGCTGCGGTCATAGAGCGTGAGCTTGCGACCCAGGCCGATCTGCGCCAGCTCCTGCTTGTCCAGTGGTTCGCCGGGCTGGCGCAGCAGCGCCTCGAGGATGCGGCTCTCGGACAGCGTGAGGGTCATTTCGCGCTCGTCGATACTGACCACGCCGCGCACCGGGCTGAAGGTCAGGTCGCCGATCTCGACCTGGCTGCTGGGCGCGCTGGGGTGGCTGCGGCGCAGCACGGCGCGCAGGCGGGCGGTGAGCTCGCGGGGGTCGCAGGGCTTGGCCAGGTAGTCGTCGGCGCCCAGCTCCAGGCCGAGGATGCGGTCCAGCGGCTCGCCGCGGGCCGAGAGCATCAGCACCGGTAGGTCGGTGTGCTCGCTGCGCAACTGTTTGAGCAGTTCCAGGCCGCTGCCGTCGGGCAGCATGACATCCAGCACCACCGCCGCCGGGGCGTGGCTGGCCAAGGCCTGGCGCGCACTCTGGCCATCGTGGCAGGCGCGCACCGCAAACCCTTCCTGGGTCAGCCAGCTGCCGAGCAGCTCGCACAGTTCCTGGTCATCATCAATCAGTAACAGCTCGCTCATGTCTCACTCAATTCAACCATTGCCGGCGTCTTCTGTGTCCGCCGCTGGCTAAGATACCGCAGACTGCCGACAACAGTGCAACGACCGAGCCGATCAGGAACCACTGCTGTTGGTCGGTGAGCAGGCGCTGGGGCGCGCTGCTGGCGGCCTGCAGCTCCTTGACCGCCAGCTTCAGGCGCTGGTTGTCCTGGCGCAGGCGCGAGAGCTGGGCGCTTTCGCGCTCACTGTCCTGGTTCTGCAGTTGCAGGGTCAGCGCGTCGCGCTGTTTCTCGCTCTCTTCCAGGCGCTGCTGCAGCTCGGTGATCCGCGCCCCGGCTTCCAGCGACAGCGGCTGCTCGGCCGCGGCGAAAGGGGACAGCAGTAACAGGCAAAGCAGCAGGGACATCGGACCTTGACGCATTGGAACTCCTGATTCGTATCGATTCAGGAGGTTGTCGGCCGGTTGTCGGAATTTATGAATAGTGCCGCGCGGGGTGTAGTTGGGCGCGGTTATGTGGGAGCGGGCTTGCCCCGCGATTGACGCAATCGCGGGGCAAGCCCGCTCCCACAAATCTCGTCCCTCAAAAGCCTGTTACGGCAGGACTTGCTTGAACGGCTTGACCACGACCTTGTCGTAGACGCCCGCGGCGATGTACGGGTCGGCGTCGGCCCAGGCCTGGGCGGCATTCAGCGAATCGAACTCGGCGACGATCAGGCTGCCGCTGAAACCGGCGGCGCCCGGGTCGTTGCTGTCGATGGCCGGATGCGGGCCGGCGAGGACCACACGGCCCTCGGCCTTGAGCTGCTGCAGGCGCTCGATATGGGCGGGGCGGGCGGCCAGGCGTTTTTCCAGGGAGTTTTCGACGTCGCTGGCGATGATGGCGTAGAGCATGTCAGTCCTTGGGTTTGGAGGTGGAAGGGTCGGCATCATGCAGGTGGCGCGACAGGTAGACGCCCTGGGCCACCAGGAACAGCACGGTCATGCCCAGGCTGCCGAAGACCTTGAAGTCGACCCAGATGTCCTGGAAGGTGAAGGCGACGAACAGATTGGCGGCGCCGCACACCAGGAAGAAGCCGATCCACGCCAGGTTCAGGCGGGTCCAGACGGCTTCCGGAAGGGTCAGGGCGTGGCCCATGATGCGCTTGATCAGCACCCGGTCGCCGATGAAGTGGCTGCCGGCGAAGGCCAGGGCGAAGAGCCAGTTGACCACCGGCGCCTTCCACTTGAGGAAGGTCTCGCTGTGGAAGGCCAGGGTCAGGCCGCCGAACACCAGGCAGGCGACCAGGGTCAGCAACTGGCCCTTCTCCAGCTTGCCGTGGCGCAGGAACAGCGCGCCGTAGACCACCACGGAGCTGGCGATCAGCATGGCGGTGGCGCTGTAGATCCCGCCGAACTCGAAGCTTTGGCCGGCGAATTCGACCGGGCGCGGATCCAGTTTGTAGACGATGAAGAACAGCAGCAGCGGGATGAAATCGATGAATTGTTTCACAGTGGCAGCCAGAAGCGGGATGTGACGGCATAATAACAAACATCGATTCCTGCGAAAGCGCTCCTCCATGAATGTTGATCTGCACTGTCACAGCACGGCCTCCGACGGCGCCCTGTCGCCCACGGCACTGGTCGCCCGGGCCCATGAGCACGGGGTGCGGACGCTGTCGCTCACCGACCACGACACCCTCGAAGGCCTGCCCGAGGCCCGCCAGGCCTGCCTGGACAACGGCATGCAGTGGGTCAGCGGGGTAGAGTTGTCGTGCACCTGGGGCGGCGCCACCATCCATGTGCTGGGTTACGATTTTCCGCTCGATGCCCCGCCCCTGCTCGAAGCCATCGATAACCTGCACCGTGGCCGCTGGCTGCGCGCCGAGGAAATCGACCGCAAGCTGGCGGCCAAGGGCATGCCCGGCGCGCTCGACGGCGCGCGGGCCGTGCAGCAGGAACTGGGCGACAGCGGCAATGCCCCGGCGCGCCCGCACTTCGCCGAATTCCTGGTGCGCGCAGGCTTCGTCAAGGACCGTGGCGAGGCCTTTCGCAAGTGGCTGGGCGCCGGCAAGCTGGGGGACGTCAAGCTGCACTGGCCGACGCTGGATGAAACCGTCGCTACGCTGCGCGAGTCCAATGCCTGGGTGAGCCTGGCCCATCCCATGCACTACGAACTGACCCGCAGCAAGCGCAGACGGCTGATTGCCGACTATATTCAGGCAGGGGGGCAGGCGCTGGAAGTGGTCAATGGGATGATGCCGCCCGAGCAGGTGGGGACAATGTCGATCCTCACCCGTGAGTTCGGCTTGCTGGCAAGCGCCGGCAGTGACTTCCACGGCCCCGGCACCTGGGGCGAGATCGGTGCCTACCGGCCATTGCCCGAGGACCTGCCACCTCTGTGGCGTCGATTCCGACATGAACAGTCTATGGCGGTATGAACAGGACGACTACGTGAGCCAATTTTTCCAGATTCATGCGGAAAACCCGCAGGCGCGCCTGATCAAACAGGCCGTGGAGATCATCCGCAAGGGTGGGGTGGTGGTCTACCCGACCGACTCGGCCTATGCGATGGGCTGCCAGATCGGCGACAAGGGCGCCATCGAGCGGGTGCGCCGCCTGCGTCAGCTGGACAAGAACCACAACTTCACCCTGTTGTGCTGCGACCTGTCCGAGATGGGCACCTTCGCCAAGATCGACACGGCGACGTTCCGCCTGCTCAAGGCGCACATTCCGGGGCCCTACACCTTCATCCTCAACGCCACCCGCGAAGTGCCGCGCCTGTTGTTGCACGACAAGCGCCGCACCATCGGCCTGCGCGTGCCGTCCAACCCCATCGTCCTGGCCCTGCTCGAGGAGCTCGGCGAACCGCTGATGAGCGTCAGCCTCATCCTGCCGGGCGACGATGAGCCGATGACCGATCCCTACGAGATCCGCCAGCGCCTGGAGCACCATGTCGATCTGATCATCGACGGTGGCTTCGGTGACCTGAAGGCCTCGACCGTCATCGACCTGTCCGGTGACGAGCCGGAGCTGATTCGTGAAGGGTGCGGGGATCCGACGCCGTTCCTGGTCAACGCGTGAGTCAGGTGCAAGCTCCAGAGGCGCCGGTCGCCGAGTCCGAGACGCCGTTCCAGTTGCAGCTGGCCCTGGTCTATGGCGAAGCCCTGACCGAGATGCCGGTCGACCTGTATATCCCGCCTGATGCCCTGGAAGTCTTCCTCGAAGCCTTCGAAGGCCCGCTGGACCTGCTGCTGTACCTGATCCGCAAGCAGAACGTGGACATCCTCGATATCCCGGTGGCGGAGATCACCCGCCAGTACATGAGCTATGTCGAGCTGATGAAGAACGTGCGCCTGGAGCTCGCCGCCGAGTACCTGGTGATGGCCGCCATGCTCGCCGAGATCAAGTCGCGCATGCTGCTGCCGCGCTCCAGCGAAGTCGAGGAAGAGGAGGGCGACCCGCGCGCCGAGCTGATCCGCCGCCTGCAGGAGTACGAACGCTTCAAGGCCGCCGCCGAAGGTATCGACGAGTTGCCGCGGGTTGGACGCGAAATCGTCGTGCCGCGCCTGGAGGCTCCCCAGGCCAAGGTGCGCAAGCTGCTGCCCGAGGTCGCCCTGGAAGAGATCCTGCTGTCCATGGCCGAGGTCATGCGCCGCAACGACCTGTTCGAGAGCCACCAGATCACCCGGGAGACGTTGTCGACCCGCGAACGCATGAGCGAGGTGCTTGAGCGCCTCAAGGGTGGCGCATTCGTGCCTTTCGTCGAATTGTTCACCCGTGAGGAGGGCAAGCTCGGCGTGGTGGTCACTTTCATGGCGATTCTCGAACTGGTGAAGGAATCGCTGATCGAACTCGTGCAAAATGAGCCTTTCGCCCCGATCCACGTCCGTGCCCGGGCAGAGTGACCTGACGACTACCGATGAACCTGAATGAACCCCGCGAACTGGCGTCGCTGATCGAGGCCTTCCTGCTCGCCTCGGGCAAGCCGCAATCCCTCGAGCGCCTCTACGAGCTGTTCGAGGAGGCCGAGCGCCCGGCCCCCGCCGTTTTCAAGAAGGCCTTGGAGGTGCTGGGCAAGTCCTGCAGCGGCCGTGCCTTCGAGCTCAAGGAAGTGGCCACCGGCTACCGCCTGCAGATCCGCGCAGACTATGCGCCCTGGGTCGGCCGGCTGTGGGAGGAACGCCCGCAGCGTTACTCCCGTGCGCTGCTGGAAACCATGGCGCTGATCGCCTACCGCCAGCCCATCACCCGTGGCGAGATCGAGGACGTGCGCGGCGTGGCGGTCAACAGCAACATCATCAAGACCCTGATGGAGCGCGAGTGGATTCGTATCGTCGGCTACCGCGAGGTGCCTGGACGGCCGGCGATGTTTGCCACCACCAAGGCGTTTCTCGATCACTTCAACCTCAAGAGCCTCGACGAACTGCCGGCATTGGCCGAGCTGCGCGAGCTGGAGCCGGAGCCGTTGCTCGACCCGGACGAAGCGCCGGTGCCCGCTCACCTGCAAGCCCTGGCCGATGCCAGCCTGGGCGAGGAGGGTGAAGAAGTGGAGCCGAAGGATGAGACCAGCTTCCGCTCGCTGCTGGTGGAGCTGGATGCTATGGAAGAGGGGCTCAAGACCGATTTCGATGATTTGCGCGAAGAAGCGTCCGTCGAGCCCGAGGAAGAACCAAAGGCCTGACTGTCCGCTTTGTGGGAGCGGGTTTGTCCCGCGATGAAGCCGGCACCGTCAACACAGACCTTTGGGCAGAATTTACGGGGCGACCGCCAAAAACCTTCTACCCTCCAGTGCGTTCCCCCGCCGAACCGCGTATGATGCGCGCCCGCTTTCACTACTACACCGGGAGGTGCCCAGATGAGTGACAAAGACCTGCAGGACCAACAACCCACCCCGCCGTCCGGCGAAAAGCTGCAGAAGGTACTGGCGCGCATCGGCGTCGGCTCGCGCCGTGACGTCGAGGCCTGGATCGGCCAGGGCCGTATCAAGGTCAACGGCGTCGAGGCCACCCTGGGCCTGCGCGTCGACCTGCACGACGCCATCACCGTTGACGGCAAGCTGATCAAGCGTGTCGAGGCCGCCGAGGCGACCCGCCGCGTGATCATGTACAACAAGCCCGACGGCGAGATCTGCACCCGTGACGACCCGGAAGGCCGTCCGACCGTGTTCGACCGCCTGCCGCGCCCGAAAGAGGGCCGCTGGATCAACATCGGCCGCCTGGACATCAACACTACCGGCCTGCTGCTGTTCACCACCGACGGTGAGCTGGCCAACCGCCTGATGCACCCGTCCTATGAAATGGACCGCGAGTACGCCGTGCGTGTGCGCGGCGAAGTCGACGACGACATGGTCGACCGCCTCAAGGCCGGCGTGGTGCTCGAGGACGGTCCGGCCAAGTTCACCGACATCCAGAAGGCACCGGGCGGCGAAGGCTTCAACCACTGGTACCACTGTGTGGTGATGGAAGGCCGCAACCGTGAAGTGCGTCGTCTGTGGGAATCCCAGGGGGTGGTGGTCAGCCGCCTGAAGCGCGTGCGTTTCGGCCCGGTGTTCCTCAACTCCGACCTGCCGATGGGCCGCTGGCGCGAAATGAGCCAGGGCGAGATCGACATCCTGGCCGCCGAAGTCGGCCTGCAGCCGGTGGCGCTGCCGGAGATGAAACTCAAGGCCAAGGACAAGCTCGAGCGTCTGCAGCGCAAGTCGACCCGTCCGCTGGGGCGTGGAGAGCGTGTGCGCACCCTGCGTCCTGCCGCCGAAGGCCAAGCCGAGCGTCCGGCACGTGCGCCGCGTGAAGACGCAGCGCCGCGCAAGGGCAACCGCGGCAGCACGGTGGCCGAGCGTCCGAGCGAGATGCGCAAGCGTCCGTCCCGTCCTGAAGGCGACAAGCCGGCAGGCCGTGGTCGCGGCAAGCCGCGCGGCTGATTCGGTCCGGTAGCGAGAGAGCCAGCCTTCGGGCTGGCTTTTTTGTGCCTGCGGTAAATGGCCCATCGCGGCCAAGTACCTGAACGGACAGAAAATTTCCCGACCGGTGGCAATTTTTCAAACCACATTGTAAAGAAAACTATACGATTCTGGGTGTTTTCCCCGGCCTACCTGTGCTTTTCCATTCATCGTCACAAAAACTTTCCAAAGCCTGCGCGCCAGAGCC
>NZ_QJRP01000054.1 GCF_003205295.1 Pseudomonas mosselii
GCCGCGTTGCGGCCCTTTCGCGACACAAGGCCGCTCCCACAGGTACCGGGATTTCCACAAGGAATATGCAAAGCCTGTGGGAGCGGCCTTGTGTCGCGAAATGAGGGCGAAGCCCTCACCTGCGGGGTTACAGCCAGATGCAATCCCAATGTGGATACTCACCGGCACGCTTGGCCAACCCTGCACGAATGGGATTGGCAACAATGTACCGGGCAACCGCTTTGACATCCTCTTCCCGCCGCAAGGCCCGGTCGTGATAACCGGTCTGCCAGATGTGCCGCCGTTCGACACCCTCGCGGTACAGCGCATTAGTGCTACGAGATTTGAACGCACACATCAGTGTGCTCAAGCGGGCGTGCCCAAGCTCGATAAGCCAATGCACATGGTCGGGCATCAAGACCCAAGCCAAGGTGCGACAAGCATGTTTCTGATCACAAAGGCGCATCTGGTTGACCACGATTCTGGCGAGGTTGAAGTCAGCAAACAGCGGTTTGCGGTCGCGGGTAGTGGTTGTCAGCAAATACTGGCGACCAGGCTCGGAAACTCGTCCTCGACGTAGAAGATGGGAGTGTGGGCTGTCCATGTCGTGCTCCTTTGAACATTGCATTCAAAGTTAGCCGTGGTGGCAGGGTGGACAGCTACTGGATCATTTCTCGATATGACTTCGGTGAGGGCTTCGCCCTCATTTCGCGACACAAGGCCGCTCCCACAGGTACCAGGATTTCCACAAGGGATATGCAATGCCTGTAGGAGCGGCCTTGTGTCGCGAAAGGGCCGCAACGCGGCCCCGGCGATTACGAAGACAGATACGACGACCGAGTCAAACCGAGACGCAACGCATCAAGGAACTGCGTGCGCTCGCGGGCGGTGATCCGTGCGCTGGCCACCTTGTCGCGGTAGTGAGTCATCAACTCCTCCGGCGACAGGTGCACGTAGCGCAGCATGTCCTCGATGGTGTCGTGGGTCTCGATACCGGCGTGGTACACGCTGCCGTCGGCGTTCTGGTAGATGTTCACCGAGTCGGTGTCACCGAACAGGTTGTGCATGTCGCCGAGGATCTCCTGGTACGCGCCCACCAGGAACACGCCCAGCAGGTAGTCCTCGCCTTCCTTGACCGCGTGCACCGGCATGCTGGTCTCGATGCTCTGCTCGTCGACGTACTGGTTGATCTTGCCGTCGGAGTCGCAGGTCAGGTCCTGCAGCACGGCGCGGCGCAGCGGCTCTTCGTCCAGGCGGTGCAGCGGGATGATCGGCAGCACCTGGCCGATGGCCCAGGTGTCCGGCAGGCTCTGGAACACCGAGAAATTGCAGATGTACTTGTCGGCCAGCTTGTCGTTCAGCTCGTCCAGCACCTGGCGGTGCGAGCGCTGGCGGGCCTTGAGCGAGTTGTGCAGGCGACGGCACACGGCGAAGTAGCACTGCTCGGCCAGGGCTTTTTCAGCCAGGGTCAGCTTGCCGTCCGCGTACTGCGCAGCCACGTCGCCCATGTAGTGGGTGGCGCGCCAGTAGGTTTCGGTGACCATCTCGATGTCGGTGGGGCCAAGCAGGTCGGCCAGCCACTGCACGGTCTCGGGCAGCGACTCCTTGTTCTCGATGGTCGGCATCTCGTCGTTATGGCTTTCGACGTCGGTCACCTGGATCACCAGCATGGCGTGGTGCGCGGTCAGCGAGCGGCCGCTCTCGGAGAAGATGTGCGGGTGCGGCAGGCCCTGCGCGTCGCAGAACTCCTTGAGCATCCCGACCACCACGCCGGCGTAGTCGTCCATGTCGTAGTTGATCGAGCTTGCGTTGCGCGAGTGGGTACCGTCGTAGTCCACGCCCAGACCGCCGCCGACGTCGATGTGATCGACCGGCAGGCCCAGGGCGCGCAGCTCGCCGTAGTAGCGGATGGCTTCCTTGAAACCATGCTGGTAGTCGGCCAGGTTGGCGATCTGCGAGCCCATGTGGAAGTGCAGCAGGCGGATGCCCTGGTCGAGCCCTGCGTCACGGAAGCGCTGCACCACCGAGATCAGCTGGGCGGCGGACAGGCCGAACTTGGACTTCTCGCCCCCGGTGTCGGCCCACTTGCTCGAGGCCAGCGACGACAGGCGCACGCGCAGGCCGACCTGTGGCTTGACCTTCAGCTCCGCGGCTTCCTCGATCACCAGGGCGACCTCGGATTCCTTCTCGATGACGATGAACACGTTGTGGCCGAGCTTCTGGCCCATCAGCGCCAGGCGGATGAACTCGCGGTCCTTGTAGCCGTTGCAGACGATGGTGCCGCCCTTCGGCGCCAGCGCCAGCACCGCCAGCAGCTCGGGCTTGGAGCCGGCTTCCAGGCCGATGGAGACGTTCTGGGTGGCGATGATGTTCTCGACCACCGCTTCCTGCTGGTTGACCTTGATCGGGTACAGCGCGGTGTACTGGCTCTGGTATTCCAGGCGCGCGATGTTGGCATCGAAGGCGCCGGTCAGCTGACGCACGCGGTCCTGCAGGATGTCGGGGAAACGCACCAGCAGCGGCAGCGACAGACCGCTCTGGCGCAGCTCCTGAACCTGTTCGAACAGGTCGATCGGCGCGCTGTCCGGGCCGTTGGGGCGCACTTCGACGCGCCCGGCTTCATTGATGGCGAAATAACCAGCGCCCCAATGGCGGATGCCATAAACACTGCGGCTGTCGGCCACGGTCCATTGGCTACCATCGTCTTTGCGTGTGCGTCGTACGGACATTCAAGTCCCCTGTATGAAAAGTCGATAACACTGCCCGCTTCGGGCGCAGGCAGTGTAGATACTGAAAATGACGATTCTTCCGTGCCTAGGCATAGACCCTGGCCATCGGATCGAGTTTAGAAAGCACTGGGCAAAAAATCGCGCGGCTGCACTCAGCCGCCGGATTTCTTCGCCTTGAAACCCTGCTTGATCAGCTCGGCGAGCAGCAGCTCGACATGGTCGCCCTGGATTTCGATGACGCCGTCCTTGAGCGCACCACCGGTGCCGCAGCGGCGCTTGAGCGTGCTGGCGAGTTCCTTGAGTGGCTCCAGCGCCAGCGGCACACCGGTGATGGTGGTCACGGTCTTGCCGCCACGGCCTTTGCTTTCACGGCGCACACGGGCAATGCCGTCGCCTTCGGGGATGACCTGCTGCTTGCAGACACAAGCGTCCACCGGCTGGCCACAGTCAGGACAGTGCCGACCGGCATCGGTGGAATATACGAGACCGCCAAGGGCGGCGAAGGAAGAAGCTTTCTTGGCCACTTTTGTTCCTCTGTGCCGAGGACAAAAAACTGGTCGGCGGGAGCCGACCGCGAAGCCCCACTCTGGCAGGGGCGGCGCTACTGCCGCAAGGTCCTGCGACAGCCCGAAAAGGGCGCGCAGTGTAACGATAAATCTGGCTGTTGCTAAGTACAGGATTGCGCCATTTTACGAAAGTTTTGCGACCTTCGGGCCACTGGGGCTGCTACGCAGCCCCTTCGCGACGCAAGGCCGCTCCCACAGTGGCAGCACAGCCCATCAGATCAGGCCAGCCTGGTACCGCTGCAACGCCACCAGCGAGTCGGGGCAGTACGGCAGCTTTGCGCTTTCGGCCTGGGCTTGCTCGACGCTGATGAACCGCGCCTCGATGACCTCCTCGGGCTGCAAGCGCAGCGCCCCGTCCCACACCGCCGAATACACCGCGCACCACAAGCGGTTGCCCGGCTGCTCGAAGTAGAACGTCTCGTGGAAGCGCAGCTCGACGCCACTCACACCCAACTCCTCGGCAAGCTCCCGGGCCGCCGATTCGGCGTAGGACTCCTGCACCCCGACCATGCCGCCGGCCGCCACATCCCAGTAACCGGGATACAGCGCCTTGCTCAGGGTGCGCCGGTGCACGCACAGCTCGCCCGCGCCATTGAACAGCAGAATGAACGTGCAACGCCCGATCAGGCCGCGCTCGCGCAGCTCGGCCCGTGGCAGGGCGCCGAGCAGTTGGTCATGCTCGTCGACCCAGGCCACCAGCTCGGCGTCGGAGGCCGCGCGGTGCGCGACTTCGGCAGGATTGACCGGCATCTCAGCCCTGGGACAGCAGCTGGCGCAGGTCGATGACCGCGGCGTTGGCCCGGGAGATGTAGTTGGCCATCACCAGCGAATGGTTGGCCCACATGCCGAAGCCGCTACCGTTGAGCACCATCGGGCTCCACAGCGCTTCCTGCGAGGCTTCCAGCTCGCGGATGATCTGCCGCACGCTGACCGTGGCGTTCTTCTTCGCCAGCACGTCGGCGAAGTCCACCTCGATGGCGCGCAGCAGGTGCGACAGCGCCCAGGCCTGGCCACGGGCTTCGTAGAACACGTTGTCGATCTGCAGCCACGGGGTCTCGACCACTTCCTCGTCAACCTGCGGCGCCTGGCCAGGGGCCACGGTCTCGGTCTTCAGGGTGTTGTTCAGCTTGACCCGGCCGACGCTGGCCGACAGGCGCTGCGACAGCGAGCCCAGGCGGGTGGCCACGTCGCCCAGCCAGTTGTTCAGGTTGTCGGCGCGGGTGTAGAAGATCGCGCCCTGATCACCCTTGGCCAGGCGGGTCTGGTAACGGTTCAGCGACTTGATGCCCTCTTCGAACTCCGACTCGCTGGACGGCAGGATCCAGCTCTTGTTGTCGAAGTTGAAACGCGGCTCGGCCTTGGCCAGGTCGGCGTCCTCGGTCGATTGCGACTGGGAGCGGGCGAAATCCTTGCGCAGGGCGCGAGAAAGGTCACGTACCTGGACCAGCACGCCGTATTCCCAGCTCGGCATGTTGTCCATCCACAGCCCTGGCGGGAAGCGGTCGTTGGAGATGTAGCCGCCCGGCTTGTCGAGCAGGGTGCCGGCGACGGTCTTGAGGGTCTCGACGGTGGTGTAGCCGATGACCATCTGCTGGCCGTTGCGCTCGGCGGCGGCCTGGGCGTTCTGCTGCACCGGGAACAGCTCGGGCTCCTGGCTCCAGTACCAGCCCAGGCCGATGCACACCAGCAGGTAGAGGCCGATCAGGGTGCCCAGGGCACGGCTCCAGAGGCCACCGAGGTAGCTACGGGTGGCGGCGCCACGGGTTTCGACCCGCTCACGGGGCTCGGCCTTGGCCTCGCGGTTTTTCCAATCCAGCATGGCATTGTCCTTAATCAGTCACGAACGGTTCAGGGCTTGGACCACAGGCCTCGGCCAGGGTGCCACGACAAGCCCGCATGCCAGCACTATAAAGCAGACGCCGCCATTCGTATAAGCGACCATCGGGTCGGCAACTGAATGACGGTCCCTGAACACTTTGTTGACCCCAGGCACTCGCTTGTCGGAAAAGCAGTGCTAGCATAGAGCCATCATTGAACCTGCGCCCTCCCACTCATAAGTAGTCAGGACATGACCCAGCCAGCCGAGCCGAGCCACGAACGCCTCAAGCAGCACTTTGCCCAGCGGGTGATCCACCAGGCCCGGCAGATCCTCGAGATCTGGCAGCGCCTGCAGCGTGGCGAGTGGTCCAGCGGCGACCTGGGCGAGCTGTGCGAGGCCAACCTGCGCCTGCAGCGCTACGCCGAGCGTTTCGAGCAGCCCGAGCACGGCAGCCTGTCGACGGCCATCGGCCAGACCCTGCGCGCCATCGAAGCCAACAGCGCGCGGCTCAACTCCGAACTGATCAGCGAACTCAACCGCCTGATGCAGCGCCTGTCGCGCACCGGCCTGCGCAAGGGCGACCAGCTCGACAACGTGCCCCTGCCGCCGCTGCGCAAGCCGGTGTACATCGTCCTGCAGGACCACGACCGCGCCGAGCGCCTGGCCCAGCAACTGGAGTTCTTTGGCCTGACCGTGCAGGCGCTGTGCAGCGCCGAGGCGTTCCAGGCGTCGATGAGCGAGCGCCTGCCGTCGGCCATCGTGATGGACGTGGACTTCACCGGCACCGGCATCGGCCTGCAACTGGCGGCCCAGGCCCAGCAAGGGCTGGAGCAGCCGGTGCCGCTGCTGTTCTTCTGCCTGCACGAAACCGACACCCCGACCCGCCTGGCCGCCGTGCGCGCCGGCGGCCAGGAGTTCCTCACCGGCACCCTCGACGCCTCCAGCCTGCTGGAAAAGCTCGAGCTGCTGACCAGCGCCACCCAGTACGACCCGTTCCGCGTGCTGGTGATCGACGACTCCCGCGCCCAGGCCCTGCACACCGAGCGCCTGCTCAACAGCGCCGGGATCATCACCCGCACCCTCACCGAGCCGATCCGTACCATGAGCGAGCTGGCCGACTTCCAGCCCGACCTGATCATCCTCGACATGTACATGCCCGAGTGCACCGGCCCGGAGCTGGCCAAGGTGATACGCCACAACGACCGCTACGTCAGCGTGCCGATCATCTACCTGTCGGCCGAGGACGACCTGGACAAGCAGCTCGACGCCATGAGCGAAGGCGGCGACGACTTCCTCACCAAGCCGATCCGCTCGCGGCACCTGGTGACCACCGTGCGCAACCGCGCCGCCCGCGCCCGCCACCTCAAGGCGCGGATGGTGCGCGACAGCCTCACCGGGCTGTACAACCACACCCACATCCTGCAACTGCTCGAGGACTGCAGCTTCCGCGCCCGCCGCGAAGCGCAGCCGCTGAGCTTCGCCATGCTCGACATCGACCACTTCAAGAAGATCAACGACCGCCACGGCCACCCTATGGGCGACCGGGTGATCAAGAGCCTGGCGCTGTTTCTCAAGCAGCGCCTGCGCAAGACCGACTTCATCGGCCGCTACGGCGGCGAGGAGTTCGCCATCGTCATGCCCAACACCGCGCTGGAGGCGGCGCACAAGGTGCTCGACGAGATCCGTCGGCGCTTCGCCGAGATCCACTACCCCGCCCAGCCCCACGACCTGCAATGCACCTTCAGCGCCGGGGTGGTGCAGCTGGACGACAGCCTCGATGCGCTGACCATGGCCAGTGCGGCGGACGAGGCGCTGTACCGGGCCAAGCATGCCGGGCGCAACTGCGTGGTCAGGGTCGAGCCGTGACTGCCGGTATGGGCCGCTCTAATGGAAAACTCATAACCCATGATTTAACTCGCCCCCTGTGGGAGCGGCCTTGCGTCGCGAAAGGGCTGCGCAGCAGCCCCGGCAATTTCGAGGGTGGCTCAGAACCTGGGCCCGCTGCGCGCCCCTTTCGCGACAGGCCGCTCCCACAGGGGGACAGTTCCCAAAGGGCTACAGACAGCAACCGTCAAACAATACCGGCACAGTGCCACTTTTTTATGGCGCCAACCCTCCGTCGTCATCACCTCGTCACAAAATCGCAATAACTTCAGGCCCCGACCTCTCCACTCCCCCTCCGCAGGAAGTTCGCGGCTATGCGCCTGAAGTGGCTGACCAATTTCAACACCCTGTTGCTGGTGACCGTGTGTATCGCCCTGGGCGCGACCCTGTGGTGGTCGCAACGCGCCCTGGAACGTCCCTATCAACTGATGGAACGCTACCTGGGCCTGTCCCAGCAGTTCCAGAACGACGCCGCGCGCAATATCCAGGCCTACCTGGGCAGCGGCGACGCCCTGCGCCACGCCGCCGCGATGGAGGCCAACAAGCAGTTGCACACAGCCCTTGCCGAATGGCCCGAGGACTTGTCGACCAAGCTGCGCCCGAGCCTCGACAGCCTGCAAGGCTTCACCGCCAACGAGCTGCTCGCCGCCGGCAAGCTGGCCGGCGATCCCCAGGCCTTGCTGCTGCAAGCCGAACGGGAGCTGGGGGCGAACCTCGAGCAACTGGCCGGCTATGCCCGTGACAGCGGCAACGCCGACGCCAGTCGTTACCTGACGCCGCTGCTGGAAGCCTCTCTGCATCTGGGCCGGCTGTCCCTGGCCCGCGACAAGCTGGTCAGCAGCGGCCGTGCCGAGTTGGCCGACGAAGTGGGGCGCGAACTGCAACTGATCGCCGCCCAGGCCCAGGCCATCGACAGCCTGCCCCTGCTGGGCGTGACCCGCGCCGCAGAGTCCAATGCCGATGACTTCGCCGCGATGATGGGCCTGGAATCGCAAGCCAGCGCCGAGCAGGAAGACATCGCCGTGGACCTGAAGCGTGAACTGCACAGCCTGATCGGCCGCTACCCTGCCGAACTGCAACGTACCCGCGAACAGATCGAGCGCCGCGCCACCCTGGCCAGCAGCACCGGCGAGCGCCTCGATGCGGTGCAGCAGGCCATCGCCGGCCTGGAGCCCGAAGTACGCGGCCTGCACGCGACGATCGCCAGCGAGGTGCGCATCATCCAGGGCCTGATGATCGGCCTGATCCTGCTGATCGCCCTGCTCATCGACACCCTGCAGCGTCGCCTGGCACGCACCCTCACCAGCCTGGCACCGGCGCTGTCGCGCTGGGCCGAGGGCGACTTCGCCCAACCGATCACCCTGGGCCGCACCAACCGCGAGCTGCACGACATCCAGGAATCGCTGAACCGTCTGCGCCAGTACCTGGTGGAGCTGGTCGGCACCATCCGTCACAACGCCGAACAGGTGGCCGGCAGCAGCCATGCCCTGGCCGGCATGAGCAGCGCCTTGCACGACGGCGCCGAACGCCAGGCCGGCGACACGGCGCAGATCCGCGACGCCCTGGGCGAGCTGGAGGCGACCATCCAGCAGGTGGCCGGCGATGCCAGCTCCGCCGCCGAGGCCAGCCGCGATGCCGGCCGGGCCGTGGAGCAGGGCCAGACGGTGATCGGCCAGAGCCTGTCCGGCCTGCGCTCGCTGGTCGACGAGGTGCAGGGCAACGCACGGATGATCGAGCAACTGGCGGAAGAGTCGGCGACCATCGGTGGTGTGCTCACGGTGATCCGCGCGATTGCCGAGCAGACCAACCTGCTGGCCCTCAATGCCGCCATCGAAGCGGCCCGGGCCGGCGAGATGGGCCGTGGCTTCGCCGTGGTCGCGGACGAAGTGCGCTCGCTGGCCCAGCGCACCACCGGCGCCACCGGCGAGATCCAGGCGCTGATCGACCGCCTGCAGCAGGCCGCCCGCAGTTCGGTGGACGGCATGCGCACTCAGCTGGAACATGCCGAGGCCACGGCCAACCAGGCACAGTCGGCCGATGGCGCGCTGGATGCGATCGTCAGCGCCATCCGCACCATTTCCGACACGGCCGTGCGAATCGCCGACGTGACCGCGCAGCAGACCGGGGCGGTGAGCGAGATCCGTGATCACAGCGAGCGGATTCATGAGCTGGGCGAGGACAACTTGCAGCGGATTGGCGAAGGGCGTGAGCAGGGCGAGCAGTTGCTCAAGCTGGGGGGTGAGTTGAATACGGCGGTGCGGGCGTTCAGGCTCTAGCCCCTGCTTGATGGGGCTGCTTCGCAGCCCCAACTTCGGCCAACTCCGCTATCATGCCCGCCACGTTCCACCTCGCGAGTCCGCCATGCGCCGCCTGTTTTTCCTGCTGTTCCTGCTGCTGGCCAGCCCCGTCTTCGCCACGGGCCTGCTCGACAACCTCCCCAGCGCCACCCTCGGCGCCGCCTCCAACAGCGCCGACTTCCTGCCGGTGCACGAAGCCTTCAAGCTCAGCCTGGTCCAGGCCGACGCCCAGACCGTCAAGCTGCGCTTCGTCGCCACCGACGGCTATTACCTCTACCGCCACCGCTTCCAATTCCGCACCGAGCCCGCGGATATCCGCCTGGGCGCGCCGAACATCCCCAAGGGTGAGGCCAAGCACGACGAGTTCTTCGGCGACGTCGAGGTCTATCACGGCGTGCTCGACATCGAGCTGCCGCGCAACGACCCGCGCGCCTTCACCCTGCTGGTGGGCTACCAGGGCTGCGCCGACAAGGGCCTGTGCTATCCGCCGGAAACCGCGCGGCTGAGCATCGACGGCCAAGGCGCCCCGCTGCCGGCAACCGCCGAGCAGGGCTGGACCTGGAAATCGCTGCTGCTGTTCTTCCTCGCCGGGGTCGGCCTGACCTTCACCCCCTGCGTGCTGCCAATGCTGCCGATCCTCTCCGGCGTGGTGCTGCGCGGCCAGGTCGGCGGCCTGCGCGGGTTGTCGCTGTCGCTGGCCTACGTGCTGCCGATGGCGGCGAGCTTCGCCGTGCTCGGCGCGCTGATGGGCCTGTTCGGCGCCGGCCTGAACCTGCAGGCGCGCCTGCAGTCGGCCTGGGTGCTGGTGCCGTTCGCCGCGTTCTTCGTGCTGTTCGCCCTGGCCATGTTCGGCCTGTTCGATATCAAGCTGCCGCAAGCCCTGAGCAGCCGCCTGGACAACTTCGCCCAGCGCACCCGGGGCGGCTCGCTGCTCGGTGCGGCGGTGCTCGGCGTGCTGTCCAGCCTGCTGGTCTCGCCCTGCGTGTCGGCGCCGCTGGCCGGTGCCTTGCTGTACATCAGCGCCAGCGGCGATGCCCTGGGCGGCGCGTTGAAACTGTTCGCCCTGGGCCTGGGCATGGGCGCGCCATTGCTGCTGGTCGCCACCGGTGGCGCGGCCTGGCTGCCGAAGAGCGGCCCTTGGATGAACACGGTGAAGAACGCCATCGGCGTGTTGCTGCTGGGCCTGGCCATCGGCCTGCTCAGCCGTGTGCTGCCGGGGCCGGCTACCCTGCTGCTGGTCGGCCTGCTGGCCGCAGGCGTGGCGCTGTTCCTCGGCGCTCTGGAGTTCGTGGTCAAGACCCCACGCCAGCGCCTGGCGCAACTGCTCGGCCTGGCGCTGTTGGTCTATGCCCTGGCCTGCTGGTATGGCGCCCTGAGCGGCCAGGGCGACCCGCTGCGCCCGCTGCCGCCTCCGGTCGCGGCCGGTAGCGTCGCGCCGACCAAGGCCGACGCCTGGCAGACCCTCACCACCCCCGCCGCCCTCGACGCCGCCCTGGCCGAGGCCAAGGCCGCCGGACAGCCGGTGCTGCTCGACTGGTACGCCGACTGGTGCATCAGCTGCAAGGTGATCGAGCACGAAGTGCTCAATTCACCGCAGGTCCTGCCGCAACTGGGCGCCTTCCGCCTGCTGCGCTTCGACATCACCGAGAGCAACGCCGAACAACGCGCCCTGCTCGACCGCTACCGGCTGTTCGGCCCGCCCGCGTTGATGTTCTTTGCCGCGAACGGCAGCGAAATGACCACCGATCGGGTCATCGGCGAGATAAACGCCGGCGATTTCGCCCAGGTATTGACGCGCGTGCGCGGCCAACTCGGGCTATAACTTCCCGCGTTCAGTGAAAAAACCTGCGCCGGTGACCAGACTTAATCATCTGGTCACATACTTTGCGCGAATCTCGGACATCGTGCTGGCTATTGCCGGGAACTGGACACTCAGCGCCGGTTGCGGCATAGTCGCCGCGCTATGTCGAATTGCCCTACAAAACCAAGGAATCGCAGATGGCAACCCTACTGGTGCTGCACGGCCCCAACCTGAACCTGCTCGGGACCCGCGAACCGGGCCATTACGGCGCCGCCACCCTGGCCCAGATCAATCAGGACCTGGAGCAGCGCGCCCGCGCCGCTGGCCACCATCTGCAATACCTGCAGAGCAATGCCGAATACGAATTGATCGACCGCATCCATGCCGCGCGCAACGAAGGCGTGGACTTCATCCTGATCAATCCGGCCGCTTTCACCCACACCAGCGTCGCATTACGTGACGCATTGCTTGCAGTGAGCATCCCATTCATCGAAGTGCACCTCTCCAACGTGCACAAGCGTGAACCGTTCCGCCACCACTCCTACTTTTCCGATGTTGCCGTAGGGGTGATCTGCGGCCTCGGTGCCACCGGTTACCGGCTGGCCCTGGAGTCCGCACTGGAACACCTGGCTGCCAACGCACAGCCCTGATGACACAAGGCTTTGGCCCCTTCGGGCCGAGGCTCATGAAGAAACGTTTTCGACACGTTTTAAAAATACGTCCCCGACCGAACCTTGGGAGTTGATGATTAATGGATATCCGTAAAGTCAAGAAGCTGATCGAACTGCTGGAAGAGTCTGGCATCGACGAACTGGAGATCAAGGAAGGCGAAGAGTCCGTTCGCATCAGCCGTCACAGCAAGACCCCGGCCGGCGCCCAGTACTTCGCCGCCCCGGCCCCGATGGCCGCTCCGGTTGCCGCTGCAGCACCGGTTGCCGCCGCCGCTCCGGCCGCTGAAGCCGCTGCCGCTGCTCCGGCCCTGAAAGGCACCGTGGTTCGCTCGCCAATGGTCGGCACCTTCTACCGCAAGCCTTCGCCAACTTCGCCAAACTACGCCGAAGTCGGCCAGGCCGTGAAGAAAGGCGACACCCTGTGCATCGTCGAAGCCATGAAGATGATGAACCACATCGAATCCGAGATCGGCGGTGTGATCGACGCCATCCTCGTGGAAGACGGCCAGCCGGTTGAGTTCGACCAGCCGCTGTTCACCATCGTTTGATTCGCGGAGAACCAACGATGTCTGGGAAACTTGAAAAAGTCCTGATCGCCAACCGTGGGGAAATTGCCCTGCGGATCCTGCGTGCCTGCAAAGAGCTGGGCATCAAGACCGTCGCTGTGCACTCCACGGCCGACCGTGAACTGATGCACCTGGGCCTGGCAGACGAGTCGGTCTGCATCGGCCCTGCATCGTCCAAGGATTCCTACCTGCACATCCCGGCGATCATCGCCGCCGCCGAAGTGACAGGTGCCACCGCCATCCACCCGGGCTACGGCTTCCTCGCGGAAAACGCCGACTTTGCCGAGCAGGTGGAAAACTCCGGCTATATCTTCATCGGCCCGAAAGCCGACACCATCCGCCTGATGGGCGACAAGGTGTCGGCCAAGGACGCGATGATCAAGTCGGGCGTGCCGACCGTGCCGGGCTCCGACGGCCCGCTGCCGGAAGACCCGGAAACCGCGCTGGCGATCGCCCGCGAGGTCGGTTACCCGGTGATCATCAAGGCCGCCGGCGGCGGTGGTGGTCGCGGCATGCGCGTGGTGCACAAGGAAGAAGACCTGATCGAATCGGCCAAGCTGACCCGTACCGAAGCCGGTGCCGCTTTCGGCAACCCGATGGTCTACCTGGAGAAGTTCCTGACCAACCCACGTCACGTGGAAGTGCAGGTCCTGTCCGACGGCCAGGGCAACGCCGTGCACCTGGGCGACCGTGACTGCTCGCTGCAGCGCCGTCACCAGAAGGTCCTGGAAGAAGCCCCGGCCCCGGGCATCGACGAGAAGGCCCGTCAGGAAGTCTTCAAGCGTTGCGTCGACGCGTGCATCGAGATCGGCTACCGCGGTGCCGGTACCTTCGAGTTCCTGTACGAGAACGGCCGCTTCTACTTCATCGAGATGAACACCCGCGTCCAGGTCGAGCACCCGGTTTCGGAAATGGTCACCGGCATCGACATCGTCAAGGAGATGCTGAGCATCGCCGCTGGCAACAAGCTGTCGTTCCGCCAGGAAGACGTGGTGATCCGCGGTCACTCGCTGGAGTGCCGGATCAACGCCGAAGACCCGAAGAAGTTCATCCCGAGCCCAGGCAAGGTGAAGCACTTCCACGCCCCGGGCGGCAACGGCGTGCGCGTCGATTCGCACCTGTACAGCGGCTACTCGGTTCCGCCGAACTACGATTCGTTGATCGGCAAGCTGATCACCTACGGCAAGGACCGCGACGAAGCCATGGCGCGCATGCGCAATGCCCTGGACGAGATCGTCGTCGACGGCATCAAGACCAACATCCCGCTGCACCGCGACCTGGTGCGTGATGAAGGTTTCTGCAAAGGCGGCGTCAACATCCACTACCTCGAGCACAAACTGGCCAACCAGGAGTGATCGCGTTAGCGTGATGAAAAAGCCCCGGCCCGTGCCGGGGTTTTTTATTGCCCTTCAGAAGGCCTGTTCGGTCGCTGTGGGAGCGCATGCCTCAAGCCATACCGTCGCCCCACCAACCCAATGGAACCCCGCCCAAACCCACGCAGTCCACCGATCAGGCCCACCTCCCGAGGCCTCACAAGGAGACTCCCATGAAAGGCACTGCGCTATCCGCCCTGTTCGCGGCCGCCACGCTGCTGGCCTCGCCTGTTTTTGCCGCCGACGACCTGTGCGCCATGAACCTGCAGAAGATCGACGACAGCATGGCCACCGCCGGCGCCACCTCCGAAGGCCTGGACAAGGCCATCACCGAGCATGTGGACCAGGCCAAGGCCGCCCAGGCAAAAGGCGACACCAAGGAATGCATTGCCATCACCAGCAAGGTGCTCGAGCGCCTGGAGAAGACCGAGAAAGGCAGTGGCTCGGCCGGTGGCAGCGGTACCTGAGCCCTGCACCAGCGCGGGCGGCCGAACCATCTGTCGACGCCGCCCGCGTAAACGCGTATACTCGGCCTGCGTGCTGAAAAGCACGTTCAGCTAGAGCTGAGTGTGGGGCCGATTAGGATTCGACGCCGGTAGCGAAACTCTAGGTGCATGCCGAGTTGGTAACAGAACTCGTAAATCCACTGTTGCAACTTTCTATAGTTGCCAATGACGATAACTACGGCCAGGAGTTCAAAGCTGCTTTCGCAGCTTAAGAGCCTGAGTCTCTGGTAGCTTCGGCTCCAGCAATCATCAGGGGATGCCTGTAAACCCGAAATGATTGTCATACAGAACAGGATCGTCGTGCAGCACGTTGGGGGCGAAGCGACTAAAACTTACCCAACTCATCCAAAGCACCCTGCCCGTCGGGCGGCTGCGGATTAAATCAGTAGACACGGCTAAGCATGTAGTACCGACAGCGGAGTACTGGCGGACGGGGGTTCAAATCCCCCCGGCTCCACCAAATGATCAAAAAAAGACGTCCACGGACGTCTTTTTTTGTGCCTGAGACCCAGCAAATACGCGGCTTCCAGCGCTTTTGCGGTCTTTTGAGAGTTTTGAGTTCCAACCGTTCGGGTATTCCAGACGGTATTCCACCTCATCCGATGCTAATCTTTGGAATACCGAATCAGTGCCTGAGGAGAATCTCATGCCTGCTCAGAACCTCCGTCTCTCCGATCGACAGCTCAAGGGAGTCAAACCCGCGTCCAAGGATTACGTCCTTACGGACGGTGACGGTTTGCAGCTCCGCGTACGCAGCAACGGCTCGTTGCTGTGGAATTTCAACTACCGCGAACCGGTGACCAAGAAGCGCATCAACATTGGCTTCGGGACCTACCCCGAACTGTCACTGGCGAACGCACGAAAGAAGGCAGTCGAAGCCCGCGAGCTGCTCGCTCAAGGCATCGATCCGAAAGTGCAGCGCAATACGTTGAATGAAGCCAAACGCGCGGAAACCGAACACACCTTCGAGAACGTGGCCACCGCCTGGTTTGAACTCAAGAAAGACTCGGTCACCCCGGCCTACGCCGAGGACATTTGGCGATCGCTCACGCTGCACGTGTTCCCCGATTTGAAGACGACGCCACTGACGAAAATCACCGCGCCGATGGTGATCGGATTGCTTCGTCCAATCGAAGCGAAAGGCAGCCTGGAGACGGTCAAACGTCTTAGCCAGCGGCTAAACGAGATCATGACCTACGGCGTAAACTCCGGCCTGATCTTCGCCAACCCGCTCACCGGTATCAGGGCAGTATTCAAGAAGCCCAAGAAAGAGAACATGGCTGCGCTTCCGCCCGAAGAGCTCCCCGAGCTCATGCTGGAGATCGCGAACGCCAGCATCAAACGCACTACCCGCTGCCTGATCGAATGGCAGTTGCACACGATGACTCGCCCCGCCGAGGCGGCGACTACTCGCTGGGCAGACATCGACTTTGAAAGGCGCGTTTGGACTATCCCTGCGGAGCGGATGAAGAAGCGCCGCCCACACAGCATTCCTTTGAGTGATCACGCTGTCGCGTTGCTGGAGTCACTGAAGACTCACAGCGGCCATCGCGAATACGTCTTCCCGGCAGACAGAAATCCGCGCACCCACGCCAATAGCCAAACTGCCAACATGGCGTTGAAACGCATGGGGTTTCAGGATCGGTTAGTCAGCCACGGCATGCGCTCGATGGCCAGCACCATTTTGAATGAGCATGGGTGGGACCCGGAACTCATTGAGGTCGCACTGGCGCACGTCGATAAGGATGAGGTGCGTAGCGCCTACAACCGAGCCGACTACATAGAGCGCCGTCGTCCGATGATGGCCTGGTGGAGTGAGTACATCCAGAAAGCCGCCACCGGCAGCCTGCTCGCCTCAGCATACGGCCAAGTCAGAGACAAGAACGTAGTGCCGATTCGCTAGCGCTGTACAGGCGCAATAACGGCGACGACAGCAACAGAGTGCTCAAGATTCAGGGCAAGCAGCCTCGTTTATCCGCTTGTCAGCGCGGGTCCATCCAAACAGGGCTGCAAAGCCGCCCTGTTTGGATGGACCTCACTTTGAAGAGCTAAAAGCCACGACGTTGTCCAGGATTTACCACGGATTTCCACCGATGGATAACCGCTTTTCACATCCTCAAGAGCACTGAATTTCGGTCCTTGACCGGGTTTATCTACAGGCGTAGAACTGGCCGTGCAAGCGCTGTCGATGACAGCAACCCAGGTGATCCGAACCTTGAAGGTCACGCCGTTCTCGCGGTGGTTCTCCCCCCCAAATGGCGATTCGCATCCGGCAGCTCGCCCGGTCACCTCCCCGGTGATGGATGCCAACTTCAGATCATGGCCCTCGTGCGCCAGACAACACCTCCTACTTCGCTGCCCTGCAGCAACCTATCCGCTTGGCCGAATCTTGCGCCAACCTGCGCCCGTCTCTTTCTCCTGGAAAGAGACGGGCGCTTCTAACACTGCTGCAGCCCTCATCGCACTTGGCTTTGCGGCAACTCCACTCGTGACAATCGGCGTGACAAACGCCGAAGTCACCAGCAACAGCGCTGTAGATGATGGTGCCGCAGACCTAGGAATGGACTGCACCTGACTGACAGTCAGGCATGCCCCGGTCATCGCATCGCTGTGTTCACCCGACTCAGGATCTCGCGGCACTGGTCTCGTCAGCCAATGCAGCCTCTACCCGCCCACCGGTAACGGTGCTCAGGAGGCCAGATCATGAGATGCCCTTGCTCCCGGTCGTAAGGAGCCGCCAGTCCCGCGTAGAGGACATTCCCCACAGGTCGCAGGGGCCTTGATCCCTGATAACACTCAACATTCTTGGCGGGATGACGTGGGGCGAGGATCGGAGAGCGGACGATGAGGTGATCGACATGGCATTGGTGGGTAGACGCGATGGCCGTAATTTTGGCTACGGCAGGCAATTGAGCTATGCAGGGCCGCAAGCGCTGAAAGACATGTTCGGCGGTGGCCACTACGGCACGGTCAAGGCGCACAGTGATCGGTGGCTGGCATTCGTGAGGTGGTGCCGCTCCGAACAGGGGCCCGGTATCAATGATGCGCGGCAGATTGATCGAAGGGTGTTGGCCGACGACTATGCAGCTTATCTGCGCGACGTTATTGGGCGTGGTGAACTGGCTATCAGCACCGCACAGAACCGGCTATCCAGCGTTAACAGGACCATGGCGGCGCTTCGCGGTGATCAGTACGTGAAATTGCCCAGCCCGAGCAAGGCGTTGGGTATGCAGCGCAGCGGAGTTCGAGACTCAGCGCCGCAGGGTCAAGACCGCAAACAGGTTAAGCAGATTGTCGATGTGCTTTGCAGCCAGCATCAGCTACGGGCCGCCGCAATAGTCCTGTTGGCAAGAGCCACCGGCATGCGCTTGCGTGAGGCCATCTTGGCTGACCTGCAACGCCTAAGCCGTGAGGCTAACGACCTGGGCAGGATTAACATCCAGGATGGCACCAAAGGCGGCCGAGCTGGCGCCTCAGCGCCACGATGGATTGCCGTGGACCACCATGTTCAAGACGCACTTGGGTTTGCACGGCAAGTGTCGCCTGTAAGTAGGCGCAACCTGATTGCCTCACACGAAAGCTACCTGATTCTTCTGCAAGAAATCATCCGCCCGGCGCGGAAGGTCCTACATGCACACAACCTCAAGGGTTTCCATGATCTTCGAGCGGCTTATGCATGTGAGCGCTATGAGCAATTCACCCAACGCCGCGCGCCTATCAACGGTGGCCAATGTAGCCAAGTAGATAGGAGCCTTGATCGTAAGGCCCGGAGGCAAATCAGCTATGAGCTGGGGCACGGCCGGATCGACGTGGTCGCAGCCTATATCGGAGATGGCAGATGAGTAAGCCATTCGATATGGAGTTGTTCTTGGCTGGCATGCTGACTGGGTCGCACGCGACACGGCAGCGCCATTTGCGTCAGGCGAAGATTATCCAAGCCGAAATCACTGAACGCTGGCAGCGAGAGACGCCTTGGGCATGGCAGAGAAAGCATGTGGCTTGGTTTCTCGAACATTGTCTAGGGCGGAGTAGTGAGGCTACGCGATATTACTATTTATTGACCGTGCGGCTGCTCGCTCGTCGCTTACAAAAAACATGGATTTTCAGTCTCTGAGTGAGACCGGCTGCTATCGACCGATCCTGTTGAAAAACCGGACGCCTCGTTCATCCCGCCTAGGCACACCGCATGGCGAGTGGTTTCAACGCGCAATCTGCCAGCCCGAACAACAGCATTTTCACCGATCTGCCAGCCTGCAGATAGTCCTTGACGTCTCACTGCCACGAAGGCATTTTGCCATTTCTCGGAGCGCCATTTTTCAGGAGAAAGAGTGAACTACACCCCAAATCCTCAGCATCGTAACAGCTCGTTCTCTGCCCAGAAATCGCAATGGACGATCACAATTCCTGAAGAGATCGAGTGTTTTACGATGGCAACCGGCGCTTCCTGGTTTGCCAAGGATTGCTATTGGGGATTCTGTCCTGGGCAATCTAGCCTTCGACCGGTCGGTATGGCCCCTCCTCCACACAGCTGTCCGGTGCACTTTGCCAAATTCGTTGGCGATACCCTGCAAAACTGGCATGGCTACCCTGTAGCTCATTGGGTCGCTCCGTATGACAAGCCGCCTGAAGTGGTACTCAAAGATTGGCAAATCAACGGCATCATTTCCAAACCCCAGTTCGCCAGGATCCTGCGAGGCAAAAAATGCGCTCTGTGAAGCTTCGGATTCCTGGTAGCTACTGGGATTCACAAATCTATTCGGGTGAGCTGATTATTTTTGGCGACGACGGGTCTATTCAGCGCGTCGACTGGTCGGGATTCGTTGACCGAGTCGCGACCAAACATCCACATGTACAGACTGCTCTGCGCGTTGCATTTTCTGACAGCGATCTGTTTTACAACCCAAAGGTCAGGAAGATACTGCGGGACCCTCAGATCGAGTCACCCATCAAGGGGCAATTGAACCAACTTGCCGACCTTCAATTGGAAACTGAAACGAGTGACCTATCGGGCCATTGGCAACACCACGACAGCCCGTTCGACTTTTTGCCTACCGACACCGAGATCTACCACAACGAAATTTACGCTGGCGGTGAAGACGGGCTGTTCTCATTTCCTCGAAGCGCGAGTCTGAGCAAGGTCAAAAGCCGACTGGACAAGCACCATGATGCCTCAGTGTTTCAGGTAAAAGCCTCTGATCGATTCAGCGCCATCGCCACTGCAACAGGCAAGGACGGTTTATTTGACTTTTTACTCGCACGCAATCCTGATGAGCGTAAGCGGATAGGCTCTCCGCGCCAGGTCGCAACCCGCGCCTGCAATGCCTGTGACTGGGCGTTCCAGAGCATCATGGGTTGGAGTTCGCAACTCGCGTTCCTCGCCAGCTTTCGAGAATACAAGGATTCGGAATCGAAAAAGAAAAAGCGGGTTTTCAACAAGATCATCGACCCGTCAGAGATTTTCGGTAGCAACACTGGAAGTGCGAACGACATCGTATGGGGCAGCCGCGAGAAAATGTACCGTTTCTCCGCTGGCCTTATTACTGTGGCCAATTATGAATCTATAGGCAAGGCTGAGGATCCGGTCGAAAAGTTCGAGCAGGTCGGCCACGTCGGCTTCAATCCTGAATCCGAGATCATTGCCACAGGCACAGCGCCATTCGGCACCGTACTTGAAATGGAAGACAGGATCATGGTGCTTCGTAGCGACGGGTCTACGGAGGTCTTCAATGGCACACCCATTCATTGGCGAGTGTTTCCTCGATCCGAGCATTACAGCAATCAACTGCACATCGTCTACGAAGACGCACTCGAAATCATCTCGTTTACCCATGACTACTTTGTAGATCAGGGCAAGAAAATGTTCGGCTTCGCCAAAGCCACTGAGTAATCCCATTTAAGCTGCGGGCAACGGGCGCAGCCTTCAGGATCAGAGGCTGGCCATTTCAAGGTCATGACGTGCTCACCAAGAGGCAGATCGATGGTTACGGCATCGTCAGCTGGGCGCTTGGCGGTCGCTCTTGTCGGTACAAAAGCAGGCAATGCTACCGCGGGTTGCTCTCGGTAAGGGGCCGAAAGATTCAAACGTCAATCGGCGTCGTCTTCCAAACGTCCTGCGCCAGAGAGATCAGCATTGCATGCCGTTTTTCGATGGCCGCAGCATTCCACTGGGAGAAAGCCTCCAACTTGGCATTGATACGCGAGATGGAGGTGTTATGCCCGACGTCGGTCAACGTAACCAGGCTACGGGTTAGGTAATTACCGCTCTTGCTGTATTCGACCTGCTTGTCCGTATAGAAATCATTGCCCGCGACGATATTGATCGGCTTCTCAAGCAGGGTCAGGTTGCCCAACCGGTTCTTGTAGTCGTCGTAGGCCAGCCCCGGACTCTCGGTGGCCCACTTAGCGCGCAGATCATCCTTTGGCCTGTTGGGCAGGATGTGCTCGATTTCCAAATTAGTGAAGGGCGCTAGGCTGCCCGGCACCTTCACTCCACTGAAGGCCATCTCGACGTGCTGCGTCAGCCGCGCCAGTAAGTAACGAGTCCGGTACTGCTGCATCGAGTAAAAGTTGAAGCGTTTGAGAGCATCCGCCAACTCCTGAGATTTACCTACCATATTGGTCTCGAAACGCTCGGCGATGAAGGCATTGAGCTGAGCCTTCTGCTTTGCAGCATCAGCTGTCCCCGCAATCGCGCGCAGTTCGTCGGCCCATTGAGAGAAGCTGCGCTCCAGATCCTTGGTAGGAGTCTTAGTAAAGATATAGTAAAAAAGGAAGCTCTCCAGTTGCGCAACAAAATGGTCAAACAACGACTTGGGAAAGCTTGCCGCCGCCAGCAGCAAAACGTAATGCAAGCTGAACGCGCCGCCAGTTAGCCGCTTGAGGCTATCTGTAGTGGTCAACTCATCCCGGACACGGTTTTGAGTTTTTCTTCTGCTTTCGCTGGAGCCAGTCCATCGTTGAACTGATGCGGCCGGATCCAGTTGTAGTGGCCCATTAGGTATTGGCCAATGTCTC
>NZ_QJRP01000055.1 GCF_003205295.1 Pseudomonas mosselii
GCGCCAGGGATACGAACTCTTCTTTCAGGCTCATGGCGTTTCTCACGTTCCAAGGCATGGCGAAAATCCTGGCAAAGGGGGCTGCCAGGAAGTGTCAACCATGTCTCCGTACACGTGTCCACCATGTGTCCGGTCTCTACAGATCCTTCAAAAAGGAACTCGCCGTAAAGGCGAAAAGGTGACTATGCGTCGACATCGCGAATGAATGCACTTACATCTATTAAAACCGACGCAGACCGACTTTGACTTTGACTTTGACTTTGACTTTGACTTTGACTTTGACTTTGACTTTTAAATAGTCTGTTTTGAAATATATATGCGCATTCATTTGCGATGGTGACGCATAGTCACCTTTCCGCCCTTACGGCGGGTCTCTTTTTGAAGGATCAAAAAGGAACCAAAAAATCCTCGCTCCATTCATCCGGCCCCTACGCTTCGCTCCGGGGTCCCCTCGCTCCGTTCTTGCTCCCGGGAGGACCGCGCTGAACGCCCCATCCTGGGGCGCAGCGCTTGACGGCCATCCATGGCCGTCACCTCCCTACGCAAGAACTCCGCTCGGCCTCCTGAAGTCGCAATTGGCGGCGCCTGGACTATCGCGCGCTTAGAAGCAAGATCAAGATCAAGATCAAGATCAAGATCAAGATCAAGATCAACAGACATGGAGTAAGTGTAGAATACTGGCAATGTCTCTTCAGTTACAGCCACTCGCTGACAAGCTAACTTCCACAGAAAAGGTGTATTACCACCTCAACTGTGGAAGTTGGCTCACCAACGATTCAAACAATCACAGTTCCGCCGCCAACCTCGACCCTTGGTTAATCGCCCGCTTGGCATCAAGTTCAGCCGCCACATCAGCGCCCCCGATCAAGTGCACCGACTGCCCGGCCGCAACAAGGCCATCATGCAACTCACGCAGCGGATCCTGGCCAGCGCAGACGACAATGTTGTCCACCGCCAGCAACTGCGGCTCGCCCTCGCCAACCCGCACATGCAGGCCGGCATCGTCCACGCTCAGGTACTCGACGCTGTTGAGCATCTGCACCTGCTTGTTCTTCAGCCCCGTGCGATGAATCCAGCCGGTGGTCTTGCCCAGGCCGTCGCCGACCTTGGTCTTCTTGCGCTGCAGCAAGTACACCTGGCGCGCCGGCGCATGAGGCTCGGCCTTCACCCCGGCCACACCACCACGGGCCTCCAACTGCGTATCGATGCCCCACTCCCTCCAGAACGCCTCACGGTCCTGGCTGGTGGCCACGCCTTTGTGCACCAGGTATTCGGACACATCGAAACCAATGCCACCGGCACCGATCACCGCCACCCGCTCGCCCACCGGCTTGCGCTCCAGCAGCACATCCAGATAATTCAGCACCTTGGCGTTGTCGATGCCGGGAATGGCCGGCGTACGCGGGGCGATGCCGGTGGCCAGGATGACCTCGTCGAACCCGCCGGCCACCAGCGCAGCCACATCGACACGGGTATTCAGCCGAAGGTCGACCCCCGTGGACTTCACCTTGTTGCGGAAGTAACGCAGGGTCTCGTAGAACTCCTCCTTGCCCGGCACGCGCTTGGCCACGTTGAACTGCCCGCCAATCTCGCCGGCGCCATCGAACAACGTCACTTCATGGCCGCGCTCGGCGGCCACGGTGGCGGCCGCCAGGCCCGCCGGGCCGGCACCGACCACGGCGATACGCTTCACCACCTGCACAGGCAGGTAGTTGAGCTCGGTCTCGTGGCAGGCTCGCGGGTTGACCAGACAGCTGGTCAGCTTGCCGCCGAAAGTGTGGTCCAGGCAGGCCTGGTTGCAGCCGATGCAAGTGTTGATCTCGTCGCCACGGCCTTCAGCGGCCTTGTTGACGAAATCCGGGTCGGCCAGGAACGGCCGGGCCATCGAGACCATGTCGGCATCGCCCTCGCCCAGCACCGCCTCGGCCACCTCCGGGGTGTTGATGCGGTTGGTGGTGATCAGCGGGATCTTCACCGCACCGCGCAGCTTGGCGGTGACCTTGCTGAACGCCGCGCGCGGCACCTTGGTGGCGATGGTCGGGATGCGCGCCTCGTGCCAGCCGATACCGGTGTTGATCAGCGTGGCGCCGGCCTGCTCGACGGCCTTGGCCAGCAGCTCGATCTCGTCCCAGGTGCTGCCGCCCTCGACCAGGTCGAGCATCGACAGGCGGAAGATGATGATGAAGTTCGGCCCCACCGCCTCGCGTACCCGGCGCACGATCTCCACCGCCAGACGCATGCGGTTCTCGTAGTTGCCACCCCAGCGGTCGGTGCGGTGGTTGGTGTGGGCGGCGAGGAACTGGTTGATGAAGTAGCCTTCCGATCCCATGATCTCGACGCCATCGTAGCCGGCACGCTGGGCCAGGCTTGCGCAGGTGACGAAGTCGTGGATCTGCTTCTCAATGCCCTCCTCGTCCAGCTCCTTGGGCTTGAACGGGTTGATCGGCGCCTGGATGGCGCTGGGCGCCACCTGCTTCGGACTGTAGGCATAGCGTCCGGCATGCAGGATCTGCAGGCAGATCTTGCCACCGGCGGCATGCACCGCCTCGGTGACGATCCGGTGCTTCTCGGCCTCCTCCTCGGTACTGAGCTTGGCCGCACCGGAGTACACACCGCCTTCGTCGTTGGGCGCGATGCCACCGGTGACCATCAGCCCGACGCCGCCGCGGGCGCGCTCGGCAAAGTACGCGGCCATGCGCTCGAAGCCGCCCGGGCGCTCCTCGAGGCCGGTGTGCATCGAGCCCATCAGGGTGCGGTTGCGCAGGGTGGTGAAGCCCAGGTCGAGAGGGGCCAGCAGGTGCGGGTAACGGTCGGTAGCCATGGATGGACTCCACAGGTGGCGTGATCACGGAATGCGGGCGCCTCTACCGTGGCGGCGGGGCCCGTCGTTTGTCTGAGGCCGACATTAAACAGGCGTTTGAACACCCTCAATGATCGAAACTGACAACTTATTGATCCTGCTGCACAGCAGGTCTACCCTAGGACACTCCTTCTGCACAGCGCTGGACCACTCCATGCGAAAACTGCTTGCCGGCGCCCTGGCGCTGGTCACCCTCGCCGCCCTCTGCGGCTACGGCTTCTGGACCCTGCAGCGCCCGGAGGGGCATTACCTGTCCGACCTGCGCATCGAACTGGCCCTCAACCAGGGCGTGCCGGGCGAGCACGGCAACCTGCTGGGGGTCGAGCCGCTGCTGTATCCGGGGGACTACCAGAACCTCTCGCGCCTGCACCGCAAGCTCTCGGCCTACCTTGAGCAGGCCCGCGCCCAGGGCCTGGTCAACCCACGCACCGTGGTAGTGCTGCCGGAGCATATCGGCACCTGGCTGTGGGCCCGGGGCGAGAAACGCGAGCTGTACCAGGTCACCCAGCGCAACGAGGCCTGGCAGTGGCTGGAGCTGAGCAACCCGCTGCGATACGGCCTGGCTATGCTTGCCGCCAGCGGCGACGATCGCCGCTCGGACGCGCACCTGCGCATGAAGGCCGCGCAGATGGCCGCCGACTACCAGCAGGTGTTCGGCAACCTGGCCCGGGAATTCGGCGTCACCCTGGTCGCCGGCTCCATCGTCCTGCCCGCTCCCTATGTGGAGAACGGCGTGCTGCGTGCCGGCAACGGTCCGCTGTACAACAGCAGCCTGGTGTTCGCCAGCGACGGCTCCGTGCTCGGGCAGCCCCAGCACCAGCAGTACCCCGACAGCGAAAGCCGACGCTACATCCACGACGGCCAGCAGCATCCGCTGCAAGTGCTGCAAACCCCCGCCGGGCGCTTGGGCGTGCTGATAGGCAGCGACAGCTGGTACCCCGCCAACTACCGGCAACTAGCCGCGCAATCGGTGCAACTGGTCGCCAATCCGGTATTTCTCAGCGGCAAACAGAGCTGGCAGGCGCCCTGGCGCGGCAACCGCCACCAGGCCCAGGCAGCCGATTTGCCCCTGCAGCGCGGCGCAGTCAGCGAACAGCGCGCCTGGCAGCAACTGCCCCTGGCCGCCAACGCCGGCACCCCGAGCATGAGCGTGTTCATGCGCGGCCAGTTCTGGGAGCTGGGCAGCGACGGGCAGGGCTTCGCCAGCCAGGGCGGCATGCTGTGGGTCGGCAACGACAGCCACGGCGCGCGCCTGCTCAATCTGTGGCTGTGACGACATGCCCCGCCCCCGCGTGCGCCTGGGTGAACTGTCGGTAGGTTTCGTCCAGCCCCTGGCCGAGGCGCTGACGGCACTCGGTCACGATCCGCACCCCCTGCTGCTGCGCTATGGCCTCGACGCCAGGCGCCTGGCCGAGCCGGGGGCGCGACTGTCGATCCCGCGCTACATGCACCTGGGACACGCGGCGATCGCCTTGTCCGCCGAGCCGGCGCTGGGCCTGCACATGGGGCGCCTGAGCCGCCTGGCCCAGGCCGGGTTGGCCGGCGTCGCCGCCGCCCAGGCCCCGACCCTTGGCGATGCCGCCCGCACCCTGCTGCGTTTCGAGCCGCTGTATGCCGCCAACTACCGGGGCCAGTCGAGCTTTCAGGAAGACGCCCAGGGCGCTTGGCTGCGGTTCTATTCCATCAGCCCCTACAACGACTACAACCGCTTCGTGGTCGACTCGCTGCTGGCTGGCTGGCTGGCGCAGCTTGGCGCCCTGGCGGCCAGGCCGGTGCAGGCCGAGCGCCTGGAAATCGAGTTCGACGCCCCCGCCTACGCCGCACAGTACCAAAGCCTGTGCGCAGGCCCGGTGCATTTCGGCGCCACGGCCAACCAGCTGCGCCTGAGCCAGGCCACCCTGGCCCTGCCCAACCCGCAACACTGCCCCAGTACCTGGCAGCACCTGCTGCAGCTATGCGAAGCAGAACTGGCCCAGCGCACCCGCGTGCGCAGCCTGGGCGAGCGCATCACCCACCTGCTGGGACCGCTGTTGAACGGTGGGCGCGAGCCGGATCTGGAAGAAGTGGCGCGGCACCTGCAACTGCCGACCTGGACCTTGCGCCGCAAACTCGCCGAGGAAGGCACGCGCTTTCGCAACCTGCTCAACGACACGCGGCGCGACCTGGCCGAGACCTATATCCGCGACACGGAGCTGGCCTTCGGCGAGATCGCCTATCTGTTGGGGTTCGCCTCGGCCGAGGCCTTCCAGCGCGCATTCAAGCGCTGGACGGGGCTGACGCCCGGGGAGTTTCGCCGCAATCAGCGGCAGGTCGGCTAGAGCTCGGTGGCGTCGTCGGCCGGCTCCGGCAGGTCCAGTTCATAGGCCTGGATCTCGAGCAGTTCTTCCTGGTAATCGTCCATCTTCACGCTCCTTCATTCATCGTTCTTCAGTCATTGCGCCAACCTAAGCCAGCGAAATGACGGAATGATTACAGCCCTATGAACGATAAACGTAGCAGGCGCCCGGGAAGTTATCGACGCGTCAGAGTGGCGCGGGGGCCTGCTCCACTGCCGGTGCTTCCTGCTGCACCTGGATCGGTGCCGGCTCGACGGGCGGCGCGATAGGTTGCGAGCCCTTGCTGTCGTCCACAATCGGGGCCGCAGGGGCTTCGCTGGCCGGCACAGGAGCCGCTGGAGCGGCAACAGGCGCGGGCGCAGCGGCAGGGGCAGCGGCAACCGGAGTCGGTACCGGGGCCGGGGCCTCTGCCACGCTCTCGGCGACCGGCGCGGCAGGCTGCGCCGCGGGCGCCAGGGCAACGGGCGCAGGCTCCGGCAAGCCCAGGTCAGCGGCCGGTCTTTCCACCTTCGGTTCGGCGGCGGGCTCGGTTTTCTCCGGCTTCTTCGGCTTCGGCAGGTAGCTTTCCACCAGGGCGAAGTAGCGGTCGTAAAACTGCGCGGCGGTAACCGTCTCGCTGGCGACCTTTACCATGGAGTCGTCGGTGGAGCCGATTGGCATCGACACCGAACCCAGCACACCCACGCCAAGGCTGGCGGAGGTGTTGGATTTCTTCAGGGTGTAGCGGTCCTGCAGGGCGTTGGCAAACATGGTCGAGCGCTGCTTGTCGCTCATGTCCGGCACGCAGGTAATGTTGAAGCTGATCTGCAGGTGGTTCTCGGCGTTTTGCTGGAAGCTCTTGTTGCCGGCGACCTGGTTGGCGTCGCTGCTGGTGATGATGTAGCCCTGACTGAGCAGCGCACGCCGCGCCGCCTCGCAGGAGCCCGCCTCGCTGGTGGCGAAACTGCGGGAGAAGGTGCCCGAGTCATCGAAGTTCTCGTGCTCGTAGACGGCGGCCTTTTTCGAGGAACAGCCGGACACACCCGCCAGCACGAGGGCCAGCCCGAGCGCGCCATAGACGGTTGATCTAGACATTGCCAATTCCGGGAAGAAACGAATGGGGCGTATTGTGCAACACATCGATCAGTGGCTGAAACCATTGATCGGTGAAGACTCTGTCAGCTTGGTGTAAATCCTTGCCCGTGACCACGCAAGGCGCTGAAACGAAAAAAGCGACCCGAGGGTCGCTTTTTTGTAGCTTCGAGATGTTCTAGGGACCTCGAGGCGAAGATGGCGCAGCGGACGGGACTCGAACCCGCGACCCCCGGCGTGACAGGCCGGTATTCTAACCGACTGAACTACCGCTGCGTATCGTTCGGGCTTGCACCCGATTGAAACTGGGATCTGAGCTTTCAAGCGCTGTGGCGCGAAAGCCAGGCACAAAAAAGGCGACTTTATATCGCCCTTTCCGTGTTGCCTTGAGCGTTCATGGGGCTCTTGGCAGAAGATGGCGCAGCGGACGGGACTCGAACCCGCGACCCCCGGCGTGACAGGCCGGTATTCTAACCGACTGAACTACCGCTGCGTATCGTTCAGGCTTGCGCCTGATTGAAACTGGGATCTGGCCTTGCGGCCTCAGACCGGTGCAAGCACCCATCTGGAGAAAAATGGCGCGGCGGACGGGACTCGAACCCGCGACCCCCGGCGTGACAGGCCGGTATTCTAACCGACTGAACTACCGCCGCGCATAGCTGGACTTGCGTCCTGTTCCTCTCTGCCAGTGTGCTTCTTTCGAAACCACTGAACCAGGAACGTCTCAGGAAGTGGTGGGTGATGACGGGATCGAACCGCCGACCCTCTGCTTGTAAGGCAGATGCTCTCCCGGCTGAGCTAATCACCCCCGCGATGTTGCTTGTTGCGTTTGCTTCGCTGAGGCCGCGAAATTTACGCAGGTACCGATGCTAAGTCAATACCCCCATTGAAGTTTTTTTCAAAAAGGGCAAAAAAGGCAGCCTTGTCGCTGGGCCAGCCCGCCCCCACAACCAGACGCCCACCGCGTGGGAGCGGGCTGACCAAGCGACAGGGTCGGCGCGACAGACAAAAAAAGGGGCTCTCAGCCCCTTTCTCTTGCATCTCAACAGGTTACAGCTCAGGTGTAGATCATCTTGCGGGTCATCCCGCCATCGACCACAAACTCCTGGCCGGTGACGAACCCCGCCTGGCGCGACAGCAACCACGCCACCAGCGCCGCCACATCCTCGACCGTCCCTACCCTGCCAGCCGGATGCTGGGCATGGTCGGCCTCGCTCAGCGGTTCGGCGCGCCGCTGCGAAGGGTCACGGGCATCGATCCAACCCGGACTCACCGCATTGACGCGGATCTCCGGCCCCAGGCTCATGGCCAGGGCATGGGTCAAGGCGACCAGGCCGCCCTTGCTGGCGGCATAGGCCTCGGTGTCCGGCTCGGACTGTCGGGCACGGGTGGAGGTCAGGTTGACGATCGCCCCGCCATGGGCGCGCAGGTAAGGTGCGCAATGCTTGGCCAACAGCATCGGGCCGTTGAGGTTGACCGCCAGCACCCGGTTCCATTGAGCCAGGGACAGGCTTTCCAAGGTCTGGTTATGCGGGTTGGCGATGGCCGCGTTGCACACCAGCGCGTCCAACCGGCCGAACTGCCCGAGCACCTCGGACACCCCGGCACTGACCTGGGCCTCGTCTGCCACGTCCATGCTGATGAACCAGGCATTGTCGCCCAGGGCCTTGGCGACCTTGGTGCCGCGTGGGCGATCCAGGTCGCTCAGCACCACCTGCCAGCCCTCGCAGATCAACCAGGCGGCGATGCCCAGGCCGATGCCGCGGGCGGCACCGGTCACCAGGGCCACCCGGCCGTTATGGCCGGGCTCGCCACCCTTCCAGTCGATCACAGCGCAGCCAGGCCGCGGGCCAGATCGACTTGCAGGTCGGCCACGTCTTCCAGGCCGACCGCCACGCGCACCAGGCTGTCACGGATACCCGCCGCTTCACGCTCCTGCGGCGTCAGACGGCCGTGGGAGGTAGTGGCCGGATGGGCAATGGTGGTCTTGCTGTCACCGAGGTTGGTGGTGATGGAGATCACCCGGGTGGCGTCGATGAAGCGCCAGGCGCCTTCCTTGCCGCCCTTGACCTCGAAGCTGACCACCGCACCGAAGCCGCTCATCTGGCGCTTGGCCAGTTCGTGCTGCGGATGGCTCGGCAGGCCGGCGTAGTGGACCTTCTCGATGCCGTCCTGGCGCTCGAGCCACTCGGCCAGCGCCTGGGCGCTCTCGCAGTGAGCGCGCATGCGCAGCTTGAGGGTCTCCAGGCCCTTGGTGAAGACCCAGGCGTTGAACGGGCTGAGGGTCGGGCCGGCGGTGCGCAGGAAGCCCACCACTTCCTTCATCTGCTCGCTGCGCCCGGCCACCACGCCGCCCATGCAACGGCCCTGGCCGTCAATGAACTTGGTGGCCGAGTGGAACACGATGTCGGCGCCGAGCTTGAGCGGCTGCTGCAAGGCCGGGGTGCTGAAGCAGTTGTCCACCACCAGCATGGCGCCACGGGCATGGGCAATCTCGGCCAGGGCGGTGATGTCCACCAGCTCGGCCAGCGGGTTGGACGGCGACTCGACGACCAGCAGCTTGGTATTGGCCTTGATGGCCTTTTCCCAGCCATTCAGATCGACCAGCGGCACGTAGTCCACCTGCACGCCGAAACGCTTGAAGTACTTCTCGAACAGGCTGATGGTCGAGCCGAACACGCTCTGCGACACCAGCACATGATCGCCGGCGCTGCACAGCGACATGACCACGGCGAGGATCGCCGCCATGCCGGTGGAGGTGGCCACGGCCTGCTCGGCGCCCTCCATGGCTGCCAGGCGCTCCTCGAAGGCGCGCACGGTCGGGTTGGTGTAGCGCGAATAGACGTTGCCCGGCGTTTCGCCGGCAAAGCGCGCGGCGGCGTCAGCGGCCGTGCGGAAGACATAGCTGGAGGTCAGGAACAGCGCTTCGCTGTGCTCGGCCTCCGGTGTACGGTTCTGACCGGCGCGCACCGCCAGGGTGTCGAAGCCGACACCCTCGAGGTCACTGTCCAGTCGACCGGCATCCCATTGATCGGTCATGCCGTCGCTCCCAAATCAGTTGTTGTACAGGTCGATGATCGCGCTGACCGCCTGGGTCTTCACCTTGGCCAGGTCATTACGGGCCTGCTCGATGCGGTCGAGGTAGGCTTCGTCGATATCGCCGGTGACATACTCACCGTTGAACACCGCGCAATCGAAATGCTCGATCTTGATCTTGCCGCCACCGACCGATTCGATCAGGTCCGGCAGGTCCTGGTAGATCAGCCAGTCGGCACCGATCAACTCGGCCACCTGTTCGGTGGTACGGTTGTGGGCGATCAGTTCGTGAGCGCTCGGCATGTCGATGCCGTAGACGTTGGGGTAGCGCACCGCGGGGGCCGCGGAGCAGAAGTAGACGTTCTTGGCGCCGGCTTCGCGGGCCATCTGGATGATCTGCTTGCAGGTGGTGCCGCGCACGATCGAGTCGTCCACCAGCATCACGTTCTTGCCGCGGAATTCCAGCTCGATGGCGTTGAGTTTCTGGCGTACCGATTTCTTGCGCGCGGCCTGGCCGGGCATGATGAAGGTACGGCCGATGTAGCGGTTCTTGACGAAGCCTTCGCGGAACTTGACGCCCAGGTGGTTGGCCAGTTCCAGCGCCGCGGTGCGGCTGGTGTCGGGAATCGGGATAACCACGTCGATGTCGTGGTCCGGGCGCTCGCGCTGGATCTTCTCGGCCAGCTTCTCGCCCATGCGCAGGCGTGCCTTGTACACCGAGACGCCGTCAATGATCGAGTCCGGACGGGCCAGGTAGACGTGCTCGAAGATGCACGGCTGCAGTTTCGGGGTCTCGGCGCACTGCTTGGTGAACATCTGGCCGCCTTCGGTGATGTACACCGCCTCGCCCGGCGCCAGGTCGCGGATCAGGGTGAAGCCGAGCACGTCCAGGGCCACGCTTTCGGAGGCGATCATGTACTCGACGCCTTCATCGGTGTGACGCTGGCCGAACACCACCGGGCGGATGCCGTTGGGGTCGCGGAAGCCGACGATGCCGTAGCCGGTGATCATCGCCACCACCGCGTAGCCACCGACGCAGCGGCTGTGCACGTGGGAAACGGCGGCGAACACGTCTTCTTCGGTCGGCTGCAGCTTGCCACGCACGGCCAACTCGTGGGCGAACACGTTCAGCAGCACTTCGGAGTCGGAGTTGGTGTTGACGTGGCGCAGGTCGGACTCGTAGATCTCCTTGGCCAGCTGCTCGACGTTGGTCAGGTTGCCGTTGTGCGCCAGGGTGATGCCGTAGGGCGAGTTGACGTAGAACGGCTGGGCCTCGGCCGAGGTGGAGCTGCCGGCGGTCGGGTAACGCACGTGACCGATGCCGATGCTGCCGACCAGGCGTTGCATGTGGCGCTGCTGGAAGACGTCGCGCACCAGGCCGTTATCCTTGCGCAGGAACAACCGGCCGTCATGGCTGGTCACGATACCGGCAGCATCCTGGCCGCGGTGCTGGAGGACCGTAAGCGCGTCATACAGCGCCTGATTGACGTTCGACTTACCGACGATACCGACGATGCCACACATGCGACGCAACCCCTACTTTGATGAAACTTGAGTGAAGAGCGCTCAGGGCTTGGTCGGCCCGAGCAGCTGCTCCTTGAACGGAAGGTCAACGGGTGCGCTGACCCCACTGGACATCCACTGGCCACTGAACCCGAGTATGAGGTTCTTCGACCAGTCGGCTACCAATAGAAATTGTGGTATCAGGCGCGATTCCTGCCACCACGGATCCTGTTGCACCGGCCCCAGGCTCAGCAGCCCGACCGCCACCACCACCAGCAAGCCCCCGCGCGCGGCGCCGAAGGCCATGCCGAGGAAGCGATCGGTGCCGGACAGCCCGGTCACGCGGATCAGCTCGCCGATGAGGAAATTGAGCATCGCCCCGACCAGCAGCGTGGCGACGAAAAGAATGGCACAGCCGGCAATGACCCGCGCTGAAGGCATCTGGATATAGCTTTCAAGATACTGCGCAAGCGAGCCGCCGAACATCCAGGCCACCGCACCGGCGACAATCCAGATGAGCAGGGACAAGGCTTCCTTGACGAAGCCGCGCTTGAGACTGATCAGTGATGAAATGGCGACGATCGCGATGATCGCCCAATCAACCCAGGTAAATGCCACGGTGTTGCCTGCCGACGTTAGAGGCGGCGCATTTTACCAGAGCCAGGGGCTTGGAGTAAGCGGAATGTCAGGCGTTTGAAGGGCTGCGGGCTGACTCCGGGGACAGCTTTAGGGACTTGAAAACCCTCGCGGGGCAATCCCACACCTGCAAAATCCTGCGCGCACCTGTGGGAGCGGCCTTGTGTCGCGAAAGGGCTGCGCAGCAGCCCCGGCAATGTCCGCTTCGGCGCTGAAATCCTGGGGCTGCTTTGCAGCCCTCTCGCGACACAAGGCCGCTCCCACAGGGACGGCGCTTGGTGTCGACAAGCAGGCGTCAGCCACGCTCCGGCTGGAAGCGCACCACGATACCCTTGAGGTTCTGCTGGCGATTGATCACATCACGCAGGCGCTCGGCCTCGGCGCGCTCGATCAGCGGCCCGACGAATACCCGGTTCATGCCGTCCGCCGAACGGATATAGGCGTTGTAGCCCTGGCTGCGCAGGGTCTTCTGCAGGTTCTCGGCACCGGCCCGGTTGGACAGGCTGGCCAACTGGATCGACCAGCTCACCGGCAGGCCGTTGGCATCGATCTTCGACGGCGCCGCCGGCTTGGCAGCTGGCGCAACGCTCGGCGCAGGCACTGGACGCGCCTCCACCTTGGCGACCGGCGGCGTCGGCACCGGTGTCTGCGGCTTGGGCTGCACGGGTGGCGCCACGGTCGCGACCGGCGCGATGGGCTGGCTCGGCGCCGTCACCGGCGCCGTGGACTCGTCGACCACTACCGGCGGCTGCTCGCTCTGCTCCGGCAACGGCTGAGGCTCTGGCACCTGGACCGGCTCCACCTGCACCTGGGGCAGACTGGGCACGGCCGGCGCCTCCGGCGCCTCGACACGCACCTGGCGCAGTTCGTCCTCGCGGGTGAACAACATCGGCAGGAAGATCACCGCCAGCGCCACCAGCACCAGCGCACCGACCATGCGCTGTTTCATCCCTTTATCCAGCACT
Source organism: Pseudomonas mosselii (assembly GCF_003205295.1). GTDB lineage: Bacteria > Pseudomonadota > Gammaproteobacteria > Pseudomonadales > Pseudomonadaceae > Aquipseudomonas > Aquipseudomonas mosselii_B. The sequence continues at coordinate 12,408 of NZ_QJRP01000055.1, forward strand.
GCCATCTACTCCATCCTCGGGGACCTGCCGCTCGAGCCAGGCCAGGGCCTCGCCGACGCAGAAAAACGAACCGAACAGCAGGATCTGGTCATCCGCCGTCGCCTGGGCGCACTGCCCTTCGAGGGCAGCCGCGACACTGGCGTAAGACTTCACCGTCGCACCGAGGTTCGTCAAGGCATCCGCCAGCTCCGTGGCCGGGCGGCTGCGTGGCGTGTCCAGCGGCGCCACCGCCCAGTCGGCGACCTGATCGCGCAACGGCGCAAGCACACCGGCCAGGTCCTTGTCGGCCAACAGGCCGAACACCGCCAGGCGCCGCCCCTTCACCGGGCGTGCCGCCAGCCGGCGGGCCAGGTACTCGGCAGCGTGCGGATTATGGCCGACATCCAGCAACAGCTCCACGCGCTTGCCTTGCAGCAACAGCTCGCGCCGGTCGAGACGACCGGTGATACGCGTGTCCAGCAAGGCCTGGCGAACCGTGCCGGCATCCCACGGCAGGCCCGTCAGCAGGAAAGCTTGCAAGGCCAGGGCGGCATTCTCCATGGGCAGGTCGAGCAACGGCAGGTCGCTCAGTTCAACGGGCGAACCGTCGAGCTGGCGACCACGCCAATGCCAGTGGTCGACGCTGCTATCCAGGTCGAAATCACGCCCGCGCAGGAAGAACGGGCAATCCAGCTCGCGCACCTTGTCCAGCAAAGGCTGCGGCGGATCCAGGTCACCGCACAGCGCAGGCTTGCCCCGGCGGAAGATCCCCGCCTTCTCGTACGCCACCGACTCGCGGCTATCACCCAGGTAGTCGACGTGGTCGACGCCAATGCTGGTGACCAGTGACACGTCGGCGTCCACCAGGTTGACCGCATCCAGCCGTCCACCCAGGCCGACCTCGAGCACTACCGCGTCCAGTACGGACTGCTTGAACAGCCAGAACGCCGCCAGGGTGCCCATCTCGAAGTAGGTCAGCGAAATCTCGCCGCGTGCAGCTTCCACCGCGGCGAACGCTTCGCACAGGCGCTCATCGCTGGCCTCGCGACCCTCGATCAGCACCCGTTCGTTGTAACGCAGCAGGTGCGGCGAACTGTACACCCCGACCTTGAGCCCCTGGGCGCGCAGCAGCGCGGCCACGAAGGCGCAGGTCGAGCCCTTGCCATTGGTGCCGGTCACCGTCACCACCCGTGGTGCCAGCTTGCCCAACCCCAGGCGCGCCAGCACCTGTTGCGAGCGCTCCAGGCCCATATCGATGGCCGAGGGATGCAACTGTTCGAGGTAGGCGAGCCAGTCGCCCAGGCTGCGCTGGTTCATCACGCGACCGCGGCGACCTCTTTGGCCGCTTCCGGGGTCGGCTGGCCGGTCATCTGCGCCAGCAGGCGAGCCAGGCGCGGACGCAGCTCGTCACGGGAGATGATCAGGTCGATGGCGCCGTGTTCCAGCAGGAACTCGCTGCGCTGGAAGCCTTCGGGCAGTTTCTCGCGCACGGTCTGCTCGATCACCCGCGGACCGGCGAAGCCGATCAGCGCCTTCGGCTCGCCGACGATCACGTCGCCGAGCATCGCCAGGCTGGCGGAAACGCCGCCGTAGACCGGGTCGGTCAGTACCGAGATGAACGGAATGCCTTCTTCGCGCAGGCGTGCCAGTACGGCGGAGGTCTTGGCCATCTGCATCAGCGAGATCAGCGCTTCCTGCATGCGCGCGCCACCGGAGGCGGAGAAGCAGACCATCGGGCAGCGATTTTCCAGGGCGTAGTTGGCCGCGCGCACGAAACGCTCGCCGACGACGGCACCCATGGAGCCGCCCATGAAGGAGAACTCGAAGGCGCTGACCACGATCGGCATGCCCATCAGGGTGCCGCTCATGGAAATCAGCGCGTCCTTCTCGCCGGTCTGCTTCTGCGCCGCGGTCAGGCGGTCCTTGTACTTCTTGCCGTCACGGAACTTCAGGCGGTCGACCGGCTCCAGGTCCGCGCCAAGCTCGGCACGGCCTTCTGGATCGAGGAAGATATCGATGCGCGCGCGGGCGCCGATACGCATGTGGTGGTTGCACTTAGGGCAGACGTCGAGGGTCTTTTCCAGCTCCGGGCGATACAGCACGGCTTCGCAGGACGGGCACTTGTGCCACAGCCCTTCCGGTACCGAGCTCTTCTTCACCTCGGAACGCATGATCGAAGGGATCAGTTTGTCTACCAACCAGTTGCTCATGCTTGCTTTCTCCAGTATTGGCCGGGGAGACCTGCGCGGCCCCGCCCTGCCCTTGAGCTCAAATTCTTCTGTAAAGCGACGATGGACCGGCCACCGGCCGCCCCACCTCCAATTCTTCCCCGGTACGCCCCGCGCTCTGGCGCGGCCTGGCAGCACCGGGCTGCGAAAGCTATGGACGATGGCGCGCGGCCAGCCGTCACATCCGCGTTCACGCGTGTTTCACCGCCTGCATGAAGGCTTCGATCTTTGCCGCATCCTTGATGCCCTTGGCCTGCTCCACGCCGCCGCTGACATCCACCGCATACGGGCGCACCTGGCGAATGGCCTGGGCGACATTGTCGGCCGACAGGCCACCGGCAAGGATGATCGGCTTGCTCAGGCGCTGCGGAATCAGTGACCAGTCGAAGGCCTCGCCGGTTCCCCCCGGCACGCCCGGCACATAGGCGTCCAGCAGGATGCCGCGGGCGCCGGCGTAGTGGCGGCAAGCGGCCTCCAGGTCATCCCCGGGGCGCACCCGCAGGGCCTTGATCCAGGGGCGGTGGTAGCCCTCGCAATCGGCCGGGGTCTCATCGCCGTGGAACTGTAGCAGGTCCAGGGAAACCACTTCGAGGATCTCGTTGAGCTCGCAACGCGAGGCGTTGACGAACAAGCCCACGGTGGTCACGAACGGCGGCAGCGCGTCGATGATCGACCGCGCCTGACGCACGTCCACCGCCCGCGGGCTTTTCGCATAGAAGACGAAACCGAGGGCGTCGGCGCCGGCCTCGACCGCGGCCAGGGCGTCCTCGATACGGGTAATCCCGCAGATCTTGCTGCGAACGTTGCTCATGGACGGCGAACCTTGAGTGATCGGTAAAGCGCCGATGGTAGCAAATGACCCGTGCCCCGTCAGTCCGCCAGCGCCTCGTAGCCGCTAAGAAAGTGTGGGCCGATGTAACGCTGCGGCAGCGCGTACTCCTGCGGGTACTCCACCTGCACCAGGTACAGGCCATATGGGTGCGCGGTCACGCCACCCTCACGGCGGTTGCGCCCTTCCAGCACCTCGCGGGCCCACTCCACCGGGCGCTCGCCGGCGCCGATGGTCATCAGCACGCCGGCGATGTTGCGCACCATGTGGTGCAGGAACGCGGTGGCACGCACGTCCAGTACGATCATCCGCCCATGACGGGTCACGCGCAGGTGGTGGATGTGCTTGATCGGCGACTTGGCCTGGCACTGGCTGGCGCGGAAGGCGCTGAAGTCATGGGTGCCCAACAGGTACTGCGCAGCCTCGGCCATGCGCTCGACGTCCAGCGGGCGGTGGTTCCAGGTCACCTCCTCGGCCAGGTGGGCCGGGCGGATCGGATCGTTGTAGATGACGTAGCGATAGCGCCGCGCGGTGGCCTTGAAGCGGGCATGAAAATGCGCGGGCATGGGCGCCGACCAGACCACGCTGATGTCGTGAGGCAGGTTGAAGTTGGTGCCCAGGGTCCAGGCGCGCTCGTCGCGCACGGCGCGGGTGTCGAAATGCACGATCTGCCCGCAGCCATGGACGCCGGCATCGGTACGCCCGGCGCAGATCACCGAGATCGGCTCATTGGCCACCGTCGACAGCGCCTGCTCCAGGGCCTGCTGGACACTGGGCACGCCGCTGGCCTGGCGCTGCCAGCCGCGGTAGCGCGAGCCTTTGTATTCCACGCCCAGGGCGATGCGGGTGTAGCCTTCGGCAGCCGATTCGGCGGCGGCGGTGTCGATGATGTCCAAGAGCGGCAAACCTGATGCTGAAACGAAAGGCGGGAGTATACCGGCAAACCGTGCAGGGGCCGAAATGATCGCGGGGCAAGCCCGCTCCCACGTGTTAGGTGGGAATGGGCTTGCCCCGCGCGGTGCAACGTCGCCTCAGACCAGGCGCGAGAGCATCTCGTTGGCTTCCTGGCGCTGGCTGTCATCGCCGTCCTTGACCACTTCGTCGAGGATGTCACGGGCGCCCTGGTGGTCGCCCATGTCGATGTAGGCGCGAGCCAGGTCGAGCTTGGTGGCCACCTCGTCGGCGCCGGAGAAGAAGTCGAAGTCCAGGTCGTCCAGCGGCTCGGGCTCCAGTGCCGCATCCTCGGCGGTGAACTGTGGCTCAGGCGCCGCTGCCGGGACATCGAGGTTCTGCGACAGCTTGTCGAGTTCGGCGTTGACGTCGTCCAGTTCCGAGGCGAAGTTCTTCGCCGCCGGCGAGTCGTCGTCCAGCGACAGCGACAGGTCGAAGTCCTCGGGCAGCTCCAGCTCGGAGATCGGGTCGAACTCCGGAATGGCCTCGAAGGCCGCCAGCTCCGCCGCCACGTCCACCGGGGCTTCCTCGCTGCCGGCCGGGGCCACCGGCTGTTCGGCGACATCCAGGTCGAATTCGGCCAGGTCGTCGACGTTCTGCGGCGTCGCCTGGGCTTGGGCAAGCAAAGCCTCGAAGTCGTCGTCGGCATCGGGTTGGGCAACCGCAGGCGCAGGCGCAGGCGCGGCCTCGGCCTGGACCTCGGGCGCCTCGACAACCAGATCCTCAAGACCGGCCATGTCCAGGTGATCATCTACCGGCAGGTCATCACCCAGGCTCAGGTCGAAGGCGCTGTCCAGGTCGGCCTCTTCGACGACAGGCTCAGGTTCCGGCTCGGCCGCCACGACAGGCTCAGGTTCCGGCTCCACGACGAGTTCCGGCGCGCTTTCGCCCAGCTCCAGCTCCTTGTCCTGCAGCAGGTCCTGGACATACTGCTCATCCAGCTCGGCGGCCAGGGCAGCAGCCCCGGCAGCGCCTGCCGCCACCGCCGCGACACCCAGCATGGCCGGGAAGCGCTCCTTGAGCGCGGCGACCTCGGCCTGGTTCGCGTCATTGACCGCCAGCTTGCGCTCCTGGCCGGCGAAGGCGTCCTGGTCACCCTGGCGGGCATAGACTTCCATCAGCTTCAGGCGCAGGTCGCTGCGCTGCGGCTCGGAGGCCACCGCAGCCTCCAGCAGGTCGGCGGCATGGTTGAGACGGCCACGGGCCAGGCTGTCGTCCACTTCGGCCAGCAGCGCGGCACGCGGATCGACCGCCGGCGCGGCAGCTTCGACGGGGGCCGCAGGCTTTTCCGCGGCAACGGCCGCAGCGGCCGAGGCCGCCACCACCGCTGGCGATAGGGTCACGGTCGGCGCCGACACGTCGAGGCCTTCGAAGCTGCTGGGCGGCAGCTCCAGGTCAGGGCCGCGCTCGCCATCCTCGGCCAGGGCACGCGCCATGCGCAGGTGCTTTTCGGCTTCCTGCTGGGCCTTGCGCTTGCGTGCCAGGAGCAGCAGCAACAGCAGCAAGACCAGGAACGCGGAGCCGGCGATCAGGCCCAGCAGCAGCGGGTTGCCCAGCAACTGGTCGAGCATGCCGGGCTCTTCGCTGACCGGTGCTTCGGCGGCCACATCCTGCGGCGCGGTGTCGGCGGCGGCAGGCGCCGGGGCGACTACCGGTTCGGCCGGGGTCAGTTGGGCGTTTACCGCCGGCTGTGCCGGCGCCGGCTCGCCCGGCAGCGCGCCGACCGGCGGCTGCGGCGCCGCTGCGCCCTGGGCCTCCAGGCGCGCCAGCTGGTCGTTCTTCAGCTCGATCAGACGCTGCAGCTTGTCCAGCTGGCTCTGCAGGTCGACCATTCGGCTCTTGAGTTCTTCGTTGTCGCGACGGCTGGTGTCGAGGCTTTCCTGGGCTACGGCCAGCTTGTCGCCCAGCGCCTTGGTCTCACCGGCCGCCCCCTTGCCGCCCGGCGCCACCAGGCGCAGGTTGTCGCCCTGGGCGATGCGTGCCGGCGCGGCGCCGGCCTCACCACGGCGGGTGGCGTCCAGTTGCCGTGCGCGCGGGCCGAGGCGACGGCCTTCGCGCCAGGCGGCGTACTGCTCGGCCACTTCGCGGTTGGCCTGGGCCTGGGGAATGCTCTGTGCCTGCTGCTGATCGGGCAGGCGCAGGACCTGGCCGGTCTTGAGCTGGTTGATGTTGTTGCCGATGAAGGCATCCGGGTTCAGCGCCTGGATGGCCAGCATGGTCTGCTGGATCGAGCCGCCGTTGCTGTTACGCGCGGCGATCTGCCAAAGGGTGTCGCGGCGCTTGGTGGTGTAGCTGCCCGCGCTGACCGGCGGGTTGATATTGGCCTGGGTCGGCTGGCTGCCCTGTGCCTGCGCCTGGTCGAGCAACACGCTGTAGTCGCGTAGCAGACGGCCCTGGGGCCACATGACCTGGACCAGGAACTTGACCACCGGCTCCGGCAGCGCCTTGCTGGAGGAGACCCGCAGCACGCTCTTGCCGTTGGGGTTGATCACCGGGGTGAACGTGAGGTCTTCGAGGTACGGCGGGAAGGCCACCCCGGCCTTGGCGAACTCTTCCGGCGACGCCAGGCTGGGCGCCATCTGCGCCGCGGTGAGGTCGCGCACGTCGAGCAGTTCGATCTCGGCATCCAGCGGCTGGTTCTGCGCCGACTTGAGGGTCAGCTCGCCCAACCCCAGAGCGTTCGCCATGCCGGACGACAGCGCCGAGGCTGCCGCGATGGCCAGAACCAGTTTGCGAATTCGAAGCATGAACTCTTCCCTTGTATGAAGCGTCCCGAAAACCTTTGCGCGGTGCAGGACAAAATTGCTCGCAGTATCTTTTACGCCATGTGTTTTATCAACAATTGTGCCGCCTGCACGGCATTCAGCGCCGCGCCCTTGCGCACATTGTCGGTGGTCAGCCACAGGTTCAGCTGTTGGTCTTCATCGACACCATGGCGTACACGACCAACATAGACCACGTCCTGGCCCACTGCGTCACCCACCGGCGTCGGATAATCCCCCGCTTCGACCAGCTCGATGCCGTCGGCAGCCTCCAGCGCAGCGTTGACGGCCGCCAGATCGACCGGATTACGGCTTTGCACGGCGACACTGAAGCTATCGCCGAAAAACACCGGGACTTGAATGCAGGTCACGGAAATCTTCAGTTGCGGCAGGTCAAGCACCTGACGCAGCTCGCCGACCAGGCGGCGCTCCACGGCCGTGTGGCCCTGTTCGTCGGGGGTGCCGACCTGGGGCAGCAGGTTGAAGGCGACCTGGCGATCGAAGAAGCGCGGCTCCAGGGGGCGTGCGTTGAGCAGTTCGGCGGTCTGCCGGGCGAGCTCGCTGACGGCCTCCCTGCCCTGCTCCGAAACCGCCAGGCAAGCGTTGACCTGCACACGCTCGATATCGAGCAGCCCCTTGAGCGGCGCCAGCGCCACCGCCAAGGCCACCGCGCCTGCGCTCGGGCTGGTGATCAGTGCAGGCCGCGCGAGTTCGGCGATGCGCTCGCCGTTGGCTTCCGGGACGAGCGCGGTGGCGCCGTCCAGGGCGCCGGACAGGTCGATCACCGCGCAACCGGCGGCGATGGCCTTGGGCGCGAAGCTGCGGCTCACGGCGGGGCTGGCGGCGAAGAACACCAGTTGCGCCTGGGTGAAGTCGAAGCTGTCCACTTCGCGGACTTTCAGTTTCTTGCCGGCGAACATGACGCTGCTGCCGGCGGATTCCATGCTGGCCAGCAGGTGCAGGGTGGAGACCGGGAAGGCCACTTCCTCGAGGATCTGGACGAGGGATTCACCGACGGTGCCGGTGGCGCCGATTACGGCGATGTCTAGGGCGGGGGTGGTCATGAGATCGGTTCCTTTCTGCGGGGGTACGGC
>NZ_QJRP01000056.1 GCF_003205295.1 Pseudomonas mosselii
GAGACATTGGCCAATACCTAATGGGCCACTACAACTGGATCCGGCCGCATCAGTTCAACGATGGACTGGCTCCAGCGAAAGCAGAAGAAAAACTCAAAACCGTGTCCGGGATGAGTTGACCACTACACACCTCGCTACGAACTGCCGCGCGAATCTCTTCGAAGGCCTTCTTTGCAAGGAGGCACTTGGCATGGCGCACGAATAACGCTTGCTCGGATAGCTGGGTCAACAGATTCAACTTACGCCTCTCTTCTTTCTGCTGATACTGTGCTAAGCCACGATCAACCCGAAGGCCAGCCAATTCCTTCTTGGTCATGATGATTGCGTAGTTGATCCTTCTCAGCCACTGGGTATCCAGATCCTTGTGTCCAGCATAAACCTCCTGCCGGGCAAGCTTGACCTGTGCCCGCATTGAAGCGATTTCGGCAACCAGCGTCGCTTCGCGACTGAGCATTTCGATCACTCGGTGACCTCTCTGCTGCATTTTGTCCCTGCACTGGGTTGCAAGGCCAACGAGTACCTCTTCTTCCATCACTTCTCCTCCTGCGACGATCGGATTGCGCACGGTGCGCATCCCAGCCTCAAGTTGTTCGATGGCCTGGGTACAGTATGCAAAGCTTGTACTCGCTCTTCCTTTTGTATCGCCCACTCCTTACATGACAGGTGCGTCCGTCTGTCCGACCAGAGTCACCCTGGATGGCTGTTGCAGCAACCCGCGCGGCAAGCGGAAGCCTTTGAACGGTTGTTGAGTAATTGGGTTGAAGGCCTTCTCTGCGCTGAGCCGGTAGCGCATCACACCATCACCAGTCCTGAAACTCAGATCCACGCTGGTCGCCGTCCGCCCATTGAGCGAACCGCGACTGAGCAGGCGAAACATGGACCATGGCCCTCGGTACTCCAGGCTGCTGCTGTTGCCGTTCTGCCTGAGCAGCGTCAGGTTGCTACGCACATGTTGCCCAAGCGTATTGGGCCAGATGATGCCGGTGATCTGGCTCGTGCCATGGGTGTAGGAAATCAACTGACCGTCCAGATCCAGCAGGCTGGTACGCTGGTTCGCACTCAGCCCTAACGGCTCGATACTGAACTGCACACTCAAGTTGCCGCGCTGATCGAAGAACGTTTCGCGAATGCGGTCTGCCAGTTCCAACTGCTCGATCACATCGCTGCGGATCAGGGACTGCCCCTGCTGGCCGGTTTGCAGGGCTTCGAGGTTGTCCTTCAGGAACACCTTCAGATACTGCTCATTGAACTGCTTCAGCCGGCCCTTCGGCCCGAAGAACGCCTCGAAGTCATCCAGGGACGCGTCGGGCGCCCTGGCCACGAAGGGGTATCGACCTGCCAGGCGCTGCTGGAAGAAGCTGTACACCTCGGCGTCCCAGCGCCGTTCCAACTCGCGCAGGGCTTCAACGTTCAATACCTGCGCCGTTTGATCAGCCACCTTTCGGACCTGGTGGTTGATCGGCTCAGGCAAGCCGGTGGATACCCGTTGCAAGGTGCCGATGGGGTCATGCCCGGTCATCGAGAAACGCTGATGCACGGCCTGCAGAGCAGCCTTGCCTCGGTCCGGGCTGTCCTGCACCGCCTTGGCGTAGTCGTGCACGGCTGCGATAGCAGCCAGGGTTTCATCGTAGTAGCTAGGCTTCTCTGCCGTTGCCTGCAGCATCGCGCTCAGCCCGGCAAAGGCCCTTTGAATAGTCCACGCCTGCTGATGCTCAGGCTTACTACTTGTCGGTGGCACTGTCTTGGCTTCATCTGTCACCTCAACAACGCCAGTCGATGAGAGCGATGTGTTGTCCCTTACCGTATCGAGCAATCGATGCAGCGGCGCCGCAGGCCCCGTCAACTGCTGCAGGATCGCGACACCATGGTCCAGGTCACGGAAATCAGCCACGCTGAAAGCGTTGAGGGCACGGCGCCAACTGTCAATGTAATCGGCGCTGTATAAGTTGCGCAGCCGTTCGCTCAGCGCCTCCCTGTCGGCGTTCGAATAATCGAGCCGGCTACGCTCGCCCAGCGCCCATTGGTCAATCATCGCCAAATCGGCGAAGCTCTGACTGCGTGGCTCGAAGTACTCCTTGAAACCTTTGGCAGTGAGCATCGGCGCTAACAGCACATCATTACCCTTCCTGGCGCCCATGGACGGCTGATACACCACGTCGAAGGCAGGCCCAACCTGATGACGCAAGTCCAACCCGGTGTGCAACTGCTCCCCGGCCTGTTGTTTCAGGCCGGCGTAAACCCGCTCGGGTAGCGGCACCTTGCGCAGCGCTGCCTGCGCCACGGCGACACGTTGGCTGTACTGCGGCAGGTCGGTATCGGCGTAGGCCAAGGCGTACTTAAGGTGCCGCATGAGGTCGCGCTGCAGTTGCCCCTGGCCAGGGAATTTCTGCTGCCATTGTCGGGCCATCCACTCTTCGACCCATTCGGTGCGGCGGTTCTGACGGTCTTCCAGCATGCGGTAAACCCTGAGGGCAGCCATTTGCTGCTCACTGCCTGGCGGCGCCGCATCCATGGCATCGATCACACCACTGGCCAAGGCCGGCAGAAACCGCTTGGAGAGCAAGCTCAGATATGCCTCATCGACACGCGGGCCTATAGCGCGCCCCTGATACAGGCCAAAATCGGAAACACCCGGCCATGCAGCGCGGTAGTCGCCAAAAACCGATACCGCATCGCGAATCTGGTCCAGCGGCTCCAGCAGGTTGCGTCCGGTAGGATCCAGACGCTGGTCCACCTCGTGATGGCTGTACTCCCTGCTTTTGGCAAGCACGTTGGCGGCTTTGTCGCCATTGATGTCGAAAAAGCGCTGCCAGCCGGCGATGGCGACACAAAAAGCCAGCATGCCTACCCCTGAGCCCACCCATAGGAGTTGGCGCTTGCTGCGTGCCACCTTGATGTTATCCCCAGCAAGTCCGGCTTCCTTATAGATGACGCGCCCGAACGCATGCTGGATGAAGTACGGCAGCGCCTTGGTTTGCGCCTTACCCTCGAACAGAGGGAGCTTCGTCTTGTAGGGTTGCGCGGCCTCGCGCACGAACGCATTGAGCATGTCACCTTGCTGGATGACCGAGGACCAGTACACCCCACGTACCAAGGCTGGCGTGGTGTAGCGATCACTAGCCAGCGCTTCTTTCAGGAATGCCAGCAGTATTGGGCGCAAGCCGATCAATTGGGCATGCAATGAGAACAGGCGCGCGCGCTGCCCAGCACTGTCCAGCGCATCGAGCCGATCCACCACCTGCTCGAACAGCTGGCTGATCAACTGTTCGTAGTGATCGCCATACTCCTCCAGCCAAGCGTCGAACGTACCGATCGCATCCAGCTTGAACGTGAAACCGAGCATTTTTTCCCGCATGGGGACGGAAAGCCCGGCATAGAACTGGTCGAACCCGTCCAACAGGTCGAACTTGGTCAGCACCACATACAGCGGCAGCCGCGAACCCAATTGACTACCGACCTCGTACAGACGGGCGCGCAACACATGCGCCAAGGCAATGCGCTGCTCGGGTGTGCCATGCAATAGCGCGGGTAAGTCGACTACCAGCAATATGCCATTGAGGGCTCTCTGGCTGCGGCTGCGCAACAACCAGTCCAGCAGGTGCTGCCACAGCCTGGCCGAGGTTGCAGGTGGCACTTGCTGTGTGGCTGATTCGTCGACGGGCGAGCCTGCCAGCGACTCCTGCCTGATGAACGCCCCTGGCGGATCGATGATCACCGCATCATTGCTGACCCACCAACCTATCGGAAAGGCCAGCGCTTGGGCCTGCCTGCCCCGAGCCCGTACCTTGTCGATTCGGGTCAGGGAAAAGCTTTGTTCTGTGCGATCGATGAAGCTGGTCTTGCCAGCATGCTGGTCGCCTATCACCAAGTACCAGGGCAATCGATACAATGCACGTCGCCCGCCTGCGCCATCGAGAAATCGCGAAAGTCCTTGGTCCAAGGCTTTCTCTTGCGCCTGAACCAGCGGCAATACGCTGTCCAGCTCAGCGGCCACCGCCTGCTTGCGCTCAGCCTGCAGGCCAACGTATCGCCTGCGCAGCACCACTAGCCAGCACAACAGCGGCACCAGCACGAGCACCAGGCTGGCCAAGCTGCGATGCGCCATGCTGGCCAGCGGGTGCTGTTCACGCCACATCCACTGCGGCCCGAGCCACCAGATGGCGACCAGCATCAGCACGGTACCCAGCACAAGCAGCAGCGGCATGGCCAGGCCGATCCGAGTCATCAGGGGCAAACCCCAACGTTTCAATAGATTCCATAGTTGATTCATGGGGGTCCTAGTCCTTGTTCTGATCAGCCAACACATGAGCAGAGGCAAACTGTTGCAGTCGTTGAAACACCTCTGGCTCCCAAACGGCGGCCGTGGTGTGTTGCATGGTCCGTGCGACGCTGGCGCACAGGTCCTGAGCCAGCCAGGACACGCCTCGCGCTGCCAAGAGATCGGCCGCAATGACGGTGGTATGGCAGCGCTCACGCGGAGCACGAAGGTCCGCCTGCATGGCCTGCAACTTGAGCAAAACCGGCTCTACACCACCTGCGTCCAACTGACCGGCCAACTCTTCGCGCAGGCCTGCGAACTCGTGGGCAGATTCGGCTTGCGTTTGCCCAGCTGCGCCTCTGAGCCAAGCCATGCTTTGATCGTCCACGAACGACCTGCCGTCGCTGAAACACAACTGCTGGAGCGCGGGCATGCGCTGGACGAATCGGGCAGTCGCTGCGCGGATTGCCTCAGCTACCTCCCCCATCGCCAGCCGTGTCGCCGCACTGGCCGCGAGGAAACTGCCGCGTACCCAAAAGGGGCAAGCCGTCACGCTCTTTTCGATCCGCTGAAGCAACACCGCGTCGATCGCGGTGCCAGCAATCGCCTCTTCATAGTCGCTGGCGATATCCAGCGGCACCGCCATCAGTTCCGTGCGATTGCCTTGCTTGATTTGAGGCGCCGCCTGGATATGGGCCCACAGGCCGAATCGACGCAACTGGTAGCCCGTCGGGTCGTAGGGGTCTTGTTGATTGATCATCTCGGCCATGGCCAGCACGGCCCGTCGTGATTCGCGCTCGTTGCCTAACGACACACGAGGCATTGGGGTGGCAATGACCTCGGCCAGCGGTGCAGACTTGTTGGCCGCTGCCGACGACTTCGCCGCAGCAGGCTCGCCAGCACCGCTGGCCTGCTCCGCCTGCTTGCGCAGCAGTCGATCTACATCTTTCAGAAAGGCTCCATCCAAATGAGCAACGGCTTGCTGCTGTTGCAGGCGCTGCAATGCCTCTTGAGCTACGGCCGCATGAGCAGGGGTGAATGTGTAGCGGTCCAGGCGCGGCAGCGCTTCGTTCAAGCGATCGAGCACAAGGCCAACCAGCTTGCGCTTGCCCAGGAAACCTTTGGGGCCAGGCTTTGGATGCGCAACCTCCCAATAGCGCTCGACCATGCCGGCCAGCAACGCGAAGGTAAAACCCCATCGCTCCCAACATCCACTGCGAAGCCACGCAGCACTCAGGTGCGCGACGATACGCAAGTGCTTGCACTGCTGCGCCAGATACTGTCGTGACGCTTCCTCGATATAGGCCCAGTCGATGGTGGATGCCTGCAGCCCGCCCAGCTTGACCATTTCCTGGTCAATGGCCTGGTAGGTTTCGTCCTCCACATCGAACAGACCGACCGGTGCCTGCGCATCGATGGGTGCGAGCAGCCGGGCAATTTCCTGTGCGTTGACCTCTGCTACCAGCGACATGTTTTGCGCGCCTCGTCGATGAGCGGGTCCAGGCCTTGAGCATCGAAGACCAATCCATCAATGGAGGGGTTGTCGCTTTGGACCTGAATGCGATGGGCCCCAATCAGTTGCTTGATCTGCTCGATTCCGGGCAAGCCCCGGCCCGCATCGAGTACCTGACCGTTCTCCGTCACCTGCCAAGGGGTTGCGACGGTGGTGCTCCGCTCCCCCTGCAATCGCACCGTCACCCGACCAGCATCAATGGGTTGCGCGGCGACCAGTTGCAGCCTGGAGATGTTCTGCAAACAACTGATCACCAGGTAGTGATGCGACGCAGCCGAACCGATTGCAGGTGCAGAGATCGTCAGCCCGTCGTCTTCAGGCGTGAGTCGAAACGTCAGGTCGTCGGGATGGCGTCCTGCTTCGTGAGTCAGCACCCGGCGCACCGTGGGTGAGTCCTGTTCTGGCGGCGACCACTGCATGGGCACCGAGTGTGCAGGCGTTCCGGCGGCTTCATCAAAACACGCCAAACGCTCAAGGTTGGACACGATCCGCGAGCAATCCTGATCGGAATACACGGGTATTGGCATACACCCGAGCACCAGCCAAAGACTTACGCCACAAGTTTTATTACCAAGCATCGCAAGTAAATACCTTTCATATAGTGCATATGACCTATTCAAATTATCGGATCTGAAACAGCCCTCTCAGGCACTCACATTCCCGCAAACGGCAAGAGCCTAGCCCATCGGAACAGCAGCAAACAAACAAATATTTTCTTACATTTTCATACTCGACGACATGACAAAACCAAGCGCAATGTTTTTTACGCGACACACAATCAACCCCGCACTTTGTTTATACCTCCGACAAGCAAATAGGAAACTTCCCACACACTAATTCGCAACTAAAAACCCAACACGGACAATTCTTAAGAACACGGAGAGATTCTGCGATGGCAAAATCCACAGGATCGGTTGCACCCAAAGAACGCATCAACATCAAATACGTACCCGCCACCGGCGATGAACAGGCCGAAGTAGAGCTGCCGCACAAGATGTTGGTAATGGGCGACTTCGGCCTGGATGACACCCGTTCGCTGGAAGACCGATCGGTCATGCGTATCGATAAACACACCTTCAACAACGTGTTGAACGACGCCGATGTCAGCTTGGCCATGTCGGTACCTTCCATGCTCAGCACGGCCGCCGACGCGGAGCTGGCGGTCAACCTGCAGTTCAGATCGATCAATGACTTCGGGCCAGACGGCATCGCCCGCCAAGTACCAGAGCTCAGCAAGCTTCTGGAGCTGCGTGAGGCGCTGGTGGCACTGAAAGGTCCGCTGGGAAACGTGCCTGCTTTCCGCAAGCAATTGCAGCACCTGTTGAACAACGAGCAGGCCCGCAAACAACTCGCCGAAGAATTGGACCTGGTGCTTGAGGCGCCAAAAGAAGACTGAGACAACGGAGCGTCCCCATGCCAAAGCCAACCAGCACCTCCCTCGCCGCTGAACTATCTGGCGAGACATTGAGCCATGCCACTCTGCTCGATCAGATCATGGCGCAAACAAAACTAGTGCCCGCTCAAGAGGGCTATCAAGTCGCTCGTCAAGGCGTATCGGCCTTTATTGCAGAGATACTCAAAAGTGATGATTCAGATCAACTAATCAATAAACACCGTGTCGACCAGATGATTGCAGAGCTGGATCGAGTGCTCAGCAAGCAAATGGATGCCATTCTTCATCAGCCGGCATTCCAGGCGCTCGAATCCTCGTGGCGCAGCCTCAAACTTCTGGTGGACCGCACGGACTTCCGCGAGAACATCAAGCTTGAAGTCCTGCATGTCAGCAAAGAAGACTTGCTCGACGATTTCGACAATGCCGCCGATATCACCTGCAGCGGTATATACAAACACGTTTACACCGCAGGCTATGGGCAGTTCGGTGGTGAGCCGGTGGCGGCCATGCTGGGGAACTACAACTTCGGCCCCTCTTCGCCAGACATAAAGTTACTGAGCTACATGGCCTCTGTCGGCGCCATGTCGCATGCCCCGTTCCTGGCCGCCCCCTCCCCCGATTTCTTCAATCTGAGCAGCTTTGAAGAGCTGCCAAACCTGAAGGAAATCAAAGACATTTTCGCAGGGCCGCGACATGCCAAATGGCGCGCCTTCCGCGAGAGCGAAGATGCCCGCCACACAGCGCTGACCGGGCCACGCTTCATGCTTCGCTCGGCCTACCACCCCCAGGAACAGCCGATCAAAAGCTTCAACTACGAAGAAAGTATCGACGGGCGACACGACAATTACCTGTGGGGCAATTCCGCCTTCCTGCTGGCCAGTTGCATCAACGACAGCTTTGCCCGCTACCGCTGGTGCCCGAACATCATCGGCCCGCAGTCCGGTGGCGCCGTGGAGGATCTGCCAGTGCATCTCTACGAGGCGCTTGGGCAGTTGCAAGCGAAGATCCCAACCGAGGTGCTGATTTCCGACCGCAAGGAATTCGAGCTGGCCGAAGAAGGCTTCATTGCACTGACCATGCGCAAGGACAGCGACAACGCCGCGTTCTTCTCGGCCAATTCGGTACAGAAACCGAAGAACTTCCCCAAGACCCCGGAAGGCTTGCAGGCTCAAACCAACTACAAGCTGGGCACACAGTTGCCTTACCTGTTCATCGTCAACCGGCTGGCCCATTACATCAAGGTGCTGCAACGCGAGCAGATCGGCAGCTGGAAGGAGCGCCGCGACCTTGAGTCCGAGCTGAACAAATGGATCAAGCAGTACGTCGCCGACCAGGAAAATCCCTCGGCCGACGTGCGCAGCCGCCGTCCCCTACGTGCTGCGAAGGTCGAGGTTTCAGACGTTGCCGGCGATCCGGGTTGGTATCAGGTTTCGCTC
The DNA here is from genome assembly GCF_003205295.1 of Pseudomonas mosselii. Taxonomy (GTDB): domain Bacteria; phylum Pseudomonadota; class Gammaproteobacteria; order Pseudomonadales; family Pseudomonadaceae; genus Aquipseudomonas; species Aquipseudomonas mosselii_B. The sequence goes on from NZ_QJRP01000056.1 coordinate 8,601, forward strand.
GCAGTACGCCCGCACTTCAAATACATGGGCGCGAACTTCGAGATCTCCCTGGTAGGCCGGCTCGACACCCAATGAGCGGATTTTTCGACCGCTTGGTTGCCGATCAGTCCGTAATCCGGGCGCCGTCCAGGCAAGAGAACGCGTCCCACAAGTTCGCCGCCATCAAGCGCCACTTGGAAACGCTGCTCAACGCTCGCCAGGGTTGCTCACAGAGCAGCCCTGAGCTCGGCCTGCGCGATTTCAACGGGCATGACGTGAGCAGTGGCGACCTCCTGAAACAAGTAAGCGCCGACATACGCCGCACCATCCAGCGTTTCGAGCCTCGCGTGCAGGTACGTTCACTCAAGGCCGTGCCCGCTTGTCACGCCCCTCAGGAGCTGCATTTCAGGCTGGACTGCCAAGTGCAGGTGAATAACCACACGGAGCAGTTGCAACTGGAGTTGCTGGTCAACGGCCATAACCGCCATACCCGAGTGAGGTAATCGATGTCGCTCAAAGATCGATTCAGCGAAGAGTTGCGCTACCTCCATGAACTTGGGGACGACTTCGCCCAGGACAATCCACAACTTGCCCGGCTGCTGGGCAAGCGGGGTAGCGACCCCGATGTGGAGCGCTTGATGGAAGCCTTCGCCTTCCTGACGGCTAAGCTGCGCCTCAAGTTGGAGGACGACCTCCCAGAGCTGACGCACCCCATGTTGCAACTGCTGTGGCCCAACTACCTTCGCCCGCTGCCGAGCGCCACGATCATCCAGTTCACACCGTGCAAACAGGCGCTCAGCCAGTCGCAACGCGTGCCAAGGGGGGCACGCCTGTTCTCCAAGCCTGTCGACGGAATTCCCTGTGAGTTCCGCACCTGTACCGCCGTGGACATTCATCCGTTCGAGATCGACGCGGTGGGCTCAACCCAAACGCTCGACAGTTCAGTGGTTCGCATCGACCTACACACCTTGGTCGAGCGCCCATTGAATACGCTCGAATGCACCAGCCTCGACTTTCACCTGAGCGGTACCACCCGAACAGCGCGCACACTGTACCTATGGATCGCTCACTATCTCAGCCATGTCAGCGTGACCATCAATGGTCAGGCTCGCCGGCTGCCGGCCAGCAGCATCGTCTTCCCAGGTTTCAGCCCGGACGACGCGTTGTTGCCTTATCCGCAGAACGTCTTCGACGGTTACCGGATCCTGCAGGAATACTTCATTTTTCCTGAGCGCTTTCACTTCTTCGCCCTGACAGGCCTGGAGAAGATCTGGCCTGGTCAGACGACTCAGCAAGTGGGTCTGGAATTCCACTTCACCCGTCAGCTACCGGACTCGCTGCGCATTGGCAAAGCGGATTTCAACCTGTTCTGCGCCCCTGCGGTAAACCTGTTCAAGCACAGCGCCGACCCCATTGACCTCTCCAACGAGGCCGCCCAGGTCGAACTCACACCCAAAGGCGCCGAGCGCCACGCCTACGAAATCTTCAGTGTCGATCAGGTGATCAGCACCCGTACGACAAACGACGGAAGTACTGGTAAACACCTGCGAACCTTCCGCCCCTTCGAATCGTTCGCCCATGAGATCGAGCATGTTCAAGGGCGCACGGCGCTGTATTACCGCTACACCCTCGAAGACTCACTACGGGGTGATGGCGTCACGCATCGCATCGCCTTCGTACGTGCCGACGCCAATACCTATATCGGTGAGCTGGAAACGGCGTCCATCGACCTGACCTGCACCAACCGCGATCTGCCCCTGGCTCTGGGCATCGATGACATCAATGTGCTCTGCGAAGTCACCCCGCCGCTGACCACCTACACCAATATCTGTGCACCGACCCGCCCCTATCGGCCGGTGCTGGACGGCCAGTTGCAATGGGCCTTGATATCCAACATGTCGCTCAACTACTTGTCGCTGCTCTCAGCCGAACCATTGAAAGCGGTTATTCGCGCTTATGACTTCGCGGCCCTGCACGACATCCAGCAGACACGCACCACCCGCAAACGCCTCGACGGCATCCGGGATATCCAAACGGCGCCTCTGGACTGGCTGATCAAAGGGCAGCCCATTCGCGGCCTGCGCACGCAACTGAAGCTCGACCAGGCCGCATTCCTCTGCGAAGGCGACCTGTACCTATTCGGCTGTGTGCTCGCGCACTTCTTCGCCTTGTACGCCAGCATCAATTCCTTCCATCAGCTGGAAGTGATCAACATCACCAACAACGAGCATTACACATGGCCCATCCAGACCGGCAAGCAACCGCTGATCTAGCCGACAAGTTGCTCGCGGGCGCGCACCGGTACAACTTCTACCAGTTGCTCGAGCGCCTTCACGGGCTTCACGGAGACGATCTTGAACCCCGTTGGCCCAGCGAAGAAGCCCGCCTGCGCGTGCGGCTTGGCAGCGACCCGCGCCTGAGCTTCCCCGTTTCGGACATCTGCAAGGCCGAACGCATGCCCGAGGCACAAGATCGCTATCGCGTGTGCACCACGTTCATGGGCCTGCACGGCACTGATTCGCCTTTGCCCTCCTATTACCTGGAGCAGGTGGCATACGAGCATGCACAGGGTATCGGCGTGCGCCCGGCGTTCTTCGACTTCTTCAATCACTACCTGCTCAGCCTGCTACACCGCATCTGGCGCAAGTACCGCTACTACATTCGTTTCCAGCCGGGTGCCAGCGATGGATTCTCCCAGTACATCTTTGCCCTGCTCGGGTTGAATGACAAACAGCTGCGTGGCGACACGGCGTTGCCCTGGAGCCGGCTGCTCAGCTTCGCCGGCGTCATCGCCAGCCGCAGCCGCGCACCGGGCACCGTCGCCGGCATCATCGCGCACTGCTTCGACCTGAAGCAGGTGCAGATTCGCGAGTTCGAAACCCGCTTGGTACCTACGACAATCCAGCAACAGGTAAGCCTTGGCCGTAACAATGGTGAGCTGGGCAATTCCTTCATGGTCGGCAGCCGCACGCGGACTCGCAGCAGCAAGTTCACCATCGTGATCAGCGAGCTCGACCAGGCACAGCTGCGTGACCTGCTGCCCAGCGGCATCAACTTCAACCGCTTGCGTGCCCTGATCGACTTCCTGTTGCGCGACGGCTTGGCCTACGACCTGGAGCTGCGGCTGAAGCAGCACGCGCTGTCGCCCTTCTGCCTGCACCCCAGCCATGGCGCCCAATTGGGCTGGACCAGCTTCGTCGATGACCGCCACGGCCAGATCAGCCCCGTCGTGCGGTTCCGGGGGCGCTCATGAGCACTTTGATCTTGAGCATCACCAACCTCGACCAGTTGCAGCACAACGTCACCGCCCGGCACGAATTCGATCGTGCAGGTGGTACCGTCGGCAGCGCGGGAACCACGTGGCTGATCAATGATCGTGAGCAGGGCGTGGCGCCGATCCATTGCGAGATCCGCTGGATCGAAGGCGGCTTCTGCGTGATCGACCGCTGCGAGCGCACCTACCTGAACGACAACCTCGCTAGCCTGGGGCCGCTATCGGCCAGGCGTTTGCTCGAGGGTGACCGGCTACGTGTTGGCGCTTATCGACTGTTGGTTCAGCTTTCACAAGCTGATGCCCGTTCCCTGGAAGAGTTGTTCAACACTGACTTGCGGGTGCTCGAGCGACTCATCCTGGATGCACCCGCGCAGCGTTGGCTGCACAAGCCCACGGCTGCCCCAGTCGTCGCTGAGATCTGCTCGGTCTTCGATCCGGGCACAGGCAACGATCCCTTGGCTGCCCTGGAAGCAGTGACACGGCTGGTGCAAGAGAACCCGCTGGATCGACTGATCTCAGGAGAACGCTCATGACGCGTCATTCACTCATGGCCGGTCTTCTGGCAACACTGATCGGGTTCTCGGGCTGCACCGCCCTGAGCAAAATGGGCCAAGTGGCGATGGACCCCTCGATACCCGTCGGTGCGACCAAGGATCAGCCCACCGAAATCGCGTTCAGCATCAACGCCAGCCCCACGCTCAACAGCAACCCCAACAGCCTGCAAGCAGCGACTGAGCAAGAAAGCAGCCTGGAACCCAGCCCCTACGCGGTCAGCTTGAGCGCGGGCGACCCCTATGCCCTGACCGAGAAAGTCGGGACCCTGCTCGAGTTTCTTCACGAGCAATTCCCGGCCTTCTCGCCCGTCGAACTGCCAGAGGACGAGGCCGATGAGCCGGCTCGTTCTCCCTTGGAGGAAAGTACGCCGGGCCACTACGAAGACTCGAATGTGGTGCTGACCTTACCGCGTACAACCACAGTGGCCCCCGAGCCGGCCGCCACCCCAATGGCCATCAAGATCCTGCAACTGCGCGACGACTCGCTGCTGCGCAACAGCATTTATGAGCTGTTGGACAAGGACCCCGCCAAGGTGCTGCGCAGCACCTACATTCGTGATGACGACTACCTGCTACGCCCCGGGCAATTCAAGTTCATTCCGTTTGCCGCTATCGAGGCCGAGACCCGGTTCATCGCGGTGATCGCCGACTACCGCCACCAGGAAAACGCGACCTGGAGCCAGGTACTGCGCATTCCACCGCGCGGCCAACACATCATCTTGTCGGTCTTGCTCAACGACACGCAGATCCTGCTCAAGGAGGAGGACTGATGGCGCCTGCAACCCTGCCCTTCTCACTTACTCACGCTGACATGGAGCGCTCATGAGTTCACGTAATCCCGTCCTGTGGCCTGAAGGTCTGTTCGTCAAACCGCAGCATTTCCAGCAGGCTGGCCGTGCCGCTGAAGCGGCCCTGCATCAACGCCTTGGCAGCCTGAACGCAGCTTTCTATGGATTCAGCGAACTGCAACTGAACGACGAATATTTGAGCCTGGGCAAGATCGCCATCACCCGCGCACGCGGCATCATGCCGGACGGCACGGTGTTCGATATCCCGGCAGATCTGCCACCGCCGCCGCCGCTGGAAATCGAGGACAACGGCGCGAAAGACAGCGAGATCTATCTCTGCCTGCCACTGCGCACCGAGGGTGGCCGAGAGGTGAGCTGGCCCGACAATGCCGCCAACTTCCGCTACAGCGCACAGGCTCAGGAAATCAAGGACACCCATAGCGCCGACGGCGACTTGGCGCAGGTCGATCTGGCAGTGCCCAACCTTCAGCTCAAACGCAAGGCCGATGACAGCAGCGCTTACACCCGCCTTGCCATGACACGCATTCTGGAGCGCCGACCCGATGGCAGCCTGCAACTGGATGAAGGGTTCTACCCGACCAGCGTCTCGGTACGGGCGGTGCCGGCACTCCAGCGTTACCTCGAGGAGATCACCAATACCCTGCGCGAGCGCTCGCGCAACCTGGCTAGCCGGATAGGCGCATCGGGCCAGTCCGGTATTGCCGACATCCGCGACTTCAACCTGCTGCAGGCCATGAACCGCTGGTGGCCGTGCTTCCAGCACCTGGCCAGGCAGGGGCAGACACACCCCGAGCAGTTGTACCTGCATATGAGCCAGGCCTGTGGCGAGTTCGTGACCTTCACCGACGAAAGCCGGCTGCCTCCAGAATTCCCCGCCTATCAGCACACGGCTCTGCGCACGTCATTCAAGCCACTGCAGGACACCTTACGCCGCGCCCTGGGTACGGTCCTGCAACCGCGGGCCATCTCGCTGCCGCTGGACGCGCTGGATTACGGCGTGATGACGACAACGCTCGAAGACCGCCGCCTGATCGATGACGCGGACTTCATTCTTGCCGTGCGCGCGGACCTGCCGCCGCCAACATTGCGCCGGCTGTTCCTGCAGAAAGCCAAGGTCACATCCCTGGAGACCTTGAATGACCTGGTGCATAAGCAGTTGCCCGGCATTGCGCTACATCCGCTGCCTGTGGTCCCTCGCGACCTGCCCTTCCATGCAGGATTCAGCTACTTCGAGCTCGACCGCCGCGACCCGGCCTGGGTCTGCATGAAGACGGCCAACGGTTTCGGGATTCATATCGCGGGGGAGTTCCCTGGGCTTGAGTTGCAGTTCTGGGCGATCAGGAGTGAGTGAGATGCAAGAGAACCACCTCGCACGCAATGAAACCGCATCAGCTCAAGCTGAGCAGTTGCCATCGATGCTTGGAAAGTCTTTACCCACTGGCGCCGTGGCCTGCGAGGTAACCACACCAAAGCCCGCCCCTGTTTACAAGGGCTACCCCGCCGATCCCGACTTTCAGCTACGGGGCGGCTACGACAACCTGATGCTGGACGCAGCCACACCACTGCTTGGACTGGTCATGCGTCTACGCACGCTCGATGCGCTGCCCAACATCAAGGAAGTGCACCAACAGGTACGCAAGCAGATTGAAAACATCCAGCAAGAGATGCGTCAGCATGGCTACGAGACCACGCAACTTCTGGCGTATTCGTACGGCCTTTGCCTGTTCATCGATGAAGCCGTGATGGAGCGGCCCTGGGGGCAGACCAGTTACTGGAGCCAAGAGCCCCTGCTCAGCATTTTCCACAGCGAAACGTTCGGCGGCGAAAAGATCTTCACCGTTATCTCGCGCCTGATGCAAGAGCCCCAGCGCTACAAGGACGTGCTGGAGTTCATGTACTTCACCCTGTGCCTGGGACTCAAAGGCAAGTACGCCCTCGCGCCCAAAGGCGAAGAAACGCTGAACACCCTCATTCACCAACTCCACGGAATCATCCGTGAGCTACGAGGGCCCACGCCGACAACGGTCTGTGACCCCTACACCAACGTTGCCCCGCGCAACTTCCGCATGAATCGACAATGGCCCTGGTGGAGCCCATTGGTGATTTCCGCCATCGCCATGGCCACCGCCTACGGCATCTACAGCTACCGCCTGCACCTGATCACCAGCGAGGTGCTGCAGTCGCTCAACGGCATCTTGCAGCAATGAAAAGCCGGCAGTCGGCACAACCGTATTCAACGAATTGACGCGGCGTTTGCCGCGTTGAAAAAGCCCATCGATTCCGATGGCCACGCTGCCGCTCATGCGCGTGCTTATCCACATGGACGCAGGAGAAACTGCCATGCCAACACCCGCTTACATCAAGATCGAAGGCCAGACCCAAGGCAACATCACCGCGGGCGCCTTCACCTCCGATTCGGTCGGCAACGTGTTTGTCGAGGGCCACGAAGACGAGATTCTGGTGCAAGAGATCAAGCACCAGGTGACCGTGCCTACCGACCCGCAAAGCGGCCAACCTGCAGGCCAACGGGTCCACAAACCCTTCATCTTCACCAGCGCCCTGAACAAGGCGACACCGCTGATGTATCAGGCCCTGTCCAGCGGCGAAATGCTGCCGACCGTTGAAGTCAACTGGTACCGCACTTCGGTAGAGGGCAAGCAGGAGCACTTCTTCACTACCAAGCTGGAGGACGCCACCATCGTCGACATCAACACCACCTTGCCTCATGCACAAAACAAGGAGAACGCTGACTTCACCCAGTTGATCGAGGTATCGATGTCTTACCGCAAGATCTCCTGGACACACGTCACCGCTGGCACCGAAGGCTCCGACGACTGGCGTAAACCCATCGTCTAACCCGGCTGAACATCCCTGGCAGGCAGGCCCTGCCGGGGGCGTTTGAACTCTCGGACGGCGGAAGGACTTTTCATGCCCAGCCAATCTGATTTGCGGTACACCTTTGAGCCACTCGTTGGCAATGCCGAATTCGAAGTGGTGTCGTTTGAACTCAAGGAAGAAATCAGCGCGCCTTTCACGCTCGAACTGGAATTGATCAGCTTCGAGCCCGACATCGATTTCGGCCAACTGCTGGATAAACCCATCGTATTCACGATCTGGGATGGCAAAGGTCCGCTGCGCCACGTGCATGGGCTGGTCAGCCGATTCAGCCAGGGTGAAAGCGGCTTTTACCGTACCTACTACCACGCCTTGGTCGAGCCCATCCTGGCCCGCGCCGGACTGCGCTCGAACTGGCGCATCTTTCAGCAAAAGACCGTCCCGCAGATTATTGAACTGATGCTCCAGCGTCAGGGCATCGATCAGTACGAGCTTCGCGCGAGCCTGGACCACCAGGTGCGCGAATTCTGCGTGCAAGCGGGCGAGACCGACCTCGACTTCATCGCCCGGTTGGCGGCTGAAGAGGGCTTCGTCTATCGCTTCGAGCACAGTGAAAAACTGCATAAGTTGATCATCACGGATCAACTGCAATCCCTTGGGTTGATCAGCCATGGCGCGCTCAAGACCGACAACGATGACCTCTTCGATAGCGAGGACGTTATCGATCCCAACACCGTCCTGTATCAATCCAACAGTGGCGGCGATCAAGCCAGGCCTTGCCTGCGGCGCTTGCGCTACAGCGAGCAGGTCCGAACCTCGCGACAGGTCCAGCGCGACTACACCTTCACTCACCCGGCGTATCGCCAGGAACACCGTGCTTTCGGCCCTTTTCTGGATCACCAGTCCACCGAGTACGAGCGCTTCGACTATCCCGGCCGCTACAAACGCGATGCCGTGGGCAAACCGTTCACCGAAAACCGGATCACTGCCCTGCGCCATGATGTGCGCATTGCACAAGTTCAGGGCGATGACGTCAGGCTGCAACCTGGGCTCAGCTTCACGCTCAAAGGCCACCCACGTGATGATCTGAATGCGCATTGGCGCGTGAACAGCGTGGTTCACAAGGGCAGCCAGTTCACCAGTCTGCAGGAAGAAGCCGCTGGCCTCGACCAGGGCACGCACTACGAGCAAACCGCTCAGCTGGTACCCGGCAGAACCGAGTGGCGTCCTGCTCCGCTCAAAAAGCCCCGCGTCGACGGTCCTCACATGGCTACCGTGGTCGGGCCGTCCGGTGAGGAGATCTATTGCGACGAATGGGGCCGGGTCAAGGTCAGCTTTCCCTGGGACCGGGAGAGCAACAACAACGAGTTCAGCTCCTGCTGGGTCCGGGTATCCCAGGGCTGGGCAGGTGGCAGTTGGGGCTCGATGGCCATCCCGCGTATCGGCCAGGACGTGATCATCCAGTACGTCAACGGTGACCCCGACCAGCCGATGATCACCGGGCGCACCTATTGCGGTAACCAGTTGCCGCCCTACGACCTGCCCGACCACAAGACCCGCATGACCATCAAGAGCCAGACCCATAAGGGAGATGGGTTCAATGAGTTGCGGTTTGAGGACGAGCTGGGTCGGCAGGAGGTATTTATCCATGCGCAGAAGGACCAGAACAACGTCGTCAAACACAACGAAACCACTTTCGTCGGCAATGACCGCAGTGAACAGGTCGATCATGACGAGACGCTCAGTATCGGGCATGACCGCAGCCAAACGGTGGGCAATGATGAGCGGGTCCGGATTGGCCAGGATACGTTTGTCGATATAGGCCGAAATCAGAAAATAAACATCGCCAAAGACCGTATAGAGGCCGTCGGCAATCATCGCCACGACCAGATCACAGCCAATCACCACATCAGTGTCGGCGGCAATCTTGAGCAGCAGGTCGAGGGCCATGCAGAGCTGGAGGCGGGACTGGAAATCCGCAGGCGCACCCGACGCTACGACCTTCGAACAGCGGAAGCTGTGATCATCCAAGGGCCTGGAGGCTCCATCCGGATTGATGACACGGGCATCACCCTGGACAGCCCGAACCTACACATCAACGGCGTCCTGCTCCAATCTCCAAGCGGTAGCACCAACCCCTTTTCCATCAGCAGCACACCCATCACTGGCAAACCTCTGGACCGCCTATGCGGGCGGCGCCCCGATGGCACCTGCCCGTTGCCCGACTGCCGCTGTATCAAAGGGCCAGTCCAATGAATACAACACCCTCGCATCTGTCCGGCGAACCTCTCGGACATCCTTATCGCTTTTTGCTGCTCATGACCCGCGAGCTCGAGTACTGGGCCTACCGGCCCATACCGCAAGAAGGCGAATTAGTGCCGGCCTATGCCCCATCAGTACTCGACCTCATCCATAACGTCAGCCGAAATACTCAACATGCATGGCTATGGAAGCGCAGCGCGCTGGACGACCGCCACGAATTTGGCCCTTTGATGGTCAATGTTTCAGAAGCGCCCGAACTGCTTGCCCATGCAATCACAACCTGGATGCCCGCTGGAGGGGCCATAGCACTGGATAGCGAAGCTTGCCTTGCCGTGCTAGCGGACCACTTCACCAGCCTTACTCAGGTCACGCTCCCGGATCAGGGAGCAGCCACTTTTTATTTAAAGCCGGATCATCTTGCAGCCTGGCTCGATGCATTGGACGACGATCATCGCGCCACCTGGCTTGGGCCTGTGTCGTCACTCGCCTGGCGAGTCAACTGGGGGCCGGCCCACGAATGGAAAACACACGAACGCACCCCGACCACTGCCCGCCTGATATCGCAAGCACCGCTGCGCCTTCGCGTGCATGAAATGGGGCGGCTGCACGCAGGTATACGCGAACACTTCATCCTCACGCTGGCGCACGAAGTCTTGGCCATGCCACCCCATGCCGCCCGAACGTTAGCCGCCATTAGGGAATGGATTGAAGCCCTATTGCCGCAGCTGAAGTCACTCTACTTTCGCGACGAGGAAACCGCAGGTCAGTTCATTAGGCTGATGGCCGGGCACATGTGGCTGATGAGCAGTGACCAGGCAACGAAGATCTACACCAACCTCAACGAGTCGCCCCAGGCCCGTCTTCGCGAGCTGCACGCACTGGTCCAAATCAAGGAATCCATCCATGACTAAAACCGCCGTCGGCAGCGCCACCTCCGGCCCTGCCTGCAGCCCACGCGTGCCCATCCTGCCGGTGCGCTATGCCATCGTCCCGCGTACGGGCGATGCCCCGGCCTGTCGCTACGCAGGCGCAGGCTTCAATCTGGAACAAGGCTTCG
>NZ_QJRP01000057.1 GCF_003205295.1 Pseudomonas mosselii
CTACTTCCCCAACATCCCCCTGCTCACCCAGGACGGCAGGCAGGTGCGCTTTTTCGACGACCTGATCAAGGACAAGGTGGTGGCCATCAACTTCATCTTCACCGGCTGCGGCGACTCCTGCCCGGTGGAGACCGCCCGCCTGCGCCAGGTGCAGAAGCTGCTGGGCGAGCGCGTCGGCCAGGACATCTTCATCTACTCGATCAGCATCGATCCCTACAACGACACCCCCGCCACCCTCAAGCGCTACGCCGAGAAGTTCGCCATCGGCCCCGGCTGGACCCTGCTCACCGGCGAAGCCGCCGACATCGAGCAACTGCGTCGCAGCCTCGGGCTGTACATCGAGGGCCTTGAGAACGGCCGCAGCAAGGACCACAACCTCAGCCTGATCATCGGCAACCAGGCCACCGGCCGCTGGATGAAGGCCTCGCCCTTCGAAAGCCCATACATCCTCGCCGACCGCCTGGCCAACAGCCTGCACAACTGGAAGACCGCCAGCACCCAGCGCCGCGACTACACCCAGGCCCCCGACATCCGCCCACCCAGCACTGGCGAACAACTGTTCCGTACCCGCTGCTCATCGTGCCATACCCTGGGCGAAGCCGAGCCCGGCGCCACCCGTGGCATCGGACCGGACCTGCTGGGGGTGACCCGCCAGCGCGAGGAACCGTGGTTGAAACGCTGGCTGATGGAGCCGGACCGGATGCTGGCGGAGAAAGACCCGCTGGCGATGCTGCTGTACGCGCAGTACAACCAGCTGGCCATGCCCAACATGCGCCTGGGCGAAACCGAAGTGACCGCGCTGCTCGGCTATCTCGAGGAGGAGACACAACGGCGCCAGGTGCCCTCGGCGCAACGCTGAACCTCGACCCTTGACCGCCAGCGCTGCCCCAGCCCATGCTCAGGCGCTTCCACCCCACGCTCAAGGAACGACCGCATGAAGCTGGAAACACTCGCCATCCACGCGGGCTTCAGCCCCGACCCGACCACCAAGGCGGTGGCCGTGCCGATCTACCAGACCACCTCGTTCGCCTTCGACGACACCCAGCACGGCGCCGACCTGTTCGACCTCAAGGTCGCTGGCAACATCTACTCGCGCATCATGAACCCCACCAATGACGTGCTCGAGCAACGCATGGCCGCCCTCGAGGGCGGGGTCGGCGCGCTGGCGGTGGCCTCGGGCATGGCCGCCATCACCTACGCCATCCAGACCGTCGCCGAGGCCGGCGACAACATCGTTTCGGTGGCCAAGCTGTACGGTGGCACCTACAACCTGCTGGCCCACACCCTGCCGCGCATGGGCATCACCACCCGCTTCGCCGCCCACGACGACATCGCCGCCCTCGAGGCGCTGATCGATGCGCGCACCAAGGCAGTGTTCTGCGAGTCGATCGGCAACCCCGCGGGCAACATCGTCGATATCGCCGCGCTGGCCGAGGCGGCGCACCGCCATGGCGTGCCGCTGATCGTCGACAACACCGTGGCCACGCCGATTCTCTGCCGCCCGTTCGAGCACGGCGCCGATATCGTCGTGCACTCGCTGACCAAGTACATCGGCGGCCACGGCACCAGCATCGGCGGCATCGTCATCGACTCGGGCAAGTTCCCCTGGGCCGAAAACAAGGAGCGTTTCGCCCTGCTCAACACCCCCGACCCGTCCTACCACGGCGTCACCTACACCGAAGCGTTCGGCCCCGCCGCCTTCATCGGCCGCTGCCGCGTGGTGCCGCTGCGCAACACCGGCGCCGCGCTGTCGCCGTTCAATGCCTTCCTGATCCTGCAAGGCCTGGAGACCCTGGCCCTGCGCATGGAGCGCCATACCGAGAACGCGCTCAAGGTCGCCCGGTATCTGCAGGAGCACGACCAGGTGGCCTGGGTGAAATACGCAGGCCTGCCCGACCACCCCGAACATGAACTGGCCCGGCGCTACACCGGCGGCAAGCCGGCATCGATCCTGTCGTTCGGCATCAAGGGCGGCCAGGCCGCCGGGGCGCGCTTCATCGATGCGCTGCAACTGGTGGTGCGCCTGGTCAATATCGGCGACGCCAAGTCGCTGGCCTGCCACCCCGCCTCCACCACCCACCGCCAGCTCAACGACGAAGAGCTGGAAAAGGCCGGCGTGCCGCGCGACATGGTACGCCTGTCGATCGGCATCGAGCACAGCGACGACATCATCGCCGACCTCGCCCAGGCCCTGGAAGCCAGCCGCGGCTGATTGATCCGCGCCCCACCCAATGCCGACGGCGGGCGCACCTTTGCAAAACCGGAACCCCGTGCAATGACCCTTTTCTACCTGAAACTCGTCGTCACCCCGCTGCTGATGTGGGCCATCTCCCTTGCCTCGCGGCGCTGGGGTGGGCTGCTCGGCGGGCTGCTGTCCGGGCTGCCGATCACCTCGGCCCTGGTGATGACCTTCCTGTGCCTGGAACAAGGCACGGCCTTCGCCCTGGGCGCGGTGCCCGGCGCACTGGGTGGGCTGGCGGCCGTGCAGGCCACCTATACCTTCTACCTGTTCGCCACGCGCAGACTCGGCATCGCCCCGGCAGTCGCGCTGTCGATACTGTTCTATGGCCTGGCGGCCTATGCCTTCACCCACTGGGGTGGGCTGTACCTGTCGGTGGCCGTGGCGCTGCTGCTGATCGGCGTGCTGATCCGCGCCAGTGGCCGCGAGCCCAGGCCCGACACGCTCGCCCGCCCCCGGCACCGGTACTGGGAGATTCCGCTGCGCATGGTGTCCGCCACCTCGCTGCTGATGGTCACCACCAGCCTGGCCAGCTGGCTGGGGCCGGCCACCAGCGGCATGCTGGCGCCGATTCCGGTGATTGCCTGGCCGCTGGTGGTGTTCGCCCATGTGCAGGGCGGACGCGCCGGGATGGCGGCGATGGTCAGGGGCAATGCGATCGGCGCGGTGGGGGTGATTGCGTTCTACCTGGCGCTGGCGGGGCTGCTGGAGCGGCTGGGGGTTGGCGTGACCATCAGCCTGGCCATGGGATTGGCAGTCGCGCTGACCCTGGCGCTGGCGTCGATCCTACGTCGCTCGCAGGCAGGTTGAGCCTGCCCGAACAGACACATGGATCAACGCGGCTGCGGTCAATCCTGTAGCGGTACGCCGCTGATTCGCGGCACCACCAGCTCCCAACGTTGACACTTGAGCCACTTGCGAAACTCCTCCTTGCTGTCCTCATCGTAGCGGACCACGATATCGGCAACTTCGCACTGTTCGACCGCGAAACCAGGCTTGAAGGATTGCGCGGTCCTGCCCACTTCTCGTCCCGCCTCGTCCAGCATCAGGTAGCGCAAACCGTCGTGCTGGAGGCGCAAACGCGAGCCCGGCCTGATCTTGCGCAGGGCTTCATGTATCTCATGCTGGCCCGGTTTGCGCCCGGGGTGGTCAATGTCAATGTCCTTGAGGCTCAACTGCTGGTACCGGGTATCCAGCGCCGGTTGATGAGGGGCGCTGACCGCCAGGCGCGGCACGCTCGCAGGCAGGCACCCACTGAAGGGGTTACTGGCGTTAAACTCGCACAGCGTCAATGTCTGCTCGGCGCGCGTCATGCCCACGTAATAAAGCCGTCGCTCATCGTCAAGCGTCTTGGCCTGGGTATTCCAGCCGCCATCGAGTAGGACGACATGGCGGAACTCCAGGCCTTTGGCCGAGTGGACCGTTCCTAGGTAAAGCCCCTTGCACGGTTGCTGACGCATCTCCCGGGCATAGTCGTACAGCCAATCGACAATTTTCCCATTCGGCAGCTCGACATCGTCCGAATCCATTTCGAGCTGTTCGAAAGCCTCCTCGAAAAACACGCTCCAGTGCTCATCGAGCACTGATCGCGCCTGCTCGAGCGCCTGCCGGGCGGTCAGGTTCTGCTGGCGCGATCCAAGCAGATCCACCACCGCCACGAAGGCCCGCTGTCGACTCAGCGGCACGCCGCCATCCTTGTCCGACGCCAGCTGATAGGGGATACCGGCCTGCTCGCACCATGCCTGGACTGGCCAGAGGAACTGGTGGGCACGTGACAACACCGCACAACCGTCCCATGCGCCTTGCTCCAGCTCCAGCAGCCGCTTCAGTTCCAGCATGGCGGCCTGCGCCTGGCGGTTGCCTATGTCGCGGTCGCCGGTGTCGATGGACAGGCGCAACACCTGCCCACGGCGCTGCGGGTCCAACGTTTCCCACAGACCGCCGGGTGCGTCCCCCAGGCGTCGTGCATCGATGGTGATAGGCCGCAATTGCTTGAGACGCTGCGAATTGCAACCAATCAAATGATTGGCGGCCGCGATGATGTATCCGCTCGAACGATAATTTTCCACCAGGTATGCGTTCTCGGCGTGGTAGTCCGTGAGGAAGTCCTCGATGTACTGGTTGTTGGTCGCGCGCCACGCATAGATGTTTTGGTCGTCGTCACCCACGGCCATGATGCAGGGTCGGCCTTCCTCGGTGGAGCCTCGTTCGGCCAGGGCACTGACCAGGCGGTACTGGAATTCATCGATGTCCTGATACTCGTCTACGAGGATGTAGCGATAGCCGCGCAGCAATAACGCACGCAGGTTGTCATGCTCCTCCCGATCGTCATCCCGGTCGCTCAAGGCATCTTCCTCTTCGACCAATGACGGCCCCTCGAGCAGCGACACCGCGTCAGCCATCAACCCTTTGAGCACCTTCTCGTCCACCTGCTCACCGCGCTGGAACCGTGTGCCCGTCAAGCGCATTGCCAGGCTGTGGTAAGTCATCACGCTGACCCCATGGGCATCGCCCCCCACTAGCGCCAGCAAGCGCTTGCGGATTTCGTTGGCGGCATGCCGGTTGAAGGTCAAGGCCACCACGGCCCGCGGCGGCACGCGCCTGACTCGCAGCAGATAGGCGATGCGGTGCACGATCACCCGCGTCTTGCCCGAGCCTGGCCCGGCAAGCACCAGGGTGTTGCTGTCGTGCTCATCGGTGACGATATCACGCTGAGGCGAGCTCAACGCCTCGACGATCATCTGCCACGACGCCTCGCTGGTCGCATACCTGAGCACGTTTTCGCGGCCAGCGAAGTAGTCTCGCAGAAACTGCTCCTTGGTCAGCGTGAAGTAGTCGGCAAGCAGTTGCCGCGCCTGTTGAGGGTCGTGCAACGCCAACTCGGCGTACTCGCGCATCACATGCACCTGGATGCGCTTTTCGCGGTAGTGCTCGTCGAGGCGCTGATAGTCTTCGTTGAGGTACTTGTTGCGCCCCGCCACTGCCCTGATGGTCATCGCACGGCGCATCACGGTCATACCCTGGTTGAGGGTGAACACCTCCTGACGATGGAGGAACAACAGCACACGCTCGATGTATTTGTCACGGTTCTTGCTCACACGCAGGCTAAGCTCCAGGTCATCCTCGATCAGCTTGACCAGCTCGCCGAACGTGGCCTCGATTATGATTCGCTTACCACGCGTGCTCACCCGCGTGAGCAGGTGCGTCAACAACGTGCCGGCGATCAGCCCGCGTGTTTTACTGTCCTGAACAAGCCCCGGCCAACCGTGCCTGTGAATGATCTGCACGCTGATGTAGTCATGGCTCAGTTGCCTGAGCTCGAAACTGCTGACTCGATTGGCAGGACCATCGCGATCGGGCGCCAACCCACGCAACAGGCGCAGGACATGCAGAGGCAGCAACTCCTTGCGTTGCAGGCGAGCCTTCAGGGCGGCGGTCAACGCCGTGACGTTGATGTCCTTCCAGCCAGCGTTGACGGCGTCCGGCGCCTGCTCGGCCAGCGTTTCGAGCAGCGCTTGCTCCAGACTGCGCAACTGCTGCAGACGCTGCAGCGAGGGATTGGCCACACCATAGGCGAGCATCACGGTGAAGCGTGCATCGTTGGCCAGCAGCCCTTGCTTTTCCAAGGCTTTGAGCGTCTGTGCCACCTCTTCCGGCTCTAGGCCGGTCAATTTGCCCAGGTTGGTGGTGTCGACACGTTCGTCGGGCGTGGCCTCATGGAGGTAGCGCAGAATCGCCAGGTATTCGGCACGGCGGCGCTCCGACAATTGCGCGTCCCGCAACCGCTCCTGTGCCTTTTCGGGAGATATCGCGGGTTTGGCAGGAAAGATCTGCGTGTGATTTTCCTCACGCTTGAGATAGTCACCGCGATCCAGCCAGGCGATGGCTGTCACCACCTTCGTCTCGGCATCGGCGGCATCGGCATCGAAGGACGTGTGAACGTTGCCATCCATCAGGATCTCACCGGCAGTGATGACCAGGTCCCGGCCTTGACGATTCTCATAGTCCTTGCGCAGCTTATCGAGTATTTGCTGGATATCGCGCTGGCTTACACAACCCCGCTCACAGAGCCCGAACTGTGTCTCGATGTCCTGAGGGTCATACAGCAGCACACAGTGCGCTGTGGCATTGTCGCGCCCGGCCCGACCTGCCTCCTGCAGGTAGTTCTCCAGCGACCCGGGAATGTCGGCATGCACCACCAGACGGACATCCGGCTTGTCGATCCCCATGCCAAAGGCGTTGGTGGCAATGATTGTCTGGACCTCGCCGGCCATGAAAGCATTCTGGATCTTCTGCTTGCTTGACGACGACAGCCCCGCATGGAAATGCCGACAAGCCAGCCCCTGGTCGCTCAGGAAACGAGCCAGGTCCTCAGCCGCCTTGCGACTGGCGACGAAAACCACCGCGCCACCCGGCTGGTCGCCCAGGTAGTCCTCAAGCAAGCGCAGCACCCGTGGCCACTTCTCGGCACGGTTACAGGCCATCACCTGGAGGATGAGGTTGGTACGTTCATGGCTTCCGAGGAATTCCTCGAACCTGACCCGCAGAACCTCCTTGAAATGACTGCGGATGTCCGCCAGAACCTCAGGTTTTGCCGTGGCGGTGAAACAACCGATGGGCGCTGGCTTCCTGCCACCGCTGTACTGTGCGATGTAGCGGGCGGCGTAGAGGTAGTCGGGGCGCAAATCATTGCCCCATTTCGAAAGACAATGGGCCTCATCGAAGATCCAGCCACCCACCTGGCGCTGCTCGATGGCGCTGCGGAACGCCTTGTTGCGAAACTGCTCGGGTGACACCAGCAGAATGCCGATATCGCCCAGGCGAACCTTCTCCAGCACCTCCGCGCGCTCCAGCATGTTGAGCTGGCCATTGAACATTTCGGCACACTGGATACCCTCGGCCCTCATACCATCAACCTGGTCCTTCATCAGCGATTGCAGTGGCGAGACGATGATGGTCAGGCTGCCATTGCGATGGAATCGGTTGAGTGCCGGTACCTGGTAGGCAATCGACTTGCCCCCGCCGGTGGCCATCACCGCCAGCACATGCTTGCCGCGCATGCCAGCCAGGGTGATGTCGCGCTGCAGGCTTTGCCCGTTCGCGTCACGCCGGAAGTCCGAGTGGCCGAAATAGCGCTTGAGCTCGTGATGAGGATCATGGGTGGTGAGGCAGTACTGGCAATCCTCACGGCCACAGGGAACGTCCCGCAACTGAGCGATCAACTCGCCAACCCTGGGGAACTGGTGCCTGACCCAAGGCGCCAGTACCGAGTTGCCTCCCGATACGCGCAACCACGCAAGCGCATACGCCAGCGACAGATGCTGACTGCTATCAAGCAAGTCCTCCTCAAGCAACTTTTCCAACCGCTCGCGGCATACCTTGAGGTCTCGCTTGGCCTGGCTGTCGGTGTCCGCCAGCTGCTGCATGATCAACGGCCTGATCTCATCCACGCCAACCGACGCACGCCCTGTGAGCGACGCGAACAAGCCGGCGTCATGCGCCGAGGTCGGCGCCAGCAAGGCCTGGTAGCACAACAATTCGGCAGGTTCCGCCTGATACAACTGTGCGAACGCTTCACGCTGGTCATGGAACAAGGTGAGTGTCAGGTGGCAATCAGCCAACGGCGAGTTGAGGGTGTCGCGTACCAGTTTGTAGTCTTTCACCAGACGGTGATAAGGATTGCGTGGGAATGCCAGAGGGGACAGACGCAAGGTATCGATGGCCGGCAGCCCATGCAGAGCCATGGTTGACGCCTGCTGGCGCAGGATTCGCAGGTCATGCTGGATAAGGTTGTGACCCAGCAGGAAGCCGGCGCCTTCGACCATGTCATCCACCTTGGCCAGCACCTGAGGAAGGTCCTTGTCCACATCGCATTCGAGCTCGGCCTCGAGATCCTTGCGCAGAGCCCCCACTTTGAAGATCTGTTCCGGCTTGCCCGGTTTGGCGGGGTTGACTTCCAAGTCGACGACCAGACTTTTATCCTGGGTGAACGAGAACATGCCTACGCAATCCTTGCCTGAGTGTTACGAAAAACGACAGATTACAGGCAAATCGCCACTAGCAGTACCCTGAGTTGGCGCGTCAGTAGCCTCTGCCACGCATTGTCCAAAAACGAGGCATATGCCAGGCCATGCGAGCTGGACGCTGCCGCCAGAGCTTCTGATTGGACGTGTCGCAAAGGGTATCCAACGGGGATTGGATCATTCGCCACATTGGATAGTGGCAAACTGGCATTCCAGCAAACCTCGACAATACTGGCTCTTCACATGGATTCCTTGCCCACAACAACAAAAGGGAATTTGCGATGAGCCAGACCCAACCCTTGGACGTCGCCATCATCGGCGGCGGTGTCTCCGGTACCTACAGCGCCTGGCGCCTGCAACAGGCCCACGGCGACAGCCAGCGCATCCAGTTGTTCGAATATGGCGATCGCATCGGCGGGCGCCTGTTCAGCGTCAAGCTGCCCGGCCTGCCCAACGTGGTCGCCGAAGTCGGTGGCATGCGCTACATGCCCGGCGCTGATGGCCATGTGATGGTCGACACCCTGGTGCAGCACCTGGGCCTGCCGAGCCAGGACTTCCCCATGGGCAACGAACTGCCCAAGGACGCCCCCATCGGTGCCAAGGACAACCTGTTCTACCTGCGCGGCCAGCGCTTTCGGTTCCGCGACTTCGTCGAGGCGCCGCACAAGATTCCCTATGACCTGGGCTGGACCGAACGCGGCTACAACCCCGAAGACCTCCAGGTCAACGTGATGAACAGCATCTACCCCGGCTTCGACAAGCTGAGCCTGGCCGAGCAGATGCAAGTGCAGGTGTTCGGCAAGCCGATCTGGCGCTACGGCTTCTGGGACCTGCTCTACCGTGTGCTGAGCAACGAGGGCTACCAGTTCATGAAGGACGCCGGCGGCTACGAGGCCAACGTCGCCAACGCCAGCGCCGTGACCCAGCTGCCGGCCACCGAATACAGCGACGCCACGGTGTTCCGCACGCTCAAGGATGGCTTCCAGAGCCTGCCGCTGACCCTGGCCCGGCGCTTCACCGAACAGGCCGGCGGCCTGGTACCCGCCGACCAGCGCATCCAGATGAACCGCCGCCTGGCCGCCCTGAGCTACAGCGACGACACCGAGTACCCCTACCGCCTGCATCTGCGCCACACCGAGACCGTCAACGGCAAGACCCACGACCTCGAAGGCGAGGACATCATCCACGCCCGCCAGGTGATCCTCGCCCTGCCGCGCCGCGCGCTGGAGCTGATCGACTCGCCGCTGTTCGACGACCCGTGGCTCAAGGACAACCTCGGCTCGGTGCTGGTGCAGTCGGCGTTCAAGCTGTTCCTCGCCTACGAGCAACCCTGGTGGCGCAACCTGGGCCTGGTGGCCGGGCGCTCGGTCACCGACCTGCCGATCCGCCAGTGCTACTACATGGGCACCGAGTGCGAGCAGCCTGGCGGTGAACAGACCTACAACTCCCTGCTGATGGCCTCCTACAACGACATCGGCACCGTGCCGTTCTGGAAAGGCCTGGAAGACGGCCCCGAGTTCGTCGGCTACACCCCGCGCAGCCTCGAAGGCCGCATCGCCAGCGACGCCGTGGTGCCGCGCACGCAGTTCCAGATCAGCGACGAGATGGTGCGCATCGCCCAGCGCCAGGTTACCCAGCTGCATGCCCAGGTCGAGTTGCCGGCGCCCTATAGCGCTGTGTACCACGCCTGGGACGCCGACCCGTACGGTGGCGGCTGGCACGAATGGAAGGCCAACTATCGCCTGGACCTGATCATCCAGAAGATGCGCCATCCGGTGAAGGACCAGCAGGTGTTCATCGTCGGCGAGGCCTATTCCTACGGCCAGGGCTGGGTCGAAGGCGCACTGACCACTGCCGAGTCCGCCCTGCAGGAGTTCTTCGAGCTGCCCCGTCCCGACTGGCTCCCCGCCAATTATCAACTGCTGCCGATCCCGGCCCCGGAGGAGATCGACTACGCCACGCCGCCGATGCCCACGCATCCCTCGCAAGTGCTTGAAGGCATCACCCAGAACATCTGCGCGGGGATCAAGCCATGAGCGCCTTCACCGTCGCCGACTACCTGCTGACCCGGCTCAAGGAGCTGGGCCTGGACAAGGTGTTCCAGGTGCCGGGGGACTACTGCTCGAAGTTCATGAGCGCGCTGGATGCCTTCGAGGGCATCGACGCCGTGGGTGAAATCTACGAGATGGGCGCCGCCTACAGCGCCGATGGCTATGCCCGGGTGCACGGCCTGGGCGCAGTGTCGCTGCAGTACGGCGTGGGCACCTTCAGCGCAGTGAACGCCATTGCCGGCGCTTATGTGGAGCGCAACCCGGTGGTGGTGATCTCCGCCAGCCCCTCGACCAGCGACCGCCTCAAGGCCAATGCGCAGAACGTGCTGTTCCACCACTCCACCGGCAACTTCGAGGCCGACCGCAACGTGCTGGAACAGGTGACCGTGGCCTGCGAGATCCTGTCCGACCCGCATCGCGCACCGTGGCAGATCGACAACGCGCTGATCGCCGCCCTCACCCACCGCCAGCCCATCTACCTGGAAGCCTACCAGGACATCTGGCGCGCCGAGGTCAGCCGCCCCCACGGCCAGCTGACCCCGGCCCCGCGCCCGTCCAATCCCCAGGCCCTGCAGAGCCTGGTCGAGGCCAGCGTGCAACGCCTGGCGACGGCGCGCCAGCCCCTGGTGCTGCTGGGCGTGGAGATCATCCGCTACGGCCTGCAGGACGCCGTGCAGCGCCTGATCGACAGTTGCGGCCTGCCGTTCTCCACCACCCTCGACGCCAAGACCGTGCTAGACGAAAGCCAGGCACCCTTCATCGGCACCTACGCCGGCCCCGCCTCACGCCCGGAGACCTCGGCCCGGGTGGATGCCTGCGACTGCATCCTGGCCATCGGCGTGATCTTCACCGACGACTACCTGGACCTGCTCAAGGCCCGCTACGGCCAGATCGTCCAGGTGAACTGCGAACTGGCCCGCGCCGGCGCCGACTACTACCCCAACGTGCGCCTGCCCGATTACGTCGACGCCCTGCTCAAGGCCCTGCAGGTGGACATCCAGTTCCCTCGCCCGGGCACCGCCCTGGCCGCCTCGCGCCCACTGCTGGGCAGCGGCGCGGTGCCCAGCGCGCTGAGCTACGCGAGCTTCTTCGACAGCCTGGTGAACTTCGCCCAGGAGCACCGCTTGTGGCAGGGCAGCACGCTGATCCTTGGCGAAAGCTCGTCGCTGTACGTGGCCAGCAACATCAACGGCATGCCCCGCGGCAGCTTCATCTCCGACGCCATCTGGGGCTCACTCGGCCACGAGACCGGCTGCGCCCTGGGCGTGGCGCTGGGCAGCGGCCGACGCCCGGTGGTGGTGGCCGGCGACGGCGGGTTCATGATGGTCAGCCAGTCGCTGGCGGCGTTGGCGCGCAACAAGGTCAATGCCGTGGTATTCGTGATGAGCAACCAGGTGTATGCGATCGAGCAGGCCTTCGTCGACCCTGACGCGTTCACGCCCGAAGGTGAGTTCGCGCTGTTCGATACCCTGCCTGCACTGGACTATACGGCGCTGGCGAGCGGGTATGGCGCGCTGGGGTATCGGGTGGAAACGGTAGACGAGCTGGAACGGCTGCTACCGCAGTTGCTGATGGTGGTGGATCGGCCGGTGCTGGTAGAGGTGAAGATTGCCGAGAAGGACTTTGCCGAGCAGATCAAACGGCTGGCCGGGGTGAGTTGAGGCGACGGGGGCAGTGGTGTCTGGCATCAGCTATGCGGGTGCCACGCCACGTACTGCCGCCAGATGAAAAAGCCGCTTTCGATTGCTCGAAAGCGGCCCTTGCCGTTGCACCGACGTTCAACTGTCGCCTTGCTCTCGCTTCACCGGCAACTGCCCATCGATCATCGCCTTGGCCATGCCACTGAGGTAGTACGTCGCCCGCATCAGCGTCTGTGCCTCTTTCGGCTGGCTCAACGCCTGGTACGTCAGCGATGTGATGCAGCCCAGGATGATCGTTGTTTCCTGCAGCACGTCCTCGGTCGGCATGCCCGGAATAGCCTGCACCCAGTCGCGCACCGAGAACCGCTTGGTGCGACCGACCAGGCTGACGATCTTCAAATCCCCGGTGCCCTTTGCGTGTCCGTCCTTGTCCATGACCTTGCCCCCCTGGAAAAAGAAAGTGCCCGTCGCGCTTCATCCTCCGGAACCGCCAGACCTGACCGCGCGATCCCTGCGCAGTAAGCTGCCCAATGGTCCGGCCTGTTCCGGCGGATGAAGCGCGACGGGCAGGCGGAGACTAAAGCGAGCGCCATTGCGCTACAACGGGCTACCAGGGGGAAAAGATGCCTTTAGGAAAAGGACTACATAAACAGCGGAAGAAAAGCTGTAGGACCTGCAATATTCTCCGCAAACGTTGTCGGTCTAGGCCCATAGCGGGGCAAGTCGCATCGGCGCACCGCCGCTCCCACGAGGACCACATTGACCTGCATCGGGTGAACCCAGGTGCCTTGGCTGCAAAGCATCTGCCCTGCACCAGCACTTCAGGCTAGGATGACACCTCGCCCCTCCAGGCCCAGCCACCGCCATGCCCAGAACAAGCAAAGTCACCGACCCGTCCTACGAGTTGATGGACGACCACGAAGGCGCCTCGCTGATCTACCGCCAGCACGGCTTTCCCAGCCCGCTGGTGCGCTGGCATTTCCACAAGGAATACGAGCTGCACCTGATCGTTGCCAGCGCCGGCAAGGTGTTCATTGGCGACTACATCGGCAACTTCGCCCCCGACACGCTGTTCCTCACCGGCCCCAACCTGCCGCACAACTGGATCAGCCAGGTCGGCCCCGACGAGGTGGTGGGCAAGCGCGACATGCTGGTCAACTTCACCGATGAGGTGCTCGAGGACGGCAGCCAGGTGTTTTCCGAACTCACCCAGCTCGCCCCGCTGCTGGCCCGGGCGCGCTATGGCATCGAGTTCCGCGACCCGGCGCTGATCAGCGAGAGCCGCCACCTGCTGCAACGCATCGCCGACAGCCGCGGCATGACCCGCCTGGGATACTTTTTTATCCTCATGGAGCAACTGGCAGCCTGCGAGGACTACCAGCTGCTGTCCACCGTCACCTCCTCGCAACTGGCCGACGAGCACAACGTCGAGCGTATCAACCGGGCGGTGGACTACATCTTCCAGCACTACGCCCAGGACCTGAGCCAGAACGCGGTGGCCGAGCACCTGGGGATGACGCCGACCTACTTCTCGCGCTTCTTCAAGCAGGCCGCCGGGCGCGGGTTTGTCGAGTTCGTCAACCGGTTGCGGGTGAGCAAGTCGTGCGAGCTGCTGGCCAAAGGCGAGCTGCCGGTGACCGAGGTGTGCTTCGAATCGGGGTTCAGCAATCTGTCGAACTTCAACCGGCGCTTTTTGCAGCTCAAGGGCATGACCCCCTCCGACTACCGCAGCCTGGTGACCCAGCGGCTGACCGAGCAGAACCGGGGCTGAGCCAGGGCGATGTGCCGAGGTCGTACGCCAATGTCTGTGGGAGCGGCCTTGTGTCGCGAAAGGGCCGCATAGCGGCCCCGGCGATTGATGCGTTAATACTGAAACCCTGGGGCCGCTGCGCGACCCTTTCGCGACACAAGGCCGCTCCCACAGGGGATTGCATATCCGCCAAGTCACAGCAAAAAAGTATCAGCCAAGGTGCAGGCCAGGCTTTGTCGCCATCGCCGTGCACGGGTGTAATCGGCAGCGAGCGACACAAAAACAATAACGTCTTCCCCGAGGGAGTTCACCGATGAACGACTCGATCAAGGCCTGCCTGGCCGCCGCCTGCCTCAGCCTGCCGCTGCACGTCCAGGCCGCCGAGACCCTGACCATCGCCACGGTCAACAACAACGACATGATCCGCATGCAGCGCCTGGCCAAGGTGTTCGAGCAGCAGCACCCGGACATCCAGCTCAAGTGGGTGGTGCTCGAAGAGAACGTGCTGCGCCAGCGCCTGACCACCGATATCGCCACCCAGGGCGGCCAGTTCGACGTGCTGACCATCGGCATGTACGAGGCCGCGCTGTGGGGCGCCAAGGGCTGGCTGGCACCGATGACCGACCTGCCCGCCGACTACAACCTCGACGACGTGTTCCCTTCTGTGCGCAACGGCCTGTCGGCCAATGGCACGTTGTACGCCCTGCCCTTCTACGCCGAAGCCTCGATTACCTACTACCGCAAGGACCTGTTCGAGAAAGCCGGGCTGAGCATGCCCGAGCAACCGACCTGGACCCAGCTCGGTGAGTTCGCCGCCAAACTCAACCACCCCGACCAGGGCCAGTACGGCATCTGCCTGCGCGGCAAGGCCGGCTGGGGCGAGAACATGGCGCTGATCGGCACCGTGGCCAACGCCTTCGGCGCGCGCTGGTTCGATGAGCAATGGAAACCCGAGTTCAGTGGCAGCGAGTGGAAGAACGCGCTGAATTTCTATGTGAACACCCTCAAGCAGTACGGCCCGCCCGGCGCCTCCAGCAACGGCTTCAACGAAAACCTCGCGCTGTTCAACAGCGGCAAGTGCGCGATGTGGGTCGATGCCAGCGTCGCCGGCTCGTTCGTCACCGACAAGACCCAAAGCAAGGTCGCCGACCAGGTCGGCTTCACCTTCGCGCCCAAGGAAGTCACCGACAAGGGCGCCACCTGGCTGTACTCCTGGGCGCTGGCGATCCCCACCAGCTCCAAGGCCAAGGGCGCCGCCAAAACCTTCAGCACATGGGCCACCTCCGAGGCCTACGGCAAGCTGGTGGCCGAGCAGGAAGGCGTGGCCAATGTGCCGCCCGGCACCCGTGCCTCGACCTACAGCGACGCGTACCTGGCCGCCGCGCCATTCGCCAAGGTGACGTTGGAATCGCTCAAGCGCGTCGACCCCAACCACCCCACCCTCAAGCCCGTGCCTTATGTGGGCATCCAGCTGGTGACCATCCCCGAGTTCCAGGCCATCGGCACCCAGGTCGGCAAGCTGTTCGCCGCCGCGCTGACCGGGCAGATGAAAGTGGACCAGGTGCTGGCCTCGGCCCAGCAATCCACCGAACGCGAGATGAAGCGCGCCGGTTACCCCAAGTAACCCGTATCGCCGCCAACCGCGCCGAACCCCGGCGCGGTGACCATCCCTTTGCGCTGCACACGGAGTCGCCATGAATACCTCGGCCCTCGACACCCCGAGCCTCGCCACCGCGCGCCCCGGCAAACGCCGCGTCGGCCCCGGCTGGTTCCTGGTCAGCCCTTCGGTGGCGCTGCTACTGTTGTGGATGATCGTGCCCCTGGGCATGACCCTGTATTTCTCGCTGATCCGCTACAACCTGTTGTACCCCGGCGAAAACACATTCGTCGGCCTTGAGAACTTCAGCTACTTCGTCACCGACGCCGGCTTCATGCCCGGCGCCCTCAACACCTTGACCCTGGTCGGCAGCGTGCTGGCGATCAGCGTGGTGCTCGGCGTGCTGATCGCCGCGCTGCTGGAGGCCGGCGAGTTCTGGGGCCGCGGCGTGGTGCGGGTGCTGCTGATCTCGCCGTTCTTCATCATGCCCACGGTCAGCGCGCTGCTGTGGAAGAACCTGATCTTCCACCCGGTGTCGGGCATCCTCGCCGCCGTGTGGCGCCTGTTTGGCGCGCAACCGGTGGACTGGCTGGCGCACTACCCGCTGCTGTCGATCATCCTGATCGTGTCGTGGCAGTGGCTGCCGTTCGCCATCCTGATCCTGATGACCGCCATGCAGTCGCTGGACCAGGAACAGAAGGAAGCCGCCCGCCTGGATGGCGCAGGCCCCTTGGCAATCTTCTGGCACCTGACCCTGCCACACCTGGCCCGGCCCATTGCCGTGGTGGTGATGATCGAGACGATCTTTTTGCTGTCGGTGTTCGCCGAGATCTTCACCACCACCAGCGGCGGCCCGGGCTATGAGTCCACCAACCTCGCCTACCTGATCTACAACCAGGCGCTGCTGCAGTTCGACGTCGGCATGGCCTCGGCCGGTGGCCTGATCGCCGTGCTGATAGCCAATATCGCCGCCATCGTGCTGGTTCGCATGATCGGCAAGAACCTCACCGCGCGCAGCTGAGGAGCCCGCCATGCTGACACTCAAGCAAACCCGCACCCTGAAGAACGCGCTGCTCGGCCTGCTGTGCTGGGCCATCGCCCTGGTGATCTTCTTCCCAATTTTCTGGATGCTGCTGACCAGCTTCAAGACCGAGCTGGACGCCTTCGCCACGCCGCCGCAGTTCATCTTTGCGCCGACGCTGGAGAACTACCTGCACATCAACGAGCGCAGCGACTATTTCGCCTACGCCTGGAATTCGGTGCTGATCTCGTTCTCGGCGACCCTGCTGTGCATGCTGATCGCGGTGCCTGCAGCCTACTCGATGGCGTTCTTCGAGACCCGCCACACCAAGCGCACGCTGCTGTGGATGCTGTCGACCAAGATGCTGCCGCCGGTGGGCGTGTTGATGCCGATCTACCTGCTGGCCAAGCAGTTCGGCCTGCTCGACTCACGCCTGGCTCTGATCATCGTCTACACCCTGATCAACCTGCCGATCGTGGTGTGGATGGTGTACACCTACTTCAAGGACATCCCCGTGGACATCCTTGAAGCCGCGCGGCTGGACGGCGCCGGCACCTGGCAGGAGATCGTCCGTGTGCTGCTGCCGATCGCCCGCGGCGGGCTGGCTTCGACCTTGCTGCTGTCGCTGATCCTGTGCTGGAACGAGGCGTTCTGGTCGCTGAACCTGACCTCGTCCGCCGCAGCGCCGCTGACGGCGCTGGTGGCTTCCTACTCGAGCCCTGAAGGGCTGTTCTGGGCCAAGCTCTCGGCCGTCTCGACCCTGGCCTGCGCGCCGATCCTGATCTTTGGCTGGATCAGCCAGAAGCAGTTGGTGCGCGGGCTTTCGTTTGGGGCCGTCAAATGATCCCGCTATCTGGGGCTGCTTTGCAGCCCAATCGCGACACAAGGCCGCTCCCACAGGGGATCGCGCACGCCTGTGGGAGCGGCCTTGCGTCGCGAAAGGACCGCGAAGCGGTCCCGGCACTCCCGCATCCAACCCCGACCTTCGCCGAGGACACCCCCCATGGCTGACCTGAAAATCCGCAACCTGCACAAAGGCTTCGATGGCCACGCCATCATCAAGGGCATCGACCTGGATGTGCGCGACCGCGAGTTCGTGGTGTTCGTCGGCCCGTCCGGCTGCGGCAAGTCCACCCTGCTGCGCCTGATCGCCGGCCTCGAGGAGGTCAGCAGCGGCAGCATCACCCTCGACGGCGCCGACATCACCGACACCGCCCCGGCCAAGCGCGACCTGGCCATGGTGTTCCAGACCTACGCCCTGTACCCGCACATGACCGTGCGCAAGAACCTGTCCTTCGCCCTGGACCTGGCCGGCGTCGGCAAGCAAGAGGTGACAGCCAAGGTCGACAACGCCGCGCGCATCCTCGAACTGCAACCGCTGCTCGAACGCAAGCCGCGCCAGCTCTCCGGCGGCCAGCGCCAGCGGGTAGCGATCGGCCGGGCGATCGTGCGCAACCCGAAGATCTTCCTGTTCGACGAGCCACTGTCCAACCTCGACGCCGCCCTGCGCGTGCAGATGCGCCTGGAACTGGCGCGCCTGCACCAGGAACTGGCCGCGACCATGATCTACGTGACCCATGACCAGGTCGAGGCCATGACCCTGGCCGACAAGGTGGTGGTGCTCAACGGCGGGCGCATCGAGCAGGTTGGTTCGCCGCTGGAGCTGTACCACCACCCGGCCAACCTGTTTGTCGCGGGGTTTCTGGGGACGCCGAAGATGGGCTTCCTGCGTGGGCACCTGAGCCGCAACCAGGGCAACCAGTGCGAGGTCGCGCTTGAGTGCGGCGCCCGTATCGCCCTGCCGTTGTGCGCGGGGGAGTTGCATACCGGCAGCCAGGTAACCCTGGGCATTCGCCCCGAGCACCTGAACATCGACCGCGCCGGGCAAGGTACCCAAGGCTCGCTGCAGGTGACTGCCGATGTCAGCGAACGGCTGGGCAGCGACAGCTATTGCCATGTGCGCGCGGCCTCCGGGGAAATGCTGACCGTGCGTGTGCGCGGGGACTTTGCGCCAACCTTTGGCGAGGCGTTGGAACTGACCTTCGATCCTGCTCATTGCCACCTGTTCGACAGCAACGGCCAGGCCCTCGACAAACGCCTGCAACAAGCGGCCTAAGGACTCCAGGATGAAATTGAACCAGCACAACCTCCCCCACCTCCCCCCCACCG
>NZ_QJRP01000058.1 GCF_003205295.1 Pseudomonas mosselii
GTAGTCGGCGCCCCAGGGGGTGGAGGGTGTTGCGCGGGTGCTGGGGGGCAGCGACCAGGAAAGGCTGAGGGTGAGCAGCAGCAGGAGCAGCAGGCGGCAGAGGCGGGGCATGGTCTGACCCTCTTGGGTTGGCATGAAAGGGCCGCGTGGCGGCCCCTTGCACGACGTCACTTGATACTCAGCGGCACCGTTACGCTCTGCCCCAGCGCCGACTTCACCGTCACCGCCGGTGGCGAAGCCGGGCCGCTGCCGGTAGTGGTCACCGACAGCTTCCAGCGCGCACCGCTGCCGCTGCTGCTCAAGGTTGCCAGGCCCAGGTCGAGCGGCCCGCTGGTGGTGTTGGTGGAGACCCGGATACTGTTGCCGGCGGCCACCGAGGTGGTCCCGGAGACTTCCCAGGTCCAGCGGCTGTTGCTGCGCAACTGCACCGTGGCGCTGCTGACCTGGATCTCGTCCATCGGCACCGCTGGCGAGACCGCGATGCTCACCGTGGCCGGCGCCAGCGACTCGAGGCCCTTGGCGTCGCGCGCGGCGTAGGTGAAGCTGGCGGTGAACGCCGTGGCGACGGTGGCCGGTGGGGTGTAGGTGAGCTGCGTGCCGTTGCTGCTGACCGTGCCCTGGCCGGAGTCGGGCTGGGCCAGGCTGCTGATGCTCAGCGGCAGGTTGCCGTCGGGGTCGGTGTCGTTGGCCAGCACGTTGAGCACGATCGGCTTGCCGGCCGAGGTCGCGGCACTGTCGTTCACCGCCACCGGCGGCTTGTTGCTGTCATTGCCGGAGCCACTGCTGGCAGTGCGGAAGGTCGGCAGGGCGGCGGAGTTGACGTATTCCACGCCATCCCAGCCGGGTAGCGGCGTCGGCATCATCTGGAACTGGCCGGGGTGTTCCAGGTCCCAGCGCAGCAGCATCGAGGTGTCCTCGTGCTGGGTGTTGTGGCAGTGCTCCATGTAGGTGCCGGCGAACTCGCGGAAGCGAATGGCCATTTCCACTTCTTCCGACGAGTCAGCGTCCGGGCCGATGCGGTAGACGTCCTTGCGCGCCCACTTCTCCCATTCCGGCGGCGCCTTGCCGTCGCGGCTGAGGATCACCCCTTCCTCGAAGTGCACGTGCACCGGGTGGCTCCAGCCATTGCCGCCGTTCTTGATCTTCCACACCTCCAGGGTACCGTCGCCGCTGAAGCCGCCGTCGGTGGCTTCGTTGGCCAGTTGCGGGGCGGCGCTGATGCGCCGTGGGTCCATGCTGTAGCCGAAGCCGCCGTCGGTCTTGATGGTCCAGGGCGCGCTGTCGGTGCCGTCGGAGCGGCCGAAGATGAACTCGCGGTGGCGGGCGGCCTTGATCTTGCCCTGGTCGCTGGTGCTGTTGCGGTCGATGGCCAGGGGGATCATCACCAGGCCTGCGGCCTTGCCGGGCTTGGCCGGTTCATACAGGCTCGGGTCCATGCTGACGTCCTGGCCGGTATAGGGCTGCACGATCAGTTGCATGAACTTGCCGACCACCGGGTCGCCGCCATCCCATTCCGGGCCCTTGCTGGTCTGCTTGATCACCGCCTTGTACTTTTCCGACAGCACGTCGGCGAGGCTAATGGGCTGTTTCGGGCCCTTGCCGGTCTCGTGCTCCATGAGGTTGACGAAGTACAGCTTGTCGCCGACCTTGATCCCGTTCCTGGCGAAATTGATGATGATGTCGTATCGCTCGGCGATGCCCTGCAGCGGCAGGATGGCGTTGTTGTCCTGCAGGTTGCCATCGCCGTTGAGGTCCAGGGTGCCGTCGAACGGCACGGCGTGTTCCATGATGTTGCCGTCGTTGGCGATCATGTGGAACGGCACGCGGGCATAGGAGACGTTGGAGCCGCTCGGGCCCTTGAACTCGCCGCTGTTGCCGGCGATTTCACGCACCACGGCAAACTTGAAGTAGCGCGACACCGAGCCGTTGAGGATACGGAAGCGGTAGCTGCGCGCGCGCACCTTGAGCTTGGGCTGGTACTGCCAGTTGACCAGGATCTGGTCGCCGAGGAAGCCGTCGGTGTTGAACGGGTTGAACCACAACTGGCCATTGGCGTCCCAGGCCTTGTCGGCGATCACCAGGTTGACGTCGTAGTCGCGGTTGCCCCAGGGCATCGCCGCGCCGCTGGGGAAACGCAGGTTGACGCCGTCCTGCAGGGCCTCGTTGCCGCGGTCGATGGCCGAGTAGTAGTTCATCATCACCGCGTTGCCCTTGTAGACGTTCTGCGCGGTGAAATCGAGCATGTGGTCGTGGAACCAGTGGGTGCTCATGGTCTCGCGCCAGTCGCCGCGAATCTTGATGCTGCCGTTCTCGCAGGTCTTGAGGCCCGGGGAGGCGTCGTTGACGTACAGGGTTTCGCCCGGCGCGCAGGGGAAGGCCGCGCGCGGGTCCTGGGCGCGGGTGTTGATGGTGTCGTAGCCGGCCAGCTGGATCGGCCAGCGGTAGTCGTAATACTGGCCGGGGAAGAAGTAGGCGTTGGCGAAGCCGTCGCTCTCGGCCGGCGAGTGGCCGTTGTGCTCGTGGGTGGAGATGGTATGCAGGCCAAAGCCGTTGTTGGCCGAAGGGTCGATCGGCAGGGCGTTGTAGTGGCGCATCAGCACCGGTTGGCCGTAGCGCACCATCAGCAGCTTGACCGGGAAGGTGCCGTCGAAGGTCCACAGCGCCTTGTGGCCCTGCAGGGGCATTTTCGGGTGGAAGCGGGTGTCGATGCCCTTGGTGGTGCCCAGGGTGGTGGGGATGTCGGAGGTCTGGTAGTACAGCCCGCCGGGGGCGAACTCACCCTTGGCGTAGTTGTGCAACTGCTTGCGGTCGCGCAGGCCTTGGTTGATGCGTGCGCCGGCCTGGGCGGTCTTGAACGCGGCCTGGGGGTAGAACTCGTTCCAGCGCTGGTGCGACCAGCCCTTTCCTGGCGGACGGCCTTCGGCGGGCGAGCCGACCCCGCTGCGGTTGAGGAACATCTCGATCTGCGCCTTCCACGGGTTGCGGTCGAGCACGTTGGCGTACTGCGACGGGAACGGCGTCAGCCCCGGCTGGGTCAGGAACGCCTCCAGGGCGTTGCCGTTGGGGCTGCTGCGTGCCGCGTAGTCGGGGTCCTGGGCCGGGGCCGCGCCGATCACGGGCGGCGGAAAGGTCATGGAGTAGGGCGGGGTGGCCGGGTCGAGTTTCTCCGGGCCGAACTCTTCGAACAACAGCAGCTGCTGGGTGAACGGCTCGGCGCCGAACAAGGGGCTGGGCTTGCCGTTGGTGGGGTACTTGCGCGAGGTCTGCAGCGCGGGGGGCAGCACGTTGTTGCTGGTCACCGTGGCGCGGGTGCCGTAGACGCCATTGGTCAGCTCCAGCGAGCCCTCGTTGGCCTCGGGCATCGACTGCAAGGCCTCCAGTGCCGCCGCCTGGGCCACTGGTGTGGCGGGCGGGTCGCTGTAGGCGGAAGGATCGGTAGGCGGTGGCTGGCTCACGTCGTCGAGCGACCCGGCGAACGCGCTGGCCAGCCCCAGGCTTAGCAGCAGTGCCGTGAGGGAGGACAACCTGAACACCTGGGTCGATGTTGCAGCTGGTTTCTTCATTGCCGTATGCCCCGTGTTGTGCAGATTGGCATCTGTTGCCACTCGAAGAGCGGCGATGTGCCTTGAGCAGGGCTCAGCAACGGCTGTGCCAAAGGGTAAATGGCCAAACGCCAGTTGTTTCAAGATGTTGCAATATTGCGAACGAGATACGCTCAGCCTTTTGCCGCAAACCTGGGGCTGGACACCCATTGCTGGGTGGGGAATGCTCCCCAGCCGATGTCATCGATCGTCGCAGGGAGCCCACATGGATCCGCTCTACCTCATCGCCCTTGGCGCCATCGTCGCCGGTTTCGTCCAGGGCCTGTCGGGCTTTGCCTTCGGCATGGTGGCCATGTCGTTCTGGGCCTGGGGACTGGAACCGAAGGTGGCGGCGGTGCTGACCGTGTTCGGCAGCCTTACCGGGCAGTTGATCGCGGTGTTCAGCGTGCGCCGGGGTTTCAGCTGGACACTGCTGTGGCCCTTCGTGTTGGGTGGCCTGGCGGGGATTCCGCTGGGTGTTTGGGTGCTGCCTTACCTGGACATGCTGTGGTTCAAGGCGGTGTTCGGCACGCTGTTGGTGGTGTGGTGCCCACTGATGCTGCTGGCGCCGCGCCTGCCGCGTTTGCAGGGCGGGCGCCTGGCCGATGGCGCGGTGGGCATGGTCGGCGGGGTGTTGGGCGGTATCGGCGGCTTTACCGGCACCGTGCCGACGCTCTGGTGCACCCTGCGCGGGTTCGAGCGCGACACCCAGCGGGCGGTGATCCAGAACTTCAACCTGTCGATGCTGGCGGTGACCATGCTCACCTACCTGGGCAGCGGGTTGGTGACCCCGGCGTTGCTGCCGGCGTTCGCGGTGGTGGCGTTGGCGATGGCAGTGCCGACGCTGCTGGGTACGCGGTTGTACCTGGGGATCAGTGAACTGGCATTTCGCCGGATCGTGCTGGGGCTGCTGACCTTGTCCGGGGTGGCGATGCTGGCCGTGGCGGTGCCGGGGTTGCTGGCGCGGGGCTGACACGGCCGATCGCGGGGCAGCCAACCCTTGCCCGAACCCGGTGTTCTTGGCACCCTTGCCTGCCTTGCGTCTCGTCGCCCCTGCAAAACAAGGAACCCTCAAGGTGAATTGGGAAAAAGTCGGTAAATCCCTGGTGGGCCTGCTGGCCCTGGTCGCCGTCGCCGCCATGCTCTATGCGGTGCTGCGCGATGACGACCGCCTGCAGGCACGCCTGACCTACGCCCATCTCACCTACCCGGGCCAGTTCAGCGAGCGCATCAGCCAGGCCAACGACCTGCTCAAGTATGAGCGGTTGCACACGCAGATCAGCGAGATCGGCGCCGGCGCGCTCAGCCACCCGCAGATCGACAAGCTGGTCGACCTGGCCCAGGCCCCGTACCTGCAACTGTTCGCCAGGCCGTTCGAGGCCGGGTTGGTGGATCACCGCACAGGCCTGCTCATCGAGCTGTACAACCCTGCGCAGGCGCCGCTCAAGGCCGTGCACATCCGCTTGCCGGCCAAGGGCCTGGTGCAGGTGCGCGACGCCGCCGGCAACGACACGCTGGTGCCGACGCCCACCAGCAGCATCGACCTGCCGGCCATCGACGGGGTGAGCGAAAGCAAGGTCTGGGTGTACTTCGATGCCGACTATTCGCAGATCCGTCAGGGCGGGATCAGCATCCGCGATGCCGACGGCAGCGCCGATATCCAGGTGACCCGTGAAGTGGTGGGGTTCCCGGCGCTGCTGGCGCGCTACAGCCAGGTGGTGGCGGCGGTGTTTTCCGGGCTGGTGCTGGGAGTGCTGGCGCTGGCCTATGCGTGGCTGGGGCGGGCGAGGGCAGCGCGTATTTCGCATTCGCTGTAGGCAGGCTTGCTTGAAAAAGACCTGAATGATGACCAAAATATAGCGCTTGAATGAGGGCTATTATCATGCAGAACATCTTTGCCGACGTCACTGTCAGTGTCTCGGAATTAAAGAGGAATCCTACGGCAGTCATGGCCGATGCACAGGGGAAACCGGTGGCAGTCCTCAACCATAATCGCGTCATGGGCTACATGGTGCCCGCTGAACTCTACGAGGCGATGATGGAGCGACTGGAAGATATCGAACTGGTGGCATTGGTCAAGGCGCGCGCGGGAGAGAAAGGCATCCCGGTCGAGCTGGATGACCTATAGGCTCGAGTTCCTGCCTTCGGCCCTGAAGGAGTGGGAGAAGCTGGGGCACACCGTACGTGAGCAGGCCAGAAAGAAGCTCCGGCAACGCTTGCTCTCGCCCAAGGTCGGTGTGGATGCGCTGCGTGATTTGCCCAACCACTACAAGATCAAGCTCAGGGCCAGCGGCTATCGACTGGTCTACCGCGTCGAGGATGATCGGGTAGTGGTTGTGGTGGTGGCGATAGGCAAGCGTGAGCGCGGGCAGGCCTATCGCTCGGCTTACAATCGCTGAGTTTATGCAGCATCCCAGCTAGGTCATTGGTGTACAGGCCGACAGCAAGGCCTCGATGAACAGGCCTTCCGCACGGCTCATGCGTTGGTCCCTGTTCCACAGCAGGTGGATGTCCACGTCGGCAATCCCCTCGTGCGGCGGCAGTTTCCACAACAGCCCCGCGTCTACATCCGCCGCCACCACATGCTCGGGCAAGCAACCGATGCCGAAACCGGCAATGACCAGGCGGCGCACCTCTTCCAGGCTCGGTGACGAGGCGACGATGCGCCCGGCGAAGCCCTGCTGGTCGCGGAAGATGGTCAGCGGCGAAAGCATGCCGCCGATCTGGTCGCTGGTAAAACTGACAAAGTTCTCCCGTTGCAGGTCGCCTTCGGCCTGGCCGAACAGCCCGTGGTGCCTGCCGCAGAAGAACGCGTAGCGCTGGCGCAGGAACAGCCGTTGCTCCAGCCGTGGCTGCGGCCGACGGTTGAGGCTCAGGCCGGCGGTGGCAGTCTTTTCCTGCAGCGCGGCGACGATGTCGGAGCTGCGCATTACGTCGATCTCCAGCTCCACCCGCGGGTGCTGGCGGTGAAACTCGGCGAGAAAATCATCGAAGCGTTCGCTGACGATGCGGCTGATCATCAGCAGGCGCACCTTGCCTACCAGCTCGTCCGCCGGCTGCTCCAGCAAGCCACCGATCTGCGACATCTGCCCGTACACCTCGCCGGCCAGCTGGAACAGTTGCTCGCCCACCTCGGTCAGCACGAAACGCGGGCCGCGTCGGGCGATGAGCTGGCGTCCGAGCTGTTCCTCGAGGCGCTTGAGCGCCTGGCTCACGGCCGGCTGGGTGAGGTGCAGGCGGGCTGCGGCGCGGCTGATCGACAGCTCCTGGCCGATGACGCGGAAGGTGCGCAGCAGGTTCCAGTCGAGGCGGTCGTTGAGCAGGCGGTCGGGCATGGTCGGGCTCGATGATAAGCGTGGTTAATAATTCGAATAATAAATAGAAAATTGAATTATAGGCCTTGGCGATGAATCATCTCCAGCAGTGCAGGCGCCGTCAGAGCGCCGCCGCGTCCCAGAAAACTCCTGCCAGAAAAACAACCAAAGGAGCCACCCATGAAGCCCGCCGCTTCGCCCCAACCGCGCCGTGCCGCCGCCGCCGCGTTCATCGGCACCATGATCGAGTGGTACGACTTCTACATCTATGCCACCGCCGCCGCGCTGGTGTTCGGCGCCTTGTTCTTCCCCTCCGACAACAGCCTGTTCAGCACCATGGCCGCCTTCGGCACCTTCGCCGTGGGCTTCTTCGCCCGCCCCCTGGGCGGCATCGTCTTCGGCCACATCGGTGACCGCATCGGTCGCAAGAAATCACTGGTCATCACCCTGCTGATGATGGGCGTGGTCACCGTCGCCATCGGCCTGCTGCCGACCTACGCGCAGATTGGCGCCACCGCGCCGGTGCTGTTGATCCTGCTGCGGGTGGTCCAGGGCATCGCCGTGGGCGGTGAGTGGGGCGGGGCGGTGCTGATGGCCGGCGAGCATGCGCCCAAGGGGCGCCGCAATTTCTTCGCCTCGTTCGCCCAGCTGGGTAGCCCGGCGGGCCTGATCCTGTCGCTGCTGGCGTTCAGCGCGGTCACTCGCCTGCCGGAAGACGACCTGATGAGCTGGGGCTGGCGCGTGCCGTTCCTGGCCAGCGCGTTGCTGCTGCTGGTGGGCCTGGCAATTCGCCTGGGGGTCAACGAGTCGCCCGAGTTCCTCGCCAGCCGCGCGCAGGCCGAGAAGGCCCGGCGCAAGGAGCAGGCGCCGGTGCTGGAGGTGCTGCGCACCGCGTGGCGACCGCTGTTGCTGTGCATCGGCGCCAATACCCTGGGTATCGCCGGGGTCTATTTCACCAACACCTTCATGATCAGCTACACCACCCAGCAGTTGCACCTGGAGCGCTCGCTGATCCTCGAATGCCTGTTCTTCGTGGCGATCATCCAGTTCTGCGTGCAGCCCCTGGCTGCGTGGGTCTCGGAGAAGCTCGGCGCCACGCGCTTCCTGGCGCTGGTCGCGCTGCTGGCGATGGCCTCGCCGTACCCGATGTTCGTGCTGGTGAGCAGTGGCGAAGGCCCGTTGATCGTGCTCGGCATTGCCCTTGCCGCGGCGTGCATGGCGTCGTTCTACGCGGTGATCGCCGGGTATGTCAGCGGCATGTTCGACACCCGCGTGCGCTACACCGCCATCTCCCTGGCCTATCAGGTCTGCGGCGCCGTCGCCGGGGGCCTGACCCCGCTGATCGGCACCTGGCTGGCGCACAGCTTCACCGGCCAATGGTGGCCGATGGCGGTCTTCTACAGCCTGATCGCCTGCACTTCCCTGGTCTGCGTGCTGGCGCTGACGCGCCGGTACGCCCGTAGCCGACAGCTTGAGCTGGCCTGAATCTGGAGTATCCGCAATGTTGAAAAGCAATGGCGAACGCCTGTGGGCGAGCCTGATGGCCATGGCCGAGGTCGGCGCCACCGCCCGTGGCGGCAACTGCCGCCTGGCCCTGAGCGACGAGGACAAGGCCGGTCGCGAGCTGTTCGGCCACTGGTGCCGCGAGGCCGGCTTGAGCCTGAGTGTGGATGCCATCGGCAACCTGTTTGCCCGTCGCGAGGGCACCGACCCGCATGCCGCGCCGGTGATGATGGGCAGTCACCTCGACACCCAGCCCGAAGGCGGGCGTTTCGACGGCGTTTACGGCGTGCTGGCCGGGCTGGAGGTGGTGCGCCGGCTGAACGACCTGGGCATCCGTACCCGCAAGCCGCTGGAGATCGCGGTGTGGACCAACGAGGAGGGCGCCCGTTTCACCCCGGCCATGTTCGGCTCGGCGGTGTTCACCGGCACCTTGTCGCTGGCGCAGGCCCTGGCGATCCGCGATGCCGACGGTATCAGTGTCGCCGATGAACTGGCGCGCACCGGTTTTGCCGGCCAGCGCCCGCTGGGTGGCGCCGTGGACGCCTATTTCGAGGCACATATCGAGCAGGGCCCGATCCTCGAGGACAACGCCAACAGCATCGGCGTGGTCAGCGGCGGCCAGGCGATCCGCTGGCTCGACGTGACCGTCGAGGGCATGGCCGCCCATGCCGGCACCACGCCGATGAAGCTGCGCAAGGATGCCTTGTACGGCGTGGCGCGGATGATCCAGGCCATCGAACAGCTGGCCACGGACTTCGCTCCCGAGGGCCTGACCACGGTTGGCGAGCTGAATATTGCCAAGTCTTCGCGCAACACCATTCCGGGCGTTGTGCGCTTCAGCCTCGACCTGCGTCATCACCGCGACGCGGCCATCGAAGCGATGGAGCGCGACATCAGCCTGCAACTGCAGGCCATTGCCAACCAGCGCGGTCTCAGCGTGCGCATCGAGCGCCACTGGGTCAGCCCGGCCACGCCGTTCGATGCCGAGTGCGTGGCCGCCGTGCAGCAGGCGGTGGATGGCCTGGGCTACAGCCAGCAGTCCATCGTCAGTGGCGCCGGTCACGACGCGATCCTGCTGGCACGCTACTGCCCCACGGCGATGGTGTTCATTCCCTGCGTCGGCGGGCTGAGCCACAACGAAGCCGAGGACGTGCTGCCCGAGGATGCCCGCCAGGGCGCCGATGTTTTGCTCAACGCCGTGCTGGCCCGTGCCGGCCAGGTTGTCCAAGGAGAGGCCTGATGCGCTGCTATTTTCACCCCGAACAACTGCTGCACCATCCGCGCAGCTATTACTCCCGTGGCGCGATGCACACCCCGCAGGAGGTCCCCGAGCGCGCCCAGCGGCTGTTGCAGGCTGCCAAGGGCCTGGGCTTCGACATTCGCCAGCCTGCCGATGCCGGCCTCGCACCGCTCAAGGCCGTACACGGCGAGGCTTACCTGAGCTTCCTCGAACAAGCCCATGCGCGCTGGAAAGAGGTGCCCGAGGACTGGGGCGATGAAGTCATGTCCAACATCTTCGTGCGCGAGCCCAACGCCCTGCGTGGCATCCTCGCCCAGGCCGGGCGCTACCTGGCCGATGGCAGCTGCCCGGTGGGCGAGCACACCTGGCGCTCGGCCTATTGGTCGGCGCAGAGCGCGGTGGCCGGCGCCCAGGCGATCGTCGATGGTGAGCCCGCCGTCTATGCCCTGTGCCGGCCGCCGGGGCATCATGCCCGTTACGATGCCGCTGGCGGTTTCTGCTACCTCAACAATGCCGCCGTGGCCGCCCAGGTATTGCGAAGTCGCTACAGCCGCGTGGCTATCCTGGACACCGACATGCACCACGGGCAGGGCATCCAGGAGATCTTCTACGAGCGCGACGATGTGCTGTATGTCTCGGTGCACGGTGACCCGACCAACTTCTACCCCGGCGTGGCGGGGTTTGCGGACGAGCGTGGCCAAGGCGCGGGGGAGGGCTGCAATCTCAATCTGCCGATGGCCCACGGGGCGAGTGAAGCGGACTTCATGGCGCAATTGGAGGTTGCGTTGCAAGCGGTGAAGAGCTTTGGCGCCGAGGTGCTGGTGTTGTCGTTGGGGTTCGATATCTACGAGCTGGATCCGCAGAGCAAGGTGGCGGTGACGACCGACGGTTTTGCGCGGTTGGGGGAGCGGATTCGGGCGCTGCGGTTGCCCTGCCTGATTGTGCAAGAGGGGGGGTATCACCTTGAGAGCCTGGACGCGAATGCGCGGGCGTTCTTCTCTGAAAAACGGGATTGGCGATAGGACTATCGCGGGGCAAGCCCGCTCCCACCGTTGTGATACAACCTGTGGGAGCGGGCTTGCCCCGCGATTGCGGTGGTAGGGGTGTTACACCCCGCCCCGGCGAACATGCTTGACCAGCACCTTCTCCAGCAACTCCCACATCGCCCGGTGCTGAACGCCACATTGAAGCGCATCCACCCGGTGGCCTTGGCAGCGACCATGAATAGCTGCCCGGGCCCGAGCATGATGCCTTTCTCCAGGGCATCGTCCAGCAGCGCGGCGCTGTCGGGGATCGCTAGATGGCGGGTCCAGATGTACATCCCTTTGTCTGATTCGATGAACAGCTCGAAACCCAGCCGCCTGGGCGAAATGCTTCTCGAGTAACTGCCCACGTACACCACCTGCAGCAGGTGGTGTAGCTGCGCCAGTGGAGGGGCGCGGCACGCCCATTAGGGTGACGCCCTGGTTGCGCATCAGTTGCGTCGGTTTCATTCAGGCCTGACATTTTTGCCAGTTGTACGGCTTCTTGAAGGAGTGCCACTATTTTGTAGCGGGTTCATTAATCACTACTTGGAGGCGGGACATGAGTGCAGAACTGGAAGCGGTGTTGAAATCTCTCTTCGATAAGGCTGATACCAATAAGGATGGTAAGATTTCAGTAAAGGATTTATCGGGTATTGGCACGGTGGATGACAAGACTAAAGCCAATTTAGATAGTTTTTTCGCTGCTCTTGATACTGACAAGGACGGCGAAGTTACCTTTGATGAGTTCAAGGTAAAGTATGGTCTTGTTAAAAAGTAAGGTATGAGTGAGTATGCCTGTGGGCCGCGCAGCGGCCCTTTGGGTAATGGACTACTTGATAAACCATCTGTTGACGTTCATGAACAATCGCTCCTAGCCCAAAGGGTCATAGGCCATGAACTTGATCACCTTGATGTATTCTTGACCTGCACTCTGCAGTTTTTGTTACCCACGTTCATGACAGGTTCTGCGTTGGCCTTACGTACCACCCCGGCGAACGTGCTTGACCAGCACCTTCTCTAGCAACTCCCACATCGCCGGATCCGTACTGAACGCCACATTGAAACGCATCCACCCGGTGGCCTTGGCGTCGACCATGAATAGCTGCCCGGGGCCGAGCATGATGCCTTTCTCCAGCGCATCGTCCAGCAGCGCGGCGCTGTCGGGGATCGCCGGATGGCGGGTCCAGATATACATGCCCTCGTCTGATTCGATGAACAGCTCAAAGCCCAGCCGGTGCAGGTGCCGGCCGACTTCCTGATGCGCTTCGGCCAGGCGCTGGCGCAGGCGTTTGAGGTGCTTGCGCCAACGGCCGTCGATGATCGCGGCGTACACCACCCGCTCCATCACCTGCGAGGTGGTCAGGCCCGAGCGCATCTTCAGGTGCAGCAGTTGCTGGGTCAGCTCGGGGTTCGCCAGCAGGTAGCCGACCCGCACATTGGGCGAGATGCTTTTCGAGTAGCTGCCCACGTACACCACCTGCTGCAGGTGGTCGAGGCTGGCCAGGCAGGGCAGCGGGTCGGCGATCATGTCGGCATAGAGGTTGTTCTCCACCAGCCGGAAGCCATGCTGGCTGGCCAACTGCAGCAGGCGGTGCAACTGCGCCAGCGGGGTGCGCGAGCAGGTCGGGCTGTGCAGGTGCGGCTGGGTGAAGAACGCCGTGGGGCGGTGGTGGGCCAACAGGCGCTCGAGCTGGTCGAGGTCGTAGCCCGCCGGGGTACGCGGCACGCCCACCAGGGTGGCGCCCTGGGTGCGCAGGATGCTCATCAGGTTGGGGTAGCCGGGGTCGTCCACCAGCACCACGTCGCCGGGGCGCACCAGGGTGCGCACGGCCAGGTCCAGAGCCTGGCTGGCGCCGTGGGTGAGCATCAGCTGCGCCGGATTGGCGACGATCGACAGTTCCTGCTGCAGGTTCTGCGCGGTCAGCGCGCGCAGCTCCGGCAGGCCCAGGGGGTCGCCATAGCCGGACAGCTCCAGCGGGCTGCCGGCCACCTGGCGCAGGCCGCGACGCAGGCCTTCTTCGTACATCCAGTCGTTGGGCAGCCAGCCGCAACCCGGTTTGAACGGCAACTGACGGATCTCGAAGATCTGTTGCAGGTACCACTCGGAATTGAAGGTGGGGCGGCTGGTATCGACCTCGACGTTGTGCTTGTCCAGTAGCTCGTTCGCCGCACGATTGACGAAGAACCCCGCATTGCCCTTGCTTACCAGCAAGCCCTGGGCCACCAGCCGGTCATAGGCCTCGACCACGGTGAAGGTGCTCACCGAGTAGGTCGAGGCGAACGCCCGGATCGACGGGACCTTGGCCCCGGGCTTGAGGGTCTGGTCATCGATCAGCGCGCGCAGCCCGTCGATGATCTGGTTGACCAGCGGGGTGGAGGAGTCCGGATGGAGCTGGAGCATTCGGGGGCCTTCAGGTGTGCGCGGCGCCAGGCGCCTGCAGGGGTATCGCGGGTGTATTGCATCGGCGGCCTGTACAGTGCAGTGCGTTTTTCATGCCGCTGTGCATGGCTCTATGTGTTCGACATTTTTACATTACGTGTCAGATATAGCCAACACAGCACGTACCAGCGCCATGAATAATCACAACATCGCTGCTTTGCCGTCGGGGTTTGCCCCGCACCTTCCTTTCGCTTGGCCGGACGCTTCTCGTCCGTCCCCAGCATGGTTCAGTTCGTCCAGAGGGTTGCCTCTGGCCGCGTAAGCAGGCCGCCACGGATGGCCTGCGTGTGCTCGCGCACACCTCCCTGCCCGCAGTAGCACTGATGTACAGGTGAGACCGATAACCATCGGGGTTTCACAGTTTTTCCTTGGATAAAAAGAAGCACGGGGTAAATAACTGATGGACGCAACATCCACATCCACCACCGCGAAGGACGGGCACGAGAGCAAGCTCAGTGCCTCGCTCAAGTCGCGCCACCTGACGATGATGTCGATCGCCGGGGTGATCGGCGGCGCCTTGTTCGTCGGTTCCGGCAGCGTGATCCATAGTGCCGGCCCGGCCGCCGTGCTGGCGTACCTTGCCGGTGGCATCCTGGTGGTGCTGATCATGCGTATGCTTGGCGAGATGGCGACCTCGT
Source organism: Pseudomonas mosselii (assembly GCF_003205295.1). Taxonomy (GTDB): domain Bacteria; phylum Pseudomonadota; class Gammaproteobacteria; order Pseudomonadales; family Pseudomonadaceae; genus Aquipseudomonas; species Aquipseudomonas mosselii_B. The sequence continues at coordinate 13,742 of NZ_QJRP01000058.1, forward strand.
CGCCGGACACCGGCTCGTTTTCCACCTACGCCGACCGCGCCATTGGTCGCTGGGCCGGCTTCACCATCGGCTGGCTTTACTGGTGGTACTGGGTGATCCTCATGGCCTGGGAGGCCTACGTGGCGGGCAAGATCCTGCACGGTTTCTTCCCCGACGTGAGCGTTAACGTGTTCGTGCTGGCCACGACGCTGGTGCTGATCACCGTCAACTTCTTCAACGTCAAGCACTATGGCGAGTTCGAGTTCTGGTTCGCGCTGATCAAGGTGGTGGCGATCGTCTGCTTCCTGGTGGTGTGCACCGCCGCGGTGATGAACATCTGGCAGTTCGGTGAAGTGCGCGGCATCACCCACCTGACCGCCGAAGGCTTCATGCCCAACGGTATCACCACGGTCATCGGGGCCTTGCTGGGGGTGATGTTCGCCTTCCTCGGCGCCGAGATCGTCACCATCGCCGCGTCCGAAGCCAAGGATCCGGCCACCCAGATCGTCAAGGCGACCAACTCGGTGGTATGGCGGGTGTGTCTGTTCTACGTGGGCTCGATCTTCCTGATCGTCTGCCTGGTGCCGTGGAACGACCCGCAGTTGGGTGTCTCCGGCTATGGCGCCTATCGCCGTACCCTGGAACTTCTGGGCGTGCCGTATGCCGAGTTGCTGATGAACTTCGTGGTGCTGACCTCGGTGAGCAGCTGCCTGATCTCCGGCCACTACACCGCCTCGCGCATGCTGTTCTCCCTGGCCCAGCGCGGCGACGCGCCACGCCTGTTCAAGTTCACCCGCACCGGTACCGGCGTGCCGGTGAACGCGATCATCGGCTCGTGCCTGGTGGCGGTGTTCTGCGCGCTGATCAACTTCAGCGAGACCCTGCGACCGAAGGACGTGCTGGAAACCTTGATGAACACCACCGGCATGATCGCCCTGCTGGTGTATCTGGTGATCGCCTTCTCGCAACTGCGCATGCGCCGCAAGCTGATCGCCGAGGGCAAGGAAGTGCGCCTGAAGATGTGGCTGTTCCCGTGGCTGACCTACCTGGTGATCGCGTTCATCGTGGCGGCCCTGGTGACCATGGCCTTCATGCCTGACTACCAGATCCTGGTGATTTCCACTGGTATCGCCGCGGCCATCGTGGTGGCCATGGGCGTGGTGCACCAGATCCGTAGCGCCAAGCGTCACTGATTGCGGTAGTGCCTCTGGCAACGGCCGGTCCCTCTCGGAGGGACCGGCCGTTGTCGTTTGGGGCAAAGCCTTGTTTGCCGATCAGATCATCCTTACGTTGCAGCATGCCGACATGGCTTATGCTGCACACAATTGCCCTACGAGGAGTCGTCCATGGCCTGGTCCGCCACTCAGTACTCACTGTTCGAAGACGAACGCACCCGCGCCGTGCGCGATCTGCTGGCCGCCGTGCCGGCGCGTCCGGCGCGGCACGCCACGGACCTGGGCTGCGGCCCGGGAAATTCCACCGAGGTGTTGTTGCAGCGCTGCCCCGATGCCCAGGTCCTGGCCCTGGACAGCGACCCGGACATGATCGACAAGGCCCGGCAGCGGCCACGGCTGAGCATTCCGCGGGTGCGCTGCGAGATTGGCGAGATCGCCAGTTGGACGGCCCACGAGCCCCAGGACCTGATCCTGGCCAACGCGTCGCTGCAGTGGGTGCCGGACCACGCCAGCCTTTACCCGCACCTGGTGCGGCAATTGGGCGAGGGCGCCAGCCTGGCCGTGCAGACGCCCGACAACCTCGACGAGCCGGCGCACCGCCGGTTGCGCGAGATCGCCAGTCAGGGGCCCTGGGCCGGGAAGTTCGCCGATTTCAGCCTGCCGCCGCGGCACAATGCCGGTTTCTACTACGACCTGCTCAGCCCGCTGTGCGCGCGGGTGGATGTGTGGCGCACCACCTATCACCACCCGCTGGTCGGCGGCGCCGAGGCGGTGGTGGAGTGGTTCAAGGGCTCGGCGTTGCGGCCTTACCTGGCTCGGCTGGATGAGCAGGAGCAGGCGAGTTTCCTGCAGCTTTACCTGCAGGCCATGCAGCGTGACTACCCGCCGGCCAGCGATGGCAGGGTGTTGTTGCCGTTCCCGCGGTTATTCGTGGTGGCGACGCGCTAGGCGCCAGATCACGCAGGCGTAGATGCCCAGGTTGAGCAGCAGTACGACGGTGCCTAGCCACAGCTGGATTTGCGGGGTCAGGCCGGCGGGGTAGATGACCGGCCAGATGTAGTGTTCGACGAAACCGCCGTGGTAGCCGGCGTCGCCGGCGGCGGTGCGCAGGTGGTTTTCCCAGTCGGTCAGGGGGCACTCCAGGTGCAGGCCTTCCACGGCCAGGCCCCAGGCGAGGGCGGGAAGATGGAGGAGCAGGGCGCGGCGGCGCCAGAGCACCAACAGGCCGCCGAACAGGACCAGCAGGATGAACGAGAGGTGGAACAGGACCAGGGTGTCGGCGGCCAGGCGGTAGAACATGGTGGGTGGGGCCTTGTTGTTGGAGAGGGGTTAGTTTGTCATGGTTTCTGGTTTCTGGTTTCTGGTTTCTGGTTTCTGGGTTTCTGGGTTTCTGGGTTTCTGAGGTTGGGGCTTCAATTGTTTTAATAGTTGTGTGCGCATTCATTTGCGATGTTGACGCTTATTCACCTTTCCGCCTTTACGGCGGGTTACTTTGGTCTTGGTGTATGGACCGGACACATGGTGGACACGTGTGCGGAGACATGGTTGACACATTATGGTCCGTAATCAGGTTTATTCACGTCGATGGTGCGCAGGCGTTGATGGCAGAAATAGACATCGAACATGTCC
>NZ_QJRP01000059.1 GCF_003205295.1 Pseudomonas mosselii
TCGCCGGGGCGACCGATCAGCAGGTCGCGCTGTTCGATGATGGGGATGCTCCACAGGTAATCGCCCGGTCGGTCGCTCAGCCATTGCGCGGAGACATAGCAGCGCACGTCGATTTCGCCGGCCTGCATCGCCTCTTCCAGGCGCAGGCGGGCCATCACATGGTACTGGGGGCGTGCGTCGGCTTCCCGGGCAATGGCCTGCATCAGCTCGAACAGGATGCCCTCCACCGGCTGCTGGTCCTCGGTGCGCATCAGCGGCATGCTCCAGCTTTCGGCAATCGAGAAGCGCAGCACCGGCGGTTGCGCCAGGCTTTGGGTGGTCCACAGCAACAGGATAGCCAGGACTCGCCGCACGCCTCATCCTCCCTGATCCGCCGTCCGTGTGCCCGTTACTGAGCTTAGTCGAGATCGGCAGGGTGCAATTTCGGCCCCGCTCCGCTAGCATTAGCGCTCTTTCCGCCCGCTCCGGTCACGATGGTTTTTTGATGAGTTATCAGGTTCTTGCACGTAAATGGCGTCCGCGCTCGTTCCGCGAAATGGTCGGCCAGACCCATGTGCTCAAGGCTTTGATCAACGCCCTGGACAACCAGCGCCTGCACCACGCCTATCTGTTCACCGGTACCCGCGGCGTGGGCAAGACCACCATTGCGCGGATCATCGCCAAGTGCCTGAACTGCGAGACCGGCATCACCTCCACCCCGTGCGGCACCTGTTCGGTGTGCCGGGAGATCGACGAAGGCCGATTCGTCGACCTGATCGAGATCGACGCCGCCAGCCGCACCAAGGTCGAAGACACCCGCGAGCTGCTCGACAACGTGCAGTACGCGCCGAGCCGCGGGCGCTTCAAGGTCTACCTGATCGACGAAGTGCACATGCTCTCCACCCACTCGTTCAACGCCTTGTTGAAGACGCTGGAAGAGCCGCCGCCCTACGTCAAGTTCATCCTCGCCACCACCGACCCGCAGAAGCTGCCGGCGACCATCCTGTCGCGCTGCCTGCAGTTCTCGCTGAAGAACATGAGCCCGGAGCGGGTGGTCGAGCACCTGACCCATGTGCTGGGCGCCGAGAGCGTGCCGTTCGAGGAAGACGCCCTGTGGCTGCTCGGCCGCGCCGCCGATGGCTCGATGCGCGACGCCATGAGCCTGACCGACCAGGCCATCGCCTTTGGCGAGGGCAAGGTGCTGGCCGCCGATGTGCGGGCGATGCTCGGCACTCTCGACCATGGCCAGGTATACGGTGTGCTGCAGGCCTTGCTCGAAGGCGATGCCCGGGCATTGCTGGAGGCGGTGCGCGACCTGGCCGAGCAAGGTCCGGACTGGAATGGCGTGCTGTCGGAAATGCTCAATGTGCTGCACCGGGTCGCCATTGCCCAGGCGCTGCCTGAGGCGGTCGACAACGGCCAGGGCGACCGTGAGCGCGTGCTGGCGCTGGCCCAGGCCCTGCCGGCCGAGGATGTGCAGTTCTACTACCAGATGGGTCTGATCGGCCGGCGCGACCTGCCACTGGCGCCGGATCCGCGCGGCGGCTTCGAAATGGTCCTGCTGCGCATGCTGGCGTTCCGCCCGGCCGACACCGATGACGCGCCGAAACCGATACTAAAGCCGGTGGGGATCAGCCAGGCCACAGCTGATCCGGCCCAACCGGTGGCAGCGGCGCCTGCGGTCGTGGCGTCGCCTGTTGCCGCCAGGCCTGACGCTGAAACTGTCGCGCCGGCACCCGTGGTCGAGCCGCCTGTACCGGTCGAGCCGCCGGTCGTCGAAGTGCCTGTCGTTGCCGAAGTGGCCGATGCACCGCAATCGGAGCCTGAGCCAGAGCCGCAGCCTGCCGAGGAAGTCATCGACCTGCCTTGGGAAGAGCCCGTAGCTGCGCTGGCGCCGGTTGCGCCCGAGCAACCGCCCGAGCCGGCACCCGCAGTCGAGGTGGCCAGCCAGCAGCCGGACTACGACGAGCCGCCGTTCGACCCGTCGGCCTACAGCCCGGCGGGCATGGACCGCGACGACGAGCCGCCGGCGGACGAGGACTACTACGCGCCCGACAGCGACCCGGCCGGCTTCAGCTACCTGGACGAGCTGGCCGAGCACGTGCAGGAAGAGGCGCCCGCCCAGGCGGAGCCGCTGCCAGCGGCGATGCCCGCGACCGGGCTGGCCCTGCAATGGCTGGAATTATTCCCACAGTTGCCTGTCTCCGGTATGACAGGCAACATCGCCGCAAACTGTACGCTGATCGCCGCCGATGGCGATGACTGGCTGTTGCACCTGGATCCGGGGCAGGGCGCGCTGTTCAATTCGACGCAGCAGCGCCGCCTGAACGACGCGCTCAACCAGCAGCTGGGCCGCGAGATTCGCCTGAAGATCGAGCTGATCCGCCCCGAGCAGGAAACCCCGGCCCAGGCCGCCTCGCGCAAGCGCGCCGAGCGCCAGCATGACGCTGTGGTGTCGATCGAGCAGGATCCGCTCATCCAGCAGATGATCCGGCAGTTCGGCGCGACGGTCAGGCAGGATACTATTGAGCCTGTAGACGCCCTGGCCAGCCAGGGCCAATGAACGGATAACCATGCGGCCCGCCTGTGCCGGGCCGCATCACATGACCCAATCGAGGTATACCCCCATGATGAAAGGTGGCATGGCCGGCCTGATGAAGCAGGCCCAGCAGATGCAGGAAAAGATGCAGAAGATGCAGGAAGAGCTGGCCAACGCGGAAGTCACCGGCCAGTCCGGCGGCGGTCTGGTCAGCGTGGTGATGACCGGTCGCCACGACGTCAAGCGCGTCAGCATCGACCAGAGCCTGATGTCGACCGACGCCGACGACAAGGAAGTGCTCGAGGACCTGATCGCCGCCGCGCTGAACGACGCCGTGCGCAAGATCGAGCAGAGCAGCCAGGAAAAGATGGGCGGCATGACCGCTGGCATGCAGCTGCCGCCTGGTTTCAAGATGCCGTTCTGATCGGCTTCTGGCTTCACATGGGGAGCAACGACCCGACGGTCGTTGCTCCCTTGTTCATTCTGTTTCCTGAATTGGCAGGCCTGCACACATGAGCTTCAGCCCCCTGATCCGCCAACTGATCGACGCCCTGCGCATCCTGCCCGGCGTTGGCCAGAAAACCGCCCAACGCATGGCCTTGCAGCTGCTCGAACGCGACCGCAGCGGCGGCACGCGCCTGGCCCAGGCCCTGAGCCAGGCCATGGAAGGCGTCGGCCACTGCCGGCAGTGCCGGACCCTGACCGAGCAGGAGCTGTGCCCGCAGTGCGCCGATCCACGCCGCGATGACAGCCAGCTGTGCGTGGTGGAAGGGCCGATGGATGTGTACGCGGTGGAGCAGACTGGCTATCGCGGTCGCTATTTCGTGCTCAAGGGGCACCTGTCGCCGCTTGATGGGCTGGGGCCTGAGGCCATCGGTATTCCGCAGCTGATGGCGCGGATCGAGGAGCAGGGCACCTTCAGCGAGGTGATCCTGGCCACCAACCCCACGGTGGAAGGGGAGGCGACTGCCCATTACATCGCCCAGTTGCTGGCCGAGAAGGGCCTGGCTGCCACGCGTATTGCCCATGGCGTGCCACTGGGCGGGGAGCTGGAGCTGGTGGATGGCGGTACGCTGGCCCATGCGTTTGCCGGACGCAGGCCGATTTCGCTTTGAAGCTGCAAGCTGCAAGCTGCAAGCGACAAGTAAAGGCGGTTATGCGCTGACCTGCTTTTACTTGCAGCTTGAGGCTTGCAGCTTGCTGCTGCTTTTAATATTCGCTGAGGGAGAACTCGGTCAGGCAGAAGGTCGGCACCCCGGCTGCCTGCAGCCGGCGCGAACCTTCCAGCTCCGGCAGGTCGATGATTGCCGCCGCCTCGAACACCTGGGCGCCGGTGCGACGCACCAGGTTGGCCGCGGCCAGCAGGGTGCCGCCGGTGGCGATCAGGTCATCGAAGATCAATACCGAGTCGCCATCGCAGAGGCTGTCGGCGTGCACTTCCAGGAAGGCTTCGCCGTACTCGGTCTGGTAACCCTCCGACAGCACGTCGGCCGGCAGCTTGCCCTGCTTGCGGAACAGGATCAGCGGTTTGTTCAGCTGGTGGGCGATGATCGAGCCGATCAGGAAACCCCGCGCGTCCATGGCGCCGATATGGCTGAACTCGGCTTCGACATAGCGCTCGATGAACTGGTCGGCGACATAGCGCAGCCCGCGCGGCGACTGGAACAGCGGGGTGATGTCGCGGAAGATCACGCCCGGCTTGGGAAAGTCCACTACCGGGCGGATCAGGGCTTTGAGGTCGAAGGTGTCGCTGTGCATGGGCGGGTATCCTGGAAAAACTCGGCGCCAGTATACCCTGTCCGCAGGGCGATCAGGCGTCCAGCGCACCACCGGCCAGCGCGCACAGCTGGATCGGGTCGAGGATGTGCACTTCCTTGCCCTCGGCCTTGAGCAGACCGTTTTGCTGGAAGCGGGTGAACACCCGCGACACGGTTTCCACCGCCAGGCCCAGGTAGTTGCCGATCTCGTTGCGCGACATGCTCAGGCGGAACTGGTTGGCCGAATAGCCGCGGGCACGGAAGCGCGCCGACAGGTTGACCAGGAAGGTGGCGATACGCTCGTCGGCGGTCTTCTTCGACAGCAGCAGCATCATCTGCTGGTCGTCGCGGATCTCGCGGCTCATCACCCGCATCAGCTGGCGACGCAGTTGCGGCAGCTGCACCGAGAGCTCGTCGAGGCGCTCGAAGGGGATTTCGCACACCGAGGTGGTTTCCTGGGCCTGGGCCGACACCGGATAGGCCTCGGTGTCCATGCCGGACAGGCCGACCAGCTCGCTGGGCAGGTGGAAGCCGGTGATCTGCTCTTCGCCGGCATCACTGAGGCTGAAGGTTTTCAGGGCGCCAGAGCGAACCGCGTAGACCGAGCCGAAATTGTCACCCTGGCGGAACAGGAATTCGCCTTTCTTCAGCGGGCGACCGCGTTTGACGATTTCGTCCAGTGCATCCATGTCTTCCAGGTTCAGGGACAGGGGCAGGCACAGGGGGGCCAGGCTGCAATCCTTGCAGTGGGCCTGGTTGTGTGGGCGCAGTTTTACTGGCTCGGACATTTCTTTCGATCCTTGTGGGAAAGCACACATAAGCCGTAAGGATAACCTGCGGCATGGGCTGTAGGCCAGTGTGCGCATTTTTGGTGCACGCTAGCGGCGGCAGGGAAGGGGTGTTCCGCTACCGTTCAACTGTCCATAGTGTGCCCCGAAAGGCGGGCTGTCCATGCGGTGAAACGCCTCAATCGCCTCAGATCACCCGCGAGAAACGCTGGCGATTCTGCTGCGCGAGGTAGGCGTCGAACACCATGCATACCGAGCGCGCCAGGAGGCGGCCGGCCGGCTGGATGCGGATGCCTTTGCTGTCCAGGCTGATCAGGCCGTCGCGCTGCATGGCTTGCAGCTGTGGCCACAGCTCCTTGAAGTAGCCACGAAAATCGATGGTGAAGGCCTGCTCGAACGCCTCGAAATCCAGTTCGAAGTGGCAGATAAGTTGCTGGATCACTGCTCGGCGCAGACGGTCGTCCTGGTTGCACAAAAGGCCACGCTGGGTCGCCAACTGGGCGGTGGAGAGCGTGTCCTGGTAGGTATTGAGGTCGCTACTGTTCTGGCAGTACAGGTCGCCGATCTGGCTGATCGCCGACACGCCCAGGCCGATCAGGTCGCAGTGGCCATGGGTGGTGTAGCCCTGGAAGTTTCGCTGCAGGGTGCCTTCCTCCTGGGCAATGGCCAGCTCGTCGTCGGGCAGGGCGAAGTGGTCCATGCCGATGTAGCGGTAGCCGGCGGCGGTCAGTTGGTCGATGGTGGCGTGGAGCATTTCCAGCTTGGCCGCCGGTGCCGGCAGGTCGGCGCTGTCGATGCGCCGCTGGGGCATGAAGCGCTCGGGCAGGTGCGCGTAGTTGAATACCGACAGGCGGTCGGGCTGCAGGCGGATTACCTCGTCGACGGTACGGGCGAAACCTTCCGGAGTCTGCTTCGGCAAGCCGTAGATCAGGTCGAGGTTGATCGAGCGAAATTGCAGGGTGCGCGCCGCCTCGATCAGGGTGCGGGTCTGCTCCAGGCTCTGCAGGCGGTTGACCGCGCGCTGCACGGCCGGATCGAGGTCCTGCACGCCGAGGCTGACGCGGTTGAAGCCCAGCTCGCGCAGCAGGCCCATGGTTGACCAGTCGGCCTCGCGCGGGTCGATCTCGATGCCGTAGTCGCCGGAGTCGTCGTCCAGCAGGTGGAAGTGCTGGCGCAGGGTGGCCATCAGCTGGCGCAGTTCGACATGGCTGAGGAAGGTCGGCGTGCCGCCGCCGAAGTGCAGCTGCTCGACCACCTGTTTCGGGTCGAGGTGGCAGGCGATCAGCTGGATTTCCTGCTCCAGGCGCTGCAGGTAGGGCGCGGCGCGGCCACGGTCCTTGGTGATGACCTTGTTGCAGGCGCAGTAGTAGCAGATGTTGGCGCAGAACGGCACGTGTACGTACAACGACAGCGGGCGCGTGGCGCGGCGGCTTTCGCGCAGGGCGTGAAGCAGGTCGAACGAGCCCACTTCGCCGTGCAGTTGCACGGCGGTCGGATAGGAGGTGTAGCGTGGCCCGGCCAGATCGTAGCGACGAATCAGGTCGGCGTCCCAGCGTAGGTCGTCGAGCATGTGGGTGGTCCCCGGATAGAGCTGCAGTGTCCGGAGTCTAGGGGCGGATGTAAGAAGTCGTGTTGATTTGTATCAAGGTGAGTTGGCGACCCTGTCGCAGGGCAAGCCAGCTCCCACGCGTTGGCGCGGAGCTGGCGTGGGAGCGGGCTTGCCCCGCGATCAATGTCCCATCAACCAATGCTGGTGAGGCCCGGGCAGTGTCCATAGGCCAAAGAGGATCACCAGCACGCCGCCGGCCATGCGCACCCCGCGCTTGCGCAGCAGGCGACCCACGCGCTCGGCGGCAAGCCCGGTGGCCAGCAGCACCGGCCAGGTGCCGACGCCGAACGCCAGCATCAGCGCCGCGCTGTGCAGCGCATCGCCCTGGCTCGCTGCCCACAGCAGGGTGCTGTACACCAGGCCGCACGGCAGCCAGCCCCACAGGGCGCCCAGCAGCAGGGCGCGGGGCAGGCTGGACACCGGCAGCAGTCGGGTGGCGAGCGGTTGCACATGGCGCCACAGGCCGCGTCCGAGCGCCTCGATACGGGTCAGCCCACTCCACCAGCCGGCCAGGTACAGGCCCATGGCGATCAGCAGCAGTGCCGCGACAACGCGCAAGCCGATGGCCAGCGGGCTGCTGGCCAGCGCCACGCCGGCAAGGCCGAGCAACAGACCGGCGGCGGCATAGCTGAGGATGCGCCCGAGGTTGTAGGCCAGCAGCAGGCGTAGGCGGCGGCCGCGCTGTTCAGCAGGGATGGCCAGGGTGAGGGCGCCCATCAGGCCGCCGCACATGCCCAGGCAGTGGCCGCCACCGAGCAGGCCCAGGACCAGCGCCGAGCCCAGGAGCGGAATCAGTTCAGGCACGTGGCGTGGGGTCCTTGTCGTCGGGCTGTTCATCTCCGGGCTTCACGGCGGCCTGGTGGCGCGGGTCCTGGTCATCGAACAGGATGCTGTGGGCCGGGCCTTCGAGGTCGTCGTACTGGCCGCTGTCCACCGCCCAGAAGAAGATATACACGGCGACGCCGACCAGCAGCAGGGCGGCGGGGATCATCACGTAGAGGGCGGGCATAGCGGTTTCCTTTCGAGCGACGTCGGCTCGCGCGCGCCCGGCGCCGCCTCGGCGGGTAGCCGGGTCAGGCGCAGGGCGTTGAGCACCACGATCAGCGAACTGACCGACATGCCGATCGCCGCCCACACCGGGGTGATCCAGCCGATCGCGGCGAACGGCAGCATGAGGCCATTGTACAGCGTCGCCCAGAGCAGGTTCTCGACAATGTTGCGGCGGGTCCGGCGAGCCAGGTCGAAGGCCTGCACCAGCGCCTGCAGGCGGTTGGACAGCAGCACCGCGTCGGCGCTGGTCTTGGCAAGGTCGGTGGCGCTGCCCATGGCGATGCTGATGTCGGCGGCGGCCAGCACCGGCACGTCGTTGACGCCATCGCCGAGCATCAGCACCTTGTGGCCCTCGCCTTGCAGGGCCTTGAGGCGGGTCAGCTTGTCGTCCGGGCGCAGGCCGCCGATCGCCTGGTCGATGCCCAGTTGCGTGGCCACTTCCGCGACCATTGGCGAGCTGTCGCCGGACAGCAGCAGCGTTTGCCAGCCCCGGGCCTTGCAGGCGGCCACCAGGTCCTGGGCGTCGTCGCGCAGGCGGTCGTCCAGTCCGAACCAGGCCAGCGGCCCTTGCCGGTCCCCCAGCAGCAACCATTGCCCGCGTGGCTCCGGCACGGCGGGGACCTCGGCGCCGCTGAGGGCGCAGACGAAGGCGGCCTGGCCGATGCGCAGGCGCTGGCCGGCCAACTCGCCTTCCAGGCCCAGCCCCGGCATGGCGCTGACGCTTTCGGCGGCCTCGGCGGCGCGGCCGAAGGCGCGGGCGATAGGGTGCTCGGAGCGGTTCTCCAGCGCGGCGGCCAGCGCCAGGCACTGGTCGCTGTCCAGTCGGCCCAGCGGACGCACGCTGCGCAGGGCCAGGCGGCCCTCGGTGAGGGTGCCGGTCTTGTCGAAGATCACCGTGTCGATCTGGTTCAGCCCCTCCAGCACATGCCCGCGGGTGACCAGCAGGCCGAGCTTGTGCAGGCTGCCGGTGGCGGCGGTAAGGGCGGTCGGCGTGGCCAGCGACAGGGCGCAAGGGCAGGTGGCGACCAGCATGGCCAGGACGATCCAGAACGCCCGTGGCGCATCCAGTTGCCACCAGACCACGCCGATCACGGCGGCGGCCACCAGGGTGAACAACAGGAACCATTGCGAGGCGCGGTCGGCGATTTCCGCCAGGCGCGGTTTTTCCGACTGGGCGCGCTCCAGCAGGCGGACGATGGCCGACAGGCGCGAGTCCTGGCCCAGGGCCTGGACCTCGACGGTGAGGGTGCTTTCGACGTTGAGGGTGCCACCGGTCACACGGTCGCCGACGCGGCGGGCCAGGGGCAGGTATTCACCGGTCAGCAGCGATTCGTCGACGCTGGAGCGACCGTCGACGATCAGCCCGTCGGCCGGGATCACGGCGCCGGGCAGCACCTGCACCTGGTCGCCGCACTGCAGTTCGCCGAGCAGGATGCGCTCGCCCTGACCGTTGGCGTCCAGGCGCAGGCACGAGGCCGGCAACAGGTTGACCAGTTGCGCGGTTGCCGCTGCAGTGCGCTCGCGGGCCCGGCGCTCCAGATAGCGGCCAGTGAGCAGGAACAGGGCGAACATGCCGACGGTGTCGAAGTACAGCTCGCCGCTGCCGGTGATCGCGGTCCAGATCCCGGCGCAGTAGGCCAGGGCGATGGCCAGCGACACCGAGACGTCCATGGTCAGGTGGCGGGTGCGCAGGTCGCGGGCCGCGCCCTTGAAGAACGGCGCGCAGCTGTAGAACACGATGGGGGTGGTGAGGAACAGCGCGACCCAGCGCAGGATGGTGTGCAGCTCGGGCGACAGGTCGATGTTGAATTCCGGCCAGGTGGCCATGGTCGCCATCATCGCCTGGAACCACAGCAGCCCTGCCACGCCCAGGCGGCGCAAGGCGCTGCGGTTTTCCCGGGCAAGCTGTTCGGCGGCCTGGTCGGGCTGGTAGGGGTGGGCGGCGTAGCCGATCTGGCGCAGCTCGGCCAGCAGTCTGGACAGTGGCAGTTGCTGGTCGTCCCAGCTGACCAGCAGGCGGTGGTTGGACAGGTTCAAGCGGGCGTCGTCGACGCCGGCCAGGTTGCGCAGGTGCTTCTCGATCAGCCAGCCGCAGGCGGCGCAGCTGATGCCCTCGACCATCAGGATGGTTTCGGCCAGCTCGCCGGCATGGCGCACGAACGATTGCTGCACATCGCTGCGGTCGTACAGCGCCAGTTCATCCTGGAGCTGGCGGGGTAGGGCTTCGGGGTTGGCGCTGGTGTCGCTGCGGTGCTGGTAGTAGTGCTCCAGGCCGCCGGCGACGATGGACTCGGCCACTGCCTGGCAGCCGGGGCAGCAGAACTGTCGCGGCTCGCCGAGGACCACGGCGGTGAAGCGGTTGCCGGCGGGGACGGGCAGGGCGCAGTGGTAGCAGGGGGTGGGTTGGGTCATTTTGGTGCGGTCTTGTACTTTGAGGTTGTTGGGGCTGCTTTGCAGCCCTTTCGCGACGCAAGGCCGCTCCTACAGGGGATCGCGTGTCCCTGTAGGAGCGGCCTTGTGTCGCGAAAGGGGCGCAAGGCGCCCCCGGCGGTGCGGCGGTTCATTGCTGGTGCTCGGCACCTTGCAACGCCTCATCCCCCAGCTGCAAGGTCACCCCATGCTCGACCTTCTCCTCCTCGAACAACCGCCACACATGCTCATCCTGGCTGCCCAGCAGCTCGACGAAGCGTCGCCCCTGGACCTTGTCGTCGAGCTGGCCGACATAGCGGCCCTGCTCGGCGCGGATCAGCGGCACCCTGCGGTCCTTGTCCGGCTGGGTCGGCGAGATCAGGTTCAGCTCCAGCGCCTGCGGGTCGCTGTTGCCGGTCAGGCGCACTTCCACTTCGCCGGTCAGCTCGTCCAGGTGCACGCTGGCCTTGAGGTTGAGGGTCTGGGCCAGCAGTTCGCGGTCCAGCGAGCGGTTGATGCCCTTGCCGGCCTCGTAGTAGTTGTCGTTGACCAGGTTGTCCGGGTTGCGCACGGCAATGCTGACCATGGTCAGGCTCAGGCACACCGAAGTGGCCAGGATGCCGATGATGATCCAGGGCCAGAGGTGCTTGTACCAGGGGCTGGCGGCGGTGGCTGCAGGCATTGTTGGTGTTCTCTCTCAGCGGATCTGTGGGCCGATGAAACGGCTCTTGGCTTCAACCTGGCTGGCGCTGTCGTCGGCGTCCTTGAGGATGAAGGTGATTTCGTTGGTGGTCGAGGGCAGTTGTTCCGGGGCAACCGACAACTGCACCGGCAGGTTGACGATGTCGCCGGCGCTAACGCGGATCTCGCGCTGGCCTTCGAGCTTGAGGTCGGGCAGGCCGGCGGCGTCGAGCACGTAGACGTGGTCGCGCTGGTCCTTGTTCATCACCTTCAGGCTGTAGACGTTCTCGATCCGCCCCTGGGCGTTCTCACGGTACAGCACACGATCCTTGGCCACGTCGAAACCGATCAGCGAGCGGGTGGCGAAGGCGGTGGCCAGGGCGCCGATCATCACCAGCAGCACCAGGGCATAGCCGATCAGGCGCGGGCGCAGCATGTGGGTCTTCTGCCCGGACAGATTGTGTTCGGTGGTGTAGCTGATCAGCCCCTTGGGGTAGTTCATCTTGTCCATGATGCTGTCGCAGGCGTCGATGCAGGCGGCGCAGCCGATGCACTCGATCTGCAGGCCGTCACGGATGTCGATGCCGGTGGGGCAGACCTGCACGCACATGGTGCAGTCGATGCAGTCGCCCAGGCCCTTGGCCTTGTAGTCGATGTCTTTCTTGCGCGGGCCGCGGGTCTCGCCGCGGCGCGGATCGTAGGAGACGATCAGGGTGTCCTTGTCGAACATAACGCTCTGGAAGCGCGCGTACGGGCACATGTAGATGCACACCTGCTCGCGCAGCCAGCCGGCGTTGCCGTAGGTGGCCAGGGTGAAGAAGCCGACCCAGAAGTAGGCCCAGCCATCGGCCTGGCCGGTAAAGAATTCGATGGCCAGCTCGCGGATGGGCGAGAAGTAGCCGACGAAGGTCATGCCGGTGACGAAGCCGATCAGCAGCCACAGGCTGTGCTTGGCCAGCTTGCGCAGGAACTTGTTGGCGCTCATGGGTGCCTTGTCCAGCTTCATGCGCTGGTTGCGGTCGCCTTCGGTGACTTTCTCGCACCACATGAACACCCAGGTCCATACGCTTTGCGGACAGGTGTAGCCGCACCAGACCCTCCCTGCGTACACGGTGATGAAGAACAGGCCGAAGGCGGCGACGATCAGGATCCCCGAGAGCAGGATGAAGTCCTGGGGCCAGATGGTGGCACCGAAGATGTAGAACTTGCGTTCGGGCAGGTTCCACCAGACGGCCTGGTGGCCGCCCCAGTTCAGCCAGACGGTGCCGAAGTACAGCAGGAACAGCGCCGCGCCACCGACCATCCGCAGCCTGCGGAAGATGCCGGTGAAGGCGCGGGTATAGATTTTTTCGCGCGAGGCGTAGAGGTCGACGGAATCCTTCCCTTTGCTGGCAGGCGGGGTGACGTCATGTACCGGAATTTGCTTGCTCATCATCAAGTCCCACGGCAGTGGAGAAATGCCGCGGCCAGTGCGTGCCGGCCGCAGTCTCGCGCGTTCTGCTAGCGCTCTGCGGCCCATGATACGCCTGAGATGGCGCGTGCGGGGCGCGCTGCGACCTTTAGTCGCGTTGGGTTCGTGGTGTGAATCGTGTTATGGCGGGTGTCAATTGATTCAGGTCATGAGGCCTGCAGGAATTATGCTGTCAGTGCCGGCCTCTTCGCGGGTAAACCCGCTCCCACAGGTTCAGTGAAGTACCTGTGGGAGCGGGTTTACCCGCGAAGAGGCCAGGCCTGCCTTACTCGGTCTTGGCCGGTTCCGCCTGATGCGACAAGCTGTACACATAAGCGGCCAGCAAGTGCACCTTGTCATTACCCTGCATCTGCGCCTGGGCCGGCATCTGCCCCTGGCGGCCATAGCGGATGGTCTGCTGCAACTGGGCGAAGCTCGAGCCGTAGATGAATGCCTGCGGATGGGTCAGGTTAGGCGCGCCCATGGCCGGGGTGCCCTTGCCTTCAGGCCCGTGGCAGGCCACGCAGTTGGTGGCGAAGATCTGCTGGCCCTTGGCCGGGTCGGCCTTGGCGTCCTCGGGCAGCTTGCGCCCGTCCAGGTTGGTCAGCACGAAGGCCGCCACGTCCGCCACGCCCTGTTCGCCGATCACTGTGGCCCAGCCCGGCATCACGCCGTGGCGACCGTTCATGATGGTGGTCTTGATGGTCTGCGGCTCACCGCCCCAGCGCCAGTCGCTGTCGGTCAGGTTGGGGAAGCCGTAGGAGCCCCGGGCGTCGGAACCGTGGCACACCGAGCAGTTGGAGGCGAACAGGCGGGCGCCCATCTTCAGGGCCTGCGGGTCCTTGGCCACGTCCTCCAGCGGCATGGCGGCGAACTTGGCGAAGATCGGCCCGAAACGGGCGTCGGCCTTGGCCATTTCCTTTTCCCACTCGTGCACGCCGGTCCAGCCGGCCTGGCCGTTGGAGAACTCGGTCTTCTTGTCGTTATCGACATACGCGTAGCCGGGCAGGATGCCTTTCCAGTTGCCCAGGCCGGGGTACAGCACCAGGTAGCCGAGGGCGAAGACGACGGTACCGACGAACAGCCAGAACCACCATTTCGGCAGCGGGTTGTCGTACTCCTCGATGCCGTCGAAGGCGTGGCCGACGACCTCGTCGGTGATTTCCTCGCGCTGGCCCCTGCGGGTCGACAGCAGCAGCCAGGTCAAGGCGAAGATGGTGCCCAGGGTCAGGACGGTGACGTACAGACTCCAGAAGGTTGTCATTGTTGTTTGCTCCTAGAAGCTTTTGCTTGCTCGACGTGCCGGGTGGCTTCTGGATCGTCCGCGAACGGCAATTGCGTCGCCTCGTCGAATTCCTGCTTGCGCCGCGGGCTGAACACCCACAGCGCCAGGCCCACGAAGGCCACCAGCACCACGACGGTGCCCAGGCCGCGAATCATCCCGATATCCATCAGCGTCACCGTTTGCTTTTGATGAGGGTGCCAAGACCTTGCAGGTACGCCACGATGGCGTCCATCTCGGTCTTGCCCTTGACCGCGTCCTTGGCACCGGCGATGTCCTCGTCGGTGTACGGCGTGCCCAGGGTGCGCAGCACTTCCATCTTCTTGGCGGTGTCCTTGCCGTCGAGTTTGTTTTCCACCAGCCACGGGTACGACGGCATCTTCGACTCCGGTACCACGTTGCGCGGGTTGTACAGGTGCGCGCGGTGCCAGTCGTCCGAGTAGCGGCCGCCGACACGGGCCAGGTCGGGACCTGTGCGCTTGGAGCCCCACAGGAACGGGTGGTCCCACACGCTTTCGCCGGCCACCGAGTAGTGGCCATAGCGTTCGGTCTCGGCGCGGAACGGCCGGATCATCTGCGAGTGGCAGCCCACGCAGCCTTCGCGGATGTAGATGTCGCGGCCTTCGAGCTCCAGCGCGGTACGCGGCTTCATGCCCTCGACCGGCTTGTTGGTGACGTCCTGGAAGAACAGCGGGACGATCTGGGTGAGGCCACCGACGCTGACGGCGATGACCATGAAGAAGGCCATCAGGCCGATATTCTTCTCGACTGCTTCATGCTTCATCAGTGGGCTCCCACGACGACGATCTTGGCGGCTTCCTCAGCCTGAACCGGGTTGGCGGCGCGCACGGTACGGAACACGTTGTAGGCCATCAGCAGCATGCCGGAGGCGAAGAACGCACCGCCCAGGGCGCGGACGATGAAGCCCGGGTGGCTGGCCTGCAGGGCTTCGACGAAGGAGTAGGTGAGGGTGCCGTCGTCGTTGATGGCGCGCCACATCAGGCCCTGGGTGATGCCGTTGACCCACATCGAGGCGATGTACAGCACGGTGCCGATGGTTGCCAGCCAGAAGTGCGCGTTGATCAGGCCGACGCTGTGCATCTGCTCGCGGCCGTAGAGTTTCGGGATCATGTGGTAGACCGCGCCGATCGAGATCATCGCTACCCAGCCGAGGGCGCCGGCGTGGACGTGGCCGATGGTCCAGTCGGTGTAGTGCGACAGCGAGTTGACCGTCTTGATGGCCATCATCGGGCCTTCGAAGGTGGACATGCCGTAGAACGCCAGCGACACCACCAAAAAGCGCAGGATCGGGTCGGTGCGCAGCTTATGCCAGGCCCCCGACAGGGTCATCATGCCGTTGATCATGCCGCCCCAGCTCGGCGCAAGGAGGATGATCGACATCACCATGCCCAGCGACTGCGCCCAGTCCGGCAGTGCGGTGTAGTGCAGGTGGTGGGGGCCTGCCCAGATATACAGGGTGATCAGCGCCCAGAAGTGCACGATCGACAGGCGATAGGAGTAGATCGGGCGTTCGGCCTGTTTCGGGACGAAGTAGTACATCATCCCGAGGAAGCCGGTGGTGAGGAAGAAGCCCACGGCGTTGTGGCCGTACCACCACTGGATCATCGCGTCGGTGGCGCCGGCGTAGGCCGAGTAGGACTTGAACAGGCTCACCGGCAGCGAGATGTGGTTGACGATGTGCAGCATCGCGGTGACCACGATGAAGGCGCCGTAGAACCAGTTGCCGACGTAGATGTGCTTGGTCTTGCGCTTGACGATGGTGCCGAAGAACACCAGGGCGTAGGTGACCCAGACGATGGCCAGCAGGATTGCCAGTGGCCATTCGAGCTCGGCGTATTCCTTGGTGGTGGTGAAGCCCATCGGCAGGGTGATCAGCGCGCCGACGATCACCGCCTGCCAGCCCCAGAAGGTGAAGGCGGCCATGCTGTCGGAGATCAGGCGGGTCTGGCAGGTACGCTGCACCACGTAGTAGCTGGTGCCGAACAGGGCACAGCCACCGAAGGCGAAGATCACCAGGTTGGTGTGCAACGGGCGCAGGCGGCCAAAGCTCGTCCATGGCAGGTCCAGGTTGAGCTGGGGCCATACCAGTTGCGAGGCGATGAAGACGCCGAGCCCCATGCCAAGGATCCCCCAGACCACCGTCATGATGGCGAACTGGCGGACGACCTTATAGTTATAAGCAGTCGGACTGATTGCAGTGCTCATTCTAAGGTTCCACGGTTTGGGTGTTCTTGTTGGTTGGTAAATCGGCGCCAGTATCGATAACCACCAGGGTTATGGCAACGCAAGGAAACCTGCGCCGACCCGTGTCCAGACCCTTTTCACCGCCGTCCCGCGGCTCTTGGGTTGGATGATTGTACACAAATAAATATTTGTAATGTGTACCGTTTTCCATGTTTTTCTGATCGTTCGGTCAAGCTTTTTAATCGGGGACGGGCACGCAAGGCGTCATCCCAAAGCCGCAGGCTCGTGAGCGTGGAGTCGATGCGTGGTGTCAGGCTGTGCACCACGTCTGTTCCGCCCGCTGCGAGCGAAGCCACTGTGGCAACAAGCTTAGTTGTGTTCGGAGGGGGTGCAAGGCGGGGAG
>NZ_QJRP01000005.1 GCF_003205295.1 Pseudomonas mosselii
GAGCGGGGCGGCTTTGGTTACTTTGGCCAAGACCAAAGTAACCCGCCGTAAGGGCGGAAAGGTGAATAAGCGTCGACATCACAAATGAATGCGCATACAACTTCCAAAACCACCCAACAACAACAACAACAACAACAACAACAACAACAACAACAACAACAACAAGGGGCGAACCAGAAGTCAGAACAACCAACCCCAACCCGCCCCCAGTCAAACCCCTGAAATCAATTCAAAGCATCAAGCAAAGCCTGGTTCATCTCCGGCGTCCCAATGGTAATCCGCAGGAACTGCGCAATCCGCTCCTGCTTGAAGTGCCGAACAATCACCCCCTGCTCACGCAACCGCGCCGCGATCCCCGCAGCATCCTCCCCGGGATGCCGGGCAAAGATGAAGTTCGCCGCCGAAGGCAACACCTCGAACCCACGCGCCACCAATTCGGCAACCAGGACCTCTCGGCTGTCGATAACCTTGCGACAGGTCTCATCAAAATACGCACGGTCCTCGAACGCCGCCGCCGCCCCGACAATCGCCATGCGATCCAACGGATACGAGTTGAAGCTGTTCTTGATCCGCTCCAACGCCTCGATCAGATCAGGATGACCAACCGCCAACCCAACCCGAAGCCCCGCCAGCGAACGCGACTTGGACAAGGTCTGGGTCACCAGCAGGTTGTCATAGCGATCGACCAGGCTGATGGCCGTCTCGCCACCGAAATCGATGTAGGCCTCATCGACCACCACCACCGAATCCCGGTTGGCCTGCAGCAGCTGCTCGACTGCCTTGAGCGGCAACAGGCAGCCAGTCGGCGCGTTGGGGTTGGGGAAGATGACCCCGGCATTGGGCTTACTGTAGTCCGAAACCCGGATCTGGAACTGCTCATCCAGCGCCACCTGCTCGAACGCGATACCGTAAAGGCCGCAATACACCGGGTAGAAGCTGTAGCTCACGTCCGGGAACAGCAGCGGCCCACGGTCATGCTGGAACAGGCCGTGGAAGATGTGCGCCAGCACCTCGTCCGAGCCGTTGCCGACGAACACCTGCGCCGGCGTCACGCCGTAATACTCGGCCACCGCCTGCTTGAGCCGGTCACCGTTCGGGTCCGGATACAGCCGCAGGTTATCGTTGAGCTCGCCACGCATGGCTTCCAGCGCCTTGGGCGACGGGCCATAGGGGTTCTCGTTGGTATTCAGCTTGACCAGCCGCGCAAGCTTGGGCTGCTCGCCCGGCACGTAAGGCACCAGGTCCTTGACGAAGGGACTCCAGAATCGACTCATGCTCAGTTCCCCTTCTCGTTGAGGATGCGGTATTCGGCGCTGCGCGCGTGGGCGGTCAGCGATTCGCCCCGGGCCAGCACGGAAGCGGTGTGACCCAGCTCGGACGCGCCCTGCTCGGAGCAGAAGATGATCGACGAACGCTTCTGGAAGTCATACACGCCCAAGGGCGAAGAGAAGCGCGCGGTGCCGGAAGTCGGCAGCACGTGGTTAGGACCGGCGCAGTAGTCGCCCAGCGCCTCGCTGGTGTGGCGGCCCATGAAGATCGCGCCGGCGTGGCGAATCTGCGGCAACCAGGCCTGCGGGTCGGCCACCGACAGTTCCAGGTGCTCGGGAGCGATGCGGTTGGCCACCTCGATGGCCTGCTGCATGTCACGCACCTGGATCAGCGCGCCACGGCCGTTGATCGACTTCTCGATGATCTCGGCACGCTCCATGGTCGGCAGCAGCTTGTCGATGCTGGCGGCCACGCGATCGAGGAACTCGGCGTCCGGACTGACCAGGATGGCCTGGGCGTCTTCGTCGTGCTCGGCCTGGGAGAACAGGTCCATGGCGATCCAGTCCGGATCGGTCTGGCCGTCGCACACCACCAGGATCTCCGAAGGGCCGGCGATCATGTCGATGCCGACCTGGCCGAACACATGGCGCTTGGCAGTGGCCACGTAGATGTTGCCCGGGCCGACGATCTTGTCCACCTGCGGCACGCTTTCGGTGCCGTAGGCCAGGGCCGCGACTGCCTGGGCGCCACCGATGGTGAACACCCGGTCGACACCGGCGATGCAGGCCGCGGCCAGCACCAGCTCGTTGACCTCGCCACGCGGGGTCGGCACGACCATCACCACTTCGGTCACACCGGCTACCTTGGCGGGAATCGCGTTCATCAGCACCGACGACGGGTACGACGCCTTGCCGCCCGGCACGTACAGGCCGGCGCGGTCCAGCGGGGTGACCTTCTGGCCGAGCACGGTGCCGTCAGCCTCGGTGTACTGCCAGGAGTCCTGCTTCTGCCGCTCGTGATAGATACGCACACGGTTGGCGGCTTTCTCCAGGGCTTCGCGCTGCACCGGGGTGATGCGGGTCAGGGCCAGCTCCAGGCGCGCGCGATCGAGGATCAGGTCGTTGATGCCCTTGGCATCGACACCGTCGAAACGCTGGGTGAACTCCACCAACGCCGCATCGCCACGCTCGCGCACGGCCTTGATGATGTCGAGCACGCGCTGGTTGACCGCGTCATCGGACACGCTTTCCCAGCTCAGCAGATGATCCAGATGTCGGGCGAAATCCTGGTCAGCGGCGTTGAGACGGGCAATTGCAGTGGACACGGTCATGGCGAGGGCCTCGTTATTAGCGGATGTTCAGGCGCCCTAAAGCTACCACTCCATCCGCGCGGGCACCTGAGAAAGAAGGCTATGACGCGGATAGACGGGCGCGACAGCAGAGGTCGCGCGCAGAAGTCAGCCGCGGTGTCGCGATTCGACGGCGTTGCGCAGGGTGTCGATCAGACTCTGGATACGGGCGTGCTGCATCTTCATGGAGGCCTTGTTGACCACCAGGCGCGAGCTGATCGTGGCGATCAGTTCCTGGGGCTCGAGGCCATTGGCGCGCAGGGTGTTGCCGGTGTCGACCACGTCGATGATCTTGTCGGCGAGGTTGATCAAAGGCGCCAGCTCCATGGAGCCGTACAGCTTGATGATGTCGACCTGGCGGCCCTGCTCGGCGTAATAGCGCTTGGCTACGTTGACGAACTTGGTGGCCACGCGCAGGCGGCCCTTGGGCTCGGGCGCACCGGTTACGCCGGCGGTCATCAGCTTGCACTGGGCGATCTGCAGGTCCAGGGGCTCGTACAGGCCCTGGCCGCCGTATTCCATCAGCACGTCCTTGCCGGCCACACCGAGGTCGGCGGCACCATGCTCGACATAGGTCGGCACGTCGGTGGCACGCACGATGAGCAGGCGGACATCATCCTGGGTGGTCGGGATGATCAGCTTGCGGCTCTTGTCCGGATTCTCGGTCGGCACGATGCCGGCTTCGGCCAGCAGTGGCAGGGTATCGTCGAGAATACGGCCTTTGGATAGCGCGATGGTCAACATTGGAACGTCGGTCCTTAAGCGTCTACTGCCGGCCGGGCCGTAAAGCCCGACCGCATACGATTCGGCTGGCGCGTCCCTGCGCCGTGATGACTGCTAGCCCGGTACGCGACGGATCTTCGCGCCCAGCATCTGCAGTTTTTCCTCGATGCACTCGTAGCCACGGTCGATGTGGTAGATGCGGTCGATCAGGGTGTCGCCTTCGGCGACCAGCGCCGACAGCACCAGGCTGGCGGAAGCGCGCAGGTCGGTGGCCATTACCGGAGCACCTTTGAGCGCCTTGACCCCGGTGACGATGGCAGTGTTGCCCTCGACCTGGATCTGCGCGCCCATGCGGTGCATCTCGTAGACGTGCATGAAGCGGTTTTCGAAGATGGTCTCGATCACCGCGCCAGTACCTTCGGCGATGGCGTTGAGCGAGATGAACTGCGCCTGCATGTCGGTCGGGAACGCCGGGTACGGGGCGGTACGCAGGTTCACGGCCTTCGGACGCTTGCCGTGCATGTCCAGCTCGATCCAGTCGTCACCGGTGGTGATGTCGGCGCCGGCTTCCTTGAGCTTCTCGAGGACGGCTTCGAGGATGGTCGGATCGGTGTCCTTGACCTTGACGCGGCCACCGGTCACGGCAGCGGCGACCAGATAGGTGCCGGTCTCGATACGGTCGGGCATGACGCGATAGGTGGTCGGCTGCAGACGCTCGACGCCATCGATGGTGATGGTGTCGGTGCCGGCACCCTGGATCTTCGCACCCATGGCGATCAGGAAGTTGGCCAGGTCGACCACCTCCGGCTCGCGGGCAGCGTTTTGCAGCACGCTGCGGCCCTTGGCCAGGGCGGCGGCCATCATGATGTTCTCGGTACCGGTCACGCTGACGGTATCGAAGAAGAAGTGCGCGCCGCGCAGGCCGCCTTCGGGCGCCTTGGCCTTGATGTAACCGCCTTCGACGTCGATCTTCGCACCCATGGCCTCGAGGCCGCGGATGTGCAGGTCGACCGGACGCGAACCGATGGCGCAACCGCCAGGCAGGGCCACTTCGGCCTCACCGAAACGGGCGACCATCGGGCCGAGCACCAGGATCGAGGCGCGCATGGTCTTGACCAGCTCGTAGGGGGCGACCAGGGTCTTGATGGTGCGCGGATCGATTTCCACCGAGAGCTTCTCGTCGATCACCGGCTCAATGCCCATGCGGCCGAACAGCTCGATCATGGTGGTGATGTCGTGCAGGTGCGGCAGGTTGCCGACCGTGACCGGACCATCGCACAGCAGGGTGGCCGAGAGAATCGGCAGCGCCGAGTTCTTCGCGCCGGAAATGCGGATCTCGCCGTCGAGGCGCGGGCCGCCAGTAATAATCAGTTTGTCCATACGTATCTCGCCGCCAAGTTGGCTCAGGTGCGCTCAGCCCAGGCTGCGCTGCTGAAGAATTTCATGGTTACCGCGTGAATGCTGCCGTTGGCGATCCACGGATTGAGGTGAGCATAGATCGCCTGCTGACGCTTGACCGGGCTCTGGCCGGCCAGCTCGTCGCTGATCACGTTCAACTGGAAGTTGCAGCCTTCGCCTTCAACTTCGACCCGGGTTCCCGGCAATTTCTCTTCCAGAAAGCTTTTGACTTCTACGGCCTGCATGCTCAACCTCGATCGGCGCCCAACGCGCGCGGGTCGGCCATCATACAAAAAAGCCCCTCGCCTGCGAAGCCCATGAGAGGGCGCGCTGACCGAGGGGCCTTTCCCGAACGGCAGGGCATCAGCCTGCCAGCACTTCATCAAGGTCATAGACCCCGGCAATTTCCCGCATATCCTCAGGGATACCGCGCAGTTCCCAGGTCTTGCCGGCCGCCTGGGCATCGCGCATGAAGCCCAGCAACAACGACAGGCCGACACTGCTCGACTTCACCACCGCGGTGCAGTCGAGCACCAGGCGCGGCTCGCGGCACGCCGCGACCAGCGCCTTGCCCTGCTTGCGCAGGGCCGGGCCGCTGCGGTAGTCCAGCACGCCGGCCAGGGCGAGAACGCCCGGCTCGGCCATGCTCACGGCGGCGTCGCTCATTTGACTTCCTTATCCGGCGAAGTATCGGCGGTTGCCTTGGCCTTGGCGACTTCGCCGGCCCAGCCGTCGATGGTCTTGTCCAGGTTGTTGCCGTTGCGCTGCATGGCGTCCTGGAACTGGTCGCGGAACAGCTTGCCGATGTTGATGCCATTGACAATGACGTTACGCACCTTCCACTCGCCATCGAGCTTCTGCATGGTGTACTGCACCGGATAGACCGCGCCGTTGGTGCCGGTGATCTTCATGCCGACACTGGTGCGATCGCCGTCCTCGGCCTTGGCCGCGTCGACGGTGATGCCCTGGTTGTTGTACTCCAGCAGGGCGTTGCCATAGAACTGCATCAGGCTGCGCTTGAAGTTCTCCTGGAAGCGCTGCATCTGCTCGGGCGTTGCCTTGCGCGAATACTTGACGGTCATGATGCTCTTGGAGATGCCGTCGGCATCGACCACCGGGCCAAGGTTGCTGTTAAGCGCGTTGTAGAACGCCTCGGGGTTGGCCTTGTACTGCTCCTTGTTGGCCTTCAGGTCGCTGAGCAGTTGCGTGGTGGTGCCCTGGATCACGTCACGGGCGGATTGCCCCGGCGCCGCCAGGGCCAGCAGAGGGAAGGCCGCCAGCAGAACCAGCAGGCCACGTCGCAGGATCGAAATCATGGAAACTCCTTAATTAGCCGGTTGCGCTTCTTTCGGTTCCTTGCCCACCGAGTTGAGCAGGAACTTGCCGATCAGGTCTTCCAGCACCAGCGCCGACTGGGTGTCGTGGATGGTGCTGCCGTCCTTGAGTACCGCGTCCTCGCCGCCCACGCTGATGCCGATGTACTTCTCGCCCAAGAGGCCTGCGGTCAGGATCGAGGCAGTGGAGTCGGTCGGCAGGTTGTCGACATGCTTGTCCAGCTGCAACGTGACCCGACCGGTGTAGGAATCGCGGTCCAGATCGATGGCCGTGACCTTGCCGATGGTCACACCGGCCATAGTCACTTTAGCTCTGACCGTCAAACCGGCGATATTGTCGAAGTACGCATAAACTTTGTACGTGTCGCTGCTCGGGCTGGCCGACAGCCCGCTGACACGCAGGGCCAGCAGCAGCAGCGCCAGGATCCCGGCCAGGAGGAACAGGCCGACACCGATTTCCAGGGTGCGGTTTTGCATCAGAAATCTCCAAACATCAAGGCGGTCAGAATAAAGTCCAGACCCAGGACTGCCAACGAGGCATAGACCACGGTCTTGGTGGTGGCACGGCTGATCCCTTCTGAAGTGGGCTCACAGTCATACCCCTGGAATACGGCGATCCAGGTGACGACGAAGGCGAACACCAGGCTCTTGATCAGCCCGTTGATCACGTCGTCGCTGAACGAAACGCTGTTCTGCATGTTGGCCCAGAACGAACCCTCATAGACGCCCAGCCAATCCACGGCGACCCAAGAGCCACCCCAGATGCCGACCACGCTGAAGATCAGCGCCAGCAGCGGCAGCGAGATGAAGCCGGCCCACAGGCGCGGAGCGACGATGTACTTGAGCGGGTCGACGCCGATCATCTCCAGGCTCGACAGCTGCTCGGTGGACTTCATGTTGCCGATCTCGGCGGTCAGCGCGGAGCCCGCGCGGCCGGCGAACAGCAAGCCGGTGACCACCGGCCCCAGCTCGCGCAGCAGGGTCAGGGCGACCATCTGCCCCACGGCCTGCTCCGAGCCGTACCTGGCGAGGATGCTGTAGCCCTGCAGGGCCAGCACCATGCCGATGAACACACCGGACACGACGATGATCGCCAGCGACAGCACGCCCACCGAATACAGTTGCTTGACCAGCAACTGGAAGCCACCAATGCCGCTGCGCCCGCCGAGCGAATGGCCGAGGAACAGGCACGAGCGTCCCAGTACGGCCAGCACATCGATGGCCGAACGGCCGAACAGACGGATACGTTCGAGTAAGGATTTTCTGCGCATCAACGCGTCCCCAGCAGATCGGCGCGGTAGTCAGGCGCAGGGAAGTGGAAGGGTACCGGGCCGTCAGGGTCGCCTTTCATGAACTGGCGGATGCGCGGATTGTCCGAGCCCATCAGTTCATCCGGCGTGCCCTGCCCCAGCACCTGGCCGTCGCCGACCACATAGATGTAGTCGGCGATGCTCGCGGTTTCAGCAAGGTCGTGGGAGACCACGATGCTGGTGATGCCCAGGGCATCATTGAGCAGGCGGATCAAGCGGACCAGCACGCCCATGGCGATCGGGTCCTGGCCGACGAACGGTTCGTCGTACATGAGGATCTGCGGGTCGAGGGCGATCGCCCGGGCCAGTGCCACGCGGCGCTTCATGCCGCCGGACAGCTCGTCGGGCATCAGGTCGATGGCACCGCGCAGGCCCACGGCCTGCAGTTTCATCAGCACGATGTCACGGATCATCTCGTCCGACAGCTGCGTATGCACCCGCAGCGGGAAGGCCACGTTCTCGAACACATCCAGGTCGGTGAACAGCGCGCCGCTCTGGAACAGCACGCCCATCTGCTTGCGCGCGTCGAACAGGTCGCTGCGCGACAACGCGGGCAGGTTCTGCCCGTTGACCCAGACCTCGCCACCGGACGGGCGCAACTGCGCGCCCATCAGGCGCAGCAAGGTGGTCTTGCCGCACCCCGAAGGCCCCATGATGCCGGTGACCTTGCCGCGGGGAATGCGTATGTCCACATTGCTGAAAATGCTGCGCGAACCGCGCTTGAAGGTGACGCCCTTCAACTCGACCGCGTAGGCGCTATCCACACTCATCTAGACTCCTTGCTAGTGCAGCCTCGTCATGTGGACGCCTGCCTTCATCTTGAAGGCACACAGGTCCCCTGCGGGCCGAATAGCGGCGAACTATAGCACCGCTGATAGGCCCGCCCCAAGGGCGTCCCCGCACTCGTTCAGGGCACAGACAGGCAGGCTCGGCATCCATATGACATTCGAAGGATGAGCCTTTCACACATTACGGCTATAATCGCCGCCTTTTCATCAGGCATTGCGTTTCGACATGACCCAATCCAGCGAGCTGATCCAATCCGCCCAGCGCACCCTGCGCCTCGAACTCGAGGCCGTGGAAGCCCTGCTGGCCCGCATCGACGGTGACTTCGTCAAGGCCTGCGAGCTGATCCTGGCCAGCAAGGGACGGGTCGTGGTGGTGGGCATGGGCAAGTCGGGGCACATCGGCAACAAGATCGCCGCCACCCTGGCCAGCACCGGCACCCCGGCGTTCTTCGTGCACCCGGCCGAGGCCAGTCACGGCGACATGGGCATGATCACCCGGGACGATGTCATTCTTGCCCTGTCCAACTCCGGCAGCACTGCCGAGATCGTCACCCTGCTGCCGCTGATCAAGCGCCTGGGCATCCAGCTGATCAGCCTCACCGGCAAGCCCGACTCGCCCCTGGCCCAGGCCGCCGAGGTCAACCTCGACGCCAGCGTCGCCCAGGAAGCCTGTCCGCTCAACCTGGCGCCGACCTCCTCCACCACTGCCGCCCTGGCGTTGGGCGACGCCCTGGCTATCGCCCTGCTGGAGGCCCGCGGCTTCACCGCCGAGGATTTCGCCTTCTCCCACCCCGGTGGCGCACTGGGCCGCCGCCTGTTGCTCAAGGTCGAGAACGTCATGCATGCCGGCGAAGAACTTCCGGTGGTCAAGAGCGGCACCCTGCTCAAGGACGCGCTGCTTGAAATGTCTCGCAAAGGTCTGGGCATGACCGTGGTCCTGGGTGACGACGGCAAGCTTGCCGGCGTATTCACCGACGGCGACCTGCGCCGCAGCCTGGACCGCAACATCGACGTGCACAAGACCCTCATCGACGAGGTCATGACCGTGCACGGCAAGACCGCCCGCGCCGAGATGCTCGCCGCCGAGGCACTGAAGATCATGGAAGACCACAAGATCAGCGCACTGGTGGTCGTCGATCAGGAAGACCGCCCGACCGGCGCCCTGAACATGCACGACCTGCTGCGCGCCGGAGTGATGTAAATGAACCAGGACCTGATGCAACGCGCCAAGGCCATCAAGCTGGCGGTATTCGACGTCGATGGCGTGCTCACCGACGGCCGCCTGTATTTCCTCGAGGATGGCAGCGAGTTCAAGACCTTCAACACCCTCGACGGCCACGGCATCAAGATGCTCATGGCCTCGGGCGTGACCACCGCGATCATCAGCGGGCGCAAGACGCCGGTGGTCGAGCGCCGGGCGAAGAACCTCGGTATCCCGCACCTGTTCCAGGGCCGCGAGGACAAACTGGTGGTGCTGGACGGCCTGCTCGCCGAACTCAATCTAAGCTATGAACAGGTCGCCTACCTCGGCGACGACCTGCCCGACCTGCCAGTGATCCGCCGCGTCGGCCTGGGCATGGCGGTGCACAGCGCCGCGGCATTCGTTCGCCAGCACGCCCACGGCGTCACCCAGGCACGCGGCGGCGAAGGCGCCGCCCGCGAGTTCTGCGAACTGATCATGCAGGCCCAGGGCACCCTGGACGCTGCCAACGCCCATTACCTGTAAGGCTGCCCATGCTCAGCAAGAAGATCAGAAATGTCGCGCTGCTAGGCGGGATCGCCGCCGTACTGGTTGCGGTAGGCTACTGGAACATCAGCCCGGAGAGTTTCCTCGACCAGCCGCAGGCCCAGGTCGACCAGAGCGCCATCGACTACTACGCGATCAACGCCCACAGCGTGCAGTTCCTGCCCGACGGCAAGCTGCAGTATGAAATGACCGCCGCCAAGGTCGAGCACCTCAAGACCAGCGAAGTCACCCTGGTGACCACGCCCGACCTGCACATGTACCGCGGCACCGCCTACCCTTGGCACGTGCAGAGCAAGCGCGCCGAGGTCAATCCGGACGGCACAGAGGTCGAACTGATCGACGATGTGCGCGTGGCGCGCACCGACGAGAAGCAACGTGAAACCATCATCACCAGCACACGCATGACCGTGTTCCCGCAGAAGCAATATGCGCAGACCGAGCAAGCCGTTAGAATCGACGGCGCCGGTGGCACGACTACGGGCAAAGGAATGAAAGCGTATTTGAAAGAAGGCAGGATGGACCTGCTCTCTAACGTAAGAGGACAGTATGAGGCTCGTTAAAACCATCCCCCTTCTGCTCAGCCTGGGCGTAGCACTGGGAAGCGCGAGCGCCTTCGCCCTGCCGAACGACCGTGACCAGCCGATCCGCATCCAGGCGGACAACGCCCACCTGGACGACAAGCAGGGCGTTGCCACCTACACCGGCGATGTGATCATCACCCAGGGCTCGATGATGATCAAAGGCAACACCGTGACCATGACCCGCGCCGCCTCCGGCGACATCGACGTGGTCACCTCGGTGGGCAACCTGGCCTACTTCGAGCAGCAGCAGAGCGCCGCCAAGCCCGACAAGATGAAAGGCTGGGCCGTGACCATCCAGTACCAGGCGCAGAAAGACATGGTGATCCTCACCGACCGCGCCAAGGTCGAGAACGAAGGCAACACCACCGAAGGCGAGAAGATCGTCTACAACACCAAGACCCAGGTGGCTACCGCCGGTCGCGGTGGCAACGTGACTGCACCACGTCAGCGCATCGACATGGTCATTCAACCGAAGAAAAAGGCCGAGTAAATGGCAACCCTCAAAGCCCAGCACCTGGCCAAGAGCTACAAGGGCAGGCAGGTCGTTCGCGACGTCAGCCTGTCCATCGACAGCGGCCAGATCGTCGGCCTGCTCGGCCCCAACGGCGCCGGCAAGACCACCTGTTTCTACATGATCGTCGGCCTGGTCCAGGCCGACCAGGGTCGCGTGCTGATCGACAGCCTCGACGTCAGCCACCAGCCCATGCATGGGCGCGCCCAGGCCGGTATTGGCTACCTGCCGCAGGAAGCCTCGATCTTCCGCAAGCTGTCGGTGGCCGACAACATCATGGCCATCCTCGAGACCCGCAAGGACCTCGACCGCGATGGCCGGCGCAAGGAACTGGAAAGCCTGCTTCAGGAGTTCCACATCAGCCACATCCGCGACAACCTCGGCATGAGCCTCTCCGGTGGCGAACGCCGCCGCGTCGAGATCGCCCGCGCCCTGGCCACCGCGCCCAAGTTCATCCTGCTGGACGAACCCTTTGCCGGTGTCGACCCGATCTCCGTCGGCGACATCAAGCAGATCATCCACCACCTCAAGAACAAGGGCATCGGCGTACTGATCACCGATCACAACGTTCGCGAGACCCTGGACATCTGCGAGACCGCCTACATCGTCAACGATGGCCAACTGATCGCCGAAGGCGACGCAGAGACCATCCTGGCAAACCAGCTGGTCAAGGAAGTGTACCTGGGGCACGAGTTCCGACTCTGACCCCGGCCTGCCCGGAGCACTGGCGCAGGCGCCTGTTCGAGGCTTTAGTTGTTACAGTGCTCTAGGCAAACGCTGCAATTTCAGGCATACAACTTGCTTAAAATCGGCGCCCAGGCGCCCTCCGTGTAGTGGATGGCGCATGCGCGCCGGCAACAAGGTATCAAGCCCCAGCCATGAAACCATCGCTCGTCCTAAAAATGGGCCAGCAACTGACGATGACCCCGCAGTTGCAACAGGCCATCCGTCTGCTTCAGCTCTCCACCCTGGACCTCCAGCAGGAAATCCAGGAAGCGCTGGAGTCCAATCCGATGCTCGAACGTCAGGAAGACGGCGAGGACTTCGACAACAGCGACCCGATGGCGGACAACGCCGAGAACAAGCCGGCCGCCGAAGCCCAGGACAACAGCTTCCAGGAAACCAGCACCAGCAGCACCGCGGAAAACCTCGAAGACGGCGAATGGGCCGAGCGCATCCCCAACGAGTTGCCGGTCGACACCGCCTGGGAAGACATCTACCAGACCAGCGCCAGCAGCCTGCCGAGCAACGATGACGACGAGTGGGACTTCACCACGCGCACGTCGGTTGGCGAGAGCCTGCAAAGCCACCTGCTGTGGCAGCTCAACCTGGCGCCGATGTCAGACACCGACCGCCTGATCGCCGTCACCCTGATCGACAGCATCAACGGCCAGGGCTACCTGGAAGACACCCTCGAGGAGATCTGCGCGGGCTTCGACCCGGAGCTCGACATCGAACTGGACGAAGTCGAGGCCGTGCTGCACCGCATCCAGCAGTTCGAGCCCGCCGGCATCGGCGCCCGTTCCCTGGGCGAATGCCTGCTGCTGCAACTACGCCAGCTGCCGGCCTCGACACCATGGATGAGCGAGGCCCAGCGCCTGGTCACCGATTTCATCGACCTGCTCGGCAGCCGCGACTACAGCCAGCTGATGCGCCGCATGAAACTCAAGGAAGACGAACTGCGCCAGGTCATCGAACTGGTGCAGACGCTAAACCCACGTCCCGGCTCGCAGATCGAGTCCAGCGAGCCCGAGTACGTCGTGCCCGACGTCATCGTGCGCAAGGACAGCGAGCGCTGGCTGGTCGAGCTCAACCAGGAAGCGGTTCCGCGCCTGCGGGTCAACCCGCAGTACGCAGGCTTCGTCCGCCGCGCCGACACCAGCGCCGACAACACCTTCATGCGCAACCAGCTGCAGGAAGCGCGCTGGTTCATCAAGAGCCTGCAGAGCCGCAACGAGACGCTGATGAAGGTGGCGACGCAGATCGTCGAGCACCAGCGCGGCTTCCTCGACCACGGCGACGAGGCCATGAAGCCACTGGTACTGCACGACATTGCCGAAGCGGTGGGCATGCACGAGTCGACCATTTCCCGGGTGACCACGCAGAAATACATGCACACCCCGCGCGGCATCTACGAACTGAAATACTTTTTCTCCAGCCACGTGAGCACCGCCGAAGGCGGCGAATGCTCGTCCACGGCGATCCGCGCGATCATCAAGAAACTGGTGGCGGCGGAAAATCAGAAAAAGCCATTGAGTGACAGCAAGATCGCTGGTTTACTGGAGGCACAAGGCATCCAGGTAGCCCGTCGCACCGTCGCCAAGTACCGCGAATCGTTGGGCATCGCCCCGTCGAGTGAGCGCAAGCGACTGATGTAGCCCCCGGATGTGCCACAGCGTTTCAGTGGCAGGTGCAATACCTGCCTCTTTATGCACGGGCAACAAAGGAGAAGCTGTATGCAAGTCAACATCAGTGGACAGCATGTAGAAGTCACCCAACCACTGCGCGATTACGTGCTCGAGAAGCTCGCCCGCGTGGAGGGTCATTTCGACAAGATCACCAATGCGACGGTGATCATGAAGGTCGAGAAGCTGCAGCAGAAGGTGGAAGCCACACTCCAGATTCCCGGTGGTGAAGTCGTCGCCAACGCCGAACATCAAGACATGTACGCGGCGATCGACGCCCTGGCAGACAAACTTGATCGCCAACTGAAAAAACACAAGGAAAAACAGCAAAGCCTGCTGCAAGGCGCAGCCGCCCGCTGATCCCCATCATCCATGATCCGACTTGAAACCATCCTGACCCCCGGCCGTTCCCTCGTGAACGTGCCGGGCGGCAGCAAGAAGCGCGCCCTGGAAAAGGTCGCCAACCTGATCGCCGAGCAAGTACCCGAGCTGGAGATGCAAGACGTCTTCGACAAGCTCATAGCTCGCGAAAAACTGGGCTCCACCGGATTTGGCAATGGCATCGCCATTCCCCACTGCCGGCTTGTGGGCTGCACCGCGCCAGTGAGCGCCCTGCTGCACCTGGATGCCCCCATCGATTACGATGCCATCGATGGCGCCCCGGTCGACCTGCTGTTCGTCCTGCTGGTCCCGGAAGCCGCCACCGATGCCCACCTTGAACTGCTGCGCCAGATCGCCAGCATGCTCGATCGCAAGGAGGTCCGCGATCGCCTGCGTGCCGCCGACAGCAGCGATGCCCTTTACCAGGTCGTCCTGGACGTACAGAACGAGCACTGAACATGCGCCTGATCATCGTCAGCGGCCGCTCCGGCTCCGGTAAGAGCACCGCCCTCGACGTGCTGGAAGACAACGGCTACTACTGCATCGACAACCTGCCCGCCGGGTTGTTGCCGCAGTTGGCGGAAAACGCGCTGATCAACACAGAGCTGCTGCAACCGAAGGTGGCGGTCTCCATCGATGCGCGCAACCTGCCCAGCCACCTGTCGCGCTTCCCCGAGCTACTGGAGGAAGCCCGTTCACGGCATATCCAGTGCGACGTGCTGTATCTGGACGCCGACGAAGACACCCTGCTCAAGCGCTTTTCGGAAACCCGCCGGCGCCACCCGCTGACCAACGACAGCCGCTCGCTGGCCGAGGCAATCCGCGTGGAAAGCGAGCTGCTCGGACCGATCGCCGACCTCGCCGACCTGAAGATCGACACCACCAACCTTAACCTCTACCAACTGCGCGATTCGATCAAGCTGCGCCTGCTAAACCAGCCCGAGCCAGGCACCGCCTTCCTGGTCGAGTCGTTCGGTTTCAAGCGTGGCATGCCGGTTGACGCTGACGTGGTGTTCGATGTGCGCTGCCTGCCCAACCCGTACTGGAAGCCGGAACTTCGCGAGCATTCTGGCCTCGAACAGCCGGTGATCGACTACCTGGCCGCCCAGCCGGACGTCGAGGAAATGTTCCAGGACATCTCCGGCTATCTGCTCAAGTGGCTGCCGCGCTTCGCCGCCAGCAACCGCGCCTATGTCACCATCGCCATCGGCTGTACCGGCGGCCACCACCGCTCGGTGTACATCACCGAACGGCTTGGCCAACTGCTCCAGCAATCCCTGAAAAACGTCCAGGTCCGCCACCGCGACCTCTAGCCCACAGGATCCGCCCCACGATGCCCGCCCGCGAAATCACCATCATCAACAAGCTGGGCCTGCATGCGCGGGCGGCCGCCAAGTTCGTCGGCGTGGCCGGTCGCTTTCCCTGCCAGGTACGGGTCGGCCGCGCGCCGGACAAGCTGGTGGACGGCAAGAGCATCATGGCGGTGATGATGCTCGCCGCCGGCAAGGGCACGCCGGTGCACCTGCACACCGAGGGCGAGCAGGACGATGAAGCAATGAAGGCGCTGGTCGCGTTGATCGAGAACTTCTTCGACGAAGGCGAGTAGCGCTTCCCCCTTCCGCAACATCCTCTTCCAATTGACCGGATGCAGCTTCGCCAGATTGCATTTATACCTATATAGGTATAAATTCAGCAGGTGATTTCATGGAATCGGACAGGCAACCCAAGCCGCTTTACTGGGTCGCAAGCAGCAAAAAGGATCTGCTGTGCCTCCCCGAAGACGTCCAGCAAACCGTCGGCTTTGCTCTGCATCTGGCTCAGACGGGAGGCAGGCACCTACAGACGAAAGTCCTCAGAGGATTTTCAGGCACTGGCGTGCTCGAGGTCGTGGAGGACCATGACGGCAACACCTATCGCGCGGTCTATACCGTACGTCTTGGCGCTGCGGTGTATGTCTTGCATTGCTTCCAGAAGAAGTCCAAGGCGGGCATCAGGACGCCCGAAACGGACATTGCCCTGGTGCGCAAGCGATTGAGGCTTGCACAGGCCCACTCAGAAGGAATCCAGACATGAGCGAAATCGAACAAGGCAGCGGCAATGTCTACGCAGACCTCAACTACCCGGATGCGGACGAGATGCTGGTCAAGGCACGCCTGGCGGGCAAGATCTGCAGCATCATCAAGGCCCGTCACCTGACCCAGATGCAAGCCGCGCAGATCCTTGGCCTGCCTCAACCAAAAGTCTCGGAAATGATTCGCGGCAAATTCCGTGGCATCAGTGAAAGCAAGATGATCGACTGCCTGGCACGCCTTGGCCGAGACGTGCAGATCGTGGTCAAGGCCGCGCCGCGCTCACGGCCTCAAGGGCGGGTAGAAGTCATCTTCGCCTGAGCAACGCTCAAAGCAAGCTTAACGAGAAGGTCGACCCACCCTCCTGCCCTTTTCACGACATCGCCGTGTCCATCACCATCATCAGGCAGAACCCGACACACAGCCCCAGGCTCGCCAGGCGGTGATGCCCGTTGCTGCGCGATTCGGGAATGATCTCCTGGGTCACCACCAGCAGCATCGCACCCGCCGCACAGGCCAAGCCCAGCGGTAGCAACAGTTCGGCGATGTTCACCAGCCAGGCGCAGATCACCGCGGCCAGCGGTTCGACCAGCCCGGACGCCGCGCCGATCAGGAACGCCTTGAACCGCGGCATGCCCGCCCCAGCCAGCACCAGGGCGATCACCAGGCCCTCCGGCACATCCTGCAGCGCGATGCCCATGGCCAGGCTGTCTGCATCGGGCATACCACCGCCGGCGGACACGCCGATGGCCATCCCTTCGGGTATGTTGTGGGCTATGATGGCGATGACAAACAACCAGATCCTCGCCGCAATCACCGGTTGCTGATCGCTGCCGACCAGAGCCTCCGGCGAAGCGCCGGAGACCTTGAGGTCGACCAGGAACAGGCACAGCGCGCCGAACAGCAGTCCGATGCTGATCAAACCACCGGCGCCCCATGGACTGAAACCGATGGATTGGGCCGCGTCCAGCCCGGGAATGATCAGTGAGAACGCAGTGGCCGCCAGCATCACACCGGCGCCGAAGCCGAGCAAGGTGTCGGCCACGGCAACTGGCATGTTGCGGATGACCAGCACCGGTACCGCGCCCAACGCTGTCCCCAGCGCGCACAATGCACCGCCCTCCAGGGCACGCAACATGCGCGGTTCCAGATCCAGCCAGGCGATGCCCCGCGCCACCAGCAACGCGGTGCCGACCAGCAACAGCAAGGTCCCAAGCGCCAGGCGGAACAGGCGCACACTGCTGACAGACATCACCTCGGAGCGCATACCGGTCAGACTCGTTTCAGGGCTTCAAGGTAGCGACGCTCCACTTCGGCCCAGTCGACCACGTTGTAGAAGGCGCCAATGTATTCCGGACGACGGTTCTGGTACTTCAGGTAGTAGGCGTGCTCCCACACGTCCAGACCAAGGATCGGCGTGTTGCCGTGCATCAGCGGGCTGTCCTGGTTGCCGCTGCTCTCCACCACCAGGGTGTTCTGCGGGGTCACGCTCAACCAGGCCCAGCCGCTGCCGAAGCGGGTCAGCGCGGCCTTGGTGAAGGCCTCCTTGAACGCCTCGAAGCCACCGAGCTGCGCATCGATGGCCTTGGCCACCTGCCCCGCCGGCTGGCCACCGCCCTG
Organism: Pseudomonas mosselii; assembly: GCF_003205295.1. Taxonomy (GTDB): domain Bacteria; phylum Pseudomonadota; class Gammaproteobacteria; order Pseudomonadales; family Pseudomonadaceae; genus Aquipseudomonas; species Aquipseudomonas mosselii_B. Next base: position 17,485 of record NZ_QJRP01000005.1, read on the forward strand.
GGGCGACATGACGGTCCAGAACAGGGTGTGGTTGGCATGCCCGCCACCCTGGTTGATTACTGCGCCCTGCAGCTTCTCGGGCAGTTGCTTGACCGCGCCCACCAGTTGTTCCACCGGCCATTCGGCCCACTCGGTGCCCTCGATGGCAGCGTTGAGGTTGTTGATGTAGGTCTGGTGATGCTTGCTGTGGTGGATCTCCATGGTCTGGGTGTCGATGTGCGGCTCCAGCGCATCGTAGGCATAGGGCAACGCAGGCAAGGTATGCGGCATGTCAGTGGATTCCGTAGGCAGGTATGCGATCAGTGATATCCGTATGCGCGACCAGCTCGCTGGCCACCGGGGCCTGGCGGCTGAGCAGGCGCTCGGTACGCGGGTATTGGCCGTATTCGGCGATGAAACTCAGCAACTCGGTGTAGGTGCGCCCGCTGTGGCGCAACGCGGCGTCGCGCAAGGCCTGAGGCAGGCGCGGATCCTGGCTGGCCTGGAGCAGCCGCTGGTGCGCCGCGCACAGGTAGTCGGCGCTTTCGTGCGGCTGGTTCAGGCGCAGGTGCAGGTCGGCCAGGTTGTGATGGGCGATGACCAGTGCAGCCACCGCCTCGTCGACGTCATGCCAGCGCTCGAACAGCACCTGGGCCAGGGCCAGGGCTTGCAGGTAGCGTTCCCGGGCATCGACCAGCTCACCCTGCTCGAACAGGCGGTTGGCGTCTTGCGTGGTGCGTTTCCAGTGCTGCATGAGGTGTCTCCTGGACGGCCCGGGCTCAGATGCCGCCGGCAGTGAGTTTTTCCGGATCCAGCAGCGCCTCGAGCTGGTCACGCGACAGGTCGGTGTGCTCCAGCGCCACGTCAATGATCGGGCGGCCCTGCTTGTAGGCGGTCTTGGCGATCTCGGCGGCCTTGAGGTAGCCGATGATCGGGTTCAACGCGGTGACCAGGATCGGGTTGCGCGACAGCGCTTCCTTGAGCTTGGTTTCGTTGACCTTGAAGCTGGCGATGGCCTTGTCGGCCAGCAGGCGGCTGACGTTGGCCATCAGCTCGATGCTTTCCAGCAAGTTGCGGGCAATCACCGGCAACATCACGTTGAGCTCGAAGTTGCCCGACTGCCCGGCCACGGCGATGGTGGCGTCGTTGCCGATCACCTGGGCGGCCACCATGGCGGTAGCTTCCGGGATCACCGGGTTGACCTTGCCCGGCATGATCGACGAGCCCGGCTGCAGGCCCTGCAGCTCGATTTCACCGAGGCCGGCGAGCGGGCCGGAGTTCATCCAGCGCAGGTCGTTGGCTATTTTCATCAGCGCCACGGCGGCAGTCTTGAGTTGCCCGGACAGGGCCACGGCGGTGTCCTGGGAGCCGATCAGGGCGAACAGGTTCTCGCCGGGGGTGAACTTGACCTGGGTCAGGCCGCTCAACTGGCGGGCAAAACCTGCGGCGAACTGAGGGTGGGCGTTGATGCCGGTGCCCACGGCGGTGCCGCCCTGGGCCAGCGCCTGCAGGCTCGGCAGCGTGGCTTCGATATGCGCCTGGGCGCCCTTGACCTGCGCGGCCCAGCCGCCGAGCACCTGGCTCATGCGCACCGGCATGGCATCCATCAGGTGGGTGCGGCCGGTCTTCACGTGCTTGTGCACTTCGACCGCCTTGGCCTCGATCACCTGGGTAAGGTGGCGCAGGGCCGGCAACAGTTGCTCGTGCAGGGCCAAGGCGGCGCTGACATGGATGGTGGTGGGGATGATGTCGTTGCTGCTCTGGCCACAGTTGACGTGGTCGTTGGCATTGACCGGCTCGCCCAGCACGCGGCTGGCCAGGGTGGCGATAACCTCGTTGGCGTTCATGTTCGAGCTGGTGCCGGAACCGGTCTGGAACACATCCACCGGAAAGTGCTGGATGAAGTCCCCGGCCAGCAGTTGCTCCACCGCCTCGACGATGGCCCCGCCCTGCCCCGCGTTCAGCTGGGACAGCTCGACGTTGGCCTTGGCCGCCGCCGCCTTGGCCAGCAACAGGGCGCGGATGAACTGGACCGGCATCGGCTTGCCGCTGACCGGGAAGTTGTCGACCGCGCGCTGGGTCTGGGCACCGTACAGGGCCTGGGCCGGCACCTGCAGTTCGCCCATGCTGTCACGCTCGATACGGGTATCACTCATCTTCAAGTCCTTGCATCAGTTCTTCGGGAGAAATCGACGGCAGCAGCACGCTGTTGGCGAGCTGCATCGCGTAGGGCTGCCAGCGCAGGTTTTGTTCGCGGCGATCGAGGTTGCGCAGGTCCAGCAGGGGCCGCCAGGCCTGGTCCAGGCACAGGCAGCGCCAATGCCACGGCAGCATGCGATCGTTGGCGGTATCCAGCAGCAGGCGCAAGGCGGTCAGCGCCACGGTCCAGGGCGAGGTTTCGGTGCAGCACACCAGGTAGCGGCCTTCGGCCAGGTAATGCTCGATAAGGCGCGGTTCGTCGGGCTCGAGCGCGCAGCGGATGCGCCGACTGAGCCAGCGCCAGTTTTCCAGGTAGGGCAGTTCGTGGAGGACGGGTTTCATGAACATCATCGCCAAGTTACTGGATAATGATATTCATTATTAATTGATAAATAGAATCAGTTCAAGTCGGGCAATGGGCAAAAGAAACCCGGCGCGATGGCCGGGTCCTTTACGAGGCATGAGCGGGGCAGCCCGCTACCACGCCCTCTCTCCCCACAGAGCGTCGATCAGCTGCCAGCCAGCGTCATCCGCTCGATCAGCACCGAGCCACTGTGGATGTTGCTGCGAGTCTCGATATCGCTGCCGATCGCCACGATCTGCTGGAACATGTCTTTCATATTGCCGGCGATGGTCACTTCCTGGACCGGGAACTGGATCTCGCCGTTTTCGACCCAGAAGCCTGCCGCGCCACGGGAATAGTCACCGGTCACCATGTTCAGGCCATGGCCCATCAGCTCGGTCACCAGCAGGCCGCGGCCCATGCGGCGAATCAGGGCCGCCTGGTCCTCCACGCCATGGGTGACGTACAGGTTGTGCACGCCCCCGGCGTTGGCGGTGCTCGGCAGGCTCAGCTTGCGCCCGGAATAGGTGCCCAGGATGTAGGACACCAGCTCGCCCTTGTCGACGAACGGCTTGGCGTAGGTGGCCAGGCCATCGCCGTCGAACGCCGCGCTGCCCAGCGCGCGCGGGATGTGCGGCCGCTCGTCGAGGGTCAGCCAGGTGGGGAACAGGCGCTGGCCGATGGTGCCTTCGAGGAACGACGACTTGCGGTACAGGTTGCCGCCGGAAATCGCCGACAGGAAGCTGCCGAACAGGCCGCCGGCGAGCTCCGCCGAGAACAGCACCGGCACCTCGCAGGTCGGTACCGGGCGCGCCCCGAGGCGGCTGGCGGCGCGTTGCGCGGCGCGCTGGCCGATGCTCCGCGGGTCGGCCAGCAACTGGCCCTGGCGATTGACGTCGTACCAGTAGTCGCGCTGCATCTGCCCTTCGGCCTCGGCGATCATCACGCAGCTCAGGCTGTGTCGAGTGGACGCGTAACCGCCGATGAAGCCGTGGCTGTTGCCATAGACCCGCACGCCCTGGTGAGTGTTGAGGGTGGTGCCGTCGGCATTGAGGATGCGCTTGTCGGCGTCGAACGCGGCGGCCTCGCAGGCCAGCGCCATCTCGATGGCCTTCTCCGGCTCGATATCCCAGTCGTGATACAGGTCCAGGTCGGGGATCTCACGGGCCATCAGGGCGGCATCAGCCAGCCCCGAGCATTCGTCCTCGGAGGTGTGCTTTGCGATTGCCAGGGCTGCGGCGACGGTTTCGCGGATCGCCTCAGGGCCACTGGCCGAGGTGCTGGCCGAACCCTTGCGCTGGCCAACGTAGAGGGTGATGCCGAAGCCCTGGTCGCGGTTGAACTCGACCGTCTCGACTTCGCGCTGACGCACCGTGGTGGAAAGGCCCTGCTCCAGCGACACCGCCACTTCGCAGGCGCTGGCGCCCTGGCGGCGCGCCTCGGCGACGATCGCCTCGACCTGTTCCTGCAACGCCGGCAGGTCCTTGGGGCCTACGCTCTGGACTGCACTCATGGTTCTCTCCACTGAAAATTCTGCGTACGGCTTGGGTCATTCTACGACCGGGCCGGACAAGCGGCCCCCGACTGGTTATCATGGCGGCGATTTCCTGCGGACTGCCCCCATGGTTGATTCTTACGACGACGCCTTCGACGGCGAAAAAAGCAAAACCCAGATCAAGCGCGAGCTGCATGCGCTGGTCGAACTCGGTGAGCGCCTCACCACCCTCAAGGCCGATACCCTGGCCCGCCTGCCGCTGACTGACGAACTGCGCAAGGCGCTGGCCGAGGCCTGCAAGCACGTTGCACACGGTGCCCGCAAACGCCACATGTCGTTCGTCGGCAAGCTGATGCGCGACCAGGACCTGGACGCCATTCATGCCGTGCTCGATCAGATCGACAGCTCCAGCCGCCAGTACAACGAGCGTTTCCACGGCCTTGAACGCTGGCGCGACCGCCTGATCGACGGCAACGACGAGGACCTCGAACGCTTCGTCAACGAGTTCCCCGACACCGATCGCCAGCACCTGCGCTCGCTGATCCGTCATGCCCAGCACGAGAAGGCGCGGAACAAGCCACCTGCGGCTGCGCGTAAAGTGTTCAAGTACATCCGCGACCTCGACGAGGTACAGCGCGGCCTGCGTTAAACACGACATCCTGGGGCTGCTACGCAGCCCATCGGGACACAAGGCCGCTCCTACAGGGAACGCGCACACCTGTAGGAGCGGCCTTGCGCCGCGAAAGGACCGCAAAGCGGTCCCTGCCGGCATCACGCCCCTGTACCACCCACGGTGATCGCATCCAGCTTCAGGGTCGGCTGGCCGACGCCTACCGGCACCGACTGCCCATCCTTCCCGCACGTGCCCACACCGCTGTCCAGTGCCAGGTCATTGCCGACCATCGACACACCCCGCATCGCCTCCGGACCATTGCCGATCAGGGTCGCGCCCTTCACTGGCGCGGTGATCCTGCCGTCCTCGATCAGGTAGGCCTCGCTGGTGGAGAACACGAACTTGCCGCTGGTGATGTCCACCTGGCCACCGCCCAGGTTGGCGCAGTAGATACCCTTCTTCACCGACTTGATGATTTCCTCGGGGTCGCTGTCGCCGGCACGCATGTAGGTGTTGGTCATGCGCGGCATCGGCAGGTGGGCGTAGGATTCACGCCGGCCGTTGCCGGTCACCGCCATGCCCATCAGGCGGGCGTTGAGCTTGTCCTGCATGTAGCCCTTGAGGATGCCGTTCTCGATCAGCGTGGTGCACTCGGTCGGCGTGCCTTCGTCGTCGATGCTGAGCGAGCCGCGACGACCCTCCAGGGTACCGTCGTCGACGATGGTGCACAGCTTCGAGGCCACTTGCTCGCCGATTCGCCCACTGAACGCCGAACTGCCCTTGCGGTTGAAATCGCCTTCCAGGCCATGGCCGACTGCCTCGTGCAGCAGCACGCCGGACCAGCCCGGGCCCAGCACCACCGGCAATGTGCCAGCCGGCGCCGGAATGGCCTCGAGGTTGACCAGCGCCTGGCGCAGCGCCTCGCGTGCATAGCCCATCACCCGCTCCTCGGTGAAGAAGCGGTAGTCGGTACGCCCACCACCGCCCTGCCCGCCACGCTCGCGGCGGCCATTGTGCTCAACGATCACGCTGACATTGAAACGCACCAGCGGACGCACATCGGCGGCCAGGCTGCCATCGGCGGCGGCGACCAGGATCCGCTCCCAGACCCCGGCCATGCTCACGCTGACCTGCTGGATGCGCGGATCGAGGGCGCGGGTGGCGGTATCGACGCGCTTGAGCAGGTCGACCTTTTCGGCACGGCTCAGCACATCCAGGGGGTTATCAGACGCGTACAGGGCGGTCACATCCTGGCTACGGAACGCCTGCACCTTGCCGTCCTGCCCGGCGCGGGAAATCGAACGGGCAGCGCGAGCCGCCGAGGTCAGGGCTTCAAGGTTGATCGCATTGCTGTAGGCGAAGCCGGTCTTCTCGCCGGACTGGGCGCGCACGCCCACGCCCTGGTCGAGGTTGAAGCTGCCCTCTTTGACGATGCCGTCCTCCAGCGCCCAGGTTTCCGAGATCTGGCCCTGGAAATACAGGTCGGCGGCATCGATGCCAGGGCCGGCCAGCTCGCCCAGCACCGTCTGCAGGCTGTCGAGGGTCAGACCGCCCGGGGCCAGGAGCTGCTCGCTGACGGTGGATAAAATCTCGCTCATAGTCACTCCGAGGTGTGCGCAGGCCGCAAGGCGTCCTGCGAGAAAAAGCGCCGGTGCGTGACCACCGGCATGCGCGCCCGGATGGACGCCTGTTCTTCAATGTCGCGCGTGGCAAGCAATACCGCTTCGCCCCGCGCCTGTTGCGCGACGATCCGCCCCCAGGGGTCGACGATCGCCGCCTGGCCGTGGGTTTCCCGTGGCCCCGGATGCAGGCCGCCCTGGGCGGCCGCCAGCACATAGCACTGGGTCTCGATGGCCCGTGCGCGAATCAGCACTTCCCAATGCGCCGCGCCGGTCACCGCGGTGAACGCCGCCGGCGCGCTGATCAGCTCGGCCCCGGCGGCGCGCAAGGCGCTGTACAGCTCGGGGAAGCGCAGGTCGTAGCACACCGACAACCCCAAACGCCCCACGGGCGTGTCGGCCACCACCACCCTGCTGCCGTGGGCGTAGTCGTCCGACTCGCGGTAGCGACCACGGTTGTCGGCCACGTCCACATCGAACAGGTGCAACTTGTCGTAGCGGGCGGCAATCTCGCCGTGTTCATCCACCAGCAACGAGCAGGCGTGGGCCTTGGCCTGGGGCTGGCCGACCGGCGGCAGCGGCAAGGTGCCGGCGACTATCCATAACCTGAGGTCACGGGCGGTACGTTTCAACCATGGCAGGATCGGCCCTTCGCCCAGCGCCTCCGCCCGACCAATGGCCGCCGCATCGCGTCGGCCCATGGCGGCGAAGTTCTCCGGCAACACCGCCAGGCGCGCGCCACCAGCAGCGGCCTGTTCTAGCAGTGCCGTGGCACGTTGCAGGTTGGCCGGCACATCGTCCTGGCTGACCATCTGGATCACAGCTGACGTCATGACCACCCCGGGCTATTTGTCGAAAGGTTTCACAAAGGTGATTTTAGGCTCTTTGACCGGACCTTCGACGCGATAGTGCACGCTGGCGAAGCGTGCCACCCGATCACCGATCAAGCGATCGACCAGGAACAACGCGCCGCCGATCGCCGGCGCGCCAACGATCAGCGCGGCCAGCGGCAGGTTGTTGGTCACCGGCAGCGTTACCAACAGCTTGGCATCGATCCGGTCACGGACGAAGTCCATGGTGCCGTCGAGCTCGAAGTTACTCGACGGACCGGTGACAGTGATCGGCTCACGGGTCACGTAGACCCCTTCGCTGGCCACCAGCAGGCCCTTGACCCGGTCGTAGGCCAGGCCCTTGCTGAACAGGTCGGAGAAGTCCAGGCGCAGGCGCCGGCCGATGGAGTTGAAGTTGAGCAGCCCGAACACCCGCAAGGCCTGGGCGCTGCCCTCGACCTCGACGAACTGGCCGCTACGCAGGGCCGCGTCGAGGCTGCCGGAATAACGGTTGAGGCTGACCCAGGCCGGCGAGCCCCGCCAGCGGCCGTCCACGTCCATGCGGAAGTCGCGGCTGGTAACGGTGGGCGCGAAGCCCCAGGCCTTGAGGACATCCCCCAGGTTCTTGCCGTCCAGCCGGCCCTTGTACCAGCTCGCACTGCTGCCCGGCTCGCCTTCCCAGCCACCGCTGCCATCGATGTGCAGCCCCTTGAGGTCCAGGTCGACATCGCTCATGGCCATGCCTTTGGCGGTCTGGCGCAGCTTCAGGTTGGCGCTGCCGAACAGGTCGTCGCCGCGGTACAGCTTGTCGATGGTCAGGTCCAGCGGCGGCACCTTGCGCGGGTCGACCCCGGCCAATGGATCCGGCGCGTTCTCGTCCTGGGCTTCATTCGGGTCGGCCGGCGGCAGGCGCAGGCTCTGCAGACGGATGGTCATGGGCGTGGCCTTGGCATCGGGAATACGGGCGTTGCCGATGACTTCCCTGCTGTCCAGGCGCAGGTCCCAGGCCGGGCCGCCGCGCACCAGGCGGATCACCGCCTGGTTGAGGTCCATGCCGAAGGCCTTGAGCTGGCCGATGCTCAAGTCCACGCTCTGCAGGTTCTGTCGGGCGCTGCCGCCCGGATCTTTGCCGGCCAGGCGCTCCATCTGTTGCTGCCAGGGTGCCAGGTCCAGGGTCTCGAGGCGGCCACGCACGCGCAGGCCCTGGCCGCTTGGGAGGCTGGCATCGCCCGTGCCCAGCAACAGCTCGCCACGCCCCTGGGCCAGCTTGTCGGCGGGCGCGGCGTAGGCGAAGCGGGCAAAGTCGGCGTAGCTGGCATCGATGCGCCGCTCGGGGCCTTGCAGGGTCAGGCCGAAGCGGCTGTCGCGGACTTCCCCGGCGGCCTTGCCAAACGGCGCTGGCAAGTCGATGGCCAGCCCCTTGAGCGAGGAGCTGACGCTCAAGCGGTTGTCGCGGCTGCCAAGCGTCACCTGTAGTTGATAGGGCAGCTCGCCCGAGACGGGCAGCGGCTGCTGGTACTGCAACCAGTCGGTCAGGGCCTTGAGGCCGACCTGGCCGTTGGCGTTGATGCGGGTCTGGATCTGCCCGCCCTGCCCTTCGGCGACGATCTGCGCGGTCACCGGCTTGCCGAAGGCGTGCAGGCTGATGTCCTTGCCGCTCAGGCCCTTGTCGAAATCGAAGGTGAAATTGCCTTTGAGTTGGGTCAGTTCCAGGCTTGGCGGCGCCACTTTCAGGGTCGCGTCGCGGGTCGCGAAGTCCACCAGCACCTTGGGCCGCTGCCCATGGGCCAGGGGTATATCGAGCTTGACCTTGCCTTTAAGCGGGCCCTCGCCTTCCCAACCGGCGAAGATCTCGCCCGTGCCGATGGGCGCTTCCTTGAGGATCTTCAGGCCATCGCCGAGGCTGCCGTCGAAGTCGCCATCGAGGAACAGGTGGCTGTGCTGGTCGCCCTCGACATGGGGAATGTTGACGCTGACATCGCTGACCTGGGTGTCCAATAGCAGCCCTTTGCGGGCCAGGATGCGCACGCCGGTGTCCTCGATGTAGACATTGCCGTCGACCTGCTGCACCTGCGGCCAGCCCGGCTGGAAATCCAGCGCGGCGTCGTGGACCTTGAAGAACAGGCTGATATCGCGGGCATGGGGCGGCGCGTTGTGATGCAGCGAGCCTTGGTACTGGAAGTAGCCCTCGTCGACATTGCCCTTGACGATGGCGCTGCGCAGCCATTCGTCCAGGGCCGGGCTGAGCACCTCGGGCAGATACTTGGCGGTGTAGCGACCGTCGCCCTCGGTAAGGCCGACGCGCAGGTCCATGTAGTCTTCATGGCCCGGTTGCAGGTGGATGCGAATGAGGAAGTCCGCGGCGATCTTGCCCTCGTCGCCCAGCACCTTGATGTAGGGAGCAACCAGGGTGAAGGCTTCCTTGTCCAGGGTCCAGGTCAGCCGTGCGTTGGCTTTCGGGTAATGCCAGGGTTTGCCGAAGATCGGGTACAGATGCAGCATGAAGGCCTGGGTATCCAGGCGCAGCTCGCCGTGTCCGAGGTCACCGCTGATGGCGCCGCTGACGTTGCCAGCGGCCGGCGCGCCGTGATAGGCGTCGAAGCCGACTTTCTCCAGGTTGGCGGCGAACTGCAGACGCTGGTCACCCTCGGCCTTGGGGCGGATGTCCAGGCGTACGTTGCGCAGGGCGCCGGTCACCTTGAGCGCGTCGACCACCGTCATCAGTTTGTCCGGCAACGGCGCCAGGGCGTCGATCACCGGGGTCAGCGGGGTCAGGTCGAGGCGGTCGGCCTGCACCTGCCAGCTTTCCTCGGCCGGACTCTGGCCAGGGCGCTGCGCCAGTTGCAGATGGGACTCCCAACGGGTCTTGCCAAGGCTCATGCCCAGGGAGTCGACAACGACGTCGAAACCTTGGTCCTGGCGCTGGAACCAAGCCGAAAGGGCCAGGTTGTCCAGGACGATGGCCTTGCGCCCGGTGTAGGCGCCCTTGAGCTGCGGGGCGTTGAGGCGAACCATCGCCTGCTGCAACTGCCCCTTGTTCCAGTCGATCCAGAACTCGCCACCCGCACGCAGGGTGTCGGCCTGCCACTGACCCAGCACCTTTGGCGGTAACCAGCGCGCCCAGTCGCTTTGCGGCAGGCTCAGGTAGGCCTGCACACGGCCGTCGCGCCAGGCCTTGGCGGTGGCGCGGCTGTTCAGGCTAAGGGCCAGGGGTTGGCCATCGGGCAGCGTGGCGCGCAGGTCGACGCTCTGGCGCGACGCTCCGGCCTGCAATCCCAGGCTGACATAGGTGAGGGTCAGGGGATCGCGCTGCCAGGGATGCAGGGTGACCTGGCTGTCGAACACATCGATCCGCCCCAGTTGGCGCAGGCGCTTGAGCGCATCGGCCGGGTCGAGCGGCGTATCATCCTTCTGCGGCAGGCCTTCGAGCGTCCAGGCGCCCTGCTCGCTTTCGCGCAGGATCAGCTGCAGCCCACTGAGCTGGATGCGCGCCAGCCGTACTTCACGGGCCTTGAGGCTGGCCCACAGGTCGGGCACCAGCTTGACGTCGTCCAGGCGCAAGGCCGCCTTGCCTTCGCCCAGCTGCAGGTCGCGAACGCGCAACACCGGCGCCAAACCACTCCAGCGCCCTTCCAAGGCACCGACGTGCACGGGCATGCCCAAGGCCTGTTCAGCCTTGAGTTCGGCATCGGCACGGTATTCGGCGACCAGGGGTACCAGTTGCCGACCGAGGCTGACATACAGCGCCACCAGCACCGCCAGCAGGGCGCAGATCCCCAGCCCCCAGCGGGTCAAGGCGCCCAGAACGCGGGTCAGACGTTCCATGGCCATGGCCCTCCAAGTCGTCCCTTAACTATGGCCGGTGAATAGCGTTTTGCCAGCCCGTCCATGGGGCGACCGCCATTAGCGAAGGTCAGAGCAGCACCACATCGTATTGTTCCTGGGAATACATGGACTCCACCTGGAAGCGAATGGTTCGCCCGATGAACGCCTCCAGTTCGGCGACGTTGCCCGACTCTTCATCGAGCAGGCGGTCAACTACCTTCTGGTTGGCCAAAACCCGATAGCCCTCGGCCTGGTAGGCGCGAGCCTCGCGCAGGATCTCGCGGAAAATTTCGTAACAGATCGTCTCGGGGGTCTTCAGCTTGCCACGCCCCTGGCACGCCGCGCAGGGTTCGCACAGCACCTGCTCGAGGCTTTCGCGGGTGCGCTTGCGGGTCATCTGCACCAGGCCCAGCTCGGTGATGCCTATGATGTTGGTCTTGGCATGGTCGCGTTCGAGCTGCTTCTCCAGAGTCCGCAGGACCTGACGCTGGTGCTCTTCATCTTCCATGTCGATGAAATCGATGATGATGATCCCGCCGATGTTGCGCAGGCGCAGTTGCCGGGCAATGGCGGTAGCGGCCTCGAGGTTCGTCTTGAAGATAGTCTCCTCGAGATTGCGGTGGCCGACGAACGCCCCGGTGTTGACGTCGATGGTGGTCATCGCCTCGGCCGGATCGACCACCAGGTAGCCGCCGGACTTGAGCGGCACCTTGCGCTCGAGGGCGCGCTGGATCTCGTCTTCCACGCCATACAGGTCGAAGATCGGTCGCTCGCCAGGGTAATGCTCCAGGCGATCGGCGATCTCCGGCATCAGCTCGGCGACGAACTGCGTGGTTTTCTGGAAGGTTTCCCGCGAGTCGATGCGGATCTTCTCGATCTTGGGGTTGACCAGGTCGCGCAGGGTGCGCAAGGCCAGGCCAAGGTCCTCGTAGATGACCACGGGCGCCCCGCAGGTCTTGATCTGCGAGCCAATCTGCTCCCACAGGCGGCGCAGGTAGCGGATGTCCTGGAGGATGTCCTCGGCACGGGCACCCTCGGCGGCGGTACGCAGGATGAACCCGCCGGCATCCTTCATGTCTTCCTGGGCCATGCAGTCGGTGACCACCTGCTTGAGGCGTTCGCGCTCGGCTTCTTCCTCGATCTTCAGGGAAATGCCGACATGGCTGCTGCGCGGCATGTACACCAGGTAGCGCGACGGAATCGACAGCTGGGTGGTCAGACGCGCGCCCTTGCTGCCAATGGGGTCCTTGGTGACCTGCACCACCAGCGCCTGGCCTTCGTGCACCAGCGCGGTGATGTTCTCCACCGCCGACCCTTCGCGCTGGGAGATCTCCGAGGCGTGGATGAACGCCGCCCGCTCCAGGCCGATGTCGACGAACGCCGCCTGCATGCCCGGCAGGACCCGCACCACCTTGCCCTTGTAGATGTTGCCGACGATGCCACGGCGTTGGGTGCGCTCCACGTGCACCTCCTGCAGGACGCCGTTCTCCACCACCGCCACGCGTGACTCCATCGGGGTGATGTTGATCAGGATCTCTTCACTCATGGCAGGCTCTCGTCAAAGGTCTCGGGTAATCATGGATCGCTGCGGGATGGCTGGCTAGGGTCTGTACGATATGTATCTGCACTCGCCCATACTGCGTTGAAACGGGGCTCGGAATGCTCATGTACTCCAGTACACTCCGCTTCCTCCCCCCGTTTCGCCTTGTCTGGCCTTCGCGCAGACACATTTCGTACAGACCCTAGCGCGGTGTCGTGCCCTCTTGCTGCTGCCAACAGGGGATGGCGAACTGTTCGAGCAGCTCGGCGGTCTCGCTCAGGGGCAGGCCGACCACGGCCGAGTAGCTGCCCTCGATAGCGCTCACGAACACCGCTCCCAAGCCCTGGATGGCATAGCCGCCGGCCTTGTCGGCAGGTTCGCCGCTGTCCCAGTAGCGCAGCGCTTCCTCGAAGGAGATGGTGCGAAAACGCACGGTGGTGCTGACGCAGCGGCTGATGCTGCGCTGGCCGTCGGTCAGCGCGACGGCGGTGAGCACCTGGTGCTCGCGCTTGGACAGGTCGCCGAGCATGGCCAGCGCCTGCTCGCGGTTCTCAGGCTTGCCGAGGATCTGACCATCGAGCACCACGGTGGTGTCGGCGCCCAGTACCACCCCGGCGCCGTCAGTGTGGGCGAAGCCCGCCACGGCCTTGGCCTGGGCCAGGCGTTCGACATAGGCCGCCGGGGCCTCGCCCGGCAGTGGGGTCTCATCGACGGGCGCGCTGACGACGGTAAACGGCACGCCGATCTGGGTCAGCAGCTCACGCCGGCGCGGCGAGCCGGAGGCCAGGTACAACTGAGTCATATGGACATCTCCCTGTCAGTGGCGGCGTGTCGTCAGTGAATGTGCAGGCGAACGCGCAGGCCGCGCAGGGCGAAACTCACCCAGGGCCAGAGCAAGGCGCTGATCACCGCCGACCAGACCAGGGCCAGGGTCGGCAGGCGATTGCCGGTGAGCGCGCTGAGCCACAGCTGGATCAGTTGGGCGATACCGAAGATCACCAGGATCACCAAGCTCTGCTGCCACATGGGGAACATGCGCAGGCGCTGCTGCAACGACAGTACCAGGAAGGTGATCAGGGTGAGGATCAGGGCATTCTGGCCAAGCAGGGTGCCGTACAGCACGTCCTCGGCCAGGCCGAGCAGGAATGCCGTGGTCATGCCGACCTTGCCAGGTACGGCGAGGGTCCAGAAGGCCAGCAGCAGGGCCAGCCACATGGGCCGGAACACTTCCATGAACTGCGGCATGGGCGAGACGCTGAGCAACAGGCCGATGGCGAAGGTCAGCCAGATGGCCCAGCCGTTTCTGCTACGGGTGCTGGCCATTATTGTCTCCGGGATTGAGCGGGCGCGGCGGCCGGTTGGGCCGGCGCCGGGCTGGCCGTCGTTGGCGCAGCCGCAGGGGCAGTACCCGGCGTGGGCTGCGCGGCATGGGCCGGCGCGGGTGTCGCGGGCGTGGCCGCTGGCGAAGTGTGGCTGGCGCCCTGGCGGTCGGCCTCTTCCTGGGCGATCGCCGCCTCGGTGGCGCGCTCTTCCGGGGTGCGCCGGTCGCTGAATACCAGCAGCATGTAGCGGCTGCGGTTGAGCGCGGCGGTCGGAATGGCGCGAACGATGGCGAACGGCTGGCCGGAGTCGTGGATCACTTCGTTGACCGTGGCCACCGGGTAACCGGCCGGGAAGCGCTGGCCCATGCCGGAACTGACCAGCAGGTCACCTTCCTTGATGTCGGCAGTGTCGGCCACATGGCGCAGTTCGAGGCGCTCCGGGTTGCCAGTGCCGCTGGCGATGGCGCGCAGGCCGTTGCGGTTGACCTGCACCGGAATGCTGTGGGTGGTGTCGGTGAGCAGCAACACCCGCGAGGTGTACGGCATCAGCTCGACTACCTGGCCCATCAGGCCACGGGCATCAAGCACCGGCTGGCCGAGGAACACGCCGTCGCGCTCGCCCTTGTTGATCAGGATGCGGTGGGTGAAGGGATTGGGGTCGACACCGATCAGCTCGGCGACCTCGACCTTCTCGTTGACCAGCGCCGAGGAGTTGAGCAACTCGCGCAGGCGCACGTTCTGCTCGGTCAGGGCCGCCAGTTTCTGCAGGCGCCCCTGCAGCAGCAGGGCCTCGGTCTTGAGTTTCTCGTTCTCGGCGATCAGCTCGGTGCGGCTGCCGAACTGGCCGGCCACGCCCTGCCACATGCGCTGCGGCAGGTCTGTGATCCAGTAGGATTCCATCAGCACCAGGCCCATCTGGCTGCGCACCGGCTTGAGCAGATCGAAACGCGAGTCGACCACCATCAGCGCGACCGACATCACTACCAGCACGAGCAGGCGAACGCCCAGCGAGGGGCCCTTGGAGAAAAGCGGTTTAATGGGCCGTTCCTCGTGGACGACTCAGAAAGTCATGGGACATGGGGCAATGCACCGGCCTGCTGCGGGTTGACGGAAACGGCGCCCGGGCGGGCGCCAGCACAGCGCATACAGGTAGCACTGTGCGTGCCACCTGTAAACCTGAGGATGCTACTGCGCAGCGATCACTCGCTGGAGAGCAGGTCCATGGCGTGCTTGTCCATCATTTCCAGGGCACGGCCACCGCCGCGGGCGACGCAGGTCAGCGGGTCTTCGGCGACGATCACCGGCAAGCCGGTTTCCTGGGCCAGCAGCTTGTCGAGGTCGCGCAGCAGCGCGCCACCGCCGGTCAGCACCAGGCCGCGCTCGGCGATGTCCGAGGCCAGCTCGGGCGGCGACTGCTCCAGGGCGCTCTTGACCGCCTGGACGATGGTTGCCAGCGACTCTTGCAGAGCCTCGAGCACTTCGTTGGAGTTCAGGGTGAAGGCACGCGGCACGCCTTCGGCCAGGTTGCGGCCACGGACGTCGACTTCGCGCACTTCGCCGCCCGGGTAGGCGGTACCGATTTCCTGCTTGATGCGCTCGGCGGTGGATTCGCCGATCAGGCTGCCGTAGTTACGGCGCACGTAGGTGACGATGGCTTCGTCGAAGCGGTCGCCGCCGACGCGCACGGATTCGGCGTAGACCACGCCGTTAAGCGAGATCAGGGCGATTTCGGTGGTACCGCCACCGATGTCTACGACCATCGAGCCGCGGGCCTCTTCAACCGGCAGGCCGGCACCGATGGCGGCTGCCATCGGTTCTTCGATCAGGAACACTTCGCGGGCACCGGCACCAAGGGCCGACTCACGGATGGCACGGCGCTCGACCTGGGTCGACTTGCACGGCACGCAGATCAGCACACGAGGGCTGGGCTGCAGGAAGCTGTTTTCGTGCACCTTGTTGATGAAGTACTGCAACATTTTTTCACAAACGCTGAAGTCGGCGATCACGCCATCTTTCATCGGGCGAATGGCCGCGATGTTGCCAGGCGTACGGCCCAGCATGCGCTTGGCTTCGGTCCCGACTGCGACGACGCTTTTCTGGTTGCCGTGGGTACGGATGGCAACCACCGAGGGCTCATTCAGGACGATACCGCGCTCACGCACGTAAATAAGGGTGTTGGCAGTACCCAGGTCGATGGACAGATCGCTGGAAAACATGCCACGCAGTTTCTTGAACATGGGAAAGTGACCCTGGGGAAAGCGTGGGTAAAAAAGTGCGGCAAACTCTAACAATGGCAGGGATTTTGGGCAAGGAGCCAATATGTTAAATTGGCTGTTTTTCCGAGCATGCCTGCCGATGATCGCGGCCCTTTGACCGCCAGAATCCCAGCATGTTCCTCATTTGCGGACTCATTCCGTCTGTCGTTTTCCTGGAGATCCCCATGGCGCTTCAACGCTCCGACGTGGAAAAGATCGCCCATCTGGCCCGCCTGGGCCTGAATGAAGGCGAATTGCCACGCACCACCGATGCCTTGAACAGTATTCTCGGGCTGGTCGACCAGATGCAAGCCGTCGACACCACCGGCGTGGAACCCCTCGCCCACCCGCTGGAGACCACCCAGCGCCTGCGTCCCGACCAGGTCACCGAAAGCAACCAGCGCGACCGCTACCAGGCCGTCGCTCCGTCGACCGAGAACGGTCTGTACCTGGTTCCGAAAGTCATCGATTAAGGGATAGCGCCTGCCATGCATCAACTCACTCTGGCCGAGATCGCCCGTGGCCTCGCCGACAAGTCGTTCTCATCGGAAGAACTGACCGGCGCCCTGCTGTCGCGCATCAAGCAGCTCGACCCGCAGCTCAACAGCTTCATCACCGTCACCGAAACCCAGGCCCTGGAGCAGGCGCGCGCCGCCGACGCCCGTCGCGCCGCCGGTGAGACCGGCGCGCTGCTCGGCGCGCCGATTGCCCATAAAGACCTGTTCTGCACCAACGGCGTACGCACCAGCTGCGGCTCGAAGATGCTCGACAACTTCACCGCCCCGTACGACGCCACCGTGGTCGCCAAGCTGGCCGAGGCCGGCATGGTCAGCCTGGGCAAGACCAACATGGACGAGTTCGCCATGGGCTCGGCCAACGAGTCCAGCCACTACGGCGCGGTGAAGAACCCGTGGAACCTCGAGCACGTGCCGGGCGGCTCGTCCGGCGGCTCGGCCGCCGCCGTGGCCGCGCGCCTGCTGCCGGCCACCACCGGCACCGACACCGGCGGCTCGATCCGCCAGCCGGCGGCGCTGACCAACCTCACCGGCCTGAAGCCAACCTACGGCCGCGTGTCGCGCTGGGGCATGATCGCCTACGCCTCGAGCCTCGACCAGGGCGGCCCGCTGGCCCGCACCGCCGAGGACTGCGCCCTGCTGCTGCAAGGCATGGCCGGCTTCGACGCCAAGGACTCGACCTCGGTCGACGAGCCGGTGCCGGATTTCAGCGCCAACCTGAACGCCTCGCTGCAAGGTCTGCGCATCGGCCTGCCGAAGGAATACTTCGGCGCCGGTCTCGACCCGCGCATCGCCGGCCTGGTCCAGGCCAGCGTCAAGGAGCTGGAGAAGCTCGGCGCGGTGGTCAAGGAAATCAGCCTGCCGAACATGCAGCACGCCATTCCGGCGTACTACGTGATCGCCCCGGCTGAAGCCTCCTCCAACCTGTCGCGTTTCGACGGCGTGCGCTTCGGCTACCGCTGCGAGGATCCCAAAGACCTCACCGACCTGTACAAGCGTTCCCGTGGCGAAGGCTTCGGCGCCGAAGTGCAGCGCCGCATCATGGTCGGCACCTATGCCCTGTCGGCCGGCTACTACGACGCCTACTACGTCAAGGCGCAGCAGATCCGCCGCCTGATCAAGAACGACTTCGTGGCTGCGTTCAACGACGTCGACGTGATTCTCGGCCCGACCACGCCGAACCCGGCCTGGAAGCTCGGCGCCAAGAGCGCCGACCCGGTCGCCGCCTACCTTGAGGACGTCTACACCATTACCGCCAACCTGGCGGGCCTGCCCGGCCTGTCGATGCCGGCCGGCTTCGTCGACGGCCTGCCGGTGGGCGTGCAACTGCTGGCCCCGTACTTCCAGGAAGGCCGCCTGCTCAACATCGCGCACCGTTACCAGCAAGTCACCGACTGGCACACCCGCGCCCCCAACGGCTTCTGAGGAGTTCACACATGCAATGGGAAGTTGTGATCGGGCTGGAGATTCATACCCAGCTCGCCACCCAGTCGAAGATCTTCTCCGGCAGCGCCACCACCTTCGGCTCCGAGCCGAACACCCAGGCCAGCCTGGTCGATCTGGGCATGCCCGGCGTGCTGCCGGTGCTCAACCAGGAAGCCGTGCGCATGGCGTGCATGTTCGGCCTGGCGATCGATGCCGAGATCGGCCCGCGCAACGTGTTCGCGCGCAAGAACTACTTCTACCCCGACCTGCCCAAGGGCTACCAGATCAGCCAGATGGACCTGCCGATCGTCGGCAAGGGCCACCTGGACATCGCCCTGGAAGACGGCACCATCAAGCGCATCGGCGTGACCCGCGCGCACCTTGAAGAGGATGCCGGCAAGAGCCTGCACGAAGACTTCAACGGCGCCACCGGCATCGACCTGAACCGCGCCGGCACGCCCCTGCTGGAGATCGTCTCCGAGCCGGACATGCGCAGCGCCAAAGAGGCGGTGGCCTACGTCAAGGCCATCCACGCCCTGGTGCGCTACCTGGGCATCTGCGACGGCAACATGGCCGAAGGCTCGCTGCGCTGCGACTGCAACGTCTCGATCCGCCCGAAAGGCCAGACCGAGTTCGGCACCCGCTGCGAGATCAAGAACGTCAACTCGTTCCGCTTCATCGAGCGGGCGATCAACAGCGAGATCCAGCGCCAGATCGACCTGATCGAGGACGGCGGCAAGGTGGTGCAGGAAACCCGCCTGTACGACCCGAACAAGGACGAGACCCGCTCCATGCGCAGCAAGGAGGAAGCCAACGACTACCGTTACTTCCCCGACCCGGACCTGCTGCCGGTGGTCATCGAGCCGAGCTTCCTCGACAGCGTGCGCGCCGCCCTGCCGGAGCTGCCGCCGCAGAAGGTCGAGCGCTTCCAGAGCCAGTACGGTCTGTCGGCCTACGACGCCAACGTGCTGGCCTCCAGCCGCGAACAGGCCGACTACTTCGAGCAGGTGGTGAAGATCGGCGGCGACGCCAAGCTGGCCGCCAACTGGGTCATGGTCGAGCTGGGCAGCCTGCTGAACAAGCTGGGCGTCGAGATCGACCAGTCGCCGGTCAGCGCCGAGCACCTCGGCGGCATGCTGCTGCGCATCCGCGACAACACCATCAGCGGCAAGATCGCCAAGACCGTGTTCGAGGCCATGGCCGCCGGTGAAGGCGATGCCGACGGCATCATCTCCAGCCGCGGCCTCAAGCAGGTCACCGACACCGGCGCGATCGACAAGATGCTCGACGAGATGCTCGCCGCCAACGCCGAACAGGTCGAACAGTACCGCGCCGCCGATGAGGCCAAGCGCGGCAAGATGTTCGGCTTCTTCGTCGGCCAGGCGATGAAGGCGTCCAAAGGCAAGGCCAACCCGGGGCAAGTGAACCAATTGCTCAAGGCCAAGCTCGAAGGGTGATCCCGATCGCGGGGCAAGCCCGCTCCCACGCCTGTGGGAGCGGGCTTGCCCCGCGATGATCAGCGGCAACAGCGGAGCATCCGACTTGCTAAGACGCGCCATCACCTCCCTCACCCTCTTCTCGCTCCTGGCCGGCTGCGCCAGCCATGACATCGACCCGCGCGGCTACGACCAGACCGGCACCGCCTCCTACTACGGCGCCCGCCACCACGGCAAACGCACCGCCAGCGGCGAACCGTTCAACCAGCACGGCCTCACCGCCGCCCATCGCAGCCTGCCCTTCGGCAGCCGGGTGCTGGTCACCAACCTCGCCAACCAGCGCAGCGTTGTGGTACGCATCAACGACCGTGGCCCGCATACCCGTGGCCGACTGATCGACCTGTCACGCGCCGCCGCAGAAAAAATCGGCATGCTCCGTAGCGGAACCGCGCGAGTCCGGGTACAAGGTCTGAGCGATTGACCTGACTGGAGCCCTCGCCATTTTCGACCTGGCCACCCTCCCCGCCTTCAGCCTGCTGCAACTGGGCCTGGGCCTCGTGCTGCTGATCATCGGCGCCGAACTGCTGGTGCGCGCCGCCCTGCGCCTGGCCGGCCGCCTGCATGTGCGCCCGCTGATCATCGGCCTGAGCCTGGTGGCCTTCGGCAGCACCGCGCCACAGCTGACCGTGAGTCTGCAGGCCGCCTACCAGGGCGCGCCGGATGTGGCGGTGGGCAGTGTCGTAGGCAGCAATATCTTCAACGTACTGGTGATCCTCGGGCTGGCGGCACTGATCATTCCGCTGCGCGTGTCGCGCCAGCTGGTGCGCCTGGATATCCCACTGATGATCCTGGCCAGCGCGCTGGTGTACCTGCTCGCACTCAACGGCCAACTCGGGCGCCTGGAAGGCGGCCTGCTGCTACTTGGCCTGCTGGGCTACCTGGCCATGCTCTGGCATCAGTCGCGCCACTACGCCCGCACCTACCCCGCGCCGAGCACCACGCATACCAGCCCGCTGCGGTTCTGGAGCAGGACAGTGCTGCAGGTTGTCGTGGGCCTGGGCCTCTTGAGCCTGGCCGGCCACCTGCTGCTCGAGGCTGTGGTCGAGGTGGCCACCGACCTGGGCCTGTCCGAGCGCATCATCGGCCTGACCGTTGTTGCCGTGTGCACCTCACTGCCGGAACTGGCCGCCGCGCTGATCGCGGCCCTGCGCGGCGAACGGGAGATCGCCGTGGGCACGGTGATCGGCAGCAACCTGTTCAACCTGCTGGCGGTGCTGGGGCTCACCGCGGTGATCACCCCCGAACCCTTGTCGATCTCACCCAACGCCCTGGACTTCGACCTGCCGGTGATGCTCGGCGTCGCCGCCCTGTGCCTGCCGGTGTTCTATTCCGGCTACCGGGTCACCCGTGCCGAAGGCCTGGTGTTCCTGTGCCTGTACCTGGCCTACGGCCTGCACGTGGTGGCCTTCACCACCGGGATGCCGCTGGCCGGACGCCTTGAACGACTGATGCTGTTCTATGTGATGCCCGTGCTCGGGGTCGTGCTGCTGTACACCACGGCCCGCGCCTGGCGCCGCCAACACTAAGGAAAACAACATGGCTGACACGAAACAGACCGGCGAGAGCATTCGTCGGCAGGTGATGGGCGATGCCTTCGTCGATCGCGCCCTGGGCAACGCGACCGCGTTCACCCAACCGCTGCAGGACTTCGTCAACGAACATGCGTGGGGGAGTGTCTGGGCCCGTGACGGGCTGCCACTGAAGACCCGCAGCCTGATCACCCTGGCCACCCTGACCGCGCTCAAATGCCCGCAGGAACTCAAGGGGCACGTACGCGGGGCGCTTAACAACGGTTGCACCGTTGAGGAGATCCGCGAGGCGCTGCTGCATTGCGCGGTGTATGCCGGGGTGCCGGCGGCGATCGATGCGTTTCGGGCGGCGCAGGAAGTGATTGATAGTTATCAGGCAAACGCTACGGATTAAGTCAGGGTTGTCACCTATGTGAGTGAACTCCTGTGTAACCCATGTAGGTGATTCATACAGCTTGGTGGCCGGAAGATTAGCCAGACCGTCAGATAGCGACAGCTGCGCCAGCCCAGGCGCCGCCCGTACCTTCGCGACTTCAGGAGGCCGAACGCAGGCCTTGCGGAGGGAGGTGACGGGCATGGATGCCCGTCAAGCGCTGCGCCCCAGGATGGGGCGTTCAGCGCGGCCCTCCCGGGAGCAAGGCCGGAGTGAGGGGACCCGGAGCGAAGCGGAGGGCCGGATGAATGGAGCGCAGCGTTTTTTGGTTACTTTTTGTCGCGTGTAGAGACCGGACACGTGTCCACCATGTGTCCGGTCTCTACAGTCGCGTTTGACAAAAAGTGACTCGCCGTAAGGGCGAAAAGGTGACTATGTGTCGATATCGTAAATGAATGCGCTTACAACTGTAGAAACCCACGCCGATCGCATTTGACTTTGACTTTGACTTTTAAATAGTCTGTTTTGAAAGTTATAGGCGCATTCATTTGCGATGGTGACGCATAGTCACCTTTTCGCCCTTACGGCGAGTTCCTTTTTGAAGGATCAAAAAGGAACCAAAAAATCCTCGCTCCATTCATCCGGCCCCTACGCTTCGCTCCGGGGTTCCCTCGCTCCGTTCTTGCTCCCGGGAGGACCGCGCTGAACGCCCCATCCTGGGGCGCAGCGCTTGACGGGCATCCATGCCCGTCACCTCCCTCCGCAAGAACTCCGCTCGGCCTCCTGAAGTCGCAATTGGCGTCGCCTGAACTATTGCGCACTTAGAAGCAAGATCAAGATCAAGATCAAGAGATGCGAAGTTGGAGGTTAGATAACTGGGAATATGTTGACTGCCTGCGATGGCAACCGAGAGATTGGAAACAGACTTGAATGACCATAATATGCCATCCAAGCCTGCTCGGTTTCAGGACACCATGAACATCCCGAAACCGAACTAGATCAAATCAAGCCTGCCGCGCCTTCTTCATCCGGAACGCCACCCACAACACAGCAATCCACGCCGGAATCAACATCACCGAAATGCGAATCGGCGGGGTCAGGTACATCACCACCAGGATCAACACGATGAACGCCAGGCACAGGTAGTTGGTCAGCGGATGCCCCAGGCTACGGTAGAACGGCTGAATCCCCGCCGCCAGCTTGGCCTTGCGGAACTTCAGGTGGGTAATGCTGATGCTCGCCCAGTTGATCACCAGCGCCGACACCGCCAAAGCCATGAGCAGACCGAAGGCCTCGCCCGGCATCAGGTAGTTGATCAGCACGCACAGGCCGGTGGCGAAGGCCGACACGCCCAGTGCGGTGAGCGGCACGCCACGACGGCTGACCTTGAGCAGCTGGCGCGGAGCGTCACCCTGCGTGGCCAGGCCGAACAGCATGCGGCTGTTGGCGTACACACAGCTGTTGTAGACCGACAACGCGGCGGTCAGCACCACGATGTTGAGGATGGTGGCCACCAGGTCGCTGTCCAGCTCGTGGAAGATCATCACGAACGGGCTGCCACCCTGCACCACCTTCTGCCACGGGTACAGCGACAGCAGCACGGCCAGCGCGCCGATGTAGAAGATCAGGATGCGATAGACCACCTGGTTGGTGGCCTTCGGGATGCTCTCACGGGGGTTGGCCGCTTCGGCGGCGGTGATGCCCACCAGCTCCAGGCCGCCGAAGGAGAACATGATCACCGCCAGCGCCATGATCAGCCCGGTGACGCCATTGGGGAAGAAGCCACCGTACTGCCACAGGTTGGCGACGCTGGCATCGGGTCCGCCATGGCCACTGGTGAGCAGCCAGGCGCCGAAACCGATCATGCTGACGATCGCCACCACCTTGACCAGGGCGAACCAGAACTCCATTTCGCCGTACACCTTCACCTGGGTCAGGTTGATGGCGTTGATCGCCACGAAGAAGATCGCCGCCGTGGCCCAGGTGGGGAAGTCCGGCCACCAGTACTGCACATAGATGCCCACCGCGGTGAGCTCGGCCATGCCGACCAGCACGTACACCACCCAGTAGTTCCAGCCCGAGACGAAACCGGCGAACTCGCTCCAGTACTGGTGCGCGAAGTGGCTGAAGCTGCCGGCGACCGGCTCTTCGACCACCATCTCGCCCAGCTGGCGCATGATCAGGAAGGCCATCAGGCCGGCGACGGCGTAGCCCAGCAGCACCGACGGGCCGGCCAGTTGGATGGTCTGGGCGATGCCCAGGAACAGCCCGGTGCCGATGGCCCCGCCCAGCGCGATCAGCTGGATATGGCGATTCTTCAGCCCGCGCTGCAAGCGCTCGGGCGTGCTCTGGTCTTGCATGAAGTGTCCTTTAGGTGAGGCAGTGTTATTGGTTTTGCTTGCAACTGGACTAGATCCATCCACCCCATTGCAAGAAGAAAATCCCGATGTTCGTGGTGACGGCCGCCATCAGTGTGGTGATCACGATGATCGACGCCGCCAACTCATGGTTGCCGTTGGCCTCCCGCGCCATCACATAACTGGCCGCCGCGGTGGGGCTGCCGATGTAGAGGAACAGGATGCCAAGCTCGGCACCGCGAAAACCGCACAACCAGGCGCCAAGCGTTCCCAGCACCGGCAGCCAGACCATCTTCACCAGACTGACGTCGATGGCCAACCGGCCACTGTCGCGCAGCGCCGCCAGTGACAGAGTGCCGCCGATGCAGATCAGCGCCAGCGGCAGGGTCATCTGCGCCAGGTAGTCCCCCGATGTCAGCAGCCAGTTGGGCAACGGCACCTGGCCATAGGCCATGGGCGTGGCCACCAGCACGCTGATGATCAACGGGTTGCTGAGGATGCTCTTGCAGATGCTCCACGGGTCGGACTTCAGGTCCGGGCTGTACACCGCCAGGACCACCGCCGACAGCGAGTTGTACATGAGGATCACCAACCCGGCCAGCACTGCGCCGAGGGATATACCGTAGTCGCCATACAGGCTGGCCGCCAGTGCCAGGCCGATCACGCCGTTATTGCCGCGAAACGCGCCCTGCGTGTAGACGCCCCGGTCCGCCCGCGGGCAGCGCCAGATCGCCAAGCCCCAGGCCAGGGCGAAACACGCCAGCGTCGCGACCACGAAGTAGAGGATCACCCCGGGCTTCACCGCAGACGCCAGGTCGGCGTGGTAGATGCCGAGGAACAGCAGCGCCGGCATGCACACGTTGAACACCAGCTTCGAGGCAACCCGGTTGAAGTTGTCGTCGATCAAGCGGATGCGCTTGAGCAGCACGCCCATGAACAGCATGGCGAACACAGGAGCCGTGATGTTCAGTGTCTGGATGAGAAGGGCAAGCATGCAACGTGTTCCCGGAAAATACCGTCAGGGGCGCAATCATACGTGAGTGCCGGGTGACTTGCGCCCGTCACAGCAGACAGAGACCCGCACAAAGAGGTCTTGACGTAGGAAATTTCCTGAATATAGTACGAATTACTGTATATACATACAGTATAAAAATGGATGATCCAGACATTGCAAGGAGCAAATCATGTCAGGAATGCACACAATGCCTGTGGCCGCGAAGGCCCAGGCAACACTGGTGGTCGCCGACCTCGAGCAACTGTTCGAGGAGCAAGGCGTCGCACTGCCCGGCACCGACAGCCATCTGGTGCTGGTCATGCACGGCCATCACACCGTCAAGTACCATCGCCTTGCGCCACCGCCGTCTCGTGGCCCATCCGCACGACGCGGGCCGGAACTGTTCTTCGAAGGCGGCGAGCACACCGCCATCGGCGATAACACCCTGCTGCGTTTTGAAGCGGGTCAACCGGGTATCCCCGCCCACCAGTCGCCGCTGCCCTTGCCCAACGGCCTGAGCCTGACCTATGGCCAGGTGATCGCCCTAGGCGGCGACTTCTACGGCTTGCCCGATCGCCCGATCGCCGATGGCAACAATGACGCCGAGCGGATTGCGCGCTTCACCCAGGCCTTCGATTCCCTGGCGCGCCTGCCGGCGGCCAAGGCCGAAGCCGAACAGATCCTCGCGGTCATGCAGGAAGAAATCGGCGCCGCCAACCAGGCCATCAAGGATGGCCGCCAGCCCCACGAGGCCTACGACGCGCTGGGTGACAGCCTGTCGGCGCGCTGGAACCGCATTACCGGAGGCGGCAGCTTCGCCTCTGACCTGTTCCCCCTGGGCCGCTACCTGAAACTGGCCGCCAGCAACTGGGACCACTTTGGCCCCTGGGCGTTGGCGGCCTACCAGGCCGGCCACGCCGCCGCCCTGCAGCAGGCGCTCAAAGCCCGCGCCAGCGGCGAGGAGCGCGACCTGCAACTGGCCTACGCGATGAACGCCTTCGCCGACCACTTCCTCACCGACCTGTTCTCCGCCGGCCACCTGCGGGTGCCGCGCAAGGCCCTGGCCGACACCGTCACGCCGAGTGACGTCGGCTCGCTGATCTCGCGCTTCATGCATGACGAGGACAGCAAGTACGGCCTGGCCGTGCGCAATGCCGAAGGCGAACAATGGCGCGCCTACGGCGACAAGCGCTACTTCGACAGCGTCGATGTGGCCAACCGTCGCCAGGTGGGCCGCGCCGTGCAACGTTCGGCCGACGAGGTGTTCCAGGCTTTTGCCGAAGGTCAGGCGCCTGCGGCGAAGGACTACGCGGCGCTGCGCCTTGCGCCCGACCTGCGGGCCGCCGAGCAGGATCTGGTGCCCGGAAACTTCGCCCCGCTGTACTTCCAGGACGGCAAGACCGTGCTGCGGCGCAAGGACGTCAACGACCTCAACGACCGCAACCGAATCGGCGACTGGTGGGGCTGGAGCACCTACCTGCTGCTCAAGGACTACAAGCCGAACAAGCCCACCGGTTTCATCGAGACCCCGGCCGCCTCGCCGGCGATCAGCGGCTGGGAGCGCCGTGAGCCCGATGGCCTGAACTGGCAGCGGGGCAACGCGGTGCGCTACGCCTTCAGCGTCACCGACCAGCTCAACGAGTCGTACATCGGCCCATGGAGCGCCTATGTCGAGTTGACCGACCAGTTCCACCCGAGCGTGCAGGTGCCAGCGGACGGCAAGCAGCGCGGGCGCAACCTGTTCCGCCAGTTCCGCGGCGGTTCACCGGAACTGATTGCCAGCCTGGACGGCAAGACCATGCTCTATATCGATCGCAACGCGTGACAAGGAGGTCACCGATGAATATCAAGGTCAAACTGGAACTGGCTTCGGGCCAGTCGATGGAAGGCATGCCGCTGGAGTTGCTGCGTGCCGGCAAAGTGATTGACCAGGCGAAAGTGCCGGCAGGGGGACAGGTGGCGTTCGAGGCGCCATCGGGGGCAGGACAGCTGGCGGTGCGGGTTGATCGCTCGGGGGTGAAAGCCTCATAGAAGACAAGGGCCGCTTCGCGGCCCTTTTGCAGCACATGCCATGCCTCTCATCAGGCCATGCGCCCCCCTGTAGGAGCGGCCTTGTGCCGCGAAAGGGCCGCAAGGCGGCCCCGGCGGTTTCAGCGTTCCACCGAGATAGGGGCTGCTGCGCAGCCCTTTCGCGGCACAAGGCCGCTCCTACAGGAATGTGCGTCAGCGCCGCACCGGGCGCTTCTGCAACTTGCGCTGCAGCGTGCGCCGGTGCATGCCCAGCGCCCGCGCCGTGGCGGAGATGTTGCCTTCATGCTCGCTCAGCACTCGCTGGATATGCTCCCACTGCAGGCGATCCACCGACATCGGGTTTTCCGGCACCAGGGTGTCCAGGTCGGTGTGCTCCGAGAGCAGCGCCGCCAGCACATCGTCGGCGTCCGCCGGCTTGCACAGGTAATTGCAGGCCCCGCGCTTGACCGCCTCGACCGCCGTGGCGATGCTCGAGTAACCGGTCAGGATCACCACGCGCATCTCTGGATCCAGCTCGAGCAGCTTTGGCAGCAGCACCAGGCCCGAGTCGCCTTCCATCTTCAGATCCAGCGTGGCGTAGTCGGGCAGGTCCTGCTCGGCCAGCTTCAAGCCTTCCTCGGCGGAACCCGCGGTGCTCACACGGAACCCACGACGCGACATAGCCCGAGCCATCACCCGGGTGAAGGTGGCGTCGTCATCCACCAGCAGCAGGTGCGGCAGCTCTTCGCCTTCGACCTGGTTTTCTTCGCTCATCATGCATCTCCTCGCTTGCCATGGGGCAGGCGCAATTCGGTCAGGGTGCCACCCTGCTCATGACTATAGAGTTTCACCGAACCGCCCGCACGCGTCACGCTGGCCTTGCTCAAGAACAGGCCCAGGCCGAAGCCTTTGCCCTTGGTGGTAATGAAGGGTTTGCCAATCGCCTCGGCGATGGCCGGCGGCACGCCGGGGCCGTGGTCGCGGATGCTGATGACGATGTCGTGGGCATCCCAGTCCAGGCGCACCTCCAGGTCATCCGGGCAGGCATCGGCGGCATTGTTCAACAGGTTCAGCAGGGCCTGGGTCAGGTCCGGCGGCGGTGTCAGCCGCGGCACCACGCCGTCACGCAGGCGCTGGAAGCGGTAGCTGGCCTCGGGGCGCATCAGGTGCCAGCGGTTGAGCGCCTCGTCGAGCCAGGCGGTGACGTCCTGCTCGACGATCGCCAGCCGTCGGTTGGCCTCGGCGGCGCGCACCAGTTGCTGCAAGGTTTCCTTGCACAGTTTGACCTGGTCCTGGAGGATCTGCAGGTCCTCCTGCAACAGGGGGTCGGCGTGGTCCTGGCGCATCTCGTTGAGCAGCACGCTCATGGTCGCCAGCGGTGTGCCCAGTTCGTGGGCGGCGCCGGCTGCCTGGGTGGCCACGGCCAGCAACTGCTCGTCGCGCAGGCTCTCTTCGCGACGCTCGGCGCGCAGGTTTTCCTGCCGACGCAGTTCCTCGGCCATGCGCGCGGCGAAGAAGGTGATCACCCCGGCGGCCAGGGCGATACTCAGCCACATGCCGTAGACCTGCATGGTGTCACGCGCCAGCGGCAGCGTTTCCAGCGGATAGTACTGCACCAGCAGCAGGCTGTAGGCCACCAGCGCAATGCCCGAGAGCACCAGCGAGTAGAGCCACGGCAGCGTGACCGCGGCGATCGCCAGCGGCACCAGGTAATAGGAAACGAAGGGATTGGTCGAACCGCCCGAGTAATAAAGCAGGGCACTGTGGATCAGCAGGTCGCAGGCCAGCTGCAGGGCGTACTCGAGCTCGGTGACCGGCAGCGACAGGCGCAGGCGCAGGGCGGTGAACGCACACAGCAGCGACGAGAGGGCCAACGTCACCGCCAGCGAGAACCAAGGCAATGGCAGCAGCTCGGTCCAGTAGGCAACGCCCACGGAGCCGGCCTGGGCCGCCAGCACGAGAATGCGGATAAAGGTCAGGCGCCAGAGGTTCTGGCGTGTAGCGGACAACGGTTGTGCGACGGCGAGCATGAGCTCTCCCAATGAGTGCTCCAGGAAAATCGGCTGGAGTATACCGAAGCCGGGCGCTTCGCTGCAGCGATGCGGCAAAGCGCCACACTTTGTCACAGAATCATGATGGCATTTTTGAACCCACTACACTGTTGCCGGTCTGATCGGCCATGCGTGGAACGGATGTCCTCATCCACGCCTTACCTTGCCAAGGAGCTCCACATGCACATTTCCCGTCGCGGCGCCGCCGCCGTTGCCCTGTCCTGCGGCATGCTCGCCAGCCTGCCGGCCCTGGCGGCCGACGAGCCCCGCTACAACCAGGTGTCGCTGCGCGCCGAAGTCAGCAAGGAAGTGGCGCGCGACCTGATGGTCGTGACGCTGTACAGCGAAGCCCAGAACAGCGACCCGGGCAAGCTCGCCAAGGAGATCACCGAGACCATGAACAAGGCCGTGCAGCAGGCCCGCCAGGTCAAGGACGTGAAGATCAGCCAAGGCAGCCGCAACAGCTACCCGATCTACGACACCAAGGGGCAGAAGATCACCGGCTGGCGCGAGCGCGCCGAGCTGCGCCTGGAAAGCGCCGACTTCCCGGCCTTGTCCAAGCTCACCGGCGAGCTGTTGCAGGACCTGAAAATGGGCGGCATGGACTTCTCCATCGCCCCGGCCACACGCAAAAACAACGAGGACGAACTGCTCAAGGACGCCGTCGCCGCCTTCAAGGCCCGCGCCCAGCTGGCCACCGAGGCCCTCGGCGGTAAAGGCTATAAGGTGGTCAGCCTGAACCTCAACAGCAGCGGCTACCCGCGTCCATACCTGCGCAGCGCTCCGATGGCGATGATGGCCAAAGGTGCCGCCGACGAAGCCGCGCCGGCACCGGATATCGAAGCCGGCACCAGCGAAGTCAGCATGAGCGCCGATGGCCTGATCGAAGTGCAGGTCCCCTGATCCACCCAACCGGATGTCCGAGGCGCGCAAAACGTCTCGGACAACTGTTTCAGACCTTTCCTACGCACCAAACGGGTGCATCCGCTTGCCACATAAAGTGCGAAACATCCTGAAATTTTCGCCCTTTTCTCCCCCGCAAACGATCAACATTCGCCAAAGTTATATGGATGCGACATCCATGTACGTCCGTACCACAATTTTGGCGCCAACCATCCCGCTGAGTGTTGCATTGGGAACACCCCCTGCATAAGTATCCGCAGGTCGGCTCACGAGGCCGCCTCAATTCGAAAAATGACAACAATGAGGCCACCATGCTCAAACACGCAGTCATTCCGTTCCTGGTTGGCGCAGGCTTGCTAGCCGGCGCACCTTTCGCCCACGCCGCGACCAATCTGGTGTTCTGCTCCGAAGGCAGCCCGGCCGGTTTCGACCCTGGCCAGTACACCACCGGGACCGACTTTGACGCCTCCGCCGAAACCATCTTCAACCGCCTGACGCAATTCGAACGTGGCGACACCAAGGTCATCCCGGGCCTGGCGACCAGCTGGGACGTCTCCGAAGACGGCAAGACCTACACCTTCCACCTTCGTGAAGGCGTCAAGTTCCACACCACCGACTATTTCAAGCCCACCCGCGAATTCAACGCCGACGACGTGCTGTTCACCTTCAACCGCATGCTCGACAAGGACCAGCCCTTCCGCAAGGCATACCCCACCGAGTTCCCGTACTTCACCGACATGGGCATGGACAAGAACATCGCCAAGGTGGAGAAGCTCGACGATCACACCGTGAAGTTCACCCTCAACGAGGTTGACGCCGCGTTCATCCAGAACATGGCCATGCACTTCGCCTCGATCCAGTCGGCCGAATACGCCGACCAGTTGCTCAAACAGGGCAAGCCCGCCGACATCAACCAAAAGCCGATCGGCACCGGGCCGTTCGTGTTCAAGAGTTACCAGAAAGACTCGAACATCCGCTTCACCGGCAACAAGAGCTACTGGAACCCTGCTGACGTGAAGATCGACAACCTGATCTTCGCCATCAGCACCGACGCCTCGGTGCGCATGCAAAAGCTCAAGAAGAACGAGTGCCAAGTAACGCTGTTCCCGCGTCCGGCCGACATCGAGCCGCTGAAGGCGGACAAGAAGCTGCAGATGCCCGACCAGGCCGGCTTCAACCTCGGCTACATCGCCTACAACGTGATGGACAAGGTCAAGGGCAGCAACGAACCCAACCCGCTCGCGCAACTGAAAGTGCGCGAAGCGCTGGACATGGCGGTGAACAAGCAGCAGATCATCGACTCGGTGTACCAGGGCGCCGGCCAGCTGGCAACCAACGCCATGCCGCCAACGCAGTGGTCCTATGACACCACCATCAAGGATGCCAAGTACGATCCCGAGAAGGCCAGGCAATTGCTCAAGGAAGCCGGCATCAAGGAAGGCACCGAGATCACCCTGTGGGCCATGCCGGTGCAACGCCCCTACAACCCCAATGCCAAGCTGATGGCCGAGATGCTCC
This sequence comes from Pseudomonas mosselii, assembly GCF_003205295.1. Taxonomy (GTDB): domain Bacteria; phylum Pseudomonadota; class Gammaproteobacteria; order Pseudomonadales; family Pseudomonadaceae; genus Aquipseudomonas; species Aquipseudomonas mosselii_B. The sequence goes on from NZ_QJRP01000005.1 coordinate 48,676, forward strand.
AGTCCGACTGGAAGAAGATCGGTATCAACGCCAAGATCGTCAGCTACGAGTGGGGCGAATACATCAAACGCTCCAAGGCTGGCGAGCAGGGCGCCATGCTGATCGGCTGGAGCGGCGACAATGGTGACCCGGACAACTGGCTGGGCACCCTGTTCGGCTGCGACGCCATGGACGGCAACAACTTCTCCAAGTGGTGCTACAAACCCTACGACGACCTGATCAAGCAAGCCAAGGCGACCTCCGACCAGGCCAAGCGCACCGAGCTGTACAAGCAGGCGCAACACATCCTCAAGGAGCAGGTGCCGATGACCCCCATCGCCCACTCCACCGTGTATCAGCCCATGAGCGCGAAAGTGAAGGACTTCAAGATCAGCCCCTTCGGCCTGAACTCCTTCTACGGGGTCAGCGTGGACAAGTAGCGGTCGTGACCGCCCCGCCAGCATTTTGCGGCGGGGCGGTGACATGATCGGGCGATACGTAGGGCAATTCCCTAGCGCTCGCCGGAACGCTCCCGCACCCAAATCAGTAGCGAACCCTGGTTCCCGCATTCTGACGCCCCTATCGTCAGGACCGGGATGTTGCAGCCGCGTTTTGCCTGTCGCGGCCTGAAGAAAACGGACAAAGGATCTGCCATGCGCCTGACCGCACTGTGTTCCACCCTGCTTGCCCTTGGCCTGCTGAGCCAGGCCCCGGCGAGTTTCGCCAACAACCTGGTGTTCTGCTCCGAGGGCAGCCCGGCGGGTTTCGACACCGCCCAGTACACCGCAGCCACCGACAACGACGCCGCCGAGCCGATCTACAACCGCCTGGTCGAGTTCGAGCGCGGCGGCACCGCCGTGCAGCCGGGCCTGGCCACCGACTGGCAGGTGTCCGAGGACGGCCTGAAATACACCTTCCACCTGCGTCCCGGGGTGAAGTTCCACGCCAACAAGGACTTCAAGCCCACCCGCGACTTCAACGCCGACGACGTGCTGTTCACCTTCAACCGCATGCTCGACAAGAACCACCCCTTCCGCCAGGCCTACCCCACCGAGTTCCCGTACTTCATCAGCATGGGCCTGGACAAGAACATCGCCAGCGTCGAGAAGACCGCCCCGCTCACCGTGGTCTTCACCCTCAACAAGGTCGACGCCGCGTTCCTGCAGAACATCGCCATGGCCTTCGCCTCGATCCTCTCCGCCGAGTACGCCGAGCACCTGCTGGCCGACGGCAAGGCCAGCGACATCAACCAGAAGCCGATCGGCACCGGCCCATTCGTGTTCCAGCGCTACCAGAAGGATTCGCAGATCCGCTTCAAGGGCAACAAGGACTACTGGGCGCCTGACCGGGTGAAGATCGACAACCTGATCTTCTCCATCAACGTCGATCCCTCGGTACGTATCCAGAAGCTGCGCAAGAACGAATGCCAGGTAACCCTGCACCCACGCCCCGCCGATCTGCCCGCGCTCTCGACCGACAAGCAGCTGCAGGTGATGACCCAGCCCGGCTTCAACCTCGGCTACATCGCCTACAACACCCAGCACCCGCCCTTCGACCGGCTGGAGGTGCGCCAGGCCATGGACATGGCGGTGAACAAGAAAGCGATCATCGGCGCGGTCTACCAGAGCGCCGGCCAGGCCGCGTCGAACGCCATGCCGCCAACCCAATGGTCCTACGACAAGTCGATCAAGGACGCGCCCTACGATCCGGAAAAAGCCAAGCAACTGCTCAAGCAGGCCGGGGTCAAGGAGGGTACCGAGATCACCCTGTGGGCCATGCCGGTACAGCGCCCCTACAACCCCAACGCCAAGCTGATGGCCGAAATGCTCCAGGCCGACTGGAGCAAGCTCGGCTTCAAGGTGCGTATCGTCAGCTACGAATGGGGTGAATACCTCAAGCGCATGAAGAACGGCGAGCACGACATCGCCCTGATCGGCTGGACTGGCGACAACGGTGACCCGGACAACTGGCTGGGCACGCTGTTCAGCTGCGACGCCATCGGCAGCAACAACTATTCACTGTGGTGCGACGCGCAGTACGACGCCCTGGTGAAAAAAGCCAAGCAGGTCACCGACCGCGACCAGCGCACCAGCCTCTACGAACAAGCTCAGCAACGTCTCAAGCAACAGGTGCCGATCACCCCGGTCGCGCACTCCACGGTCAACCAGCCGCTGAGCATCAGCGTGAAAGACTTCAAGGTCAGCCCCTTCGGACGCAACGTTTTCTCCGGCGTCAGCATCGATTGACCCTGCATCGCCCGGCCGGGAGTGCGACCCACTCCCGCGCCCGCGTGCAGCCCGGATTTGCCTGGCAACCCCAAGGCAGACAGTGCAGTACCGCGTCACCGTGACAAGCCCGGCCCACAAGGTCGGGTGATAACTAAAAAAAGAATATCAGGGAGCTTTCATGTTGATTCGTACCACCACCACCGCACTGGCCTTGTCCGTCGGCGCCTTCTGCGCCCTCGCCCAGGCCGAACCGATGAGCCAGGACTTCGTGCCGATCGCGCTCAAGTCCAGCAGCGAGCAGGCCGAGGCCAAGGGCTTCATCGATGGCCAGAGCCTGTCCGGCAGCACCCGCAACTGGTACGCCCGCGAACGCGCCACCCGCGCGCCGCTGTGGAAGTACACCAAGAGCGACGGTACCCGCCGCGACACCCACAGCCGTGACAACTGGGTGCAGGGCACCATCCTCAACTACAGCTCGGGCTTCACCGAGGGCACCGTGGGCTTCGCCGTCGAGGCCGCGGCCTACAACGCCATCGCCCTTGAGCAGGGCCGCGCCGCCGTGGCCGGCCCGAACAACCGCACGCTGACCCACAGCGACGGTGATCCGATCGGCCAGTGGAGCAAGATGGGCCTGGGCAACGTCAAGGCCCGCATCTCCAACACCACGCTGACCGTGGGCCGCCAATCGGTGGACACACCGATGATCGCCTATATCGGCAACCGTGCACTGCCTTCGAGCTTCCAGGGCGCGTTCCTGCACAGCGCCGAGTTCGAGAACCTGTCGTTCGACGTGGGTACCTTCGACCGCGTCTCGCCGCGTACCGAGCAGAGCCTGAGCAAGTTCCGCAGCGAATACGGCAACGGCCGGGAAACCGACCGCGCCAGCACCGTCGGCATCAACTACCAGCCGCTCAAGAGCCTGACCACCAGCCTCTACGCCACCAAGGTCGAGGACTTCTGGAACCAGTACTACTTCGGCGCCAACCACGTGCTGGGCGACAGCGCGGTGCTGAGCCTGACCACCGGTCTGAACTACTACAAGACCGTAGACGAAGGCAGCAAGAAGATGGGCGAGATCGACAACGACACCTATAGCCTGTCGCTCGGCCTGACCCACCAGGCCCACACCCTCACCGCCTCCTGGCAGCAGGTCAACGGCAACGAGTACTTCGACTACCTGCACGAAACCAACGGCATCTACCTGGCCAACTCCCTGCTGTCGGACTTCAACGGCCCGAACGAGAAATCCCTGCAGATCAGCTATGTGCTGAACATGGCGCCGTATGGCGTGCCGGGCCTGAAATTCAACGTCTACAACGCCCGCGGCTGGGACATCGACGGTACCCACTACAAGGGCACCGCCTATGACGTCCGTGGCCAGAACGGCGAAAACCACTACGAGTGGGGCATCGGCACCAGCTACGCGGTACAGAGCGGCATGCTGAAGGACACCACCATCCGCGCCACCTATACCGCCCACCGTGCCAGCAAGGCACAGAGCGACGGCAGCCTCGACGAGTTCCGCGTCGTGACCACCATTCCGTTCAACATCCTCTGACCGTTGGCGCCACGGCCCGACTCCCCACGGGCCGTGGCGGCTACGCTGGAACTAGCACTGCAGGGAGGTTCCATGAAAATGCTACCGCTACGCGCTGCCTTGGCAGCCGTCATCCTGGGCGCCGCATCGAATCTGGCGGCCAAGCCGCTGGTGGTGTGCACCGAAGCCAGCCCGGAAGGCTTCGACATCGTCCAGTACACCACCGCCGTCACCGCCGACGCCACGGCCGAGGCCATCTTCAACCGCCTGGTCGACTTCAAGCCCGGCACCACCGAGATCCAGCCGGCCCTGGCCAAGAGCTGGGACGTCAGCTCCGACGGGCTGGTCTACACCTTCCACCTGCGCGAAGGTGTCAAGTTCCACACCACCGACTACTTCAAGCCCACCCGCGACTTCAACGCCGATGACGTGCTGTGGAGCCTGAACCGCCAGTTGAAGAAAGACCACCCGTGGCACGACAAGACCAGCGTCGGCTACCCCTATTTCGAGAGCATGGCCTTCAAGGACCTGCTCAAGTCGGTCGAAAAGACCGACGACCACACCGTGGTGATCACCCTGACCCGCCCGGAAGCGCCCTTCCTGCGCGACCTGGCCATGGCCTTCACCTCGATCTACTCCGCCGAGTACGGCGACCAGTTGCTCAAGGCCGGCAAGACCGGCGACCTCAACAGCAAGCCGGTCGGTACCGGCCCGTTCGTGTTCCAGCGCTACAACAAGGACGCAAACGTCCGCTACAAGGCCAACCCGGACTACTTCCGCGGCAAGCCGCCGGCCGACGCGCTGATCTTCGCCATCGCCACCGACAGCAACGTGCGCCTGCAAAAGCTGCGCGCCAACGAGTGCCAGATCGCCCTGTATCCCAAGCCTGATGACGTGCCAGGCATCAAGACCGATCCGAAACTCAAGGTTGCCGAGATCGAGGCGCTGGTCACCGGCTACATCTCGATGAACACCCAGCACAAGTACCTGAGCGACGTGCGCGTGCGCAAGGCGATCGACATGGCCTTCGACCGCCAGACCCACGTCGACCAGCTGTTCGGCAAGGGCAACGCGCTGGTCGGGGTCAACCCGTACCCGCCGACCATGATCGGCTACAACACCGACAACAAGAACCCGCCCCACGACCTCGACAAGGCCCGTGCCCTGCTCAAGGAAGCCGGCGTGCCGGAAGGCACGGTGATCACCCTGTTCACCCGCAACGGCGGCGGCCCGACCAACCCCAACCCACGCCTGTCGGCCGAAATGCTCCAATCCGACCTGGCCAAGATCGGTATCAAGCTCGACATCCGCGTGATGGAATGGGCCGAGATGCTGCGCCGCGCCAAGAAGGGCGAAGCCGACCTGGTGTCGGCGGGCTGGGCCGGCGACAACGGCGACCCGGACAACTTCCTCACGCCGATGCTCAGCTGCGACGCGGTCAAGAGCGGCGAGAACTATGCGCGCTGGTGCAACCAGAAATTCCAGGACCTGATCACCCGCGCCCGCGAAGTGATCGACAACGACGAACGCGCCAGGCTCTATAACGAGGCTTTGGCGGTGTACGATGAAGACCAGCCGTGGATCAGCATGGCCCACCCGAAGATGTTCACCGCCATGCGCGAGAACGTCGAAGGCTATGTGATCAACCCACTGACCAACAACAACTTCGCCACCACCCAGGTGAAGTAGAACAACAACAGCCGCCGGACCTTGTGCAAGAGGCCCCGGCGGCACGCCGTTACCGGCTGATGAGGTACCCCTGACAATGTTGAGTTTTATTGCCCGACGCCTGGGTCTGCTGATCCCGACCTTCTTCGGTATCACCCTGCTGACCTTCGCGCTCATACGCCTGATCCCCGGCGACCCGGTCGAAGTGATGATGGGTGAGCGCCGTGTCGACCCCGAAATGCACGCCCAGGCCATGGAGCGCCTGGGCCTGAACAAACCGCTGCCGGCCCAGTACCTGGACTATGTCGGCAAGCTCGCCCAGGGCGACCTGGGCGAATCCCTGCGCACCCGTGAAAGCGTATGGAACGAGTTCCTCACCCTGTTCCCGGCAACACTGGAGCTGGCCATGGCCGCCCTGCTGTTCGCCGGGGTCATCGGCCTGCTGGCCGGGGTGATCGCCGCGCTCAAGCGCGGCTCGCTGTTCGACCACGGGGTGATGGGCATCTCGCTGGCCGGCTACTCGATGCCGATCTTCTGGTGGGGCCTGATCCTGATCATGTTCTTCTCGGTGAGCCTGGGCTGGACCCCGGTCTCCGGACGCATCGACCTGCTCTACGACATCGAGCCGAAAACCGGCTTCATGCTCATCGACACCCTGCTCAGCGATGAGGAAGGCGCGTTCAAGGACGCGGTGATGCACCTGATCCTGCCGGCCATCGTGCTGGGCACCATCCCGCTGGCGGTGATCGCCCGCATGACCCGTTCGTCGATGCTCGAGGTGCTGCGCGAGGATTACATCCGTACCGCCCGCGCCAAGGGCCTGTCGCCGTCCCGCGTGGTGTTCATCCACGGCCTGCGCAACGCGCTGATCCCGGTGCTGACCGTGTTCGGCCTGCAGGTCGGCACGCTGCTGGCCGGCGCCGTGCTCACCGAAACCATCTTCTCCTGGCCGGGCATCGGCAAATGGCTGATCGAAGCCATCGGTGCCCGTGACTACCCCGTGGTCCAGAACGGCATCCTGTTGATCGCCTGCCTGGTGATCCTGGTCAACTTCGTCGTGGACATCCTCTACGGCCTGGCCAACCCACGCATCCGTCATCAGCGCTGAGGACTACGCCATGACCAGCCCGATTCCGAAATCCGTCACCCCGCCCAGCGCGGTTGACCAAAGCTTGCTCTACCCCTCGCCGTACAAAGAGTTCTGGCAGGCCTTCTCGCGCAACAAGGGCGCGGTGGCCGGCCTGGCCTTCATGACCCTGGTGGTGTTCTGCGCCCTGTTCGCCCCCTGGGTAGCGCCGCACAACCCCAGCGAGCAGTACCGCGACTTCCTGCTCACCCCGCCGGTGTGGCTCGAAGGTGGCACCTGGCAGTTCATCCTCGGCACCGACGAACTGGGCCGCGACCTGCTCTCGCGACTGATCCAGGGCGCCCGCCTGTCGCTGCTGATCGGCCTGTCGTCGGTGGTGATGTCGCTAATCCCGGGTATCCTGCTGGGCCTGCTGGCCGGATTCTTCCCGCAGATCCTCGGCCCCTCGATCATGCGCCTGATGGACGTGATGCTGGCCTTGCCGTCGCTGCTGCTGGCCGTGGCCATCGTCGCCATCCTCGGCCCTGGCCTGATCAACACGGTGATCGCCATCGCCATCGTCTCGCTGCCCTCTTACGTGCGCCTGACCCGCGCCGCGGTGATGGGCGAGCTGAACCGCGACTATGTCACCGCCGCGCGCCTGGCCGGCGCCGGCCTGCCACGCCTGATGTTCGTCACCGTGCTGCCCAACTGCATGGCGCCGCTGATCGTCCAGGCCACCCTGAGCTTCTCCTCGGCGATCCTCGACGCCGCCGCCCTGGGCTTCCTCGGCCTCGGCGTCCAGCCGCCGACCCCCGAGTGGGGCACCATGCTGGCCTCGGCCCGCGACTACATCGAGCGCGCCTGGTGGGTGGTGAGCCTGCCCGGCCTGACCATCCTGCTCAGTGTGCTGGCAATCAACCTGATGGGCGACGGCCTGCGCGATGCGCTGGACCCGAAACTCAAGAACGCCGCCTGAGGAGAACGCCATGTCACTGTTGCAGATCAACAACCTGAACGTGCGCTTCGGCGACGCCAATGCCATCCCTGTCGTGGACGGGCTCGACCTGGCTGTGGACGCCGGCGAGATCCTCGCCATCGTCGGCGAGTCCGGCTCGGGCAAGTCCGTCACCATGATGGCCCTGATGGGCCTGATCGACGCCCCTGGGCGCATCACCGCCGATACCCTGACGTTCGACGGCATCGACATGCTCAAGCTCAGCGCACGCCAGCGCCGCAAGGTGGTGGGCAAGGACATCGCCATGGTCTTCCAGGACCCGATGACCGCGCTCAACCCCAGCTATACCGTGGGCTACCAGATCGAGGAAGTGCTGCGCCAGCACCTCGGCCTGAAGGGCAAGGCCGCGCGCCAGCGTGCCCTGGAGCTGCTGAAGAAGGTCGAAATCCCGGCCGCCGAAAGCCGCCTGGACGCCTACCCGCACCAGCTGTCCGGCGGCATGAGCCAGCGCGTGGCAATCGCCATGGCCATCGCCGGCGAGCCGAAGCTGCTGATCGCCGACGAACCGACCACTGCCCTGGACGTGACCATCCAGGCGCAGATCATGGAACTGCTGGTCAACCTGCAGAAAGAACGCAACATGGCGCTCATTCTCATCACCCACGACCTGGCCGTGGTTGCCGAGACCGCCAAGCGCGTATGCGTGATGTACGCAGGCCAGGCCGTCGAGGTTGGCCAGGTACCGGAACTGTTCGACATCCCCGCCCACCCGTACAGCGAAGCGCTGCTGGCGGCCATCCCCGAGCACAGCATCGGCGCCGAGCGCCTGGCGACCCTGCCCGGCATCGTCCCCGGTCGCTACGACCGCCCACAAGGCTGCCTGCTGTCGCCGCGCTGTCCTTATGTGCAGGAAAGCTGCCGCCGGCAGCGCCCGGCCCTCGACCCCCAGGCCCATAGCCTGGTGCGTTGCTTCTATCCGCTGAACCAGGAGGTGGCGTGATGGCCGTCGTTCTTTCCGCTCGTGAGCTGACCCGTCACTACGAAGTCTCTCGCGGTATGTTCAAGGGCCATGCGCTGGTCCGCGCGCTCAATGGCGTGTCGTTCGAACTGGAGGCCGGCAAGACCCTGGCCGTGGTCGGCGAGTCCGGCTGCGGCAAGTCGACCCTGGCCCGCGCCCTGACCCTGATCGAGGAGCCCTCCTCCGGCTCACTGCAGATCGCCGGCCACGAGGTCAAGGGCGCCAGCAAGGATCAGCGCAAGCAACTGCGGCGCGACGTGCAGATGGTGTTCCAGAGCCCCTACGCCTCGCTCAACCCACGGCAGAAGATCGGCGACCAGCTCGCCGAACCGCTGCTGATCAACACCTCGCTGAGCAAGACCGAGCGCCGCGAAAAAGTGCAGAAGATGATGGAGCAGGTGGGCCTGCGCCCTGAGCACTACCAGCGCTATCCGCACATGTTCTCTGGCGGCCAGCGCCAGCGTATCGCCCTGGCCCGGGCAATGATGCTGCAACCCAAGGTGCTGGTGGCCGACGAGCCGACCTCGGCGCTGGACGTGTCGATCCAGGCGCAGGTGCTGAACCTGTTCATGGACCTGCAGAAGGAATTCAACACCGCCTACGTGTTCATCTCCCACAACCTGGCGGTGGTGCGCCATGTGGCGGACCAGGTGCTGGTGATGTACCTCGGGCGGCCGGCGGAGATGGGGCCGAAGGAGGACATCTACGAGAAGCCGCTGCACCCGTACACCCAGGCGCTGTTGTCGGCGACCCCGGCGATCCATCCGGATCCGCTGAAGCCGAAGATCCGCATTGCCGGTGAGTTGCCCAACCCGTTGAATCCGCCAGATGGTTGCGCGTTCCACAAGCGTTGCCCATATGCCACCGAGCGTTGTGCCAAGGAAGTGCCGGCGTTGCGGCAGGTGAGTACGCGGCAGGTGGCTTGCCACTATGCCGAGCAGTTTCTTTAGCCTTTAGAATGCTGGGGCCGCCTTGCGGCCCTTTCGCGACACAAGGCCGCTCCTACAGAGGATCGCGTAACCCTGTAGGAGCGGCCTTGTGTCGCGAAAGGGCTGCGAAGCAGCCCCGGGGATCTCAATGCATAAAGAACCAGATCAGGATGATCACCGGAATCGGCACCCCAATCATCCACAGCAGTATCGAGCGCATGGCCGTTCTCCTCGTTCGGTGTTGAACAAAAGAGGTGCACCCTGCATGCCAGCTGTATCAAAAAATTACATACATACAAATCAAAACCTTAGCCGGTAACCGCTCGGGAAAACCGTGCAAAATGCCGGATCCGCAGCCTTGCGCCTGGGTTTTCTGCAATGCACTATCAAGCCCATGACCGCCACTCCCCTCCCCGACGGCCCCGGGCAGACCCCGCTCACCGCCGACACCGTCATGCGCTACCACCTGTGCTGGAAGCATCGCGACCTGGACGGGGTAATGGCCCTTTACCACCCGCATGTCCAGTACCACGATTTCTTCCAGAACCGCGTGCTCGGCTTCGACGAATTGCGCGATTACGTGAGCGCCTGCCTGCCCCATGAGGCCGGCGAGGACATCGTGCACAGTGACCGTATCCGCGTCGACGGCTGCACCGCGTTCATCCAGTATCAGGTCACGGTCCAGGGTGGCGAGGGATTGGTGGCGTTCCAGTCCAGCGAGGCGATCACGGTCAGGGAAGGGCTGATCTGGCGGGTCAACGAATACGCCACCCTGGTACGCCAGGGCGGCACCGCCAGCCTGCCGGGCGGCCCGCGCCCGGCCACCAGCCGCCTGGGCCTGTCACCGCGCCAGTTGTCGACCATGGCTCAGGACCTGGAGCACTACTTCCAGGGTCAGCGTCCCTACCTCGACCCGGAACTCGACCTGCAGCAGGTCGCCGACGCAAGCGGCTACAGCCGCAACCAGATCTCCTACCTGCTCAACCAGGTGCTCGGCCAGAGTTTCTACCGGTACGTGAACCAGGCCCGCCTGCAACACCTGATGGCCAGCCTCGCCGACGCCAGTGCGCGCACGCCCATCGACGAACTGGCGTTCAATGCCGGCTTCAACTCGCTGTCGGCCTTCTACAAGTGCTTCCGCGCGCATACCGGGCTGTCGCCCAAGGCGTATCTGAAGCAAATTTCCCTGCGTGCACGCACGTAAGACAGCCCCGCCCGCGCTTCACTAGGATCGCCCACAGACCCCAGCGAATGTGGAGCCCGACCCGATGCAACCCCTGCGCACGATCAGCCTGTGGATGGACCAGCTCGACGAGCCGCTGTGCGCGCGTCCGGCACTGCGCCAGGACCTTGACCTCGATGTATGCATCATCGGCGCCGGCTACACCGGCCTGTGGACCGCCTACTACCTCAAGCGCCAGGCGCCGCAGCTGAACATCGCCGTGATCGAGGCCAATATCGCCGGCTTCGGCGCCTCCGGGCGCAACGGCGGCTGGCTGATGGGCAACCTGCTGGGCGAGGACCGCCTGCTTGCCACGCTCTCGCCGCAACAGCGGCGTGAAAGCATCGACCTGCTGCACGGCATCCCCGACGAAGTCCACGACGTGCTGCTGCGCGAAGGTATCGCCTGCGACTACCGCAAGGGCGGCGTGCTCTACTGCGCCGCACGTTACCCGGAACAGGAGCGCAGCCTGCGCGCCTGGCTCGACGACCTCTACCGCCAGGGCATGAACGAAGACGACTACCGCTGGTTGCGACCCGAGCAACTGGATGCCCAGTTGAAGGTGAGCAACCCCTACGGCGCCCTCTACAGCCCGCATGTCGCCACGATCCAACCGGCCAAGTTGGTGCGAGGCCTGGCGCGGACGGTCGAGGCCATGGGCGTGCCGATCTACGAGAACACCCCGGCCATCGACTGGCAGACCGGCGAGGTGCGCACGCCGCTGGCGCGTATCCGCAGCCACTGGGTGGTGCCGGCCGTCGAAGGCTACGCCGCCAGCCTGCCACCGCTCGGGCGGCACCAGTTGCCGGTGCAGAGCCTGCTGGTGGCCACCGAGCCACTGCCGGAATCGACCTGGGAACAGATCGGCCTGAGCCAGGGCCAGGCCTTCAGCGAAAGCAGCCGCCAGGTCACCTACGGCCAGCGCAGCGCCGACAACCGACTGGTGTTCGGCGCCCGCGGCGGCTACCGCTTCGGCGGTCGCCTGCGCGAAGACTTCACCCTCACCGGCAACGAGGTCGAGCTGCGCCGCTACCTGTTCGGCGAACTGTTCCCGCAGCTCAAGCATGTACGCATCACCCACTCCTGGGGCGGCAACCTGGGCATGGCCCGGCGCTTCCGCCCGCACATGCTCTGCGACCGCCAGCGCGGCATCGCCTTGTCCGGTGGCTACGGCGGCGAAGGCGTCGGCGCCACCAACCTGGGCGGACGCACCCTGGCCGCGCTGATCCTCGGCCAGCACAACGCACTCACCGCCCAACCCTGGGTGCACGACAACCGCCCCTTGTCGAGCCTGGCCAGCTGGCCACCGGAGCCCTGCCGCTGGCTGGGCTACAACGCGATCATCCAGAGTTTCGTCCACGAGGACCGGACCCTCGCCAACCCGGCCAGCGCCCCCTGGCGGCGGCGCCTGGCCAGCGGTTTGGCCGACTTCATGGAAGGCTTCATGCACTGACTTCCCTTCATCACCACACAGGATCCACCGGTCATGAGCATCACCCAGTTCAAGCACACCGACAACGCCATCCTGGACAGTTCCAACCCGGTCGCCGTGCCCCTCGGCGAGCCGGTCGCGGTCACCTCGGTCACTTGCGTCGAACGCAGTGACGGCGTCGAGACCGGGATCTGGGAGTGCACGCCGGGACGCTGGCGGCGACAGATCGTGCAGCAGGAGTTTTGCCATTTCATCAAGGGCCGCTGCACCTTCACGCCAGACGGCGGCGAGCCACTACTCATAGAAGCCGGAGACGCCCTGATGCTACCGGCCAACAGCCTCGGCACCTGGGATATCCAGGAGACCGTGCGCAAGACCTACGTACTGATCTTCTGATCCGCTGATCGCCTGCCTTCGATAACAACAGACAAAGCAAGGTAACCCCGACATGCGCACCTTCCTTCTCGCTCCCCTGATGCTGGCCGCAAGCGTTGCCAGCGCCGCCGACTCGGTGAAGATCTACAACTGGTCGAGCTACATCGCCCCCGACACCCTGAAGCAGTTCCAGCAAGCCAGCGGCATCGTGCCCACCTACGACGTGTTCGACAGCAACGAGACCCTCGACGGCAAGCTGATGACCGGCAACTCCGGCTACGACGTGGTGTTCCCCTCAAACCACTTCATGGCCCGGCAGATCCAGGGCAAGGCCCTGAAGAAGCTGGACAAGTCGCAGCTACCGAACTGGAAGAATCTCAACCCGGTGCTGCTCAAGGCCCTGGAGGTGAACGACCCGGGCAACCAGTACGGCTTCCCGTACCTGTGGGGCAGCACCGGGATCGGCTACAACATCGACAAGGTCAAGGCGGTGCTCGGCGACAACGCGCCCCTCGATTCGTGGGACCTGTTCTTCAAGCCCGAATATCTTTCCAAGCTCAAGAGCTGCGGCGTGGCGGTGCTGGACAACGGCCCCGAGCTGCTGCCAATCGCCCTGCACTACCTGGGCCTGCCGCACCACAGCCAGAACCCGGCCGACTACGACAAGGCCAAGGAACTGTTGATGAAGGTGCGCCCGTACATCAGTTACTTCCACTCCTCGAAGTACACCGGCGACCTGGCCAATGGCGACGTGTGCCTGGTGGTGGGCTTCTCGGGTGACGTGCTGCAGGCGAAGAACCGTGCCGAGGAGGCGAAGAATGGGGTGAAGGTGGGCTACTCGATCCCGAAGGAAGGCGCGCCGATGTGGTTCGACATGGTCGCCATGCCGGCCGATGCGCCCAACGAGAAGGCTGGCTACGCCTACATGAACTATCTGTTGCAGCCGCAGGTGATGGCGAACATCAGCAACTTCGTGCAGTACGCCAATGGCAACCAGCAGGCTGACGGGCTGGTGGACCCGGCGATGAAGGGCAACACGATGATCTATCCGAGCGCGGATGTGATGGGCAAGCTGTATGCCCTGGAGGCAATGCCGGCGAAGATCGACCGCATTCGCACACGCATCTGGACCAGTATCAAGGCCGGCAATTAATTTCGGATGCTGTGCAGCCACTGTGGGAGCGGGTTTACCCGCGAATGCGATGTTGAATGTACCGACGCATTCGCGGGTGAACCCGCTCCCACAGGTTAGGTGCAAGCCAGAAAAATCAGCTCACGGCCTGTACGATCAGTGATGCTCGCGAGTCGCGCGGAACTTGATATCCGGCCAGCGCTCTTCCATCAGCGAAAGGTTGACCCGGGTCGGGGCCAGGTAGGTCAGGTGACCGCCACCGTCGACGGCCAGGTTCTCCACGGCCTTGTTCTGGAATTCCTCGAGCTTCTTCTTGTCATCGCAGCTGATCCAGCGCGCCGACCAGACGGTGATTGGCTCGTAGGCGCACTCGACCTTGTATTCTTCCTTCAGGCGGCTGGCGACCACGTCGAACTGCAGCACACCGACCGCGCCGAGGATGATGTCGTTGCTGCGCTCGGGGAAGAACACCTGGGTCGCGCCCTCCTCGGCCAGCTGCTGCAGACCCTGGCGCAGTTGCTTGGATTTCAGCGGGTCCTTCAGGCGCACGCGGCGGAACAGCTCCGGGGCGAAGTGCGGGATACCGGTGAAGCCCAGTGCCTCGCCTTCGGTGAAGGTGTCGCCGATCTGGATGGTGCCGTGGTTGTGCAGGCCGATGATGTCGCCGGCGAAGGCCTCTTCCAGCTGCTCGCGCTCGGAGGAGAAGAACGTCAGCGCATCGCCGATACGCAGGTCCTTGCCGGTACGCACATGACGCATCTTCATGCCCTTCTCGTACTTGCCCGAGCAGATGCGCATGAAGGCGATACGGTCGCGGTGTTTCGGGTCCATGTTCGCCTGGATCTTGAACACGAAGCCTGAGAACTTCTCCTCCACCGGCTCCACGGTACGCTCGTGGGCGACACGGGCCAGCGGGCGCGGCGCCCAGTCGACAACAGCGTCGAGCACATGGTCGACACCGAAGTTGCCCAGTGCGGTACCAAAGAACACCGGCGTCAGCTGGCCATTGATGAACTCGTCCTGATCGAACTCATGGCAGGCACCCTGTACCAGCTCGAGCTGCTCGAGGAAACGATCGTACTCGTCACCGAGGTGCGCACGGGCTTCATCGGAGTCGAGCTTCTCGATGATCTTCACCTCGGTACGCTCATGGCCGTGGCCCGGGGTGTAGACGATGATGTAGTCGCCGGCCAGGTGGTACACGCCCTTGAAGTCGCGGTAGCAACCGATCGGCCAGGTGATCGGCGCGGCCTTGATCTTCAGCACCGCCTCGATTTCGTCGAGCAGTTCGATCGGGTCGCGGATGTCACGGTCGAGTTTGTTGATAAAGCTGACGATCGGCGTGTCGCGCAGGCGGCAGACGTCCATCAGGGCGATGGTACGCGGCTCTACACCTTTACCGCCGTCGAGCACCATCAGCGCCGAGTCCACCGCGGTCAGGGTGCGGTAGGTGTCTTCCGAGAAGTCCTCGTGGCCGGGGGTGTCGAGCAGGTTGATCATGTGCTCGCGGTAGGGGAACTGCATCACCGAGGTGGTGATGGAGATGCCGCGCTGCTTCTCCATTTCCATCCAGTCGGAGGTGGCGTGGCGGTCGGACTTGCGCGACTTCACGGTGCCCGCGACAGCGATCGCCTTGCCCATCAGCAGGAGCTTCTCGGTAATGGTGGTCTTACCGGCGTCGGGGTGGGAAATGATTGCGAAAGTGCGGCGCTTCGCGACTTCGGCGGCCTGGTTGGTCATGGGAAATCGCCTGACTGGGGATTCAAAAAGGGGCGATATCATACCTGAAGTCGGGGCATGGACCAAAATCTGCTGAACCCAATGCACCTGTTCCGGCCTCTTCGCGGGTAAACCCGCTCCCACAGGTGCTGCACAAGACTCAAAGACTGTGGGAATCCTGTGGGAGCGGGTTTACCCGCGAAAGGGCCAGTCATCGCTCAAGCGTCAGCCTGGTCACGACAAATGGCTACAAAGCAGTGTTTTCAACGCCTAGAGCGCATTAATCCGAAGTTTTCTCTCGACGCATTTCCATCTTTCCAGTGATTAGCACTGGCCAAATGCCGCCCCAGATGGGAACCTTTCCCTCCACGGAGACGTCCACTCCCCTGCAACCCGCTTCGGTTCAGGGCTGGTTTCACCTGCTTCACGAGCCCGACGGGGTTCGGCTCATGGCCTGATGCCGCGCATCGGGCTGCTGCTCGCGACCACGCTGCCCGCCGCCAGGAATGGCCGGCCGCACGGGGGTGTGATCGCCGACTATAAAAAAGGAGTCCGCCTGTGGCTGCACGCTACGGAAAAGGGCTGTTGGGATGGGCCGCCGCGCTCGTCATCCTGGCCCTGCTGGTCCACTGGATCGGCATCGATACGATCACGCGCTACCGCGACGATCTTGGGTTCTACCTGCAAGCGCACCTGGTACTGGTGCTGGCTTCGATGGCGGCGGCGTTGGCCGTGGGCATCCCTGCCGGCATTGCCTTGAGTCGACCGCACAGGGTCGACAAAGCCGAACGCTTCATGCAGTTTTTCAACGTAGGCAACACCATCCCTCCCCTGGCCGTCCTGGCCATCGCCCTGAGTATCCTGGGCATCGGCGCAGGTCCTGCGATCTTCGCGCTGTTCCTCGCCTCATTGCTGCCCATCGTGCGCAACACCTACGAGGGCCTGAAGAACGTCCCCACTTCGCTCAAGGAAGCCGCCACCGGCATCGGCATGACCCCGCGCCAGCAACTGTGGCAGGTGGAGTTGCCCAATGCCGTGCCGATCATCGTCGGCGGGGTGCGCGTGGCCCTGGCGCTGAACGTGGGTACTGCACCGCTGGCGTTCCTGATCGGCGCCAACAGCCTGGGCAGCCTGATCTTCCCCGGCATCGCCCTGAACAACCAGCCGCAGCTGTTGCTGGGTGCCGCGTGTACCGCGCTGCTGGCCCTGGCGCTCGACGCGCTGGTGAGTTTCTCCAGCAAACGCTGGCTGGAACGCGGCCTGGCCCGATAACAAGAGGGAAACCATGAAGAAGACAATCGCCCTGTTGCTGGGCGCGGCCCTGCTATGCGCAGGCTTTGCCCAGGCGGCGGAAAAACCGCTGATCCGCATCGGCGCCCGGGTGTTCACCGAACAGTCCGTGCTTGCCGAAATCACCGCCCAGTACCTGCGCGCCAACGGCTTCGACGTGCGGGTGACCGCAGGCCTTGGCAGCAACATCGCCCGCCAGGCCCAGGAAACCGGTCAGCTCGACCTGATGTGGGAATACACCGGGGTCTCGCTGGTGTCCTACAACCATATCGACGAACGCATGCCCAGCGCCGCAGCCACCTATGCCCGGGTCAAGGCACTCGATGCGAAGAAAGGACTGGTCTGGCTGGCCCCGTCGAAATTCAGCAACACCTACGCCCTGGGGCTGCCCAGGCAGGTCGCTGCGGCCTACCCGCAAGTCAACACCATCAGCGATCTCAACCAGGTGCTGCGTGACGAGCCCGACCGCAACCACCTGGTTGCCCTGGACACCGAGTTCGCCAACCGCCCCGATGGCCTGGTCGGCCTGCGCGAGATGTACGGGCTGCCCCTGGACCGGCGCAACATCCGCCAGATGGATGGCGGCCTGGTCTACACCGCGATGCGCAACAACCAGGTGTTCGCCGGCCTGGTCTACACCACCGACGGGCGCCTGGACGCCTTCGACCTCAAGCTGCTGGAAGACGACAAGCACTATTTCCCCGACTACACCGCAGCGCCCGTGCTGCGCAAGGCGGTGCTCGACGCCCACCCGCAACTGGCCACCCTGCTCGAACCGCTGGCCAATCAGCTCGACGACCAGACCATGCGCAAGCTCAACGCCCAGGTCGATGTCGAGCACCAGAGCCCGACCGTGGTCGCCGCAGCGTTCCTGCGTGAGCATTCACTCGGCGAGGTACAACCATGAACCTGATCGACACCTTCGCCCACCTCGACTGGGCCCAGGTCCTCGAACTGACCTGGCAGCACATCATGCTGGTCGGCATTGCGGTGAGCCTGGCGATCCTCGTCGGCGTGCCGCTGGGTATCCTGATGACGCGGTTTCCGGTGTTCGCCGGCCCGCTCCAGGCCAGCGCCACGGTGTTGCTGACCATCCCCTCGATCGCCCTGTTCGGCCTGCTGCTGCCGTTCTACTCGAAGTTCGGCCAGGGCCTGGGGCCGCTGCCGGCGATCACCGCCGTGTTCCTTTATTCACTGCTGCCGATCCTGCGCAACACCTACCTGGCCCTGACCAACGTCGAGCCGGGCATCCGCGAAGCCGCCCGCGGCATCGGCATGACCTTCGGCCAGCGCCTGCGCATGGTCGAGCTGCCAATCGCCGTGCCGGTAATCCTGGCCGGCGTGCGCACCGCCGTGGTGATGAACATCGGCGTGATGACCATCGCCGCGACCATCGGCGCCGGCGGCCTGGGCGTGCTCATCCTCACCGCCATCAGCCGCAGCGACATGTCGATGCTGCTGGTCGGCGCCGTGCTGGTCAGCCTGCTGGCAATCATCGCCGACCTGTTCCTGCAAACCCTGCAACGTGCCCTGACTCCGGAAGGACTGCGCCCATGATCGAACTGAAGAACCTCAGCAAGACCTTCAACGTCAACGGCAAGGACGTCAAAGCCGTCGACTCGGTAAGCCTCACTGTCAACGAAGGCGAGATCTGCGTATTCCTCGGCCCCTCGGGCTGCGGCAAGAGCACCACGCTGAAGATGATCAACCGCCTGATCACCCCGACCTCCGGCCAGGTGTTCATCAATGGCGAGGACACCAGTGCGCTGGACGAAGTGACCCTGCGCCGGCATATCGGCTACGTGATCCAGCAGATCGGCCTGTTCCCGAACATGACCATCGAGGAGAACATCACCGTGGTGCCACGCCTGCTCGGCTGGGACAAGCAGCGCTGCCACGACCGCGCCCGCGAGCTAATGCACATGATCAAGCTCGAGCCCAAGCAGTACCTGCAGCGCTACCCACGCGAGCTCTCCGGCGGCCAGCAGCAGCGCATCGGCGTGATCCGCGCCCTGGCCGCCGAGGCGCCGGTGCTGCTGATGGACGAGCCGTTCGGCGCGGTCGACCCGATCAACCGCGAGATGATCCAGAACGAGTTCTTCGAGATGCAGCGGGCACTGAACAAGACCGTGATCATGGTCAGCCACGACATCGACGAGGCCATCAAGCTGGGCGACAAGATCGCCATCTTCCGTGCCGGCAAGCTGCTGCAGCTGGATCACCCGGACACCTTGCTGGCCCATCCGGTGGACGATTTCGTCAGCAACTTCGTCGGCCAGGACAGCACGTTGAAACGCCTGCTGCTGGTGCGTGCCGAGGATGCCGCGGACAACGCGCCGTCGGTGAGCCCGGGAACAGCGGTGAACGATGCGCTGGAGCTGCTGGATGAGCATGACCGGCGCTACGTGGTGGTCACCGATGGGCAGAACAAGGCGCTGGGCTATGTACGCAGGCGCGACATGCACCGCCAGCAAGGGACGTGCGGGGATTTCCTGCGGACGTTCAATGCCACCGCGGCCCATGACGAGCACTTGCGCATCCTGCTGTCGCGGATGTACGAGTTCAACCGGGCATGGTTGCCGGTGCTGGATGCCGAAGGGATGTTCTTGGGGGAGGTGACGCAGGAGTCGATTGCGGCGTACCTGAGTTCCGGGCGCTCGCGGGGGGCGAAGACCAGTATCGTGTCGCCTGCCGAGGCAGTGGCCTCCTGATAGAACGCCGGGGCCGCTGTGCGGCCCATCGCGACACAAGGCCGCTCCCACAGGTACTGCGCCGGCCTGGAGGCTGATGCTGTACCTGTGGGAGCGGCCTTGCCGAGGCGTCGGACCGGTCGGAAAGGGGCGCAAAGCGCCCCGGCAATCTCGAATCAGAACCCGACACTGGCCTGCACATAGAACGTGCGCGGCTCACCCACATAGATCCCGGCATTGTTATCGCTGGAGCGGGTGAAGTACTGCTTGTCGAAGAGGTTCTTCACCCCCGCCGCCAGCTTCAGGTTCGACAGCTGCGGCCCGAAGTCATACCCGCCACGGGCATGCCAGGTCACGTACCCCGGAATATCGCCATACTGTCCGTCGGCGCTCGGCTCGGTAATGTAGTTGCCGTTGAAGCTGCCGTTGGCGTTCATCCCGGTGCCCGGTGCGCGTTGCTTGGATTGGGCGTAGGCGTCCAGGTTCCAGGTCCAGCGGTTGACCGCGTAACGCAGCCCGGCAGTGGCCACCTGGCGCGAGTAGAACGGCAGGTCACGGCCCTTGAAGCCGGGAATCTCGCCTTCATAGGTAGCGCGGGTATAGGTGTAGCCACCATTGACCGACAGGCCTTCCAGGCGCGGGTCAAGCCCGGCCAGGTCGTAGCGCACCGAGGCCTCGATGCCTTGGTGCTTGGTCGCCCCCAGGTTGGTCCAGCCGATGTCGTTGCTGATGTATTGCAGCTCGTCGTCGAAGTCGATGTAGAACGCGGTCAGCTCACCGGCAAAACCACCGTCGTCATAGCGCGTACCCACCTCATAGGTCTTGGCTTTCTCCGGCTCCAGGCCATTGGCCGTGTTGTTGCCGGTGCCGCCCTGGCCCAGCTGGAAGTACTGCAGGCTGCCGAACGAGGTCTCGTAGTTGGCGAACAGCTTCCAGGCGTCGGACATGTGGTACATCACGCTCAGCGCCGGCAGCGGTTCGTTGCTGGTGATGCTGCGGTTCTTCTCCGGCACCGGACGGTAGTTGGCGTCCATCACCGGGCGGTCGCGCCAGTCGGTGTTGATGTGCTCGAAGCGGATGCCCGGGGTGATGGTCCAGTTGCCGACGTCGATCTTGTCGTCAATGTAGTAAGCGCTGGCCTCGGTGCCGCCGCTGCGGTCCTGGAACACATGGCCGTCGGAGGTCGGGGTCACGGTGGGCACATTGTCGACCAGGGCCAGGCGTGTGGACTGCTCGCGCATGGCTTCCTTCAGGTAGCGATAGCCGACGCTGACTTCCTGGGTGGTCGGGCCGACGAAGAAGATCCGCGACAGGCGTGGCTCGATGGCGAAAGTGTGGTAGTTGCGCGGGTACGAGGACAGGGTCTTCATGTCGCGCGCGGCAATGGCGCTGCCGCGGAAGCTGTCGGTGTAGTAGGTCAGCACCTCGAACTGGGTGGCGTCGTCGATCTGGCGCAGCCACTTGAACGACACATCCTTGCGTCGACCACTGAAGTAGTCGTAGTCGCGCACCGACTGGTAGGGGTCGTGGTCGTACTGGGCCTGGGTCAGGCCACCAGGCATGTCGGCACGGCCGTCGTAGTAGTGGAAGTTGAGCCAGAACTCGTCGACATCGGTCGGCGCCCAGTGGGTCTTGAGCATCACGTCGTCGATATCGTTGTCGTTGTTGCTGCTGCGGTAACCGTCACCGTTCACGCCGGTGTACAGCAGCGCCACGCCCATGCCGTTGTCGGCGGTGCCACCAACGAAGGCCGACTCGGTGTGCTTCCAGCCGCCATGGCGGGAAGTCTCCAGGGTGGTGGACAACTCGCCGGTGGCCTTCTCGGGAATGGCCCGGGTCACGAAGTTGATCACCCCGCCGACGTTCTGCGGGCCGTAGCGCACGGAACCGGCGCCGCGCACCACATCGATGCTGTCGAGGTTGCCCGAGGAGATCGGCGCCATCGACAGCTGCGGCTGGCCGTAAGGGGCGAAGGCCGCCGGGATGCCGTCGATCAGCACGGTCGAGCGCGGCGACAGGCGCGAGGTAAGACCGCGCACGCCGACGTTCAGCGACAGGTCGCTGCCACCGGTGCCGTTGGAGTCCTGCACCTGCACGCCGGGGATGCCGCGCAGGGCGTCGCGCACGTTCATCGTGCCCTTCTCCACCATCGCTTCGCGGCGCACCACGGTACGGGCGCCGGGATGGTTCTGCACCACGCTCTGCTGGGCGTCGCCCAGCCAGTCACCGACCACTTTCACATCGGTGGGCGCCAGCTCCAGGCTGCCGGTGGTCAGGCTGCCGGCGGCCTGGACCGGCTTGACCACCACGGTGTCCGCGGACTGCTCGAAAGTCAGCCCGCTGCCTTGCAGCAGTTGCTGCAGGGCCTGCTCCGGCGCCAGGTCGCCGGACACCGCCGGTGCCTGCTTGCCGTCCACCAGTTCGGGGCTGAAGAACAGTTGCAGGTTGGTCTGCTGGCCCAGCTGCTTGAGTGCGCCCGCCAATGGCTGGGCCTGGATCTGGATGCTGTCGGCGTAGCTGTTGCCGGCGGCGGCGCTGACCGCCAGGGCCAGCGCCAGGCGGCGCAGCTGGAGAAGGGGCTTATTGTTGTTCACGTCTTCGAGAGGTCCTGAGAGTCGGGATAAACGCCAACCGCATGCAAATGGAAATGCTTGGCAGTTGCAGCTGGCGGGGAAGACGAACGAACGGAAAAAAACCTGAATTTATTTCAGAACAATTTCGCTGGAGCCGTCCGGGCGGGTCTTCACCTGCACCGGCAGGATGCTCGGCAGCGCCCGCAGCAGCGCGTCCGGGTCGTCGGTGCTGAAGGTGCTCGACAGGCGCAGCGCGGCAGCCTTGCCGGGTGTCACATGCAGCGGCTGGGCGCGGTAGCGCGAAACCTGCGCCACCACCTCGCTCAGCGGCGCGTTGTCGAACACCAGCTTGCCCTGGCGCCAGGCGGTCACGGCGTTGACATCGATGGCATAGGGCGCGGCGACCTTGCCCTGGGCGTCGATGTGCGAACCCTGCCCGGCACCGAGCAGCGCCAGCGACTCGGCTGCGCCCTGCACCTTCACCGACCCCTGCTCCACCGCCACGCGGGTACTGGTCGGCTCCTGGCGTACATCGAAGCGGGTGCCGGTGACGGTGACTTCACCCTGGGCTGTGCTCACCACGAATGGTCGACCGCTGTCGTGGGCGACGATGAACATCGCCTCGCCCGCGCCCAGACGCACATGGCGCTGCCCCGCAGAGAACATCACCTGCACCTGGGTGGCACTGTTGAGTTCCAGCCGTGAGCCGTCCGGCAGTTCGACCTGACGCCGCTCGCCCTGGGCCGTGCTCAACGTGTCCTGGTGATTGAGCTGCTGATACTGCCAACCCGTCCAGCCCAGCCCCAGCGCGACCACCGCCACGCCGGCCGCCAATGCCTGGCGCAGCAGGCGGCGGCGCGCAAGCGGGCGCACCGGCTCGGGCTGGCACAGCGCTTCGAGGCGTTGTCGGGGGATGAAATCGGTGGCGCGCCACAGCCGTACCAGATGCTGGTATTCCTCACGATGGCGTGGGTGCTGCGCGAGCCATGCCTGCAAGGCCTGCTGCACGGCACTGTCATGCGGCGCCTCCTGGGCCTGGGCGAACCAGCTGGCCGCCTGCTCGCCCACGGGATCGGGCGCATGCTGTCTGATCAATGGGGTCTCCTGACTCATCTGGCCGACACATCCAGGTGCTCACGCAGATGTCGGAGCGTGCGGATCATATACTTTTCGACCATGTTCTTGGTCAAACCCATGCGCTCGGCGATCTCGGCCTGGGTCAGGCCCTCGAGCTTCTGCCAGATGAACACCCGACGGCAGTTGAGCGGCAGCTCGGCCAGCGCTCGCTCGACGCTGTCGGCCAGTTCCAGGGCATGCACATAGGCCTCCGGGTCGCTGCCATTGGCGTCGCCGTCGGTGAACGCCTCAAGTTCCAGCGCCTGGCGACGGTCCTCGCGGCGAAAGCCATCGACGGCAATGTTGCGGGCGGTCTGGTGCAGGTAGGCACGCGGCTGCTCGACCTGCTCGTTGGGGTTTTCCAGAACCCGGACAAAGGCGTCGTGAGTGAGGTCCTCGGCCTGCTGACGACTGCGCAACTTGCGCGTCCAGGTGCCGATCAGCTCATGGTAGTGGTCGAGGAAGCCTTTGTGTCCGGACACGGTCAGGGTCGTCAGGGAGGCAGATGAGGTCGCGAATAGTAATGTTTCTCATCAATGACGGCAATCGGCCCAGCCCTAAGCCGACCAAGGGTGTTTTCCGGCGCCGGTAACAAAAAATTTATGGCGGATTCGAAAAAAATGACGGGCGTACTGGCGTGGCCATAAATATGAACACCTGCCGGTTTTTTACCGATCCTCAGCCGACGCCGACAAACGGCCGCCTGCGAGTAATTCGGCTCTTTCGCGGCGAAAGCCAGCCAACATGCAAAGAACCCAGCTATCAGCCGTTCGCGTCCAGATCGCCACCTATTCCACAATTTTTAACGCTTGTGGCCTTTTGCGGAACATCCACGCCACGCATCGGTCGGTTATTGCAGCGATGGGGCGTCGATACACGACCAACACCCCGGACCTGCCTGTTGATCTTGCGGTTTTCACGCCCTAAAGTGCGCGCCGAACGTCCATGCTGGAAACGATCCATCCGGCTCAAGTACTGACGACGAGACAGCAAGGTCACCCGCCGCCCTTCCCTGGCACGGTTGACCTTTTTGCTTTCGGCGACATGCCTTGGGAAGTAGGCGAACCAAAGTGGGGATACGGAGGACGTTCAGTTTGCTGCCACTTATCTTTTCAGTTTGCCCATGGAGCCCTTGAGCATGTCGATCCAGGTCGAAGACTACTTTGCGCGTGACACCTTCCAGAAAATGAAGGCGTTCGCCGACAAGCAGGAAACCCCGTTCGTACTCATCGATACCCAGATGATCAGCCAGGCCTATGACGACCTGCGCGCCGGTTTCGAGTTCGCCAAGGTCTACTACGCGGTCAAGGCCAACCCGGCGGTCGAGATCATCGACCTGCTCAAGGAAAAAGGCTCGAGCTTCGACATCGCCTCGATCTACGAGCTGGACAAGGTGCTGGGCCGTGGCGTCAGCGCCGATCGCATCAGCTACGGCAACACCATCAAGAAGTCCAAGGACATCCGCTACTTCTTCGAGAAGGGCGTGCGCCTGTACGCCACCGACTCCGAAGCGGACCTGCGCAACATTGCCAAGGCCGCGCCAGGCTCAAAGGTCTATGTGCGCATCCTCACCGAAGGCTCCACCACCGCCGACTGGCCGCTGTCGCGCAAATTCGGCTGCCAGACCGACATGGCCATGGACTTGCTGATTCTCGCCCGCGACCTGGGCCTGGTGCCCTACGGCATCTCCTTCCACGTAGGCTCCCAGCAGCGCGACATCAGCGTGTGGGACGCGGCCATCGCCAAGGTCAAGGTGATCTTCGAACGCCTGAAGGAAGAAGACGGCATCGAACTGAAGCTGATCAACATGGGTGGCGGCTTCCCGGCCAACTACATCACCCGCACCAACAGCCTCGAAACCTACGCCGAAGAGATCATCCGCTTCCTCAAGGAAGACTTCGGCGACGACCTGCCGGAAATCATCCTCGAGCCTGGCCGTTCGCTGATCGCCAACGCCGGCATCCTTGTCAGCGAAGTGGTGCTGGTGGCACGCAAGTCGCGCACCGCGGTCGAGCGCTGGATCTACACCGACGTGGGCAAGTTCTCCGGCCTGATCGAAACCATGGACGAGGCGATCAAGTTCCCGATCTGGACCGAGAAGAAAGGCGAGACCGAGGAAGTGGTGATCGCCGGCCCCACCTGCGACAGCGCCGACATCATGTACGAGAACTACAAGTACGGCCTGCCGCTGAACCTGGCCATCGGCGATCGCCTGTACTGGTTGTCCACCGGTGCCTACACCACGAGCTACAGCGCAGTGGAGTTCAACGGCTTCCCGCCGCTGAAGGCTTACTACCTGTAAGCACAACGGGGCCGCAAGGCCCCGTTTTCATTTGCCGGTCCAAACTGCCTCGCGTGCCCCTGTAGGAGCGCCCTTTCGCGACACAAGGCCGCTCCTACAGGTGTGGCGCTAGCCTTAGAATCCGCGCTGCTCAATCTCCTCGGCATAGCGCGCCGCATGGACCATCAGCGCCGGCCCCGCCCCCTGCAACGTCACCAGCGCACTGCGCAGGAAATTCAGGTTGCCCTCGACCCTGGCCCGCTCCAGCCAAGGCCCGGCCTCGCCGATCTCCCCGCGCTCGACCAGCACCAGCGCCAGGCTGAACATTCCGCGAAAATCCCCCGCCTCGGCCGAACGCCGATACCAGCGCACCGCCCGGGCAGGGCTCGGTGCAGTGGCAATGCCCTGCTCCAGGTAGCGCCCATACAGGTTCATCGACTTGGCATGCCCCAGCTGCGCCGCTTTCTCGTAGCACATCAACGCCTGGGCCTGATCGGCCGGCACCCCACGCCCGGTGGCCAGCAGGTTGGCCAGGTTGTACATCCCCCAATCCAGGCCGGCGTCGGCCGCACGGGCATAGTGAATGGCCGCTTGCGCAAGATCCACCTCGCCACCCCAGCCGTGCTCCAGGCACCGTCCGAGCATGTTGTGGGCCATGGCGCTGCCGCCCTGGGCGGCAATGCCGAACCAACGACGGGCCACGCCGGCATCCTCTTCGATACCGCGCCCATCGAGCAGGATCTGCCCAAGCAGCAACTGCGCCTCGACCACCCCCTGCCCCGCCGCCGCCAGGATCGCCTGGGCGGCCTGGCCCGGACTGTGCTCGAGCATCGCCTGCAACCCGGCCACATCCACCACATCCTCACGTCGTAACTGATAGGACACGGCTCAGACCTCGGCCCAGCGGCGCAGCAGGTTGTGATAGGTGCCGGTCAGCTGCAGCAGCGACGGATGCTCGGGCACATCGGCGGTGAGCTGGCGGACCGCATTGTCCATCTCGAACAGCAAGGTGCGCTGGCTGTCCTCGCGCACCAGGCTCTGGGTCCAGAAGAACGCCGCATAGCGCGCCCCGCGGGTGACCGGGTTGACCTTGTGCAGGCTGGTGCCGGGGTACAGCACCATGTCGCCGGCGGCCAGCTTGACCTCGCGCACGCCATAGGTGTCCTGGATCACCAGCTCGCCACCGTCGTAGCTGTCCGGGTCGCTGAGGAACAGCGTCGAGGACAGGTCGGTGCGCACCCGCTCCGGGCTGCCCTTGGGCTGGCGTAGGGCGTTGTCGATGTGGAAGTCGAAATTGCCCCCTTCGCGGTAGCAGTTGATCAGCGGCGGGAACACCTTGTGCGGCAGCGCCGCCGACATGAACAACGGGTTGCGCCACAGCCGCTCGATCAGCGCGCCGCCGATTTCCTTGGCCAGCGCATGGCCCTCGGGCAACTGCAGGTTGTGCTTGGCCTTGGCCGACTGGTACCCCGCGGTGATCTTGCCGTCGGCCCAGTCGGCCTGTTCCAGGGCCTCGCGAATGCGCGAGATCTCGTCGGCGTCGAACAGCCCGGGAATATGAAGCAGCATGGCGGCGGCACCAGGTATGACTGAAGGGACGCCAATGATATTGATTCCCTTTTACCTACCACAAGCCCCTTTCTGCATGGCACGACGGATGAGACCGTAAAAACCGTAAGGCGAAATTGTAAAGAATGTAAATTTATGGCGAATGTAAACGCTTCTCAATTGTTCGTTACAATCACTTACATTATGCTCCGCGGCCTTCATACCTTGGGGAAGGTCTACAACAATGCGTCACGTGCCATCTGCTGTGAGTTCACCACGTCTGCTCGCCTCCGCTATCGGCATGGCGATCACCGCCACCTCGGCCTATGCCGCTGACCCGGCCGCCAGCAACGCCATCACCCTCGACGCCACCCGCGTCAATGGCAAGGCCGAACAGGCAAGCACCGAGTACAAGGTCGACAAGGCCTCGTCGCAGAAGTACACCGCGCCGTTGGTGGACACCCCACGGTCGGTCACGGTGATTCCACAGCAGGTGATCAAGGACACCAACGCCATGTCCCTGCAGGATGCCCTGCGCACCGTGCCGGGTATCACCTTCGGCGCTGGCGAAGGTGGCAACCCGCAAGGCGACCGCCCCTTCATCCGTGGCTTCGATGCCCAGGGCGACACCTACCTGGACGGCGTGCGCGATACCGGCGCGCAGACCCGGGAAATCTTCGCCATCGAGTCTGTCGAAGTGGCCAAGGGGCCGAACTCGGCGGTCGGTGGCCGTGGCGCCGCTGGCGGCACCATCAACCTGGTGAGCAAGCGCGCACACCTGGGCAACTCGCTGGACGGCGCCTGGACCTGGGGCAGCGACCAAACCCAACGCTACACCTTCGATGGCAACTACCAGTTCAGCGACAGCGTCGCCGGGCGCCTGAACCTGATGACCCACGAGAGCAACGTCGCCGGTCGCGACAAGGTCAACTACGACCGCTGGGGCATCGCCCCCTCGCTGGCCTTCGGCCTGGGCACGCCGACCCGCGTCAACCTCGACTACTACCACCTGGAAAGCGATGACCTGCCGGACTCCGGCATCCCCTACAGTGTGCCCCGTGCAGGCAGCACCGCACGGACATCGGCGCATCCGGACAAGCCGGTCGACGGTGGCGACAGCGACAACTTCTACGGCTTGACCGGACGCGACTTCCGCAAGACCCGTGTCGATATCGCGACCTTCGCCATCGAGCACGACCTGACCGACACGCTGACCATCAAGAACACCCTGCGCCACGGCAACAGCATGCAGGACTACGTGCTGACCCAGCCCGACGACAGCGCCGGCAACGTCAACAACAACGGCGTCTGGCGTCGCGCCAACACCCGTGTGGGCAACACCGCCACCACCACCAACCAGACCGACCTGTTCGGCGAGTTCTACCTGGGCGGCCTGAAGAACAGCTTCTCCACCGGCGTCGAGTTCACCAAGGAAGAGTCCGACCGCCAGAGCTACACCGTCACCCCCAACAGCAAGCTCACCTGTACCGGCCCGGGCAGCGGCGGCAGCTGCACCTCGCTGGACAACCCGAACCCGGACGACAACTGGGTCGGCACCGTCGCGCGCAACTACGCCGGCACCAGGACCAACAGCAAGACTCGCGCGCTCTATGTGTTCGACACCTTGGAACTGACCCCGCAATGGCTGCTGAACATGGGTCTGCGCTATGACCACTTCGACACCGATTACCGTGGCTACAACGCCGACGGCAGCACCGCAGTGAGCAGCAAGGGCGTACCCGCCAAAGGCTCGGACACCAGCGAGTTCATCACCGGCCAGCTGGGCCTGGTGTGGAAACCGGCGGACAACGGCAGCATCTACGTGTCCTACGCCACCTCCGCCACGCCGCCTGGCGCCATGCTCGGCGAGGGCACCGAAGGCAATCCGCTGGGCAACACCACCGACCGTTCCGGCAACCTGCTGGGCAGTGACATGGAGCCGGAAGAAACCACCAACTACGAGATCGGCACCAAGTGGGACCTGCTCGACCAGCGCCTGTCCCTGGCTGCGGCGCTGTTCCGCACCGAGAAGGAAAACGCCCGGGTCCAGGTCAACACCAACACCTACGAGAACGTCGGTGAAACCCGCGTGCAAGGCATCGAACTGTCGGCCAGCGGCAAACTGACCGACAAGTGGCAGGTGTTCGCCGGCTACACCTACATGCAGGCCCGCCAGATCGACGGTGGCCCGCTGGGCAAGGCGAACGACGGCAACCAGTTGCCCAACACGCCGAACAACAGCGCCAGCCTTTGGACCACCTACCAGTTGACGCCGAAGCTGACCATCGGTGGCGGCGCCTTCTATGTGGATGACGTCTACGGCAGCGTGGCCAACACCACCATGGTCGACAGCTACGTACGCTACGACGCCATGGCCGCCTACAAGCTGACCAAGAACATCGACCTGCAGCTGAACGTGCAGAACCTCACCAACGAGGTCTACTACGACAAGGCGTACTCCACCCACTTCGCCAACCAGGCGGCAGGGCGCACGGCGTTGCTGACCACCAGCGTGCACTTCTAAACAGCCGCACCCCAGGCCCCGTTCATTCGCTTGAACGGGGCTTTTGCGTATCAAGGCATAATGCACGCCGCGCAGTTCCTGGCGGCAATACAAGGTGATCGATGTGGTGAAGAAGACGCTGTTCCAATTGCACTGGTTCTTTGGCATCACCGCCGGCCTGGTGCTGGCGCTGATGGGCGTGACCGGCGCGATCTGGTCGTTCCAGGAAGAACTGCTGCGCGCGTTCAACGCCGAGGTGCTCAAGGTCGAGGTACGCCAGGAAGGCGTGCTGCCGCCGGCCGAGCTGGTGCGCCGGGTCGAGGCCGCGCAAGGCGACAAGGTCTCCATGCTCTGGGTCGATACCCTTGAAGGCAACGCCGCACGGATCTTCTTCACCCCCGCCCCTGGGGAGCGACGCGGTGCGCTGCGCTACGCCGATCCGTACACCGGCGAGCTCAAGGGTGACGTCGCCGGCCTGGGCTTCTTCAACCTCATGCTCAACCTGCACCGGTTCCTGGCCATGGGCGACACAGGCCGGCAGATCACCGGCGCCTGCACCCTGATGCTGATCTTCTTCTGCCTGTCCGGGCTGTACCTGCGCTGGCCGCGCAAGGCACTGAACTGGCGGACCTGGCTGACGCTGGACTGGGCGAAGAAAGGCCGCGCCTTCAACTGGGACCTGCACGCGGTGTTCGGCACCTGGTGCCTGCTGTTCTACCTGCTGTTCGCCCTGACCGGGCTGTTCTGGTCCTACGAGTGGTACCGCGAAGGCCTCAATCGCCTGCTGGCCGACCAGCCAGCGGCCGGCGAGCAGAAGCGTGGCGAAGGCAGCGGCGGTCGCCATGGCCCGCCCAAGGTAGACAAGAACGCCCCGCCTCTTGTTGTCGATTACGATGCCATCTGGACCAACCTCAAGGCCGCCGCAGGCCCCGGCCTTTCCACCTACAACCTGCGTCTGCCGCCGACCGGCGGGCAACCGGCGACCCTGTTCTACCTGCTGCAGGGCGCCGACCACGAGCGCGCCCTGAACACCCTCACCCTCGACCCGGCCACCGGCCAGGTCAAACGTCACGAGCGCTATACCGACAAGTCGTTCAAGGCCCAGTTGCTGCAGAGCGTCTACGCCCTGCACGTGGGCAGCTACTTCGGCCTGCCGGGGCGAATCATCGTCACCCTCGCCAGCCTGACCATGCCGCTGTTCTTCGTCACCGGCTGGCTGCTGTACCTCGACCGCCGGCGCAAGAAGCGCCAGGTGCGCGCCGCCCGTGGCGCGGTGGCCCCTCAGGCGAATGACGGCGACCGCTGGCTGATCGGGTTTGCCAGCCAGAGCGGCTTTGCCGAGCAGTTGGCCTGGCAAAGCGCCGGCCAGCTGCAAGCCGCCGGCTTGCCGGTGCAGGTACGCCCGCTGGCCGAACTGGGCGAGACCGAATTGCGCCAGGCCAACCGCGCGCTGTTCGTGGTCAGCACCTTCGGCGACGGCGAGGCCCCGGACAGCGCCCGAGGCTTCGAGCGCAAGGTACTCGGCCAAGCCTGGCCGCTGGACCACCTGGACTACGCCCTGCTGGCCCTGGGCGACCGCCAGTACCCGCACTTCTGCGGCTTCGCCCGCCGGCTCCAGGCCTGGCTCGGCGAACGCGGCGCCAGCTGCGCCTTCAGCCCGGTGGAGGTGGACAACGCCGACCCCGCCGCCCTGCAGCTGTGGCAACAGGAACTGACGCAACTGACCGGCGCCCGCCCGGTCGCCGCCTGGCAGCCGCCAAGCTTTGGCAACTGGCGCCTTTCCCGCCGCGAAAGGATCAACCCCGGCAGCCAGGGGGCGCCGGTGTACCTGCTGGGCCTGCAGGCGGAAGCACCCGCGACCTGGGAAGCCGGCGACCTGATCGAGATCCTGCCGCGCAACGGTCAGTCTCGTGTCGATGCCTTCCTTGCTGGCCTGGGCCTCGACCCAGGCGGCCCGGTGCAGCTCGACGGCCTGCAGGAAACCCTGGCGCAGGCCTTGGCCAACCGCCAGTTGCCGGTCAGCCGCGAACACCTGATCGGCCTGCATGCCCAGGCACTGGTCGATGCCCTGATCCCGCTCACCGCCCGCGAATACTCGATTGCCTCCATCGCCAGCGATGGCGTACTGGAGCTGATCGTGCGCCAGGAACGCCACGCCGATGGCAACCTGGGCCTGGGCTCCGGCTGGCTGACCGAGTACCTGCCGCTGGAAGGCAGCGTCAGCGCGCGCCTGCGTCGCAACAGCGGTTTGCACCTGCCTGTCGAATCGGCGCCCATGGTGCTGATCGGCAATGGCACCGGCCTGGCCGGTCTGCGCAGCTTGCTCAAGGCCCGTATTGCCGGGGGCGAACAACGCAACTGGCTACTGTTCGGTGAACGCAACCGGGCACACGACCTGCTGTGCGGCGAAGAGCTGCAGGGCTGGGTGGAAAGCGGCGATCTGCAACGGCTGGACCTGGCGTTCTCGCGGGACCAGGCTGAGAAGATCTATGTGCAGGACGTGCTGTTGCAGCAGGCCGCCGAGTTCAAACGCTGGGTCGATGACGGCGCTTGCGTGTACGTCTGCGGCAGCCTGCAAGGGATGGCGGCCGGGGTGGATGCGGCGTTGCAGGGGATGCTGGGCGAGGCCGCAGTACAGCAGTTGATCGAGGATGGGCGGTATCGGCGGGATGTGTACTGAATCACACCCGAGCTGAGGACTTAGCCCCTGTGGGAGCGGCCTTGCGTCGCGATGGGCTGCCAAGCAGCCCCAGGATATTGAAATCACTCAAAGTTGCTGGGGCCGCTATTCGGCCCATCGCGACGCAAGGCCGCTCCCACAGAGAGCCGGTGGCGTCTTAGTGCAATTCAAAGGTATCGGCATCCAGGTTCGCCGGGAACCGCGCCCGGTACGCCGCCAGCTCCGCAGCCCGCAGCACCACGGTAAACACCCCGTCGGCCTCACCGGCGCTCAGCAGGCTCTCGCCCTGGAAGTCCAGCACCTGGCTGTCGCCGGAATAGGCGAAGCCCTTGCCATCGGTGCCCACCCGGTTCACCGCCGCAACGAAGCACAGGTTCTCGATGCCCCGCGCCGGCAGCAGGCGGTTCCAGTGCAGGCGTCGCGCCGCCGGCCAGTTGGCGGTGTACAGCAGCAGGTCGGTGTCCTGGGCATCGCGGCTCCACACCGGGAAGCGCAGGTCGTAGCAGATCAGCGGACGAATCCGCCAGCCCTTGAGTTCGAACTGCACCTGGCGCTCGCCGGGGGTGTAGTGCTTGTGCTCGCCGGCCATGCGGAACAGGTGGCGCTTGTCGTAGTGCAGGATCTCGCCGTCGGGCCGCGCCCACAGCAGACGGTTGCGGTGGCTGCCGTCGGCGGCCTGGATGATCACGCTGCCGGTGATCACCGCGTTGGCTTTCTTCGCCTGTGCCTTGAGCCACTTGTAGGTCGGGCCGTTCTCAGGCTCCGCCAGGCTTTCGGACTCCATCGAAAAGCCGGTGGTGAACATTTCCGGCAGGACCACCAGGTCCACCTCGCCGGCCTGGCCGATCAACTCCTCGAAGTGCACGTAGTTGGCCTCGCGGTCGTGCCAGGCCAGGGTGGTCTGCACCAGGGCGATTTTCAGGTTCGGCAGTTGGCTCAGATCGCGCATAGTTTCTCCGCTGCCTGGCGCAGCGTCTCCTCGCGTTTGGCAAAGCACAGGCGCACCAGGCGTTGCTCGGGGATGGGTTGCTGGTAGAACACCGACACCGGGATGCTGGCCACGCCATGCTCACGGGTCAGCCACAGGGCCATGTCGACATCGTTCAGGTCGGGCCGGATCTGCGAGTAGTCCACCAGTTGGAAATAGGTGCCCGGCGTGCGGGTAAAGGTGAAACGCGAGGCCTGCAGCAGGTCGCAGAACAGGTCGCGCTTGGCCTGGTAGAAGGCCGGCAGTTCGTCGATATGCTCGGGGTGCTCGGCCATGAAGTCGGCCAGGGCACACTGCAAGGGGGTCACGCCACAGAAGTTGACGTACTGGTGCACCTTGCGCAGTTCCGCGCTCAGTGCCGGTGGGGCGACCACATAGCCAGTCTTCCAGCCGGTGACGTGGTAGGTCTTGCCGAACGAGCTGACCACGAACGCCCGCGAATAGAGCTGCGGGTGGGCCAGCACGCTGGCATGGCGCACACCGTCGTAGATCAGGTGTTCGTAGACCTCGTCGCTGACCAGGTAGATATCGCGATCACCGATCAGCCTGGCCAGCTGGTCCAGGTCGTCACGGCTGATCAGCGCGCCGCTGGGGTTGTGCGGCGAGTTGAGGATGACCATGCGCGTGCGCGGGCTGAGCGCGTCGCTGAACTTCTGCCAGTCGATGCTGAAGCTGCCGTCGGTCAACGGCACATGCACACAGCGCCCGCCGGCCAGTTCCACGGACGGCTCGTAGCTGTCGTAGCAGGGGTCGAAGACGATCACCTCGTCGCCGGCATGGATGACCGCCTGGATGGCGCAGAAGATCGCCTCGGTGGCACCGGGGGTGATGGTCACCTCCTGGTCGGCATCGACATTCGCGCCGTACAACCGGGCGATTTTCGCCGCCACCTGCTGGCGCAGCGCCGGCAGGCCGGTCATGGGCGAGTACTGGTTGTGCCCGGCGGCCACATGGCGACCAACGGCATCGAGCAAGGCCTGGGGGCCGTTGAAGTCAGGGAAGCCCTGGGAGAGGTTGAGCGCACCGGTCTGCATGGCCAGTTGCGACATGGTGGTGAAGATGGTCGTGCCGACGTTCGGCAGTTTGCTGCGGATCATGGAGCCCTCTTTCCTGGGGTTTGTCCGGCACGGGGTTGGGTCCGAGCATAGCGGATCGAGCAGTCAGGAAAAAGGTTGAAACAATAGGGGGATTGCGGTGGGTCAACGTGTAGGGGGAGATCAGGGTTTACGCGTGTCCGTGTAGGAGCGGCCTTGTGTCGCGAAAGGGCTGCGCAGCAGCCCCAAGGGTTCAGCAGGACTGCAAGATAGCCGGGGCTGCTACGCAGCCCTTTCGCGACACAAGGCCGCTCCTACAGGGGTTTCGCATGGCCTGACAAGCGGTTGTTAACGCTTGTCGCGACGCTTCTTCTCGGCCTTCTTGTGGTGCGACATCAGGCGGCGCTTCTTGTTGACCTGGCGATCGGTGAGGGTGTTCTTCTTGCCCTCGAACGGGTTGTCACCGCCCTTGTACTCGATGCGGATCGGCGTGCCGACCAGCTTGAGCACCCGGCGGTAGGTGTTCTCCAGGTAACGCGAGTAGGAGTTGGGGATCTTGTCGGTCTGGTTGCCATGGATCACGATCAGCGGCGGGTTGGCGCCACCGAGGTGGGCATAGCGCAGCTTGATGCGGCGACCGTTGACCAGCGGCGGCTGGTGCACGCTGATGGCGTCTTCAAGGATCTGCGTCAGGCGGCTGGTCGGCCAGCGGGTGACTGCCGACTTGAACGCAGCCTGCACCGACTTGTACAGGTGGCCCACGCCGGTGCCGTGCAGCGCCGAAATGAAGTGGATGTCGGCGAAGTCGACGAAGAACAGCCGGCGCTCCAGCTCGGTCTTCACGTAGTCGCGCTCGCCCGACTCCATGCCGTCCCACTTGTTCAGGGCGATGACCACGGCGCGGCCGGCGTCCAGGGCGAAGCCCAGCAGGTTGAGGTCATGGTCGACCACGCCTTCGCGGGCGTCCATGACGAAGATCACCACGTTGGCGTCCTTGATCGCCTGCAGGGTCTTCACCACCGAGAACTTCTCGACTTCCTCGTGGATCTTGCCGCGCTTGCGCACGCCGGCGGTGTCGATGAAGGTGTACTTCTCGCCATCACGCTCGAACGGGATGTAGATACTGTCGCGGGTGGTGCCCGGCTGGTCGTACACCACCACGCGCTCTTCGCCGAGCATGCGGTTGACCAGGGTCGACTTGCCCACGTTGGGGCGGCCGATGATGGCGATCTTGATACCATCTTTCTCGCTCGGGCCGGGGATGCGCGTGGCTTCCTCGCCTTCGGCGACATCCTCGTCGAGGGCTTCTTCCTCTGGGTCACGGGGAATATGGCCGAGCAGCGACTCCATCAGGGCGTTGATACCACGGCCCTGGGAGCCCGCCACCGGAATGGCGTTGCCCATGCCCAGCGGCGAGAACTCGGCGCGGGCGATATCGGGGTCGATGTTGTCGATCTTGTTGGCGACCAACACCGCTTCCTTGTTCCGCTTGCGCAGGTGATCGGCGATCATCTGGTCGGCGGCGGTCATGCCGGCACGGGCATCGACCAGGAACAGCACGTAGTCGGCTTCCTCGATGGCCATCAGCGACTGCTCGGCCATCTTCTCGTCCATGCCCACTTCGTCACCGGTAATGCCACCGGTGTCGATCAGGATGTAGGAACGACCCTGCCAACTGGCATCGCCGTACTGGCGGTCACGGGTCAGGCCCGACAGGTCGCCAACGATGGCGTCGCGGGTCTTGGTCAGGCGGTTGAACATGGTGGATTTACCGACGTTCGGCCGGCCCACCAGGGCGATTACGGGAACCATGCGGCTCTCCACTCTTGAATTCTTGAAAATGCAAAGGCCGCTGCAAGGCAGCGGCCGGAGTTCGGGCGGCGCGTCATGCGCCGCGGCCTGAGCCCGCGAGCGAGCTCAAGCATAGCTTCAGCGGATGGTCAGTGCCTCGAGCTTGCCGCTGTTGCCAAAGACGTAGATGGTGTCGCCGACCACCAGGGGTCGGGCGCGCAGGCCATCGCTGTCGATACGCTCACGGCCGACGAAGCGACCATCGACCTGGCTGAGCAGGTGCAGGTAACCCTCGAAGTCGCCCACCGCCACATAGCTGGAGAACACTTCCGGCGCCGACAACTGACGGCGGGCCATCGAGTCGTTGCTCCACAGCGAGCTGGAAGAACGCTCGTCGACGCTCTGCACGGTACCCGACGCTTCGCTCACGTAGACGTTGCCGAAGCCTTGGGCGACACCCACGTAGCTGGAGGCATCGCGCTGCCACAGCACGCGGCCGCTGTCCAGGTCCAGGCCAGCGACGCGGCCCTGGTAGGTGCCGACATACAGGGTGCCACCGGACAGCAGCAGGCCGCCGTCGATGTCCACCACGCGATCCAGCTCGGAACGGCCCTGCGGAATCGCCACGCGGCTCTCCCACACCGGCACGCCGTTGCTGATGTCGACCGCCACCACCTTGCCGGTGGACAGGCCGGCCACGGCCAGGCGGTTGGTCACCACCGGCGCGCCGGTACCGCGCAGGGTCAGCACAGCCGGGCTGTTCTCGTAGATCCAGCGACGGTCGCCGGTGGCGGCATCGAAGCCGACCAGACGGTCGTCCTGGGTCTGCACCACCACCACGTCGCCATTGTTGGCGGGCGGCGCCAGCACTTCGCTGCTGACGCGCGAACGCCAGCGCTCTTCACCGGTACTGGAGTCCAGGGCAATGACCTCGCCCTTGAGGGTACCCAGCATGACCAGGCCGTAGCCCACGCCCACGGCGCCGGATACCGGCAGCTCGAGGTCCTTCTTCCACACCACGTCGCCGGTGATGCGGTTCAGCGCGAAGACCTCGCCGTTGACGTCGGAGGCATAGATGCGGTCGTTCTCGATGGCCGGCACCAGGGTGTTGTAGGTCTCACCCTGACCGTCACCGATCGAACGGCTCCACTGCTTCTTCAGCACCACTTCCTCGGTGAACTTGGTCAGCTCGGCCGGGGGCAGTTCCTTCTTGCTGTTGCTGCTGCAACCCGCCGCCAGCACGGCGAGGGTGAGCACTGCTGCTTGTTTCCAACCCTTCACTTCAGGCGTCCCCTTTGGCCAGGTCATCCAGCTTCAGTTGCAGGCCACCGATCGCGGCGTCGTCGGACAGCGCGGCCTTGGCTTTTTCGTAGGCGCTGTGCGCGTCGTCGGCGCGGCCCAGCTGTACCAGCAGGTCGCCCTTGAGTTCTTCGCGGCTGGCCAGGAAGGCCTTGTCGGTGTCGCCGTCGAGCAGCTTGAGCGCGTCCTCGGCCTTGTCCTGGGCCGCGAGCACGCGGGCCAGGCGCTGGCGCGAGATCTCGCCGAGGGTGGCGTCGGCTGGCTTGTCCAGCACGCTCTTCAGCTCGCTGGCCGCATCGTCCAGCTTGCCGCTCTCGACCGCGACCTTGGCCACGAACAGGCTGCCGTACTGGGCGTAGGCGGTGCCGCCGAACTCGCTCTTGAGCTTGCCGGAAAGCTCGGCGACTTTGCTCGCGTCGGGCTTGCCATCAGGCGTCAACGAGGTTTCCAGCAGCGCCTGGTACAGCACCGAGGCGCCTTGGGACTGGTTGGCCTGGTACTTGTGCCAGGTCTGCCAGCCCAACACCACCACACCAGCCAGCAGGGCGCCGGTCAGCAGCGGCTTGCCGTTGCGGTTCCACCAGTCCTTGGCTGCTGCCAGGCTCTCATCATCGGTACTCGACACCCCAATACTCCTATTCGCCTATTCGTTGTCAGACCGCGTCACGCCTGGGCGATCGCGGTTTCCAGGTGCGCGGCAAGCGCATCCCAGGCAATGTTCTGTTGTTCGCCCTGGCCACGCAGGGGCTTGAAGCCGATCTCTTGCTTGGCCAGCTCGTCGTCACCGAGGATCAGGGCGAACAGCGCGCCGCTCTTGTCGGCCTTCTTGAACTGGCTCTTGAAGCTGCCGCCACCGGCATTGACCGCCAGGCGCAGGCCCGGCAGGCGATCGCGCAGGCTTTCGCTCAGGCGCAGGCCAGCCAGCTCCGCCTGCTCGCCAAAGGCGCACAGGTAGACGTCGATGGTGCGGCTGATCGACTCGGGCACCTTGCCCAGGGTCTCCAGCAGCAGGATCAGGCGCTCGATGCCCATGGCGAAACCGACGCCCGGGGTCGGCTTGCCGCCCATCTGCTCGACCAGGCCGTCATAGCGGCCACCGGCGCAGACGGTGCCCTGGGCACCGAGCTTGTCGGTGACCCACTCGAACACGGTCTTGCTGTAGTAGTCCAGGCCGCGCACCAGCTTGGTGTTGATCACGAACGGAATGCCGGCGGCGTCGAGGCGGGCCTTCAGGCCCTCGAAGTGCACGCGGGATTCTTCGTCCAGGTAGTCTTCCAGCTTCGGCGCACCGACCAGCACCGCCTGGGTGTTCGGGTCCTTGCTGTCGAGGATGCGCAGCGGGTTGCTCTTCAGGCGGCGCCGGCTGTCCTCGTCCAATTGCTCGAGGCGGGCCGAGAGGAACTCGACCAGCGCGTCGCGATAGCGGGCGCGGGCTTCGCTGGTGCCCAGGCTGTTGAGCTGCAGCTCGACCGCGTCCTGGATGCCCAGCAGGCCCCACAGGCGCCAGGTCAGCATGATCAGTTCGGCGTCGACGTCCGGGCCGTCGAGGTTGAACACCTCCACGCCGATCTGGTGGAACTGGCGGTAGCGGCCCTTCTGCGGACGCTCGTGACGGAACATCTGGCCGATGTACCAGAGCTTCTGCACCTGACCGTTGCCGGTGATGCCGTGCTCGAGCACGGCACGCACGCAGGCCGCGGTGCCTTCGGGGCGCAGGGTGAGCGAATCGCCGTTGCGGTCCTCGAAGGTGTACATCTCCTTCTCGACGATATCGGTGACTTCACCGATCGAGCGCTTGAACAGCTCGGTGAACTCGACGATCGGCGTGCGGATCTGGCTGTAGCCGTAGCTGTCCAGCAAGCCGGCCACGGTGCCCTCGAAATAGCGCCACAGCGGCGACTGGTCGGGCAGGATGTCGTTCATGCCACGAATGGCTTGCAGCGATTTGCTCACGAGTAGTCCTTACGAATCTGTGTCTCAGCCGCGGGCGATCAGCGCCGCGTCGGCCTCGGCCTTCTCGGCCGCTTTCTGGCGGATGAGCTTTTCCAGCTCGTCGACCAGGTTGTCGTTGTTCAGCTTCTGCGATGGCTTGCCATCGATGTAGACCAGGTTCGGCGTGCCGCCGGTCAGGCCCACGTGCGATTCCTTGGCTTCGCCCGGACCGTTGACCACGCAACCGATCACCGCCACGTCCAGCGGTACCAGCAGGTCTTCCAGGCGCCCTTCCAGTTCGTTCATGGTCTTGACCACATCGAAGTTCTGCCGCGAGCAGCTCGGGCAGGCGATGAAGTTGATGCCACGGGAACGCAGGTGCAGCGACTTGAGGATGTCGTAGCCGACCTTCACTTCCTCGACCGGATCGGCGGCCAGGGAGATGCGGATGGTGTCACCGATGCCTTCGGCCAGCAGCATACCTAGGCCGACGGCGGATTTCACCGTCCCCGAGCGCAGGCCGCCGGCTTCGGTGATCCCCAGGTGCAGCGGCTGGATGATCTGCTTGGCCAGCAGGCGGTAGGCCTCGACGGCCATGAACACGTCGGAGGCCTTGACGCTGACCTTGAAGTCCTGGAAATCCAGGCGGTCGAGGTGCTCGACATGGCGCAGCGCCGACTCGACCAGCGCCGCCGGGGTGGGCTCGCCGTACTTCTTCTGCAGGTCCTTTTCCAGGGAACCGGCGTTGACGCCGATGCGGATCGGGATGCCACGGTCGCGGGCCGCGTCGACCACGGCGCGCACACGGTCTTCACGGCCGATGTTGCCCGGATTGATGCGCAGGCAGTCGACGCCCAGTTCGGCCACGCGCAGGGCGATCTTGTAGTCGAAGTGGATGTCGGCGACCAGCGGCACGCTGACCAGCTTCTTGATCTTGCCGAACGCCTCGGCGGCGTCCATGTCCGGCACCGAGACCCGCACGATGTCCACGCCGGCATCGACCAGGCGCTGGATCTGCGCCACGGTGGCGGCGACATCGTTGGTGTCGGTGTTGGTCATGCTCTGCACCGCGATGGGCGCATCGCCACCCACCGGCACATTGCCGACCCAGATTTTGCGGGATTCGCGACGTTTGATCGGAGATTCGCCGTGCATGACTTACTGTCCCAACTTCAGGCGAGCGGTTTCGCCACTGGTGAACGGGGCGACATCGACCGCCTGGCCGTTGTAGCTCACCTGGGCGCCGCGGGCAAAGCCCAGGCGCACCGCGAACGGTGGCTTGCCGGTCAGTTCCAGGTTGTCGCCCTTGCGCTTGATGGCGCTGAACAGCACCTTGCCGTTGCCGTCGGTGACCTGGGTCCAGCAATCGGCGGTGAATTGGATATGGACCTTGGCGCTGCCGGCCGGGGCGCCTTCAGCGGGCGCAGCCGGTGCAGTCGAAGCGACGGGGGCGGCTGGCGCGGCGGCGACAGGCGCGGCCACTGCAGGAGCGGTTGGCGCGACAACCGGTGCCACAGGTGCGGCGACCGTCGGTGCCGGTGCGGCGCTGGTGGCTGGCACAACTGGCGCCTGGGTCTCGGTGACCGGCGCCTGCTCGGTAGCGTTCGGCTCCAGTGGCAGGGCCTGGCCCTCGGGCTGCTGGCCTTCGCTCACGGCCTGGTCTTCCGGCTCGTCCAGCGGATGGATCTGCGTGGTACCGTCGGCGCTCTCGACTTCGACGTGCTCCAGGGCGATCTTGGCCAGGTCCTTGCCGCGCAGGCTGCTCTGGTCCTGCCACCAGAAGAAACCACCGCCGACCACCGCGACCAGCAGCAACAGGCTGACTACCCGCAGGATGTTGTGCGACAGGCGCACCGGCTCTTCGATGCGGCCGAGGGCGTGCACTTCGCTGCCCTGGGCGTGGGTGCCGGTGATCTGGTCGAAGGCCTCGACCAGAGGGGCCTGGTCCATGTCCATCAGCTTGGCGTAGGCACGGATGTAGCCACGGGCGAAGGTGTGCCCGGGCAGCTTGTCGAAGGCGCCGTTTTCCAGGTTGTTCAGCGAAGATACCGTGAGGTTGAGCTTGCGAGCGACCTCGGCCTGGCTCCATTCGCGTTTCTCGCGGGCCTGGCGCAAGACATCACCGGGGTTCTGGCGAGTCGCTGCTGCTACTTCAGTGTGCGCGGCTTTCATCGTTGCTCCGACAGGTATTGCTGATATTCCGGCGTACCGGGATAAAGTCGTTGTAATTGCTGGCCCAAACGGGTCGCGGTGCCCTGTTCGTCGAGGGCGATTGCCAGACGATGGCCGAGCAGCAGGCTGCGGGCATCCTGGTCGCTCAGCTGGCTGAATCGATCGTAGTAATCCCGGGCCGGCACATAATGCCTGTTTTCGTAGGACAACTCAGCCATTTCGAGCAATGCCTTCGGTTGCCGCGGATTGAGCCGAAGGGCTTTTTCCAGGTAGGCGCGCGCCTGTTCACCCTGCCCCAGCTTCAGGGCGGTGAGCCCCAGATTCTCGTACACGCGGGAACGCTCAGGATACAGGGTATCGGCCCCAGCCTGGAGGAACATCGCCCGGGCTTCGTCGAAACGGCCCTGAGCATATAGGAAACTGCCGTAGTTGTTGCGGATTCGTGTGTCGTCCGGGCGAATGGCCAACGCCTTGGCGAAGTGCTCGCCGGCAAGTAGCGGCTCATCCTCGGCCTGGAACACCAGGGCCAGTGCCGCATGGGCCTCGGCGTCACGGGCGTTCAGGGCCAGGGCCTTGCCCAGGGGCGCCTTGGCGCGCTCGGTCAAACCTTGTTGCAAATACCCTAGCCCCAACTGCACGTAGGCCTGCCCCGCCGCCTCACGCCCCTGGCGGCTGGCCAGGGGATCGCCCGCGCCGCCGGACACGCAGCCGGCCAGCAGCGAAAGCGTCAGGATCGACAACGCGGCGCGCAGGCTCATGGGCAGGTGCTCGTCAGGGGCGCGCGGCGCTGTCTTGCGGCTCGTCGGCAGCCAGCTGGCGTACGGCGATGTAGCGCTCGCTGCGGCGGGTACGGTCGTTGACCTGCCCCACCAGCTGGCCGCAGGCGGCGTCGATGTCGTCACCGCGGGTGGTGCGCGTGGTCACGTTGAAGCCGCCATGGTGCAGCAGGTCTTGGAAGCGACGGATGGCATTGTTGCTCGGTCGCTCGTAGCCAGAATGCGGGAACGGGTTGAACGGGATCAGGTTGATCTTGCACGGCACGTCGCGCAGCAGCTCGATCATCTGTGCCGCGTGCTCAGGCTGGTCGTTGACGTCCTTGAGCAGGGTGTACTCGATGGTCAGCACGCGCTTGCCGCCGAGCGTGGACATGTAGCCCATGCACGATTCCAGCAGCATCTTCAGCGGGTACTTCTTGTTGATCGGTACCAGCTGGTTGCGCAGCTCGTCGTTGGGAGCGTGCAGCGACAGTGCCAGGGACACGTCGATGTGCTTGGCCAGCTCGTCGATCATCGGCACCACGCCCGAGGTGGACAGGGTGACGCGACGCTTGGAAATGCCATAGCCCAGATCTTCCATCATGATCTTCATGGCGGCGATGACATTGTCGAAATTCAGCAGGGGCTCGCCCATGCCCATCATGACCACGTTGGTGATGGCGCGGTCGATCTTGGCCGGAACGGTCCCGAAGGATTTGTTGGCAAGCCACACCTGGCCGATCACTTCGGCGGCGGTGAGGTTGCTGTTGAAGCCTTGCTTGCCGGTGGAGCAGAAGCTGCAGTCCAGGGCACAGCCGGCTTGCGACGAGACGCAGAGCGTACCGCGGTCGTCGGTAGGGATGTAGACGGTCTCGACGCAGCTGCCGGAGGCAACGCGAACCACCCACTTGCGGGTACCGTCGGCGGAAATGTCTTCACTGACCACTTCCGGACCCCGAATCTCGGCAACGGCCTCGAGCTTTTCGCGCAGGACCTTGCCGACATTGGTCATGGCGGCGAAATCGTCGACGCCAAAATGGTGAATCCACTTCATCACCTGGCCAGCGCGAAAGCGCTTCTCCCCGATCGAGTCGAAGAACTGTTCCATTTCCTGCAGGGTCAGCCCCAACAGGTTGATTTTGCCGGTAGATGTCGTCATGGATTCACCTTCACCCTTAAGCTTTCGCTTAGCGAGTGGTTACCTCGGTAGCAGCGAAGAAGTAAGCGATTTCGCGAGCAGCAGCAGCTTCGGAGTCCGAACCGTGAACGGCGTTGGCGTCGATCGACTCGGCGAAGTCAGCACGGATGGTGCCTGGAGCAGCTTCTTTAGGGTTGGTAGCGCCCATCAGCTCACGGTTGCGAGCGATGGCGTTCTCGCCTTCCAGAACCTGGACAACGACTGGGCCGGAAGTCATGAAGGCAACCAGGTCACCGAAGAAGCCACGAGCGCTGTGCTCGGCGTAGAAGCCTTCGGCTTCGGCTTTGGACAGTTGCTTGATTTTCGAGGCAACGATTTTCAGGCCGGCTTCTTCGAAGCGAGTGGTGATCTTGCCGATGACGTTTTTGGCGACGGCGTCAGGCTTGATGATCGAGAAAGTACGTTGAACAGCCATGGAGAACTCCAGAAATATGAGTGTTGCGAAAAATTAAACCCGCGAATTATACGCGGGTTCCAGGGGATTGCCTAACCTGCAGCGTGCGCTTAGTCGGCTTCGTCGATCCAGGCCGCCTGGATGGCCTCGAGCACCTTCTCACCGCCGCGTGACGGATCGTCGCTGAACTCTGGCAGTGCCAGCACCCAGCGGTGCAGATCGACGAAATTCACGTAACGAGGATCGACGTCGGGCTTGCTTTCTGCAAGCTGGATGGCGATCTCAAGTACATCAATCCATTTCAGGCTCATGGGGCAAACCTCAGTGCGGCGCTTCAGCGGCGTGGTTGAGCGAGTATTTGGGGATTTCGATGGTGAGGTCTTCATCGGCCACCACCACCTGGCAACCCAGGCGCGATTGCGCTTCCAGGCCCCACGCCTTGTCCAGCATGTCTTCTTCGAGCTCGTCGGCTTCTTCAAGCGAGTCGAAACCCTTGCGCACGATGCAGTGGCAAGTGGTGCAGGCCTTGACGCCGCCGCAGGCGCTTTCCATCTCGATGTGATGATCGTGGGCCAGCTCCAGGATGTTGGTCCCGGCGGGTACTTCCACGGTCAGCCCCTCGGGGCAGAATTTTTCATGCGGCAGGAATGTCACCAGCGGCATCGATTACTCCTCGATCTCATTCAGGTTGCGCCCGGCCAGTGCGGCTTTGACCGTCGAATCAAGGCGACGGGCGGCAAATGCATCGGTCACCTGCGACAGGCGCTTGGTCTGTTGCTCGATGGCGGCGCCATCGGTGCCGGTGAGCAAATCACGTAGTTCCTGCATCTGGAATTCAATGGCATCGCGCTCGTCGCTGCTGAGCAGGCGCTCGCCATCGGCGTCCAGGGCGCCCTGCACGGCCTCGAGCAGGCGCTCGGCGTCGACCTGGTGCTCGCGCAACTGGCGCGCATGCTTGTCGGAGCCGGCGTGCTCGAACGAGTCCTTGAGCATGC
This sequence comes from Pseudomonas mosselii, assembly GCF_003205295.1. Taxonomy (GTDB): domain Bacteria; phylum Pseudomonadota; class Gammaproteobacteria; order Pseudomonadales; family Pseudomonadaceae; genus Aquipseudomonas; species Aquipseudomonas mosselii_B. The sequence continues at coordinate 93,178 of NZ_QJRP01000005.1, forward strand.
GGGCGATCTCGCCGTCGGTCAGGCCGTAGGACGGCTTGACCTGGATGCTCGACTCCACGCCCGAACCCAGCTCGCGCGCGGCGACACTGAGCAGGCCATCGGCGTCGACCTGGAAGGTGACGCGGATCTTCGCAGCACCGGCAACCATGGCGGGGATGCCGCGCAGCTCGAAGCGCGCCAGCGAGCGGCAGTCGCTGATCAACTCGCGCTCGCCCTGTAGCACGTGGATCATCATGGCCGACTGGCCATCTTTGTACGTGGTGAATTCCTGGGCGCGAGCCACCGGAATGGTGGTGTTGCGCGGGATCACCTTCTCCATCAGCCCGCCCATGGTCTCAAGCCCCAGGGACAGCGGGATGACGTCGAGCAGCAGCAGCTCGCCGCCTTCGCGGCGGTTGCCGGCGAGGGTATCGGCCTGGATGGCGGCACCAATGGCTACCACCTGGTCCGGATCGATCGAGGTCAGCGGGGTACGGCCGAACAACGCGCCGACCGCCTCGCGCACACGCGGCACACGGGTCGAACCACCGACCATGACCACCGCGCCGACTTCCTCCAGCTCGATGCCGCTGTCGCGCACGGCGCGGCGGCAGGCCTTGAGGCTGCGGGCGATCATCGGTTCGATCATGGCTTCGAACGCGGCACGGGTCAGTTCACCCTGCCAGGCGCCATGCTGAACGCTGACGGCGTCACTGTCGGTCAAGGCCTCCTTGGCCGCGCAAGCGGTCTGCAGCAGCAGGCGCTGGGTGGCCGGGTCGAGGTCGGCGGACAAACCGGCCTGCTCGATGATCCAGCCAGCGATTGCATGGTCGAAGTCATCGCCACCCAGGGCGGTGTCGCCACCGGTGGCCAGCACTTCGAAGACACCGGCAGTCAGGCGCAGGATGGAGATGTCGAAGGTGCCGCCGCCCAGGTCGAAAATCGCCACGACGCCTTCGGCATCCTGGTCCAGGCCATAGGCCACGGCAGCCGCAGTCGGCTCGTTGAGCAAGCGCAGGACATTGAGGCCGGCCAGCTTGGCCGCATCCTTGGTGGCCTGGCGCTGGGCGTCGTCGAAATAGGCCGGCACGGTGATCACCGCGCCGACCAGCTCGCCACCGAGGGTTTGCTCGGCGCGCTGACGCAGCACCTTGAGAATATCGGCCGACACCTCCACCGGGCTTTTCGGGCCCTGGACGGTGTCGATGAACGGCATGTGCGATTCACCGCCGACAAAGCGGTACGGCAGTTGCTCGCCCAACTGCTTGACGTCCGCCAGGCCACGCCCCATCAGGCGCTTGACCGACAGGATGCTGTTGAGCGGGTCGCTGGGGGCAGCCTCGCGCGCGGCCAGGCCGACTTCGACACCGTTGTCGAGATAACGCACGGCGGATGGCAGGATGACACTGCCCCGGGCATCGGGCAGCGGCTCGCTGCGTCCGCTGCGCACGGCGGCGACGAGAGAATTGGTGGTGCCCAGGTCGATGCCCACCGCCAGGCGGCGCTGGTGCGGCTGGGGGCTCTGACCGGGTTCGGCGATCTGCAGTAGGGCCATGCTTATCTGAGTACCTTAGGCGTCATCACGGGCAACGCCGGGGTTAATCGTCGAGGCGCTCTTCGAGTTGGCGCACTTCTTGGGCGAGCTTGTCGAGGAACTGCATGCGGCGCATCAGGCGCTCGGCCTGCTCACGCTCTGCAGCAACATCCCAGCAGGCGGCGAAATCCTCGTTCAGCGTGTCCTGGGCGACCTTGAGGCGCTTCTTGAACACGGCCACGCCGTCGAGGTCGGCTTCGTCCTGCAGCTCTTCGAGCTCTTCGCGCCACTGCATCTGCTGCAGCAGGAAGTCCGGGTCGTGCACGGTGACTTCCTGGGGCACCTCGTGGCCGCCGATGGCCAGCAGGTAGCGGGCCCGGCGCGGCGCGCTGCGCAAGGTCTGGTAGGCGTCGTTGAGGGCCGCCGACTTTTCCAGGGCTACGCGCTGCTCGCGCTCGGAAGCGTCGGCGAAACGGTCCGGATGGACCTCACGGGCCAGCTCGCGGTAGCGAACGGCCAGTTTGTCGAGGTCCAGGCGAAAGCCGGGTTGCAGCTCAAACAGGGCGAAATGACAGGGAGTACCCACGGCCAGCCTCAAACGTTGAAGCTTTCGCCGCAGCCACACTCACCGCGCACGTTGGGGTTGTTGAACTTGAAGCCTTCGTTCAACCCTTCCTTGACGAAGTCCAGTTCGGTGCCGTCGAGGTAGACCAGGCTTTTCGGGTCGATGATGACCTTCACGCCGTGGTTCTCGAACACCTGGTCTTCGGCGGCGAGCTCGTCGACGAACTCCAGCACGTAGGCCAGGCCCGAGCAGCCGGTGGTGCGCACGCCCAGGCGAATGCCCTCACCCTTGCCGCGCCCGTCGAGGGAGCGGCGAATATGGTTGGCGGCGGCTTCTGTCATGCTGATAGCCATCGGAACTCCTTACCTCGCAACAGTCGACTTAGATCAAGCCTTTCTTCTGCTTGTAATCGCGAACAGCGGCCTTGATGGCATCTTCGGCGAGCACGGAGCAGTGGATCTTGACCGGCGGCAGTGCCAGCTCTTCAGCCAGCTGGGTGTTCTTGATGGTCTCGGCCTCGTCCAGGGTCTTGCCCTTCATCCACTCGGTGGCGAGGGAGCTGGAGGCGATGGCCGAACCGCAGCCGTAGGTCTTGAACTTGGCGTCTTCGATGACGCCCTGCTCGTTGACCTTGATCTGCAGGCGCATCACGTCGCCGCAGGCCGGGGCGCCGACCATGCCGGTGCCGACATCCGGATCGTCGGCGTTCATCTTGCCGACGTTGCGCGGGTTTTCGTAGTGGTCGATGACCTTTTCACTGTATGCCATGGTGCAATTCCTTCCTCATCAGGGAGCCGCTCTTGCCGGCGACTGCTTAGTGGGCGGCCCACTCGATCTTGGAGATGTCGACGCCGTCTTTGTACATGTCCCACAGCGGCGACAATTCACGCAGCTTGTTCACGGCTTCGCAGACTTTCTGCGCGGCGTAGTCGACTTCTTCTTCGGTGGTGAAGCGGCCGAAGGAGAAGCGGATCGAGCTGTGCGCCAGTTCGTCGTTGCGGCCCAGGGCGCGCAGGACGTAGGACGGCTCGAGCGAAGCGGAGGTGCAGGCCGAACCGGACGAAACGGCGATGTCCTTCAGCGACATCAGCAGCGACTCGCCCTCGACGTAGTTGAAGCTCAGGTTCAGGTTGTGCGGCACGCGCTGGGTCTGGCTGCCGTTGACGTACAGCTCTTCGAGGCCCGAGACCTGCTTGAAGAAGCGGTCGCTCAGGGCCTTGATGCGCACGTTCTCGGCGGCCATTTCCTGCTTGGCGATGGCAAAAGCCTCACCCATGCCGACGATCTGGTGGGTCGGCAGGGTGCCCGAACGCATGCCGCGCTCATGGCCACCGCCGTGAATGATGGCTTCCAGGCGCACGCGCGGTTTGCGGCTGACGTACAGCGCGCCGATACCTTTCGGGCCGTAGACCTTGTGCGCGGAGAACGACATCAGGTCGACTTTCAGCTTCTGCAGATCGATCTCGACGCGGCCGGCCGACTGCGCGGCATCGACGTGGAACAGCACGCCGCGCGAGCGGGTCAGTTCACCGATGGCGGCGATGTCGTTGATCGAGCCGACTTCGTTGTTCACGTGCATCAGCGAGACCAGGATGGTGTCGTCGCGCAGGACAGCCTCGACCATGGCCGGAGTGACGATGCCGTCTTCGCCAGGCTCGAGGTAAGTGACTTCGAAACCTTCACGCTCGAGCTGGCGAGCGGTGTCCAGGACCGCCTTGTGCTCGATCTTGGAGGTGATGATGTGCTTGCCCTTGGTCTGATAGAAGTGCGCCACGCCCTTCAGGGCGAGGTTGTCGGACTCGGTGGCACCGCTGGTCCAGACGATCTCGCGCGGGTCGGCGTTGATCAGCTCGGCGACCTGGCGGCGGCCGTTCTCGACTGCTTCCTCGGCCTTCCAGCCGAACACGTGGGAGCGCGAGGCCGGGTTGCCGAAGTTCCCGTCGACCAGCAGGCACTCGGCCATCTTCTGGGCGACACGGGGATCGACCGGCGTGGTCGCGGAGTAATCGAGGTAGATCGGCAACTTCATTGAGTATCTCCTATCAGGCGGTGGCGTCGCTCGTCGCTGCGGTTTCAGTCGACGGCGGACGTCTCAATCTTGTCCAGCTGGGCAACTCGGCCTGCGACACGGCGCAGGTCCTGGCGCTGGGCGACTTCCTGCACCTCGCGGCGCATGACGAGGTCGGCCAGGCTGATGCCACTGAGGAATTCATGGATCTGCTGGCTCAGGTCGCACCATAGGTGGTGAGTCAGGCAGGTATCACCGGCGTGGCAGTCCCCCAGGCCCTGGCAACGGGTGGCATCGACCGATTCGTTGACCGCGTCGATGACCTGGGCCACCTGGATGGTTTCCATGCCCCGCGACAGCTGGTAGCCGCCGCCCGGACCGCGAACACTGGAGACCAGGCTACTGCGGCGCAGCTTGGCGAACAGCTGTTCCAGATAAGAGAGGGAGATGCCCTGGCGCTCGGAAATATCGGCCAAAGACACCGGCCCATGCTGCGCGTGCAACGCCAGGTCAAGCATGGCGGTCACGGCGTATCGGCCTTTGGTAGTCAGTCGCATGGCGTATGGGTACCACGGGAGTTACAGGATGTGTGCGAGTATGCGATTCCCGAGCATTTAAGTCAACTATTAGACCTAGTGCTTTAGTCGGGTATGCATGCGGGAGGCGGGCGCGAGTGTAGCAGACAAGGGGCGCAAGCACACGCCCCTTGTGTCGGCCCGGCGCAATCAATGCGACTGAGTGTCGCCCTGCTTCAGTTCGGCGCAGGCCGCGGCGAAGTCGTCGTCGGGCAGCGCCGGCAGCTCCTTGGCACAGTAGTCACTGCCCATCCGGGTCAGCGCGCCGCACATCCCCTCCAGGCGCTCGTCGACGGCCTGCAGGTGGTCGAGCATCTGGCCGATGGCGCGAGCCACCGGGTCGGGCATGTCGCCGCTGACGCCATAGGCGTCGAAACCGATCTTCTCGGCCATGGCCTTGCGCTTGGCCTCGACGGCGTCATCCTCGGTCTTGACGATGATCCGCCCCGGGATGCCCACCGCCGTGGCGCCGGCCGGCACCGCCTTGGTGACCACGGCGTTGGAGCCGATCTTGGCCCCGGCGCCGACGGTGAACGGGCCCAGCACCTTGGCTCCAGCACCGACCACCACGCCGTTTTCCAGGGTCGGGTGGCGCTTGCCCTTGTTCCAGCTGGTGCCACCGAGGGTAACGCCCTGGTACAGGGTCACGTCGTCACCGATCTCGGCGGTCTCGCCGATGACAATGCCCATGCCGTGGTCGATGAAGAAACGCCGACCGATGGTCGCGCCCGGGTGGATTTCGATACCGGTCATCCAGCGACCGAAGTTCGACACCAGCCGCGCCAGCCATTTGAAATCGCGCCGCCACAGGGCATTGCCCAGGCGGTGCAGCCAGATGGCATGCATCCCCGGGTAGCAGGTCAGGACCTCGAAGGCGTTGCGCGCCGCCGGGTCACGATGGAAAACGCTCTGGATATCTTCACGCAGACGCTCGAACATCTGTCAGTCCTTCCTTTTATGCGGCTCGCCCCGTGCGACCTTCTGGGTCTCGGTGAGGATACCGCGCAAAATGCTCATTTCCGGACGCTCGACCGAGCTTCGCCCATACAGCCGGCGCAGGCGCGCCATCAGGTGCTTGGGTTTCTCGGGATCGAGGAAGCCGATGTCCACCAGGGTCTTTTCCAGGTGGTCGTAGAACAGCTCCATTTCGTCCATGGTCGCCAGCTCGCTGGCGTCGACCTTCTCGACCTTCGCCGCCGCGCCCTGCCCTGCCAGCCAGGCCATGCGCACCTCATAGGAGAGCACCTGGACGGCGGCGGCCAGATTCAGCGAGCTGAAGTCGGGGTTCGAGGGAATGTGCACGTGGAAGTGACATCGCTGCAGTTCTTCGTTGGTCAGGCCGGCGTGCTCGCGCCCGAACACCAGGGCGATCTCTTCGCCGCCGGTGGCGTGCGCCACGGCCTTGGCCCCACATTCGCGGGGGTCGATCAGCGGCCAGGGGATGCTGCGCTCACGGGCGCTGGTGCCCATGACCAGGCTGCAGCCGACCAGCGCCTGCTCGAGGCTGTCGACCACCTGGGCGTTGCCCAGCACGTCGTCGGCACCCGAGGCGCGGGCGCTGGCGTCCGCGGCCGGGAACTCTTTTGGCTGCACCAGCACCAGGCGCGACAAGCCCATGTTTTTCATGGCACGCGCAGCGCCGCCGATGTTGCCGGGGTGGCTGGTATTGACCAGAACAACACGAATATTTTGCAGCAAGGTGTCGTGCTCTCGGATACGGAAACAGGAGGGTTCGATCTTACAGAACCGACCAGCGTAACGCCATGAAAGCAAATGTGACACTTCTGTCGTCAAAGATTTCTGCTAGAATGATCGGCTTTCCTCTTTAACATCTCCAGGTGACCTTCCCATGCAGCCTATGCTGAATATCGCCCTGCGCGCCGCTCGCAGCGCCAGTGAACTGATTTTCCGCTCCATCGAACGCCTGGATAGCATCAAAGTCGACGAAAAGCAGTCCAAGGACTATGTGTCCGAGGTTGATCGCGCCGCCGAGAAGGTCATCGTCGAGGCCCTGCGCAAGGCCTACCCGAACCACTCGATCCAGGGCGAAGAGACCGGCCTGCATGCCGGCAGCGGTGAAGAAGGCAAGGATTACCTGTGGATCATCGATCCGCTGGACGGCACCACCAACTTCCTGCGTGGCATCCCTCACTTCGCCGTCAGCATCGCCTGCAAATACCGCGGCCGCCTCGAGCACGCCGTGATCGTCGACCCGGTTCGCCAGGAAGAATTCACCGCCAGCCGTGGCCGTGGTGCCCAGATCAACGGCCGCCGCCTGCGCGTCAGCTCGCGCACCAGCCTGGAAGGCGCCCTGCTGGGCACCGGCTTCCCGTTCCGTGACAACCAGATGGCCGATCTGGACAACTACCTGGGCATGTTCCGCGCCCTGACCGGCCAGACCGCCGGCATCCGCCGCGCCGGCTCCGCCAGCCTGGACCTGGCCTATGTCGCCGCCGGCCGCTTCGACGCCTTCTGGGAGTCGGGCCTGTCCGAGTGGGACATGGCCGCGGGCGTGCTGCTGATCCAGGAAGCCGGTGGCCTGGTAAGCGACTTCAACGGTGGCCACGACTTCCTCGAGAAGGGCCATATCGTCGCGGGCAACATCAAGTGCTTCAAGGCCGTTCTGACCGCCATCCAGCCGCACCTGCCAGAGCACATGAAGCGCTAAGCGCCGATTGCCGAGCACAAAAAAAGCACCTCTCGAGGTGCTTTTTTTGTGCCCGCAATCCAGCCAGGAGTGCGATCCCCTGTAGGAGCAGCCGCGCCGAGATCACTGCCCCGGCTGGTTCTGCCCCAGGATCAACTTGCCATTCTTGTCCAGCGGGATGGTCGAGCCCGGCTCGTGATCCATCTTCACCTTGCCCACCTGGTCACCGATGGAATAGGTCACGTTATAGCCCACCACCTTGTCGCTGATGTCATTGACCGTGTTGCAACGGGTTTGCGTGGTCGTGTAGGTATCACGCTCCTGCATGCCTTCCTGCACCTTGTTACCGGCGTAACCGCCACCGACCGCACCGGCCACGGTGGCAATCTTCTTGCCGGTGCCACCACCAATCTGGTTGCCCAGCAGGCCACCGGCGATGGCACCAACCACCGTACCGGCAATCTGGTGCTGATCCTTGACCGGCGCCTGGCGCGTCACGGTGACATCCTTGCAGACCTCACGCGGCGTTTTCACTTGCTGCTTGATCGGCTGCACGTCGGTGACCTGGGCGTACTCAGGCCCTTTGCTCACCAAGCTGTAGGTCGCCACAGCACCTCCGGCAGTCACACCGACAGCACCCAGAACCGCACCCACCAGCATTGATTTGTTCACGTGAACCTCCTGATCGTACCTGCGGGCTCCGGCCCGCCTTCTCCCTGCCTTGGAGCAAAAAAAAAGGCGCGAGTTCAACACTCGCGCCTCTCTTTACGCCAAATGGCGCGGAACAAGCCTTACGGACGCTCGTCCACACCCTCGGTCTTGACCGGCGGGATCAGGTCTTCGCTGCTCAGGTTCAGCCAGATCAGCACCACGTTGGCGATGTAGATCGACGAGTAGGTACCCGCCATGACACCGATGAACAGCGCCAGGGAGAAGCCGAACAGGTTGTCGCCGCCGAAGAACAGCAGCGCGGCGATGGCCAGCAAGGTCGACACCGAGGTGGCGACGGTCCGCAGCAGGGTCTGGGTGGTCGAGATGTTGATGTTCTCGATCAGCGAGGCCTTGCGCAGCACGCGGAAGTTCTCGCGCACCCGGTCGAACACGACGATGGTGTCGTTGAGCGAGTAGCCGATGATCGCCAGCACCGCCGCCAGCACCGTCAGGTCGAAGGTGATCTGGAAGAACGACAGGATGCCCAGGGTGACCACCACGTCGTGGATCAGCGAGATGATCGCGCCCACGGCGAACTTCCACTGGAAGCGGAAGGCCAGGTAGATGAGGATGCCGCCCAGGGCCAGGAGCATGCCGAGGCCGCCCTGATCACGCAGCTCCTCGCCCACCTGCGGGCCGACGAACTCGACGCGCTTGACCGTGGCCGGGTTGTCGCCACCGATCTTCTGCAGCGCCTCGGCCACACGGTTGCCCAGTTGCGGGTCATCGCCCGGCATGCGCACCAGCAGGTCGGTGGTGGCGCCGAAGCTCTGCACCACGGCATCGTGGAAGCCGGAACCGACCAGTTCGGTACGGACCTTTTCCAGGTCCGCCGGACGCTCGTAGGTGAGCTCGATCAGCGTGCCGCCGGTGAAGTCCAGGCCGAAGTTCAGACCCTTGTGCCACCAGCTGAACAGCGCCAGCACGGTGAGGAGCACGGTGATGGCGAACGCGACATTGCGCACGCCCATGAAGTTGATGGTTTTCATCGCAGCTCCCTCAAACCCACAGCTTCTTGATGTCACGCCCGCCGCAGGTCAGGTTGACCAGTGCGCGGGTCACCATGACGGCGGTGAACATCGAGGTGAAAATCCCGAGGGACATGGTGACCGCGAAGCCCTTGACCGGGCCGGTACCCATGGCGAACAGGATGCCGCCGACCAACAGGGTGGTCAGGTTGGCGTCGACGATCGCCGAGTAGGCGCGGTTGAAACCTTCGTGGATGGCGCGCTGCACCGACATGCCGGCGGCGATCTCTTCGCGGATACGCGAGAAGATCAGCACGTTGGCGTCCACCGCCATGCCCATGGTCAGCACGATACCAGCGATACCTGGCAGGGTCAGGGTAGCGCCCAGCAGCGACATCAACGCCAGCAGCAAGACCATGTTGCCCGCCAGGGCGATGGTCGCCAGCACGCCGAAGGCGCGGTAGATGGCGATGATGAACAGCGAGACGAACAGCATGCCCCACAGGGACGCGTCGATACCCTTGGTGATGTTGTCGGCACCCAGGCTTGGGCCAATGGTACGTTCTTCAGCGAAGTACATCGGCGCGGCCAGACCACCGGCACGCAGCAGCAGGGCCAGTTCGGACGATTCGCCCTGGCCGTTCAGGCCGGTGATGCGGAACTGGCTGCCCAGCGGCGACTGGATGGTCGCCAGGCTGATGATCTTCTTCTCTTCCTGGAAGGTCTGCACCGCGACTTCTTTCTCGACGCCATCGACCATCTGCTTCTGGTAGCGGGTGACCGGCTTCTGCTCGATGAAGATCACCGCCATGCTGCGCCCGACGTTGGTGCGAGTGGCGCGGCTCATCAGCTCGCCACCGTGGCCGTCGAGGCGGATGTTCACCTGCGGGCGACCGTGCTCGTCGAAGCTGGCCTGGGCGTCGGTGACCTGGTCACCGGTGATGATCAGGCCGCGCTCGACCGGGGCGGAGCGGCCGCCTTCGCGGAACTCGAACACCTCGGTGGTAGCCTTGGACGCACCCGGCTCGGCGCCGAAGCGGAACTCCAGGTTGGCGGTCTTGCCGAGGATACGCTTGGCTTCGGCGGTGTCCTGCACGCCCGGCAGCTCGACCACGATGCGGTTGGCGCCCTGGCGCTGGACCAGCGGCTCGGCCACGCCCAGCTCGTTGACCCGGTTGCGCACGGTGGTCAGGTTCTGCTTGATCGAGTATTCGCGGATCTCGGCGACTTTCGCCTGGGTCAGCGCCAGACGCAGCACGGCGAGCTCGTTGCGCTCGGTGGTGGTCAGGTCGAAGTCATTGAAATTCTTGCGGATCAGGCTGCGGGCCTGTTCGCGGGTAGCATCGTCGGCGAAGCCCAGCATGATGCCGCCGTCCTGCTGGGGCAGGCTGCGGTAGCGGACACGCTCTTTGCGCAGCAAGGTCTTGACCTCGCCTTCGTAGACTTTCATGCGAGCGGTCATGGCCTTGTCCATGTCCACTTCCAGCAGGAAGTGCACACCACCGGACAGGTCCAGGCCCAGCTTCATCGGGCTGGCACCCAGGTTGCGCAGCCACTGCGGGGTGGTCTGGGCCAGGTTCAGGGCCACGACATAGTCGTCGCCGAGGGCCTTGCGCGCCACATCCTTGGCCGGCAGCTGGTCTTCCTGGTTGGTCAGGCGTACCAGGGCACTGCCCTTCTCGCCCAGGCTGCCGCCTTTGACGGTGATGCCGGCATCGGTCAGCGCCTTGGTCACGCGATCGAGGTCGGCCTGGCTGACATGCAGGGCGGAACTGGCGCCGCTGATCTGCACCGCCGGATCATCCGGGTAGAGGTTGGGTGCGGAATAAATGAAGCCGACCGCCAGTACCACCACGATCAGCAGGTATTTCCACAGAGGGTATTTGTTCAGCATCACGCCGCCCGTTCAAGACGCGGGGCGCTTTGCGCGCCCCGACTGGAAAAATGAAACCGGTAACTCAGATAGCCTTGAGCGTACCTTTTGGCAGGGTCGCGGCAATAGCGCCCTTCTGGAACTTCAGTTCGACGTTGTCGGACACTTCCAGGACCACGAAGTCGTCGGCGACCTTGACGATCTTGCCGGCGATGCCGCCGTTGGTGACCACTTCGTCACCTTTTTGCAGGTTGCTCAGCAGGTTTTTCTGCTCTTTGGCACGCTTGGCCTGCGGGCGCCAGATCATCAGGTAGAAGATGACCAGGAAACCGACCAGGAAGATCCACTCGAAACCGGTACCGGCGGGGCCGGCGGCTGGGGCTGCTGCGTCCGCGTAGGCGGCGGGAATCAAGAAGCTCATTGGGCACTCCTAATGAATGTTTTCTAATAATGGATGCGAACAGTCAGTCCAAGGGCGGCACAGGAAGCCCGCGCTTGGCGTAGAAGGCGTCGACAAAGGCGGCCAATTTACCCTGTTGAATAGCCTCGCGTAAACCGGCCATCAAGCGCTGGTAATGGCGCAAGTTGTGGATGGTATTCAGCATGCTGCTCAACATTTCGCCACACTTGTCCAGGTGATGCAGATAAGCGCGGGAGAAGTTGGTGCAGGTATAGCAATCGCAGGTCGGGTCCAGCGGCGATTCATCATGACGATGGAACGCGTTGCGGATCTTGATCACCCCGGTATCGACGAACAGATGGCCGTTGCGCGCATTGCGCGTGGGCATCACGCAGTCGAACATGTCGACGCCGCGGCGCACACCCTCTACAAGATCTTCCGGCTTGCCTACCCCCATAAGGTAACGAGGTTTGTCAGCCGGCATCTGCGCGGGCAGGTAGTCCAGCACCTTGATCATCTCGTGCTTGGGCTCGCCTACCGACAGGCCGCCGATGGCCAGGCCATCGAAGTCGATGTTGACCAGCGCTTCCAGCGAGCGCATGCGCAGATCCTGGTACATGCCGCCCTGGACGATACCGAACAGCGCCGCGGTGTTGTCGCCGTGGGCGTTCTTCGAGCGCTGGGCCCAGCGCAGCGACAGCTCCATGGAGGTGCGCGCCACATCATGCTCGGCCGGGTACGGCGTGCACTCGTCGAAGATCATCACGATGTCCGAGCCCAGGTCGCGCTGGACCTGCATGGACTCTTCCGGGCCCATGAACACTTTCGAACCATCCACTGGCGATGCGAAGGTCACGCCTTCCTCCTTGATCTTGCGCATGGCGCCCAGGCTGAACACCTGGAAACCACCGGAATCAGTGAGGATAGGGCCTTTCCATTGCATGAAGTCGTGCAGGCCGTTGTGTTTCTTGATGACCTCGGTACCAGGGCGCAGCCACAGGTGGAAGGTGTTGCCGAGGATGATCTCGGCGCCGATGGCCTCGATGTCACGCGGCAGCATGCCCTTGACCGTGCCATAGGTGCCCACCGGCATGAAGGCCGGGGTCTCGACGGTGCCACGGGGGAAGGTCAGCCGGCCACGACGGGCCTTGCCGTCGGTGGCCAGCAGTTCGAACGACATTCGACAGGTGCGACTCATGCTTGATCCTCTGGGCCGCGTGGCGCCGGATTGCGGGTGATGAACATGGCATCACCGTAACTGAAGAAGCGGTACCCGTTCTCGACCGCCGCCGCGTAGGCGGCCATGGTCTCGGGGTAACCGGCGAAGGCCGAGACCAGCATCAGCAGCGTGGACTCCGGCAGGTGGAAGTTGGTGACCAGGCAATCGACCACATGGAACGGCCGGCCCGGGAAGATGAAGATGTCGGTGTCGCCGCTGAAGGCCTTGAGCTCGCCATCGCGCGCCGCGCTTTCCAGCGAGCGCACGCTGGTGGTGCCCACGGCGATCACCCGGCCGCCACGGGCGCGGCACGCGGCAACGGCGTCGACCACGTCCTGGCTCACTTCGAGCCACTCTTTATGCATGGTGTGGTCTTCGATCTTGTCGACCCGCACCGGCTGGAAGGTGCCGGCACCCACATGCAGGGTGACGAAGGCGCGCTCGACGCCCTTGGCGGCGATCTTCGCCAGCAGCGCTTCGTCGAAGTGCAGGCCCGCGGTAGGCGCGGCCACGGCGCCGGCGCGCTCGGCGTAGACGGTCTGGTAGCGCTCGCGGTCGGCGCCCTCGTCCGGGCGGTCGATGTACGGTGGCAGCGGCATGTGGCCGACGCGCTCGAGCAGCGGCAGCACCTCTTCGCTGAAGCGCAGCTCGAACAGCGTGTCATGGCGCGCGACCATCTCGGCCTCGCCACCGCCGTCGATGAGGATCTGCGTGCCTTCCTTAGGCGCCTTGCTGGCGCGCACATGGGCCAGCACGCGGTGGCTGTCGAGCACGCGCTCGACCAGCACTTCCAGCTTGCCGCCGGAGGCTTTCTGGCCGAACAGGCGCGCCGGGATCACCCGGGTGTTGTTGAACACCATCAGGTCGCCCGGGCGCAGGTACTCGAGCAGATCGGTGAACTGCTTGTGGGCCAGCGTGCCGCTGGGGCCATCGAGCACCAGCAGGCGGCTGCCATGGCGCTCGGCCAGCGGATGGCGGGCGATCAGGGAATCGGGGAGTTCGAAAGAAAAATCGGCGACGCGCATGATGATGTTCGGTTCGACAGGGCCGCAAAGTTTAGCCCAATGCGTGAAAATTGACCATGAAAGCCGATTGACCGACCCAAGGCACCTCTCTATACTGCGGCGCCACAAGCCCTGATGGCGGAATTGGTAGACGCGGCGGATTCAAAATCCGTTTTCGAAAGGAGTGGGAGTTCGAGTCTCCCTCGGGGCACCAAGATCCAGAAGAAACCGACCTTATGGTCGGTTTTTTTGTGCCTGTCGATTAGCCTATGCCTCTACCTGCGCGATCCCTATAAGAGCGGCCTTGCGCCGCGAAAGGGCTGCAACGCAGCCCCGACGTTTGCGCCATGCCCGAGATCCTGGGCCTGCTGCGCAGCCCTTTCGCGGCGCCGCTCCTACAAAAAAACGTGCAAGCCTGGCGGACTTCGAGCTCGTTTCAAGCCCAGTACTTTAAGGCTTTTCCCACTCCCTGCAGTCCATTTCCCAAACCTAGCCAAGCCTTTGGCGACACTCCTGACTGCACAGAAAATCACACTTGGTGCAATTTACTGTAGAGCCACAGCATTGACTTCATGTTACCGGCCGCACAGGGTAAGTAGCTTCTAGCCCCATCGGAACATTCCCCGTGCCACTAAGCCATCGCCCTGTCCAACCTGCCGACATCGCCACGCTCTGTAACTTCCCTCAAAGCGCGGACGAACTCTTCTATATGTTCCCCAAAGCCACCTACCCACTCACATCCGCGCAACTGAGCGAAGCCATCGCCCAGCGCAGCGGTTCGACGGTGATCGAGGCTGACGGGGCGATCGTTGGCTTCGCCAATTTCTATAAGGCTGAATATGACGGCGTCTGCGCGCTGGGTAATGTGGTGGTGGCCCCGACCGCGCGAGGCCAGGGTGTGGCGCGCTACCTTGTGCAATGCATGATCGCTCTGGCTCGCGAAGATTTCGCGGCACGGGAGGTCTGGGTGTCGTGTTTCAATCACAACACCGCAGGGTTGCTGCTTTATACTCAGCTGGGTTTTGTACCGTTCGGGATCGAGGAGCGGCGGGCGCCGGATGGATCCCGGGTGGCGCTGGTGCAGATGAAGCAGGTGTTGAGCTGAGGTTGAGGTGATTTACGGGTGTGCGGTGTGGCCTGGATTAGGGCTGCGTTGCAGCCCATCGCGGGGCAAGCCCTCTCCCACGCTGGCGATGCTTGCAACTCTGCTCACCGTGCGACAGCCCAGCACAAAGCGCTGGGTGACAGGGTTCTGGCTGGACTAGCCTTCTGTATTACGCAAGCGCGCTGCCTGGACATGGGACTGTGCTCGAATGATTTCATCAGCGTCACCTTCGGCCGCTACCTGTAACAGGTACTCCTGAATCGCTGCCTCGGAATCCAGTAGATCCGCAATCTTGAATGGCGTCAGTTCACTGGCCATGCACGACTACCTCGCAATGTGAATGTGTGACGAGCCTAAACCATAGCCCTGAGGGAAGCTTTACCGCTTGCTGTAGGCCTCTTCTTTAACTCTAACCAGAAAAACCACGTTACACCCTGCGACGAATCCCACCGAACCTTGCCCCTCCCGCGACGTCGGAACCTGCATCCCCCGCATCGAGGTTCCCCCACGTGAAAGCCCTCCTCGCCCGCAAGTACCGCCTGGTGGTCAAGACCTTCGGCTACATCGGCTGGTCGCTGTTCTGGCTGCTGATCTGGGATGTGCTGGTCACCATCGACTTCATGCTGTTCTTCAACAGCAAGTTCAGCCTGCCGCTGATCCCGCTCACCCTGCTGGGCTCGGCGCTGGTGGTGCTGGTGAGCTTTCGCAACAGCAGCGCCTACAACCGCTGGTGGGAGGCGCGCACGCTGTGGGGCGCGCTGGTGAACAGTTCGCGCAGCTTCGCCCGGCAGGTGCTGACGCTGGTCGACGATCCGGCCGACGGGCCGAACCCGGTGAAGGCGACCTTGCTGCGCCGGCATATCGCCTACGTGAACTGCCTGGCGGCGCACCTCAAGGGTGAGCAGTGCCCGGATGAGCTGATGGCCTTCATACCGCCCGGGGAGTTCGAGCGGCGCAATCGTTCGAACAACTTCGCCAACGACATCCTTGGCGGCTCGGCGGCCTTGTTGGCCCAGGAGTACCAGGCCGGGCGACTGGACAGCATTCGCCTGGCGCGCCTGGAATCGACCCTGGTGGACATATCCAACGCCCAGGGCGGGATGGAGCGGATCGCCAATACGCCGCTGCCCTATCCTTATGTGTACTTCCCGCGGCTGTTCATCACGCTGTTCTGCCTGATCGTGCCGGTGGGGCTGGTGGAGTCGCTGGGCTGGTTCACGCCGCTGGCCTCGACGGTGGTGGGCTTCATGCTGCTGGCCATCGAGCGGATCGGCACGGACCTGCAGAGCCCGTTCCGCTTCAGCGAACACCAGATTCCGATGGACACGATCTGCGAGACGATCGAACGCAACCTGGAGTCGATGCAACGGGAGGCGCAATGCGGCGCCCTGGCGCACTAACCCGCCCGATCTCCTTTATTCCCGCCGAGCGTACTCCCGGCAATCCTCCCAGCCGATCCCGCTCTGGGCAGTATGCTGCAGCAACCACTCCAGCGCCGGCTGCGCCTTGGGCTGATTGTCGCGGAACTGGATCACGCCCTTGCGCCACAGCAGCATCAGCGTCAGCACCCGCTGTGCCGAGGCTTCGGCGGTCAGCGGCCCGTCATCCTGGGCGTCGATGTCCCACAGCGAAACCTGCATCTGCTGGCTGTCCATGAATGCCTCGCCATCGCCCCGGCGCTGGCCGTAGGGCGGGCGGAACAAGGGCACATACTGCTCCGCCAGGTCGGCCTGGACCCGTGCCTGGCTGCGACGCAGCGAGTCCTGCCAGTCCTGCCACTGGGCATGTGAGCGGTACTCCCAGCCCTGGATACCCACGCACTGGCCGGCATACAGCTCATCCACCGGGCCGGCGTCGCGACGTTGCTGCAGGCGATTGCCGAGCACGAAGAAAATCCCGTCGAGCTTCTGCCGCCGCAGGTAGGCGGCCACCGCATCGGTGCCGCCGCCCTGGGGCCCTGGGCCGCCGACGAAGGTCAGGAGAAACATCCGGTCGTTGAGTGCATCGCCATTGCGCTCGCGGTTGGACAGCTTGGCCACCTCGCTGGTGGTCTGCGGGAACAGCGCGGCCTTGCGCAACTGCTCGTCCAGATAGCGAGTGTGGAACTGATGGCTGGGTTCGACCCATCCCGTATAGAACGTGCCGACATCCTCGGCGAAAACGGCGGACTGCGTGCGCAGGTCGGCCATGGACTCGACCGGGTAGCAGAATGAGGCATCCTGCTCGCAACTCTTCTGCGCCTGTTGATAACTTGTCCACAGGCGCTGCCACAGACGTGCCCGTACAGCCCGCACGACAGTCAGGTTGACCTGGCGCAGGCCGAGCCGGGTCTTGAGCGCCTGCTCGTCGAGCATCTCGCTTTCGTGCAGCACCCGGGCAAACGACAGGATCTCCGCCCGCGACGCCACGTCGAACAGCGTCGGGCTGTCCAGCTGCTCGGGCCACAGCTCACGGTCGAAACTGACGAAATCCGCCGGGGCCGCCTGCGCGCCCAGGCTGAGCAGCCCGGCGAACAGGGCAAACGCGATACGCACGATGAGCAATCTCCTTGAAGGCATGGCGCGCACTATAGCGCGACCGCCCGCGGTTTAATGTGGCGATGTTCGGTGACTATCGTCGCCATAGTTTGGCGTTGTGCCAGCGGCCCCGTAGAATTCGCCCGACGATTCCAGGAGCCGACCCGATGCTGACGGTGATTTCCCCCGCCAAGACCCTCGACTACGACACCCCGCCGGTTACCCAGCGCCACACCCTGCCCCAGTACCTGGACGACTCCCAGGAACTGATCGTGCAACTGCGCGAACTGGCACCGGCACAGATCGCCGAGCTGATGCACCTCTCCGACAAGCTCGCCGGCCTCAACGCCGCACGCTTCGGCAGCTGGACCCCGGATTTCACCCCGGCCAACGCCAAGCAGGCGCTGCTGGCGTTCAAGGGTGACGTGTACACCGGGCTCGACGCCGAAAGCCTGGGCGAGGACGACTTCAGCTACGCCCAGGACCACCTGCGCATGCTCTCGGGCCTGTACGGCCTGCTGCGCCCGCTGGACCTGATGCAGCCCTACCGCCTGGAAATGGGCACCAAGCTGGTCAATGCCCGCGGCAAGGACCTGTACGCCTTCTGGGGCACGCGCATCAGCGAATGGCTGAACCAGGCCCTGGCCGACCAGGGTGACGACGTGCTGCTGAACCTGGCCAGCAACGAATACTTCAGCGCGGTGAAGAAGAGCGCGTTGAAGGCGCAGGTGATCAATGTCGACTTCAAGGACCTGAAGAACGGCCAGTACAAGATCATCAGCTTCTACGCCAAGAAGGCCCGCGGGATGATGAGCCGCTTCGTGATCCAGGAGCGGATCAACGATCCGGAGCAGCTCAAGCGCTTTGATGTGCAGGGTTACTACTACAGTGCCGAGCAGTCGAAGCCAGATCATCTGGTGTTCCTGCGCGATCACGCTGAGGGCTGATGGTCCCGGGGGCGCTTTGCGCCCCTTTCGCGGCACAAGGCCGCTCCTACAGGGACCGCGCTGTTCTCTGCAGGAGCGGCCTTGTGCCGCGAAAGAGCTGCGAAGTAGCCCCCCTCGCCCTGCAACAGGGCACGCTTGCGCTTGAAGATCGCCAAATAACAGACGCCAAAAAACCATCCACCCTATCCTTATTGCAAAACGCCATAAGACCGTTCGTAGTTTTTTGACGAAAATTGAAAAAAATTTTCGCATGCTGGCCTATAACCATCCCCCTGCGATTTCGCCCTTTATATACGGGGACGAAACTGCTGCGTGCTATCAGATTGAAAGTATTTCCCTCTGAAAAAATATTTAGAAATCTTTCATCGTGACGAAACCGCCCCCGGAACTTCTGCCAATGGAGATGGCTCATAGCACCCGTAACGAGTTTCAAGCGCCCGGCGTGAGAAATGACTTACAGATGACAAAGGGCCGCCATTCTCAAACGGCCCGAAAACTTCAACGGCGGTACAGGAAGTGCCAAAAAGCCATGATCCATGCAGGAGACAAGCGCCCCTAAAATTCGTCCTAGTGGTTGATTTCAAAGGATTTATCCACTTGAAAAAACAAGCACAGCACTTCGCCAACGGTGAATTGCAATAAAGACGGCTGCATTTCAGGGCACGCCATTTTAAATACTGGCCTTTGACTGCCAACTTTGAGTGCATAACTTTTTGCGCTCCGGATTTATTCATGCCTGCGTTCGGTGAAGTGTCAATTCGCCATGGATCCGTGCGCCCGAATACTGCTGGTCAATCAACCCGGTCGGCTCTTCGCTGAAGGGCTGGCGTGATAAACACACGAGGTGAATGCGATGCGTATCAGCATCTTTGGTTTGGGTTATGTGGGTGCAGTCTGTGCAGGTTGCCTGTCGGCACGAGGCCATGAAGTGATTGGTGTGGACGTTTCCAGCACCAAGATCGACCTGATCAACAAGGGCAAGTCGCCCATCGTCGAACCGGGCCTCGAAGAGCTGCTGCAGCAAGGCATCGCCAACGGCCGCCTGCGCGGCACCACCGACTTCGCCGAAGCCATCCGCGCCAGCGACGTGTCGATGATCTGCGTCGGCACGCCGAGCAAGAAGAACGGCGACCTGGGCCTGGAGTACATCGAGTCGGTGTGCCGCGAGATCGGCTATGTGCTGCGCGACAAGGCTAGCCGTCACACCGTGGTGGTGCGCAGCACCGTGCTGCCGGGCACCGTGAAGAACGTGGTCATTCCAATTCTGGAAGACTGCTCGGGCAAGAAGGCCGGCGTCGACTTCGGCGTCGCGGTCAACCCGGAGTTCCTGCGTGAAAGCACTGCGATCAAGGACTACGACCAGCCACCGATGACCGTCATCGGCGAACTGGACAGCGCCAGCGGCGACGTGCTGCAGGCCCTGTACGAAGAACTCGACGCGCCGATCATCCGCAAGCCGGTCGAAGTGGCCGAGATGATCAAGTACACCTGCAACGTCTGGCACGCGACCAAGGTCACCTTCGCCAACGAGATCGGCAACATCGCCAAGGCCGCAGGCGTCGATGGCCGCGAGGTGATGGACGTGGTCTGCCAGGACAAGGCGCTGAACCTGTCGCAGTACTACATGCGCCCGGGCTTCGCCTTCGGCGGTTCGTGCCTGCCAAAGGACGTGCGCGCCCTCACCTACCGCGCCGCCAGCCTCGACGTGCGCGCCCCGCTGCTCGACTCGCTGATGCGCAGCAACGAATCCCAGGTGCAGAACGCCTTCGACATCATCGAGAGCCACGACAAGCGCAGGGTCGCCCTGCTCGGCCTTTCGTTCAAGGCCGGCACCGACGACCTGCGCGAAAGCCCGCTGGTGGAGCTGGCCGAACGCCTGATCGGCAAGGGCTATCAGCTCGACATCTACGACCAGAACGTCGAGTACGCCCGTGTCCACGGCGCCAACAAGGACTACATCGAGTCGAAGATCCCCCACGTCTCCTCCTTGCTCAACGCCAACTTCGAGCAGGTGGTGGACAACGCCGAGATCATCATCCTCGGCAACCGTGACGAGCAGTTCCGTGCCCTGGCCCAGCAGGCACCGGAAGGCAAGCAGGTGATCGACCTGGTTGGCTTCATGAGCAAGCCGACCTGCGCCACCAGCCGCACCGAAGGTATCTGCTGGTAAACCCGGCCGGGCGGTGCGTACCTCCCCAGCGCGCCGCCCGTCCTTCCCCGAATTCTCGACGGATGCCGAACATGCAAAGGTTCCAGACCATGCTGCTGCAATGCGCCGGCTGGCTGCTCTACATGAGCCTGCTCATGCTGATCGCCCTGGCCCTGCCCAGCGACATCTTCGACTCGCAGTCGAAGCACTTCATCTTCCTGGTCGGCGCCGTCGGCATCTGGCGCTACTCCATGGGTGCCACCCATTTCATCCGCGGCATGATCTTCCTGTACATCGTCTACCCCTACCTGCGCCGCAAGGTGCAGAAACTCGGCCAGGCGGCCGCCCCCTCGCACGTGTACCTGATGGTCACCAGCTTTCGCATCGAGGCCCTGACCACCGCCCAGGTGTACAGCTCGGTGATCCGCGAGGCGATCGACTGCGGCTTCCCCACCACCGTGGTCTGCTCGCTGGTGGAGAAGTCCGACGAGTTGCTGGTGAAAAGCCTGTGGGCCAAGTACAACCCGCCGTCCCACGTGACCCTGGACATCGTGCGCATCGCCGGCACCGGCAAGCGTGACGGCCTGGCCTATGGTTTCCGCGCCATCTCGCGGATGCTGCCGGATGAAAACGCCGTGGTGGCGGTGATCGACGGCGACACCGTGCTGGCCGAGGGCGTGGTGCGCAAGACCGTACCGTGGTTCGGCCTGTACCCCAACGTCGGTGGCCTGACCACCAACGAGTTCTGCGAAGTGCGCGGCGGCTACATCATGAGTGAGTGGCACAAGCTGCGCTTCGCCCAGCGCCACATCAACATGTGCTCCATGGCCCTGTCCAAGCGCGTGCTGACCATGACCGGGCGCATGTCGATGTTCCGCGCAAGCGTGGTGACCAACCCCGAGTTCATCGCCGACGTCGAAAGCGACTCGCTGATGCACTGGCGCCTTGGCCGCTTCAAGTTCCTCACCGGCGATGACAAGTCCAGCTGGTTCAGCCTGATGCGCCTGGGCTACGACACCTTCTATGTGCCCGATGCCGCGATCAACACGGTCGAGCACCCGCCAGAGAAGAGTTTCGTCAAGGCCAGCCGCAAGCTGATGTACCGCTGGTACGGCAACAACCTGCGGCAGAACTCCCGCGCCCTGGGCCTGGGTCTCAAGCGCCTGGGGCTGTTCACCAGCATCGTGCTGCTCGACCAGCGCGTGTCGATGTGGACCAGCCTGCTGGGCCTGACCGTGGCGGTGATCGCCAGCTTCAAGTTCGGCCTGCAGTTCCTGCTGGTGTACCTGCTGTGGATCGGCATCACCCGCCTGATCCTCACCATCATGCTGCTGTGCTCGGGTCACAACGTCGGCCCGGCCTACCCGCTGATCCTCTATTACAACCAGATCGTCGGCGCGGTGATGAAGATCTACGTGTTCTTCCGCCTCGACAGGCAGTCCTGGACCCGCCAGCCCACTGCTCTCAAACGCGACCTCGCAAGTTTTCAACAATGGTTCAACACCTGGTCCTCGCGGACCATGACCTTCTCGGCCGCGAGCATCTTCGTCGCCGTGCTGTTCATGGTCGTGTGAGCCCCCGGATCGGACAACAGGAACGAATATCGCCATGAATACCGCCGTGAACGTCAATGTCGTGCATGAATCCGAAGCGCAGCGCCAGCACGCCCGGGTGCGCATCCCCGCCAAGCTGCGCTACCTGGACGGCAACCGCGAAGCGCACGAGGTGAAGGTTGACGACCTGTCCGCCGGGGGCCTGTCCTTCCACGCCAAGAAGCCTCTGCCTGAAGGCGAAGTGCTGCGCGGCCGCCTGCAGTTCGTGGTCGACAACCTCGGCCTGTCGATGGATGTCGAACTGCTGGTACGCACCAGCAGCCGCGAGACCGCCCGCACCGGCGCCGAGTTCCAGAACCTCGAGCCCCGTGACATCGCCACCCTGCGCCACATCATCACCAGCCACCTGTCCGGCGAGCTGATCAGCGTCGGTGACGTGCTCAGTACCCTGCAGCGCGACAACTTCACCAAGGCGCGCAAGCACAAGGACGGTGGCTCGGGCCTTTCCGCCTTTGGCCGCCTGCGCGCGGTCACCGTGACCGCCGGGGTGTTCGTGGTCGGCCTGGTGGCCTTCGGTTTCGTCGCCAAGTCGCTGTACGGCCTGTACTTCGTCAGCCACGCCGAGGCAGGCGTGGTCGCGGTGCCCACCACCAACGTCACCATGCCCCGCGACGGCAGCGTGCAGAGCCTGGTGGAAAACGGCGCGACCGTGGCCAAGGGCGCGCCGCTGGCGACTTTCAATACCAGCATGCTCGACCTGCTCAAGGGCCACCTGGACGACTCGCAACTGGAGCCGGCCAAGGTCGAGGAACTGTTCGGCAAGCAACTCTCCGGCACCCTCACCAGCCCGTGCGACTGCGTGGTCTCGCGCCAGCTGGTGGATGACGGCCAGTACGCCAGCAAGGGCCAGCCGGTGTTCGCGCTGATCCCGCGTACCAGCGTCCCGACCATCGAGGCGCGCTTCAGCTATCGCCAGTTCGACGAAGTGAAGCCGGGCACCCGGGTCAACTTCCAGATCGCCGGCGAAGATGAAGTGCGTACCGGCCGGATCACCGGCAGCTCGAGCCTGGACACCGACAACCTGGCCTCCGACATCCGCGTGCAGATCAAGCCAGACGGCGGCCTGCCGGCCGAGCTCGCCGGGCGCCCGGCCTCGGTCAACAGCGACCGTGGCCCGTCGCTGAACTGGCTGATCGACAAGGCCGTGGCTCGTGGGTTGTAAGAGGATCTGATAATGAAACCTTTCAACCGTGATTCTGCAGTGGGGTCGGTGTCGCCTGTGTTGCGAGGGCTGCGCCCTCGATCGCGACACAAGGCCGCTCCCACAGCGTCCGCGCCAGTCCTGATCGACTCGATCCCTGTGGGAGCGGCCTTGTGTCGCGATCGGGTGCGCAGCGCCCGCCCATTGGCATGGTGCGCCCTGGCCGCCGCCATCACCCTGGCCGGCTGCGCCGGCCTGCCCGACCAGCGCCTGGCCAACGAAGCACTCAAGCGCGGCGACACCGCCACCGCCGAGCGCAACTACAAGGCCCTGGCCGACCTCGGCTACAGCGATGCCCAGGTAGGCCTGGCCGATATCCAGGTCGCCACCCGCGACCCGGCGAAACTCAAGGAGGCCGAAGACACCTATCGCGCCGCCGCCGCCACCTCGCCCCGTGCCCAGGCGCGTCTCGGCCGCCTGCTGGTGGCCAAGCCCGACAGCACCCAGGCCGAACGCGAGGAGGCCGAAACCCTGCTCAAGCACGCCGCACAACAGGGCGAAAGCAACACCCTGATCCCGCTGGCGATGCTCTACCTGCAGTACCCGCAGAGCTTCCCCAAGGTCAACGCCCAGCAGCAGATCGACCAGTGGCGCGCCGCCGGCAACCCTGAGGCGGGCCTGGCCCAGGTCCTGCTGTACCGCACCCAGGGCACCTACGACCAGCACCTGGGCGATGTGGAGAAGATCTGCAAGGCGGCGCTGGCCACCACCGACATCTGCTATGTCGAGCTGGCCACCGTCTACCAGAAACGCGCCCAGCCCGACCAGCAGGCCGCCCTACTCGAACAACTGAAGGCCGCCCATGCCCGTGGCGCCGTGCCGGCCACCCGGGTCGACAGCGTCGCCCGGGTGCTGGCCGACCGCAGCCTCGGCCAGACCGACGAGAAGACCGCCAAGGACCTGCTCGAGCACATCGCTCCGGCCAACCCGGCCTCGTGGGTGAGCCTGGCGCAACTGCTCTACGACTTCCCCGAGCTGGGCGACACCGACCAGCTGATGGCCTACATCGACAAGGGCCGCGAGGCCGAGCAGCCCCGCGCCGAACTGCTGCTGGGCCGCCTCTACTACGAAGGCAAGACCGTGCCCGCCGACGCGCAGAAGGCCCAGGAGCACCTGCAGGCCGCCGCCGATACCGGCGAGGTCAGCGCCGACTACTACCTCGGCCAGCTCTACCGCCGTGGCTACCTGGGCCAGGTCGAGCCGCAGAAAGCCGTGGACCACCTGCTGGCCGCCGCCCGCGGCGGCCAGAACAGCGCCGACTACGCCCTGGCCCAGCTGTTCAGCGAAGGCCACGGCATTCGTCCGGCGCCGACCAATGCCTGGGTGTTCGCCCAGCTCTCACAGGTCAACCCGACCCCGCAGTCGACCGAACTGCTGCAACAGCTCGACCAGCAGCTCACGCCCGAGCAGCGCAGCCAGGCGCAGAACCTGCTGGCGCAGGAGAAGCAAGCGCGCGGCAGCATGGCCCAGGGTGCCAACAGCACCCTGGCCATCGAAGCGCTGCAGGACGAGAAAGACGACGTAGACGCCGAGGATTCGCTATGACGCTCAACCCCTTCGTGAAAGCCGGCATCGGCCTGGGCTTCGCCCTGCTGTGGTCGATGCCGACCCTGGCGGCCGAAACCGCGCAGAAGAACTTTGGCCTCGACGTGAAGATCACCGGTCAGTCGGAAGACGACCGCGACCTAGGCACCCGTTCCGGCGGCGACGTCAACGGCCTGGGCCTGGACCTGCGGCCCTGGGTGTACGGCGAGCGCGGCCACTGGAGCGCCTTCGCCATGGGCCAGGCGGTGGCCGCCACCGACATCATCGAGACCGACACCCTGCGCCAGAACGACGACGGCACCACCAGCGACAACGGCGACGACAGCCGCAAGCCGGACAAGAGCTACCTGGCCATGCGCGAGTTCTGGATCGGCTACAGCGGCCTGACCCCCTACCCCGGCGAGCAGCTGCGCTTCGGCCGCCAGCGCCTGCGCAGCGACGACGGCATGTGGCGCGACACCAACATCGAGGCGCTGAACTGGACCTTCGACACCACCCTGCTCAAGGCCGACCTGGGCGTGGCCCAGCGCTTCAGCGAATACCGCACCGACCTCACCGAGCTGGCCCCGGAGGACAAGGACCGCACCCACGTCTACGGCAATGTCGCCACGCAGTGGACACCCGGCCACTGGGTCGGCCTGCGCGCCCACCACACTCATGACGGCGGCAGCCTGAAGAACCCCGGCGAAACCGTCGACACCCTCGACAAGACCCGCACGGGCGACCTGACCTGGCTGGGCCTGGAGGCCAACAGCGACGCCTACAACTGGCGCAACGACCATACCGTCAACTACTGGGGCAGCGTCACCTGGCTGACCGGCGATCGCGACACACTCAGCAGCCAGGCGGTGGGCAACGACCAGGTCGCCACCGGCAAGCAGAGCGGCGACGTCAACGCCTGGGCCACCGACCTCGGCATCCGCCTGCGCCTCGACCCGCAGTGGCAGGTCGGCGCGGCCTACGCCCGGGGCAGCGGCGGCGGTGGCAGCGACGGTTCGAACAACTTCGAGCAGACCGGCCTTGAGAGCAACCGCTCCAACTTCACCGGCACCCGCTCGCGCGTGCACCGCTTCGGCGAAGCCTTCCGCGGCGAGCTGGGCAACCTGCAGGCGGCCACCCTGTTCGCCTCCTGGCAGCTGCGCGACGACTACGACGCCAGCTTCATCTACCACAAGTTCTGGCGCGTCGACGGCAAGCAGAACATCGGCTCCAGCGGCATCAACGCGGTGGTCGACGACGGCGGCATCAACCGCCCGCTGGTGCAGGGTGAGAAAGACCTGGGCCAGGAGATGGACGTGGTCGTGACCAAGTACTTCAAGCAAGGCCTGCTGCCGGCCTCGATCAGCCAGTCGATCGACGAACCGTCGGCCCTGGTGCGTTTGCGCGCCGGTGTATTCAAGCCGGGCGATGCCTATGGCAAAGAGGCCGACTCGTACATGCACCGCGCCTTCGTCGACGTGATCTGGCGCTACTGAGGCCGGGAGAGGATAGCCATGAACCTGCACCCGAACCTTCGCCACAGCCTGCTCGCCAGCGCCCTGCTGCTGGCCGGTGGCCTGGCCCAGGCCGCCGAGCCCGAAATGGCCAAAGGGCTGCAACAGGCCAAGACCTATACCGTCTCCAGCGCGCCGATCGAGCCGCTGAAGATGGACCCGCCCAAGCTGCCCGACCTGTCCGGCTACACCGCCGCCGCCGTGCAGAAGAAGATCGACCGCACGCACAAGGGCAAGGTCAGCGTGCGCCGCATGCTCCAGGAGGACACCCTCAAGGAGTTCATCGGCGGCGACAACAAAGGCGCCGAATGGGTCCGCCGCCAGCACGGCATTCCCCAGGCGATCTTCGTCGACGACGGGCATGTCGACTTGGTGGAACTGAGCAGGAAGGTGCCCGACCAGTACCTGCGCGAGACCGCGCCGGGCGTCTACCTCGCGCGCCTGCCGATCGTGGTCGGGCGCCAGGGCGTGCTGGAGATCGACGGCAAGGTCAAGGAACTGCGCCTGTCCGAGGAAGGCGGTTCGTTCATCGTCAACGACGGCAAGCTGTTCGTCAGCGACACTCAGGTCACCGGATGGCGCGAGCAGGCGAACGGCCCGGCGACCTTCCGCAAGCCCGACGAATTCCGCCCATTCCTGCTCAGCTGGGGCGGCACCGAGACCTACATCGTCAACAGCAAGATGGCCAGCTTCGGCTACGCCAAGTCCAAGTCCTACGGCGTGAGCATCTCGCAGTACACACCGAACATGGCCAAACAGATGGGCCGCCCGGAGCCGACCGGCTGGATCATCGGCTCCGAGTTCAGCGACATGTGGTACGGCTTCTACTGCTACGAGACCAGCGACTTCGTGGTCAAGGACAGCACCTACCGCGACAACATCGTCTACGGCATCGACCCCCACGACCGTTCGCACCGCCTGATCATCGCCGGCAACACCGTGTACGGGACCAAGAAGAAGCACGGGATCATCGTTTCGCGCGAGGTCAACGACAGCTGGATCATCAACAACAAGAGCTACGACAACAAGCTCTCCGGCGTGGTGATCGACCGCAACAGCGTCAACAACCTGATCGCCTACAACGAGATCTACCGCAACCACACCGACGGCATCACCCTGTACGAGAGCGGCGACAACCTGATCTGGGGCAACAAGCTGATCAACAACCGTCGCCACGGCATCCGCGTGCGCAACAGCGTGAACATCCGCCTGTACGAGAACGTCGCCATGGCCAACGGCCTGGTGGGCGTATACGGCCACATCAAGGACCTGTCCGACACCGACCGCGACATCGCCCTCGACCCGTTCGATACCAAGGTGTCGCTGATCGTGGTCGGCGGCGAGCTGGCGGCCAACGGCTCCGGCCCGCTGTCGATCGACTCGCCGCTGTCGGTGGAGCTGTACAAGGTGTCGATGCTGATGCCGCGCAAGGCCAATGGCATCAGCTTCAACGGCGTGCTCGGCGAGCGCCAGGACGAAATCCTCGACCTGCTGGTGCGCCAGCAGAAGGCCGTGCTGATCGACCCGGTCGAACGCCAGACCGAAATGATCGACTAAGGAAGCCCAGACCATGACTCCACACCTGATGAAACTGCTGGGCCTGTCCGCCGCCCTCCTGGCCATCAGCCAGGGCGTGCGCGCCGAAGACGTCAAGGCACCGACCTTCAACGCCGAGCCGTGCTGCCAGCTGTGCCCCGAGGCCCACGACGCCAGCCGCTACACCACGCGCTACCAGCAGAACTTCACCACCCTGGTGCAAGCCCAGGGCGACTGGCTGTTCCGCACCCGTGAAGACCTGCGCACCGAGTTCGACACCACCCCGGGCGGCTACAAGCGCCTGCAGCAGGTGCACGACGCATTCAAGAAGCGCGGCGTCGAGCTGGTGGTGGTGTACCAGCCGACCCGTGGCCTGGTGAACCGCAACATGCTCAACCCCGAAGAGAAGGCCGCCTTCGACTATCAGAAGGCGCTGCGCAACTACCAGGCCATGCTCCAGCGCTTCAGCAAAATGGGCTACAACGTGCCCGACCTGTCGCCGCTGACCAACGAGCAACTGGCCGCCGCCGACCAGGGCAAGGACTTCTACTTCCGCGGCGACCAGCACTGGACGCCCTACGGCGCCGAGCGCGCGGCGAAGATCGTCGCCGACACCGTGCACAAGATGCCGGCCTTCGAAGGCATCCCACGCAAGGAGTTCGAGACCAGGAAGTCCGGACGCATGGGCAAGACCGGCACCCTGCACAACGTCGCTGGCCAGCTGTGCGGCACCAGCTACGCGGTGCAGTACATGGACCAGTTCGCCACCGAGCCCAAGGGCGGCGCCAGCGGCGGCGACGACCTGTTCGGCGACTCGGGCAACGCGCAGATCACCTTGGTGGGCACCAGCCACAGCGGCAAGAACTACAACTTCTCGGGCTTCCTCGAGCAGTACATCGGCGCCGATGTGCTCAACGTCGCCTTCCCTGGGGGCGGCCTGGAAGGTTCGATGATCCAGTACCTGGGCAGCGAGGAGTTCCAGAACAACCCGCCGAAGATCCTGGTCTGGGAGTTCTCCCCGCTCTACCGCCTGGACCAGGAAACCATCTGGCGGCAGATCCTCGGCCTGCTCGACGACGGCTGCGACGACCGTCCCGCGCAGATGAGCGCCAGCGCCACCCTCAAGCCCGGCAAGAACGAGCTGATGGTCAACGGCAAGAATGGCGTGATCAAGGACCTGGTCAACCGCAACCACCAGCTCGACATCAAGTTCGAGGACACCTCGGTGAAAGTGCTGCAGGCCACCCTGTGGTACCTCAACGGCCGCCACGAGGACATCAAGATCGAGAAGCCCGAGACCTCCGACACCGACGGACGCTTCGTCTTCCAGATGCGCGAGGACGAAGACTGGGCAGGCCAGAACCTGCTCGCCCTGGAGGTCCAGGGACCGGAAAGCGGCACGCAGAAAGTCGAAGCCAAACTCTGCAAACGCAACAACTTCGCCAGCCCCGCGCAGCACACCGCGCAGGCCGGCCAGTGAGGCGACCATGACATCCATCCATCGCAAGACCGCACCCGCCCTGCTCGCCCTCGCCCTGTTCGGCGGCGCGGCGCAGGCCGCGCTGGTACCGCCCCAGGGTTACTACGAGGGCATCGAGAAACTCAAGACCGGCGACGGTAACTTCAGCTGCGAGGCCGCGCCCAAGCCCTATACCGGCGCGCTGGTATTCCGCAGCAAGTACGAAGGTTCGGACAAGGCCCGGGCGACGCTCAATGCCGCATCGGAGAAAGCCTTTCGCAAATCCACCGAGGACATCACCACCCTCGAGAAGGGCGTGAGCAAGATGGTCGGCCAGTACATGCGCGACGGCCGCCCGGCGCAACTGGACTGCGCACTGACCTGGCTCGACACCTGGGCGCGCGCCGATGCGCTGATGTCCACCGATTACAACCACACCGGCAAGTCCATGCGCAAATGGGCGCTGGGCAGCATGAGCGGATCGTGGCTGCGCCTGAAGTTCTCCAACTCGCAGCCGCTGGCCGCGCACCGGGCCGAGGCCGAACAGATCGAGAAATGGTTCGTGCGCCTGGCCCGGCAGACCGTGCGCGACTGGAGCGACCTGCCGCTGGAGAAGATCAACAACCACAGCTACTGGGCGGCCTGGTCGGTGATGGCCACCGCGGTGGCCACCGACCGCCAGGACCTGTTCGACTGGGCGGTGAAGGAATACAAGGTCGGCGCCAACCAGGTCGATGAGCAGGGTTTTTTGCCCAATGAGCTCAAGCGCCGCCAGCGTGCCCTGGCCTACCACAACTACGCCCTGCCGCCGCTGGCGATGATCGCCAGCTTCGCCCAGGCCAACGGCGTGGACCTGCGCAAGGAAAACAACTTCGCCCTGCAGCGCCTCGGCGAAGGCGTGCTGGCCGGTGCCCGCGATCCGGTCCAGTTCAACACCCGCGCCGGCGTGAAGCAGGACCTCAAGGACCTGAAGATCGACAGCAAGTACGCCTGGCTCGAACCGTGGTGCGCGCTGTACCAGTGCGTCGGCGACACCCTGGAGCGCAAGCACGACATGCAGCCGTTCAACAGTTTCAGGCTGGGTGGGGATGTGACGCGGGTCTATGACCCGAGCGCGGAAAAGAAGTAAGGCCAGGGGCCGCGTTGCGGCCCATCGCGACACAAGGCCGCTCCCACAGGGTGCGCACCTTGGCTGGATGAACGGGGCTCCTGTGGGAGCGGCCTTGTGTCGCGAAACGAGGGCGAAGCCCTCGCCAGCAATGGTTGAGGCAACAAAGGTTTCCCCTGCATTTTCGCGGGGGGTTGGGGGGCGCTGTGCCCCGGATGCTGTGAACAACAAGGAGAACCGGGATGGTCTTCTCGTCCAACGTGTTCCTGTTCCTGTTCCTGCCGGTTTTCCTCGGCTTGTACTACGTGAGCGGGAACCGCTATCGCAACCTGCTGCTGCTGGTTGCCAGCTACATCTTCTACGCCTGGTGGCGGGTGGACTTCCTCGCCCTGTTCGCCGGGGTCACCCTGTGGAACTACTGGATCGGCCTGAAGGTCGGCGCCGCCGGAGTGCGCACCAAGCCCGCGCAGCGCTGGCTGCTGCTCGGCGTGGGCGTCGACCTGTGCATCCTCGGCTACTTCAAGTACGCCAACTTCGGCGTCGACAGCCTCAACGCGATCATGACCTCGATGGGGCTGGAGCCGTTCATCCTCACCCACGTGCTGCTGCCGATCGGCATCTCGTTCTACATCTTCGAGTCGATCAGCTACATCATCGACGTGTACCGCGGCGACACCCCGGCCACCCGCAACCTGATCGACTTCGCAGCCTTCGTGGCGATCTTCCCGCACCTGATCGCCGGCCCCGTGCTGCGCTTCAAGGACCTGGTCGACCAGTTCAACAACCGCACCCACACCCTGGACAAGTTCTCCGAAGGCTGCACCCGCTTCATGCAGGGCTTCATCAAGAAAGTGTTCATCGCCGACACCCTGGCGGTGGTCGCCGACCACTGCTTCGCCCTGGAAAACCCTACCACTGGCGACGCCTGGCTTGGCGCGCTGGCCTACACCGCGCAGCTGTACTTCGACTTCTCCGGCTACAGCGACATGGCCATCGGCCTGGGCCTGATGATGGGCTTTCGCTTCATGGAGAACTTCAAGCAGCCCTACATCAGCCAGTCGATCACCGAGTTCTGGCGGCGTTGGCACATCAGCCTGTCGACCTGGCTGCGCGACTACCTGTACATCACCCTGGGTGGCAACCGCAAAGGCACCTTCAACACCTACCGCAACCTGTTCCTGACCATGCTGCTGGGCGGGCTGTGGCACGGCGCCAACTTCACCTACATCATCTGGGGCGCCTGGCACGGCATGTGGCTGGCGATCGAGCGCGCGCTGGGCCTGGACACCAACCCGCAGCGTTTCAACCCGGTGAAATGGGCCTTCACCTTCCTGCTGGTGGTGGTCGGCTGGGTGATCTTCCGCGCCGAAAACCTGCACGTGGCCGCACGTATGTATGGCGCCATGTTCAGCTTCGGCGACTGGCAACTGTCGGAACTCAACCGCGCCAACCTCACCGGCCTGCAGGTGGCCACGCTGATCGTCGCCTACCTGACCCTGGCGTTCTTCGGCCTGCGCGACTTCTACCGCAACGCAACGCCAGCACCCAAGGCCACCCCGGTGCAGGTCAACGCCGACGGCTCGGTAGGCCTGGACTGGACGCGGATCATGACCCGCGCCCTGGTCCTGCTGCTGTTCGCCGCCTCGGTGCTCAAGCTCTCGGCGCAGAGCTACTCGCCTTTCCTCTACTTCCAGTTCTGAGGCCCCGATCATGAACCGGACACTTCGCATCACCTATTCGCTGTCGTTCATGGGCCTGCTGGTCGGCCTGGGCGTGACTTCCCTCGGCGGGCTGGAGAGCTTCAACCGCACCGGGCACATGACCTTGCTCGACGGCAAGCTGGCCAAGGCCGCCGAGACCCACTACGACGAGCAGTTCCCGATCAAGCGCCTGGGCACCAACCTGTGGGCCGCCCTGGACTTCAAGCTGTTCAACGAAGGCCGCCCAGGCGTGGTGCTGGGCCGCGACCAGTGGCTGTTCAGCGACGAAGAGTTCAAGCCCACCGCCGGCGCCGAGCAGCTGATGCAGGACAACCTGGCGCTGGTGCGCGGCATCCGCGACACCCTGCAACGTCACGGCAGCCAGCTGGTGCTGGCGATCGTGCCGGCCAAGGCACGCCTGTACGCCGAGTACATCGGCAAGGAGGCGCCGGCCAGCCTGCACGACGACCTGTTCAACCGTTTCCACGCCCAGGCGCGCCAGGCCAATGTGTTCGCTCCCGACCTGCTGGCGCCGCTGGAACAGGCCAAGGCCCGCGGCCAGGTGTTCCTGCGCACCGACACCCACTGGACGCCGATGGGCGCCGAGGTGGTCGCGCAGTCCATCGCCGAGGCGGTCAGTCGCCAGCACCTGCTCAGCGGCGAACCCCAGGCCTTCATCACCGAGGCCGGCGCCACCGCGCCGTACAAGGGCGACCTGACCAACTTCCTGCCGCTGGATCCGCTGTTCAGCAACCTGTTGCCGACTCCGGACAACCTGCAGCAGCGCAAGACCCACCCGGTGCAGGCCGAAGGCGAAGGTGGCGACGCGCTGTTCGCCGACAACCGGATCCCGGTGGCGCTGGTGGGCACCAGCTACAGCGCCAACCCGCACTGGAACTTCCTCGGCGCCCTGCAGCAGGCGCTGCGCAGCGACGTCGCCAACTATGCCGAGGACGGCCATGGCCCGCTGCTGCCGATGCTCAAGTACCTGCAAAGCGACGCTTTCAAGAACGCCCCGCCACAGGTCGTGGTGTGGGAATTCCCCGAACGGTATCTGCCAATGAAGAACGACCTCAGCGCCTTCGATCCGCAGTGGATCGCGCAGCTGAAGAAATCCCGCCAATCCGAAGAAAACCTGGCCCTGTCGTCCAATCGGACGGACCACTGAAGATAGAGAGGAATACGCACATGACCACCAAGACTTCCATTGCCAAAGCCCTCACCCTCGCCGCCGGCCTGTCCCTGGCCTCGCTGCAGGCCTTCGCCGGCGCCGATGCCGCACTGTACGGCCCGAGCGCGCCGAAGGGCTCGACCTTCGTGCGCCTGTACAACGCCGCCGCAAGCCCGGCCGCCGCGTCGGTCGGCAACACCCAGATCAAGCAGGTCGGCGCCCAGGCCAGCAGCGACTTCAGCTTCCTGCCCGGCGGTGACTACACCGCCCAGGTCGGCGGCAAGAGCGTCCCGGTGAAACTCGCCGCCGACAAGTACTACACCCTGGTAAACAGCGCCAGCGCCAACCCTCAGCTGATCGAGGAACCGCCGTTCAAGAACAAGCAGAAGGCCCTGGTGCGGGTGCAGAACCTCAGCGACCAGTCGCTGACCCTGAAGACCGCCGACGGCAAGACCGAAGTGGTCAGCCCCGTGGCTGCCAAGGGCCGTGGCGAGCGTGAGATCAACCCGGTCAAGGTCAACCTGGCCCTGTATCAAGGCGACAGGAAAGTCGGCGACGTCAAACCCGTCGCCCTGGCGCGCGGCGAAGCCGCCGTGCTGTACGTCACCGGCAGCGGCAGCAGCCTGTCGCCAGTGTGGGTCACCCGTCCTGTAGCCACCAACTGATTCCTGCCTCTTACGACCTTATTGGAGAAACATCATGATCCCGGTAATTCTTTCTGGCGGTAGCGGTTCGCGTCTGTGGCCTCTGTCGCGCAAGCAGTTCCCCAAGCAGTTCCTGGCCCTGACCGGCGAACACACCCTGTTCCAGCAGACCATCGAACGCCTGGTGTTCGATGGCATGGACACGCCCATCGTGGTCTGCAACAAGGACCACAAGTTCATCGTCCAGGAGCAGCTGAACGCGCTGAAGCTGGAAACCCAGGCCATCCTCATGGAGCCGTTCGGCCGCAACACCGCGCCGGCGGTGGCCATGACCGCGATGAAGCTGGTCAACGAAGGCCGTGACGAGCTGATGCTGGTACTGCCGGCCGACCACGTGATCGAGGACCAGAAGGCCCTGCAGCGCGCCCTGGCCCTGGCCACCGTGGCCGCCGAGCGCGGCGAGATGGTGCTGTTCGGCGTGCCGGCGACCAAACCCGAGACCGGCTACGGCTACATTCGCTCGAGCCAGGACGCGCTGCTGCCCGAGGGCGTGGCGCGGGTCGCGCAGTTCGTCGAGAAACCCGACGAGAAACGCGCCAACGAGTTCGTCCGCGCCGGCGGCTACTTCTGGAACAGCGGCATGTTCCTGTTCCGCGCCAGCCGCTTCCTCGAAGAGCTGAAAAAGCACGACCCGGACATCTACGACACCTGCCTGCTGGCCCTGGAACGCAGCCAGGAGGACGCCGATGTGCTGAGCATCGACGAGGCCACCTTCTCCTGCTGCCCGGACAACTCCATCGACTACGCGGTAATGGAGAAAACCCAGCGCGCCTGCGTGGTGCCGCTGTCGGCCGGTTGGAGCGACGTCGGCTGCTGGTCGTCGCTGTGGGACGTGCACGAGAAGGACGCCGACGGCAACGTCACCAAGGGCGACGTGGTGGTGCAGGACAGCCGCAACTGCATGATCCACGGCAACGGCAAGCTGGTGTCGGTGATTGGCCTTGATAACATCGTGGTGGTCGAGACCAAGGACGCCATGATGATCGCCCACAAGGACAAGGTTCAGGGGGTCAAGCAACTGGTCAATACCCTCGACGCCCAGGGCCGCACGGAAACCCAGAACCACCTGGAGGTGTACCGCCCGTGGGGCTCGTACGATTCGGTGGACATGGGCGGGCGCTTCCAGGTCAAGCACATCACCGTCAAGCCGGGCGCCAGCCTGTCGCTGCAGATGCACCATCACCGTGCCGAGCACTGGATCGTGGTGTCCGGCACCGCCGAGGTGACCTGCGACGAGAACGTGTTCCTGCTTACCGAGAACCAATCCACCTACATCCCCATCGCCTCGGTGCACCGACTGCGCAACCCGGGCAAGATCCCGCTGGAGATCATCGAGGTGCAGTCTGGTAGTTACCTGGGCGAGGATGATATCGAGCGCTTCGAGGATGTGTATGGACGGACTTCGACGCCAGTGGAGCGTGGGGTTTCGGTGAAGACCATCGCGCAGTAAGCTCTGGGGCCGCGTTGCGGCCCTTTCGCGGCACAAGGCCGCTCCTACAGGGGTTTGCGTTCCCTCTGTAGGAGCGGCCTTGTGCCGCGAAAGGAGGGCGAAGCCCTCCCGCTTTTGAGCCAATACCCATTTCCCGCTACGATGATCAGACCCCCGCCATCAAGGCCTGCTCCACCATGATCATCGGCGCCCTGCTCATCCTCACCTGGCTGGTCCTGCTGCTGCGCTATCCGGCCAAGGCCCTGCCGATTTCCATGGCCGCCATCTGTGGCCTGGGGCTGGTGGCGCTGTACGTGGTCTGGCAGGATACCCGCGAAGCCTCGCAACTGGCCCGCCTCGATATCCGCCTGGCCTACGCCCCCGATCAATGCCCCGCCGACCGCGCCCTGCAGGTACGCATGAAGAACGGCAACAAGGCCCCGCTCAGCGAACTGCGCTGGCGCGTCGGCGCCTACGCGCCGGGCGATACCGTGAACCTGGCCGAGAACACCTACGCCGCCCCGCGCTATCGTGGCCCCGGCGAGTTGCAGCCGGGCGCCGAATGGAGCGACTGCCTGCCATTGCCACCGCTGCGCTCTGGCTATCGGCCACAAACTCTGGAGTTTCGTGCCGAGCACCTGCAAGGTACATTCGCCAATTGATTCGTTGCCCGATCTGGCCTCTTCACGGGTAAACCCGCTTCCACAGGGTTGTGGTGATCCCTGTGGGAGCGGGTTTACCCGCGAAGAGGTCGGCACAGACGACCCATTCCATCTATCGATCACAGGCCCTTTACATGCCCACCGTCCTGATCACCGGTTGTTCCAGCGGCATCGGCCGCGCCCTGGCCGACGCCTTCCGCGATGCCGGCCATGAAGTCTGGGCCACCGCCCGCAAGCAGCAGGATGTCGAACAACTGGCCGCTGCCGGTTTCAACGCCCGGCAACTGGATGTGAACGACGGCGATGCCCTCGCCCGCCTGGCCGAAGAGCTGCAAAGCCTCGACATCCTGATCAACAACGCCGGCTACGGCGCCATGGGCCCGCTGCTCGACGGCGGCGTCGAGGCCATGCGCCAGCAGTTCGAGACCAATGTCTTCGCCCTGGTCGGCGTGACCCAGGCACTGTTCCCGCTGCTGCGCCGTTCCCGGGGGCTGGTGGTGAACATCGGCAGCGTGTCGGGTGTGCTGGTGACGCCCTTCGCCGGTGCCTATTGTGCCTCCAAGGCCGCCGTGCACGGGCTGAGCGATGCCCTGCGCCTGGAGCTGGCGCCTTTCGGGGTCAGGGTCATGGAAGTGCAGCCGGGGGCGATTGCCTCGCAGTTCGCCAGCAATGCGCAACAGCAGGCCGAGCAGGTGCTGGTGAGCAATTCGCCATGGTGGCCGTTGCGCGAGCAAGTACAGGCCCGGGCGCGAGCCTCGCAGGATCGACCGACACCGGCAGCGGTGTTTGCCCAGGGATTGCTGGCGGCGACGCGCAAATCGCCTGTGCCTGCACTGGTGCGTATCGGCAATGGCAGCACGGCCTTGCCGTTGATGGCCCGGCTGTTGCCGCAGCGCCTGCTGGATTGGGTGTTGCGCAAGCGCTTCGGATTGTTGCGACCGCTCTGAAGTCATCGCGGGGCAAGCCCGCTCCCACGCATACCTGGGAGCCCCGCGATACTGCTCAGACCTGATCGAACGCCTGCCAGCCTCCACCCAGCGCCTTGTACAGCCCCACCAGCGCCTGCGACACCGCCGCCGAGCTGTCGATCCACTGCTCCTCGCTGGCCAGCAACGCCGACTGCACCGTCAGCACGTTGAGAAAGTCCACCGCGCCTTCCACATACTGGCGCTGCGCAGTCTCCAGGGCGATGCGGTTCTGTCGCACCGCCTCGGCCAGGTGATCGCGGCGCAACTGGCTGGCGTTGTACAGGCGCAGCACATCGTCGATCTCATGCCAGGCACCGAGCACCACCTTGCGGTAGTTCAGCGCCGCTTCCTGCTGCTGGGCCTCGCGCAGCTCCAACTGGCCCTTGAGCCGCCCGCCCTCGAAGATCGGCAACGACAGCTGCGGCCCGAAGGCGAACCTGCGCGAATCCCAGGCACCAAAATCGGACAGTTGCATGGCCTGGAAGCCGACACTCCCGGACAGACGGATGCTCGGATAGAAATCGGCCTTGGCCACGCCGATGCTGGCGGTGGCCGCATGCAACCGGGCCTCGGCCTGGCGGATATCCGGACGGCGCTCGGCCAGCTCCGACGGCACGCCGATGGCGAAGCGCTGCTGCGGAGCGGGCAATTCGCCCCCCTGCAACAGTTGGGCCTGCAAGCTGCGCGGCGGTTCGGCGGCAAGCAGGCTCAGGGCATTGATCAGGTCGTCGCGGCGGGCCTCCAGGGTCGGCAGGCGTGCCTCGATCGACGCCACCTGGGCGCTGGCCTGGGCGACATCGAGCCGGGTGGCGATACCTTCGGCCTGGCGGCCTTCGGACAGCTTCAGGCTGTGCCGGGCAACCTTGAGGTTGTCCTGGGTGATCTCCAGGGTGTGCTGCACGGCCCGCAGCTGGATGTAGTTGCCGGCGGTCTCCGACAACAGCGCCAGCAGCACGCCACGGCGGTCGTTCTCGGCGACCGCCACGGTTGCGTCGGCGGCCTCGACCTGGCGGCGCATACGCCCCCACAGGTCCAGCTCCCAACCGGCGACAAGGTCACCCTGCCACAGGTTGTACGCCGACTTGCCGGCCTTGCCGGAGGGGTCGTTCAACCCTTCGGCGCTGTTGCGCGCCCGGCTGTAGCCTGCGTTTACATCCACCGAGGGCATCTCGTCAGCCGCCACGGTGCTGCGCAAGGCGCGGCCCTGCAGCAGGCGGGCGCTGGCCATCTGCAGGTCGAGGTTGCGCTCGGCGACTTTCTGGATCAGCGCGCTCAGCTGGGCGTCGTGAAAGCTGTCCCACCAGCGCAGCTCCAACGGCTCGGCTACCGGCTGACTGGCCGCTGCTTCGCCTTGCAGCGAGGCCCAATCCTGAGGCGCTTCGCTGGCCGGGCTATGGAAGTCCGGTCCGAGGGTGCAGCCGGCAAGCAACATGGCCAGCAGCAAAGGACTCAAGCGTGACGCCACTTTCATCGCGCAGTCACCTCTTTGCCCGCGAGCCTGTCGCCCTGGGTGTCGATTACTGCTTCCACGGACATACCCACCCGCAGGCGCTCCAACAACGGCTGGCCGTCATCGAAGACGATCTTCACCGGGATGCGCTGCACCACCTTGGTGAAGTTGCCGGTGGCATTGTCAGGCTTAACCGCAGCGAAGGTCACGCCCGTGGCCGGGGCAATGCTCTCGACGCGGCCGTGGAGTTTCTCGCCGGAGAAGGTATCGACGCTGATGCTAACCGGCTGGCCCGGCTGCACATGGGTCAACTGGGTCTCCTGGAAATTGCCGACGATGTAGGCGCGCTCCAGTGGCACCACCGACAACAGCCGTGCGCCCGGATTGACGTAGGCGCCGACGCGCAGGGCACGCTCGCCGACCATGCCGTCAACCGGCGCGGTGATGCGGGTGTAGGACAGGTCCAGGCGGGCTTTCTCCAGGCCGGCCTCGGCCCGCTTCAACTGACCATCGGCACTGGCCACCTGGGCGCCGAGGATATCCACCTGCTTGCGCGTCGCCACCAGCGCCGCCTGGGTGTTGGCCAGCCGGGCCCGGGCCTGGTCGACGCCACTGCGCGCCTGCTGGGCGTTCTGCACGGTGCCGGCGCCCTGCTCGGCCAGGCGGCTGTAGCGGGTCACTTCGTGATCGGCGAACGCGGCCTCGGCCTGGGCCGCCTTCACCGCGGCCTCGGCCTGGGCGATCAGCGAGGCCTGGCGCTCGAGGGTGGCGCGGGCATCCAGGCTCTGCGCCCTGGCCACCAGCAACTGGGCCTGGGCCGCGTCGAGGGCGGCCTGGTAGTCCCGTGGGTCGATGGTCGCCAGTAACTGCCCGGCCTTCACCTGCTGGTTGTCCTCCACCAGCACTTCCTTGATGAAGCCCGCCACCTTCGGCGCGACCACGGTGTAGTCGGCGGTCACGTAGGCGTCGTTGGTGCTCTGGCGGTGGTCGCTGCCGAACATCCAGGGGCCGACGATGGCGGCCAGCACGGCCACGACGAGCACCGAGCCGATAAGGATTGTCTTGCGGTTGTTGGTCATTTCAAGGTCTCGGATTCATCCACGGATTCAGGCCACCGCACGCGGCGGGAAGATCCGGGTAGGCACGAAGGGGATCAGGCAGATCAGGGCAACGGCGATGCCCGCCATCACCAGGTACAGGTCGGCCGAGGTCAGCACCAGGGCCTGTTCATGGATGCGCTTGGCCAGGCCAGCGGCGTTGTCGTCGATCAATGGGGCGTTGCCCAGGCTGTCGACCAGGTGGTTGGAATGAAAATGCCGGCGCAGGGTACCCAAGGCGTCGAGCAGACCGCCGGCGATCACCGCCGACAGGCCCTTGACCGTGTTGAACCAGGCGGAGGCGAACGGGCCTTCCTGCGGGGTCATGCCATTGGTGGAAAGCATCAGCAGCGGCAGCACCGCCATGGGCTGACCGAACACCTGCAGCAGGTAGAACGGATAGAAATCGCCGCGGATCCACTGCGAGGTCAGCAGGCTGCTGCCCACGCACGAGACCGCCAGCATGGCCAGGCCCGTCGCCAGCACCCAGCGGCAGTCCACCGCGCGGATGTTGCACAGCGCCGCGGTCAACGGCAGGGCGATCAGCTGCGGCATGGCCACCAGCATCATCAACGGGCTGGTCTGCGCCGGGCGATAGCCCTGGATCTGCGCCAGGTAGGCGGACGGAATGCTGCCCACCCCCGAAAGCACGATCAGCACCCCGGCCAGGGTCACCAGGGCGAAGCTCAGGTTGCGTCGCGTGAGCATGCGCAACTGGAAGAACGGCAGCGGCTCGGACCATTCGTTGAACATGAACAGCACCAGCAGCAATACGCCGCCGCCGAGCAGCCAGCAGATCAGCGGCGAGTCGAACCAGCCCCAGCGATCGCCCAGCGACAGGCCCAGGACGATGCAGCTGATCGCAGGCAGGCCGAGCAACACGCCACGCCAGTCCAGCTGCTTGAAGCGCTCGAGGCGCAGCGGGTCCTGGGGCAGGCCCCAGCCGACGCAGGCGATCGCCAGCAGCGACGGCAGGATGATCTGCCAGAACGCCCATTGCCAGCCGACGTATTCGGTCCACAGGCCCGCCAACGGCGTGCCGAGGTTCGGTCCGAAGGTGGCGGTCAGGGCATAGCAGGCCAGGCCGTAGACCTTGATGCCCGGAGGCAGGAAACGCAGCGCCACGCTCATCAGCATCGGCGGCAAGGCGCCCGAGGCGAAGCCCTGCAGCACGCGCAGCAGCATCAGGCTGTGCAGGTTGGGCGCGAAGGGCTGGATCAGGCCGAGCACGGCGAACACGCCGACGGCGCTCATGGTGAAACGACGCAACGAGAAGGTGGTGGCCAGCCAGGGCGCGAAGGCCATGGCCGAGACCGAGGCGGCGGCATACACCGCCAGCAACCAGGCACCTTCGTCGGCGCCGATGCCCATGGCGCCACGGATGTCGCTCAGGGAAATCTTGGTCACCGCCTCGTTGAGCCCGGCGCACAGCACCGCCAGCAACACGCCGAACAGCCCGACCACCACCCGCAGGCCGAACGCCGTCTGCGCAGGGGCGGCCGGCGCAGGGGCGGCGGCCAGCGCGGCGCAAGGCGCGGTCAGGGAACTCATGGATAGACATCTCCAGCAACATTTTAAGGGCTGGGTGAAGTCTAAGAAGGTCGAATGCTGACGAAAACTGACTTGTTGGCAGCTTTATGTTGCGTCAGACGCAATCCAAGTTGATCTGCCGGCCATGGAACGCAAAACGTTGCCCATCAAGGATCGATGCTGCCGCAGGCCTTCAACGTCTGCCGCAACCAACGGTGCGCCGGGTCATTGTCGAAACGCGGATGCCAGGCCTGCATCACGTTGACCTTCTCCAGCGGCACCGGGATTTCGAACGAACGCAACGGCAGCTTCAAGCGCTGCACACTGTTGAGGATGTTGGCCGGTATCGGCAGGATCAGGTCCGAATCCGGCAGCGAGAACATCGCCGAATGGAAGCTGGTGGTGATCAGCGCCACTCGCCGCTCCACCTTGCAGTTGGCCAACGACACGTCGATCGGTCCGTTGGCGCGGCCTCGTCGGGACACGCTGATCTGCGGGTAGGCGGCAAAACGCTCGGGGGTGATCGCGGCATCGAAGATCGGGTGATCCTCACGGGCCAGGCCGACGAAGTAGGTGTTGAACAGGCTCTGCACCTTGATCTCCGGCCCCAGCTCGATGGCCGAGCTGATAATCAGGTCGATCTGCCCGTTGCGCAGCACCGCATCGTCATCACCACTGCCCTCGGGCACGAAACGCAGCACCGTGCGCGGCGCCTGGTCCAGCATCATGCGCAGCAACTGCGCGCCATAAAGGGCAATGAACAGGTCGTTGGTGCGGATGTTGAAGGCGCGGTCGAGGTTGGCCAGGTCGACGGCATCGCGGCTGCGGAACACCAGGCCGGCCTGCTCCACCAAGCCATGCACCTGTTCGCGCAAGGCCAACGCGCGCGGTGTCGGCACCAGGCCACGGCCGGCACGCACCAGAATCGGATCGCCCATGGCCTCGCGGATTCGCCCGAGGGTCCGGCTCATCGCCGCCGGGCTCAGGTTCATGCGCTGGGCGGCACCGACCACGCTGCCTTCGTCGAGCAGCACATCGAGGGCGACGAGCAGGTTCATGTCCGGGAGTTGCATGGCCGTTTTCCGTGACAGCTGTGGGAAACGCGATGGTAACAGGTTGGCCGATTGCGTCTGACGCAATGGCGCCGTGCGTGGGGGACCATTTATCCGTAGAGGTTAATGAATCGACAATGGTGTGGCCTCACCGCCGGTAAGCCGCGGCGGCGAACCGCAGCCCCTACAGGCAGCGCATCTCCCTGTGGGCGCCGCGGTTCGCCGTTGCCACTTGCCGGCGATGAGGCCAGCACTGCCATCCATTCTCCAAAGGATCGCCCATGCCCCACCCGGTTCTGATCGCCATCGACGCCTCCCCGGCAGCCACCAGCCTGCTCACCCTCGCCCAGCGCTACTGCCGCCCCGGCGAGCACACCCTGCATGTGCTGCTGGCCATCGACTCGACCTTCGCCGTGCACGACCACCGCACGGCCTACACCGAAGATGAGTTGGAGGAATACCCCGCCGCCTGCGACGAACAGCAACAGGCCGAGCACGCCGTGAACAGCGCCGTGGTAACGCTGCGCGAAGCCGGGTTCGACAGCCTGGGCTGCATGGTCGCCGGCCAGCCGGTGGAGGCGATCATCGCCAAAGCCCGGGAGCTGGAGTGCGAACTGGTCATCATTGGCCACCGCCACCTGTCACGGCTAGGCAGGCTGCTCGATCCATCGATCAGCGCCAAGGTGATCGACCGGGTGAAGGTGCCCGTGCTGGTCGGGGCGGCTTGAGCCAGAAAAACCGTTGATCAGCCAGTACACACGAGGTAATGCAACTGCATTGACCAGGTAATGCACTCGCATTACCGTGGCCGATATTACCCCTCGCGGACTGACGACCATGGCTACTACCTTCGAAGCGGAATCGACCCTGACCGAGCGCTACCAGACAACGGTCCCCGAAACCGTTCGCCGCGCATTGGGCCTGAAAAAGCGTGACAAGATTCACTACTCGATCCGCCCTGACGGAGCAGTGATACTGACCCGCGCAGAGACAGCCGAGGAAGACCCTGCGGTGGGGCAGTTCCTCGAATTCCTGGAGCGGGATATCGCCACGAACCCGCAACGTTTGAAGGTTGTCGATGCAGAGTTTGTCGCTCGCCTGGATGCACTGGTTGGCGACGTTGAAATCGATCTCGATCAACCTCTATCGGCGGACGATGAATGACTGAAACGAGGCGCAAACCTCTATGCGTGCATGGCTGGAGTGTGTTCGCCCACCCCCTCTTTCTCGACAAGCTCGAGGCGCTCATCGATGAAGTCGAAGTGCTTCAGAGGAAGGACCCGGTCGGATACGTGAAGAAAAATGCGGCAAAACGATT
This sequence comes from Pseudomonas mosselii, assembly GCF_003205295.1. GTDB lineage: Bacteria > Pseudomonadota > Gammaproteobacteria > Pseudomonadales > Pseudomonadaceae > Aquipseudomonas > Aquipseudomonas mosselii_B. Next base: position 136,414 of record NZ_QJRP01000005.1, read on the forward strand.
GAAGGCCATCAGACGCTTGGCCTTCGACGTCATTGCCCAGGCGCCCGGCAACCCGGACCATCGCATGGGCGGCACACTGGGCGCGGAACACAAGCACTGGTTCCGTGCCAAATTCTTCCAACAATATCGCTTGTTTTTCCGTTATCACGCATCCAGCAAGATCATCGTGCTGGCGTGGGTGAATGATGACGACAGCAAACGCGCTTACGAAAGCAGCGACGACGCCTACAGGGTGTTCCGCCGCATGCTGGGTAACGGACACCCGCCTGACGACTGGAATCAGCTGTTGCAGGAAGCTGCTGCGGCATCAGCCCGATTCAACGCCACCCTCAAGCGCTGACACCTGCCTGCCAATGCATCGATGGCGTCAGCGCGAGAACTGGATCAGCCCTCGCTCGGCTTGACCACCACCGTACAGGTCGTCCCCGCCGCCAGCAGGAACCCTTCCGGCACTTCATCGATATGGATCCGCACCGGCACCCGCTGCGCCAGGCGCACCCAGTTGAAGGTCGGGTTCACATCGGCGATCAGCTCGCGGCTCTGCGGATTGTCGCGGTCATAGATCCCCCGGGCGATGCTCTGCACATGCCCTTTGATACGCTCACCGCTCATCATCTGCAGTTCGGCCACATCCCCTACCTTGACGTGGGGAAGCTTGGTTTCCTCGAAAAAGCCGTACACCCAGAACGACTGCTCATCCACCACCGCCATCACCGCCTCGCCGGTGCGCGCGTAATCGCCCTTGTGGATGTTCAGGTTGGTCACATAGCCATCGACAGTGGCAACGATCTGTGTGCGCTTGAGGTTCAGCTCGGCGGCCGCCAGCTGGGCCTGGGCATGCTGGTAGTCGGCCAGGGCGGAGTTGGCGATATTGCTGGCGTCATCGCGGTTCTCTTTCGAGATCACCAGGTTGTCCATGTCGGCGCGGCGCCTGGCGTTGACCTTGCGCATTTCCCAGGTGGCCTTGCGCGAAGCCACCAACGCCTTGGCCTGCTCCACCGCCAACTGGTAATGCTCAGGGTCGATACGGATCAGCACATCGCCCTTCTTTACCCGCTGGTTATCCAGCACCGGCACATCCACCACATAGCCCGGCACATCGGCGGCAACGTTGATGATGTCGGCACGCACCCGGCCGTCGCGGGTCCACGGCGTGGTCATGTAGTGCAGCCACAATTGGCGGCCGATCGCCACGGCAGCGGCCAGCACCAGCAGGGTGGCGATCAGGCTGAAGAACTTTTTCATTGCAGGATTCTCACCAGTAGAGCGACAGCGCCAGGGCGCCGAACAGGCAGACGAACAGCGACAGGCGCAACAGCGCCGGGTGCCAGAAGAAGCGATAGCCATCAACGCTTGCAATGAACCGGTCCAGCCCCCAGGCCAGGCCCAGGGCGAACAGGAACATCAAGGTCATGGTGGGCATGTACACGCCATGGAAGGCGATCTCACGGGGCATGGTGCATTCCTTTCGCCGGTGCCAGCGGCGACTGTGGGTCGAGCAGGGAGGAACGGATGAAGTGCAGGTAGCTCTGCGCCCGGCGCAGCACCGAGGTGTCGAAGTGCCGGGCGAAGGGTTCGTCGGTGGCCTGCACGCGGCTGATGGCATGGTCCACCGCCACCAGCGCGCGCTCGTGGTTGCTGGCGCTGGGCTGCAGGAACAGCCGCGCCAGGGCCCGGCCCATCACACGGATGGCCTGGCGCCAGGGCTGCGACTCGGCGTAGGCCGGGTGGATCGGCGCGCGATCCTGCTCCTTGCGCAACTCGATGATGGCGTGGCCGACCTCCAGAACCGTGAACATCCAGCCCATCAGCTCGCTCTGCACCTGCGGCTTGCCCGCTGCCAGGCCATAGGCCTGGTGCAGCAGGTCGCGGGTGCGGCTCTCGAACGCCGAGCCCAACCCGCGCAGGCGCCCGCCGATGGCGAACAGCACCTGCTCGCGCAGCTCCTGCTCCAGGCGGCTCCACAGCCAGCGGCTGTTGGGCGGCAGGATGATTGCCCCGGCCGCGGCGCAGACGAACATGCCGATGACCATGCCGATGTAGTCATTGATGAAGGTGTAGGGGTCGTAGACCGTCAGGTTGTTCGGCACCGATCCGATGGCGAAGAACACCAGCAGGCCCAGGCCGTAACCGGCATAGGCCGGGCGCGAGGCGAGGAACGCGCCGAGCACGAACACCGGCGCCAGCACCATGCACAGCAGCGGGAAGCCGTCGATCCAGGGGAACACGAAGAACGTCTCGAAGAACCCGATGAACGCGCCAATCGCCGTCCCGCAGGCCATCTGGAACGACATGCGCTTGGGGTTCGGCGAGGCCGCCGACAGGCCCACGGTGACCGTGGCGATCAGGGTCATCATGGCGCCGCTGGGCCAGTCGCTGAGCAGCCAGTAGCTGCCCAGCAGAAGCAGCACTGCCGAGGCGCGCACGCCGGCCGCCAGCGATACCAGCCAGCTGGTCTGGGCCACGTAGGGCTCGTCCCACTGCTCGCGCTCGTGCTTGTGCACGGCCAGCGAGGCGTGGGTCTCGGCGTAGCTGTACATCTCGTCGACGAAGCGATAGAGCAGCTCGAAGGCGGTGTGGAAGTCGAGCAGGTCGGATTCGCTGGGGTTGGTCTGCAGGTACTCGGCGCGCAGGCCGCGCACCTGGGCCTGCAGGCCTTCCTTGTAGGTGCCAAGCTCCAGGGCCAGGCGCAGCGCGTCGGCGTCGGTCAGTGCCCGGCCGACATAGGGCTGCATCAGCGCGGCCAGGGTATTCAACCCGGGCTCGATGGCACCGACGATCTGCAACGGACCACGGGCGCGCAGGCGCTCGAGCAACCGGTGCAGGGCGTTGAAGCGTGTGGTGATGGCCATGAACTCACTGTTCATGCGCACCAGGCGGCCGGAGCGCCGGCGCATGTGCGGGTCTTCGAAGGCGGTGACGTTGCGCAGGCTCTCCAGGCCCACCGCCTCGGCGACAAAGCGCACGTTGCTGGTCTCGAAGCGGTCGCGCTGGCTGTCGCCGCGCAGGGCCTCGACCACCACCCCGGCGAACACGCCGAAGCGCTGGTACAGGGCGTTGCGCATGGCGGCACTGGCCGACTGCGGCAGGATCGCGGCACTGACGAAGGTCGAGACCAGAATCCCCAGGGCAATCTCCAGCACCCGCCACACCGCCGCCATGAATGCCTGGTCGGGGTGCTGCAGCACCGGCAGGCCGATCATCGCCGCCGTATAGCCGGCCAGCACGAAACCATAGGCACGGAAGGTGCGGTAGCGCATGGCGCCCGCCGAGCACAGGCCGACCCACAGCGCCAGACTGGGCAGGAACAGCTCGGTGTTCTGCGGAAAGATCGCCATCAGCGCGACCATCATCGCCGAGCCGGCCAGGGTGCCGAGCACCCGGTAGAAACTCTTGGCGAACACATGGCCGCTCTGCGGCTGCATGACGATGAACACAGTGATCATCGCCGTGCGCGGCTGCGGCAGTTCCAGGCGCATGGCCAGCCACAGGGTGATGAACGCGGCGGCCAGTACCTTGAAGATGTAGACCCAGGTGACCCCGTCGGTACGCGCCCAGGCAAAGAAGCCCCGGCGCCATTCCAGGCTCCGCAGCCAGCGCAGGGGCAAGCTCAGTGTGCTCATTGGGCGTGGTCCGGCTGGTCGAAGATGGCCAGGGTGGCCGGCGTTTTCGGTGCGGCCTGGCGCTCTTGGTCAGGGACATCCTTGCCCGCCTCCAGGCCGCCGCCCAGGGCGGTGACCAGCTCGGCGTGGGCGGTCAGGCGTGCGGCCTGTACCTGCTGCTGCACCTGCTGCTGGCGGAACAGCAGGGTCTGGGCGTTGAGCACGTTGAGGTAATCGGTCAGGCCACGCTGGAAGGCGACGGTGGCGATGTCGTAGGTCTTCTGCGCGGCGGCCACGCTTTCGGCGGCGAAGTGCGCCTGCTCCTTCATCGACTCGCGGCGGATCAGCTGGTCGGAGATGTTCTTCAACGCACCGATCACCGTCTGGTTGTAGCGCGCCACGGCCACGTCATAGCCGGCCGAGGCCACGCCCAGCTGCGAGCGCAGGCGGCCACCGTCGAAGATCGGTAGGCTGATGGCCGGCCCCACGTTGTAGTTGAACTTGCGCCCGGTGAGGAACTCCAGAGGGCCGCCGCCGGTGGCCATGAAGCCCAAGCCACCGACCAGGTCGACATTGGGGAAGAAGCCTGCATGGGCCACATCGATACCACGCGCCTGGGCGGCTACCTGCCAACGGCTGGCGACCACGTCGGGGCGCTGACCGACCAGTTCGGCGGGCAGGTTCGACGGCAGTTTCAGCGGCGCGCCGAGGGTCAGGGTCGGGCGTTGCAGCTGCGCGCCTTCCCCCGGACCCTTGCCGGCCAGGGCCGCCAGCTGGTTGCGGGTCAGGGCGATCTCCTCGTTGAGGCTGTCGATCTGGCGGTGGGTCTCGGGCAGCGGTGCCTCGGCCTGGCTGACCTCGAAATGGGTGCCTATGCCACCGTCGAGGCGGCGCTTGGCCAGGGCGACGATCTGCTCCTGCTGCGCAAGCTCGGCCTTGACGATATCGCGCCGGGCGTAATGCAGGCTGAGCTGGATATAGGCGTGCACCACGTTGTTCTCCAGCTCCAGCTGGGCCTGGCGCGCCTCGGCGACGCTCATGTGCGCCTGGTCCACGGCCTGCTCGCTGGCATTGCGCTCGCGGCCCCACAGGTCCAGGGCGTAGCTGAAGCCGATGGCGGCGTTGTTGTCCCAGGTGTTGGCGCCGGACAACGCGCCCGGGCCGTAGAACTGATCCTCGGGCCAGTTGTGACGCTTGAGCGTGGCGTTGCCGTTGGCCTGCAGTTTTTCCGCCGACTCGACCACGCCAGCCATGGCCTTGGCTTCCCGCACCCGGGCGGCGGCCATGGCCATGCTCGGGCTGCCGGCCAGGGCCTGGGCGATCCAGGCGTCGAGCTGCGGGTCGCCATAGGCGCGCCACCACTGCTGGGCCGGCCAGTGAGCGTCGCGCGCGGCCTCGCGGATCGCGGCGTCGGTGGTCAATTGGTTGGCTTGGAGGGTCTTGCTTTGCGGGGCAATGCCCCAGGTTCCGATACAGCCGCTCAAGGTGAGACAAAGGGCACAGGCACTGAGCGCATGGAGCGCTCTGATGTGGCGACGCGGCACAGCTGCGATTTCCCGAGGAAGAGGTGGAGGGGCCGGGCAATTCTAGGGGCGGGTTTCATTGGCGATAAGCGTATATTCCTGCGAATCTTTGTTACCAAAACAGCGATAATCCGGCTTTAGTCGGAGGCGAAACTCCGTTACTTCATGTCACAATTTTGTCCTCTAAACCGAGAGTGACCCATGGACACCTTGCAAAACATGCGTGCTTTCAGTTGCGTGGCCCAGCTCGGCAGCTTCACCGCTGCCGCGGCGCAACTGGATACGACCACCGCGAACGTGTCGCGGGCGGTCTCCAACCTGGAAGCCCATCTGCAAACCCGCCTGCTCAACCGCACCACCCGGCGCATCGCGCTGACCGAGGCCGGCAAGCGCTACCTGATGCGCTGCGAACAGATTCTTACCTATGTGGAAGAAGCCGAGGCCGAGGCCAGCGACGCCCACGCCCGCCCCGCCGGGCAGTTGAAGGTGCATTCGATGACCGGTGTCGGGCAGCACTTCGTGGTCGACGCCATCGCCCGCTACCGCGAATCGCACCCGGACGTGACCTTCGACCTGACCATGGCCAACCGCGTGCCCGACCTGCTGGACGAGGGTTACGATGTATCCATCGTGCTGGCCAGCGAGCTGCCGGACTCGGGTTTCGTCTCGCAGCGCCTGGGCATCACCTACAGCATCGTCTGCGCCTCGCCCGAGTACGTGGCCAGACACGGCAGCGCGCACAAGCCGGCCGACCTGCTCAAGCATGCCTGCCTGCGCATGGTCAGCCCGGTGATCCCGCTGGAGAAGTGGCTGTTCGACGGCCCGGAAGGCCAGGAGATGGTCAACATCACCACCTCGCCGTTCCAGGTCAACTCGGCGGACGCGATGAAGACCGCGATCCGCAGCGGCATGGGCGTGGGCGTGCTGCCGATCTACTCGGCCATCGACGGCCTGCGCGACGGCAGCCTGGTGCGGATCATGCCGGAGTATCGCCTGCAGGAGCTGAACCTGTACGCGATCTACCCGTCGCGCCAGTACCTGGATGCCAAGATCAAGACCTGGGTCGAGTACCTGCGCAACTCGCTGCCGGAGATTCTTGCCGCCCATGAGGCCGACCTGAAGACTCATGAGCTGCTGATCGCCAACTGAAAAAGCTGCTGCATTGGGGGTGAGGACAATGGTAGGTTGCTAAGCAACGACGCCGTCATCGCGGGGCAAGCCCGCTCCCACGCGGGCTCCCCGGTATGCGTGGGAGCGGGCTTGCCCCGCGATGAGGCGGCCCCCACCCGCCTTGCAGAGAAGCAGCCCGATGAAAAAGACCGTCCTGGCCTTCAGCCGCATCACCCCGGCCATGGCCGAACGCCTGCAGCAAGACTTCAACGTGATCGTGCCGAACCCGAAACTCGGCGACATCAGCGCCCAGTTCAACGAAGCCCTGCCCGAGGCCCACGGCCTGATCGGCGTCGGCCGCAAGCTCGGCCGGGCGCAGCTCGAAGGCGCGGGCAAGCTGGAGGTGGTCTCGAGTGTTTCAGTCGGCTACGACAACTATGACCTGGACTACTTCAACGAACGCGGCATCGCCCTGACCAACACCCCCGACGTACTCACCGAAAGCACCGCCGACCTGGGCTTCGCCCTGATCATGGGCTGTGCCCGGCGCACCGCCGAGCTGGATGCCTGGACCAAGGCCGGCCACTGGCAGGCCACCGTCGGCCCGGCGCAGTTCGGCTGCGATGTGCACGGCAAGAAGCTGGGCATCGTCGGCATGGGCAACATCGGCGCGGCCATCGCCCGTCGTGGCCGCTTCGGTTTCAACATGCAGGTGCTGTACACCGGCAACAGCCGCAAGACCGCGCTGGAACAGGAACTGGGCGCGCAGTTCCGCAGCCTGGACGCCCTGCTGGGCGAAGCCGATTTCGTCTGCCTGGTGGTGCCGCTGTCCGACGCCACCCGCAAGCTGATTGGCGCCCGCGAACTGCAGTTGATGAAGCCCAGCGCATTTCTGGTCAATATCGCCCGGGGGCCGGTGGTGGACGAAGCGGCGCTGGTCGAGGCGCTGCAGAACGGCACGATCCGCGGCGCCGGGCTGGATGTTTACGAGAAAGAGCCGCTCGCCGACTCGCCGCTGTTCAAACTGCCCAACGCCCTGACCCTGCCACACATCGGCTCGGCCACCGCCGAGACCCGCGAGGCCATGGCCAACCGTGCGCTGGACAACCTGCGGGCGGCGTTGCTGGGTGAGCGGCCGCGAGATCTGGTGAATCCGCAGGTGTGGAAACACTGAAAGGTTGCTGCCAACCGTTCTGCCTCTTCGCGGGTAAACCCGCTCCCACAGGGACTGTGCAAGCCGTGTGGGAGCGGGTTTACCCGCGAAGAAAACAGTGAAGATTAGCGCCCTACTTGGCCATGGCCGTCATTATGACCGGCCTGGATTTCGGCTTGCGAAACACCAGCACATTCCCCGCCATCACCGCCACCAGGCCCAGCAATGCCGGCGCCGTCCATTGGTAGCCCTCGGCGAATGCCGACACATTCAACGCCACCAGCGGGAACAGTACCGTGCAATAGGCTGCCCGCTCCGGCCCCATGCGTCCGACCAGGGTCAGGTAGGCGGTAAAGGCGATCACCGAACCCGGGATCACCAGGTACAGCAGCGAGCCGATGTAGCGGGCGTTCCATTCCATGTCGAAGGGGATGCCCCTGACCAGGCAGTACGCCGCCAGCATCGAGGCGCCGTAGAGCATGCCCCAGGCATTGGTGGTCATCGGCTTGAGCCCGGCCTTCTGCTGCACGCTGGACAGCATGTTGCCGGCCGAGAAGCACAGCGTGCCGAGCAGGCCCAATCCCAGGCCGTACAAGGTCTCGCGGCTGGCGGCGTGGTGCGAGAGTTCCGGCCAGAACAGCAAGCCCAGGCCGAGCAGACCCAGGGCGCCGCCGCCCAGCACATTGGCGGCGATCTTCTGGCCGAAGAAGATCCGTGCGTTGATGGCGTTCCACAAGGTGGCGGTGGAGAACACCACGGCGATCAGGCCGCTGGCGACCCACTGGCTGGCGGTGAGGAAGCACATGAAGTTGACGCAGAACAGGCACAAGCCCTGGGCCAGGCACACCAGATGGCCACGCCGGTTCATCGGTTGCAGGCGGCGGGTGAGCAGCAGGAAGGCGAACAGGATCAACCCGGCCAGGGCGAAGCGGTAGACGATCGACACCGCAATGGCGACCTCGCCCAACTGCAGTTTCAGGGCGATCCAGGTGGTGCCCCAGATCAGGACGGTGAGCAGGTAGAGCGACAGGTTCATGATGGACTCCCTCGACAGGTATCAGGCCTATCGCGGGGCAAGCTCGCTCCCACCGAGACATCATGCCTCTCGTGGGAGCGGGCTTGCCCCGCGATGAAAACCCCATGAGCCCAGTTTCTTGCGCCATTGCTGTTCGGCGCTTGCATAAACTTGCGCTTTTCCTCCCAAGCTAGCTGCCATCCCAGCGCCGGCGCAGTACGATGGCCAGCAGAGGAACCGCCCATGCCCCCACTCGATCACCTGCAGGTCTTCAACGTCCTGAACGCCTCGCCCCACGCCCGGCTGGAGCTGAGCGCGCACCTGGGCGACGGGCTGGCGGCGGCCTTGTGGAGCAATCGCAACGATGCCCGCGACTACCAGGCGCCCAGCCATCACACGCTGTCGTGCTACATCGCCGACGGCACGGGTACCTTCCGTCGCCAGCGCCCGAACGACCGCGGCGCACCAGACAAACTGTGCGTGATGCCCGCCGGCCATGAGTCGAACTGGGTGATCAACGGCACGATCCGCCTGGCCCACCTGTACATCAGCGAGGAACAGTTCGCCCTCGGCTGCACCCGCCTGCTGGACCGCGAACCCCGGGAGTTGCAGTTGCGCGAGGCGACTTTCCTCGACGACCCGCAACAAGCCCGGCGCTTCCGCCAACTGATCGGCCTGGACTGGGCCGAGCCCGGAGAGCGCCTGCTGGCCAGCAGCCTGGCCCACGACATCATCGACCATGCCGTGCTCAACCAGGTCGGCCTGCGCCAGGGGCTGAAGCTCAAGGGCGGGCTGGCACCGCACCAGCGTCGACAACTGGTGGACTTCATCGAGGCCAACCTCGACCAGCCGCTGACGCTGGGGGAGCTGGCACTGCGCTGCAACCTGTCGGAATACCACTTCGCGCGGATGTTCCGGGCAAGCTTTGGTCTGCCGCCGCATCAGTACCTGCTGGCCCGGCGGCTGCAGCGGGCGTGCCAGTTACTGCGCATGGGCACGCTGCCTTTGGGCGAGGTGGCGTTGTTGTGCGGGTTTGCCAGTGCCAGCCATTTCAGCAACCGGTTCAGGCAGGCGTTGGGGGCGACACCGGGGGCGTATCGGGCGGCGTTCGCCAGTTGAATCCTGGGGCCGCGCTGCGGCCCTTTCGCGACACAAGGCCGCTCCAGGAGACCGCGTTCCCCTGTAGGAGCGGCCTTGTGTCGCGAAAGGACCGCAACGCGGTCCCGGCGATTTAAAACTCGAAGGTACTCGACAAGCTCACCTGCCGCGCATCCCCCACCGCGACGAAGTAACGGTTCACCGCCGAGCTGTAGTACACCTTGTCGAACAGGTTCTTCACGTTCAGCTGCAAGCGCACCTTGTGCTCGTCCAACTTCGTTTCATAGCTGGCAAAGGCATCGGCCACGGTGTAAGCCGGCAGATCGAAGTCGTTGGTGGCGTTCCCCGCACGCTCCCCCACATAACGCGCACCAGCCCCCAGTCTCAGGCGATCACCGCCGAACAGGCTGCCATAGTCATACACCGCCGACAGCGAACCACTGTGCCGGGCGACGTTCTGCAGGCGATTGCCCTTGAGCTGCGGGTCCTTGGTCACCTCGGCGTCGGTGAAAGCGTACGCGCCGATCAGGCTCCAGCGCTCGCTGAGCTGGCCGGTCAGGTCCAGCTCGACGCCCCGTGAGCGCACTTCGCCCGCGTTGCTGTAGAGAATGGTGCCCGGCTGGGTGTCGCCATCGGCCACCAGCACGTTGCGCTTGGTGATGTCGAACAACGCCAGGGTACCGGTCAGCGCCCCCGGCACATCGAGCTTGGCCCCCAGCTCCCACGACTTGCCCTCCTCCGGCGCTATACCTGAGTCCAGGGTCAGGGTGCGGCCACCGCCGATGCTCAGCGGGGCGATGGTCGAGTTGGGCTTGAACGACTCGCTGTAGCTGGCATACAACGACAGCTGGTCATCGACCTTGTACACCACGCCCGCATGGGGCACCCAGGTCTGGTCGCTGGTGTCGGTGTTGACGTTGAACGGCCGGCCACGGCCGGCGTACTGGTCGTACTGCTGGAAGCGCCCGCCGGCCACCAGAATCCAGTGCTCGTCCAGGTGCCAGGCGTCCTGCAGGAACAGCGAATCGGTGCGCAGCTTGTCGGTCTGGTCGCTGTCGCTGGCGCGCACGCTTGTGCCTTGCACTTCGCGGCCATAGACCGGGTTCAGGTAGCTGAAGGTCGAGCGGCTGTTCTGGCGGATCAGGTCGGCGCGGTAGACCTTGCGGTCCTCGTGATCGACACCGACCACCAGGTCGTGGCGCATGCCCGCCAGCTCGACGCTGCCGTTGAGGCTCAGGGTGGCGAACTGATCGTGGCTCAGGGCGCCCTGGGTGCCGTCGATGCTGCGTGACAGCGTGCCCTTGCTTTCATCGACGCCGGTCACGCGGACCTGGCTGGCATCGTAGGTCTCGCGGTTGAAGCTGTAGCCGAAATGCAGTTTCCATTCATCGGCCAGGCGATGATCGACCTCCAGGCGGTACAGGTCGGAACGGCCCTCCATGTCGTTGAACGGCTCGTCCAGGCGACGGCTGGCGGGAATGTTCAACGGGTGGCCGTCGCTACCGAAGGCGGTGCCGCGGTCGAACGGATAGAGAAACTCGCGGTGCTCATAGGCCAGCACCACCTGGGTGTCCTCGCCGTACCAGGCCAGCGACGGCGCCACCAGCGACTCGCGGTGCACGCCGTAGTTGCGCCAGTAGTCCTCGTCCTCGTGATCGACGATCAGACGGTAGGCCAGGTTGCTGTCACCCAGCGCCCCGGTGCTGTCCAGGCCGCCACCACTGCCGTTCTTGCCGCTGCCATAAGTCGAGCCGCGCACGGTCAGGGCGTTGTACTGCTGCAATTGCGGGCGCTTGCTGACCACGTTGATCACCCCGCCCGGGTCCTGGATGCCATACAGCAGCGAGGCCGGCCCCTTGAGCACCTCGACCCGCTCGGTACTGGCGTTGAGCGCGCGACCCTGCACGATCGGCATGCCGTCGCGCATGATCGAGCCGTCGCGGTTGTCACCGAAGCCGCGCTTCATCACGGTGTCGGCGGTGCCGCCGAAATTGTTGCCCTGGGTGATGCCGCTGACGTTGTACAGGGCATCGTCCAGGTTGCGCGGCGCCTGGTCGCGGAGCACTGGGGCCGGAACCACGTTGACGGCCTGGGGGATGTCCAGCGTCGCGCCCTGGCCGCGCATGATCGAGGCGCTGGCCGGCGGCTGGTAACTGTAGTCGTCAAGTTGCGAGTTGATGGTGGTGGCCTGCAGGTTCAGCGCGCCGGAGCTGTCGACCGGCTCCAGGGTCAGGGTGCGGGCGTCGAGGCGGCGCCAGGCCAGGCCCGAGTTGCCGAGCAGTTGCTGCAGCGCTTGGTCGGCGTCGAAGGTGCCGTCCAACGCCGGAGCCTGCATGTCCGGCAGGGCCAGGGTGTAGACCACGCTCTGCCCGGTGGCGCGGCTGAAGGCGTTGAGTGCCTGGGCCAGTGGCTGGCTTGGCTGGGCGAAGCTGTAGACCTGGGTCTGCTGCGCGGCCAGGGCCTGAGGAACGATGGCCATCGCGGGCAGGCAGCAGAGACCGAACCAGAGCGGGACGCAACGCGGGGTGAACTTCATGGACACGGACCTGTGAGAGGGATGATCGTTTGCGAATGAATCGCACTTCCACTCACTACACGGATGCCGTGGGGGGATACCTCATCACCTGATCGAAAAATTTTGGCTTTACCGACGCCATCGCGGGGCAAGCCCGCTCCCACGCGCTCCCAAAGCAATTACGTGGAAGCGGGTTCGTGGGAGCGGGTTTGCCCCGCGATGGCGTCGGAACAGGTCAACGCAAGACGGTCAGCCGCCCCAGCACCGTCTGCCGCGAGAAGCCCATCACCTTGCCCAGCGAATCCAGCGCCGCCAACGGTTCCGCCACCGGGAAACTGCCACTGACCCTGCGCGACCCAAGCTCACCGTCGAGCAACAGGATCCGCCCGGGGTAGTAACGCCCAAGATCCTCGATCACCTGCGCCAACGGCACCTGGTAATAGTTCAGCCAGCCCTGACGCCAGGCCAGGCGGCTGTCGCTGTCCACCGCCTCGATCCCACCGGCCACGCCGTCGGCATAGGCCAGTTGCTGGTTGGCCGTCAGCTCGCGGGCCGCCTGCCCTTTGGCCGCCGTCACCGCCACCCGCCCGCTGCGCACGGTGACCTGGGCGCCTTCGCCCTGCCCGCGCACCTCGAACTGGGTCCCCAGCACCCGCACTTCACCGCCCTGGGCATCCACCAGGAACGGCTCGCCGGTATGGGTCACCTCGAAGAACGCGGCGCCGCGCAGCAACCGCACGCGCCGTTCGCCCTGGGCAAAATCCACCGCCACGGCAGTGCCGGCATCCAGGGTCAGGCGCGAATGATCGGCCAGGGTCACCTGCCGCACCTGCGCGCCGCTGGTGTAATCGGCACGCAGGTCCTGCAGCCAGAACTGCGGCTGCCAGCCCGCCGCGCATCCCAGCGCCAGCACAAGACACGCTGCCACCGCCAGGCCGCGCCACGGCTGCTTGCGCGCGGGTCGGCGCATGGCGTCCAGGTATTGTTGCAGGCCCTCTCGCTCCTCGGCCGCCAGCCGCGCCGCTGGCGCCTCGCTCAGGCGCCACAATGCCTGGGCCTCGGCATAGGCCTGGCGATGGGCCGGGCTCTCCAGCAACCAACGCTTGAACGCCGCGCCCTCGGCTCGCGCCGGCTGCTGCTGGATGCGCCCCAGCCAGCGCAGGGCGGCCCGGGACTGGTCGGCAGTGATCGGCTGTTCAAGACTCATCGACGGGCGCTCCCTGGCCGGCGCAGTGGGGACGCGGGTTCGGCGACGCTCGCCTTGCACGCTTCGAGGGCGCGCATCATATGCTTTTCCACCGCGCTCTGGGACAACTGCATGGCCTTGGCGATCTCGCCGTAGGTGCAGCCATGGATGCGGTTGAGCAGGAAGATCTGCCGCGTGCGCTCGGGCAACGCCCGCAGGGCCGCCTCGATACACTGCAGGTCGTGGTCGACCTCCAGTGCCTGCTCGGGGGCCTGGCTGCCCTGCGGCTCGTCGGGGTCGTGCAGGCCTTCGGCAGCCCGGTCGCGGCTGCCTTCGCTGCGCAGGTAGTCGATGGCCAGGTTGCTGGCGCTGCGCAGCAAGTAGGTGTCGAGCGCCTCGACCTTCACCTCGGGTCGCCGCCAGAAGCGCAGGAACAGGTCCTGGACCAGGTCAGACGCCGTGGCGCGGCAGCCGACGCGCCGGCTGACCAGCGCCTCCATGCGCGCACGCTGGGCCAGGAACACCTGGAGAAAGCGCGCCCGATCGCCGCCGGCTTCGGAGTCGCTCAAGGACCTAGACCGCCAGCACGGCCAACAGCGGCCCGAGCAACAGGCTGGCGAGCGCCGCCCCGAGCAGCAGGCGCGGCTGGTACGGCAGGCCGAACACCCACAGGGTCACCCCCGCCATCAGCACGGCGATCCACTCCACCAGGCCGAGGGCCCAGCCGCGCCCGTGCACGGCGAGGATCAACGACAGCAGCAGCAACGCCCAGCCTCCGACCTTCAGGGCTCGCAGTTGCCGGCTTGTGGGCTTGCGCCCGAGCAGGTCGTTGAAGTGCTTTTCCATGGCCAGGCACAGGCCGGCGAAACCGGCGAAGCCCATAAGCGCAACCCCCAGCATCAGCTCGCCTCCATGGTCTTGGCGGCGCGTGGCGCACGCTTGGCGACCGGTTTGGGCGCACGCATCATCTTGCCGGCGGCCCAGGCCAGGAACAGGCCGGTGGCCAGTGCCGTGAGGTCGAAACCTGCCATCGCCCAGTCACCCGCGGCGATGGAGTGATCAAGCCCCTTGTCGGTGGTCAGCGCGTTAAGCACCGGCAGCACGGCGAACGCCAGCGCCCCCAGGGTCAGTTGCTCGCCCCAGGCACGGCGCCCGCTGCGCAGCATGGCGTGGAGCAATGACGCACCCCAGGCCAGGAAGAAGGCGTTTATCTCCCAGTCGGCCCGCCCGTCCATGGCCGTCGGCAGCAGGCGATTGGCCCAGAAGAACGCCGCCACCCCCAGCAACAGGCCGCTCATGCTGGCGATGTTCAGCACTTCGACCAGGCGCAGCTCGCCAGGCATGCGCTCGCTCTTGGCATGCTTGAGCTGTCGCTTGCCCAGCCACATCACCAGCCCCGTGCCGATCACCGCCGTGCCGGCCACGCCGAAGACGAAGTACAGCCAGCGCAGCCAGGGCCCGGCGAAATTGCCCATGTGCAGGCCGACGAAGGTGAAGGAGGTGGTCATCGCCGCGCTTTCCGGCGCGCCACGTCGCAGCAGTTCGCCACTGACGCCATCGAAGGTCCAGATGGCGCTGCGCTGGTAGGCGACGCTGTCGGCCGAGGCGCGGGTGAAGGTGACCCGGGCGCTGCGGTCGCCGGGATTGTGCACCTGGATGTAGCCCATGCGCGCACCCGGCGCCTGTTCCTGGACCTTGGCGTACAGTTCGGTCAGTGGCGCCAGCGGCGCGGCCTGGGCCGCCGCCTTGGGGACTTCGTCGCGGCCGAACACATCGTTGAAATAGCCGCTGCTGTCGCCGTAGCTGGCCAGGATGCTGGCCGGCATGACCATGTACATGAAGATCACCAGGCTGCTGTAGCTGATCATCAGGTGGAAAGGCAGCACCAGCACGCCGATGGCGTTGTGGCCATCGAGCCAGGAACGCTGGCCCTTGCCCGGGCGGAAGGTGAAGAACTCCTTGAAGATCTTCTTGTGGGTGATGATCCCGGTGACCAGCCCCAGCAGCATGATGAAGGCGCAGAAGGTCGACAGCCAGCGGCCCCAGGGGTGGGGCATCTGCAACTGGAAGTGGAAGCGGTAGAAGAACTCGCCGCCACGACTATCACGGGCCTCGACCGCCTCGCCGGAGCGGGCGTCCAGGTCCTTGTCGGTGAAACCGCGGCGCCCGCCGCCGTTCGGGTCGCGCCAGCTGACACTCAGCGCCGCCTCGCGCTCGCTGGGCAGGCGGATGAACCAGGTGCTGGCGTGACCGGCATGGGTTTCGAGGTAACGCTGGGCCAGGCCGAGGCTACTCACCGGGTCGAGCGGATGGCTCTGCACCTCGGGCTGGGTCCAGTGGCTGATCTCTTCCTTGAAGTACGACAGCGTCCCGGTAAGGAAGATGGCGAACAGCAGCCAGCCGAAGATCAATCCGGTCCAGGTATGCAGCCAGGCCATGGCCTGGCGGAAGCCTTCTTTCATGGCAGGTTCATCCAGTAGGCCAGCACGTTGATCAGCCCCAGGGCCAGGCTTGGCAACAGCACGCCCAGCCAGGCGCGCCAGGCGCTGCGGCAGGCGAAGCACCAGATGAAGGCGATCAGGTAGAAGACGAACGACAGCATCATCCCGATCATCGTCGCGTCGGCCTGGGTCATCGGCGCAAGCAGGGTAATGCAGACACTGGCCATCGACGCCAGCAGGTAACCGCCCAGCAACGCGGCCAGGCTGCGTGAGGTCACGGCCAGGCGGTAGCTCAGGGGAAGGCCGGCGGCTTTGCTCTTCATGGCGAGGGTCCGGGAATTGGGGCTGCAATACTAATGATTTCAATTCTCATAAGCAAAGCATGCCGGCACCAGCGGTACGCATGCCTTGCGTCGGCAGCGATTGCCGAACACCGACCGCATGAATACAATGCGAACAATTATTACTTCCAGTTGCGCTTTGCGGCGCCGGAGTCGTATCGGTGTCCAGTGCCCTCTCTTCCACCGTCGAAGGCCTCTACCATGCCCATCACAGTTGGCTGACCGGCTGGCTGCGACGGCGCCTGGGCTGCCCGCAGAGTGCCGCCGACCTGGCCCAGGACACCTACCTGCGCCTGCTGCAGGCTCGCGAGGCGCCGCAGTTGATCGAACCCCGCGCGTTCCTCACCACCGTGGCCAAGCGCGTGCTGTGCAACCACTTCCGCCGCCAGGAACTGGAGCGCGCCTACCTCGAGGCCCTGGCCCAGTTACCCGAGCAGGTGGCCCCCAGCGAGGAAGACAAAGCCATCATCCTCGACACCCTGCTCGAACTCGACCGCCTGCTCGATAGCCTGCCACCGCTGGTCAAGCGTGCCTTCCTGCTGGCCCAGGTCGATGGCCTGGGTCAGGGCGAGATCGCCCGCGAACTGGGCATTTCCCTGGCGACGGTCAAGCGCTACCTGCACAAGGCGGCCTTGCGCTGCTACTTCGCCCTGTGAACGCAGCCTTTTCCTCGCAAATCGCCGAACAGGCGGTGCACTGGCTGATCGAGTCGCAAAGCGACGACTTCGACCAGCACCAGGCCCTGGAGCGCTGGCTGCAGGCCGACAGCGAACACCAGCGGGCCTGGGCCCATATCCAGCAGGTCAACCAGCGCCTGCGCGGCGTCACCGCCCCGGTGGTCCATGCCACCCTGCAGGCGCCGCCCTCACCGGCCCGGCGCCGTGCCCTCAAGGCGTTGCTGCTGGCTGGGGTGGCCAGTGCCGCCGGGCTCGGCCTGCAACAACACAATCCGCTACCTGGACTGATGGCCGACTACCGCAGTCCGGTCGGCCAGCGCCGCCGCCTGACCCTCGACGATGGCAGCCAGTTGCACCTGAACACCCGCAGCGCCGCCGATGTGCGCTTCGACGGCCGGCAGCGCCTGGTGCGCTTGCAGGAAGGCGAACTGCTGCTCGAGGTGATCAACGATCCACGGCCACTGCGCCTGGCCACGGCCCAGGGCGAGCTGCATCTGGACAGCGGACGCTTCGACGTCCGTCAGTTCGACGGTTTCAGCCTGGTATCGGTGTTCAGCGGAAGCGCCAGCGTGGCCGGCACACCGCTGCTGGCCGGGCACCAGGCGCGCTTCGCCCGTGGCGGCTGGCAGGCGGTGGCACCGTTGGACCCCAACCGGGCGACGTGGGTGGAAGGTATGTTGGTGGTGTCACAGATGCGCCTGGGTGACTTTCTCGCCGAGCTGTCGCGGTACCGGCTCGGGCAGTTGGGATGCAGCGAGCGGGTGGCGGATTTACGGATTTCCGGATCGTATCCGCTGGCAGACAGTGAGCGGATCCTGGAGATGCTGGAAGTGACGCTGCCGGTGAAGGTGCGGCGGTTCACCCGGTACTGGGTGTCGCTCGAAGCCGCATCAACGAGCTGAGAGGCAAGCCCGCTCCCACGAGTCCCGACTCCAACCCGAAGTTATTTCATTTCTGTTGAGCCATTTCCCGAACCTCGCGTGACAGAGAAGACAGAACCCCTTGTCACAGGACCTCCGTCACATGCCCCTGCGCCTCAGCCCCCTCGCCTACGCCCTGATCCTCGCCGCCCCGCTCGCCCTGGCCGGCGAGCCCCGCGACTATCACATCGCACCTGGCACACTGGAACAGGCCCTGAACCAGTTCGGTCGCGAAAGTGGCGCGCTGATTTCGTTCAGCCCGGGCCTGACCCAGGGCCTGAGCAGCCCCGGCCTGGAGGGCCAGTACGAGGTCGGCCAGGGGCTCGATGCCCTGTTGCGCGGCAGCGGCCTGCAGGCGCGCCAGGAGACCGACAACGCCTACAGCCTGCAACCGCTGCCGGCCGTGGGTGGCAACGCCCCGGTCGAGCTGGGCGCCTCGACCGTGGTCGGCGACTGGCTGGCCGAGGCCCGCCAGGACAATGTCTTCGAGCACCCAGGCGCCCGCGACGTGGTGCGCCGCGAGGAATTCGAACGCAGCGGCGCCAGCAGCGCCCGCGAAGTACTCAACCGCATTCCCGGCGTCAACGCCCCGGAAAACAACGGCACCGGCAGCCACGACCTGGCACTGAACTTCGGCATCCGTGGCCTGAACCCACGCCTGGCCTCACGCTCCACCGTGCTGATGGACGGCATCCCGGTGCCCTTCGCTCCCTACGGCCAGCCGCAGCTGTCGCTGGCGCCGATCAGCCTGGGCAACATGGATGCCGTGGACGTGGTGCGCGGCGGCGGCGCGGTGCGCTACGGGCCGCAGAACGTCGGCGGCATCGTCAACTTCGTTACCCGCGCCATCCCTGAAGAAGCCACCTTCAAGGCAGCGATGCAGAACCAGATCAGCCCGTCGTCCAGCCAGGATGGCCTGAAGAACAGCGCCAACCTGCTGGTCGGCGGCACCAATGCCAACGGCTTGGGCGGCGCCCTGCTCTACTCCGGCACCCGGGGCAGCGACTGGCGCGAACACAGCGACACGCAGATCGACGACCTGATGCTCAAGGGCAAGCTGCAACTGGACGAAGCCAACAGCCTGCACGCCATGGCCCAGTACTACGAGGGCGAAGCCGAGATGCCCGGCGGTCTGAGCACTGCCGACTTCGACGCCGACCCGTACCAGTCGACCCGCCTGAAGGACAAGTTCTGGGGCCGCCGCACCCTGTTCAACCTGGGCTACGACTACAAGCAGGACGACCGCCAGTTCAGCGTCAACAGCTTCTTCACCAAGACCCTGCGCAGCGGCTACCTGGACCAGGGCAGCTTCGTCTCGCTGTCGCCGCGCGAGTACTGGGTGCGTGGCATCGAAACCCGCTTCTCGCAGGGCCTGGCCCTGGGCGACAGTTGGCACGAACTGGGCATCGGCTACCGCTACGTCAACGAGGCCGGCCACGAGCTGCGCTACCGCGAGCCGGTCAACGGCGCCCTGCCGACCACCGCCAGCCGCAACGACCGTGACACCCGCGGCAGCACCGAAGCCCACGCCATCTACCTGGACGACCGCATCGACATCGGCCGCTGGACCATCACCCCGGGCATCCGCTACGAGATGATCGACTCCGAGCAGAGCAACAAGCTCAACGGCCAGCAGTACCAGGGCAGCTACAACACCGCCCTGCCGGCGCTGAACGTGATGTACCACCTCACCGACAACTGGAACCTCTACGCCAACACCGAAGGCTCGTTCGGCAGCGTGCAGTACAGCCAGATGCCCAACCGGGTCAGCAGCGGCGAAGTGAAGCCGGAGAAGGCGCGCACCTGGGAAGTCGGCACCCGCTACGACAATGGCGACCTGCAGGCCGAGATCGGCGCCTTCCTGATCAACTTCGACAACCAGTACGAAAGCAACCAGACCAACGACTCGGTAATCGCCCGCGGCGAGACCCGCCACCAGGGCATCGAGACCAGCGTGCGCTACGCCCTCGACGGCCTGAGCCCGGCCCTGGCCGGTTTCGACGTGCACGCCGGCTACGCCTTCGTCGATGCCACCATCCGCGAGGACGGCCCGAACAAGGGCAACCAGGTACCGTTCTCGTCCCGCCATAAGGGCACGCTGGGGATCGGCTACACCGAAGGCCCGTGGCAGTTGAACCTGGACAGCAGCTTCCAGAGCAGCCAGTACGCCGACAACGCCAACACCGCCAGCGAGAGCGCCGACGGCAGCACCGGGCGCATCCCCGGCTACATGCTGGTCAGCACCCGCGCCGGCTATGACTTCGGCCCTGCGCTTTCGAACCTGAAGGTGGCGGTGGGGGTGAAGAACCTGTTCAACCGCGAGTACTACACCCGCTCGTTCGACGACAACAACAAGGGCAAGTACGTGGGTGAGCCGCGGACGCTGTATATGCAGACGTCGGTAGCGTTCTGACAGACTGGACGCCTTTCCCTGTAGGAGATCGCCCAGCCCTTCGGGCTAGGCTGTCGCGCAGGGAACAGAGTTCCAGCGTGGGAGCGGCCTTGTGTCGCGAAAGGGCCGCAAAGCGGCCCCGGCGATTATTGCATCAACACGGAAATCGGGAGCTGCTACGCAGCCCTTTCGCGACGCAAGGCCGCTCCCACGGGGCTGGGCGATCGCCTACAGCGGATGTGGTGTGGCCTGAAGAGCGTGTATCCGGCAAATAGCGCAAATCAGCCCAGCGCCTTCTCGATCGCCTGCACCACGGTCGGATCATCCGGCGCCGTACGCGGGGCGAAACGCGCCAATACACGACCATCCTTGCCAACCAGGAACTTCTCGAAGTTCCAGGTGATATCGCCGGGGAACTCGGCACCCTCGCCCGCCAGCAGGCGGTACAGCGAATGGCGCTGCGGCCCGTTGACCTCGAGCTTGGCGCCCAACGGGAAGCTCACCCCATAGTTGAGGCTGCAGAACGCCTGGATCTCCTCCTCGCTGCCAGGCTCCTGGCCGGCGAACTGGTTGCACGGCAAGCCCAGCACATTGAAGCCCTTGTCCCTGTAGTCCTGATAAAGGTTCTCCAGGGCCTTGTACTGCGGCGTCAGCCCGCATTTGGAGGCGACATTGACCACCAGCACCACCTGGCCCTTGAACGGGGCCAGCGGCAGGTCCTCGCCGTTCAACGCCTTCAACGTCAGGTCGTGAAATGCACTCATGATGAAATCCCCTCTCAGGTTCCCGATTGCCGCTGGGGCGAATCCCGCCCACTAAAAAGGCGCGCGGCCAAACCGTCCACCCTCCTGAGGAGGGCGAGTCCGGCTTGCCCGAGCGCCTGGCGACTCTCTGAGCTTAGCGCAGAAAATCAGTGGTGATGGCCACCTTCACCGTGGATGTGACGGTGAGCGATTTCTTCCTCGCTGGCGTCACGCACCTCGACAACCTTGACCTTGAAGTTCAGGCGCTGGCCAGCCAGCGGGTGGTTGCCGTCGACGGTCACGTCGTCGCCGTCGAGGTCGCGGATGGTGACGATCTGCATCTGGCCGTCCGGCGCCGAGGCGTGGAACTGCATGCCGACTTCCAGTTGGTCGACACCTTCGAACATGCTGCGGTTCAGGGTGCTGACCAGTTCGGCCGAGTACTCGCCGTAGGCTTCTTCCGGCTCGATGGCAACGGTCAGTTCA
The DNA here is from genome assembly GCF_003205295.1 of Pseudomonas mosselii. Taxonomy (GTDB): domain Bacteria; phylum Pseudomonadota; class Gammaproteobacteria; order Pseudomonadales; family Pseudomonadaceae; genus Aquipseudomonas; species Aquipseudomonas mosselii_B. The sequence continues at coordinate 157,616 of NZ_QJRP01000005.1, forward strand.
TCACCGGCCTGCTTGCCTTCCAGGGCTTTTTCCAGGCCCGGGATGATGTTGGCGGCACCGTGCAGGTAGACCAGCGGCGCACCACCGGCGGAGCTGTCGATGACCTCACCAGCGTCGTTGGTGAGGGTATAGTCGATGGAGACAGCCTTGTTGGCGGCGATCAGCATGGGGCAAGACCTTTTGCAAAAGAATGTAGAACGGACAAGTGTAACCAAGGCATCGACCGATTGCGAACGCGACTCGGACCAAGGGCCGCCCATCAGTCGGATCACCGGCTTCCACCTCGACGAGGAGGGTCACTGGGTGGTCGAGCTGTCCTGCGGCCACACCCAGCATCTGCGCCACCAGCCGCCGTGGCAGGCGCGGCCCTGGGTGCTCGATGCCGACGAGCGCGGCCGGCGCATCGGCCAGGTATTCGCCTGCGGCTGGTGCGCGCAGGGGGCGGTTAGCGATACCCTTGGCCGCTGAATTCCTTGCACCGCTTATTTCGAGAAGCACGCATGCAGACATTTTTCATCGCGCCGACCGACTTCGGTGTCGGCCTGACCTCCATCAGCCTGGGCCTGGTGCGCACCCTGGAGCGCGCGGGGCTCAAGGTCGGCTTCTTCAAGCCGATCGCCCAGCCGCACCCCGGCGACACCGGCCCGGAGCGTTCCAGCGAACTGGTCGCCCGCACCCACGGCATCAAGCCGCCCACCCCGCTGAGCCTGGGGCATGTCGAGCGCATGCTCGGTGACGGCCAGCTCGACGAGCTGCTCGAGGAGATCATCCGCCTCTACCAGCAGGCCTGCGTCGGCAAGGACGTGGTAGTGGTCGAGGGCATGGTGCCGACCCGCCATGCCAGCTATGCCGCCCGGGTCAACCTGCACCTGGCCAAGAGCCTGGACGCCGAGGTGATCCTGGTGTCGGCGCCGGAGAACGAGGTGCTGAGCGAGCTGTCCGGCCGCGTCGAGCTGCAGGCCCAGCTGTTCGGCGGCCCGCGTGACCCGAAGGTGCTGGGGGTGATCCTCAACAAGGTGCGCACCGACGAAAGCATGGCGGACTTCGCCACGCGCCTGCGCGAGCATTCGCCGCTGCTGCGCGGCAACGACTTCCGCCTGCTCGGCTGCATCCCCTACCAGGCCGAGCTCAATGCCCCGCGAACCCGCGATGTGGCCGAGCTGCTCGGGGCCCAGGTACTCAACGCCGGCGACTACGACCAGCGGCGCATGAGCAAGATCATCATCTGCGCCCGCACCGTGGCCAACACCGTGCCGCTGCTGACCTCCGGCACCCTGGTGGTGACCCCGGGCGACCGCGACGACATCATCCTCGCCGTGTGCATGGCCGCGATCAACGGCGTGCCTCTGGCTGGCCTGCTGCTGACCAGCGACAGCAAGCCCGACCCGCGCATCCTCGAACTGTGCCGCGGCGCCCTGCAGGCCGGCCTGCCGATCCTGTCGGTGAGCACCGGCTCCTACGACACCGCCAACCAGCTCAACTCGCTGAACCGCGAGATTCCGGTGGATGACCGCGAGCGCGCCGAGTTCATCACCGACTTCGTCGCCAGCCAGCTGGACGCCGCCTGGCTGCACCAGCGCTGCGGCACGCCACGGGAACTGCGCCTGTCGCCGGCAGTGTTCCGCTACCAGTTGATCCAGCGCGCCCAGCAGGCCAACAAGCGCATCGTCCTGCCCGAGGGCGCCGAGCCGTTGCTGGTGCAGGCCGCCGCCCTGTGCCAGGCCCGTGGCATCGCCCGTTGCGTGCTGCTGGCCAAGCCCGAGGATGTGCAGGCCGTGGCCCGCGCCCAGGGCATCAGCCTGCCGCCGGACCTGGAAGTGCTCGACCCCGAGTTGATCCGTGGCCGCTATGTCGAACCGATGGTCGAACTGCGCAAGAGCAAGAACCTCAACGCGCCGATGGCCGAACAACAGCTGGAAGACCCGGTGGTGATCGGCACCATGATGCTCGCCCTCGGCGAAGTGGACGGCCTGGTCTCCGGTCTGGTGCACTCCACCGCCAACACCATCCGGCCGGCCTTGCAACTGATCAAGACCGCGCCAGGCAGCAGCCTGGTGTCATCGGTGTTCTTCATGCTGTTCCCCGACCAGGTACTGGTCTACGGCGACTGCGTGATGAACCCGCACCCCAGTGCCGCGGAGCTCGCCGAGATCGCCCGGCAGAGCGCCGAGTCGGCCGAATCGTTCGGCATCGCGCCGCGGGTGGCGATGCTCAGCTACTCCAGCGATTCGGCGGCCAGTGACGAGGAAGTGGAAAAGGTGCGCGAGGCCACGCGCCTGGCGCAACAGGCCGAGCACGACCTGGTGATCGACGGGCCGTTGCAGTACGACGCCGCCGCCAACCCCGAGATCGCCCGGCAACTGGCGCCGTCGAGCCCGGTGGCCGGACGCGCCACGGTATTCGTGTTCCCCGACCTGAACACCGGCAACACCACGCACAAGGCAGTACAGCGCAGCGCCGACTGCGTCAGCCTCGGACCGATGCTGCAAGGGCTGCGCAAGCCGGTCAACGACCTGCCCCGTGGGGCGCAGGTGGACGATATCGTGCATACCATCGCGTTGACGGCGATCCAGGCCAGTACCGAACGCTGAAAACAGATGGGCCGCTACGCGCCCCTTCGCGGGTAAACCCGCTCCCACAGGTATCGCGCAAGGCCAAAGTCATGCACAAACCCTGTGGGAGCGGGTTTACCCGCGAAGGGCCGCGAAGCAGCCCCATCAGTTCAGAACTACAACTTACGGATACTGCTGCACAGTCCCCTGCTGGTCATACTGCTGACCCGGAATCGGCTTCAGGTTGACCTCGACCCGGCGGTTCTGCGCACGGCCATTGGCGTCGGCGTTGCTGGCGATCGGCTGGTCCGGCCCCATGCCACGCACACTCACCCGCGACGAATCCACACCCTGGGAGGTCAGGTAGGTGCTGACCGCCTGGGCACGGCGCTGCGACAGGTCCATGTTGTGCTGGCGACTGCCGGTGCTGTCGGTGAAGCCCACCACCTCGATGGTGTTCTGGTTGAACTGCTTGAACGAGTTGGCCAGGTTGTTCAGCGGCGAGTAGAAGCTTGGGGAGATGTTCGCCGAATCGGTAGCGAAGGTGATGTTGCCCGGCATGATCAGCTTGATCTGGTCGCCCTGGCGCTGCACCTCGACGCCGGTGTTGGCCATCTTGGCTCGCAGCTCGGCTTCCTGCTTGTCGGCGTAGTAGCCGTAGCCGGCGGCGGCGGCACCCACCGCGGCGGCGCCGATCAATGCGCCCTTGCCGCGGTTGTTGTGATCGATGGCGGCACCGGCGATGGCGCCGGCCAGCGCGCCCAGGCCACCGTACTTGGCGGTCTTGCTCATCCCTGTGGAGCCCTGCGCCTGGCCCTGGCTGTCATACGGGTTGGGGCTGGCACAACCGGACATCAGGGCAGCGGCGGTAGCGACGATAATCAGACGACGCATGGTGAACATGGACAAGCTCCTACTGAAATTCAAAAGTGCAGCGGATCGCCTACGGATCTATGCCAGCCTTGGATTGCAGCGCAGCGGAAAAATTCCATGAAACCTCAGGCACGCACGAACGGATTCTCGCGCATTTCGTCGCCGAGGCGGGTGTCCGGGCCATGGCCGGTCACCACGATGGCTTCCTCATCCAGGCGATACAGCCGTTCCTTGATGGAACGAACGATAGCCCGCTGATCGCCACCCCACAAATCGGTGCGCCCGACACCGCGGCGGAACAGCGTGTCGCCGGCGATCAGCAGCTTGTGTTCGGCGAACCAGAAACTCATCGAACCCGGCGTATGCCCCGGGGTGTGCAACGCCACGCCGCAGCCACAGGCCAACTCTTCGTCGTCACTCAGCCAGCGGTCCGGCGACGGCACCGGCGTGTAGGGCATGCCGAACATCTGGCACTGCATTTCCAGGTTTTCCCACAGCGGCTGGTCGGCCTTGTGCAGGTGCAGGGTGGCACCAGTCAGCTCCTTGAGCTTGCCCGAGGCGAGGAAATGGTCGAAGTGGGCATGGGTATGGATGATGCTCACCAGGGTCAGGCCGTGGTGCTGCAGGCGGGCGAGAATCTTCTGCTCGTCCCCGCCCGGATCGACGACGATCGCCTTCTTGCTGAGCGGGTCGCCAATCAGGGTGCAGTTGCACTGCAGCGGACCGACGGGGAAGGTTTCGCGGATGAGGGCTGTCGCAGGATTTACCATGAAGAGATAACCAGTTACTCGAATAGTGTTTGAACGCGGGCCAGCGCATCCTGGACGACAGCTTCGGGAACAGACTCGATACGCTTGGCGTTTCTCGCCTCCAGATCAACGATGCGTATCTGATTGCATAGCATGACGCCTTGCGTCTGCGTACCGGCACCGCTGAGCGTAACAGCGAAACCCGCGTGCCGCGCAAAGTCCCCGCCCTGGGGATCGGAGCGATCACCGCAAGTCCGGAAATATTGAACGTGTTCGGAGTGAGAACCAGCGCTGGTCGCGCTGCGCGCTGTTGCTCCCGACCGACGGTGGGGTCCAGGTTGACCCTGACGATGTCCCCTCTGGCGAACTTGACACGGCTCACATTTCACGTCCAACCGGACGCATGGTATTCCAGGCGGCCATGTCCTCCGGTTCTGGTGCGTTCAGATCACATTGCGCCATCAGTTCTTCAAGCGTGTATTTGGGCTTCGCCCTGACAGGCTTGAGCACCATGCTTTCGCCAGCCGTGTCCAGACTCAGGGTTGACCCCACTTCAAGACGCATCTGCTTGAGGACTGTGGAGGGAATTCGAATGGCGGCGCTATTTCCCCACTGCTGAATCTTGATCTGCATAAGTATCTCCCACGGTAGATACATAGTAGAAACCCTCCCAGCGATAGCAAGTGAAATGTAGAGACCAGATATCTACACTGCCACTCCTCCAGTGCTGGGGAAAGGCCACTTGATGCCAGTGGGAAATGCCTCACTTGACCTTGGGAAGCGATCCCAGTTTGGCGGAAAAGTACAACACCGGCATCAAGGCAGATACAACCGAAACAACCCGCCCCCCAGCGTCCCGCCATTGGCGATCTCGATCCGCCCGCGTACCCCGTTGCGCTCGTGCAGCGCGGCAATTCGCGCAGCGAAGTACAACCCCAGCCCGGTACTACCGCTCTGCGAGTCGATACCCTGCACGTAGTCGTGCTGGCGTTCGAGCATGCGCTGTGGATAACCGGCGCCATCGTCATTGACGCTGATCACCAGTTGCTCGCCCTCTTCCTCGATGCTGATCAACAGGGCGTGGCCGGCGTAGCGGATTGCGTTGGTAAGTACATTGGCCACCACAGAGGCGACCAGCTCGCGGTCGAAGAAGCCCAACGGGCTTTCGGTCTCGATGCGCCAGGTGGCGAGGATGTCGCGGTGCTTGATTACATCTTCCTGGGCCGCCAGCTGGGCCTCGATGAAGTCGTCCAGCTCGTGGTAGTCCGGGCAGATGGGCAGCTGGTTGACCCCCAGCTTGTACAACCCCAGCAACTGCACGAGCATGCCGTTCAGGTGGCTGAGCTCGTGCTCCACCACACCCTGCTCGGTGCCACCGCGCAGCTCTTCGGGCAGGCGCGCCAGCCATTGGCTGTGGGCATGGGTAAGCGCCGAGAGGGAGTTTTTCAGGTCGTGCACGGTAGAGGCGATCACCGTGGAGAAGTCCAGCCCCTGGTTGTCCTGGTTCATGCGCCGAAGACCCGGATGTGCAGTTTGCGGTAGCGGTCATAGCGACTGTCGCTGGCAGGAATGCCGGCCACGCTGGTGAGGCAGTCGCGGCACTCTTGCATCAGGGCCGGCGGTGGCGTTTCGCCGCCGATGCGCAGCAGCGCCTGGGCGGTGTTCAGGGCGATGCTGATGTTCTTCGGCTGCAGCGACAGCGCCTTGCGGAACATGCCCAGCGCCTCGTTGAGCTGGCCGCCCTGGTAGCTGCGCACGCCCTGGCGGTTGAGGTCCACGGCTTCGGTCACCGCCCCCAGCACCAGCGGGTCGTCGGTGAGCTTGGCAACGCTCTGCATGACCTTGGGGTCGTCGCCGTAGGTTTCCACACAACCCTTGAGGATCGAGGTACCCGCCGCGTCCTGGCCAAGTTGCTGCAGTTGCTTGGCCACCGTCAGCGCCGCCTCCACGGAGAAGAACTGATCCATCTTCTCCAGGCGCAGCATGGCCTGCTCGGTGAGCTTGGCGGCGGTTTCCGGATCGCCGGCCTGCTGCAGGCTGGCGGCCTTCATCAACCGCGCCCGCACCTGCAGGCCCTGGTCCTCGACGTTTTCCTTGGCCACCTCGCTGAGCACGGTGTTGATCTCGACCCGGGTACGGGCATCGAGACCGTTGCCACTGTTCTTGTTCATCAACGCCTGGACCAGCCCCAGGTTGCTCTCGGCGTCCTTGTAGCGCGAGCTCTGCCCCTGGTTCACCGCATGGCGATAGGCCTTGGAGGCGCTTTCGAAGTCGGCGTTGTCCAGCGCCAGCTTGCCCAGCGCGGCCTGGCGGCGCACGGCAAGCGGCGACAGGCGCACCGCCTCCTCGAGCATGTGCTGGGCGCGCCGGGTCTCACCTTGGGCCACCAGCACTTCGGCCATGCCATCGTACAGGTTGGGCATGATCGGGAAGGCCTTGAGGGCCTGTTCGTAGACACCCTGGGCCTGGGCATTCTGCCCGCGCTTGTGCAGCAGGCTGCCGAGCGCCGCATAGACCCAGGGCTGCGGGCGGCTGGCGAGGATGTTCTTGAGGAACTTCTCCAGTTCCTCGAAACGGTTGAGGTCGCGCAGGGCATCGGCGCGATAGCGCAGGCAAAGCGGGGCGAAGCGCGGGTCCTTCTTGCACAGCTCGGCACAGGCGGCGAGCACTTCGGCCGGGCGACTGCGGTCGAGGGCCTGGAGGATGGGCTTGAGCAGCGTCTTGCGCTGGGTCAGCTTTTCCAGGCGCTGGGCCAGGCCGACACGGTTGAAGGGTTTGGTCAGGTAGGCGTCGGGCTCGTGCTCGATGGCGCTGAGCACGATGGCCTGGCTGCTTTCGGCAGTGACCATGATGAACACGCATTCATGGCTGATCAGCTTGTCGAGAATCAGGTCCTCGAGCACCTGCTGGCCATTCTTCTTGCCATCACCCAGGTGGAAATCCTGGAGGATGAAGTCATAGCGTTTCTGCCCGCACATGCGCAGCGCCTGTTCGCCACTGTCGGCGGTGTCGACGTCGCGCACGCCCAGCTCGCGCAGCATCGAGCGGGTCGAGGTGCGGAAGTCGGTGAAGTCGTCGACGATCAGAAAGCTTTTTTGCCCGTACTGCAGCATCAACACGACCTGTATTGAAAGAAGTGGAAAGTGGCGCGTGGCGATGCATACCGCCGAGGTCTGTATCGGCAGCGGGTCGGGAAAGATGAGCCCGGAAAGGTGATGCCACAGGATGGCCTTATGCCGCTATCTTAACGGCCAAGCCCGTCCCAGGCCACTAGACCAGCAAGCCAAGGGACTTGGCCCTGGCCACTGCCTGGGTGCGACGCTCCACCCCTAGCTTGCTGTTGATATGACTGGCGTGAGTCTTGACCGTGTGCAGGGAGATGAACAGGCGCTCGCTGATCTGCTGGTTGGAGCAGCCCTGGGCAATCAGCTCCAGCACGGCGAATTCGCGGCCACTCAGGGCCTCCGTGACGCCGGCCCCGGTTGCCAGTGCCTGCGGCAGATGGCTCAACAGATCACCCTGGACCGGGCAGGCCGCCCGCCCCGCCAACTGCTCGCGCAGCCACTGCGGCTGCTCTTCAATCAAGCGTTGGAAGGCCTGCAGTGCACCGCCCTGCGCCGCCTCCAAGGCTTGCGTCAGCAACCTGGCCGCTTCGGCCTCGCGTCCCTCGGCCAACAGCAGGGCGATCAACTGGCACTGCGCGCTGACCACCAGCGTCATGCCACCGCTGGCCTGCCCACGCTCGACCAGCGTGCGCAGTCGCGACTCCGCGTCGCCAGCGCGGGCCAGCACCCGCTCCAGCAAGGCCTGCTGCAACTCGATGTGCAGCGGCAACAATGGATGGAACTCCGGCGCAGCCGCAGGCTGCTCGCCACCGTAGGTCTGCCCCAGGCGCAACAGCCAGGACTCGGCCAGGTCCGTACGGCCCTGGGCCAGCCAGAGCTCGCACTTCACCAGGGTGATCATGGCCAGGTAGAAGATTGGCGGCACATCCCAGATATGCATCAGCCGCTCCGCCTCGGCCAGCTCCGAGAACGCCTCGGCAAAACGCCCTTCGCGACCGTCCAGCGAGGCGATCACGCAATGTCCGATCAACACGCTGATGTCGCGGCAGCTGCGCGCCTCGCTGAGGCCTGCGCGCAAGCGCGCACGGCCTTGGGCACAGTGCAGGCGAGCCGCCAGCAAGTAACCCTCATAGAGTGTGAGGCGCGCGCGCACGGCATACAGGCGCTGACCCGAAAGGCCCTGCAACCTCTGCAATCCCTGGCGCACTTCATCGAGGGCGCGCAACACCTCGCCGCGGGCATGGAGTACCCGCGCCCGATCGTAATGGGCCAAAGCCTCGAACAGCGGGTTGCCGACCCGTTGCGCCAACTCCAGAGCTTCGCGGTTCCAGCCACGCGCCCGCCAGAAATCACCATCGGCGATGGCCAGGTTCGACAGGGTCGACAGGCACACCAGCCGCTGGCCGTAGCGCTTGTTCGGCAGGCTCTGCAGCGCCTCACCACAGTAGGCGAGAGTCCGCTCGCGATCGCCTCGACCACGGGCGATGACCCCGCTCAGGGCCAGCCACTGGGCCAGCATCGACTTCTGCGCCGTGGCCGATGGCGCGGGCAGGAAGCGGCTGAGGTAGGCCGCCAGCTCCTCGGCGGCGTCCAGCTGGCAGGCAAGGCCCAGGGCCCAGCTGTACAGGACGATCAGCCTGGGCGTGCTGATCAACAGGCTGTCGGGCAGGTCCATCTTCCAGCGCAGCAGCATGCCGACATTCTGCTCCGCCAGCAGTTGCTCCTCGGACAGGCTCTGCACCAGGTCCGCTGCCACATCCAGATGCCCGGCGCGCAGGGCCTGCTCCACCGCCTCGTCCAGCAGGCCCTGCCCTTCGAACCAGCGGCAGGCGCGCAGGTGCAGCCCCGCCAGCGGCTCGCTGGCCTGTCGGCTGCGCAGCAGGTCGGAAAACAGATGGTGATAGCGGAACCACAGACCATGCTCGTCGAGCGGCACCAAAAACACCTGGTGGGCCTGCAGGTAGCGCAGGATCTCGGCGCTGTCCTGGCGCTCGCGCAGGGCGTCGCACAGTTCGGCGCAGAAACGCTCCTGGCAGGCGGTGTCGTAGAGGAAGGCCTGCACGGGGGCCGGCAGGATGTCGATCACCTCCTCCAGCAGGTAGTCGCGGATCAGCCCTTCGCCACCATGCAGCGCCTGGGGCAAGGCGTGGTCCTCGCCGGACTCGCTGGCCGCCAGTTGCCAGAAACGCAGTCCCGCCACCCAACCGTCGCTGCGCTGGATCAGGTTGTCCAGGGCCTGGCCGCGCAAACCGGTAGGCTGGCGGCCGATCACGGCCAGCGCTTCATCGGGGGTCAGGCGCAGGTCCTGCTCGTTGAGCTCGACCAATTGGCGCGACAGGCGCAGGCGTGCCAGGTGCCAGTCGGGCCGCTGGCGACTGGTGACCAGCAGGACCAACCCGGCCGGCAGGTGGTTGAGGAAAAATTGCAGGCAACGATCGAGCACCGGCCCCTGGGCCAGGTGATAGTCGTCCAGCACCAGCAGCAAGGGCGTGTCCGGCTGCAGGTAGAGCGCGAGTTCATCGAGCAGGCCGTCGAGCCACTCTTCGAAGGCGAAGGGTTGATGCCGCTGGCGCATCTTCAGAAGCCCCAGGGCCTGGCCGCCAAGTGCCGGGCAGAACTGCTGCAAGCCTTCGAGCAAGCGTTCGAGGAAGCGCCCAGGATCGGCATCGCGCTGGCTCAAGCCGAGCCAGAGGCTGCGCCAGTGGCTGGGCAGCGCCTGGCAGAACTCGATGGCCAACGAACTCTTGCCAAACCCCGCCGGTGCGTTCACCAGCAACAGACGCCCCCCCAGGCCACTTTGCAGTCGCTGGCACAGGCGTGCTCTGGGAACGTGCGCTTCCGGCAACGGCGGCCGGAAGAAACGCCCATCCAGCAGGCCCAAGGCCTGGCTGGCGACTCCGTGGGTACGGGACAGGTCTGTCATGGCCGGCTCGTTCTGATTGGAATAGGGCGGCGTTAGGGTTTGTTGCGAGACTAGCGGCAAACGCTGCGCATTTGAAGATGATGCAGGCGCTTTTCCCTAAAAAGACTACGACAAAAAGAAACAGCAGCGACAGGCAGCCCGACTTCACACCCGTACAAACAGAAACGCCCCGGCATGCCGGGGCGTTCTGGGAGATCAAACGGAGTGGCGACGACTGTCAGCTCAACGCACACCTGCCTGACGCAGGGCTGCCGGCTGGAAGTCGGCCTTGCTGGCGCTGAAGCCGAAGTTGTAGGCGCTCTTCTCTTCGTTCTTCATGCCCAGGGCCAGGTAGCGGCCCGACTGCAGGTCGTAGATGGCCTCCAGGGTGTACCACGGCACCTGCACGTTGTAGTACGGCTGGGCGTGGGCCTCGGAGACGCGCCACAGCTGGTTGCGACCGTCGTACTGGTCGATCACCGCGGCCTGCCAGGTGTCCTCGTCGATGTAGAAGTCACGCTTGGCATAGATGTGGCGCTGACCCGGCTTGAGGGTCGCGACCACGTGCCAGACGCGGCGCAGCTCGTAGCGCGACAGGTCCTGGTTGATGTGCCCGGCCTTGATGATGTCGCTGTACTTGAGCTTTGGATCGTCCAGCTTGTAGGCGTTGGAGGCGATATACATCTCCTTCTTGCCTTCGAGCTTCCAGTCGTAACGGTCCGGCGCGCCGTTGTACATGTCCAGGTTGTCGGAGGTGCGCAGGCCGTCGGCAGCAGTACCCGGACCGTCGTACGACACCTGCGGTGCCTGCCGCACGCGGCGCTGGCCAGCGTTGTAGATCCATGCCTTGCGCGGCTCCTTGACCTGGTCGAGGGTCTCATGGACCAACAGCACGGTCCCGGCCAGGCGCGCCGGAGCGGTCACCTCCTGTTTGAAGTAGAACAGGATGTTGCCCGGGTTGGCCGGATCGTAGTCCTTCATCTTGTCGCGGAACACGAACTGGTCCTGGAAGTACACCAGGCTGTACGAGCCGTTCTGCTGTGGGGTGGCCTGGGTGACCAGGCGGGTCACGCTGCCGCCACGGTAGCGGGTGATATGGTTCCAGATCACCTCCAGGCCATCCTTGGGAATCGGGAACGGGATGGCAGTGCGGAAGTTCTCCAGACCGTTGCCGCCGGCGACCAGGGTGGTCTTGGTGGCGTTTTCCTTGATCGCGGCGAACACATCGTCCGGAACGGTGGAGCCACGGTGGGTCTTGTACACCGGGATCTTGTAGCTGTCCGGATAGCGCTTGAGCATCGCCAGCTGGCCAGGCGAGAGCTTGTCCTTGTACTGGTCGGCGTTCTGCGCGGTGATGGTGAACAGTGGTTTCTCGCTGCCGTAGGGGTCGGACAGGAAGCCCTTGGCGTCGGCGCTACCGGCGCTCTTGGACAGTGGCTCCCAAGGGCCGATCGAGCCATCGGCGTTACCGGCCTTCTCCGCGCCCATCGGGGTCAGTGTGGTGCCCAGCTTGGCCGCTTCGGTGGCGGAAACCGCAGCCATGACGCTGGTTGCCAGCAGGGACATGCCCAGTACACCGGCTTGCAGCAGACGTGTGGTCATTTTCATTCTGTGTCGTCCTGGATCAGGTTTCTTAGAAGTTCACGCCGAAGCTGAGGGCGACGAAGTCGCGGTCATCCACGGTGGTGTACTTGCCATCGAAGAAGTTGGTGTACGACAGGCTCGCCGTGTAGGTGTTCTGGTACTCGGCGTCCAGGCCCAGGCTGATTGCCTTGCGGCCTTCCTCGAAGTTGCCGCCGGGACCCGGGGAGTAACCGTCGACGTCATGGGACCAGGCCACACTCGGGCGCAGGTTCACACCGGCGAAGACGTTGTTGTAGTCCCAGATGGCGCGGACGCGATAACCCCAGGAATCGGAGGTGGTGAAGCCTTCGTTTTCGCAGTAGCGCGACAGGTTGTTCTGCTCGACGCCTGCCAGCGTGGTGGCGTTGAGGCTCTGGCAGCGGCCATTGGGCAGCGGGCCGGGGCCATAGACCGGGTCGCGGCCATAGCGCGCCTTGGAAGTGCTTTCCAGGCCACCGACATGCGTCCAGCCAACTTCACCCACCATGGTCAGACGCTCGGCGCCCATGACCTGGTCGAAGAAGTGGGTGAAGGTGGTCTGCAGCTGGGTGATTTCCTTGCGACGATAGCCTGGCTGGTCGGTGTTCGGCGTGCCTTTCAAGACCGATGCGTTCGGATCGAGTGGCGTCAGGCCGGAATACAGGATGTCGGTGGTGTTCAGTTGCACCGGCGCGTTCGGGCGATAGCTGATCTCGCCGCTCCAGGCCGTGCCGGTTGGCAAGGTGGTGGAGAAGCTCAGGCCGTAGAGGCGGATGTCCTCGGGATACTCCACGTGGTAGCTGGAGTTGCCCGCCACATACAGCGGCATGAGCTGCTGGAGCAACGCAGGGCTGATTGCGCCACCCGGCACGCCAGCCCGCGCCAGCGCGGTGGCCAGGTTGGTCGGGTTGTAGAATCGGGCATCGGCACCGCGACCGCTGAAGATCGGCGCACGGCTGTGGTAGTTCATGAAGTAACCACCGAACTCGGTGTTCAACGGCTCGTACATGTAACGCAAAGCGAGGCCGAACTGACCGCTGTCACGGGCGTCACGGTCAGCCCCGCGGCGCACGATCACACCTTCGTCAGGCGAACCCCAGGAGACACCCTGCGCGGCAAGGGCACGCATGGTCGGCGCGGCAATTGGCCCCAGCCGTCCCGCCACGTTGGCCTGCTTGGCCAGCACCGCCAGGTTGTTGTTGCAGCCGTCGGCGATCACGTCGGGCTGGGAGAAGAAGGTGCCGCAGTTGTCGACGACGGTCTGATCCCACTCGATCTGGTAGAAGCCTTCGGCGGTCAGGTTGTCGGTCAGGCTCTGCGACAGGTAGAACATGTTGACCGGGATCAGGCCTTCCTTGATCTCCGCGCCCGGACGGCGGAACGCCGAGACATCGATGGGGTTGATGGAGTTGATGCCGCCACCGATGAAGGTACTTTCACCCCAGCTCACCACCTGCTTGCCCAGGCGCACGGTGCCCGGCAGGTCGGCGATGCTGTAGTTGTGGTAGACGAAGGCGTCGAGCAGTTCCGCGCCCGAGGACTTGGCGCCTTCCTTGCGGTTGGAGTCGCTGATGTCCTTGAACTCGCGGTTTTCATCCTTGAGTTCGAAGTCGTACCAGTACTTGCCGCGGACGAACACGCCGGTATCGCCGTACTTGAGCTCCAGGTCGTGGATGCCCTTGAAGATCTTCGAGAAGGTCTCGCCTTTCTTGAAGTTCAGGTGGCCATCGTCGGAGGTCTGCGACAGCCCCCTGCCGCCGTTGTTGGCCCCGATGAGGTTCTTGTTGGGGTTGGCAGTCGACCAGCTGGCGCCAACGGAGAGCGAGGAGTCGAACTGGCCTTCGATTTCACCGATGTTGAAGCTGACAGCGAAAGCAGGACTTGCGAGCGTGGAAGCGAGGCTGACGGCCAGGGGCAGTTTCGCCCGGCGCCAGAACGGGTTTGCAGATGTCATCGACGCTACTCCATGTACTTTATTGTTATGGCAGTGAGTCCTTTCAGAAACGGCTCGAGCGCCCGGTGAAGCAGGCTCCTGCCCGTGGCGCCGCGCGTTGCCGCGTGGTGCCCTCCCCCATTCCTGAAAATCCCCTGACCCGACTATAGCCAGCGGTCACAGGTGCTTGATCCCTCTAAAGTGTGATTTGCGCGTCCTGCTTGCGGCCCACCCCGATCGGCCGGCCTGCGCGCTGGCAGTGCTCAAGCATGGCTCAATTCTGCCATTTGACAAGGCGCCATCCTGTCTAGCTTGCGGGGTCGCGCGGAAAAAAGCGCGACCCGCGCCCAGGTTACAGGGTGGAAAGGAAGGCGCTGTTACTGGCCTGCCACTGGCTGATGTCCACGCGGATGCGCTTCTTGTCGAGCTTGCCGACGCTGGTCTTGGGAATTTCAGTAACAAGGGCGATCTGGCTGGGAATCGCCCACTTGTTGATGTGCCCCTGCTCGACGAAAGGCTTGAGGTGCTCCTTGAGCGCGCGCGCATCGATGCTCTGCCCCTCGCGCACCACCAGCAGCGCGAACGGGCGCTCGCCCCATTGCGGATCGGGCACCCCGACCACCGCGACCTCGCGCACCGCCGGGTGACGGCTGACCAGGTCTTCCAGGTCGAGCGAGGAGATCCATTCGCCACCGGTCTTGATCACATCCTTGATGCGGTCGCGGATGTCGATGAATCCCATGCCGTCGAGGGTGGCGACATCGCCGGTGTGCAGCCAGCCACCCTGCCAGAGTTCCTCGCCCTTCTCCGGTTCGCGGAAGTAGCCCATGGTCAGCCAGGGCGCGCGCAGCACCAGTTCGCCCTGGGTTTCGCCATCGGCGGGCAGGAAGTTGCCATTGCCATCGACGATGGCGGCCTCGACCAATGGCACCGGTACGCCGGCCTTGATCCGGTAGCTGGTACGCTCATCCTCGCTGCCGGCCTGCAGCTCGTCGTTCAGGTGCGCGGCACTGATCAGCGGGCAGGTCTCGGACATGCCGTAGGCGGCGGTGAGCTGGATGCCCCGAGTCAACGCCGCCTGGTACAGGGCGCGGTTGAGCGCGCTGCCGCCGATGATGATCTTCCAGCCGCCGAAATCCTGACCGGCCGCCGAGGGGCAGTTGAGCAGCATCTGCAGGATGGTCGGTACGCAGTGGGAGAAGGTGACCTTTTCCTCGCGCCACAGCCTGATCAGCATGTCTGGCTCGTAGCGCCCCGGGTAGACCTGCTTGATGCCCATCATGGTCGCCGCGTAGGGGATGCCCCAGGCGTGCACATGGAACATCGGCGTGATCGGCATGTAGACGTCGTTGCTGCTCAGCAGCCTCACGCTGTCCAGGCTGCCGAGCACCGAGGTTTCGGCCAGGGTGTGCAGCACCAGTTGGCGATGGGTGAAATACACCCCCTTGGGATTGCCGGTGGTGCCGGTGGTGTAGAAGGTAGTAGCTACCGAGTTCTCGTCAAAATCAGGGAAATCGTACTGCGGGCTGGCCGCGGCCAACAGTTGCTCGTACTCGCCCACCAGATTGGGCAGGTCGGCGGTCTTGTCCGGGCCGTCGGTCAGCAGCAGGGTCTTGTCGACCGTGGTCAGTTGCCCGGCGATGGCCTGGTAGAGGCCGATGAAATCACTGTTCACCAGCACGAAACGGTCTTCGGCGTGGTTCATGGTGTAGAGGATCTGCTCGGGTGACAGGCGCACGTTGATGGTGTGCACTACCGCGCCGATCATCGGGATGGCGAACATGCACTCCAGGTAACGGTGGCTGTCCCAGTCCATCACCGCCACGGTGTCACCCGCCTTCACACCGGCCGCGGTCAATACGTTGGCCAGGCGGGCGATGCGTTCGCTCAATTGTGGATAGGAGAGGCGGATCTGGTCACGGTAGACGATCTCGCGGGTCTTCTCGTAGCGGCTGCCGGACATCAGCAGGCGCTTGATGAGCAACGGGTATTCGTAGGCGCCCTCGGCGGGCTTGATGATGCGAGTCTGCAACATGGGTATCCCTTTTCTTCAATTCGGGCAGAACGGTTCAGTCACTCACTGTAGTTCGGTGACGCACCGGTCAAATCAGCCGAAGGAATGATTTGCACCCTCAAGGTATGAGTACGGACGGCACCGTTGACGAATGGCGCCGACGGGCCAGACACTGCGCCGATGCCCTGTCGCCCAACCACCGGAGCCCCTGATGCCCAGCCCACGTCGTGCCGTGTTTCTCGATCACCAGTCACTGGACCTGGGTGACCTCGACCTTTCACCGCTGCAGGCGCAGTTCGATGAACTGCAGCTGTACGCCGCCACTGCTGCCGATCAGGTCGCCGAACGCCTGCAAGGCGCCACGGCGGTAATCAGCAACAAAGTGATGCTCGACGCCGCCACGCTGGCAGCCGCCCCTGACCTCAAGCTGATCCTGGTGGCCGCCACCGGCACCAACAATGTCGACCTGGCCGCCGCCCGTGCCCAGGGCATCACCGTGTGCAACTGCCAGGGCTACGGCACGCCGTCGGTGGCCCAGCACACCCTGGCCCTGCTACTGGCCCTGGCCACGCGCCTGTGCGACTACAACCAGGCGGTGAAGGCCGGACAATGGGCCAAGGCCAGCCAGTTCTGCCTGCTGGACTTCCCCATCGTCGAGCTGGAAGGCAAGACCCTCGGCCTGCTCGGCCATGGCGAGTTGGGTGGCGCGGTGGCGCACCTGGCCGAGGCCTTCGGCATGCGCGTGCTGAGCGGGCAGATTCCCGGGCGGCCGCCCCGGGCCGATCGCCTGCCGCTGGACGACCTGCTGCCACAGGTCGATGCCCTGACCCTGCACTGCCCGCTCAACGAGCAGACCCGGCACATGATCGGCGCCAACGAACTGGCCCTGCTCAAGCCGGGCGCGCTGGTGGTCAACACCGCCCGCGGCGGGCTGATCGACGAACAGGCCCTGGCCGACGCCCTGCGCTGCGGCCACCTGGGTGGCGCCGCCACCGATGTGCTGAGTGTCGAGCCACCGGCCAATGGCAATCCGCTGCTGGCGGCGGACATCCCGCGCCTGATCATCACCCCGCACAGCGCCTGGGGCGCGGTGCAGGCGCGCCAGCGCATCGTCGGCCAGCTGGCCGAGAACGCCCAGGCCTACTTCGCCGGCCAGCCGCGGCGAGTGGTCGGCTGATCCGCCGACGCCTCTGCTACACTGCGCCACTTTTTTCAGGAGGCGTCGTCCATGGACCCGCGCAGTGAAGTGTTGCTCCGCCAGGCAGAGCTGTTCCAAGGCCCGCTGCTGATCGCCGGCGCCCAGGCCAACGGCCTGCTCGGCCAGCTGCCCGGCGCCCATGGCTGGACCTGGCATGCCGGCGACCAGGCGCTGCTCGAGAGCCGTTTCGCCGGACGCAGCCACTATGGTGTCGACGTACCCGAGGTGGACTTCGACGCCGCCGTGCTGTTCCTGCCCAAGTCCCGCGAACTGGCCGCCTACCTGCTTAACGCCCTGGCCTCGCGCCTGGGCGGTCGCCAGCTGTACCTGGTGGGGGAAAAGCGCGGCGGTATCGAAGGCGCGGCCAAGCAACTGCAGGCGTTCGGCAAACCGCGCAAGCTCGACAGCGCCAGGCACTGCCAGCTGTGGCAGGTGACCGTGGACAACGCCCCCGAGGCCAAGCCGCTGGAAAGCCTGGCTGAACGCTTCGAACTGCCGCTGGCCGATGGGCCGCTGCAGGTCATCAGCCTGCCTGGGGTATTCAGCCACGGGCGCCTGGACAAGGGCACCGCGCTACTGCTGGAACACCTCGACGGCCTGCCCGACGGCCATGTCCTGGACTTCGGCTGCGGCGCCGGCGTGCTCGGCGCCACGATCAAGCGCCGTTATCCGCAGAGCCGGGTCACCTTGCTCGATGTCGATGCCTTCGCGGTCGCGGCCAGCCGCCTGACTCTGGCAGCCAACGGCCTGGAAGGCGAAGTCATCAGCGGTGACGGCATCGATGCCGCACCGGCCGATCTTGACCTGATCCTGAGCAATCCGCCGTTCCACACCGGCGTGCACACCGACTACCAAGCCTCAGAAAACCTGTTGAAAAAATCAGGCGAACATCTGCGAAAAGGTGGCGAAATACGGCTGGTCGCCAACAGTTTCCTGCGCTACCAGCCGCTGATCGAAGGCGCCTTGGGCAACTGTGAAATCCGTGCCGAGGCACAAGGCTTTCGCATCTACCGCGCAACACGTGGATAAAAACAGGGCTTGCCGAAAGCGTTTCGCCTAGGCAGAATCCGCTCCGTCCTAGGGGAGTAGTCTCCCGCGAGCGCCCTGCTCGCCCGGCACGCGTCAACACACTTGGCCCACAGGCCATGGCGCGTGCGACCCACGATCTGCGCAGACAGGTCCAGGGTTTGACAAGACCTATGACACGCACACCTTACCCGGGGCGGGAAGGCTGTACGTGTCATAGCCGTGTCGACCCGCCCCCGTAGGAATCCTGATGCTGGAATCGTTGCTCGTCCCCACCGCCATCGTTGCCCTCGCCGAAATCGGCGACAAGACGCAATTGCTTGCGCTCATCCTCGCCGCACGCTTTCGCAAGCCTTGGCCGATCATTGCCGGGATCATCGCCGCGACCCTGGCCAACCATGCTGCCGCCGGTGCCGTGGGTGCCTGGGTCAGCGGTTTCTTCAGCGAGTCGGTGCTGCACTGGATTCTTGCCGCAAGCTTCACCGCCACCGCGCTGTGGACCCTGGTACCGGACAAGATGGACGATGACGAAACCAGCAACGCGCGCCGCTTCGGGCCGTTCGTCACCACGCTGATCGCGTTCTTCCTCGCCGAGATCGGCGACAAGACCCAGGTGGCCACGGTGATGCTGGCCGCCCAGTATCCGCACCTGATCATGGTCATCATCGGCACCACCCTGGGCATGCTGATCGCCAACGTGCCGGTGGTCCTGGCGGGCAACTTCGCGGCGGAGAAACTGCCGCTGACGCTGATCCGTCGCCTGGCGGCGAGCGCGTTCATCGTGCTGGCCATCGTCGCGGTGTATTCGGCGATGAAGACCAGCGGCTGGATTGGCTGATCGCGCAGGGAACATTACCCCTGTGGGGGCGGCGGCGCGCCGCTCCCACGTTTTGCATGAAACCCCGGCGGCTTACTTCTTGGCCGCCTGATACAACGGCATCACCTTCGGAATCGCCGCCTGCAACGAGGCGATCCGGCTGCTCGACGCCGGGTGGGTGCTCATGAACTCAGGCGGCGCGCCTTCGGACGCCTTGCTCATCTTGTTCCACAAGGTGATCGCGGCGTTCGGGTCGTAGCCGGCGCGGGCCGACAGCTCGAGGCCGATCAGGTCGGCTTCGTTCTCGTTGGCCCGGCTGTTGGGCAGGGTCATCGCGTAGTTCACCACCGTGTCGGCCATGGCCATGCTGTCCTGGCCCAGGCCGAAGATTGCGCCGGCACCCTGGCGGGCCATTTCCACGCCATAGGCCTTGGACATCGCTTCACGGCTGTGCTCGCGCAGGGCATGGGCGATCTCGTGGCCCACCACCGCGGCGATCTCGGCGTCGGTCAGCTTGAGCTGATCGATCAGGCCGGTGTAGACGATGATCTTGCCGCCCGGACCGCAGTTGGCGTTGAGCTCGTCGCTCTTGATCACGTTGACTTCCCAATTCCACTGCGCGGCATCCGGCCGGAACTGTGGTGCCTGGGCAATCAGGCGCTTGGCGATGGCCTGTACGCGCTTGGCATCATTGCTGCTCTTGTCCAGCACGCCCTTGCTCGACGCCTCGCCGAGAGTCTGCTGGTAGGACTGGGCGTACATCTGGTTGACCTCATCGGTCGAGAGCATGCTGAACATGTACTGCTGGCGCTGGACGCCCACGGCACCGCCACTGGTGGTATTGACCGCCTGGCAGCCGCCGAGCAGGACGCTGGCCGTCAGCATGCTGACAACGAATGACTTACGCATGAAAACACTCCCTATTTACGTGCCGCGTATCCTAGGCCCTGACGCCCGTGCCTGCCAGAGCCACAGGTAAGATTTCTGACAAGCCCCTCATGCTTTGGTATTAGCCCGCCGATAACCCTCGGTAACGACCTCCTTGCGCGCGGAGCTTTGCCATGAAGTTCAAGTCGATCCAGTTTTCCGTGGCCGCCCTGGCCGGTGCCATCGTGCTGAGCATTGTCGCGGCCCTGGTGCTGTACGCCGTCTATTCCGGGCAGCGTACCCAGACGCTGGTGCAACAGCGCACACAACAGCAGTTCGAGACCGTCATCGAACAGCGCCTCTCGGCCCTGGCCCGCACCCAGGTCAGCGAGATCCAGCGCGGCCTGGAAGCACCACTGGCGATCGCTCGCGGCCTGGCTACCGGCAACGCCATGCTCGGCATGCAGGACGCCGATGGCCAACCACTGATGCGCGTCGATCGCGAACACCTGATCAACCAGCTCAAGCGCACTGTGGAGGTCAACCCGAGCGTGCTGGGCGCCTACCTGGGCTGGGAGCCGAACGCCCTCGACCATGCCGATGGCCGCTACGTCGGCAGCAACCTGGTGGGCATCGACAGCGCCAGCGGGCGCTTCCTGCCCTGGTGGTTCCGCAATGGCGACGGCAGTCTCGGCCAGGACAAGCTGGCCGATGTCGACGACCGCACGGTGCTCGCCACAGGCGTGCGTGCCAGCGAGTACTACCTGTGCCCCAAGGAGTCGAAGAAGGCCTGCGTGATCGATCCCGCGCCTTATAAAGTGGGCGACAAGATGGTCATGCTCGCCTCATTCGTCGAGCCGATCATGATCGACGGCCAGTTCCAGGGCATGGCCGGTGCCGACCTGTCGGTGAACTTCATCCAGGACCTGCTCAATGCCGCCGACCGCCAGCTCTACGACGGCGCCGGCGAACTGGCGCTGGTCTCCAGCAATGGCCGCCTGGTGGCCTACACCCGCGATCCGGCCAAGTTCGGCGAAAAGGCCGGTGACGTGCTGGACAGCGACGAAGCCAACACCCTCAAGAACCTGAGTGGCGAGGCCTTGCACTATGAAGTGGATGCCGCCAAGGACCGCATCGAGCTGTACCTGCCGTTCAAGATCGCCGGCACCGATGCACGCTGGACCCTGCTGCTGGAGCTGCCGCTGAGCACGGTCATGGCCGACGTCAACCGTCTGCAGCAGGACCTGGCCGAACAGCGTCGCACCGATATCGCCGGCATGACCGTGGTCGGCCTGGGCATCGCCGCCCTCGGCCTGCTGGTGATCTGGCTGCTGGCCCTTGGCATCGCCCGCCCGCTCAAGCAGATGGTGAGCATGCTCGACGATATCGCCCAGGGCGAAGGCGACCTGACCCGACGCCTGCAGAGCGACCGGGCCGACGAACTGGGCGCCATCGCCAAGGGCTTCAACACCTTCCTGGCCAAGTTGCAGGCGATGATCAGCCAGGTGGTCAGTTCGGTGCAGAAAGTCAGCGACTCGTCCGAACACACCGCCGACATCGCCATCCGCACCAACCAGGGCGTGCACAAGCAGATGGCCGAGATCGACCAGGTGGCCACCGCCGTGCATGAAATGACCGCCACCGCCCAGGACGTGGCGCGCAATGCCACGCAAGCGGCCCAGGCCGCCAGTGAAGCCGACCGCGCCGCCAACCAGGGCCTGGACATCGTCCGCGATACGTCGCACTCGATCAGCGAGCTGGCCACCGAGATCGGTCGCGCCGTGACCGTGGTCCAGGACCTGGCCCGCGACAGCGAGAATATCAACGCCATCCTGGTGACCATCCGCGCCATCGCCGAGCAGACCAACCTGCTGGCGCTCAATGCCGCCATCGAGGCGGCCCGCGCCGGCGAGCAGGGCCGGGGCTTTGCGGTGGTCGCCGACGAGGTGCGCAACCTGGCGCAGAAGACCCAGCAGGCCACCCAGGAAATCCAGCAGATGATCCAGCAGTTGCAGCTGGGCACGCGCGAAGTGGTCAAGGTAATGGAAGACAGCCAGGGCAAGACCGACATCAGCGTGCAGCAGGCCAGCCGCGCGGCCGAGTCGCTGGCCAGCATCACCCAGGCGGTGTCGGTGATCAACGACATGAACACGCAGATCGCCAGCGCCGCCGAGGAGCAGAGCGCCGTGGCCGAGGACATCAACCGCAATGTGATCAACATCGGCCAGGTGGCCGGCGAGGTAGCCGGCGGCGCCGACGAGTCGAGCCAGGCCAGCGCCGAGCTGACCAAGCTGGCCGAGCAGCAGCGGCGGTTGATCAATCAGTTCAGGGTGTAGGCCTGCACGCGTGCCCCTGTAGGAGCGGCCTTGTGCCGCGAAAGGGCCGCAAAGCGGCCCCGGCGATCTTTGCGTCAACGCTGAAACCCTGGGGCCGCTTCGCGGCCCTTTCGCGGCACAAGGCCGCTCCTACAGGGAGTAGCGCACGCCTCCTAGGCGGGTGTCAGGCACTCCGGCCCATCGAGCTTCGGATCGTTGACGAAAAACGCCAGTGCACGCTCACGCAGTGCCGTCGGCGGCTTGGCCAGCAACTCGTGCAGCCTCGCCATCGGTGTTTCAGGATCCAGCCACAGCGCCTGCTCGGCCTCGTCCAGGATCAGCGGCCGACGCTGGTTCATCGCCGCTTGCGTCACCACCGCGCAACTCAGCCATGCCTGCTCCTGCACCGGGTAGACCTCCCATACCGCGGCGAAGAACAGCGACGCACCCTCCCCCGGCGTCACCCAGTATGGGCGCTTGCGCGCCGTGCCGCGCCATTCGTAGAAGCCGTTGGCCGGCATCAGGCAACGCCGCTGGCGCAAGGGCTCGCGGAACATCGGCTGCTCGGCGAGGGTTTCGGCGCGGGCCTGGGCCGGGGTGCGGGACAGGTCGGTGAGCCAGGCCGGGGTCAGACCCCAGCGCGCAGTGGCGAGTTGCAGCTGGCCATCGAGCTGGCGCTGGATCAGCACCGTGGCACCGGGCGAGATATTCCATTGGGCCTGCTGGCCCGGGGGGAAGCCCGGCAGGCCGGCGAAGCTCTGGGACCAGCGAAACAGGGCGTAGCGTCCACACATGGGCGAAATCAAAACCTAGCAGATCAGGGTTCCGGGATAACTCTCCGGTTCGTCGCCGGCAAGCGGCTGGGCGGCATTGTACGCATCGATCAACTGCCGTGCGTACCCGGCCTGTTCATCCGGCACCGCCAGGCCCAGCAGCCCGTGCATCGGCAACTCGCCCACGGCGCCCATCAGATCGCGCCCGACCAGGTGCACATCGATGCCCTCGCTGGCCAGCATGCCCACCAGCATCTGCGCCTCCAGCAGGCTTTCCGGCTCATAGATCCTTTGCATCAGTCGTTCTCGCCATACACATCGAGCATCCACTCCTCACCATGCACCTGCAGCACGAAGCGGATAGGCTTGCAGCACACTTGGCAGTCCTCGATGTACTCCTGGTCGCCGCCGGACAGGTCCACCGTGGTTTCGACTTCCTCGCCACAATAAGGGCAATCGTAGATCGCAGTTTCCAGCATCGCGGCCTCCGAAGTGACTTGTGCGTATAATTGCCGGTCTGTTTACAGGGCCTGTGTGCGTCCGAGCCGTTTTTCGGAGCCCGCCCCTACCTAATTACCCTAGCCGTTTCCAACAAGAGAGCATGATGGGCGAATTCGATGCCATCCGACCGTACGACGACGCTGAGGTCCCTGCCGTTCTGGCACGCCTGCTCAGCGACCCGGCATTTCTCGATATCCTGACCCACTTCCGCTTCCCGCGCGCGGCTGGCGCCTTTGGCTGGCTGCTCAAACCGCTGATCGCCCGGCGCCTGCGCAAGGAATTCGCCGGCGTGAGCTGCGTGTCCACGCTGCAGGACAAGGTCGAGTACTACGTCGACCGCACCATCGACCGCGCCACCGAC
The DNA here is from genome assembly GCF_003205295.1 of Pseudomonas mosselii. GTDB lineage: Bacteria > Pseudomonadota > Gammaproteobacteria > Pseudomonadales > Pseudomonadaceae > Aquipseudomonas > Aquipseudomonas mosselii_B. The sequence continues at coordinate 181,164 of NZ_QJRP01000005.1, forward strand.
GGCGTTACCTATACCGGCGTCGAACAGCTCAAGTCGGGGACCGCCTACCTGTTCCTGGCCAACCACCGCGATATCGTGATGGACCCGGCCTTCGTCAACTACGCGGTGTACCACGCCGGCCTGCCGACGCCGCGCATCGCCATCGGCGACAACCTGCTGCAAAAGCCGTTCGTTAGCGACATGATGCGCCTGAACAAGAGCTTCATCGTGCACCGCTCGATCAGCGGCCGCCGCGAGAAGCTGGCCGCCTACCAGCTGCTCTCGGCCTACATCAATCACTCGATCCGCAACGATTGCGTGTCGATCTGGATCGCCCAGGCCGAAGGTCGCGCCAAGGACGGTGACGACCGTACCGATTCGGCGATCCTCAAGATGTTCCACATGAGCCGCAAGGACGAGCCGTTCGGCGCGGTGGTCCAGAGCCTGAACCTGATCCCGGTGTCGATCAGCTACGAATACGACCCCTGCGACCAGGCCAAGGCCCGCGAGCTGTATATCCGCGCCACCACCGGCAGCTACACCAAGGCGCCGGGCGAGGACGACAACAGCATCGCTCAGGGCATCACCGGCTACAAAGGGCGGGTACACATCAACTTCGCCCCGCCGGTAACCGATTACCACGAGGACACCAAGCAACTGGCGCAGGCCATTGATCGGCAGATTCTGGGCGGCTACCGGCTGTTCCCGGTGCACTACCTGGCCTATGCGATGTGGACGGAGAAGGACGCGACGCTCGAGGTACCGAGCGCGGAGAAACTGTTCCCGGCCGACGAGCTGGCCAAGGCGAAGGAAGAGTGGCAGCGCCGCCTGGACGCGTGCCCGGTCGAGCATCAGCCGTACCTGGTGCAGCAGTATGCGACGCCGGTGCGTAACCAGTATCAGGTGAAGCGTCAGCCGGCATCGGCCTGACAACGCACCTGTAGGAGCGGGCTTGTCCCGCGAAGGCGTCAGATCAAGCAATGATGTGATCTGATATGACGCCTTCGCGGGACAAGCCCGCTCCTACACAGAGCAGGTATCGCCTTCAGATCCAGGTACTGAACCAGGACAAAAGCAAGGCCATCGCCAGGCAGCAGAAGCCCAGGATGTAGTAATAGCGCGACACCCGCTGCTCGAGCCCATCCACCACGCCTTCATCCACCGCCAGGCTCTCCCGGCTCAGCGCCTCGCGACGCCGGGCGCTATGCAGCAGCAACCCGCCAGGGCAGGTAATGAGCAGGGCCAGCAGGTTGATCAGCTTCGCCGGATGGGCGGCCAGGAAGCCCCAGAACACTTGCAACGACATTGCGCGACCTCGGTATAACGTGCGGCAAAGCCCGGCATTCTACCCAAGCCCAGGTTCACTGCCGCCACTTTGCGACCAGCTGCCATTTAATTTCATCTGTCACACGCTCGTCATCCAGGCAGGCCACCCTGTCGGCCTTCAACCGAACCGGAGCTTGTCATGCTGCACGCCGAAAACCAGGACCGCCTCTATCTTGTCGCCCAGAGCGACGAACAGCAGGCGCTGATCGACGGTTTCGCCATCAATGTCCAGGACCGCCAGTGGCTGGTGTACTGCGCACTGGGCGGGCATGCCCACCAGGACTTGCCGGAAGTCGACCCGCATACCGGGATCAGTCTGCTGGACTTCAATGTGCAGGCTGCCTGAGCCGCAAGTACGTCCGCCCAGCCAATAAAAAACCCGCCGTCTGGTTGTCCAGGCGGCGGGTTTTCTTCAATGCAAAAGCCTTACTCGCCCAGCACCTGACCGACGGTCGGGTCCTTGAACAGACGGGTCAGGGCATCGCTGAGCACATCGCTCACCAGCTTGGTGTTGGTTTCCTGGTTCGGCGCCATGCCGAAGCGCTGGTCCAGCGAGGCGCCGTAACGGCCGCTGTAGCGGCGGTTGGCGTTGGATACGTCGGCACGGAAGGTGGCGCCGATGGTCGCCTCGGTCACGTACATCTTGTCCTTGGGCGACTGGTACTTGAGCTCGGCCAGGGTCACGGTCAGCTGAGGCGCGTTGTAGGCGTTGGGCGTCGGGGTGAAGCCGAGCAGGCGTACCGCCGCTTCGGCCTGGGCCTGCAACTTGGGCACGACATCGTTGCCATTGACGGTGATGGTGCTGGTCTCGGGGTACATGCCACCGCGGGTGCCGAGCGATTGCGAGGCGCGCCCGTCGACAACCTTGACCACCACCGGCTGACCGTGGCCGACTGGGGCCAGTTGTTGGGTAAGCTTGGGTTGCGGGCTGAGTTGCTGCGGGCTGTGGGCACAACCGGCCAGGCTCAGGCTGGCCACCGCGAACAAACCGACCAACAGACGTTGCAACATGCGCGTTTCTCCAGAAAAAGCGGCAAAGGCTCACAGTATACCTAGTGTCCTGTCTCGGAAGTACGTTCTCTTTTGGCGAGTGGCTTGGGTGTTCGGGCAAGGCGCCGCGAAGAGTCATAGCAGGGCTATGGCGAGGAGTGGCAACGCCGGCCGGGCGCCCAAGACGCCGCCAAAAGTGAACAGCTTATTTCCGAGACAGGGCACTAGCGCGCCACGGGCCAGTCATCGGCCAAAGCCGCTTGTCACAATCGTTTCATGCCCCCCGGTTACTCTGGCGCCAGCCCTCCCACACAGGACTGACCACCATGGCCTCGCTCTGGACCCTGCTCTTGCACCGCCCGCGCCACGCCACCTACGCCCGCCTCGACAGCGACGGCATCTGCCTCGGTTTCATGCACTGCGCCATGCCCCCGGGCAACGGCGCCTGGGTGCAGGTGCGCGAGGCGCAACTGGCCTGGCTCGGCCGCCCGCTGCCGGCCAGCGCGCGGGTTTGCGCCCGTGCAACGCAGCGTTGGCAGCAACGCACCCTGTCGGCCTGACAAACGCTGCAATAAAAACCCAACAAGTACGCCCTTTCCGCCCGCGACATCGCTATAATCTCCCCCCGATTATAAGGACGTCTCCTGATCGGGCCCCGCTTTCGCCGCTTGACCCCGGCACCCTCGACGCTTCGCCCACAGAGAGCCTTCCACTCAGGTCTTGCATTGGCTGTCGTGCCTGCTGTTTCCGGCCTTCTGCTTCGCATGAACCTGCGGGTTGCCATCGCGCAGTCCACTTTTGAGGTTCACGACTCCAAAAGAGCGTGAAAAAACGGTTTTTCACAACTTCACGAGAGTGTGGCGAGCAAATGAACAGTCTGGCATGTGCAAAAGCGGCAGATGTGTCCCGAACAGCCCTGAACAGACGGCAAAAGCGCTCATCCCCGATGAGCCTCTGAGGCCGGTCCATAACGCACGACGGAGCACTTGACCATAAGTCGAATTGCCGCACCCGTGGCAATGGGCGTTCAATAGCCGAACACCCAAGACTGATTGGCGGTATCCGCGGAAGTTGCAAGAACTGCGAAGAGTCGGACATGGCGATCCTGGCCACCCCAGGGATCCTATGCTGTCAATTAGGTGCTGTAGATTGTGGAGACGCGTTAATGGCGCAGAACGAATCGGTTGATGTGGTACTGGTAGGCGCGGGCATCATGAGTGCCACCCTGGCCGTACTGCTCAAGGAGCTCGACCCGACCCTGAAGCTTGAGGTCGTCGAAGCGATGGACTCCGGGGCCGCAGAGAGTTCCAACCCCTGGAACAACGCCGGTACCGGCCATGCCGGCCTGTGCGAGCTGAATTACACCCCGCAGGCTGCCGATGGCAGCATCGACATCAAGAAAGCCGTGCACATCAACACCCAGTTCGAGGTTTCGCGCCAGTTCTGGGCCTACCTGAGCAAGAAGGGCAACTTCGGCTCGCCACGTGCTTTCATCAACCCGGTTCCGCACCTGAGCTACGTCGAGGGTGACAAGGGTATCGACTTCCTCAAGAAGCGTTTCGAGCTGCTCAAGCAGCACCACGCCTTCTCGGAGATGGAATACACCGAAGACAAGACCGTGATGAATGACTGGATGCCGCTGATGATGCCGGGCCGCCCGGCTGACCAACGCATCGCCGCGACCCGCGTGACCAAAGGCACCGACGTCAACTTTGGCGCCCTGACCAACAAGCTGCTCAAGCTGCTGGGCAACAGCCCGGACACCCAGGTCAAGTACAGCAAGAAGGTCGTCGGCCTGCGCCGTAACGGCAGCGGCTGGACCGTGAGCATCAAGGACGTCAACAGCGGCGGCAGCCGTGAAGTCGACGCCCGCTTCGTCTTCCTCGGCGCAGGCGGTGCCGCACTGCCCCTGCTGCAGGCCTCCGGCATCCCGGAAAGCAAAGGCTTCGGCGGCTTCCCGGTCAGCGGCCAGTGGCTGCGTTGCGACAACCCGGAAATCGTCAAGCAGCACCAGGCCAAGGTCTACAGCCAGGCCGCGGTTGGCGCCCCACCCATGTCGGTACCGCACCTGGATACCCGCGTGGTCGATGGCAACACCTCGCTGCTGTTCGGCCCGTACGCCGGCTTCACCACCAAGTTCCTCAAGCACGGCTCGCTCATGGACCTGCCGCTGTCGGTGCGCATGGGCAACATCGGCCCGATGCTGGCGGTGGCCCGTGACAACATGGACCTGACCAAGTACCTGGTCAGCGAAGTGATGCAATCGATGGAACAGCGCCTGGAATCGCTGCGCCGCTTCTACCCCGAAGCGAAAGCCGAGGACTGGCGCCTGGAAGTGGCCGGCCAGCGCGTGCAGATCATCAAGAAGGACCCGAAGAAAGGCGGCATCCTGCAGTTCGGCACCGAGCTGGTCTCGGCCAAGGACGGCAGCCTGGCCGCGCTGCTCGGCGCCTCCCCAGGTGCCTCGGTGACCGTATCGATCATGCTCGAGCTGATCGAGCGCTGCTTCCCTGAGCAGGCCAAGGGCGCCTGGGCCGCCAAGCTCAAGGAAATCTTCCCGGCCCGCGAGAAGGTCCTGGCCACCGATGCCGCCCTGTACCACAAGATCAGCGCCGACAACGACGAGGCACTGGAGCTGGTGGAAAGCAGCCCGGCCAAGCATTACGCCTGATCCGGTCGAAACGAAAAAACGCCCCTCGGGGCGTTTTTTATTTGCGGCCAAAACCCTCGTGGGAGCGGGCTTGCCCCGCGACCTGGCCGGTACAGACCGAATCATCTCCATGGCTGTACCGATGTTATCGCGGGGCAAGCCCGCTCCCACGCAACGCTCCGGATCAAACTCGGGCGTTGTCGATGATCTCGATGTACTCCGGCGCATTGCGCTGGTCGGCGATCGCCTCGACGAAGGTCTTGCCATGCTCGTCCTTGCCATCGAGGTCGTAGCCCGCCGCGACAAAGAAGCCCACATAGCGCTCGAAATCATCGACGCGCAGGCCGCGGTAACCCTTGATCAGCTTGTGATGGGACGGCGAGGTCAGGCCATCGGCCGGCTCGAACTGCAGGAACGTCTTGATGTACTCGTCGCTGATCTCGTCACCAATCACTTGTTTCTTGTCTTTACGCATCGCCGACTCCAACTGGGCCATCACGGGCATTTTCGAATGCCGGCAGTTTACCCCCCCAAACCTGCGGCCCTCAACGCGTACGTACGGTACCGGTGTGCAGGTCGGCCCAGATATGGCCATTGGCGTAGGTGAGGAACTGCACGTACAGGGTTTCGTTGCGCAGCAAGTCCATGATCACCCGGTAGTCGGCCATCGGGTAGTTGAGGGTCAGGGTCCGGCTCTTGTCGTCGTAGACAGGCTTTTTCAGGCTCTTGCCACCCTCGCCATCGAAGTTGAGCAACACCTGGCCGATGGTCGAGCCCTTGCTCAATGGCTTGCCCTTCAGGCGCATCTGCAAGGACGAAGTGATCGGAATCGGTTGCTGGTCGGACTGGCGCTGGGTGCCCACCACCACGGTGTAGTCGGTGACCTGCAGCAACTGCTGGCTGGCCGGTGCTTCCTGGCGCAGGGCGAGGTCGTCGGGCGGGAGAAACTGGCTGTGCAGCGGGGCGGCCGAGAGTGGCAGGCTTACCGCCAGCAGGAGGGGGACGATCGCACGCATGTGAGGCTCCTTGGCAAGAGCAGGCACTCTACGCATGAGCCCTGTCGCGGGGCAAGTCGCAGCGGCGAACCGCCGCCCCCACGATGAAGGAGCAGGCTCAATCGAACTGCGCGCGCATCCAGGCATGATACTCGGCAACGCCCGCCTCACCTTCACGCGGCGCCCAGTGAGCGTGTTCTCCCTCGCCCACCGGCCGGTATGGCCCGGCCTTGCACTCGAACATCACGCTGTCCGCTTCGAGCACCACCAGCCCGTGGTAAGTGCCAGGCGCCAGGTCGACACCCAGGCACTCGCCACCCGCCAGCAATACACGCTTGTCGATCACATCACCCTGATCGTCGAAAACCAACAGCCCCAGGCGCCCCTTGAGCACGATCAGGACCTCGGCCTTGTCATCACTCAGGTGCCGGTGCGGCGGGATATAGGTGTGCGGCTGCAACCCCACCGCCATGCGGTGGCAGGGCTCTTCCATCTGGTGGAAGTTGTGGTGCTGACGCCCACGCGGGCTTTCGCTGGCCTTCTGTGCCAGCCCAACGAACAACGACTGATCGAGGAACGCGGGCTGGCGCATGATCACAACCCCTTGACCGCGAAGATACCGTTGGCGTTGCGCCAGTAGCCCTTGTAGTCCATGCCATAGCCGAAGATGTAACGGTCGATGCACGGCAGGCCGGTGTAGGTGGCCTTCAGGTCCGGGCTGGCCTTGCGGTCGTGGTCCTTGTCGATCAGCACGGCGGTGTGCACCGCGCGGGCGCCGGCGTGCTTGCAGAACTCGATGATGGCGCTGAGGGTGTGGCCCTCGTCGAGGATGTCGTCGACGATCAGCACGTCGCGGTCGATGAACGACACTTCCGGCTTGGCCTTCCAGAACAGCTCGCCGCCGCTGGTGGTGTTGCGGTAGCGGGTGGCATGCAGGTACGAAGCTTCCAGCGGGAACTGCAGGTGGGTGAGCAGCTTGCCGGAGAAGATCAGGCCGCCGTTCATCACGCAGAAGACCACCGGGTTCTTGTCGTGCAGGTCCTTGCAGATCTGTTTGCCGACCTCGGCGATGGCGGCCTCGACCTCGGCTTCGTTGTACAGGCAATCAGCCTCGTGCATCACTTGACGGATATGCTCGAGATCGGCGGACATGGCGCTCTCCAGGGGGTGCGTTTTGGAAAAGCGGGCAAAGGTACGCATCCGCTCGTCCCAGATCAAGCCTTTATGGACTAACGTGCACAATGACTGCACGACATCAAGGACTGAATAGATTAATCTAGCGCGGTTTTTTTGCCCGCCTCCCGGAGCCCTCCCCCTATGCCTACTCGTGAGATCCGCCATCCGCTGATCCGCCACAAGCTCGGCCTGATGCGCCGTGCCGATATCAGCACCAAGAATTTTCGCGAACTCGCCCAGGAAGTCGGTGCACTACTGACCTATGAAGCCACCCAGGACCTGCCGCTCGAAACCTACGAGATCGACGGCTGGTGCGGCAAGGTGCAAGTCGAGAAGATCGCCGGCAAGAAGATCACCGTCGTGCCGATCCTGCGCGCCGGCATCGGCATGCTCGACGGCGTGCTCAGCCTGGTCCCCGGGGCCAAGGTGAGTGCCGTGGGCGTTGCCCGCAACGAGGAAACCCTCGAGGCCCACACCTACCTCGAGAAACTCGCGCCGGACATCAACCAGCGCCTGGCCCTGATCATCGACCCGATGCTGGCCACCGGCGGCTCGATGGTCGCCACCATCGACCTGCTGAAAAAGGCCGGCTGCAAGGAAATCCGCGCCATGGTCCTGGTCGCGGCGCCCGAAGGCATCGCCGTGGTGGAGAAAGCCCACCCGGATGTGCAGATCTACACCGCGTCGATCGACCAGCGCCTGAACGAACACGGCTACATCGTCCCAGGCCTGGGTGATGCCGGCGACAAGATCTTCGGCACCAAGCAGAAGGACGCCTGATCATGCAGGACGGCTTCAACGACCCGCTCTGGCGCCAGGTCGTCTCGGGCGCGCAGATGCTCTTCGTGGCATTTGGCGCGCTGGTGCTGATGCCGCTGATCACCGGCCTCGATCCGAACGTGGCGCTGTTCACCGCCGGCATCGGCACCCTGCTGTTCCAGCTGGTCACGGGCCGTCAGGTCCCGGTTTTCCTGGCCTCGAGCTTCGCCTTCATCACTCCGATCATCCTCGCCAAGGGCCAGTTCGGCCTGGCCGAGACCATGGGCGGCGTAATGGCTGCAGGCTTCGTGTACACCTTCATGGGCCTGATGGTGAAGATCAAGGGCACCGGTTTCATCGACCGCATGCTGCCGCCGGTGGTGATCGGCCCGGTGATCATCTCCATCGGCCTGGCCATGGCGCCGATCGCCGCCAACATGGCGATGGGCAAGGGTGGTGACGGTGCTGCGCTGATGCCGTACAAGACCGCCATGCTGATCTCCATGCCGGCACTGTTGACCACGCTGATCGTGGCTGTATTCGGCAAGGGCATCTTCCGTCTGGTACCGATCATTGCCGGTGTGCTGGTGGGCTTCGGCCTGTCGTTCGCCTTCGGCGTCGTCGACACCGCCAAGATCGCCGCGGCCCCCTGGCTGGAACTGCCCAACTTCACCGCGCCAGCCTTCAACTGGCAGGCCATTCTGTTCATCGTGCCCGTGGCCCTGGCCCCGGCGATCGAACACATCGGCGGGGTGATTGCGGTAGGCAGCGTGACCGGCCGTGACTACCTGAAAAAGCCCGGCCTGCACCGCACGCTGCTGGGTGACGGCCTGGCCACCACCGCCGCCGGCCTGTTCGGCGGCCCGCCCAATACCACCTACGCCGAAGTGACCGGCGCGGTGATGCTGACCAAGAACTACAACCCGAAGATCATGACCTGGGCGGCGGTGTTCGCCATCACCCTGGCCTTCATCGGCAAGTTCGGCGCGCTGCTGCAAAGCATTCCGGTACCGGTGATGGGCGGCATTCTCTGCTTGCTGTTCGGCTCAATCGCGGCGGTGGGCATGAACACCATGATCCGCCACAAGATCGACCTGGCCGAGGCGCGCAACCTGGTGATCGTTTCGGTGACCCTGGTATTCGGTATCGGCGGCGTGCTGATCGGCAGCGGCGACGGCCCGGACGACTGGGGCCTGAAGGGCATCGCCCTGTGCGCCGTGGTGGCGATTGCCCTGAACCTGATCCTGCCGGGCAACGATGGCTGGAAGAACAAGAAGCTGGATGATCAGTTGCCTTGATCCGGCGCTAGACTGACCTGGCCTCTTCGCGGGTAAACCCGCTCCCACAGGACTCTCACCGAACCTGTGGGAGCGGGTTTACCCGCGAAGAGGCCGGCCTGGTCAACCCAGGCCTCAAGCCTTCTCGCACATCCCCGCCAACACCCTCACCCACTCCGGGTGATCATTCAGGCACGGCACCAGCACCAGCTCCTTCCCTCCCGCCTCGATGAACTGCTCCTTGCCCCGATCGCCAATCTCCTCCAGCGTTTCGATGCAATCGGCGACGAACGCCGGGCACATCACCAGCAGCTTCTTCACCCCCGCCTTGCCCAGCTCGTCCAGGCGCGTCTCGGTGTAGGGCTCGATCCACTTGGCCCGGCCCAGGCGCGACTGGAACGATACCGACCACTTGCCGTCGGCAATACCCATCTTCTGCGCGAACGCCCTGGCCGTGGCCAGGCACTGACCGCGATAGCACACCGCACGCATCTCGGCGCTGGCGTCCTTGCAACAGTCGGCGGCCTGGAAGTCGTGGTTGCCGGTGGGGTCGAGCTTTTTCAGGTGCCGCTCGGGCAAACCATGGAAGCTCAGCAGCAGGTGATCGTAATCCTGTTCCAGGTACGGGCGGGCACTGGCGACCAGGGCATCGATGTACTCCGGGTGGTCGTAGAACGGCTGCAGAATGCGGGTCTGCAAGGGCAGCTTGCGCTCGGCAATGGTCTGCTTCGCCAACTCCACGACCGTGGTCACGGTGCTGTCGGCGAATTGTGGATAAAGCGGCGCCAACGTCACCTTGCGAACGCCTTGCGCGGCCAGGCGCTCCAGGACCTCCGGCAGCGCCGGTTGTCCGTAGCGCATGGCGATCTCCACCGGCCCATGGGGCCAATGGGCCGTCATCGCCTGCTGCAGACGGCGGGTCAGCACCACCAGCGGCGAGCCCTCGTCCCACCAGATCGAGGCGTAGGCATGGGCTGACTGCTCGGGACGCTTGATCAGGATCAGCGACACCAGCAACCGGCGCACCGGCCAGGGCAGATCGATCACGTACGGGTCCATGAGGAACTGGTTGAGGTAACGGCGCACGTCAGCCACCGAGGTGGAGGCCGGCGAACCCAGGTTGACCAGCAGCAGGGCGTGATCGTTCATGCAGCGTCCTATGTCAGAGGCGACTGGACAGGTTGTCCAGGGCCGATTGCAGATCGTTGAAACGGAACGTGAAGCCCGCCGCCAGCAGGCGTACCGGGCGCGCGCGCTGGCCACCGAGCAGCAGCGTTGACAACTCGCCGAGCCCGGCCTTGAGCAACAGCGCCGGCATCGGCATGAACGCCGGGCGATGCAACGTGCGGCCCAGGCGCTTGGCGAACTCGCGGTTGCGCACCGGCTCCGGCGCGCAGGCATTATAGGGACCGCTGGCTTCGCTGTGCTGCAAGAGAAAATCAATCAGGCCGATTTGGTCGTCGATATGCACCCAGGGCATCCACTGCCGACCATTGCCCAGCGGCCCGCCCAGGCCCAGCTTGTATGGCAGGCGCAGGCGCGACAAAAAGCCGCCATCGGCGGCCAGCACCAGGCCCGTGCGCACCAGCACCACGCGAATACCCAGGGCCTGGGCGCGCTGGGCGGTTTCCTCCCAGGCAATGCACAGCTGACTGGCGAAGTCTTCCTTCACCGGTTGCGAAGCCTCGGTGAGTTCGCGCTCGCCCCCGTCGCCGTACCAGCCCACCGCCGAGCCGGAGATCAACACCTGCGGGCGTCGCTCGCGGTGCTCCAGCCAGGCCAGCAACTGTTCGGTGAGGGTCACCCGGCTGGCCCAGAGCAGGTTGCGTCGCGCCGCGGTCCAGGGCCGATCGGCGATCGGCGCGCCGGCCAGGTTGACCACCGCGTCTACGTCGTCGTCATCGGCAATGTCTTCCAGCCGGGCCACGCCCCGCACGCCGCTGCCGCAGATTTTCGCCACCTGTTCGGGGCGCCGGCTCCAGACCGTCAGGCGATGCCCTTGCTGGCGCCACAACTGGCAAAGGTGTTGGCCGATCAGGCCGGTACCGCCGGTCAGCAATATATGCATGGCTGTGTCCTCACACTGGGCGGCCGTGGTCTATTTTTAAGATCAAGGCACTTTTTTGACCGAACGCTCTCGGATAAACATAGGCCAACCTGCCTATCGAGCGGAATAACCTTATACAAACATTGTGCATTGTACAGGTTTGCCTGGCAGCGTAGGCTGCGTATAGCTAGGTTCGAAGAGGCCATCATGACAGTACCTATTGCCATCATCGGCGCCGGAATCGCCGGCTTGTCCGCCGCCCAGGCCCTGCAAAAGGCCGGGCAGACTGTTCATCTGTTCGACAAGGGCCACGGCAGCGGCGGACGCATGGCCAGCAAGCGCAGCGACGCTGGCGCCCTGGACCTCGGCGCCCAGTACTTCACCGCCCGCGACCGGCGCTTTGTCGAGCAGGTCCAGCACTGGGTGGAGAACGGCTGGGCCGCCCAGTGGAAACCGCAGCTGTACAACTACCGCGATGGCGCACTGACCCCCTCCCCCGACGAACAGACCCGCTGGGTCGGCGTGCCACGCATGAGCGCCATCACCCGCGGCCTGCTCAAGGACGTCACGGTGAACTTCGGCTGCCGCATCACCGAAGTGTTCCGCGGCAAGCAGTACTGGCACCTGCAGGACACCGAAGGTTGCAGCCATGGGCCGTTCAGCCAGGTGGTGATCGCCGTGCCGGCGCCCCAGGCCACGCCGTTACTGGCCGCCGCGCCCAAGCTTGCGGCAGTGGCCGCCGGGGTACAGATGGAACCGACCTGGGCCATTGCCCTGGGCTTCCAGACACCGCTGGAAACACCCATGCAAGGCTGCTTCGTGCAGGACAACCCGCTCGACTGGCTCGCCCGCAACCGCAGCAAGCCGGGTCGCGACGAGAAACTAGACACCTGGGTGCTGCATGCCACCTCCAACTGGAGCAAACAGCACATCGACCTGCCCAAGGAAGAAGTGATCGAACAGCTCTGGGGAGAATTTGCCGAACTGGTCGGCTGCGTCGTCCCCGCACCGACCTTTGCCCTTGCCCACCGCTGGCTATACGCCCGCCCTGCCATCAATCACGAGTGGGGCACGCTGGCCGATGCCGACCTGGGCCTGTATGCCTGTGGCGACTGGTGCCTGTCCGGTCGGGTCGAAGGGGCCTGGCTCAGTGGCCAGGAAGCTGCCCGGCGCCTGTTGGAGCATCTGGAATAGTCGACGGGAAACTTATACAAAAAATTATACTTGTATAAGTTTTCATCTGTGCTGGAATAGACTTGTACAAAACCTGCAGCCTGTACAAGTCATTCCGGAGTCCGCGATGAACGCTTCCCCGCCCAGCGGCAAGCCACGCCTGGCCATCAGCGCCTGCCTGACCGGCCTCAATGTGCGCTACAACGCCGGCCACAAAGCCTCCAGCCTCTGTCTCGAGCTGCTCGACAAGCATTTCGACTGGGTCCCCCTGTGCCCCGAGGTCGCCATCGGCCTGGGCACGCCCCGTGAACCCATCCGCCTGGTGGGCGACCCGGAGCACCCCGCCGTCACCGGCACGCGCAACAGCGCCACCGATTTTGCCGGCCCACTGCGTGCCTATGGCGCCCAGATGGCCGATGAACTCGACGATATCTGCGGCTACATCTTCATGCAAAAGTCACCGTCCTGCGGCCTCGAACGGGTCAAGGTCTACCAGGAGGACGGCCACCCGGCCCACCAGGGGGGCCGGGGCGCCTACGCTGCGGCATTTTGCGAGCGACGCCCGGACCTGCCGGTCGAGGAGGAAGGCCGCCTGCACGATCCGGTGCTGCGGGAAAACTTCATCGCCCGCGTCTACGCCTATGCCGACTGGTGCCAACTGATGCGCCAGGGCCTGAGCCGCGGTGCGCTGATCCGCTTCCATGCACGCTACAAGTACCTGCTGATGGCGCACAATCCCCAGGCGTATCGCAGCCTCGGCCGCCTTCTCGGCAGCATGAGCCGCGACGATGACCCGGCGCAGCTCGGCCCGCGCTACTTCAGCCAGTTGATGCAGGCCCTGCGCCGCTGCGCCAGCCGCGGCACCCACGGCAACGTGCTGCAGCACCTGAGCGGCTACCTGCGCAACGACCTGGGCCAGGCGGACAAGGCCGAGTTGCAGCAGCTCATCGGCCAATACCAGAAAGGTGTGGTGCCCCTGGTCGTACCCTTGACCCTGCTCAAGCACCACCTGCGCCGTCATCCGGATCCCTACCTGCTGCAACAGGCCTACCTGCAACCCCATCCGGAAGACCTCGGGCTACGCAATGCCATCTGACCCATTGCTGCCCATCGGCGAAGTGGCCCGCCTGACCGGCGTAAACCCGGTCACCCTGCGCGCCTGGGAACGCCGTTACGGCCTGATCAAGCCGCAGCGCACGGCCAAGGGCCATCGCCTTTATCCTCAGGACCAGGTGCAGCGGGTCCAGGCCGTGCTGCGCTGGCTGGAGCGTGGCGCCGCGGTGAGCCAGGTGCGCGAACTGCTGGACAATGCCGCGCACACCACAACGCCGATCCAGGGGGAATGGGGCGAACGCATCGAACAGCTGATCGCGGCCATCGCCCGCCTTGCCCAACGCCCGCTGGACCTGCTGATCAACCAGGTGATGGCCCTCTACCCCGCCGTGACCGTCTGCGAACACCTGCTGCTGCCGCTGCTCGAAGCTCTTGAACAGCGCTGGCAGTCCCATTTCGACGCTCGACTGGAACAAGTGTTCTTTCAGGGTTGGTTGCGCAGCAAGCTGGGAGCACGGGTCTATCACGATAGCCACTCGCTCGCAGGCCCCTGCGTGCTGCTTGCCCGCACCGACGATGCGCCCTTCAACCCGGAGTTCTGGCTCTGCGCCTGGCTGCTGAGCAGCAACGGCTACCCTCTGGAGATCCTAGAATGGTCGGTCGAACCCCGCCAACTGCGCCTGGCCGTGGAACAGTTGCAGCCACAAGCGCTGCTGCTGCACCTCGGTCGCCGCCCCGACCTCGCCGTACTGGGCCGCGCACTGCAGGACGTCAACACAATGAAACTCCTGGGTGGTGGCACAGTCAGTCTCCATGAGACGGAATTGCACGCACTGTCACTGCCTGACCTGCACCTGTTCGACAGCCCGCAAACTGCCTTGCGCTGCCTTCAGCGACCCCGACCTTGAGCCTGCAACCCATGCAACTGATCTGGCTGCGCAGCGACCTGCGCATCGACGACAACACCGCCCTCGCGGCCGCCTGCCAAGGTGGCCCGACCTTGGCTCTCTGGATCGCCAGCCCCGGCCAGTGGCAAGCCCACGACGACGCACCGTGCAAGGTCGATTTCTGGCTGCGCAACCTGCGGCTGCTGCAACAGTCGCTGGAGGCACTGAACATTCCGCTGCTGATTCGCACCAGCGATACCTGGGATGAAATCCCGGCCTGCGTGATGGAGGTCTGTCGCCAGCATGGCATCGAGGCCGTGCACTGGAACGACGAGTACGGTATCAACGAGGCCCGGCGGGACAAGGCAACCCATGAAGCGCTGCTGCAAGCTGGGATCACCGCCACCGGCCACCTCGACCAGCTGCTGTTCAGACCCGGCAGCGTACTGACCCGCACTGGTCAGTACTTCCAGGTATTCAGCCAGTTCAAGCGGGTCTGCCTGGAGCACCTGCACCGCAGCCTTCCACCCCTTGTTCATTCAGTGGAGCGCCAGCAAGCCCTCGGGATCCACAGCGACGCCATCCCCGAGCAGATCGAAGGCTTCGAACCCCCATCCGAAACCCTGCGCCAACACTGGCCGGCAGGCGAGGATGAAGGCAGGCGGCGGCTACAGCACTTCGTCGACGAAACCATCGATGACTATGCACAACTGCGCGACCTGCCCGCCAAGGCCGGCACCAGCCAGCTGTCCCCCTACCTCGCCGCCGGCGTGATCTCGCCGCGCCAGTGCCTGCACGCGGCACTGGCCAGCAACCGGGGCGAGTTCGACAGCGGCAGCGTCGGCGTGCAGACCTGGGTCAACGAGTTGCTGTGGCGCGAGTTCTACAAGCACACCCTGGTGGGCTACCCCCGCGTCTCCCGGCACCGCGCCTTCCGCCCGCAGACAGAAGCATTGCCCTGGCGCGAGGCCCCCACCGACCTGCAGGCCTGGAAGGAAGGCCGCACCGGCTTCCCCCTCATCGATGCCGCCATGCGCCAGCTGCTGCACACCGGCTGGATGCACAACCGCCTGCGTATGATCGTCGCCATGTTCCTCAGCAAGAACCTGTTGATCGACTGGCGACACGGCGAACGACATTTCATGCGTCACCTGATAGACGGTGACCTGGCCGCCAACAACGGTGGTTGGCAGTGGAGCGCCTCGACGGGGACCGATGCGGTGCCCTATTTCCGCATTTTCAACCCCGTTACCCAATCGCAGCGTTTCGACCCCAAGGGAACCTTCATCCGTCATTGGTTGCCTGAACTGGAAGGAAAAGATGATCGATCGATCCATCAGCCGGTGAAATCCATGGATCTATTTGCTACTAATTGTTACTTGAGCCCAATAGTCGATATCGATAGCAGTCGCCAAAGGGCACTGGAAGCCTTCAGAGGTTTGTCCAACTGGCAGGATCATAGGGCATAACACATGACACGTCGTTTCTGGGTCACAGGAGCCAGCCACGGAGTTGGGCTGGCATTGGTTGGACAGTTGCTCGCATCGGGGCATCAGGTTGCCGCCAGTGGCAGGGATAGCCAGGAATTGGACTCACTGGGTCAACAGCACGGCGCACGCCTGTTGCGCCTTCCCGCCCCCTTGTCGCAAGCCAACCAACGGCTTCTGGCGAAGTGGGGCGCACTCGACAGCCTGATCATCAACGCCGGCACCTGCGACTACCTGCCAGACGCTTTAGGGGATGGGGAGGTGTTCGAGCAGATCATCAGCAGCAACCTGCTAGCCACGCAAGAGTGCCTGGCCGGCGCTCTGCCACTGCTGGCCAAGGGCGAGAAACCGCAGGTCATGGCCATCCTCAGCCGCTACTCGGCGTTGCAACTGTTCGAGCCGAACCAGCCGCTCAGTGGCGGCAACAGCCTGCCGAAGTGGTTGAGCGAGCAACGCAACGCCTTGCACGCGCTGGGCATCGACCTGACCGTGGTAGCGCCTCAATCGCTGAAAAACCCGGTGAGCTCGGTGCAGGCCATTCCGCAGCCCTGGACGGCGCAAAGCGCAGCGCATGAGTTGCTGGCACGCCTGGATCAGCGCCAACCCGATCTGGTGCTCGAAGTGCTCGACCCTAGCGAACTTTGGCCGCTGCCAGAGAACAGCTGACCGCGCATTTCAAGGCAGGAAGCGCTGCACGCTGCCGGACTGGCTCCACAACAGCGGCAGCACCTGCTGCAAGCTATCTGGCTCGCCACTGCTCCAGAACGCCGTCGCCTGCGCCGGCCCTTCGCCGAGTAGCCCGCGAGCGTCCAGCAATCGTTGCAGTTGTCGCGCCACCGCAGCACCGGTGTCGATGATCGCCACATCTGCCGGCACCATCTCGGCCAGCATGGGCCGCAGGAACGGATAGTGGGTGCAGCCGAGGATCAGGGTGTCGCAACCGGCCGCCAGCAATGGCTTCACATAGCCCGACAGTAACTGGCGCAATTGCTCGCTGACCAGGTCCCCCGTCTCGATACGCTCGACCAGCCCAGGGCAAGGCTGGGTGATTACCCGCACATCGTTGGCGAAACGGTCGAGCAACGCGGCGAATTTGGCGCTCTGCAGGGTGCCGGTGGTAGCCAGCACGCCGACCACGCCGGAGCGGGTCGCCGCAGCCGCCGGCTTGACCGCTGGTTCCATGCCTACCAATGGCCAGTCCGGGTAGAGTTCGCGCAGGTCGGCCACCGCCGCCACTGTGGCCGTGTTGCAGGCCAGGACCAACGCCTTGGCGCCCTGCTCGTGGAAGAACCCCGCGATCAGCCGCAGGCGCTGGCGGATGTAGTCCGGGGACTTCTCGCCGTAGGGCACATGGCCGCTGTCGGCCAGGTAGAGCAAAGACTCGTTGGGCAGCAGGCGCTGGATTTCAGCCAGCACCGACAAACCGCCGACCCCGGAATCCATCACGCCCACCGGCGCCGAGCGCTCAGCCATGGCGACTGGCACACACGGTGCAGGCCGGGTCGCGCTTGACCCGCAGCTCGCGCATGCGGGTGCTCAGGGCATCAATCAACAGCAGGCGGCCAATCAGCGGCTCGCCGAAACCGGCTAGCAATTTCAGCGCTTCCAGTGCCTGCAGGCTGCCGACCAGCCCCACCAGCGGACCGATCACCCCGGCTTCGCTGCAGGTCAGCTCGGCCTCGCTGCCATGGCCATACAGGCAGTGGTAGCAGGGACTGGTGTCGCGGCGGGTATCGAACACCGACAACTGCCCCTCGAGGCGGATCGCCGCGCCGCTGACCAACGGCTTGCCCGCAGCCACGCAGGCGGCATTGACCGCCTCGCGGGTGCCGAAGTTGTCGGAGCAGTCGAGCACCACATCGACCGCCGCCACCGCGGCGACCAGCGAATCCTCGTCCAGCGCCTGGCGATGGGCGAACAGGCCGATTTCCGGGTTGATCGCCCGCAAACGCTTGATGGCCGAATCGACCTTGCTCATACCGACGCTGTCGCTGTCGTGTATCACCTGGCGCTGCAGGTTGGTCAGGTCGACCGTGTCGAAGTCGGCCAGGTGCAGCTCGCCAACGCCGGCTGCGGCCAGGTACAACGCCACTGGCGAACCCAGGCCGCCCAGGCCGATCACCAGGACCTTGCCGTGCTTCAGGCGCAGCTGGCCGTCGATGTCCACCTGCGACAGCAGGATCTGGCGGCTGTAGCGCAGCAGCTCCTGATCACTCAGCATGGCAGGCGCCCCAGGCTGATGCGTTCATGGCCGCCCAAGTCGACGCGGCTGGCCACGTCGATGAAACCGCCGGCGATCAGCAGCTCACGCACTGCGGGCGCCTGATCGTAACCATGCTCAAGCAGCAGCCAACCGCCAGGCAGCAGGTATTGCGGGGCCTGGGCGACGATAACGCGCAGGTCGTCCAGCCCGTCCTCACCAGCCACCAGGGCGCTACTGGGTTCGAAGCGCACATCGCCGGCCACCAGGTGCGGGTCGGCGGCGCGGATGTAGGGGGGGTTGC
Organism: Pseudomonas mosselii; assembly: GCF_003205295.1. Taxonomy (GTDB): domain Bacteria; phylum Pseudomonadota; class Gammaproteobacteria; order Pseudomonadales; family Pseudomonadaceae; genus Aquipseudomonas; species Aquipseudomonas mosselii_B. The sequence goes on from NZ_QJRP01000005.1 coordinate 199,467, forward strand.
TGAGAATCAAGTCGAAGCGCTCGCCATCGAGGGCGTCATACCAGTGGCTGGCACGCACCTGGACGTTACCCAGGCCGTGGCGCTGGCGATTGCGCTCGGCCAGCGCCACGGCCTCTTCGATACGGTCCACCGCGGTCACCTGCCAGGCCGGGCACTCGCTGGCCAGCGCCAGGGCAATGGCCCCTGTACCGGTGCCCAGATCCAGCACACGGGCCGGCTTGGCTGGGACCAACTCAAGCGCCGCTTCCACCAGCAGCTCGGTGTCCGGGCGCGGGATCAGCGTATGCGGCGCCACTTCCAGGTCGAGCTTCCAGAAGCCCTGCTGGCCCAGAATGTAGGCCACCGGCTCACCGGCACGACGGCGCTCAAGATAGCCGGCGAACAGCTCGGCCGCCTCACTGCTGACGATACGCTCCGGCCAGGTGTGCAGGTAGCTGCGCGACTTGCCCAGGGCGGCGGCCAGGAGCAGCTCGGCGTCCAGCCGCTCGGTCGGCGAATCCGGCAGCTGCGCGTTGCGCAGCAGGCTGGCGATGATGGTCATTCAGTCCCCCAGGGCGGCCAGTTGATCGGCCTGGTATTCGGCCAGCAACGGCTCGATCACTGCGTCCACGCCACCGGCGAGGATATCGTCGAGCGAGTAGAGCGTCAGGTTGATGCGGTGGTCGGTGACCCGGCCCTGTGGATAGTTGTAGGTGCGGATGCGCTCGGAGCGGTCGCCCGAGCCGACCAGCAGCTTGCGCTCGCTGGCGATGGCGTTCTGCGCGGCGCTGGTCTGCATGTCGTTGAGCTTGGCCGACAGCCAGGACATGGCCCGGGCGCGGTTCTTGTGCTGCGAACGTTCTTCCTGGCACTCGACCACGATGCCGGTGGGCAAGTGGGTGATGCGGATGGCCGAGTCGGTCTTGTTGACGTGCTGGCCACCGGCGCCGGATGCGCGGTAGGTGTCCACTCGCAGGTCGGCGGGGTTGATCTCGATGGCTACCTGCTCGTCGGGCTCGGGCAGTACCGCGACGGTGCAGGCCGAGGTGTGGATACGGCCCTGGGATTCGGTCTCGGGCACGCGCTGCACGCGGTGGGCGCCGGACTCAAACTTCAGCTTGCCGTAGACGCTGTCGCCTTCAACCCGGGCGATGATCTCCTTGTAGCCGCCGTGCTCGCCTTCGTTTTCAGAAAGGATCTCCAGGCGCCAGCCGCGTTTCTCGGCATAGCGCGAGTACATGCGGAACAGATCGCCGGAGAAGATCGCCGCCTCGTCGCCACCAGTGCCGGCGCGGATTTCCAGGAACACGTTGCGCCCGTCGTTGGGGTCCTTGGGCAGCAGCATGCGCTGCAGTTGCGACTCCAGGCCCACCAACTGCTCTTTCGCTTCACGCACTTCCTCGACCGCCATCTCGCGCAGGTCGGGGTCGGCGTCCTTGAGCAGCGCCTGGGCGCCCTCTAGGTCGTCCTGGACCTTGCGCCAGCCTTGATAGCAGGCGATCACAGGCTCGACTTCGGCGTACTCGCGAGAGTAGGCGCGAAAGCGCGTCTGGTCGGAAATGACTTCGGCGTCACCAAGCAGCGCGGTGAGTTCCTCGAAGCGATCCTGGAGCGTGTCCAGTTTGTTCAGCAGCGACGCTTTCATTGCGGGGTTTTGTCCGTCGAGCCCTCGTGGAGGGCGAAGAGTTCCTGGGCCATGGCCAGCGCATCGAGGCGGCCTTCGGCGGAGAGCTTTTTCAGTTGCACGCTAGGGGCGTGCAGGAGCTTGTTGGTCAGGCCCCGGGCCAGTTGCATGAGCACGTCCTCGGGGTTGCCGCCATTGGCCAGCAGGCGCTGGGCCTTTTGCAGTTCTTCGTCACGCAGGCGCTCGCTCTGCTGGCGGTAGGCCTTGAGCACGTCCACCGCCGCCAGCTCGCGCAGGCGCGCCATGAAGTCGTCGGCGCCGGCCGAGACCAGCTCCTCGGCGGCCTGGGCCGCGCCCTGGCGGCTCTTGAGGTTTTCCGCGACCACGTCATGCAGGTCGTCGACGGTATAGAGGTAGACGTCGTCCAACTCGCCCACCTGCGGCTCGATGTCACGCGGCACGGCGATGTCGACCATGAAGATCGGCTTGTGCCGGCGCTGCTTCAGCGCGCTCTCCACCGCGCCCTTGCCGAGAATCGGCAGCTGGCTGGCGGTGGAACTGATGACGATGTCGCTGTTGGCCAGTTCCTGCGGAATGTCCGAGAGCAGCACGGCGTGGGCGCCAAACTGCTCGGCAAGGATGCTTGCGCGCTCGAGGGTGCGGTTGGCCACGACGATACGGCGCACACCCTGCTCATGCAGGTGACGGGCGACCAGGGTAATGGTCTCGCCGGCACCGATCAGCAGCGCCTGGCTGCGGCCCAGGTCGGAGAAGATCTGCCTGGCCAGACTGACCGCGGCAAACGCCACCGAGACCGGGTTCTCGCCGATGGCGGTATCGGTACGCACCTGCTTGGCGGCGCTGAAGGTGGCCTGGAACAGGCGCCCGAGCAGCGGCCCGACGGTGCCGGCCTCGCGGGCCACGGCGTAGGCCGACTTCATCTGGCCGAGGATCTGCGGCTCGCCGAGCACCAGCGAATCGAGGCCGGAGGCCACGCGCATCATGTGCCGGACCGCGTCGTGTTCCTCGTGGACATAAGCGCTGGCGCGCAGTTCGTCGAGGCTCAGTTGGTGGTAGTCGGCCAGCCATTGCAGCACGGCGTCGGCGGCAAGGTGGTCCTGCTCTATATACAGTTCGCTGCGGTTGCAGGTGGACAGGATCGCCGCCTCGCGGCTGGCGGTCAGTCGGCAGAGCTGCTGCAGGGCATCGACCAGTTGCTCGGGCGTAAACGCCACGCGCTCGCGTACGTCTACCGAGGCAGTCTTATGGTTGATACCAAGTGCAAGAAAGGCCATGCAAGGTCGCTGGTTGGGACGTGAAGCCGATAATTGTCCTACTTCGCAGGTTTTAGAACAACCACCGTTCGCTATTGTGGCGATGCGGCATGCCTATCGCCCCGCACCATCACCCTTCCCTGCCGTTGCCGTTGCCGTTGCCGTTGCCGTTGCCGTTGCCGTTGCCGTTGCCGTTGCCGATCAGGAGTCTAGCGCCATACCCCGCTAGCGACAGCTGCGCCAGTCCAGGCGCCGCCCGTACCTTCGCGACTTCAGAAGACCTGCGCTCGGCCTCCTGAAGTCGCAATTGGCGTTGCCTGAACTACCGCGCGCTTAGAAGCAAAAGCAAAAACAACGGCAAGGGCAAGGGCAAGGGCAAGGGCAAGGGCAAGGGCAAGGGCAAGGGCAAGGGCAGGATGCCATGAGTGGTTGCGAACCACCGCTCCGGCTCATTGTCCCTATACTCCGAAGCACCGCTTCACACCACGACCTTCGCAGGTGGGTTTGCCATCGCGCTTGTGTCATCATGCTCCGACCGCCGGTTTAGCCCCTTTATAAGCCTCTATGAACAAATCCTACGCATTGCTGCTTGCCCTCGCCCTGCTTCAAGGCTGCCAGAGCCTGGCCCCGAAGACGGACGCCCAGTCGCCCGCCGTCGACGCCGGCAAGAGCGCGGAAAAGCCCGTGGTGTACGGATCGTTCAAGCAGGAAACCCTGTACAGCCTGCTGGTGGCGGAGCTGGCCGGCCAGCGTAACCGCTTCGACATCGCCCTGGCCAACTACGTCGACCAGGCCGAGAAGACCCAGGATCCGGCCGTCTCCGAGCGTGCCTATCGCATCGCCGAATACCTCGGAGCCGACGAACCAGCCCTGGACACCGCGCTGATCTGGGCCCGCAACGACCCGCAGAACCTCGACGCCCAGCGTGCCGCGGCCATCCAGCTGGCCCGCTCCGGACGCTACGACGACTCCATGACCTATATGGAAAAGGTGCTGCAGGGCCAGGGCGACACCCACTTCGATTTCCTTGCCCTGGCGGCCGCCGAGACCGACCAGAGCACCCGCGACGGCCTGATGCAGAGCTTCGACCGCCTGCTGGTGAAATACCCCGACAATGGCCAGCTGGTGTTCGGCAAGGCCCTGTTGCTTAACCAGGACGACAAGCCGCAACAGGCCCTCGACCTGCTTGAGGCCCACCCGCCGCAGAACGGCGAGATCGCCCCGGTGCTGCTGCGCGCCCGCCTGTTGCAGGCCCTGGACCGCGGCCCCGAGGCACTGCCGCTGCTGCGTGGGGCGATCCGCGACAATCCCGAGGACAAGCGCCTGCGCCTGACCTACGCCCGTACCCTGGTCGAGCAGGACCGCATCAACGACGCCAAGGCCGAGTTCGAGAGCCTGCTGCAGCAATACCCCGAAGACGACGAGATCCGCTACTCGCTGGCCCTGGTATGCCTGGAAACCAAGCACTGGGACGAAGCCGAAGGCTACCTGCAGGAGCTGGTCGAGCGTGACGCCAACGTCGACGCCGCCCACCTCAACCTGGGTCGCATCCGCGAAGAGCGCAGCCAGCCGGCCGCAGCCCTGCGCGAATACGCCCTGGTTGGCCCCGGCCCGGACTACCTGCCGGCGCAACTGCGCCAGGCCGATATCCTCATTGCCAACGGCCGCAGCGCCGAAGCCTCGCGGATACTCGCCGAAGCCCGTGAGGCCCAGCCGGACTACGCCATCCAGCTGTACCTGATCGAAGCCGAAAGCCTGGGCAACAACGGCAAGGAGGCCCAGGCCGCCCAGGTACTGGAGCAGGCGATCAAGCGCTACCCGGACGACCTCAACCTGCTCTACACCCGCGCCATGCTCGCCGAGAAGCGCAACGACCTGGCGCAGATGGAGAAAGACCTGCGCGCCATCCTCGCCCGCGAGCCGGAAAACGCCATGGCCCTCAACGCCCTGGGCTACACCTTGGCCGACCGCACCACCCGCTACAGCGAAGCCAAGGCACTGATCGACAAGGCCCACCAGCTCACCCCGGACGACCCGGCGGTGCTCGACAGCCTGGGCTGGGTGGCCTATCGCATGGGCAACCTCGAGGAAGCCGAACGCCAGCTGCGCCAGGCCTTCGAGCGCTTCCCCGACCACGAAGTCGCCGCCCACCTGGGCGAAGTCCTCTGGGCCAACGGCAAGCGCCGCGAAGCCCGCCAAGTCTGGGCCAAGGGCTTCGAAGCCCAGGCCGACAGCCCCATCCTGCGCAAGACCCTGCTGCGCCTGACCGGATCCGAGAGCCTTTAAACCATGTTCCTGCGTCATTGCATCACCTTCACCCTCATCGCCCTGCTCGCCGGTTGCGCCGGCTTCGGCAGCAAGGAAGCCGTACAGGGCCAGGGCAACCCGCAGCTGTGGCGCGAGCACAAGCAGCAACTGGGCAGCCTCGACGGCTGGCAGATCAACGGCAAGGTCGGTATCCGCGCCCCGCGCGACTCCGGCAGCGGCACCCTGTTCTGGCTGCAACGTCAGGACTACTACGACATCCGCCTGGCCGGCCCCCTGGGCCGCGGCGCGGCGCGCCTGACCGGGCGCCCCGGTGGCGTGGTACTGGAAGTCGCCAACCAGGGCCGCTACGAGGCCGTCAACCCCGAGGCGCTGCTGGAAGAGCAACTGGGCTGGCGCCTGCCGGTGTCGCACCTGGTCTGGTGGGTGCGCGGCCTGCCCGCCCCGGACAGCAAGAGCCAGCTGACCCTCGACGGCGACAGCCGCCTGGCCAGCCTTCACCAGGATGGCTGGCAGGTCGAGTACCTGAGCTATGTGGAGCAAAACGGCTACTGGCTGCCCGAGCGCCTCAAGCTGCACGGCGAGAACATCGACGTGACCCTGGTGGTCAAGGACTGGCAGCCACGCCAGCTGGGGCACTGAGACAATGCACAAGCTGACCCTGCCCGCCCCGGCCAAGCTCAACCTCTGGCTGCACATCACCGGCCGCCGCGCCGACGGCTACCACGAGCTGGAAACCGTGTTCCAGTTTCTCGAGCACGGCGACGAGCTGAGCTTCACCCTGCGCGAGGACGGCCAAATCCGCCTGCAGACCGAAATTGAAGGCGTGCCCCACGACAGCAACCTGATCGTCCGCGCCGCGCGTCTGCTGCAGGCACAATCCGCCACCCCGCTCGGCGCCGACATCTGGCTGCACAAGGTGCTGCCCATGGGCGGCGGCATCGGCGGCGGCAGCTCGGACGCTGCCACCACCCTGCTGGCGCTCGCGCACCTCTGGCAGCTGGACTGGGACGAAGACCGCCTGGCGACCCTGGGCCTGTCGCTCGGCGCCGATGTGCCGGTGTTCGTCCGCGGCCACGCGGCCTTCGCCCAGGGTGTCGGCGAACAGCTGACCCCGGTCGACCCCGAGGAACCCTGGTATGTCGTGCTGGTGCCGCAAGTGTCTGTCAGCACAGCGGAAATTTTTTCGCATCCGGAGTTGACACGTGATTCCCTCCCCCTTAAGATGCGCCCCGTTCCCGAGGGAAACAGTCGAAATGACTGCCAACCGGTAGTAGAGCAACGGTATCCTGAAGTTCGCAATGCGCTGATTTCACTGGGTAAATTCACCGAAGCCCGAATGACCGGAACTGGAAGTTGTGTGTTTGGGGCCTTCCCAAGCAAAGCCGAAGCTGATAAAGTTCTGGCCCTTCTTTCAGAGACCCAAACAGGGTTTGTGGCGAAAGGAAGCAATGTTTCGATGTTGCATCGCAAGCTGCAAGTTCTGATCAAGAAGTCGAGTTCATAAGAATTCGCAGCAACAGATACAGGGGCGTCGCCAAGCGGTAAGGCAGCAGGTTTTGATCCTGCCATGCGTTGGTTCGAATCCAGCCGCCCCTGCCATTTCTTATACTCATCCAGGTTACCCTCAGCCTTCAGGTACTGCGCGTGTCCAAGATGATGGTCTTCACGGGGAATGCCAACCCCGATCTGGCTCGGCGTGTCGTACGTCAGCTGCATATTCCACTGGGTGATGTTTCTGTCGGTAAATTCTCCGACGGCGAAATCAGTGCTGAAATCAATGAAAATGTCCGCGGTAAGGACGTCTTCATCATTCAGCCCACCTGTGCTCCAACCAACGACAATCTGATGGAACTGGTCGTGATGGCAGATGCCTTCCGCCGCTCCTCAGCGTCGCGAATCACCGCCGTGATTCCCTACTTCGGATACGCCCGCCAGGACCGCCGTCCGCGTTCGGCACGTGTAGCCATCAGCGCCAAAGTCGTCGCTGACATGCTCACTGTCGTGGGTATCGACCGTGTACTCACCGTCGACCTGCACGCTGACCAGATCCAGGGTTTCTTCGATATCCCCGTCGACAACATCTACGGCTCGCCCGTACTGGTCGACGACATCGAAGACCAGCGTTTCGAGAACCTGATGATCGTTTCCCCGGACATCGGTGGTGTGGTGCGTGCTCGCGCCGTCGCCAAGTCCCTGGGCGTCGATCTCGGGATCATCGACAAGCGCCGCGAAAAGGCTAACCACTCCGAGGTTATGCACATCATCGGCGACGTCGAGGGACGCACCTGCATCCTGGTAGACGACATGGTCGACACCGCCGGCACCCTGTGCCACGCGGCCAAGGCCCTGAAAGAACACGGTGCCGCCAAGGTCTACGCCTATTGCACGCACCCTGTCCTGTCGGGCCGCGCGATCGAGAACATCGAGAAGTCGGTACTGGACGAGCTGGTGGTGACCAACACCGTGCCGCTGTCCGCCGCTGCTCAAGCCTGTGACCGTATCCGCCAGCTGGATATCGCACCGGTTGTCGCTGAAGCGGTACGCCGCATCAGCAACGAAGAATCGATCAGCGCGATGTTCCGCTAAGCGGAACACTCGCTGACGAAAAGCGCCCCGCCCCAACACTGGTTGTTGGGGCGGGGCTTTTTTGCCATCCCCGTCTGGCGCTGGTCGCAAACGCCTTTCGGGAGGCTAATTTGGAGAAACAAAATGACTGACTTCATCCTGAACGCCCAAGCGCGTACTGACCTGGGGAAAGGTGCGAGCCGCCGCCTGCGTCACTCCGCCAACATCCCTGCCGTTGTCTACGGTGGCGATAAAGAAGCCCAATCCCTGACCATCGTGGCCAAGGAAATCGCCAAGCTGTTCGAAAACGAAGCTGCCTTCAGCCACGTTATCGAGCTGAACGTCGATGGCGCCAAGCAGAACGTCGTGGTCAAGGCCATGCAGCGTCACCCGGCCAAAGGCTTCATCATGCACGCCGACTTCGTTCGCGTCGTTGCTGGCCAGAAGCTGACCGCCAAGGTTCCAGTTCACTTCGTCGGCGAAGAAGCCCCGATCAAGAAAGGCGGCGAGATCTCGCACGTCGTTTCCGAGATCGAAGTGTCCTGCGAAGCCAAGGACCTGCCTGAGTTCATCGAAGTCGACCTGTCCAAGGCCGAAGTCGGCACCATCATCCACCTGTCGGACCTGAAAGCTCCGAAAGGCGTAGAGTTCGTCGCTCTGGCCCACGGTGATGACAAAGCTGTTGCCAACGTCCACGCCCCGCGCGTTGCCGCTGAAGCTGCTGAAGGCGCTGCCGAGTAATCCACTCGCACGCCGGCGTTGATCGGGTTACAGTGCCGCGCGCACCGTAACCCACCAACTCCAAGGAAGAGCCCCTGACGTGACCGCCATCCAGTTGATCGTCGGCCTGGGTAACCCCGGCCCCGAATACGAACAGACCCGGCATAACGCAGGGGCTCTTTTCGTTGAACGCCTCGCCAGCGCCCAGCGCGTTTCGCTGTCCGCTGACAAAAAGTATTTCGGCCTGACGGCTAAGTTCAGCCATCAGGGCAACGATGTTCGCCTGTTGATCCCCACCACCTACATGAACCGTAGCGGCCAGTCCGTGGCGGCTCTGGCCAATTTCTTCCGCATCAAGCCGGAAGCGATCCTGGTGGCCCACGACGAACTCGACCTGCCTCCCGGCGTCGCCAAGCTCAAGAGAGGCGGCGGCCACGGTGGGCACAACGGCCTGCGCGACATCATCGCGCAGCTCGGCAACCAGAACGACTTCCACCGCCTGCGGCTCGGCATCGGCCACCCGGGCGACGCCAAACTGGTCTCCAACTTTGTCCTGGGCCGGGCGCCACGCGCCGAGCAGGAGAAGCTCGACGCCAGCATCGATTTTGCCCTCGGCGTGATGCCCGACGTGCTGGCCGGCGACTTCGCCAAGGCCATGCGCGAACTGCACAGCCAGAAGGCCTGACACTTTACGAAAGGGGAATTCCCATGGGTTTCAATTGCGGCATCGTCGGCCTGCCCAACGTCGGCAAGTCCACCCTGTTCAACGCCCTGACCAAGTCCGGCATCGCGGCGGAGAACTTCCCCTTCTGCACCATCGAGCCGAACAGCGGCATCGTGCCGATGCCCGATGCGCGCCTCAACGCGCTGGCCGAGATCGTCAAGCCGAACCGCATCCTGCCGACCACCATGGAGTTCGTCGACATCGCCGGCCTGGTCGCCGGTGCCTCCAAGGGTGAAGGCCTGGGCAACAAGTTCCTCGCCAACATCCGCGAGACCGACGCCATCGCCCACGTGGTGCGCTGCTTCGAAGACGAGAACGTGATCCACGTTTCCAACAGCGTCGACCCCAAGCGCGACATCGAGATCATCGACCTCGAACTGATCTTCGCCGATCTCGACAGCTGCGAGAAGCAACTGCAGAAGGTCGCCCGCAACGCCAAGGGCGGCGACAAGGAAGCCCTGGCACAGAAGGCCATCCTCGAGCAGCTCATCCCCCACTTCACCGAAGGCAAGCCTGCGCGCAGCCTGATGAAGAACATGAGCGCCGAAGACAAGGCGGTGATTCGCGGCTTCCACCTGCTGACCAGCAAACCGGTCATGTACATCGCCAACGTTGCCGAGGACGGCTTCGACAACAACCCGCACCTGGACGTGGTCAAGGCCATTGCCGAGGAAGAAGGCGCGGTGGTGGTGCCGGTGTGCAACAAGATCGAAGCCGAGATCGCCGAGCTGGACGACGGTGAGGAAAAGGACATGTTCCTCGAGGCCCTGGGCCTGGAAGAGCCTGGCCTGAACCGCGTGATCCGCGCCGGTTACGAGCTGCTCAACCTGCAGACCTACTTCACCGCCGGCGTGCAGGAAGTGCGTGCCTGGACCGTGCGCGTGGGCGCCACCGCACCGCAAGCGGCCGGCGTGATCCACACCGACTTCGAGAAAGGCTTCATCCGCGCCGAAGTGGTGGCCTACGACGACTTCATCCAGTTCAAGGGTGAGAGCGGTGCCAAGGAAGCCGGCAAATGGCGCCTGGAAGGCAAGGACTACATCGTCAAGGACGGTGACGTGATGCACTTCCGCTTCAACGTCTGATACCCCGCTCCTGAAAAAACCCGCTCCGGCGGGTTTTTTTTCGCCTACAGAAAAGCCCTACAACCCGCGCCCGCAAAGACCGACATGCATATCGGCAAATTTGCATGCCCAAATATTTCCAAAAATGCATTGACTGCATATGCATTGATGCATAGGCTGTCTTTCAAGCCGGACAGCAACCGGTTGTGACACAGGCAGCGATGAACAGGCCTCGACTGTTCAGAGGGTTGGCAACTGGCCCGGGTGTGCAGCGTAAAGCACCACGATCAGTTTTCCGGCGGGCAGACGGCCGCGGTCGGAGTCATCAATTTGAAGCGCAGCCGCATGGCGTCACCAGTCGTGGCCAGCGGTTCGACAACGCATTACTGAAAAGCCTGCACGGCGGGCTTTTTGGAATGCCGAGCACGGCTTCGCCAATTAACAAGAGGCTCGGAGCCCCCACTGATCTGGCGCGACCTCTGTGGGAGCGGGTTTACCCGCGAAGTGCCCAACGCGGAGCCTGGCACCGGCTACGCCGGTGTTCGCGGGTAAACCCGCTCCCACAGAGTGTGCGTACTACCTGCGAACTCGGTGCGCAGCCCTGGGGGTAGCCCCTTAGCGAGCACTCAACGATGAATTTTTCAGCCACCTCGCCCTGTACGGAGGCCTCCCCATGAACCAGTTGAAAGCACTCACCACCTACCTGCTCGAACGCAAGCTGGTGCCTGCCGGGCAACTGCACGCCTGGGCCCAGCAGCTGGACCTGCAACTGGCCTGGACGCCGACCGAGCTGGGCCTGCACATGGGCAACCTGCGCTACCGCGCCCTGTTCAACTTCGACGATTTCAGCGGTCATCCCGGACGCCTGATGGCGCTCGCCGGCAGCTGGCTGGAAAACAACGACCCCGGGCGTCACCTGTTCGCCCTGCCGGCACCGACCCTCACCGTCAAGCAGAAGGCCCCGGGCAGCGACCTGCTCGATGTGTCGCTGGTCCTTGAGTTCGTCGAGCCCCTTTACCTGACCGAGGACGCGGCCGGCGAGATCGAGGTCTTCGGCAAGACCTGGTCATTCCAGCCCCACGACCTGTGGATCGCCGAGCAAGGCGATATCGCCCTGCAGGGGATGCCCCAGGGCAGCCCCCTCCCCTGACCCGATTACCCGGGCAACAACGCCCGACCCGCCCGCGACCTGATTGGCAGGTCCTGGCACACCCCTTCAATCACCCCGCTAACGAGGCAACCTATGGCACTCGGTAAAATCAGCGTGAACAATCTCAACCTCGGCCAGGGTGCCGTGACCGAGATCGAACGCTACTTCCTCTTCATCGGCCCCGCCGCCAAGAACGTCGGCAAGCTGTTGACCCTGAACACGGACAGCGACCTGGACAACGAGCTGGGCGTGGCCGCCAGCGACCTGAAGACCCAACTGATCGCCGCCCGGGCCAACGGCGGCGACCGCTGGGCCTGCCTGGCCGCGCCAATCGGCGCCGAAGGCGACTGGGCGAGCGCCCTGGAGTACGCCCAGCAACACGGCTACTCGGTTGAGGGCATCGTCATCACCAAGCCGGCGACCGCCGGCGCGCAGCTGCTGGCCATGCACACCGCCGCCGAACAACTGAACGCCCGCTACGGCCGGCGCTCGTTCGTCCTGGCCGCGTCCGCCGGCATCCTGCCGACCGTGACCTGGTCGGATTACCTGCTCGAGCAGAAGGCGCTCACCGACGGTATCGCCGCGCCACGCGTCGTGGTAGTGCCGCAGCTGCACGGCAATGACCTGGGCGTGCTCGCCGGGCGCTTGGCCAACGCCGCCTGGAGCATCGCCGATACCCCGATGCGCGTCGCCAGTGGCCCTGTCCTGGGCCTGGGCGCGGTGCCCGCGGACAAGGACGGCGTGCCACTGCCATCGGCGGTGCGCAGCGAGCTGGACAAGGCACGCTACTCCGTTTCGCAGACCTACCCGGACTACGAGGGCGTGTACTGGGGCGATGCCAACATGCTCGACACCGCCGCCAGCGACTTCCAGGTCCTGGAATACCTGCGCCTGGCCGACAAGGCCGCCCGCCAGGTCCGCCCGCTGCTGATCCGCCGCATCGGTGACCGCCGCCTGAACAACAGCCCCGCCAGCATGGCCGCCAACACCAGCGCGCTGATGGCGCCGCTGCGGCGGATGGCCAAGGCGGTGAAATTCGCCGGCGAAGTGTTCCCCGGCGAAATCCAGGCGCCGCGCGACGGCGACCTGGTCATCGTCTGGAAAAGCCACACCCAGGTGGAAGTGTTCATCCGCATCCGCCCGCACAACTGCCCCAAGGACATCACCGCGAACATCGCGCTGGACCTTTCCCAGGACAACCAGGAGTAACCCATGGCCAAGATCAGTGGCTTGAACTTCGACATCAACGTGGGCGACCTGAAGATCCACGTTGAGAGCGCAACCCTCGACATCACCGACAACAGCGCCGTGGCGCACACCAAGGGCGTGCCGGACGGCTGGGTCGCCGGCGACGTGGCCGCCAGCGGCGAGCTGGAGGTGGACACCAGCAACTTCAACCTGATCATCGAAGCCGCCGCCAAGGCCGGTAGCTTCCGTCAGCTGGGGACCTTCGACCAGCTGTTCTATGCCAAGACCCCCACAGACGAGATCCGCGTCGAGGCCTTCGGCTGCCGCTTCAAGATCTCCAGCCTGCTCAACATCGACGCCAAGGGTGGCGAGAAGACCAAGCACAAGCTGCCGTTCGACGTCACCAGCCCGGACTTCATCCATGTCAACGGCGTGCCGTACCTGTCCTTCGCCGAGGTCGAGGGCCTGAGCTGATGGTGTGCCCATTCGACCGCGCCCAGGCCCTGGAACAGCTCAGGCGTGATCTGGCGATCGCCGCCGTCCGTGGCCGACGCGTGGCGACTGGGCCCAGCCTCACCCACTGCGCGGACTGTGGCGGCGATATCGCCGAGGCGCGCCGCGCCCTGGGCGGCATGCGCCGCTGCGTTCCCTGCCAACAGCTTCACGAGCGCGGCCGCTGAACACAGTGCCCGCCACGTTCTTTTCCAATTCCCGTATTTCAATGGAGTAGTACCCCATGACCCAACGCACCGAGATCACCCTGGAAGTCGGCGACCTGTCCCTGGACTTCGCCATCGATCCGGCGCTGATGACCAAGTACATCAACGCCCTGACCCCCTCCAACAAGGTCGCCCCGGCCAACAACCTGCTGGTCACCGCCGTGAAGCCCGAGCACAAGGACCAGCTCAAGCCGCTGCTGGCCAACCCGATGACCGTGATCCAACTGGCCGGTGCCCTGGTCGAGGAGTACGCCCCGACCGTGGAAGTCACCGTAAAAAAGCGCTCGGCCACGCAGAGCGACTGACCGAGGACGGCCTGGGCCAGCTGCTGGCCCTGGCCGAACGCTGGCTGCCCGGTGCCCCGTCCACGCCCGAGAACCTGGGCACGGCCAAGTGGCTGGAGGATGAGCACTGGCGGCGAATGGAAATCGCCATCGCCAACGGCATCGCCCGTGCATTCAATGGAGGCTGACATCCCATGAGCGCGAACAACGCAATCAGCCGGCTGGATTTCATCCTGTCGCTGACCGACAAAGTCACCGCGCCGCTGGCGAAGGTGAGCCAGGGAATCAATGTGCTGGCCAAGAGGAGCCAGGCCAGCATTGAGCAGATAACCGCGGCAACGAATGAGCTGAAAGGTTCGGCGGGGGGAATCGGGGCCTTGCTGCAGCCGGCCCTCGAAATGAATCGCGCCCTGGCCGACGTCCGCTCGCTCGGCGTGGCCGACGACGCCTTGGACGCCCTGAACAGAAAGGCGCTCAAGTTTTCCATGACCTATGGCGAAAGCGCCCGCAGCTTCGTCACCTCGGCCTACAAGATCGAAGGCGCCATCAAGGGGCTGTCCGGCTCGCAACTGGCCACCTTCACCCACACCAGCAGCGTGCTGGCCAAGGCTACCAAGACCGACCAGGGCGTGATGGCCGAGTACGTCGGCACAATGTACAACCTGCAGAAACAGCAGGCCGACGCCATGGGCAAAGGCCTGTGGGTCAAGCAGTTAGGCGGGCAGACTGCCCTGGCGGTACAACTGTTCCGCACCAGCGGCGAGCAGATGAAGGCCGGTTTCAAGGAAGCAGGCGCGAGTGCTTCCGCAGCCGGCATCGGTCTGGCCGAGCAGATGGCCGTGATCGGCAGCTTGTCCAGCACCATGCAGGGCGGCGAAGCCGGCAGCCTCTACAAGGCCTTTTTCGACAACATCGACAAGGCTTCGAAAAAGCTCGGGATTTCGTTTACCGACACCGACGGCAAGGCGCTGCCCATGCTGGACATCCTCGCGAAGCTGGAAGGCCGGTTCGGTGATCTGAAAGGCGCGGCGGCCAATACCAAACTCACGCAAGCGTTTGGCGACAAAGGCGCCCAGTTGATCGGAGCACTAGCACAGGACACCGATCGTTTCAGGAGCAGCCTCGACAAGCTCGGCAAAGTCCGTGGGCTGGAAGAGGCCGAGAAAATGGCCAAGGCCATGGTCGATCCGTGGCAGCAGTTCACCCGCGCAGTGGAAGGGCTACGCATCGCATTCGGCCAGGCACTCATCCCCATCCTGCAACCCCTGATGAATCGCCTGGTCGAGATCGGCGGCACCCTGGTCCGTTGGATCAGTCTGTTCCCCAACATCACCCGTCTGGTCGGTTACGCCACCCTGGTGATCTTCGGTCTTTCTGCCGCGATGGGCGTGCTGACGATCCTGGCCGGCATCCACAGGATGACCCTGCTCAGATTGAATGCGGTCTGGGCCCTGCTCAACATGACCGGTTTGAAGAGCATCTTCATGTTCCTCCGGCACGCCTTGGTGCTGTCGATCTTCCTGACAAGCCTGATCGCCATGTACGCCTGGATGGGGATCGTGAGGCTCGCCACCCTTGCCTGGCAAGGCGCACTCTGGCTGGTGAACGCCGCACTCCTGGCCAATCCGATCATCCTCATCATCGCGGGCATCGTCGCGCTGGTCGCTGCCGTGGTCCTGGTCATCGCCTACTGGGACGAGCTCAAGGCCGCGTTCCTGGACAGTGCCGCCTTCCAGTGGGTCAGCGCACAGCTGGACGCACTGAGCAAATGGTTCACCGACATGGGCGGCTGGACCGGCATGGCCAAGGCTGCCTGGGACGGCATCGTCAAGATCTTCCGCAGTTCACTCGACCTGGTGATCGAGTGGTTGAACAAGATCCCGGGCGTCAACATCGAGACCTCGTTCGCCGATCTGCCGGAAGCACCCAAGGTGCCAGGGCTTGCCAGCCAGGTCGCGCCGATCGGCGTACTGCCCATGAGCAGCACGCAGCCACTGCTCAAGACCCTGATGCAGGTGCCATCAGCGGCCCCGCACTCGGCTTCGATGGCACCCGCCGCCGTCGCCTCCAGCATGGCCAACGCGCCGGTCGAGCAACTCGAGCAGCAGCGCCAGCGCATGACCCAGACCGCACTCAACCTCTCGCCGGCCAGCCCGACGAGCGTTCCCCAGGGAGGCCTGATGAACCAGATCCAGAACACCACCCAGACGCAGGACCGGCGCATGCATGTCGAGAAGGTGGAGATCAACACCAGCAAGGCCATGAACCCGCTGGAGCTGGAACAGATGATGGCAATGGCGGTGGGCTGATGAGTGACTACATCGACCTGCTGATCCACGACAACGACCTGGTCCTGGACCCTTCCCATCAACCGCTGCTGATCGAGGACCGGGCCAGCATCGCCCAGGACATCGCCCACATGATCCGCGACAGCGGCCTGCTGGTGACCCTGGTGGCCGAGCGCAGCCGCCAGCGCCAGGCCGACTGCATCCTGCAACTGGAGCTGCTGGTGGAGGACGACGAGCGCCTGCTGCCGGGTACTGCCCGCGTCCTGGAAGAGCATCCGGGCCGCTACCTGGTCACGGCGAAAACCCTGAAATTCGGTGACATCGAGGTATACCTGTGAGCGACTTGGACTTTCGCAAGGTGCTGGCCGACGCCGGCATTCCCACCACTGAGGCGGCCCTGCACCAGGCCTGGGAGGCCGAAGTGGCCGCCCAGGGCAGCAAACTCAGCAACACCAGCGCCTACTCGCCGTTCTGGCGCGTGGTGACGGCGCTGGTGACCAAGCCGGTGCTGTGGCTGGTCGGTTTCATCAGCGACACCGTGCTGCCCAACTTCTTCGTCAAGACGGCCAGCGGCGCCTGGCTGGACAGCCTGGCCTGGGCGGTGAACGTCGAGCGCAAAGGCGCGACCAAGGCCCAGGGCCAGTTGTTGTTCACCCGTGAAAACAGCGCCGGCGAGCTGCTGATGCGCGCCGGCGTGGTGGTGCAATCCGCCGCGATCAACGGCCACGTCTACCAGCTGGTGACGATCGAGGACGCGGTGTTCCCAGACGGTAGCCTGCAACGCTCGGTCAAGGTCCAGGCGCAGCAGGTCGGCAGCGGCTACAACCTGGCGCCCGGGTACTACGCCATTCTGCCCGAGCCTGTGCCGGGGATCGTCCAGGTGGTCAACGACGACGGCTGGATGACCTCGCCCGGGGCCGACCCCGAACCCGACGAGCAGCTGCGCCTGCGCACCCGCAACCAGTTCAGCGCGGTCAACCAGTGGCACACCGACGCGGTCTACCGCGCCATGATCGCCGCCTTCCCGGGAGTACGCCCCGATGGCGTGTACTTCCTCCACGACGCACCGCGTGGTCCGGGCAGCGCCAACGCCTACGTGCTGTTCGACGCCGACGTGCCGGCGCAGGCGTACCTGGAGCAGATCAACGCCCACGTGCGCGACCAAGGCAACCATGGCCACGGCGACGACCTGCTGGTGATGGTCATGCCCGAGACCCGCCACGATATCGCGCTGACGGTCTGGCCACAGGCGAACCTGACGGCTAAACGGCGCGAGGCGCTGCAGCAAGGCATCACTCAGTTCATCCGCGCCGCGTTCCGCGAAAGCACGGCCAGCGACTATCGCCCGACCCTGACCTACCCACAGTCGCGGTTCTCCTTCAGTCGCCTGGCCGAGGAACTGCACCAGGCCTTCGCCGACATCGAGTCGCTGCATTTCGCCAGCGAGGACATCGTCTCGCAGCTGAGCATCGCGCGTATCGCCAACCTGCGGGTGGACCTGGTATGAGCCCGTTGAAACTGCCGTTCTGGCTCGCCGGCACCGAACTGACCAAGCTCAAGGACGCCGCCCAGACCTGGTGGGCCAGGGTGACCGAGTGGCTGCGCTGGCCGCTGCTGCAGATGGACGCCGAGACCTGCCACCTCACCGTGCTCGACCTGCTCGCCTGGCAGCGGGACATCACCCGCTTCAAGGACGAGCCGGAACGCCTGTACCGACTGCGGGTGAAGTTCGCCTTCATCAACGCGGTCGATGCCGGCAGCACCGCGGGGCTCAAGCGCATCTTGCGCCGGCTCGGCGTGGGCTATGTCGAGATCGACGAACGCCTGGCCGGCCGCGACTGGGATGTGGTCCTGCTGCGCCTTTCCGACTCGCAGCTGTCGGAGAACCCCGAGCTGCTGCGGGTGCTGATCCAGCAGTACGGCCGGACCTGCCGCCGCTACGACTTCATCAGCATCACCCCCGTGACCCTGCGCATTGGCGCAGCCCAATTCAACGACGACCAGCAGACGTTGGTCGCCACGCTTTAGGAGTCCGCCGTGGCCAGAATCACTTTCGCGGGCGAAAGCCTGATTGCCCAGAAGCAGGGGGCCAAAGAAGTCCTGCAGATCACCCGTTTCATCTACGCCAATGTGCCCGGGCTCGATCCGAACACGCCAATCGACCGCGCCACGACCAAACCGCCGGCCAACCAGATCGTGCACAGCTACGACATCCCGGCGGGCAACAGCGGCTACGTGAACCCCAACCAGGTCGTCTACAGCTCGATGCTGGGCAGCGACATCGGCGACTTCGACTGGAACTGGATGGGCCTGGAAAGCGCCGAGGGCGTGCTGTTCGCCGTGGCCTACCTGCCGCTGCAGCAGAAACGGCGCAACATCCCGCCGCTGCAGATCGGCAACAACGTCACCCGCAACATCCTGGTGGAGTACAGCGGCGCCCAGGAACTGACCGGCATTACCATCGATGCCAGCACCTGGCAGCACGACTTCACCGTGCGCCTGAAAGGCATCGACGAGCGCGAGCGCCTGAGCAACCGCGATGTGTATGGGCGGGCGTGCTTCTTCGGCGACGGTTTGCAGTTCCAGAAGGTCGGCGACAAATACCAGCTGGCCGCCGGCATCGCCTACCTGGAAGGCATGCGCCTGGAGCTGCCCAAGGCCGTGCCGCTGAGCCCGCCGCAAGGTGCGACCCAGGTGTGGATGCATATCACCTGGCGCCGCGAGCAGAACGATGTGATCCCCGGCTGGAAGGTGGTGTACCTGCCCGACCAGCAGGATTACGTCACCCCTGATGGCTGGGTCTACTGCATTCAGCTGGCGGACATCGCCAGCGCCGGGGCCATCACCGACAAGCGCAAATCCGCGCCCATTGCCGGCCCGCTGGTAGAGCACTTCGCCAGCCGCAAGTCGGTTGCGGACCTCGAGGAGGGGATGTCCTCCGCCGGCAAGGCGCGCCGGCTGGCCGAAGCGCGACAGATCGCCTTGCAGGGCGATGTCGTCGGACGCGTGGACTTCGACGGCTCCAAGAACGTGGCGATCCAGTCCACGCTTGCGGACATCGGCGTGGTGCCCGGGACTTACTCCAAAGTCACGATCAATGGCAAAGGCCAGGTCATCGGCAGCGAGGCACTGCTGCAGATCGATATCCCCAACCTGGACTGGAGCAAGATCACCAGCGGCAAACCGACCACCTTGCAGGGGTACGGCATCACCGATGCCGTCAAACGCGGCGACTATGGGTTGGCCTCCAACTTCGCCCCCCCCAGCCCGGTCGACACGATCGGACTGGCCGGCGGCTTCCACACGATGGCCGACGGCCCGACCTCGCTGACGAACTACTGCAGCGTGCTCAACATGCCGTACTACTCCGAGAAATTCTCGGCTCAGATCGCAATGAGCCAGGGAGGCCCTGGAGTGCGCATGTTTGCCCGCGCCACGACCAACCAGGGGCAGTGGACCCCAACCGTCGAGGTGTTCCATACCGGAAACCTGACGCCCGGGGCCATCGTTCCGCCAGGAACGCTCGTCCAGACTTTCAGCCATGCGGCACCGACGGGCACGCTTCGCTGCAATGGCGCGGCCGTCAGCCGGACGACCTTCGCAGCGTTGTTCGCGGCAATCGGCACCTCTTTCGGAGCAGGCGACGGGGCGACTACGTTCAACCTGCCAGATACCCGTGGCCTGTTCATCCGTGATGTCGATGACGGCAAAGGCCTGGATCTTGGACGAACACCAGGCACGGTCCAGCAAAACCAGAACCAGTACCACGCCCACTCAGCATCCACGGCCAATGCCGGCTGGCACGCCCATGGCGGAAGCACCACGTCGGTCGCGGGTAGCCATACCCATGCCTTCAACTACGTCAATACACCGACCACCCAGGATATCCCCGGGATCGGCGCGGCCATGCACCAGGCAGGCGTGAATTGGGCCGCCACCAACCGTATCCAAGCCGCCGGCGATCACAGCCATACCCTGAACATCGTTGGCGACGGCGTTCACGCTCACCCGGTCACGGTAGATCCCTCCGGCGGTAGCGAAGCACGCCCCGTGAACATGGCCCTGTACTACTACATCAAATACTGAGGTGCCCGATGGCAAAGACGAAAACGGTCTACCAGACATCCCCACTGGGCTTGTTCACTGGCACCGCTGAAGCGGACGAGTCGCCGCTTGAGCCCGGCGTGTTCCTGATCCCCGGCGGTTGCGTGGAGACGGCGCCGCCGTCGATCCCCAAGCACAAGGCCGCCCACTGGAATGGCCAGGCCTGGTCCCTGGTGGACTACTACGACGGCCTGGTGGTCTACAGCATCACCACCGCCGAGGCCCTGACCATCACCGGCATGGGGCCGGTCCCCTCGGGTTACACGGTGAAAAAGCCCGGACCGGACCAGGTGTGGAAGAACGGCGAATGGGTGGACGACACCGCCGCCGTTCTGGCCAAGCTCCACCTGCAGAAGCTGGGCGAGATCAACACCGGCTGCGCGCAGTACATCGAGGCCGGCTTCGATTCGGCCGCCCTGGGCGAGGCGCACCGCTACAGCAGTTCGCTGGAAGACCAGGTCAACCTGACCGGCCTGGTGTTCAGCGGCCTGGACAGCGCTTACCCCTGCGCCGGCAGCGATGGCGTGCGTCAGTTCCTGGCCCACACCCGCGACCAGCTGCTGCAGGTGAACAAAGACCTGGTCCTGTTCAAACAGGCGGCCCTGCAGCACGCCGACCAGCTCAAGCGTGAAGCGGCGAAGGCACTGCAGGGCAAGAAACTCGACGCGTTGCGTGCAATCAAGTGGACGGTGCCGGCATGAGCTGGGCGCCCGTCACCTTGCGCTGGCCCGCCGAGGCGACCCGCTGGATGGGCCAGTTGGATACCGCCAAGGCCCTGGCCGGCAGCGAGCTGGCCAGTACCGCACAGCGCCTGAGCGGCCTGCAGGAACTGGCCAGCACCAACCCCGGCCCGGTCGGCGCCGCGGCCAAGGGCGCGATCGAGGCCGGACGCCAGGCGCTGGCCGAGCAACTTGGCGAAGTGCCCAGCTGCCTGGTGGTGACGCCGTTCCAGAGCGGTATCGGCCAGGGGCGTGGCTACCAGCGCTTCCTGTCCGCACCGAACCTGCTGCAGCAACTGGCCAACAAACTGACTGACGCCACCGACGACGCCAGCCCACAGGGTGAGCAGCACGCGCTGTGCCTGCTGTTCCTGGGCACCCGCCACGATCAGCTGGCCGCCGGCCTGGGCCGTTTCAACGCCCTGATGCCGATCCCCGAGCTGGTGCGCGCGCAACGCCGCGCGGAGCACCTGGCCCGGCTCGAAACCGAGAAATGGCAGATTCCCCAGGCCACCGCCCTGCCGCGCTGGGAGGCCTTGCCGCTGGAGCGCTGCACGGTGCTGAAGGCGGCCCAGCAATCGATGGCCGGGCAAATCGCGGTGCTGGAAAGTTACGCCGCCGACAGCTCGCCCATGAGCGACCTGGCCGGGCTGGCGGCGCGCAAGGCCAACCAGCAACAGGTCCGCGACCAGCGCCTGGCCGACCTGCGCCAGCTGCTGGAAGGTGGTCAGGCCGACAGCTCGGTACGCACCCGTCTGCTGGGTCCAGGCAACAACACACAACTGCGCCGCATGCTGCTCGAAGGCGATGCCCCGGGGCATGAATGGGTGATGAGCGCCGGTGTGATCCTGGTCGGCTCGGCCAAGGGCCTGAGCTTCGTTCGTGAAATGGTGGGTTTATGACACTGCTACTGTTGGACGGCCAGCCCGTCGAAGGCAAGACCCTGAAAGTCATCGGCAACCTGCGCATCGAAGCCGAGGACCTGTCCGGCCAGACCAGCAACACCGACACCGCGCACAAGGGCTTCAAGCCCAAGACCCTCACGGTCACCCTGACCATCCCCTACGTCAACGGCGCCTGGCTGCGCAACCTGATGCGCCTGGCCGAAGCCACCGAGAGCGGCGGACAGCTCAAGACCTACCGCATCGTCAACGACACGGCCGAGGCCTTCGGTATCCGCCAGGTGCGCTTCGCCGACAGCGTCAGCGCCCGGGAAGACGACTCGCTGGCCTGCTGGCGGGTGCAGTTTGGCCTGGCCGAAAAGACCTCCAACCCGGAAAAGGTCGAGAAGCGCCGCGCCAAAAAACGCGTCAAGGCCCAGGCCGCTCCGGGGACGGCGGTGGGCGCGAAAGAGGAGGAAGAGGAGAAGGACCCGGAGCTGACCAGCTTCGAGCGCCTGCTGAAAAAAGTGGATGACTGGCTGGGAGAGAAGTCATGAAGCTGCATCAGGTACTCAATGTCGGCGGCGAGCGATACGAGCTGGTCAGGGCGGACGTGCGCCTGGAGCTGCGTAACCCGGGACGGGCGACCTTCATCGTCCAGGCCGAGGCGCCCCTCAAGGGCCTGGTCACCCTCGACATCGGCTACAACGACAGCCCGCTGCAACGGCATTTCATCGGCTACGTCGAGCGCTGCACCAGCGCCAACGCCAGGCAGCAATTGCTGTTCTGCCGGGAACTGGCGGCGATCCTGGCCAGGCCGTTGCCGATGAACCTGCGCCACGTCGACCTGCGCGGCGTGCTCGACCAGGTCAGCCAACAGACCGGCCTGCGCTTTCGCGTGCCCGAGCGGCCCTACGCATCGGTGCGCGCGCCGTTCTTCTACAGCCTGGCCGCCGGCTTCCAGGCCATGGAAAGCCTGGCCCAGGTCTTCGACATCCCCGACTTCATCTGGCAGCAGCAGGGCAACGGCGAGGTGTATGTGGGCAGTTGGGCCGACAGCTACTTCGGCGCGCGCCCCGCGCTGCAACTGCCCATGGAGCTGTTCGACAACTACCAGGGCAACCAGAGCGCCACGATTGCGGCCCTGCCGGGGCTGCGTCCGGGCGCACCGATCAACCACGGCGAGCGCGTGACCCATGTCGCGCTGGCCGACAGCCAGATGGCCATACGATGGAAGACGCAATCCGCCGCGCCGTAGCGCGCCAGTTCCCCGAAATCACCGGCGGCTATCACCTGCCGCGCTTCGGCCGCGTGGTCGCGATACCCGATGCGCCGACGGTGCCCGGGCTGTGCGACGATTTCCGCCCGCGCTTCGGCGTCGATGTCCAGGTGCTGCTGCCGGACGGCGAGCCCGACCCGGCGCTGCCGGTGTTCACCAGCCTGCCGCTGCCGGCGCCCATGGGCGGCCAGGAACGCGGCATGTTCGGCTTCCCCGAGGAGGGCACCACCGTGGTGCTGTCGTTCGCCTACGGGCTGCCGCACAAGCCGTTCATCCAGCAGATCCTGCCCCACGGGCTGAGCCTGCCCAAGGTGCCAAAGGGCGACCTGGTGTGGCAGCACAGCGAGGCCTGCCAGCAGCGCGCCGACGCCGACGGCAACTGGCTGCGTCAGACCGATGGGCGGATCCGCGACAAGGCGATCGAGCGTGAAGTCGAGGCGCTGGCCAACACCGAGCAGTTCCAGAGCCATGCCCGGACGGTGGACGACCACTCCACTGAGACCGTCGGCGGGGTGAAGAAAATCGAGGCCCTCGGCGCGCTCAAGCTGCTGTCCGGCGGCTCCGCCAGCCTGGCCGCCCTCGACGACCTGCACCAGGCCACCGGCCGCGACCTGAACCTGGCGGTGGGGCAGAAACTCAACGCAGCGATTGGCGGCGACGTCCAGGAGCGGATCGAGGGCCTGCGCCACAGCGTGGTGAAGATCAGCCAGCGCCTGCAGGCGCCGAAGACCTGGCTGGGCTCCGAGACGGTGAACGTGCTGCAGGTGCTCTGCGACCTGCTCGACCTGGTCCAGGAGATGAACACCGAGCTGGCCGGGCACGTGCACGGGCCCACGCCACCCCCTGGCAATGCGGCGGTCTTCAGCGGCGCGGCGGTGCGGGCCCAGGCCATGGGGCTCAAGTTGAAGCCGATCACGCTGTGATCTTCAAGGCATTTCGTATTCGCGGGGCCAGCCCGCTCCCACAGGTTCAGCCTTGAGCCTGTGGGAGCGGGCTGGCCCCGCGTTGCGTTTGGGGCGGAAAAAGTTGAGTGTTCACACGACTGACTGCCAGAAGACTTGGATTTACCCCATCGGGAACAGCTTTGCAGCATCACCAGCGTGGGAGCGGGCTTGACCCGCGATCACCGGCGAAGCCGGTGCCATGCCTATAATCGCGGGGCAAGCCCGCTCCCACGCTGGTGATGATGCCCTGCGCGACCTCCCAGCCCATAGAGTCCTGTTCAGCCTGAAAGAATCCAAGGCTTCATCGCCTGCGCACAACCGTCTACAATCCCTCCTGCTTGAACCGGGATAACCGAAGCACTGCCTCGAAACCCGATGGACCTGACCACTGCCGGTCAACCGTCGGGACAAATGGGTCCGGACCTTGGCCGGCCCGTTTATCGGAGGCAACACATGAGCCCGCGTATCTGGCTGCTGGCCCTGGCGACATTCGCCACGGGCATGGCGGAAAACATCACGGTCGGCATCCTGCCGGCCCTGGCCGATGGCCTGCAGGTCCCGCTCGGGATCGCCGGGCAACTGACCACGGTCTTCTCCCTGAGCTTCGCCCTCGCCGCCCCCTTCTCCCCCCTGTTGACCACCCGTTTTCCGTTGCGTCGATTGCTCTGCATCACCCTGGCCCTGTTCGCCTTGTGCAACCTCGCCGCAGCCCTGGCGCCGGGCTATACCTCACTGCTGCTCGCCCGCATCGGCATGGCCATGACCAGCGCCCTCACCTGCCTGACCTGCACCCTGATGGCCACGCGCCTGGTACCCAAGGCCCTGCGTGGCCGTGCCATCGGGGTGATCTTCATGGGTATTTGCAGCTCGCTGGTACTCGGCGTACCCGCCGGGATGCTGCTGTGCGATGTGCTGGGCTGGCGCGGGGTGTTCACCGGTCTGAGCCTGCTGGCGATCGCAGTGCTGCTGATGGCCTGGCGCGGATTGCCGCAACTGCAGAGCAGCGAACGCATCGCGCTGGGCAGCTACCTGCGGCATCTGCGTGACAGCCGCCTGGTGGCCGCCCAGGGCGTATCGCTGTTGATGATCGCCGGGCACTTCACGGTGTTCGCTTACCTCGCCCCCTATGCCCGACAGGTCGCCGACATACCGGTGCAGTGGCTGGCGGCCCTGTTCGCCGTCTTCGGTATCGCCGGCGTCTCGGGTGGCTATGTTGGCGGCTGGATGGCAGATCGGCTCGGCGCGGGCCGATCCATCGCGCTGGCGCCACTGCTCTATCTGGCCAGCTTGCTGGTACTGCCGTTGAGCACGGGCACGCCCTGGCTGTTCCTGCCGGCGATGATGCTCTGGGGCGGGCTGAGCTGGACCACTTCGCCGGTGGTGCAGAGCTACCTGGCGACCCGTGGCGCGGACACCTTCCCCGCCGGCATGAGCCTGAACATGTCGGCCATGCACCTGGGCGTCGGGCTCGGTTCGGCCATCGGCGGCGCGGTGATCACCGGGGCTACGCTGGCGGCCACCCCCTGGGCTGGCGCCGCGCTGACCGCGTTGGCGGCGGGCCTGGCGTTCTGGTCGGCGCGTCCACCTGCCGTGCCTGGCTTCAGCGAGCGCGAACCGGCTTAGCGGCCTGCTGCTCCTGCTCGAAGGCATCGGCCAGGTAGTCGATCAGCTTGCGCACTGCGGGCATCAACCCGCGTCGGGAAGGGAACAATGCCACCACCTCCCCTTCCCGGGGCGCCCAGTCGTCGAGGACATGCGCCAGCCGCCCGCTAGCCAGATCGTCGCGCACCGCCTCCTCGGGCAGCAGCACCACGCCCACGCCGGCCAGGGCGGCCTCGCGCAGTACCGCGAGGTCGTCCGATACCACTCGGGGGCGATGGCGCACGGCAACCTCGGCGCCAGCAGGCCCCACCAGCATCCAGCTAGCGTCCTGCACATTGGCGCCCCAATTCAGGCTCGGCAGGACCTGGAGGCCTTCCGGCGACACGGGCCGCCCGTGTTCGGCCAACAGGCCCGGCGCGGCCACCAGGCACTGCCGGCTCGGGGCCAGGCGACGCATGATCAGCTCACTGCTTTCCAATGGCTGGTGCTGCACGCTCAGCACCAGGTCGAAGCCCTCGCCGATCACATCCACCCGGCGGTTGTAGCTCTTGACCAGCAGCTCGACCACCGGGCATTGCGCCATGAAACTCGCCAGCATCGGCGCCAGGCGCGAATCGAGCAACGCGGTGCTGCTGGCCAGGCGCACGATGCCACGAGGTTCGGCGCGGTTACGCTCGACGGCATCCTCGGCGGCGACGGCCTGCTCGAGCATGCCCAGGCAATGGCGATAATACTCCAGGCCCACCTCGGTCACCTGGAACTGCCGCGTGGAGCGCTGGATCAGGCGCACACCCAGGCGCTCCTCGAGCTTGGCCACGCGCCGGCTGAGGCGTGACTTGGGCAGGCCAAGGATACGCCCGGCGGGCGCGAAGCCGCCGTGCTCCACCACCTTGGCGTAGAGATAAAGGTCGTTCAGGTCGAACATCGGCAACACTCGTCCACGGCTCACTGCTGCATCATCCGTCATTCTTCGAGGATCGTCACAGTGGCGGTGGTCCCGGCCCGCAAAGGAGGCGCCTCGGCAGCCTGGGGCTCCAGGCGCAGGCGTACCGGCACGCGCTGGGCCAGCTTGACCCAGGTGTAGTTCGGGTTGACGTTGGCCAGCAGGCGGTTGCCCGGCTGGTTCTCACGGTCGGTGATGGCGTAGGCGATGCTCTCCACCGTGCCCTGCAACGCCTGGCCATTCATCAGCACGATGCGCGCCCGGCTGCCGACGGCGATGCGCGGCAGCTTGGTCTCTTCGAAGTAGCCACTGACATGGAACGAATCGCTGTCCACCAGCGCCAGCAACGCGGCACCCGGTTGCGCGAAGTCGCCCTGACGGGTCAGCAGGTTGGTGACATGACCATTGACCGGCGCCAGCACCTCGGTGCGCTGCAGGTCGAGCTGTGCCTGTTCCAGCGTGGCTTCGGCCAGTTGCACATTGGCTTGCGCCAGGCCGAGGCTGGACTGCTCGCGCAGCAGGTCGGCCTGGGCCACAGCCACATCAGTCTTGGACTTTTCCCACTCCTCGGCGGAAATGGCCGACAGTGACTGCAGCTTGCCGCGGCGCTGTTCCTCGCTGCGCCGCTGCTTGAGCAACGCCTGGTTGGCGACGATGTTCGCCTGCGACTGCCCCAAGGCTGCCCGTGCCACCTCGACCGCGCGCCGGGCATGCAGCACGGCCAGTTCATAGCGCGCCGGGTCGATGCGCAACAGCAGGTCGCCCTTGTGCACGAACTGATTGTCCCGCACCGGCAGGGCGACGATCCGGCCGCTGACCTCCGCGGCCAGGGTGACCACATCGGCCCGCACCCGTGCGTCGCGGGTCCAGGGCGCCTGGGTATAGTGCGTCCAGGCCAGCCAGCCCAGCACGATGGCAACGGCCAGCATGACCAGGGTCAGGCTGCGCGACAACAGCGGCTTGATCGACGACATCTACCTGCTCACTCCCATCCACAACAACAAGGCCGCGCAAATCGCGGTGTACAAGGCACCCTGGAACAGCGCCGGATGCCAGACGAATGCCAGCACGCCCACCCGGCGCAACAAGGCATCGACCAGCACAAACAACGGCAGCGCCAGTAGCAGCGCCTGGGCGATGGGCGGCAGGTAGACCCCGCCCACCTCGAAATCAATGGGCATTGGCCACCTCCGAAATCAGCCGTGCGCCTTTAGGCTCCAGCACTCGGCGATAGCGCGTCAGCAACTGCCCAGCCACCGCCAGGGCCACCCGCAGGATGAACAGCCGACGCAAGACATCACGCTCCATTGGCCCTGGCGCGCCATGCAGGGCATCGAGCGCCTGCGTGTGGTCATCCAGCTCACGCAAAAGCGGGTCGAGCTCCACTGCTCCCTGGCCACCGATGAAATCGGCAATGCCCTGCAGGCTTTCCCGCAATCGAGCGCGGGTTGCCGACGGCAATGCCAGGCCACTGTCGCACAGGGTGCGCGCCTGGCCCAGGGCGATGGCCAACGCCGGACACACCAGCGCACACTCGACGCGCTCGCGGGAAGCCATGTCCGGGGCGGCCGGCAGTAGACCGATCAATGCCGACAGGCGATCAAGCAACAGGCTCTCGAAGGCGAACTGCCCTGCCAGCGAACCGCTCCCGAGCACCTGGCGGCGCACATCCTCACGGGTCTGGCGAAACAATCGGGCGATGCGTTTCTGCGCATTGAACGGAAAGACCAGCGCGAACACGGCCATCGCCAGCACCCCGGCCACCAGGTAGCCACCGGCGAACTCGAACCACTGGATGTCGCTGTTGTGATAGGCCCCGATATTCTGCGGCCCGATCATCAGCAGGCTGATCAGACCGATGCCCATGCCGATCCCCGCGGTCATCGGGTTGGCCAGGCCGACGGCCGCCAGGTACAGCAACGGTGCCAGGCACAGGGCAAGCATCTCGAAGTCGGTGAACAGCGGCAGCAGGGCGAACTGATAGAGCGCGGACAAGCCCATGCCCACCAACAGCCCGCGGTTGTAGTTCTGGCTGGCCAGCAGCGGTCGGGGCAAGGTCGCCATCAGCGAACACATCACACCCATCAGGATCACCGCCGAACGCGCACCATCCCAGGCGCTCTCGATCCACAACCCGCCGATCAGCAACAGGGCCAGGCAGGCGCGCACGGCGTTCATCGCCGCCAGCGGCCAGTCCAGGTGCAAGGCGCTGGCGCGCCCCAGTTGCTGGGGACAACTGGCCAGACGGCCCTGCTGGATCGCCTCGTTCAGCTCGATCAGCTCGTCCAGTTGCTGCAGCAGGCGCGCCTGCTCCCAGCGCAAGGCCCAGGCCAGGGCACGCAGGTGCGGGGGCAGCGGCTCGTTGAGAAACTCGGCGCGATCGGCGGCGTCATCGAAGCCCTTGTGCAGGGTGCGCAGGGCCTCGCGGTCCGCTGCCGAGAGCGCCATACCGTCACGTGCCAGCGCATCCAGGCTCGCCAGTTCGGCGTCGCGCAGCAGCTGGATATCCGCGGGCAGCGGCCCCTGCCAGTGCGCCTTGATCAGCTCACGCTGCTGACGCAGCACCAGCAGTCGCGAAACCAGCAGCACCAGCTGGTTGGCGAACAGTTGCACCAGCCCATCGCCGCTGCGCAGGTGCGGGGCATCGAAGTACAGGTGCCGACGCAACCCCTCCAGCGCGCTGACCTCGGCGATCAACCGGGCCTGACGCTGACCGAATGCGGCCTCGTCCTCTTCGGTGCGGATCACCTCGGCGGCATGCTGGGCGATCAGTTTCAGCAGGCTGTCGACTTTGGCGAAATAGCTGTTGGCCACCGCCTGCGGGCGGGCCGTCAGCAGGCTGACCACGGCCACGCAGGCCACCGCCAGCAAGGTCTCGGTAACCCGTGTAACGGCCAGCATGAAGGTGCCCTCGGGCTCGGGTACGGCCAGCATGGCCACCACCACCGCGGTAAAGCCGCTGAGCACGAAGGCATGGGAATCGGTATAGCGCAGCAAGGTGCCACCGGCGGTGCACAGCCCCAGCCACAGCGCCAGGCTGACCAGCAGGGTGTACGGCATCTGCGCGAACAACGCCATCAGCAGCACGGCCACCGCCGCGCCGACCACGGTGCCGAGCACCTGCGCGAGGCTGCGCTTGAGGGTCATGCCGGCCAGCGGCAGGCTGATGATGATCACTGTCATCAGCGCCCATTTCGGTTGTTCCAGGTCGAACACGAACGCCAGGTAGAGACACAGCAGGCCCGCCACCACCGTGCGCAGCGCGAACAGCAGCACATCGCGTCCGGGGCGCAGGGCAAGCCTGAAATAGGCAATCAGTGGAGCCATCCATTACCTCGTAACCGACAAGGCGGGTCCGGGCCCCGGCACCGGGGCCCGGACACACCGTCACTTGGCCAGCTTGCTGTAGCTGGTCATCAGGTTACGGTAGTCGGGAATGTGGTTGGAGAACAACGTGCCCAAGCCTTCGATGTCGTTGCGCCAGTCGCGGTGCAGCTCGCAGGCCACGCCGAACCAGGTCATCAGCTGGGCGCCGGCGGCCTCCATGCGACGCCAGGCCGAGTCGCGGGTCAGCTCGTTGAAGGTGCCGGAGGCGTCGGTCACCACGAACACATCGAAACCCTCCTCCAGCGCCGACAGCGCCGGGAAAGCCACGCACACCTCGGTGACCACGCCGGCGATGATCAGCTGCTTCTTGCCGGTGGCCTTCACCGCCTTGACGAAGTCCTCGTTGTCCCAGGCGTTGATGTTGCCGGGACGGGCGATGTAGGGCGCGTCGGGGAATTGCTCCTTGAGCTCGGGCACTAGCGGGCCGTTGGGACCGGTCTCGAAGCTGGTGGTTAGGATGGTCGGCAGCTTGAAGTATTTGGCCAGGTCGGCCAGCGCCAGCACGTTGTTCTTGAACCGGTCCGGGTCGATATCGCGCACCAGCGACAGCAAACCGGTCTGGTGATCGACCAGCAGGACTGCGGCGTTGTTCTTGTCCAGACGCTTGTATTGGAATGCCATGGTGGATCTCCTTGCTTGGATAGGGAACAGCCAGATTCAGTTGCGTTGCGAGTCTAGTTGCTCATGACCGGTGACGACGGCCTGGGCCTTGGTGTAGCTCTCGATCAGCAGTTGGTAGTGCGGGAACACCGCGCTGTAGGCCTCGGCCCACTGGGCGGCGTCAGGGCGGTTCCAGGTGCGTTGGACCTCGGAGCAGACGGCGGCGGTGTCCATCGGCACCACGCCGGCCTGGACCACCCGCGCCAGGGTCACTTCCTGGGCCATCTTGGAGTAGGTGCCTGACGCATCGATGACAGCGAACACCTGGTAGCCGGCGGCCACCGCGCTGATGCTGGGGAAGGCCATGCAAACGCTGGTGATGGTACCGGCGATGATCAGCTGCTTGCGCCCGGTGGCCTTCACCGCGGCGACGAACTCGGGATTGTCCCAGGCGTTGATCTCACCCTTGCGGGCCACGTATTGCGCATGTGGCGCGGCCTCGTGGATTTCCGGGATCAACGGGCCGTTGGGGCCCTGGGGTACCGAGGCGGTGGTGATGACCGGGATCTTCGCCAGGCTGGCGACCTTGGCCAGGGTGATGGCATTGGCCCGCAGCTCGGTCATGGGCATGTCCTTGACCGTCTGGAACAGGCCGCTCTGGTGGTCGATCAGCAGCATGGTGGCGTTGTCGGGGTCGATGCGTGGCACCTGGCCTTCGAAGTTGGCGGCTTGCGAGAAATTGCTCATCGTTCTCTCCTTCAGGTGTGGAGAACAGGCCATCCTGGCCGCTGCGGTCTGGCCGCGCCCCACACATCCACAGTGGGGACTATGAGAGTAGGCAACGCAGGCTGAACGAAGCGACCGTCAGTCGGCGGGCCGTGGGAGATGCCCGTGCGGCCTGGGGCCAGACGGGCGACAGGGCTAACGGTAGAGAGGAGAGACGCGGGCCGGTAGGCCCATGGGTGAACCCTCAGAGTTCTACCTGAAGAACAGTGAGGCGGGCGCCGCTATCGTGAGGTACGACGATATTGCTGCATCGGACTGCGCGGGGCTGCCGGATCGGTCATCTCGATCAGACCGGCCGCCAGCGCCGGTTTGAGGTAGTTCGCTCTGAAGGTATGCCGATGAGACAGCTCGAGGCGCTCCATCAGTTCATTGGCGCGCAGCGCGACACCCGGTTTCAGAACCTCCAGTAATCGTGCTACTTGGTCGGTTACTTGGTCGGTTACTTGGTCGGTCTCACTCGCCTCGGCCAATGCCTGCCGCAGTGCCTGGAGCATGAACTCGACAAAGGGCGTGGCCTCGCCAGCCTGATCCGCAGCCGCCAAGGCACCGTAGTACGCCTCCTGCTGGGCACAGATCACCGACTCCACCGGCAGGTAGGCGAGTACCGGGCGCCAGTGGCTCAGTATCAGCGTCTGCCACAGACGCCCCATCCGCCCGTTGCCATCGGCGAAAGGATGGATGAACTCGAATTCGTAATGAAAGACGCAGCTGCTGATCAACGGGTGCCAGTCACTGGCGCCCAGCCAACGCAGCAGGTCATGCATCAGCGGCTGCAAGCGACTGGCAGGCGGTGCCATGTGCAACAGGCGCTGGCCGCGATAGATGCCGACACCTCCTTGGCGAAACTGACCGGCGTCATCGATCAACCCCATCATCAGCAGCTTGTGGGCAGCCAGCAGATCAGCCTGACGCTCGGGCAGCCAGCCGCTCATCGCTTCATAGGTGGCAAAGGCATTGCGCACCTCCTGGATTTCACGCGGCAGGCCGAGTACCCGCTTCCCTTCCAGAACCGCAGTGACCTGTTCGACGCTCAGTGTATTGTTTTCGATCGCCAGCGAGGCCTGGATGGTACGAATGCGGTTGCCCCGGCGCAGTTGCGGGGTAAGCGCCACTTCCCGATTAGCCGTAAGTGCACCCACCTGCTCGCTGATATCGGCAACCAGCGCCAGCATGCGCGGTGTCACGGTCAGTGGCGGCAGATACTGGCTCATGGGGAATGTCCATCGGGTCTGAAAGCGTGGGAATGATCGTGAAGCTTGATGACGTCAAGGCTGTCGACACCTTAGCCAGTGGCAACACCCGGGTAAAGCACAGCACCCCATTGGTTCACGATTTCCTGAACTGATTATTTGCCCACAGCGATTTTTCCCCTCGCCCACCGCCACCAGAATCGCTTCACCAACAATCACAATAAACCGTGAGGCCACTCCCGTGGACCAGACACTCCAGGTACGGCAGGCCGCCGCCGACCTCGTTGCCGCCTTCGCCAGCAACGACACCGCCCGCTACTTCGCCTGCTTCAGCGAAGACGCCACCTTTCTTTTCCACACCGTGCCGCAACCGCTGCTGTCACGCCGCGCCTATGAAGAACTCTGGGCCAGCTGGCAGGCAGACGGATTCGCCGTGCTCGGCTGTGAGTCCAGCAACGCGCAGGTGGGCCTGCAGGGCGACGTGGCGATCTTCATGCACGATGTGGCCACGCGCCTGCGCGTGGCCGGCGAAACCCTCGACCTGAACGAGCGCGAGACCATCGTCTTCCGCTTGCACGGGGAACGCTGGCTGGCCTGCCACGAGCACCTGTCGGTCATCTCGCCGGCCTGATTCCCTTAAGCGGCCCTGCCGCACTGCCATCGCACCCACAACAAGGCCGCCCGACGGCCGACAACATTCGCGCTGGAGCACCACCATGAGCCACTCGACCGGTATCGAGACCAATGGCGTCGAACAGATCCCCGACGATCAACGCGACGCCGCCCCGCTGGACCTGTTCCGCCTGATCTTCGGCGGCGCCAACACCTTCGCCACCGCCGTGCTGGGCAGCTTCCCGGTGCTGTTCGGGCTGTCATTCCAGGCCGGGGTCTGGGCGATTTTGCTCGGCGTCGGCGTGGGCGCGCTGATCCTCGCGCCGATGGGCCTGTTCGGCGCGCTCAACGGCACCAACAACGCGGTATCGTCCGGCGCGCACTTCGGCGTGCACGGGCGTATCGTCGGCTCGTTCCTGTCGTTGCTGACCGCCGTGGCGTTCTTCTCGCTGTCGGTGTGGAGCTCGGGCGATGCCCTGGTCGGCGGCGCCAAGCGCCTGGTCGGCCTGCCGGAAACCGACCTGACCCTGGGCCTGGCCTACGGTCTGTTCGCGGTGCTGGTGCTGGTGGTGTGCATCTTTGGTTTTCGCTTCATGCTGTGGGTCAACAAGATCGCGGTGTGGGCCTCGAGCCTGCTGTTCCTGCTGGGTATCTTCGCCTTCGCCGGGCCCTTTGACGCGGGCTACGCCGGCAGCGTCAACCTCGGCCAGGCCGGTTTCTGGGCGGCGTTCGTCGGCGCGGCGATCCTGGCCATGAGCAACCCGGTGTCGTTCGGCGCGTTCCTCGGCGACTGGTCGCGTTATATCCCGCGCGAAACCGCCAAGTCACGCATCATGCTGGCGGTGATCCTGGCCCAGGCCGCCACGCTGATCCCGTTCCTGTTCGGCCTGTGCACCGCCACCCTGGTGGCCAGCCAGGCGCCGGACTACATCGCCGCCAACAACTACGTCGGCGGCCTGCTGGCGATCTCGCCGGGCTGGTTCTTCCTGCCGGTGTGCCTGATCGCGGTGATCGGCGGCATGTCCACCGGCACCACGGCGCTGTATGGCACCGGCCTGGACATGTCCAGCGTGTTCCCGCGCCTGCTCAGCCGCGCCGCCGCCACCCTGCTGATCGGCGTGCTGGCCATCGGCTTCATCTTCGTCGGCCGCTTTACCTTCAACCTGGTGCAGAGCGTGTCGACCTTCGCCGTGCTGATCATCACCTGCACAAGCCCGTGGATGGTGATCATGATCCTCGGCCTGATCACCCGCCGCGGCTTCTACCACGCCGACGACCTGCAGGTGTTCACCCGTGGCCAGCAGGGCGGTCACTACTGGTTCGACCATGGCTGGAACTGGCGCGGCATGGGCGCGTGGGTCCCCAGCGCGGCCATCGGCCTGTGCTTCGTCAACCTGCCCGGGCAGTTCGTCGGCCCGCTGGGCGAACTGGCCGGCGGCATCGACCTGAGCCTGCCGGTGACCCTCGGCATCGCCGCCGTGCTGTACCTGATCCTGCTCAACCTGTTCCCTGAACCCGCTGGCGTGTACGGCCCCCGTGGCCCGCGCTGGGTGCGCTGCAAAAGTACGCCCGTAAAGCCCGTGACCACCGCCGAAATGGCCTGACTGGAATCCGACCATGACCACACCTCACTACATCGACGGCCGCTGGGTCGAAGGCCAGGGCAACGACTGCATCGTTATTCACAACCCGTCCGACGGCCAGCCGTTCGCCGAACTGATGGCCGCCAGCAGCGCCCAGGTCGACCAGGCCGTGGCTGCCGCGCGCCGTGCCCTGGCATCGTGGAAGACAGTCAGCGCCGCCGAGCGCGCCACCTACCTGCGCGGCTTCGCCGAACAGCTGGGTCAGCGCCGCGACGAACTGATCGCCCTGCAGATGCGCAACAACGGCAAGCCGCGCCATGAGGCCGAAATCGACCTGGACGACGCCATCGCCACCTTCGCCTATTACGCAGACCTCGCCGAGCAACTGCCGGCGAAGAACCGCGACGTGCCCCTGGCCGCGCCGGGCTTCACTGCCCGCACCCGTCTGGAACCGGTGGGTGTGGTCGGCCTGATCGTGCCGTGGAACTTCCCGCTGGTGACCAGTGCCTGGAAGCTCGCCCCGGCCCTGGCGGCCGGCTGCACCGTGGTGCTCAAACCTTCCGAGGTCACCCCGCTGATCGAGCAGGCCTACGGCCAGATCGCCGAGGTGCTGGGCCTGCCGGCCGGCGTGCTGAACATCGTGGGCGGCAAGGCCGAGACCGGCGCCGCCCTGAGTGGCCACAACGGCCTGGACAAGCTGTCGTTCACCGGCAGCAACGGCGTTGGCAGCCAGGTGATGCGCGCCGCCGCCGCCCAGTGCCGGCCGGTGACGCTGGAGCTGGGCGGCAAGTCGGCCATCGTGGTGTTCGACGATTGCGATGTCGACCAGGCGGTGGAGTGGATCGTCGCCGGCATCACCTGGAACGCCGGGCAGATGTGCTCGGCCACCTCGCGCCTGCTGGTGCAGGACGGCATCGCCGACGCCCTGCTGCCGCGCTTGCAGGCGGCGCTGGAAGCATTGCGCGTGGGCAACCCGCTGGCGGAAGAAGTGGACATGGGACCGCTGACCAGCCAGGCGCAGTGGCTCAAGGTCGCCGGCTATTTCGCCACCGCCCGCGAAGAGGGCCTGAAGTGCCTGGCCGGCGGCAAGGCGCTGGACCGTGACGGCTGGTTCGTCAGCCCGACGCTGTACGTGGATGTGCCCGAAAGCAGCCGTCTATGGAGTGAGGAAATCTTCGGCCCGGTGCTCTGCGCACGGCGCTTCAGCACCGAGGCCGAGGCCATCGCCCAGGCCAACGACAGCCGCTTCGGGCTAGTGGCCACCGTCTGCTCCGCCGACCTGGAACGCGCCGAGCGCGTCGCCGACGCGCTGGAGGTCGGGCATGTGTGGATCAACTCGGTGCAGGCGGTGTTCGTCGAGACCTCGTGGGGCGGGACCAAGGGCAGCGGCATTGGCCGAGAGCTTGGGCCTTGGGGGCTTTCGGGGTATCAGTCGGTGAAGCATGTGACGCGGTGTTTGGGGTGAGTAGCTGAGCCCTTTCACAGGGCGCGTGAGGCTGGCAGGTGTTCGACGGCAGCCTTGCAGCGCCTGCGAGATCGAGCGCCGCCCGCGCGGCGCATCGTGACGCAAGGCCGCTCCCACATTTGTTGCAACGTACCGAACCTGTCAGGCCATGGTTGCCCGCCTTGGTGCCTGTCTTGAGACAGGTGAGGCGCCAGTGGTGCCTACACTGAAACCGCGTCGTACCAACAAGGCGGACCCGGTAATGGCACAGGATTGACTGGCCCGAAACAGATGTAGGAGCGGCCTTGCGTCGCGATGCGCCGCGCGGGCGGCGCTCGATCTCGTAAGCGCCTCAAAACAAACGTCGTACACCTGGGCGCCGGCACGCGACAGTCTTCAGTATCCTCGAAAGCCCAGCCCTCCATTCCCATCGAGGGTCAAGCCCGCTCCCACGACAACCCGCGCTACTTCTGCCCAGCCTCATTGATCCAGCGGGCAATGGCGCACTTGCGATCTGATCATTTGCATCACCTGCCACACTCAAATCCAACGCTTCGGCCTACTCATAAGGTTTTGAAGGCATTGGTTTTCCTTGAGCGGGTAATATTCGAGGTTGTCGATGAACGCTTCAAATGCCTCATCACCGACCACGAATGGCTGAGACTCCAATTCATCCACCTCCGAGACAGGATTGTTCGGCCTTTCGTCATACGCAAGATTCGTGTCTTTCAAAATCACCTCCTTGGAAGCAATGACCAGAACCACATCGCCAGGCCAATCATTCTGGCCAATCTCAGAGCGATAAAAACCCTGCCTGTGCAAATCAGCCTTGCCTGTCAGAGATTTCCGAACCTGAAACAAAGTGCTTCAAAGCAGAACAGCTTGGGAATTACCCTACGCACGCTGCCGACGCGTCTGAATTGTCGAGGACCATCAGCAGGACTAACTTCCCTAGGTCGTCTTACCGGCGACCAGGGGTGAGAGCCTGCCACCGTCGAAATGAAGTACGCAGCACTGCCATGGCGGCTGTGCGCGGGCAGGCCCAGGCCTGGCCGGCATTTGCTCATTTCGACCGGTCTCTCACCCCGCGTACGGCTGCCACCCTCATCCTGTGAGAGGGATCTGGAGGCGGCACCTTTCCAATCGAAATGAGTGCTTCCCATGAAAAAGATCGTTCCCGATCCACCCCCTGCCAAATCGCTCAACCGCCCCTTCTTCACCATCAACGACGATATGCCCACCACCGAGGCGCTGCTTCACGCCATCCAGCTGATGCGTGGTATCGAAGACACCATCGACGAGTACTGCTGCGCCCTGGCCGGCGAACCCGGACTGGGAATGCTGGTGAACGCCGCGCACAACATGCAGATGGGGCGGGCGTTGGCGGAATATGCGCTGAACCGCTGCTCTTGCGGCTGACGCCAGGAGACCTGCCCTGCGCGATCCCTGTAGGAGCGGCCTCGTGCCGCGAAAGGGGCGCGTAGCGGCCCCAGGGTCTGCGCCACGAGACAGATCGCCGGGGCCGCTTCGCAGCCCTTTCGTGGTACAAGGCCGCTCCTACACAGGCAGGTGTAAATCCCGAACACACGGCCCCGGCACCCCGTGACTTTTGCCCTGCCCTGCGAAGTCACACCTCCTGGTAGCCCCACAATCACAACACCAGGCCAGCCCACCCATGCATCCTCTTCGCACCGCCCTGCACAACGAACTGCACGCCCGCCCGTCGCTGTACTTCGACGACCCGGCGCATGTCTTCCACCTTGCCGTGCTCGGCGACGCCAGCGCCTGCCAGGCCCTGTTGCAACGCTGCTGCCCCGAGGCCCCCGATACCCATGCGGCCCAGGGCATCACCCGGCTGTACGGCCACCCGTTCAAGTGGGAACGCCACACCGAATTCTTCACCCTGACCCTGGTGGTGCCCTGCACGACCCACGACAGCGACTGGCAACCCCTGCCCGCCGTGCTCGCCGAGGCCATCGCCCCGCAGGCGGCGCAGGTGATCAACGCCGTGCAGGTACTGGTTCGCGACGAACAGGACCTCGACCTCGGCCGCTATGGCTTCAAGGACCCCTGCGGGTCCAGCGTCGGCGGCGGCGATGCGGTGGTGTGGAGCGATTTCCGCCTGACCGAGGACGGCACCAACCGCTTCCTGTTCATCAACCGCCGGCTCAACGCCTACCGCCAGGGCCGCATGATCCGCCGCGTGCTGGAGATCGAGACCTACCGCATGATGGCCTCGCTGACCCTGGACACGGCCAAGGCCCTGAGCCAGGAGCTGGACGACTTCGACGCCACCCTGGTGAGCCTTTCCGAGCGCGGCGCCAGCAGCGCGGCACACGACTCCAAGGCCCTGCTCGAAGCCATCGCCCACCTGTCGCGCCAGGTGGTCGACCGCACGGTGCAGACCCGCCATCGTTTCGGCGCCAGTCAGGCCTATGCGCAGCTGGTGTTCGAACGCCTGGGCGAACTGCGTGAGAGCCATGTCGCCGACTGCCAGCGCCTGGGGGTGTTCATCGAGCGACGCTTCAAGCCGACCCTGCGCTACTGCGCGGCCACCGAGCAGCGGCTGGAACAGCTGGCGAAGAACGTCGCCAACCTGGGCGACTTGTTGCAAGCCCGGGTACAGGTAGAGATGGAGGAGCAGAACGCCGAGATCCTGCGCAGCCTCAATGCCCGGGCCGACGCCCAGGTGAAGATCCAGCGGGCGGTGGAAGGCTTGTCGATCATTGCCATCACCTACTACCTGCTGAACCTGTTCAAGCTGCTGTATGGCGGGTTGAATGTGCTGGGGGCGGGATTGACGGCGCGGGAGGCGATGCTGGGGATGGCACCGGTGGCGGGGTTGGTGCTGCTGGTCATCCTGCTGCGGATTCGACGAGCCAAGCAGCATTGAAAACTTCGCGGGGCCAACCCGCGTCATCAAATCTTGCACGATCCCTGTAGGAGCGGCCTTGCGCCGCGAAAGGGCCGCGTAGCGGCCCCAGATTTCAGTGTTGAGCAAAGATCGTCGGGGCCGCTTTGCGGCCCTTTCGCGGCACAAGGCCGCTCCTACAAGAGCCGAGATGGCCTCACGCCGGCTCGTCGGCCGGTCGCCCATTCTCCTGCACCAACACCATGCTCTGCGGCGACGACAGGGCGATGCCCTCGTCGCGCAGGCGCCCGAGAATGGTGAACAGCAGGTCGCTGCGCGTACCCGACACCTGCCGCGGCGAGGCCACGTAACCGCTCACACCGATTACCATGCCGCTACTGGTCAGGTCCTTGAAGGTCACCGACGTGGCCGGCGCATCAAGGATCGACTCATGCTCCTTGTACGCCGCCAGCAACACCTCGCGCACCTTCGCCGGATCAGTCTCCAGTGGCAGCGTCAGGGTGATGCCAACTACGCCCAGGGCATTGGCCATGGTCACGTTGCGCACGTTCTGCGAGATGAACTGCGAGTTAGGCACGATCACCGTCGAGCGGTCGGACATCTGGATCTCGGTGGCGCGCACGTTGATCCGGCGAATGTCGCCCTCGACACCGGCCAGGCTCACCCAGTCGCCCACCTTCACCGGGCGCTCGGTGAGCAGGATCAGGCCGGAGATGAAGTTCTGCACGATCTGCTGCAGGCCGAAACCGATACCCACCGACAGCGCACTGACCACCCAGGTCAGGCTGGTCAGGTTGATGTGCAGAGTGGACATCACCAGCATGGCCAGGAACAGGAAGCCCAGGTAGCCGACCAGGGTCACCAGCGAGGCGCGCATGCCGGCGTCCATGTCGGTTTCCGGCAGCAGGCGCTCGCTCAGCCAGCGCTTGACCACGCGGATGGCGAACCAGCCACCGAGGAAGATCGCCACGGCCAGGAAAATGTCCTGGGGCACGATGTTCAGGTTGCCCAGCACCTTGCCGCCGGTGCCGTCCCAGTCCGCAAGGCTCAACAGCAGCTCGCCCGGGCTGGTGCCCGAAGGCATGAACACCAGCAACGCGGCGGCGAACAGCAGCAGCGTGCGGCCGATGCCCGCCAGCACCGTGCTGGCCTGGGCCTGGTGGCGTTGCTGCAGGCCGAGCGCCGAGGCCAGCGCCAGGCCACCGGGCTGGCGAGGCGACAGCAGGGTTTCGCACAGGTCGCCGAACACCGTGACCAGCAGGTAGGCGCAGACCACCACCACGCTGATCCACAGCAGCTTGGCAGTGAGGAAGTAGGCCAGCGTCAGGTAGCCGGCCAGCAGGGTCAGCAGGATCGCCAGCACCCACACCACGATCACGAACGGGATCAGCCCGGCCAGGCCCTTGGGCCGCTCCAGGTCATGCTGGCGGTGGGCACGGCGATAGCGCAGCAGGGCCACGACGAACAGCAGCGATACCACCAGCGCGGTCAGGCCGTTGGTGGCAAGGGTCAGCGCCAGGCTGGTGCCGATCACGCTGTTGATGCGTTCCTGGGTCAGCAGCACCATCAGCGCCAGGGCCAGGACCTTGGGGAACCAGCCCAGGGCACTGGCTACTTCGTCGGCGATCGGCGGCAGGCGCCAGGACGGGCGCTGCAACATCAGCATGGCGCGGCCCAGGCCCGAAATGAAGGCACTGAAGATCACCAGGGTGAGGATGTGGTTGGTCAGGCTGGCGAGGTCCGCGCCAAGGTCCGCACTGCTCTCCAGGCCCCAGCGCAGCAACGACACCGAGCCGGAAATGGTGCCCAGGGTCGCCAGGCTGACACTCAGCGCCAGGGCGCTGCGGCGCAGGCGGCCTTCGGGCAGCCAGCGGATCATGGCATCGGCCAGCAGTCGCTCCAGTACTCGCCGCACCAGGGTCCAGACCAGCACCGCCGCCACCAGCGCGGTGATGAACAGCCAGCGGTGCTCGGCGCTGAAGGCGCTGGCCATGGCGTCCGACACCTCGCCACGCAGGTCGCGCAGGCGCGCCACGTCGTCGTCGGTGGGGCGGATCAGGCTCGACCAGAATGCCGGGCTCAAC
The DNA here is from genome assembly GCF_003205295.1 of Pseudomonas mosselii. Taxonomy (GTDB): domain Bacteria; phylum Pseudomonadota; class Gammaproteobacteria; order Pseudomonadales; family Pseudomonadaceae; genus Aquipseudomonas; species Aquipseudomonas mosselii_B. The sequence goes on from NZ_QJRP01000005.1 coordinate 240,344, forward strand.
GGGCTGGCGGCGCGGCTGGTGATCTGCGAGTTGAACAGGCTGCGGCGCAGGTTGACGATCTGCGTCGACAGGTCACGGGCCGATTGGGTCAGCGTGGTGGCGTCCTTCTGCTCGGCGACCACCTTGTTCTTCTCGTCGTTGAGCTGCTTGCGCTGGCGAGTCAGGCTCTCGGCCTCCTCGGCCATCGGCGGGCCAAGCACGTTGAGCTGGTCGTCCAGGCGCTGCACGTCGGCGGTGCGCTGGGTGACCAGCACATCGGCCTGGCGCTGCACCTGCAAGGCCGACTGGCGCAACTGCGCGAGCAGGTCGTCGTTGGCGTTGCTGGTGACGCCCTGGCGGATCTGGTCGAGCCGTTCGCTCAACTCCTCCAGGCTGGCGTTCTCGTCCAGCACCTGCTGCTCGGCCACGGCCAGGCGCGATACCGGCGTGGCTGGCGCGGCCCAGGCCGGCACGGCCAGGCACAACAGCAGGGCGAAAATCCCCGCATAGAATCGGTCAAGGCTGACACGCCTCATCGAATGTTCCTCTACACAACTCGACAGGGCGTGAATTCTACGCGGTCTGGAGGCTCAGGAGAGTGCCGTCTCTCGGTCCAGCAGCTGACGCTTGCGTTCGATGCCCCAACGGTAGCCGCTGAGGTCGCCGTCGCGGCGCACCACCCGGTGGCAGGGAATGGCCACGGCGATCGCGTTGGCCGCGCAGGCCTGGGCCACCGCCCGCACGGCCTTGGGCGCGCCGATGCGCTCGGCGATGTCGGTGTAGCTGACCGTGGTCCCGGCCGGCACCTCGCGCAGCGCCTGCCAGACCCGCTCCTGGAACGCCGTGCCCTGCACATCCAGGGGTAGCGCCAGCCCCAGGGCAGGGGCCTCGACGAAGCCGATCACCTCGGCCACCAGCCGCTCGAAGGTGGCATCACCACCGATCAGCTGGGCCTTGGGGAACTTGTCCTGCAGGTCCTTGAGCAGGGGCTCGGGCTCGTCACCGAGCAGGATCGCGCAGATGCCCCGTTCGCTCTGGGCCACCAGGATCGCGCCCAGGGCGCACTGGGCCAGGGCGAAGCGGATGGTCGCGCCCTGGCCGCCGGCACGGTATTCCCTCGGCAGCATGCCCAGGCGCTCGCCAGCGCTTTCGTAGAAGCGGCTGTTGGAGTTGTAGCCGGCGTCGAAGATGGCTTCGGTGACGCTGCCGGCGCCGTCCAGATGCTGGCGCAGGCGCTGGGCGCGAAAGGCCGAGGCATAGGCCTTGGGGGTCAGCCCGGTCTCGGCCTTGAACAGGCGGTGCAGGTGAAATGGGCTGACGTTCAGCTCGTTGCCGAGCTGGTCGAGGTTGGGTGCGTTTTCGCTGGCCTCGATCAGCCGACAAGCGCGTGCCACCAGCTCGGTGCGCCGGTTGCCCTGCCCGCCCTTGCAGCGCTTGCAGGGGCGGTAGCCGGCGGCCTCGGCCTGGGCGGCGGTGCCGAAGAACTCGACGTTCTCGCGCTTGGCCAGGCGCGACTTGCAGGCGGGCTGGCAATACACGCCGGTGGTGCGCACGGCGTAGACGAAATGGCCGGTGGCGGCTGTGTCGCGGGCCTGAACGGCGTGCCAGCGTTCGGCGTCGGTGGTGAAGGTGGTCGGGGCGGGCTTCATCAGGGGCCTCTCCTGGGATTCGATACCGTCAGCCTGGCAGGGTGGATGATGCGTGGAACTCCGATTCTTGCGGTGTCTTCACGGGCCCCGCGCCAGGGCCGAGCAGGAAGGCTTCAAGCCCGCCACAGGTACCAGGCCGCCACAGTGCGATAAGGGCTCCACGCCCCGCCCAACCCTCGCATCTGCGCAGGCGTCGGTGCCTTGTCCAGGCCCTTCATGCGCCGATACCCCTCGCGCACGCCAAAATCATCCACCGGCAGGATATCCGATCGCTCCAGGCTGTAGATCAGCAGCATCTCCACGGTCCAGCGCCCTACCCCACGCAGCGTCACCAGACGCTCGACCAGTGCGGCGTCCGGCAGGCTCAGCGCCTCTTCCCGGCTGGGCACCACGCCCTCCAATCGCGCCCGGGCGATCCCGTGAACCGTGGCGATCTTGCTCGCGGAGAACCCACAGGCGCGCATCGCCTCCGGCGTCACTGCCAGCAACTGTTCGGGCGAGGGAAACGCCCCATCCGGGAACAGCGCCAGCAATCGCCCGAGGATCGCCTCGGCCGCCCGCGCATGCAACTGCTGGTAGGCGATGGCCCGCACCAGTGCCTCGTACGGCTCGCGCCCGGGCGTGGCACGGTGCAGGCAAGGCCCCACGGCGGCAATATGCCGCGCCCAGTCCGGGTCCTGCCCGGCCAGCCAGGCGGCGGCATCGTCAAAGGCCTGCGGGGAAAGGTCTGCAAGGATCATCAAGGGCATTCGCTCACGTCACGATCCTCCAGCCTAGCGCAACCGTTCATCGGTGAAACGCTCAATCTTGCGCATCGAGTCAGTAGCCGGCCATTGATCCAATCGCAGCGCCCCGCATAGAATTGAGAACTATTAACAATCACATTATCCGGGCAGGCTCTCCAGACGATGCAGATCGAAGACACGCTGAAACCGGCCGAGGTCGATCTGCTCTATCAGGCGCACCACCGCTGGCTGCGCGGCTGGCTCGGTGCCCGGGTCGGCTGCCGTGAGCACGCCGCGGACCTGGCCCAGGACACCTTCGTGCGCCTGCTCAAGGCGCGCCAGGTTTCGCCGCTCAAGGAGCCACGGGCCTACCTGAGCAGCATCGCCCGCGGCCTGATGATCGACCAGTTCCGCCGCCGCGCCCTGGAAAAAGCCTACCTCGAGAGCCTGGCCAGCCTGCCCGAGCAAGAAGCCCCCAGCGAGGAACAGCGCCTGCTGATCCTCGATACCCTCGAGCGTCTCGACCGCGCCCTGCAACGCCTCAAGCCACGAGTGCGCCAGGCGTTCCTGCTGGCCCAGCTCGACGGCCTCACCCTCACCCAGGTCGCGCAACGCCTGAACGTCTCCCGGGCCACGGTCGAGCGCGACCTGGCCAAGGCCCTGGGTGTCTGCTACCGGATCCGCTACGCCGATGCCTGACCAGAACCCGACCCAGGCCCAGGTCGACGAGGCCATCGAATGGCTGGTGAAACTGCGCTACGACAGCCCCGGCCCACGCAGCGAACAGCAGTTCCAGCGCTGGCTGGCCAGCCACCCGCAGCATGCCCAGGCCTGGCAGCGGGTCAGCAGCCTCGGCGACGAACTGGCCAGCCTGCCCGCCGAGCTAAGCCGTCAGACCCTGGCCGGCAGCGAACGCCGCCGAATGAGCCGGCGCGACCACCTCAAGCTGCTCTCGCTGCTGGCGCTCGGCGCCAGCGTCGGCTGGGCCGCGCGCGAGCCCCTGGGCCTGCCTGCATTGATGGCCGACAGCCGCACCGCCACCGGCGAGCGCCATGAGCTGCTGGCCAGCGACGGCAGCCTGATCCGCCTGAACACCGCCAGCGCCATCGACCTGCGCTACAGCGCCGAGCAGCGCCGGCTGACCCTGCTGCGCGGCGAGGTCAGCCTGGACGGCAACGCCAACGACAACCGTCCGTTCAGCATCGACACTCGCGTCGGTGCCCTGAGCACCCAGGGCGGCCAGCTGCTGCTGCGGGAAAACGCCCAGGGCCTGCTACTGGCCGTACGCCGGGGCGAGGTGACGCTGTTCCCCACCTCTGCCGCTGCGCATCGGGTCAAGCCCGGTGAGGTGTTGCAGGTGTTCGCCCAGGGCGACTACCAGCCCGCGACCCTGCACAACGACCCCTGGGGCTGGACCGATGGCGTGCTCAGCGTTCAGCAGATGCCCCTGGGCGAGTTCATCGACGAACTGTCGCGCTACCGCCCCGGCCTGCTGCGCTGCGCGCCTGAAGTCGCCGGGCTGAAGGTTTCCGGTACCTTCCAGCTGGCCGACACCGACCAGATCCTGCTGCTGGTCGCCCGCAGCCTGCCGGTGCGCGTCGATTACCGCACGCGCTTCTGGGTGAACATCGGCGCCGCCTGAAAACATCAAAAAAATAAATGAGGTGGAATCTCATTCTCGTCCGGCCTGAAGGAAACAAGCCCGAACAGTGGTCTGCCAACCTTCAGGAGCGCTTCATGATCCGCCCGTGTTCCCCCCGCAACGCCACCCTGCGCCATGCCATCCGCGCCGCCGCCCTGGGCCTGGGCGTGGCCTGCACCAGCGTGCTGCCGACCCTCGCCCTTGCCGCGCCCGCCAGCCAGAGCCTGCAACGCGACTGGAACATCCCGGCCGGCCCGCTGGCCGCCGCGCTGGACCAGATGGCGCGCCAGGGTGGGCTGAACCTGTCGTTCGACGCCGACAGCCTGCGGGGCAAGACCACCCAGGGCGTGCAAGGCCGGCATGACAGCGCCCAGGCCCTGCAGATCCTGCTGCGGGGCAGCGACGTGCAGGTCCAGCAGGAAAGCGACAAGAGCTTCCTGCTGCTCCCGGCCCTGGACGTCGGCGACGCCCTGCAACTGGGCGCCACCAGCATCTCCAGCAACCGCCTGGGCGAGACCACCGAGCACAGCGGCTCCTACACCACCGGGGCGGTGACCATCGGCAAGACCCCGCAGAGCATCCGCCACACTCCGCAGTCGGTGACCGTGGTCACCCGCCAGCGGATCGATGACCAGAACATCACCAACCTCACCAACCTGCTCGAACAGACCCCCGGCGTGGTAGTCAACCTCACCGACAGCGAGCGGGTGCAGTACTACTCGCGCGGCTACCAGATCGACGCCATCCAGTACGACGGCGCCACGGTGGTACAGAGCAGCGGCGGCGGCTCGTTCATCCAGAGTGATTCGGCGATCCTCGACCGCGCCGAGGTCCTGCGCGGCGCCACCGGCATGCTGCGCGGCGCCGGCAACCCCTCGGGCACCGTCAACCTGGTGCGCAAGCGCCCCACCTACGAATTCCAGGGCGAAGGCAGCGTCACCCTCGGCACCTGGGACGCCCAGCGCTACGTCGCCGACCTCTCCGGCCCCTTGACCGAGACCGGCAACGTGCGTGGCCGGGTGATCGCGGTGCACGACGAGAAGGACCACTTCCAGCAATCACGCCAGGAGCGCAAGGACGTGCTGTACGGGGTGATGGCCTTCGATCTCGACGACAGCACCACCCTGACCACTGGCCTTGAGTGGACCCAGCTCGACGCCACCGGGGCCTGGGGCAACCTGCCGGCCGACTACGACGGCTCGCCACTGCCGTTCGGCCGCAGCACCTACCTGGGTGCCGACTGGAACCGCTGGAACCGCAGCAACCTGCAGACCTTCGCCGAGCTCGAACACCGTTTCGACAACGACTGGACGCTCAAGCTGATGGCCCAGCGCACCCACTTCGAGCTGGACGACAACGGCTTCAAGCAGACCTACTTCACCCGCGCCACCGGCACCGCCAACCCGACCCGCAACCCTTACCTGATGAGCTACCAGGTGACCGAAGGCGACGGTGGCGAGAGCCTGCAGAACAACCTCAGCGCCACCCTCAACGGCCCGTTCGACCTGCTTGGCCGCACCCACGAGCTGATGCTGGGCGTCGAGCGCATCCGCAACGACTCCTACGCCTCGGCCACCAACAATGTGCAGTCGGGCGTGTTCGACATCCGCACCTGGGACCCGAAGACCAGCCTGGCCAACCCGAACATCAATATCACCGCCCACCCGGTGCGCACCCGCACCACCCAGGAAGGCGCCTACGCCACCTGGCGCATCTCCCTGGCCGACCCGCTGACCGCGATCATCGGCGCCCGCGCCAACTGGTACGACTACGAGCAGGAGAACAACACCAAGGCCAGCGGCAAGTTCAGCGTCGACAACGAAATCGTGCCCTACGCCGCGCTGATCTACGACCTCAACGAGAACTTCAGCACCTACGCCAGCTACACCGAGATCTTCAACCCGCAGACCAACACCGATGCCGCCGGCTCCGTGCTCGAGCCGGTCACCGGCGAAGCGTACGAGACCGGGATCAAGGGCGAGTTCTACGAGGGCCGGCTGAACACCTCGCTGGCGTTCTTCCGCATCTATCAGGTCGGCAACGCACTGGACGACCTCAGCGGACCGAACCCATGCCTGCCCAACTACACCAGCGGCTATTGCAAGGTCGCCGCGGGCAAGAACCGCAGCCAGGGCTTCGAGCTGGAGATTTCCGGTGAAGTGCTGCCGGGCTGGAACGTGACCGGTGGCTACACCTACAACACCACCGAGTACCTCAAGGACACCACCGGCAACAACGGCAATCCGATCCGCACCACCGACCCCAAGCGCATGCTGCGCTTGTTCACCAGCTACCGCCTGCCGGGCGAGCTGCAGGCCTGGACCGTGGGTGGCGGCGTGCAGGCGCAGAGCGACATCTACAACCGCAGCGGCAGTGCCGAAGCCTCGCAGTCGGGTTACGCGGTGTACAACGCGATGGTGAATTACCGCTTCAACGACAACTACTCGCTGCAGTTGAACGCCAACAACCTGTTCGACAAGAAATACTACCGCCAGGTGGCGCCGACGCCGACCGGCTACTACTGGGGCGACCCGCGCAATGTGTCGGTGACCTTGCGCGGAACGTTCTGACCTGACCATGGCCATCGCGGGGCAAGCCCGCGATGGCTGGGGATCAGTCCGCCACCACCTCAAGCTTGCCCGCCCGGCGATAGGCCTGGCGTGCGAAGCACACGAACAGCCCCGCCATCAGCGCCAGCGCCATGGGCAGGCCATGGGGCGCCACATCCATCGCCGCACCGCTGACCAGCGGCCCGACCAGGCTGCCGACACCCCACAGCAGGCCGACACTGGCGTTGGCGGTCACCAGGTCCTGGCCCCTGAAGCGCTGCCCGATCAACACCAGCGCCAGTGTGTAGATGCCACCCGCCACTGCCCCGAGCACCACCAGCAACGGCCACAGCAGCCAGGTCATCTGCAGCAGCCAGGGCAAGGCGATACCGATGCTCATCGCCACCAGCCCGCACACCAGGTGCAGCCCGGTGCGCTCGACCCGGTCGGCCAGCCAGCCCAGCGGCAGCTGGAAGATCATGTCGCCGGCGAACACCACGGTCACCATCAGCGCCGCCACGCCCACGGCAAAGCCATGGCTGCTGGCATACACCGGCAGCAGCGACAGCACCACGGCATCGAAGAACGAGAAGAACAGCACCGCCACGCACAGCGCCGGGGCAACGCGGAAGAAGCCGGCCAGGCCGAAGCTCTTCTCGCCTTCATCACCATGCTCGACGTGGTCATTGGGCACGGTGAAGAGGATGCACAGCAGCGCCAGGCCATAGCAGGCGGTGACCACGCCGGTCAGCCACGGGCTGTCGGCGCCAAGCAGCGCCAGCAAAGCCGGGCCGAGCACCTGGAAACCGGTGAAGCTGGTGGCGTACAGGGCCATGATCTTGCCGCGGTTGTGCTCCGGGCACAGCTCGTTGACCCACGACTCGCCGAGGATGATCGCGACGCCCATGCCGATGCCCAGGCCCAGGCGCAGCAGCGCAAGCCACAGCATCGAGTCGAAGGCCCACTCCAGCAGGGCAATGCTCACCGTGCACAGGCTGAAGCTGAGCAGGTAGATGACGCGCCGGGTCAGGTGCCGGCAGCAGGCGTCGACCATGAACGCCGAAAGCATCATGCCCGCCGCCGGGATCGCCGAGATGATGCCGATCTCCAGTGTCCCTGCCCCGGCCTCGTGCAGGCGCAACGACACCAGCGGCAGGCTCGCCCCGAGGCTGAAACCGACCACCGACACGGCGAACAACAGGCCCGCCAGCAAACGCATGTTCATGTACCACTCCTTGCAAGCCGACGCGCAGGGGCTCTGGCCCTGGCCGGCTGGAAAATCCGCTGAAAGATGTTCGAACGCAGGCGCCCGCGATCACGCCGGGAAGGCGCGCTACGCAAGGGCGCGGATCAGTTCAGGGCAAGGTGTGGCGAGAAAGTGAAGGCGAACAGCACGCTGCGCCGACGCTTGAGCACCGTGTCGCTCGGCCACGCGCTGCGCGCTGTCGGGGCGACAGGCTGGCGGTGTGAGCGGAGACTACGGGTACGGCGCATTGCATCGACTACGCAGGTGGAGAGGAGGCGGCACTCTAGGCCAGGGAGCCCTGAAGCGTCAATCTGCTAATCACAACAGCGGCGCTCAAGCCAATGGTCGAGCGACCAAGGATCAGTTTAGAGCCCTACCATTGCGCAGGCTTGTAACAGCTATCTGATACTTCTGACAGTTATCACCAACTTCAGAAACCCCAAAATTCAAGCTCTCATAAGCTCTCTCAGGCAGAAACTCCGCTTCGTCGCCTATTTCCGTCTTGCTTTATCGCTGTAAAAACCTAAAACCACGCTCGCCCACCATAGGGCTCGTCAGATGGGTTTTGCGCATAGGTAGCGTCGAAAACCATTGGGAATCTTATGTCTCTTGACATTTTAACCGCATAATACGCCCTTTCATGAATGACCATCACTTGACTGTGAAGACGGGTAAAATGCTTGCCCTCAACCCAGCGCGAAAAGTCCTCGACGTAAACGCCCAATATAGAGCCAGAGCCATCATAGCCTGTAAAATTATTTGCCAACTCGGCATATTGCGTAATATATAAACCGCGACCAGCCAGCCCGCCTTTTGAAAAGCCGATATCCAAACCTGATTCTAGGGACTCAACATGCTGACTCTTTGTCCCATGAAACCCAATGAGTTGATACCCCTCTGGTATGCCGCGAGGCTGATCTGCGATATTCATGGGGAATTTATCTGTTGTGTAAGTCCTGGTATAGGTATAAGTGGTAGCAACTGTTTCGGCTTTTACACTGGCAGCCAAATTTCTCTGTCTAGGCGAGTTTTTGGAAAAGCGCCGAATCGACTGCCTTAAAGAATTCAAAACAGGGACATGCCCGCTAGGGTCCCGACGATTTACCGGATCGCCTAAGCAATATGCATATGAATTTACTCCACCCGCAGCAAACGGACTCATGCTGTCCGGACTGCTTAACCGCATAAAAAACGGATTAAATACTCGATAACCTTTTCCCAAAAAATAGTTACCGACTGGGAACTCTAGCCGACCACCATTAAATCCGACAGTATTACCTAGTGCGGAAAGGAAGCCGTAAGGTGAATAGGAAAGGCTTCGCGATGAATTGGCTTCATTGGCTTCAAAAAAAATAGATCGCTGTTGATCCGAAGCCAACAAAACATTAGCTCTCCTTCGACTGTTCATGACGTCCCTCAATCACTAGCGGGTTTTTTATTATCCACTATCGCGCCTAGAACAGCCTACTAGCAAAAATGATAGGCCTCTCCGTAGAGAGGCCTATCTGAGCCATAACTCGTCATCGCTTGCCAGTAGACGGCAAGAACACCGCCAGCAACCCAAACAACGGCAGGAACGAGCAAACCCCATATACATACTCGATCCCACGTAGATCAGCCACATACCCCAGCAGCGCCGCGCCGATGCCGCCGAAGCCGAACATCAGCCCGAAGAAGATCCCGGCGATCATCCCGACATTGCCCGGCACCAGCTCCTGGGCATACACCACGATGGCCGAGAACGCCGACGCCAGGACGAAGCCGATCACCACGCTGAGCACGGTGGTCCAGAACAGGTCGGCATACGGCAGCGCCAGGGTGAACGGCGCCACGCCAAGGATCGAGAACCAGATCACCGCCTTGCGCCCGATGCGATCACCGATCGGTCCGCCGAAGAACGTGCCCGCCGCCACCGCGCCGAGGAACAGGAACAGGTGCAACTGGGAACTCGCCACCGACAGCTGGAACTTCTCGATCAGGTAGAAGGTGAAGTAGCTGGTGAAGCTGGACATATAGAAGTACTTGGAAAACACCAGCAGGCCCAGTACCACCAACGCCAGGATCACCCGCTGGCGCGAAATGCCGTGGGTGGCCTGCACCGCCTTGCGCGCCTTGGCCTGGTTGAGGTGCTCCTTGTACCAGCGGCGCAGCATCAGGGTCACGGCGAAGAAGAACAGCCCGGCCACGCCGAACCAGGCGACATGGGTCTGGCCGAAGGGAATGACGATCGCCGCCGCCAGCAGTGGCCCGAGGGCGGAGCCGGCGTTGCCGCCGACCTGGAAGCTCGACTGGGCCAGGCCGAAGCGCCCGCCGGAGGCCAGCCGGGCGATGCGCGAGGTCTCGGGGTGGAAGGTCGAGGAGCCGATGCCCACCAGCGCCGAGGCCAGCAGGATCATCGGGAAGCTGCCAACGAAAGCCAGCATCACTATCCCCGCCAGGGTGCACAGCGTGCCCAGCGGCAACAGGTTCGGCGTGGGCCGCTTGTCGGTGATGAAGCCCACCCACGGCTGCAGCAGCGAGGCGGTGATCTGGAAAGTCAGGGTGATCAGGCCGATCTGGGCGAAGCTCAGGTCGTAGTTGGCCTTGAGCATCGGGTAGATCGCCGGCAGTACCGACTGGATCAGGTCGTTGATCAGGTGCGCCAGGGCGCAGAAACCGATGATGCGCATCACCAGCGGCGAGGCCTGGTTTGCCGGGCTGCTGGCGCTGGAAGTCGTGGTACTGCTGATGGCCATGGGCTGGATGTCCGTCCGCGGGTTGGGATCCGATTATCGTGAAACAAATAGATACGAAGCTACCTTTTTATTTCGGCGAGCCTTCCATCTGACACGTACTTGTAAATAATTCTCAATATATTTAGCATTCTTTCTCCTCTACCCTGTAAATGCGGGGCGAAACCGCCCTCCCCCTGCGAGCAGACCAATCCCATGAGCCCCATGCCCGCCTTGCAGCCCACGCCCGACCCCGAGCAGGAAGCCCTGGACTGGTTCTCACGCCTGCGCCAGCCCGGCTGCGACGAGGCCCTGCGCCAGGCATTCGCCAACTGGTGCCAGGACCCGCTCAACGCAAGGGCCTATGCCCAGCTCGAAGCCTACTGGCAGCAACTGCAGGTTCCGGCCGCGCGCCCGCGACCACGCATCACCAAGGTCCGCCGCAGCCGGGCCGGACTGTGCCTGGGACTACTGTTTCTAATGCTGGTGGGCGCACTGTCCTGGCTCTACTGGCCAGTGATGCAGCGCCTGGGCAGCGAACTGCACACCGACAGCGGCGAGCGTCGCAGCGTGCGCCTGGCCGATGGCTCGACCCTGCACCTGGACAGCGCCAGCGCGATGAATGTCGACCTGCGTGGCCGCACCCGCCAGCTGCACCTGGTGCAGGGGCAGGTCTACCTGGAGGTGATGCTCGATGGCCGGGCCATGGAGGTGCAGGTCGATGACACCCGGATCCAGGTGTTCGGCACCCGCCTGCAGATCGCCCGCCATGCCGACCATGACGAACTGGTGGTGTTCGGCGGCAAGGCCGCGGTCCTGCAAGGCGGCGACCAGCGCCTGGTCAATGCCGGCGAGCGGGTGACGTTCAGCGCAAGCCGCATCAATCCGGTCGAGAAGATCGACGCCAAATTGGCCGATGCCTGGCGCAACGGCCAGTTGAAGGCCAGGAACCTGCCGTTGAGCGAGGTGCTGGAACGCCTGGCCGATTACCAAGGCCAGCGTGTCTTGATGCTGAACGAGCAGGCCGCCTACCAGCGGGTCAGCGGTGATTACGACCTCGACCACCCGGCGCAGAGCCTCGAGCGCCTGGCCACCGATCAGCAACTGCGCCTGCACAACCTGCTCGGCCACTGGCTGATCGTGCGCTGAGGCGCCCTTTCCGGCTAAGCTTTTGAAAGGTTGGAAAAAATTTTTGAAAACGTTGTTGACAGGATCGCGATTCGAGCTAATAATGCGCGCCAAGTTGGCTACATAGCTCAGTTGGTTAGAGCATAGCATTCATAATGCTGGGGTCCGGGGTTCAAGTCCCTGTGTAGCCACCACCTTTTAAAAGGGCTTATCGAAAGATAAGCCCTTTTTCTTTGCCTGCGAAAAATCTACTTCACACCCGCCACCACCACGGCTAGCCCCAGCCCGATCAACGCCACGCCGATGACCCGATCGACCACCACTTGCCGCTCGATCATCGCCCGGCGCAACCCGCTGCTGGAGAAAAACACCGCCACCAGGCTGAACCACACCCAGTGGGCGAACGACATGAATGCGCCATAGGCGAAATCGAGCGTCAGCGGGCTGCCGGGCTGCACCACCTGGGTGTAGGCACTGACCACGAAGAGCATGGTCTTGGGGTTCAACGCATTGGTCAGAAAGCCCGTGCGCAACGCGCTCGCCACGCTGGCCTCGCTGTGCGCCAAGCCGTCGAGGCTGATGCGCGTGGTGTTGGTCAGCGACTTGTAGCCCAGATACACCAGGTAGCCCGCCCCCACCACCTTCATGGCCAGGAACAGTGCCGGGCTCTGGCTGATGATCACGGCGATGCCGAACACGGTGTACAGCACATGCACCTGCACGCCCAGGGCAATGCCAACCGCCGCGGCGAGGCCGGCCTTGCGGCCCTGTGCGTAACTACTGCGGGTGACCATGGCGAAGTCGGCGCCGGGGCTGATGACGGCCAGGACGGTGAACAGGGCGACGGCGATGAGTTCGTTCACGAACAGGTATCCTCGATGAAAATTCACGGAAGATGGGATTATCCTGTTGCTTTGAACGAGTAAAAATCGATTTATAGTGAGGCTAATCTGCTAGTTTTCCTGACAGATCATCATGAATTCTACCGGCGCCGTCGCGGGGCAAGCCCGCTCCCACGAGCGCTTCACGCCGCACTTGTGGGAGCGGGCTTGCCCCGCGATAGCACCGGAACAGGCCAGCACATGAAACTGCCTCCCCTCACTGCCTTTCGCTACTTCGACATTGCCGCCCGCAGCGAAAGCTTCGTGCGCGCCGCCGAGCACCTGCACGTCACCCACGGCGCTGTCAGCCGCCAGGTGCGCCTGCTCGAGGAAAGCCTCGGCGTGGAACTGTTCGAGCGGCGCAACCGGGCGATCTTCCTCACCCGCGCCGGGCGCGACCTGCACGCCACCACCCAGGCGATCTTCGAGCAGTTGGAAGGCGCCGTGCAGCGCCTGCACCAGCAAGCCCACGACAACGTGCTGGTGGTGTCCTGCGAGCCGACCATCGCCATGCGCTGGCTGATCCCGCGCCTGCCGCGCTTCCACGCCCGGCACCCCGACCTGCAACTGCACCTGGTGGCGGCCGGCGGTCCGGTGGACTTCGCCCGCGGCGGCATCGACCTGGCCCTGCGCCGCGATGACTTTCATTGGGACCGCCAACTGCACAGCCTGAAGATCTGCGATGAGTGGATCGGCCCGGTCGCAACGCCAGACCTCAAGGGCCAGCGCCTGCTGCACAGCGCCACCCGTCCCGATGCCTGGGCCACCTGGCTGCGCCTGAGCGGCCAGGGCATTCGGCAAACGGAACGCAGCGACTTCGAACACTTCTACCTGTCGATCCAGGCTGCCAGCGCGGGCATGGGGCTGGCCATCGCCTCCGCGCTGATGGTCCGCGACGAACTGGATAATGGCCAGCTACAAGCGCCCTTCGGCTTCCTGCGCGATGGCTCCGGCTACCACCTGCTCAGCCCGCAACCACTGGATGACGGCAGCAAGCGCCAGCGTTTCGCGCAGTGGGTCAGCAATGAGTGCCAGGCCTGCCTGGCTCACCTGGGCTTGCTGCAGAACGACGAACCGGCCCCGCCGTCACCGCCCCAGGTGCGATAGCCGGCCGTGTCGATATGGATGCGCCCCGAGGGGTAACGGCCAAGCCCCATGTTCCAGGCCTGGCCGTGCTGCTGCCAGAAGCGGCACAGCGGGTTCGGGTCGGCCCAGGGCGGTAGCAGCAGATCGACGGCGAAGGCGCGCATGTGCGCGCTGCTCGGCGCACCGCCGGCACAGGCATTGAGCCGAGGATCGCGGTAGGCCGATACCACTTCGAACTGACGCAGGACACCCTGCTGGCCCAGGGTCTGGATCAAGGCCAGCGTCGAGCGCACTGCCGGCCAATGGCTCGCCGGCGGCACAGCGAAGGGCGAGGCCTGGCACAGGCGCCAGTCCGAGGCCGAGCGCAGCAACTGATGAATCGGCACTACGCCATACAACCGGGCCTCTACCAGCATTTCACGGAACCGGCGGTTCTCGTGATCCCCGGCCCACTGGGCAAACATCCACACATCGCGCTGATCGGCCTGGACCGCACCCAGCCCGATCAGCGCGCTAGCCAATAGCCATATCCTGGCGCTTTTCATTCCCCCACCTCTTCATCCACCATGGGCGGTCCGCCGTCCTGGCGGCCACTGACAAGGAGTTAAGCATGCACAAGATTGCTATATCGGGCCTGGCCGCCCTCGCCTTCAGCGGCCTGGCCATGGCCGACGCGCAGATCGACCTGGGCGATGCCCAACGGGTCACCCGCTTGTTCGCCTACCCCAACAACTGCAACGTTATCTGCTACCGCGACTGGACCCTCGAGAAGACCGTCGAGCACTACCTCACCCAGAGCGTGCAGCGCGATGGCTACGCCAACGCCAAGGTCACGGTGAACCGCGACAACGACAAGCTGCATGCCAGCATCACCGGCGTGCCGGCCAGCTATACCGAACCCTTGCGCAAGCTGCTCGACAGCGGCGAGCTGGCCTACCAGGGCGCCACCCGCCTCAACCAGAAAGGCGGCTGGGATTACAGCTGGTACCTGTTCCTGCCCCTGGGAATGGCCTTGGAGAACCGCCGCAGTATCGAGCTGCTGCACTTCCCGCCGGACTACTCGTTGACCCGCTACCAGGACTACCTGAAGTCCAACACCACCGACCGCTGGGCCGCGCTTCTGACCTTCAACGGTGTCGAGGACACCCAGACCCCGGCCTACCAGACCATCGTCGACATCGCCCCGATCGCCGCGCCCGCCAGCGCGGGCAAGGACCTGGAGGGGGTCTACAGCTACTTCAACGACTATCAGGTGCGCATGGTCAAGGAAGTCGCCCTCACCCATGACGGCAAGGGTGCCCTGCCGATGGTCGCCTTCGGCGCACCGGTGCGCAGCTGGATCCAGCAGCAGTACGGGCCGAAGGTCAACGTGCTGGGGCTGGTCAGCATCACGCCCGAGCCGGGCGGCGCCAAGGTACCCGTGCTCGGCGCCAACCACCCGAGCGCGATCTGGTACGCGGCCGATCCAAAAAGCTACGACGGCGACCAGGACAAGGCCGACGCCGCAGGCCTGAAGATGATGGGCCAGGACCTCTCCGCCGCCTGCTGGCAGGCCGGCATGGGGCGCAACCCGCAGGCCGATGCCAAGCTCACCTTGGACGCCTGCACCACCAAGTGGCAGGTAACCCAGAAGAAGCAGACCTGCGAGCTGTTCTACCGCACCATCCGCGAGATGACCCCGGAGCAGGCGGCGGCCAAGTGCAATACCGGGACGGCGACGCGCAGCCTGCGGGATCTGCGTAAACCTTTGGAAACGAATGACTCGGATCAAGCGCTTTGATGAGCATTTTGCGCACGGCATAATCTGTCCACCGCTCAGCCCCGAAACGATGACTCGGTCCATTGGCTATCAGGGTGAAGAAACCGGCCTCGCGCCGGTTTTTTCGTTTTTGGACACGACAGGAAGTCGGCCATGCGCAAGAACCCTACCCAGCTTGGCGACGAAAGCCTTGCCGAGGCATTCAGCAGATTGCTGCACCAGGCAATCGCCCTGCAGTAGGCAGGCGAGTCGCCACATCATGCGCAACAGATGGCCGAGTTCAGCTACCTCCTGACGCCGAAGCAACTCGAACGCATTCGTCGTATCTGCAAGCAAATGAACTGGCCCGTACCACAGTGCCGGGGCATTCGAATCGACCTCCAGGCCATCCTTCATCCTTTGCACGCCAGGGAGACAAAGGATCGATGCACGCCGCAGGAGACACTGCAGATTCTGGTCAACGCTTACAGCGCCTACAGCCAGGTCGGCCTGAACAAACCCAAGCACGCACAAGGCATCCTGTTCAACACCGGCCGCAAGGTCAGGATCGGCAAAGGGAGCTATTACGCCGTGGCTGTCGTGAGAATCTGTAGCGCGGGAGGCAAAACGTACTTGGCCCCCGTCACGGCGTATCACGCAACGGAGGCCAAGATTCGGAATATTTCATGAGTACGGAGGAAGGACGGCCTCGAAGGCAAGTCTCCCGCACTGAAGCGGAACAACCCATGCGCCTGCGAATTCCCTTCATATGACCCAGGTTACCCAGGGCCTGTGCAGCACCGCCGACAAATTTTCTGCTGTCTACGTAGCCGGAGTTCATCCTAGAAGGAGGAGGCCGGATTTGCAAACCCGTCTGGCAGAACGCGAAGCCCCCAAGGCCCCGATCAGTCTTCCAGCAACGTACAGGCCATCACCAGCGCATCTTCCCGCCCACCCGCCAGCGGGTAGTAGTCACGGCGCCGGCCGATCTCGTTGAACCCATAGCGCTCATACAGGCGATAGGCCGACTGGTTGCTGGCACGCACTTCGAGGAAACACTCGCGCCCATTGAGCTCATAGGCCCGCGCCATGAGGCGTTCGAGCAGGCGCAGGCCCAGCCCGCAGCCCTGGTTCTCCGGCTTGACGGTGATGTTGAGCAGGTGCGCCTCGTCGATGATCACGTTGATCACGCCATGGCCGACCTGCTGCTGGCCGTCGAACATCAACCACACTTCGTAGGATTTCAGCGCATCCTGGAAGATGCCGCGGGTCCAGGGGTGGCTGAAGGCGGCATATTCGATCTTAAGCAGGGCATCCAGATCCGCCTCGGTTGCCGGGCGGAAACTGATCGAGTCACTCATTCAACGCTCTTCCAGCGCGCCATCAGCTGGCGCATGGCTTTCCAGACGTCCGCCTTGCGTTGCGGCTCGTCCATCAACAGTTCAAGGCCGGGCAAGGCCCAGGCGTTGCCGAGCAGGTCGACCTCGAGTTCTTGGTAATAGGCTTCGGCATCGGCCTGGCCGGCGAAACGGATGGCCGGCAGGCCGAGCAGCCACAGGCAGGTGCACGGCGCTTCTTCCAGGCGCGCGGCGATGAACCCCTGGACGAAGTCGCGGGCGGCGTCCGGGCCCTGGTCCATGTTGCCGCGCATCAGCAGCGGCCAGCGCACCGGCTCGCCGATGATCTGCGGGGCATCCGGCAGGCCGGCGGCGCGCAGCATGTCCTTGAGCAGCAGGTACGACGGGTCGCGGCTCTGGAACGGCTGGCCGGTGGCCAGCTCGACCAGCAGCAGGCAACTGCCGGCGCGCAGCAACTGCAGGGCGAAGCGTGGTGGCGGCACCGGCGCCGGGCGTGGCGCGGGCGCCTCCTGCTCGGTCTCGACCGGCTTGGCGGCAGGTTTTGGCGCGCTGCCCGGACGCGGGATCTCGATCTTCGGCCGCTCGGCACGCGCCTGAGGGGCTGCCGGGGTGGCGCTCGGCGCAGGCGCGGCAGCGGCCGGACGCACCTCGAAGTCGACGTCCTCGACCGGCACCACCGGCAACAGCAACTCCGGCCGCGACGGGGCGGCGAACGGCAGTTCGGCGCGCGGCAGCCAGTGCACCACTTGCATGGCGGACAGGTAGGCGCGGCGGCGGGACTCGATCAGCAAGGCGCGGGTATCCGGTGGACGAAATCAGACGGGCATTCTAACGCCGTTGCCCCGGATGCGCCGCAACAGATTGTCAGCCATCGCGGGGCAAGCCCGCTCCCACGCCTCCTGATGGGCCGGTGAATCCCCCTTGTGCCTCAGGGTTATCCCCATAACAGACCAAGGGGTGAAAACCTCCCCCCCGGATGCAGTACAATCGCCCCTTTTATTTGGCAACGAGTCGACCCGCCAATGATCGAACCCAAGCGCGTCCTGCGCGCCCTAGCCGAACACTGGGCCCTGATCGAGCCGCTGTGCGAGCGCTTCGACCAGGGCACCCTGAGCCTGGTCGAGCTGCGCCAGCAGCTGGCCCGCCAGCAGGTGGAAAGCACCCCGCAGGACATCACCCAGCTGCTCGACGTGTGGATCCGCCTGGACATCCTGGTCCCGGTGGCCAAGAGCCCGAACCGTTTCGAGCTCAACGCGCAGATCCACGACTTCCTCGCCTACCTGCGCCGCGAACACCGGCTGGGCCTGTGCCTGGAGATCGAGGCGTATCTACGCCACCTGGAACGCCTGGCCGGGCACATCCAGGACGCCTTCGACAACCGCGACAGCGACGACCTGGCGCGCCAGCTGCGCCTGCTCGACATGCGTGTGCGCGATGTGCTGAAGAAGCTCGACAACGACGAGCAGGCGCTGGTGGCCGTGGCCGAGCGAGCCAAGACCAGCAACCGGCAGATCCCCCTGCGCCAGCGCTATGCCGAAGTACTGGCGACCTGGGACGAGTACGTCGAGCCGATGATCCAGCTGGTCAACGCCGACGGCGCCTTCGAGCAGGGCGTGCGCAAGGTCGAGACCGTGCTGCTGCGCCTTTTGGGCGAGCAGGCGCGCCTGGGCCACCTGGTCGACGACGACATGCTGCTGCGCACCCATGCGCGCATCCTCGAAATGCAGACCAGCGCCCAGCTTACGCTGCGTCACGCCCGCGAACTGCTGCTGCCGCTGCGCGAAGAAGCGCGCCGGCACAATGCCGTGACCCGTGGCGCCGCCCTGGCCTTGTCGGTGATCCGCAAAAAGGGCATCGACGCCGTACCGCAGGCCGCCATGCCGCTGTTCACCCGGCCGCAGAGCACCTTCCTCGGCAGCGCCAGCCAGGTCGAGGCCTACGTCTATGCCCTGGCCCGCTTCGAGCCCAAGCCTGCGCGCTTCCCCAAGGCGCACAAGACGCAAAAGGGCCCGCTGCCCCGCGCCCCGCGCACGGTCAAGGAAATGCTCGAGCGCTGCGAGGACGCCCTGCCGCTGCCGGACCTGATGGTCTGGCTGCTGGAGCAGGAGCCCGAGGGTGCCACCGACGAACTGCTGTACTGGTTCTCGCGCCTGTCGCGTGAAAAGCGCTTCAGCCGCGAGCGCCTGGATCGCCAGCAATACCTTACCCGCGAACACCTGGTCAGCCTGCGCTCCTTCGCCCTGACCTCCAGCCGCGACAACAAGCCGGCGACCACGACCGAATCCACCGCGAGCCCCGTCCATGCATCTTGATCTTTCCGAACTGTCCCAGCTCGCGCCGATCTTCCGCGAGCTGTTCAAGGGCTTCCACATCAGCCGCCGCGATCCTGAGCTGTACGCCCAGCTGTCGAACTTCCAGGACCAGTACCGCACCCTGTTCAAAGCCCTGGGCTTCGAGCTGGTCTGCGACACCCGCGGCTTCTACTACTTCGTCCCCGAGCAGGCCGCCGCGCAGGTCAACAAGACCGCCCAGCGCCTGTCGCTGTTCACCTTCATCCTGGTCGAGCACCTGGCCGACCAGGGCCGCGACCCGATGGCCGTGCTCGACGGTGGCAGCATCGGTCGCGACGAGTTGCCATCGCTGCTGGACAAGTACCGCGACCTGTTCCTGCAGGCCGAAGTGCAGACCGTCGACGAGCTCGAAGAAAAGATCATGCGCCGCATGACCCAGCTGGGTTTCGCCTTCGAGGAAGGCGGCATCTATCGCTTCATGCCGCCGATGCACCGCTTCCTCGATGTCTGCCTGTCGGTCCAGCAGGACCGCGATCTGGCCGCCACCCTGCATAGCGACCTGCCGCTGCCGGTACCCGTGCTGGTGGTGGAAGAGACGCCCGAAGAACTCAACCGCACCGACGACCCGCTCGACCTCACGCCGTTCGATGGCGAGGAAAGCGAAGAGGATGCCCTGGCCCGGGCGATCCGCGAAGAGCAACAGGAGATTGACGCATGAGCCAGGAACGCTACGGCATCCGCCGCTTCGCACTGCTCAACACCGCCGGCTACAGCCTCGGCCTGTTCCCCCTGGAGCACCCGCTGTCGGTCTATGGCGCCAACAACCTGGGTAAATCGGCGTCGATCAACGCCCTGCAGTTCCCGATTCTGGCACGCATGTCCGACATGAGCTTCGGCAAGTACAGCCTGGAGCAGTCGCGCCGCTTCTACTTCGCCAGCGACACCAGCTACATCCTCACCGAACTGAACCTGCCCCACGGCCCGCACGTGATCGGCGTGGTCGGCCGCGGCCCGGGGGGCGGCTTCGGCCACCAGTTCTTCGCCTACCAGGGCGAACTGGACCTGGCCCACTACCAGAAAGACGACACCTGCCTGCGCCAGAAGGAGCTGTTCACCAACCTCGAGCGCCATGGTCTGAAAGCCTACGAGCTCAAGCCGGACGAACTGCGCCGGTTGCTGGTCGGCGGCCACACCTCGGTGCCGCTGGACCTGACCCTGATCCCGCTGCGCTCGACCAGCGAGCAAAGCCTGAAGACCTTCCGCGCGCTGTTCATCAACCTGCTGCACATGCGCGAGATCACTGCCGCCAAGCTCAAGCAGCTGTTCCTCGACGCCTTCGAGCACAGCCTGCGCTCCGGTAGCGTCGACTACATCGCCGCCTGTGAAGAAGCCTTCCGCGACGTGCGCCGCATGGAGGGCGACTACAACGCCCTGGTGGCCGCAGGCCCCCTGGTCGAGGCCCTGGCCGGCGGCGTGGCCCAGCGCGACATCCTGCGCGGCAAGCTGCACCGCATCTCGCCCTTGCTCGACAACCTGCTGGGCACCTGGCAGGAATACGCCATGGCGCGCAAGGAAGAGCTGGTGATCCAGTCCGAGCACTACCGTGGCGAGCAGGACCGCCTGCAGAACGACCAGCGCGGCGGCACCCAGGAGCTGATGCGCCTGGAGCGCGAGATCACCGGTATCCAGCGTTGGCTGGGTGAGCTGTCGGTGCTCAAGCACCGCTTCGCCCTGGTCAGCGACGTCAAGGTGCTGGAA
Source organism: Pseudomonas mosselii (assembly GCF_003205295.1). Taxonomy (GTDB): domain Bacteria; phylum Pseudomonadota; class Gammaproteobacteria; order Pseudomonadales; family Pseudomonadaceae; genus Aquipseudomonas; species Aquipseudomonas mosselii_B. Next base: position 261,085 of record NZ_QJRP01000005.1, read on the forward strand.
CAGCAGCTGCTGGCCGCCAAGGACGCCCACGACGAACTGGCCGGCGCCCTGGCCCAGTCGCGACAGTTCTCCGCCGAGGACCTCGACGAGCGCGTGCGCGACCTGGAAAAACGCGTCAAGGCGGTCAAGCAGCAGCTCGACCACGCCGACAACAACAGCTACGCCCGCCTGCGCGAGGAGTTCTCGCAGCAGGATGTCGACCGCCTGATGCGCCTGTTCAACGGCGCGCTGTTCAGCCTGCCGCTGGGCGACCGTGGCATCGAGCTGGACGAAAGCGACGTCTGGGTGAAAACCCTCGAAGGCGTGCTCGACCGCTTCAAGGGCGAACGCTTCGAAGTGCCGGGCCTGTCCATCGACATCTCGCACATCGACCCGCCCGCGCTGCAGGCCCTGGCCGACCGCGCCGCCCTGCGCGACCAGAAGGAGCGCCTGGAAAAAGAGCTCAAGCAGCTCAAGACCCAGCAGGCCGTGGCCCTCGACCGCGCCGCCAGCAAGGCGCAGACCGAGGCCCTGTACCAGCAGGTGCTCGATGCGCAGAAGGCCCTGGAGGACTTCCGCCGCACCGAGACCCTGGCCGCCGAAGAGCCGGAAAAAATGGAGCAGTTGGGCCAGCTGGAAGCCGCCCAGGACGAGCTCAAGCGCTCCAGCGACGCCTTCACCGAACGCGTCCAGCAACTGTCGGCCAAGCTGCAGCTAGTGGGCCGGCAGATCGCCGACCTGGAAGCCAAGCAGCGCACCCTGGAAGACGCCCTGCGCCGTCGCCAGCTGCTGCCGGCCGACCTGCCGTTCGGCACGCCGTTCATGGAGGCGATCGACGACTCCATGGACAACCTGCTGCCGCTGCTCAACGACTACCAGGACAGCTGGCAGGCGCTGCAGCGCGTGGACAACCAGATCGAGGCGCTGTACGCCCAGGTACGCCTCAAGGGCGTGGCCAAGTTCGACAGCGAAGACGACATGGAGCGCCGCCTGCAGCTGTTGATCAACGCCTACTCGCACCGCACCGAGGAAGCGCTGACCCTGGCCAAGGCCCGCCGCGCCGCGGTCACCGACATCGCCCGGACCCTGCGCAACATCCGCAGCGACTACGACAGCCTCGAGCACCAGCTGGCGCTGTTCAACCGCGAGATCAACAAGCGCCAGGTGTCCAACCTGGAGAGCTTCCGCGTGGTGCTGGCACCGAACAAGGAAGCGCTCCGGCACATCGACCAGATCATCCACAGCGCCGGCCAGTACGAGGAAGGCGAAACGCTGTCGGTGTTCGACCTGACGCAAAGCGCCGAACAGGATCACAAGAACGAAGAGGCCAAGGAGTATCTGGCGCGGCTGGTGGCGGCCAACCACAACCAGCTGGGCCTGAAGGACCTGTTCGAACTGGCCTTCGAGATCACCAAGATCAACAGCCAGCCGGTGATCCACGCCGACATCGACGGCGCCGCGTCCAACGGCACCACCATGACCATCAAGGCGCTGACCAACATGTACCTGTTGCTGCACCTGATGGACCGCGACCTGGCCGGGCGCATTCGCCTGCCGTACTACCTCGACGAGGCGGCGGACATCGACGAACGCAACCAGGCGGCGTTGCTGGAGACCAGCCAGCAGCTGGGCTTCGTGCCGATCCTGGCGAGCGTGAAGCCGCAGGTGTCGGCGCGCGTGGCGATCGACCTGGAAGGCGGCAGCGGGCCGAACGGCATCTACATCGACGAGGCGGACTGGAAGTACATCAGCCGTCGCGACGAAGTGAAGGCGATCGTGCGCGAGGATGAGGCCGAGGAACTGGCCTGATTCGGTGTATTGGGGCCGCTTTGCGGCCCTTTCGCGGCACAAGGCCGCTCCTACAGGGATTTGCGTTTCCCTGTAGGAGCGGCCTTGTGTCGCGATAGGAGGCCGAAGGCCTCCCCACTATCTATCGGGTTATTGCTGCGCCCAAGGCACAATCGGAATCGCCGTCACCGCATTCTGCGGGCTGCCTTCGATCAGGCGATCGCTGTACACCAGGTACACCAGCGTATTGCGCTTCTTGTCGAGAAAACGCACCACCTGCATGGTCTTGAACACCAGCGAGGTGCGCTCCTTGAACACCTCCTCGCCATCCTTCAAGTCACCCTTGAAGTGGATCGGCCCCACCTGACGGCAGGCGATCGACGCCTCGGCACGGTCCTCGGCCAACCCCAAACCACCTTTCAGGCCTCCGGTCTTGGCCCGCGACAGGTAGCAGGTCACGCCGTCGACCTTCGGGTCGTCAAACGCCTCGACCACGATGCGGTCGTTCGGCCCGACAAACTTGAACACGGTGGACACCTGGCCGATTTCCTCGGCCCCGGCCAGCATCGGCAGCAGCAGCGCCGCCACGGCAAACATCCTTTTCAGCACGGTGATCTCCCTCAGACCAGGACCAGGTTGTCGCGGTGCACCAGCTCAGGCTCGGCGCTGTAGCCCAGCAGGCTCTCGATGGCGTCGGACGACTGGCCGATGATCTTCTGCGCCTCCAGGGCGCTGTAGTTGGCCAGGCCACGGGCCACTTCCAGGCCGTCGGGGCCGACGCAGACCACCATCTCGCCACGGCGGAAGCTACCCTGCACGGTCTTCACGCCCACCGGCAGCAGGCTCTTGTTCGATTCGCGCAGGGCCTTCACCGCACCGTCGTCGAGCACCAGGGTGCCACGGGTCTGCAGGTGGCCGGCCAGCCACTGCTTGCGCGCGGCGAGCATGCCGCGCTCGGGCGACAGCAGGGTGCCCAGGCGCTCGCCGGCCTTCAGGCGATCCAGCACACGCTCGATACGGCCACCGATGATGATGGTATGGGCACCGGAACGGGCGGCCAGGCGAGCGGCACGCAGCTTGGTCTGCATGCCGCCGCGGCCCAGGGCGCCGCCGGTGCCGCCGGCCACGGCGTCCAGCGACGGGTCGTCGGCACGCGCTTCGTAGATCAGCTGGGCTTCGGGGTTGTTGCGCGGGTCGGCGTCGAACATGCCGTCGCGGTCGGTGAGGATCACCAGCAGGTCGGCTTCCACCAGGTTGGCCACCAGGGCGGCCAAAGTGTCGTTGTCGCCGAAGCGGATCTCGTCGGTAACCACGGTGTCGTTCTCGTTGATCACCGGCACCACGCCCAGGTCGACCAGGGTGCGCAGGGTACTGCGGGCGTTGAGGTAACGCTTGCGGTCGGAGAGGTCGTCGTGGGTCAGCAAGATCTGCGCGGTGTGCTTGCCGTGCTCGCCGAAGCTCGACTCCCAGGCCTGCACCAGACGCATCTGGCCGATCGAGGCGGCGGCCTGCAGCTCGTTCATCGCGCTCGGTCGCGAGGTCCAGCCCAGCTGGCTCATGCCGGCGGCCACGGCCCCGGAGGAGACCAGAACCAGTTCCACGCCTGCTTCGCGCAGGGCCACCATCTGCTCGACCCACACCGCCATGGCGCCGCGGTCGAGGCCCTTGCCATCGGCGGTCAGCAGCGCGCTGCCGATCTTCACGACCCAGCGCTGGGCGCCAGTCACCTTGCTTCGCATCTTCTCTTCCAACCTATGTCGAATCTGTAGATACCGTGGATACAAAAACGCCGCTCCAGAGAGCGGCGTTTAGTGTACTGCAACCGATCAGTCGCGCACGTAAATGATTTCCGGGCCGTCTTCGTCGTCCTCGAAATCATCCCAGTCGTCATCATCGCCGATGTCGTGCACGCTCTTGACGCCGGTGCGACGCAGGGTGCGGGCGTCGTCCAGGGCCTGCAGCTGGGCGCGGGCCTCGTCCTCGATGCGCTGGTCGAGCTCGGCCAGTTCTTCGGCGTAGGCCGGGTCGTTGGCCAGGCGGTCGGCGCGGTCTTCGAGGTAGCGCATCAGGTCGTGGCTGAGCTTCTCGGTGCCCTGCTTGGCGATGGCCGAGATGACATAGACCGGGCCATCCCAGTTCAGGCGCTCGACCACTTCCTTGACGCGCTCATCCTTCTCGTCGTCCATGATCATGTCGGCCTTGTTCAGCACCAGCCAGCGCTCACGGTCGACCAGCGCCGGGCTGAACTGCGCCAGCTCGTTGATGATGATCTCGGCGGCATCGGCCGGGCTGCTGCCGTCCAGCGGCGCCAGGTCGACCAAGTGCAGCAGCACGCGGGTACGGGCCAGGTGCTTGAGGAAGCGGATACCCAGGCCGGCACCTTCGGAGGCGCCTTCGATCAGGCCGGGGATGTCGGCGATGACGAAGCTCTTCCAGCGGTCGACACTGACCACGCCCAGGTTCGGCACCAGGGTGGTGAACGGGTAGTCGGCGACTTTCGGCTTGGCGGCCGAGACCGAACGGATGAAGGTGCTCTTGCCGGCGTTCGGCAGGCCCAGCAGGCCGACGTCGGCCAGGACCTTCATTTCCATCTTCAGGTCGCGCTGATCGCCGGGCTTGCCCGGAGTGGTCTGGCGCGGCGCACGGTTGGTGCTGGACTTGAAGCGGGTGTTGCCCAGGCCGTGCCAGCCGCCCTGGGCGACCATCAGCTTCTGGCCCGGGGTGATCAGGTCACCGATGACTTCCTGGGTGGCTGCGTCGATCACGGTGGTGCCCACCGGCACGCGCAGGAACAGGTCGTCGCCCTTCTTGCCGGTGCAGTCGGTGCTGCCGCCGTTGGAGCCGCGCTGGGCTTCGTGGTGACGGGTGTAGCGGTAGTCGACGAGGGTGTTGAGGTTCTCGTCGGCCACCATGTACACCGAACCGCCGTCGCCACCGTCACCGCCGTTGGGGCCACCGTTCTCGATGAATTTCTCGCGACGGAAGCTCATGCAACCGTTGCCGCCGTCACCGGCCTTAACCCGGATCGATACTTCGTCTACAAACTTCATTCAAAACCGCCTCTCGTCGGACGACGAGTCGAAAACCAGAAAACCATGAGGCTCTTGCAAAAATGAGCGCGGCGGCCCCGTACCATCAGAAACCAACGCCGGCAGCCCAGACAAACAGCTTTGCAAGAGGCTCACCACAAACGAAAAAGCCCCGTCGCATGACGGGGCTTCTGGAGCGACGTCGCGATTAAGCGGCGACGATGCTCACGTAACGGCGCATGAACTCGCCTTTCTTCTCGAACTTGATCACGCCTTCGATCTTGGCGAACAGGGTGTGATCCTTGCCCATGCCAACGCCGTAGCCAGCGTGGAATTCGGTGCCGCGCTGACGGACGATGATGTTGCCCGGCTTGATCACCTGGCCGCCATACATCTTCACGCCAAGGCGTTTAGATTCTGAGTCGCGACCGTTACGAGTACTACCACCAGCCTTCTTGTGAGCCATGGTTCAATTCTCCAATAAATTCAGGGGATCGGGGCGATTAAGCCTGGATACCGGTGATTTTGATTTCGGTGAACCACTGGCGGTGGCCCATGCGCTTCATGTGGTGCTTACGACGACGGAACTTGATGATGCGAACCTTGTCGTGGCGGCCTTGCGAAACGACTTCGGCCACTACTTTAGCACCAGCAACAACTGGAGCGCCGATGGTGACTTCTTCACCGTTGGCGACCAGCAGGACGCGATCGAAGGTCACGGATTCGCCAGTGGCGACTTCCAGTTTTTCGATCTTGAGGAATTCACCTTCAGCGACTTTGTACTGCTTGCCGCCGGTAACGATTACTGCGTAAGACATGGTATTTCTCCGATAATCCTGCTCACCCAGCGCTTTATATGATGAGTATTGGCTGGCATGGCTGCACAAGGCTGGAACGGCCCGGTGCAATTGCGTAAGGCAGGTGCTGCCCAGGAAGTTAGGGTGCGCGATTGTACGCAACCCCATAAATGCTTGCAAGTACCGGCCTGGGGCCACGGCCACCGCGCCTTGACACACCGATACCCGCGACCTAGCATGCCGCGCAACCTCAATGGAGCAGCCGATGCAACCCCAATCCTTCTACCGCGCGGTAGCTGATGATTTCAGCGCCGTCGACGAGATCATCAAGAAGCAGCTGACCTCGCGCGTCCCGCTGGTATCGAAGATCGGCGACTATATCACTTCCGCCGGCGGCAAACGCCTGCGCCCGCTGCTGGTGCTGCTGTGCGGCAAGGCCCTGGGCCGCGAAGGCGACGACCTGCGCCTGCTGGCGGCGACCATCGAGTTCCTGCACACCGCCACCTTGCTGCACGACGACGTGGTCGACATGTCCGGCATGCGCCGTGGCCGCTCCACCGCCAACGCCCTGTGGGGCAACGCGCCGAGCGTGCTGGTGGGCGACTTCCTCTATTCGCGCTCGTTCGAGATGATGGTCGAGCTGGGCTCGATGCCGGTCATGCAGATCCTCTCCAAGGCCACCCGGGTGATCGCCGAGGGCGAAGTGCTGCAGCTGTCGCGCGTGCGTGACGCCAGCACCACCGAAGAGGTGTACATGGACGTCATCCGCGGCAAGACCGCGATGCTGTTCGAGGCCTCGACCCACAGCGCCGCCGCGCTGGCCGGCGCCACCGACGAACAGCGCGAAGCCCTGCGTACCTTCGGCGACCACCTGGGCGTGGCCTTCCAGCTGGTCGACGACCTGCTCGACTACAAGGGCGACTCCGAGACCCTGGGCAAGAACGTCGGCGACGACCTGGCCGAAGGCAAGCCGACCCTGCCGCTGATCTACACCATGCGCGAAGGCTCCCCGGAGCAGGCCGCACTGGTGCGCCAGGCGATCCAGAAAGGTGGCCTGGAAGACCTGGAGCAGATCCGCATCGCCGTCGAGGCGTCCGGCGCCCTGGACTACACCGCGCAGATGGCCCGCGACTACGTCGCCCGCGCCATCGCCTGCCTGGAAGTGCTGCCGGCCAGCGAGTACCGGGATGCCCTGGTCGAGCTGAGCGAGTTCGCGGTCGCGCGCACCCACTGATTCATCGCGTCATCTTCATCGCGGGGCAAGCCCGCTCCCACGCCAGCACACATCATGGCGTGGGAGCGAGCTTGCCCCGCGATGCTTTTGTGCATACAGGCGCAAAACCTTATACAATGTGCGCCTTTACCCGCCTGTACTTGAAAGGAAAAGCCGTGAGCACTCTGCCACCCTGCCCCCAATGCAACTCCGAATACACCTATGAGGATGGCACCCAACTGATCTGCCCCGAATGCGCCCACGAGTGGTCGGCCAGCGGCGAAGCCGAAGCCGCCAGCGACGATGTGGTGAAGAAGGATTCGGTGGGCAATGTCCTGCAGGATGGCGACACCGTCACCGTGATCAAGGACCTCAAGGTCAAGGGTTCGTCCCTGGTGGTCAAGGTCGGCACCAAGGTCAAGAACATCCGCCTGTGCGACGGCGACCATGACATCGACTGCAAGATCGACGGCATCGGCGCGATGAAGCTCAAGTCCGAGTTCGTGCGCAAGGTCTGATCTCCTGCCCCTCGGGGCTGCCCAGCGGGCGGCCCTGACAGATCCTGCAACAGGATCGCCTGCACCATTCGGAAGATTTCTTCCAATAGTCCCTTGCTATTTTGATAATAAGAATTATTCTCATTGGAAACGCTATCCAAGGAGAATAGCCATGACCTATCTGATCGACGCCTGGCTCGACCGCCCCCACCCCTACCTGCGCATCCTGCATCGCGAGACTGGCGAAGTGTGCGCCGTGCTCGAGGAAGACGCGCTCGACGAACTGCGTGACCAGGGTGACCTGGACCTCACGGGGCTGAATTCGAGTGAACCCGGGGTGCTCAAGGAGCTGGTGAGGAATCTGTTTCTGTTCTGCTATGCGCGGGCATTGCGCCCGGGGGGAACGGATTGGAACTGAAAAAGATCGCGGGGCAAGCGCGCTCCCACGCAATATTTGTGGGAGCGGGCTTGCCCCGCGATTGTGTAAGGCGCAGGTCTTACAGAACGTCGAGCAGCTCGACGTCGAACACCAGGGTGCTGTGCGGCGGGATGCTACCAACGCCCTGGGCGCCGTAGGCCAGCTCGCTCGGCACGTACAGGCGCCATTTGCTGCCGGCGTTCATCAGCTGCAGGGCCTCGGTCCAGCCGGCGATCACGCCACCGACCGGGAATTCGGCCGGCTGGCCGCGATCGTAGGAGCTGTCGAACACGGTGCCGTCGATCAGGGTGCCGTGGTAGTGGGTGCGCACGTTGTCTTCGCGGGACGGCTTGGCGCCCTCGCCTGCGGTCAGCACTTCGTACTGCAGGCCCGAGGCCAGGGTCACGATGCCTTCACGCTTGGCGTTTTCAGCCAGGAATTCCTTGCCGGCGGCAGCGGCGGCTTCGGCCTTGGCTGCGGCTTCGGCCTGCATCACTTCGCGGATGACCTTGAAGGCGGCCGACAGGTCTTCTTCGCTGACGCGGCTGTCAGCGCCGTTGAAGGCGTCGGTCAGGCCGGCAACGATGGCGTTCAGGTTGACGCCTGGTGGCGGGTTGTCACGCAGCTGGCCGCCCAGCTGGCGGCCGATGCCGTAGCTGACGCGGGATTCGTCGGTAGACAGGTTGAGTTCGGACATTGGCTTGCTCCGCTTGAGGGCGCACTGCATCCGCGCCCTGATGAAAAGGGCGAGCAGCCTAGCACACTGGTGCCGCGCGAAGCAGCTACCAGGCCGAACGCTGGGAAATCGGGACCTTGAGGTCTTCTTCCGGATGCAGCCCCATGCCGCACATCTCGTCCTGCACGGACCAGTGCACCAGGTTCAGTGACAGCAGGGGAATCGATTGCAGGAGCAGGCGGGCGTCCTCGACCGAGTGCACGCGCAGGCGCTGGCCGCGGGAGTCGTCCAGGGGATGGGCACGGCCCTTGACCCGGGCCTCGAGCAGGTAGTCACCACCTTCGATGGCGATCAGGTTGAGTTCGTCGACATGGCCAGCCCTGGCCTCGGTATTGAGCTGATGCAGGTTCATGGGCGTACCTCGCTGCGGGAACCACGCATGAGTGCTCATTTTTTGTACGGCAACGCCGAAAGCACAAGCCGCCGTCGGTCAGAAAGACCGCGGGGCAAGCCCGCCCCCACGCAACCTTCAAGGCCTGCGTGGGAGCGGGCTTGCCCCGCGATAGCGCACAAACGAATCAGTGCTTGGTAATACGATCCAGGTAACCCATGACGAACGCCGAGATGACGAAGGTCATGTGAATGATCACGTACCACATCAGGTAGTCGGTGGAGATGTTCTGGGCATCCATGAACACCCGCAGCAGGTGGATCGAGGAGATGGCGACGATGGACGCGGCGACTTTCATCTTCAGCGACGAGGAGTCCATCTTGCCCAGCCAGTTGAGCTTTTCCTTGCTCTCGTCGATATCCAGCTGCGAGACGAAGTTCTCGTAGCCGGAGATCATCACCATGACCAGCAGACCACCGACCAGCGACATGTCGATCAGCGACAGGATCACCAGGATCAGGTCGGCCTCGGCGAGGGTGAAGACGTTGGGCAGGACATGGATGATTTCCTGGAAGAACTTCAGGGCCAGTGCCAGCAGGCCAAGCGAGAGGCCGAAGTAGATCGGGGCGAGCAGCCAGCGTGAGGCATACATCGCGTTTTCGAGGATACGTTCCATGGACAGTAGGGGACTCGTGAAGTGACTGGAAAAGCGAGCGCGAGTATAGCCAGCCACCTGTGACAGCAAAAGCCTGCGGCTGGTTTGTAGGAGCGGCCTTGTGCCGCGAAAGGGGCGCGCAGCGGCCCCAGATTCCGAGCCACCATCGAAATTGCAGGGGGCTGCTACGCAGCCCTTTCGCGACGCAAGGCCGCTCCCACAGGGGACAATTCCCAACGCGACAATGCAGCCCGAAGGGCTGGGCGATCTTCTACAGGGAAGACGCTCAGGTTTCCGGGTGGAACTGATAATCCCCGAGATTGCGGCAACGCTCACCGTTGATCCGGCGCAACTGCGCCTGCAGGTGCAGGCACCAGATCTGCGGATCTTCCGCGACCTGATAACCGTGAAGTGTGAGGCTGTCGACGATGGCGTTCATCACCGATTCGGCCACCATCGGCCCATGGAACGGGCCCTGGGCCTTGATCGCCGAGGGTTGTTCGCCGGCCATGCCGGCGGCGAACAGCAAGGTCCACATGCCGTTGTCCCCGGCCAGCGGACGGATGCTGCATTCGATGCGGGTCACCAGGCCCAGGCACTGGCGGGTGAGGCTGAGGTTGCGCATGGCGGCGTCCCCTCTGTAAAGCCCTGTTCAGCCTGAAACCCTCAGGCTGTTTCCATCCTGAACCCTGATAACGTCCTTAAGTTCCACTTTAGCCGAGCTGAGGAAAAAGTTGGAAAACCGGCGCTGAACGGTAGCACATGGCCGCCAGCGCCGGTTTATTGACTTATGCAGGCTTGGCCTGGGCGATGACCTCCTCCAGGCGCTCCTTCTCGGCCTCCTTGATCTCTTCCTCGCTGATCATCTCGGCGATCACTCGCAGGCGCTCGACCACCCGGGCGTTGACGCTGCCCTCGGCGAATTCGCCCTTGTCATCGACCGCGCCAGCTTCCTCGCCGACCAGCAGGCTCAGGGCCTCGTCGGCCTGGCTGACGGCGTAGACGTGGAAGCGCCCGGCCTCGACCGCCTGCACCACCCGCTCGTCGAGCATCAGCGTGGCAACGTTGGCCCGCGGGATGATCACGCCCTGTTCGCCGGTCAGGCCACGGGCCTCGCAGAGGCGGAAGAAGCCTTCGATCTTCTCGTTGACCCCGCCGACCGCCTGCACCTCGCCGAACTGGTTGATCGAGCCGGTGATGGCGAAGCACTGCTTGAGCGGCGTGCGCGACAGCGCCGAGATCAATGTGCAGGCCTCGCCCAGCGAGGCACTGTCGCCATCGACGTAGCCGTAGGACTGCTCCAGGGCAATGCTCGCCGATATCGCCAGGGGGAACTCCTGGGCGTAGCGGCTGCCCAGGTAGCCGGTGAGGATCATCACCCCCTTGGAATGGATCGGCTGCCCGAGGTTGACCTCGCGCTCGATGTCGACGATGCCGCTGCCGCCCGGGTAGACGGTGGCGGAAATCCGCGCCGGCATGCCGAACGCCGAATCACCGACCTCGAGCACGGTCAGGCCGTTGCACTTGCCGATCGCCGCGCCTTCGGTGTCGATCAGGATGATCCCGGCGAGCATGTCGTCGAGCACCCGCTGCGACACCCGCCCGGTACGCTGGGCCTTGGCCTTGAGCGCACGCTCGATATGGCCGGCGTCGGTCATGGCCTCGTTGGCCAGCTGGCGAATGAAGTCTGCCTCGCTGACCAGCTGGAACAGGTCGCCGATCCGCGCCGACAGCCGCGACTGGTTCTCGGCCAGGCGCGCGCTGTAGGTGGCCAGGCGCGCCACCGCATCGCTGGTCAAAGGCGCCATGCCCTCTTCGTTGGTGCGGGTGCGCAACAGCTGGGCGAACTGCTCCAGGTTCTCGTCGACCATGGGCATGTCTTCGTCGAAATCCACCAGCACCCGGAACATCTCCTGGAAGTCCGAGTCGTGGTCCTGCAACGCGTAGTACAGCTGGCGCGAGCCGATGATCACCAGCTTGACGCTGAGCGGGATCATCTGCGGTGTCAGGCTGACGGTGGCGACACGGCCCAGTTCGCCCAGCGGCGACTCCATCTTCAGCTTGCGCGATTGCAGGGCGCGCTTGAGGGCGTCCCACACGAACGGCTCGCCAAGCATCTTCTCCGCTTCCAGGATCAGGAAGCCGCCGTTGGCGCGGTGCAGCGCACCTGCGCGCAGCTGGCGGTAGGAGGTGTACAGCGCGCCCTGGTCGGTGCTGTATTCGATGCGGCCGAACAGGTTGTCGTAGGTCGGGTGCGGCTCGAACACCACCGGCGCACCGCCCTTGCCGGGATGCCCAACCACCAGGTTGGGCGCGTACTGCTCCTCGAGCATCTTGCGCGCCACGGCGTCGGTCTTGCTGTCGTCGACCAACTGCTCGACCACGGTGCGCAGCAGGTTCAACTGCACCGATTGCAGGTAGGCGCACACTGCGGCGTTTTCCGCGTACTTCTCCGACAGCGGCGCCAGCAGCGGCTGCAGGGCGAGGGTGATGGTCTCTTCGTTGAGCTGGCGCAACTGGTTGTTCGATTCGCGCTTCCACTGCGGCAGGCTGGAAAGCTCCTCGTTCAGGCGTTCCTCCAGCTCGGCGATGTCCTCGTGGAAGCGCTCGCGCAACGCCTCCGGCAGTTGGGCGAATTCAGCCTCGTCCAACGCCTTGCCATCGGCCATGGGGGTGAAGGCGACATTGCTGCTGTCGCGGTACAGGGCCACGTCCTTCTCCAGCGAGGCCCGTTCGATCACATCCAGCGCCCGGTCGTAACGCTGGTTGAAGGCACGGTCGATGGCGCTCTTCTTCTGCTGGTACGACGGGTGTTCGAACACTGCCGGGAAGGTCGCCAGCAGGTTGTCGATCAGCCCGTTCATGTCGTTGATGAACTCATGGGCGCTGCCGGACGGCAGCTCGAGGGCACGGGGCTCGCGGGAGTCCTCGAAGTTGTTGACGTACAGCCAGTCGGCCGGGGTGTGCTGGCGCTTGCCTTCGGCCTTGAGGTAACGCTTGACGAAGGAGAAGCGGCCTGTGCCGGGCTCGCCCATCACATATACGTTGTAACCCGGGCGCGGCATGGCCACGCCGAACTGCAGGGCCTCGACGGCACGTTCCTGGCCCAGGACGCCACGAAACGGCTCCAGGTCGTCGGTATTGGAGAAAGCGAACTGTTCAGCGGAGAAACGCCGGGTCAGGGCTTCGGGCGCGAGACGCAGGCGCGAGGCGACAGTATCGGGCATTGGGTTTCCTTACTTCGGCGGGGCGGATGAAAGGCATTCTGGCGCTGCCGGCGCGCAGCGGCAAGGCTCCGTGGGACTTTATGTCACAGCCCAACCTGGGCGATCGCGCAAGCAATTTTTCGCAATAAACAACGCAACCTTTGGATCGTGCCTAAACTCCAAGCTGCGCAGGGGGATGGAAATCCTCCCGCCCTGGCAACCGCGTTGCCAGAACCCTGACCATTGGTACGTCACTTGAGAAAGAGAACAACGCTATGAAACGGATTCTTCTGGGTACTCTGTTCGCCGCTGTCTCGATCAACGCCATGGCCGAAGCGCCGGGCGGCCCGAACTGCGGCTGGGGCAACCTGCTGTTCGAGGGCCAGCGCGGCACACCGGCCCACTTCCTGGCCTCCACCACCAACGGCACGTCCGGCAACGCAACCTTCGGCATGACCTCGGGCACCAACGGCTGCTCGACCAAGGCCGCGCTCACCTATGGCGGCAAATCCTGGTTTGCCATGAACGGCATGATGAACGAGCTCTCCGAAGACATGGCCCAGGGCCAGGGCGAAGCCCTGACTACCTACGCCGTGGTCCTCGGCGTGGCACCTGAAGACCGCGCGCACTTCGCCGCCGTCACTCACGAGCACTTCCAGCAGATCTTCAGCAGCGCCGACGTGACTGCCGAGACTGTCCACTCCAACACCCTGGCCGTGCTCAAGAGCGACCCGCAACTGGCCAAGTACGCCACCGAGGCTTGAGTTCCACGCCTCCCGCCCCGGTTGCGGGGCGGGTTTGGCGCTTCACCTTCCGGCATCATCAGGATGTAGTTGCCCGACATGCTCAAACGCCTCGTTTCCCTGGCGCTGATCGTCAGCGCACCGATTCATGCCGCACCCCAGCTCGACCCGGCCCGCGTTCAGCAGTTGGCGGCCACGCCCTACTGGATCGCCCTCGGGCACTACGAGACCGCCAAGCTCGGCGGCTGGCGCAGCTATGTGGACGATCGACGCTTCTTCCTCGCCGAGGATGGCGCCCACCATCCCGACCAGGAGCTGCAGGCCACGGTTGCAGCCCTGTACGCCCCGGCCAGCCTGGGCGATCAGCATGCCCAGTGCGTGTTCCCAGCACGCACCCGCTGGCTGCGCGAGCAACTGGACCTCACCGGCCTGCCGAGCCCGGACTGCCAGGAATTCAAGACCTGGTACACATCCATCGACCCGCACAGCGCGACGCTGATCTTCCCGGCGGCCTACCTCAACAGCCCGTCGTCGATGTTCGGCCACACGCTGCTGCGCATCGACCAGTCCAACACCCGCCGCGACGACACCACGCTGCTGAGTTACGCGATCAACTTCGGCGCCTACATCGAAGGCAGCGACAACAGCATCCTCTACGCCTGGAAGGGCCTGATGGGTGGCTATCCCGGCCTGTTCGCGATGATGCCCTACCAGGAGAAGCTCTCCGAGTACCGCAGCCTGGAAAACCGCGACCTCTGGGAATACCAGCTCGACCTGACGCCACAAGAAACCGGACGCATGGTCGAGCACGTGTGGGAGCTCAAGCAGATCAAGTTCGACTATTTCTTCTTCGACGAGAACTGCTCCTACCGCCTGCTGGAGCTGCTGCAGGTGGCGCGCCCGAGCCTTGACCTGACCTCGCAGTTCCCGCTGACCGCCATTCCCACCGACACGGTCAAGGCGGTCAAGCAATCAGGGCTGGTCTCGGACGTGCGCTACCGCCCCTCGCGTGAACGCGAGCTGCTTGCCCGCGCCGAGCCGCTGGACCATGAGGAAAAACAGCAGGTATTGGCCATCAGCGCCAACACCGCCCAGTTGCAGAGCCCTGACTTCACCGCCCTGCCCCGCGAGCGCCAGGCCTTGGTGCAAGATGCCGCCTACCGCCTGGAGCGCTACCGGGCCAACGGCCAGGAACGCGACCCGGCCCAGGCCGCGCGCAGTTTCGAGCTGCTCAGAGCGATCAACCGCAACCCGCCACCACCGCTGGCGATCGAACGCCCGGGCCTGCCCGAGGACGGCCATCAGTCGCGCACCTGGCAACTGGGGGTCGGCAGCCGCGAGGACCGTGCCTATGCCGAGTACGGCCTGCGCATGGCCTATCACGACCTCAACGACAACCTGTACGGCTTCCCCCTGGGCGCGCAGATCGAGATCCTCCAGCTCAAGCTGCGCCAGTACGAGGGTAACGACTGGCAGGTGCAGCGCCTGGACCTGGCCACCATCCGCTCGCTGACCCCGCGCAATGAGTTGCTCAAGCCCTGGTCGTGGCAGGTCGCCGGCGGCCTGGAGCGGGTGCCGGGCAAGCACGACGACGAGGTACTGGTCAGCCATGTCAACGGCGGCGCCGGTGGCACCTGGCAACTGGGTGACGACCTGCTGGGCTTTGCCCTGGGCACGGTGCGGGTCGAGCACCACAACGACTTCGCCGAATTCATCTCGCCGGCGGCCGGGTTCAATGGCGGGCTGCTGTGGCGCAATCCGCTGGGCAACCTGACGCTGGAGGCCAAGGGCGATTACTTCACCAATGGCGAGGTGCGACGCAGTATCAGCCTGAACCAGCAGTGGGAGATCAGCCGCGACCTGGGGCTGCGCTTGAGCGCCTCACGTCAGTTCAGCCATCTGGCCACGGCGCAGAACGAGGTGATGCTGGAACTGAAGTGGTACCAGTACTGAAACCGTGGGGCTGCTGTGCAGCCCCAGCGCCAGAGCAATCCTTCGACAGCGTTTTGACATCGCACCGACAATTCCCCACCTAGACTTCGCGCTATCACTCCGAGGGTCTGTTGGTCATGTCGCGGTACTGGATGGGCTTGTGCGTCGTATTGCTGCTGGCCGGGTGCGAGACCACCCATGAACAGATGGTCAATCAAGGCTACCCCCCCGCCTATGCCGACGGCTTCCAGGACGGCTGCAGCAGCGGTCGCCAGGCCGCCGGGCTGATGGCCGGCGACTTTCGCAAGGATGTCCCGCGCTACCTGCGTGATCGCCAGTACGAAAGCGGCTGGGACGACGGCTTTCGCCAGTGCCAGGCGATGCAATCCAGCGAGGACCTGCGCGAGTACCGCGAACGCTACTGGGACGAGCGCGACCGCGACTGGCAACAGGAAAAGGATCAGGGCGCTGGTCGCGCCTATCGCCGCAAATAACGTCGCAATCGGACAATCATTGAAACCTGCGACCTGCCACCATGGTCTCCAGCACAAAGGAGGCCACCCATGAGCCGAGCATTCGTCAATGAAGACCAGGCCGCCGCACAGGCCAGCCAGCCGGTGGAGCGACGGGTCAGCGATCAACCCAACTACGTCACTGCCACCGGCCTTGCCCAGTTGCAGCAGCGGCTGGTCATGCTCAATGCCCTGCGCAGCGAGCTGCAGGCCCAGGGCGAGCGCGCCGACCGGCAGCAGCTGGCCGATACCGAGCGTGACCTGCGCTACTTCAGCGTCCGCGTGCAGAGTGCGCAGGTGGTGCCGACCGCCACGTCCACGGAAAAAGTGCAGATCGGCAGCCGAGTGCGGTTCGTCGATGAGGACAACCAGGAGCATCAGGTGCAACTGGTGGGCGAGGACCAGGCCGATGCGGTACGCGGGCTGGTCAACTGGGGCTCGCCGCTGGGACGGGCGCTGCTGGGCGCCGGACCTGGGGATGAGGTACTGTGGCGCAGGCCGGCGGGGGATCAGATGATCGAGGTGGTGGCCATTCTAGGTGAGGCCTGAGATCATCGATTGGCGTTGTAGCCCTTTCGCCCCAACAGATTCATTCGCTGACCTGAAACGCCACCCGCGCCGTCTCGCCACTCTCATCCAACGCACTCAACTCGATGCTGCCCGTCTGTTCGAAACGCACCGGCAGGCTGTCCTGCCCCTGGGTCTCGCCCAGCGGCTGGCCATTGAGGAACCACCAGCGCCGCCCCGCGCCGCCCAGGGCCGACACCCGCAGTTGCAAAGGCTCGTGACTGGTGGCTGGGCGGCGCAGGTTGTCGCCGGCGCGCACGCCGACAATCGACAGCGGCGGTGCACTGGCCACCAGCTGTGGCGGGCAGGCCGGGTCCACGCCAGGCAACCGCGCCGCACGGCGCTCGACCCGGGGCAGCCAGGGTTCCAGCGGGGCCGGCCACAGGGCGACATCGTGGGCCTTGGCCCTGGGGCAAGCGGCATCGACGCGCAGCCCCTGGTCGTTGAGCCACACCGTCTGGCGCAAACCCAGCCCCAGCGGCTGGTCTGCCGCCAGCAAGGTCGGCGGGGTGGTGCCGTCGAGGGTCCAGGCGAAACGCTGGCGGCGGCAGTTGGGGTCCTGGCGGTTCATCGGCTGGCCCAGGGGCCAACAGATCGCCGCCACCCCCACCGACGCCGGAACCGGCTCGACCGGCACCTCGATACCGCGCTGGCTGTCACGATTGCTCAGCAGGTCGTGCACCTGCAGCATCAGCGGCGCCGCGGAGGCCAGGCCGAACTGGCCCGGCACCGGGGTGCCGTCGGGGCGGCCGATCCATACGCCGATCAGGTAGCGCGGGCCCACGCCCACCGACCAGGCATCGCGAAAGCCGTAGCTGGTGCCGGTCTTCCACGCCAGTTGCGGGCGCTGCACCAGTTCGGCATGGGGGTCGCGGTCCGGCCGGGCCAGGCCGCTGAGGATACGCCGGGTGACCCAGGCCGAACCCGGTGACAGCAGGCGGCGCTCCACTAGCGGGTCCTGGGGTTGCAGGCGAATCTTCGCGCTGTTGCCGCCACGGCCGAACGCGGCATAGCCACCCACCAGGTCCTCCAGCCGGCTGCCCGCGCCACCAAGAATCAACGACAGGTTCGGCTCGGCCAGCGGCGGCAGCACCATCGGCATGCCGCCCATGCGCATCTGCGCGGCGAAACGTTTCGGGCCGTAGGCCTCTAGCAGTTGCACCGCCGGCAGGTTGAGCGACAGCGCCAGCGCCGAGCTGGCCGACACCGGGCCGCTGAAGCCCATGGAGAAGTTGCCGGGGCGGTAATCGCCATAGCGCCGGGGAACATCCTGCAGCAGCGATTCGGAATGGATCAGGCCATCGTCCATGGCCATGGCATAGAGGAATGGCTTGAGGGTCGAGCCGGGCGAACGCAGGGCGTGGATCATGTCCACATGGCCGAAGCGGCGCTCGTCGCTCAGGTCGATGGAGCCGAGATAGGCGCGTACCGCCATGCTCTGGGTCTCCACCACCAGCAGCGCCGCCGAGGTGCGCTCGGGCAGGCGCGCACGCCAGCCCATCAGCAGGTCTTCGAGGCGGCGCTGCAGGGCGGCGTCGAGGGTGGTGCGGATCAGCGGCGGGCTGTCCGGCGTGTTCAGCCGCCGGGCGAGCAAGGGCGCCAGCGCCGGTTCCTGGCGTGGCGCCAGCAACAGCGGCTCTTCGCGGGCCTCGTCAATGCGCTGGGCCGGCCATACCTGGTACTCGGCCAGGCGCTGCAGCACCTTGTCCCGGGCGCGCTGTGCACGCTCGGGATGACGGTCCGGGCGCAGGCGACTCGGCGCTTGGGGCAGCACGGCAAGCAGCGCGGCCTCGGCCGGGGTCAGGTGCTTGGGCGACTTGCCCAGGTAGGCCCAGCTGGCCGCGGCCACGCCCTGCAAGGTGCCGCCGAACGGCGCCCGGTTGAGGTACAACTGGAGGATCTCGGCCTTGGACAGGTGCCACTCCAGCTGCGCCGTGCGCCACAGCTGGCGCAGCTTGCCGGCCAAGGTACGGTCGTGCGGATCGAGCAGGCGCGCCACCTGCATCGACAGGGTACTGCCGCCGGACACCACCCGCCCGCCGCGCAGGTTGAGCCAGGCCGCCCGGGCCAGGGCCATGGGGTTGACCCCCGGGTGGTGGTAGAACCAGCGGTCCTCGTAGGCCAGCAAGGCTTCAAGGTACAGCGGCGAGACCTCGTCCGGGCCGACCGGGTAGCGCCACACGCCGTCGGCATCGGCGAAGCGCCATAGCGGCGTACCGTCCTCGGCCAGCACTACCCGCGCCAGGTCGTCGCCCGGCATGGGCAAGGGCCAGATGCGGTCGGCCAGCCACAGCAGGGCCATGGTCGCCAGCAGGGTGATGGCGACACGCCACAGCAGCTTGAGCAGACGCGGGCGCGCTAAGCTTGGCATCGGGAACCGACCGGGCCAGGTGATGGCCAAAGGCTGGGAATCGCCGATTCGTTGATCAGGAAGCGACTATGCATGTAGAAGGTTTTTTCGAGTGGCTGGGCCAGGTACTGGGTTCGGTGATCCGTTTCATCGTCGACGGCCTGAGCGGGTTGTTCAACCTGCTGGCCAACGCCGGCGGCAATTTCATCGACGGCCTGGCACGCACGTTGGGCATGGACACCTCGCTGGTCAGCATCCTGGCACTGATCGTCGGCCTGATGCTGCTGTACTCGGCGGTGCGCGCGTTCATGCGGGCGTCGATCATCCTCGGGATCATCTGGGCGTTGCTGGGGTTGTGGGTGTTGAGTTGGGTGGTGCACTGAAAGCCCTGCATCGCCCGGTGTAGGAGCGGCCTTGTGTCGCGAAAGGGCCGCAAAGCTGCCCCCCGATCTCGGCGTCAATGCGAGAATCGCCGGGGCTGCTACGCAGCCCTTTCGCGACACAAGGCCGCTCCTACAGGGGGCGCGTGAACTCAGCGGGCGCGTACCACCATTTCGCCCTGGCTGTCGCCGATTGCCTGCAGGTTCGGCCGGTACATCGACTCCACCTGCGGCGGCGGGATGCGGTAGCTGCCTGGGGTCACCGCACGGGCCAGGTACAGCAGGTGGGTGGTGCCGTAGCTGTCGAGCTTGAGCGCGGCCACGTAGCGATCGTCACGGTACTCCTGGTGCACCACACTGGCGTTCTGCATCGACTCGCGCCACTGCTTCACCGCGCTGCTGGCGTTGTCCAGGCTGGCGGCGCTCTGCGCCAGGTTCTGGTTTTCCAGTTCCAGGCCCGCCGGCAGCAGGTCGACCACCAGGGCGTCCGGCACCTGTTCCTGGGCCTTGAGCGCCAGGTGTACCAACACCAGGTCGCCGCTGCGCAGGTTGCGTACATCCAGCGCCTGGCCGTTCATGCCCAGGTACTCGCGGCGAATCTCCATGCCGTTGCCGCTGGCGGCCGGGGCCTGGCGCGGGTAGCCGGACAGGGTCAGCTGCTGGTACAGGGTGTCGCCGCTTTGGTTCTGAAGGGTCAGCGGCGAGGCCAAGAGCGGGCCTTCAAGCTTCATGCCCGAATCGTTGTTGTCGAATTCACGCACTTCGCCGGCGCTGTCCAGGCGGGCTTTCCAACTGCCTTCCGGCTTGCCCAGCAAACCACGGCCGGCAAGGAACAACGCGTTGCGCTCCTGGGTGGACAGCCAGCGGTTGGCGGCCAGCTCGTCGGACAGGCCGAACAGGCGCTGGTCGACCTGGTTGCCGGCGAGGTTGTTCTCCTGCAGCAGGGCGAGGATCAGCGCCTGGTCACGCAGGGCGCTGCCGTAGTCGGCCATCCAGCCTTTGCTGCGGGTCACGGCCAGACCTGCCTGCAATGCCTGTTGCGAGCGCTGCTTGTCGCCCATCTTGTCCAGCGCCACTGCCAGTTGCACCAGCGGCAGGCCTGAGCGGGCGTCGGTGCGACGTTCGAACAGACTGCGCAGGGCCCCCAGCGGCGCCTGTTGGCTGCGCGCCAGTACCAGGCCGGCGTAGGCCTGCACGGCGAAGCGGGTGTGGTCGGCGTTCTGGCTGTAGTCGACTTCGATCAGGTTGCGCTCCTGCACATAACGCAGCAGGCGCTCGCTAGCCTTCTTCAGCACTTCGGCCGGTACGCCGTAGCCTTGCTCGCGGGCGCGCAGCAGGAAGTCGGTGACGTAGGCGGTCAGCCAGTATTCTTCCTCACTGTCCGAGCTCCACAGGCCGAAGCTGCCGTTGTAGCGCTGCATGCCCAGCAGGTGCTCGATGCCCATCTCGATCTTGCGCTTGCGCACATCGGCCGGTTCGCCCTTGATGCCCAGGCGCTTGAGGCTGTCGGCATCGGCGTACAGCGACGGGTACAGGCCACTGGTGGTCTGCTCCAGGCAGCCGTAGGGGTAGGCTTCCAGGGCGCGGATCTGCTCGGCCAGGTTCAGCGGTGGGCGGCTCGAGAGCGCCAGGCTCGCTTCCAGGCCCGCTGGCTCGAACTCGGCCAGGTCGCTGTCCGGCAGGCTCCAGGGCTGGTCCTTGAGGGCCACGCGGTAGTGCTTGAGCATCGCCGGATAAGCCGGCCGCACACCGAGGGTCCACTCGCGCTCGAAGGCAGTGGCCGGCTCGCCCGGCAGTTGCAGGCCATTGACCTGCACACGCACCTTGCCCTGGCCCAGGCCACCCTCGGCCTGCACCGGGATCATCAGGGTGGTGCGCTGGCCTTCGGCCAGGGTGAAGTTCTGCTGGGCACCGCCGACCAGGCTCAGCTGGCCTTCGGCAGCCAGTTGCACGGTCAGTTGCTGGGCACGGCCGGACAGGTTGGCCAGGTCCAGCGCCAGCCGGGTGCGGTCACCGCCGGCCAGGAAACGCGGCGCGGACAGCTCGGCGATCAGCGGCGCGGCGACCACGGTCTTGCCTTCGGCCATGCCGAAGTGTTCCTCGGTCCAGGCCTGGGCCATCAGGCGCAGTTCACCGTTGAAGTCAGGGATATCGACGGTGGCCTGGCCTTCGCCTTTCTCGTCGAGTGTCACCGGCAGGCTCTGCTGGGCAACGATGGTCACTGTGGTGTTCGGGCGCTTGCCGCCCTTGGCCATGGCGGCGTCACCACCGAAGGCGAGGCTGGCCAGGCGGCCCTGGCCGGCCTCGATCAGTTGGCCGTAGATGTCCAACTGGTCGGCGCCATAGGCCTTGCGGCCGAACAGGCTGGCGAACGGGTCGGGGGTCTTGAAATCGGTGATGTTGAGGATGCCCACGTCCACCGCGGACAGCAGCACATGCACCTGCTTCGGCACGCTGCCGTCGGCATTGACCGCCTTGAACTTCACGGTCAGCGGTTGCTTGGGTCGCATTTTCTCCGGCGCCTGCAGCGACACGGCCAGCTTGCGCTCGGCGCGATCCAGCGGCAGGTGCAGCACGCCCACGGCGCGCTTCGGCGTGGCATTGGCCTTGCGCTCGCCCGGGCGGATCACCAGGGCGCTGATGTACAGGTCGTGGCGCGCCCACTTCTTGTCCAGCTCGACATCGAAGGTCTTGCCCTCGGCGGGTACGTCGATTTCCTGCCACCACAGCGGGCCGTCGGCGGACTCGATCATCAGGTAGCCGCTGCCGGCGGCCGGCGGGGTGACGGTGACCTTGGCGGTGCCGCCTTCCTTGAAGGCTGGCTTGTCCAGGGCGATCTTGACCTGGTCGGGGCGCACGGCGCCGCCCTCGGCGTTGTCCTGGGCACGGTAGCCGGCCCAGAAGCGCGCGCTGGAAACCAGGCCGGTCTGCGGGTCTTCCACCTCGACGCGGTACGGGCCCCACTCCACCTGGAAGTTCAGCTTGGCGGTGGAGCCGGCCTTTACGCTGAGGGTTTCTTCAGCCTGGGTGAGGAATTTTTCGTTGTAGTTGTAGCTCCAGCCGTCGCTCTGCGAGTAGTTCCAGTAGTAGTCGCGGCGCTCGCGGATCAGGCGCACCTTAAGGTTGTCGGCAGCCAGTTTCTTGCCGTCGCGGTCGGCCACCAGGAACTCGAACTCCACCGGGCCGTCGCCGTCGGTCTCTTCGCCATCGAACAGGCCGCGCAGGCCCGGCAGGCGGTCGGCGGGCCAGATCGGCTGTTCGAGGCGCCGGGTGATCGGCCGGCCGCCGGACTCCTGCAGGCTGGCCTGCACGGTCAGTTGCAGCGGCGAACGGGCCTCGGCCCAGCGGCTTTCGATGTCGATGCGGGCCTTGCCGTTCTGGTCGAGGGTAACTTCGTCCAGCTCCAGGTCCTGGTACAGGTCGGTCTCGGTGACCGCGCCGAACTGATAGCCCGGCAGCGCCTTCACCGCTTCGCGCAGCGGGCGCACGTAGGCCTGGCCGCTGAGGCGGTTGCCGGCGGCTGGCGCGCCGTAGAGGTAACGGCCATTGACCTGGATGGTGGCGGTCTCATCCGGCGCCAGCGGCGCGCTGCTGCCCTTGAGCTCCAGCGCCAGGCGCTCGGGGAGGAAGTCCTCGACGAGGAATTCGTAGACCTGCTTGCGGCCACCACCCAGGTCCAGGAGCAGTTGCCAGCGGCCGGTCGGGGCCTCGGTGGCCAGTTGCAGCTGGTACTGGAACAGCCCGTTCTTGTCAGCCTCCCAGACGAACTTGCGGCTGACCTGTTCGTCCGGTCGACGCACTTCCACGTTTACCGGCTGGGCCTTGACCGGCTTGCCGTCCTGATCTCGCAGCAGGCCGTTGAGCAGCACGGTTTCGCCCGGGCGGTAGAGGTCGCGCGGGCCGAAGATGAAGAACTGCAGCGGATTGGCCTGGGGGCCGGTGATGTCGAACTCGGCCAGGTCCAGGGCGGCGGTGTTCAACCGCAGCAGGGTGGTGTGCACACCCTGGGTGGCGATCAGGGTGTCGGCCTTGGCGGTGATCGGCAACTGGGCATGGCCGTCGCCGTCGGTCTTGGCCTGGGCCAACAGCTTGCCCTTGTCGTCATGCAGCTCGAGAGTGACATCCTTGAGCGCCTTGCCACCTTCCAGGGCCTGGCTGAATACGTCCAGGCGGTCGCGGTAGCGGTGCGCGGATACGCCGATGTCGCTCAGGGTAAAGAGGGTCGCCGGCTGCGAATAGTCATAGGTGCCCGAGGCGCGCATCACCGCCAGGTACACGCCCGGCTCCTGCAGCGGCTTGATCCCGGCGATCGGCAGCAGCACGGTCTCGCGGGTGTTGCGGGCGGGGTTGAGGTCGAAGCGGCCGCTGTAGACCAGCTCGGCCATCTCCAGGGTTTCCTTGGACTGGTAGTAATACAGGCTTGAGTTGCGGCCCCAGTTGACCAGGAAGCTGGAGAGCATGTCCGGCTTGATGCGGAAGAACTCGACATCGACCTTGTCGACGTTCAGCGCGATCACCGGCAGGCCTTCGGCCAGGCGCGTGGGCAGCAGCGAACCGCGGCTGGCGAAGCCCACGGTGGGCTGCATGTCGCGGGTCTCGAAGCGGCTGACCGATTCGGCCTCAAGCTG
Source organism: Pseudomonas mosselii (assembly GCF_003205295.1). Lineage (GTDB taxonomy): Bacteria > Pseudomonadota > Gammaproteobacteria > Pseudomonadales > Pseudomonadaceae > Aquipseudomonas > Aquipseudomonas mosselii_B. The sequence goes on from NZ_QJRP01000005.1 coordinate 284,846, forward strand.
ATTGCCATTGACCGAGAGCAGGCCCTTGTCGATGGTCAGGACCATCTTGCGCTGCGGCTCCAGGTGGCGCAGGCGCAGCTCCATCTGGTTGTCGGAGAGTTCCCAGGCACCGTCGACCTTGCCCTTGACGGTGTCGACCAGGTGCAGCTTGGCGGCGAAGTCCTGGTTGGCATCCAGCGGCGCGGAGACGCTGACCGACAGGGTGCTGGCGCCATCGAGCTGGACTTCCGTGACGTCCAGCACGGTCAGCTCGCGACCGGCGTAGCGCTTGGCGAGCAGCGCCGGGTCTTCGCGCTTGGCCGCCTTGGTTTCGGCGGGCGTGACGGCGGTGGCGGCATCGGCGGGTGCCGATGGCTTGTCCTGTGTGGAGGAATCACAGGCACTGAGCAGGGCCAGCGCGCAGGCCAGCAACAATCCTTTGTTGAGCATTTGAGAGAGAACTCTTCGGCAGCGTGTACGTGAGGGGGGCAACTATAGCGCAACGGTGCACGGCTTACCTGCCGATGCGCGGCAAGTGAGACCCTGTTCGCGCCGATTGGTTGCCTGGCGGGTACAATCCGTTCGGCCATCGCGGGGCAAGCCCGCGCCCACGAGATGAAGTGCACTTGCGTGGGAGCGGGCTTGCCCCGCGATGGCCCTATTGCATCCCGCTGGAGCCCGCATGTCTTCACTGTCCACCGCCTGGCGCGACCGCCCCACCCACCACAAGGTCTGGGCCCTGGCCGCGCCGATGATCCTGTCCAACATCTCGGTGCCGCTGGTGGCGCTGGTCGACAGCACGGTGATCGGCCACCTGCCCCACGCCCACCAATTGGGCGCGGTGGCGGTGGGCGCCACGCTGTTTACCTTCATGGTCGGCCTGATGGGTTTCCTGCGCATGGGCTCCACCGGCTTCGCCGCCCAGGCCGCCGGCCGCGGCGACGGCGCCGCGCTGCGCCAGGTGCTGGTGCAGGGGCTGCTGCTGGCGCTGGGTTTCGCCCTGCTGATCGGACTGCTCGCCCTGCCCTTCAGCCAGCTGGCACTGCACGCGATGCAGCCCAGCGAGGCGCTGCATGCCTCCACCGAGGCGTTCTTCCACACCCGCCTGCTCGGCCTGCCGGCGGCGCTGGCCAGCTACGCCCTGGTCGGCTGGTTCCTCGGCACGCAGAACGCCCGGGCACCGCTGGCGATCCTGCTGACCACCAACCTGCTGAACATCGCCCTGAACCTGTGGTTCGTGCTCGGCCTGGACTGGGGCGTGGTCGGCTCGGCACGGGCCTCGGTGATCGCCGAGTGGAGCACCGCCCTGCTCGGCCTGGCCCTCACCCGCCCGGCGCTGCGCGCCTACCCCGGGCATATCGCCTGGGCCGCGTTGAAGCGCTGGCAGGCCTGGCGGCCCTTGCTGGCGGTGAACCGCGATATCTTCCTGCGCAGCCTGGCGCTGCAGCTGGTGTTCCTGCTGCTGACCGTGCAGGGCGCGCGCCTCGGCGAGGCGACGGTGGCGGCCAATGCGCTGCTGCTCAACGGGCTGATGCTCACCGCCTATGCCCTCGATGGCCTGGCCCACGCGGTCGAGGCGCTGTGCGGCCACGCCATCGGCGCCCGTGATCGCGGAGCCCTGAAGCGGGCGCTGGTGGTGGCCTGCGGCTGGTCGTTGATCGTCAGCCTGGGGTTCGCCGTGCTGTTCCTGCTGGGCGGCCACCTGCTCATCGACCTGCAGACCGATATCGCCAGCGTGCGCGAGGCGGCGTATCCGTACCTGCCGTATCTGGCGGTGCTGCCGTTGGTGGCGGTGTGGAGTTATCTGCTCGATGGGCTGTTCATCGGTGCCACCCGGGCACGGGAGATGCGCAATGCGATGCTGGTGTCGGTGGTGATCGCGCTGCCTGTGGCGTTGGCCATGCGCGGGTTCGGCAATCATGGGTTGTGGCTGGCGTTTCTGGGGTTCATGGCGTTGCGGGCGGGGACGCTGGGGT